>CAWGLT010000001.1:0-56966 GCA_963823445.1 uncultured Acidobacteriota bacterium
TTAAGTTCGTAGAAGGTGCGAAGGCCCATCCTGATTCGCGCCTTGGCTCCTTTACGGCAACGTGGACACCTCTACGGCAACTTGAAGGACCACGCGTTGGTGGTGCCGTCCTCGAAGTCGTCGACGAAGAACGGCGCCCACAGCTCGACCGCGCCCACATCACAGTGGGCCACGTCGTCACCGTCACCATCCCAGGGCCGCAGCTGGCCGAGCTGGTCGGTGGCCGGGCAGTTGCCGTCGTCGCCGCTGTCGATGATGGGGCTGCCCGGCAACGGCAGGTGGCACGGGGTCGGGCCGCAGTCTCCCAGGGGCGCCAGCATGACGTCGGGCACGATGCCGGCGAGGGCGCAGGTGGTGTCGTCGGTCAGGTTGTAGCCGTCGTCGATGAGGCTCGCCGGCGGGTCGATGAAGCAGTTGCCGAGCAGGGTCCCACCCACCCCCTCGTGGTTGGCGGCGACGACGCTGTTGCCGACGATCACCTCGACCACGCCGGTACCCGACCCCCGGGCTGCGTCGATGCCGCCGCCGCCGCCGATGTCGCTCGCGGTGTTGTCGGTGATGGTGCTGTCGAAGATCTCCACCGTTGCGCCGGAACCGCCGTAGTCGTCGGAGCTGAAGGCCCCGACACCGCCGGCGGCCATGCCGGCGGAGTTGCTGCTGACGGTGCTGTTGACGATGGTGGCGGTCCCGTCCACCACGCCGATGCCGCCCGCCCACAACAGGGTGGTGCCTCCGACGACCTCGTTGGCGACCACCGCGCTGCGCTCGAGCTGGAGGTGGGCCAGGTAGCCCACGAGAATCCCCCCTCCGGCCTCCAACGCGGTGTTGTGGCGGATGGTGGAGCCGGTGATGGTCATCTGGGCCCGCCGCCATGCCTCGACGCCGGCGCCCACGGCTCCCTCGTTGTCTTCGATCACAGTGTCGCGGATCTCGGCCACGGTCTCCAGGTCCTCGTCGCCGATGGAGAGGACGCCGGCCCCGAGCGCGGTGTTCGACTTCGCGATGTTGCGGCTGATGACGCAGCGGTCGATGAGCATCGTCGAGTGGGCGTTGGTGGTAGAGCCAAACAGGTTCTGCAGGATCCCGGGAACGCTCGGCGCGGTGTTGTCGCTGACCGTGCACAGGGTGAGCGTCAGGGAGGCGGATCGTCCGCTGCCGGCGACGGTCACGATGCCGCCGCCGCCGTCGCCGTGCGCGGAGTTCCCGAGGATCTGGGTACGGGTCACCGTCATGGTCGCGTCGGCGGAGTAGGCCCGGTTGCACAGCCCTCCTCCGTAACTCGACAGGGCGGTGTTGTTGCTGACGACGCTGTCGGTCATCACCGCGGTCCCACCGGAGTTGTCGACTCCGCCGCAGTCGTTGGACTCGTTCTCGGTTACGGTGCAGCGGTTCAGGGTCAGGTCGCCCAGGTTGTAGATGCCGCCGCCGGGGCCGAGGGGGAGGCTCCCGCCGCTCACGGTCAGGTCGTTGAGCGTCAGGTCCCCGGTCGCTCCGACGCTCACGATGCGGAAGGGCTCCGGCGCCGCGAGGTCGCGCACGACGGTGGAGCCGTGGCCGTTGACCGTGATCCTGCTGGTGATCTCCGGCAGACCTTTGCTCGGGGTGTGGGCCGCGACCAGGGTGTAGGTCAGGCCGACCCCCAGCTCGAGGACGTCGGCGCCCGAGCCGGCAACGCAGTCGGCGTGGATCGCGGCGTCGGCGTTGGCGTTGTCGATGGCCTCGGCGAGCGTGCACCACCCGTCCGCCGCGATGCCGGGGTCGATGGTGTCCACCGTGATGGTGGCGGCCCAGGAACCGCCAGCGAGCACCGTGATCGCGCCCAGGATCAACACGAGTCGAGTCGTCATGGTCTTCCTCCTCTTGCTGTGCCGTTGTGGCTAATCTCGAATTTGGTGCCCGGTTGGAGAAAAGTCATAACGAAAAGATGGCGAAGATGTTTCGATTCCTTGGAGCCGACCCCACGGCACCCGGATGGACGCCTTGTAAACGTAAACGTGCCAGGTTCATATATTCGGTCATTCTCTGTGGCGTTTGGTGGGATCGATTACGGAAGAAGGGGAGGCTGAGAGGATGGCGTCGACCTCATCGATCTGACGGTTGAACCCCGAGTTCTCCGTTCGCCGCTGGGCCCCTCTTCGACCCCAGAGGCTTGCGGTGTCGTAGCGAACTCCCAACGAAGCTGCAAGGTCCTTGACGCGAAGACCATATCGTTCGACGGCCAACGTCAGGAGAGTTTCGCGCGCTCGCACCACCTCGGGTCGTTTCGTCCGTCCCGTCACCTCGGAGGCCTCGATCCTCAGCGCGTCGAGAACACGATTCACAAAATCCTCCGCGCTGAGCTGCGGTCTCTCGACGGCCGTGCTGCGGCCCAACTCATCGACAATCGGAGTTGAGCTGCCGATTCTCAGTTCGTCGTCGTTGTCTTCCGCAGGCGGCCGACCCAAACGCCACCAGGGTAGTCCCCCCGGAAGGGCGGAGGCCCAGGGGGCGGCTTCGCTCGCCTTGATGGACTCGATGTAGGTTCTTCGAGCGGCTCGCCGTGTCTCTCCGAAGGCGAGGAGGAGTTGATCAGGATCCACCAGGGGATCTCGGGGCTTGCGGACGACCTCACGATGTCCGCTCCATAAGAACTCTTCCGGTTTCTCGACGACCCCGGCGGCGACCGGGTTTAGATGAACGTAAGTAATCAGCTGGCGTAGGTAGTCGGGCGCATCGATGAGCTTCGCCTTGTATCTTCCCTGCCAAAAAGGGCCGTAGACTTTGGAGCGAGCGTTGTATGCCCGGGTCATCTTCAGCTGAACGCTCGCCAGGGATCTCCATAGTGGAACCGAGGTGCAGCGAACCGCCAGGTGATAGTGGTTGGACATGACGCACCAGGCAAAGACGATGAGGCCATCCCGTTTCTTGATCTCGCGCATCAAATCGAAGAGACGTTGAGCCTCGCCATCTTCCGAAAACACCCGCTCGCCGCGTGTGATCCGGTTGTAGACGTGGTAGATGCCACCCTCAATGAAGACTCTCGGCGCTCTCGGCATCAGGAACCTCTGGTTGCATCCTACCAAGAATCACCGAATGTATGAACCTGGCACGTTTATGGCACGTTTACGTTTAATTCGTGCTGAAAGCCCTTCGCCATCCGCCAACCTGACTCAGTGGCCTGGCTATACTAAAGAGTGTCAGCAGCGAACGCGACGGAGATCCGGCCGGTGAGAACCAACGAACCCGACAACGGCCCGACCTGCCCTTCGTGCGGCGCTCCTCGGATGGAGCGCGCGTGGGACTGCGTCGCGTGCGGCGTGGTCTTCGAAGGCGGCGCCGGCTCGACACATGAGGAGCCGCCGACGATGTTGGCGCCGGCGTCTGCCACCGCCCCGCGCGCGCTGGAGGCGTTGCGCGAGTGGGTCGACGAGAACAAGGCGACGGCGGTCATCATCTCGTTCGTCGTCTACGTGATCTCGATCTGGATCTTCGGTGCACTGGTCATCGGCGTCACCCATGCGCCGGGGGCGGTGAAGTCGGCCTATCGCGAGATCACCGGCCGACCGGTGCCAAAGGGCTTCGGGCCGGTCGCCGCCGCCCACTTCGTCAGCCGTCGGCTCGTCGTGTTCGTACGGCCCGACCAGGTGTTTCTGGTGCTCTACCGCGATCAGGACGGCGCCAGCGACGAGGATCTCCGGCGCTTCGCCGAGTGCGTTCTCGAGCTCCTCGAGGTTCCATTCGAGCAGGTCGGGCTCCGGACTGCCGACACGCGGGACGGAACCATCAAGGTGCCGGTGCTCGAGCTGGAAGGGGAAGGCGGGCTTCACCTGTACCTGGTACCCACCGCCACCAAAAACGGCGAACGCGCCGTCGACGCGGTCCTCGGCGACCCGAGGACGGTCCTCGACGTGGTCAAGGACATGGTGGAGTACCGATGAGGATGGGGGTTGGCCGGGCCCCGGTCCTCGTCGGCGGTTGGGTCGCGCTCGCCCTCGGCGCCGCCGCCGTCGCCGATGCGGCAGGCGCTGAGGCCGCGGTGTGGCGGGCGCTGTCGGAGCGGATCGTTTTCGGGGCGCTGCTGATTCTCCTCTGCCAGGCGGCTTTCGTGCTCGCGTACTCGCGCCTGCTGGGCCTGGGGGGCGGTTTCGGCAGCGCCGTGATCGCGGTCGGTCTCGGCGCAATCGTGGTCGTGACCCTGACCGTCGCGGTTGCGGTCTTCGGCTTCTTCCTGCCGCAGATGGCCCTCGTTGCGATGATCACGGCGCTGCCGTTTCTGTCCGGAGCGCTCGGGGTCAAGTGGGCGTTCGGCACCGATCTCGGTCACGGCCTGGTGGTGTTCCTCATGTCGCTGTCGTCGGCCACCCTGGTTGCGGCGGTGTACCTATTCGTGGTCTTCTGATCCCATGGTCGCGCACCCGGTCCGGCGATGATCCTCCCCTACGCTCACTCCGGTCTGGGGCTCTCCAGGATCCCGTGGGCGACGATCGCGATCATCGGCATCTGCGTGCTGGCCTACGGGCTCACCGGAGGGGCCTCCGACCGAGAGTGGGAGATCGTGATCGGCCTGCTGACCGAGATCGACGAGGCCTACACCGCGAACCCGAGCCTCGAGATCGACCCGAGGATCCTCGAGCATATCCTGCAATCTCACCGGGTGGACGAGAACCAGCGCGAGGTCTTTCTCGAGTTGCTCGCCGAGCGGGCCGCACGGAACCCGATGCCCGGCGCCGCAGTGACGCAGCAGGAGTTCGACCGGCTGACCATAGAGTACTGGAATACCTTACGGTCGAGCCCAGACTTCCGCCTCGGGTTGGTACCCGCTGCCATCACCCCGTGGGGTCTGATCACCCACCAGTTCATGCACGGCGGCTGGGTACATCTCATCAGCAACATGATGTTCCTGTTCCTCGCAGGGCCGTACCTGGAGCAACGGTGGGGGCGGGCGCTGTTCGTCGGCTTCTACCTTTCATCGGGGGTCGTCGCCGCCCTGGCCTGGGCGGCCCGCAACCCCGAGCTCGAAGCTCCGCTGATCGGCGCCTCGGGAGCGGTCGCCGGGCTCATGGGCGCGTTTCTCATCTGCTTCGGCGCGGCGAAGATCCGGTTCTTCTACTGGTACTTGATCGCCTGGGGGACCTTCGAGGCGCCGGCGTGGCTGGTGCTCCCGCTCTGGTTCGCCAGAGAGGTGGTCTCGGGCCGGCAGACGGACCTTCTACAGAGGGGCGAAATCGCACACTGGGCGCACGTCTGGGGCTTCATCTTCGGCATGGTCGTCGCCTGGGGACTGGGCGTCATTGGGCTCGACCGCAGGCTGGCGGAGCGGGAGCTCGCGGCGGCGTCCGGCGCCACACCCGAACGCCGTCGCACCACCTCGGCCCGAGTGCCGGGACCTCCGGCCCGTGCGACCGCCGCCTGGTCACCAGCGCCCGACCCGGCCGCGGGCGCAGACCTCCGGCATCACGGCCGCCTCCCCGAGCCGCCGAATTTCGCTGCCGCCGTTGCCGGGACGGCCGAGCCGGCTTCCCCGGATCGACCCGCCGTCGAGCTCCGGCCGGCCGAGCTGTTGAAGGTGCTCGACGGTGTACCCGCGGCGATCGACGGAACGACCCTCAGGTTCGCGGTCAGCGACGCCCGCCGAGCGCTCGACCTCAGGCGCGTCGAGGCGGTGGCCGTCGGTGCCATCGCACAGCCCGGGGGCCGACCGTTCCTCGTGGTCGATCTTCTTCTCGACCCGCCCTGGGACAGCGGCGGCGACCTGCGCCTGCTGCGGTTGCGAAGCTCGTCCTTCGACCCCCGGACGATTGTGGGCGGGGAGCAGCCGATGGAGGCGTTCACCCGACTGCTCAACCGGTTGCTCGTCGAGAGCTCGGCGGTGCCCCTTCCCGACGCCGAGCGCCTGCGCTCGCCGGGATCGGTGACCTACGCCTCGATCGACGAGTACCAGGAGGCGGTGTTGGGCGTCGTAGACGCTCGTGGGAGCCGATGACGGTGCCGAGGCGCGTCGCTCGCTCCCGATGACGACCCTCCTCGTCGGCGCATTGCGGGCGGGACGCCCGCACCACAATAAACGCATAAACGTGCCAGGTTCATATATTCGGTCATTCTCCGTTGCATTGGAGATGGTCGATTGTGGAGGATGGAGAGGCCGCGAGGATGGCGTCGACCTCAGTGATCTGACGGGCGAACCCGGAGTCCTCCGTTCGCCGCTGGGCCCCTCGTCGACCCCAGAGGCTTGCGCTGTCGTAGCGAACTCCCAACGACGCTGCGAGGTCCTTGACGCGAAGACCATATCGTTCGACGGCCAACGTCAGGAGAGTTTCGCGCGCTCGCACCACCTCGGGTCGTTTCGTCCGTCCCGTCACCTCGGAGGCCTCGATCTTCAACGCGTCGAGAACGCGATTCACAAAATCCTCCGCGTTGAGCTGCGGTCTCTCGACGGCCGTGCTGCGGCCCAACTCGTCGACAATCGGAATCGAGCCGCCGATTCTCAGTTCGTCGTCGTTGTCTTCCGCAGGCGGCCGACCCAAACGCCACCAGGGTAGTCCCCCCGGAAGGGCGGAGGCCCAGGGGGCGGCTTCGCTCGCCTTGATGGACTCGATGTAGCTTCTTCGAGCGGCTCGCCGTGTCTCTCCGAAGGCGAGGAGGAGTTGATCAGGATCCACCAGGGGATCTCGGGTCTTGCGGACGACCTCACGATGTCCGCTCCATACGAACTCTTCCGGTTTCTCGACGACCCCGGCGGCGACCGGGTTCAGATGAATGTACGTAATCAGCTGGCGTAGGTAGTCGGGCGCATCGATGAGCTTCGCCTTGTATCTTCCCTGCCAAAAAGGGCCGTAGACTTTGGAGCGAGCGTTGTATACCCGGGTCATCTTCAGCTGAACGCTGGCCAGGGATCTCCATAGTGGAACCGAGGTGCAGCGAACCGCCAGGTGATAGTGGTTCGACATGATGCACCAGGCAAAGACGATGAGGCCATCCCGTTTCTTGATCTCGCGCATCAAATCGAAGAGACGTTGAGCCTCGCCATCTTCCGAAAACACCCGCTCGCCGCGTGTGATCCGGTTGTAGACGTGGTAGATCCCACCCTCAATGAAGACTCTCGGCGATCTCGGCATCAGGAACCTCTGGTTGCATCCTACCAAGAATCACCGAATGTATGAACCTGGCACGTTTAGATATCTCGCACCAGTTCGGCATTTGGCTTACCGGCCCAACTTCCCGTCCTTGGGACACTAGTAAACGTCTAAACCAGGGTTCACCTCCGTTTCTAACGCGACCTCTAGCAACTCGAGTGGTATCTGCGATACCTCAGGAATATGGCCGACGAACAGTCGTCTCGCCAGTCGAACGAAGCCCGCGCCGTGTAGGAAAAACACCGAATATGGCAAACCCCGCTCAGCCCGACGAACGTATTTGTCCCACGATGCCGATGCGGTCACGATCGCGCTGTCGAATGAACCCTTGTCATTGGTTGCGAGACTGATTAGGCAATCTGAATACCCACGAAACCGAGGATCAATGGTTGGTATCGGCCCTGCCGCCAGTTTTCTCGCCCTTTCGACGTCCCCAATAGTTACGTACAGCAGAAGGAGGGCGAGGAAAACAGAATCCGCTGGATCATGGCTGTCGTCCATCCCAAGGAGGCAGGAGGAGAGGAGACCTGCGGGTCCCGAAACGTGCCATCGAGACGTCACCTGTCACGAAGTTCGAGCGCACCTCTTCGGTCATTCGTCCACGCATTGGGCGATTGTCGATCATGGAACCTGGAGAGGCCGCGCCAGGATGGCGTCTGACGTCAGTGATCTGACGGGCCGGAACCCGGAGTCTCGTGTACGCCGCTGGACCCCTGCTTCGACCCGAGAGGCTTGCGCTGTCCTAGCGAACTCCGATCTGACTGCGAGGACCCACCCTGGATCCATTTGCCGGAAGCCGTAACCGCGACCAAGGACAGGAGATATCTGTCGTGCTGATGACCATTTTGAACGGAATTTTGACTCTAGTAGTGCTGTCTGGCCCGTGTCAGAATGGCGATATACGGCATCAATGCCATGGACCTTGTCGTACTTTCCATGACCGACTTTAGTGTAGCCCCTCTTCAGCATCTCGACTCGACCCTGAAGTTCAGCAAGTCGTTCATCGAATCGCGAAATGCCTTCCTAAACGTGCCATAAACGTGCCAGGTTCATATATTCGGTCATTCTCCGTTGCATTGGAGATGGTCGATTGTGGAGGATGGAGAGGCCGCGAGGATGGCGTCGACCTCATCGATCTGACGGTTGAACCCCGAGTCCTCCGTTCGCCGCTGGGCCCCTCTTCGACCCCAGAGGCTTGCGCTGTCGTAGCGAACTCCCAACGACGCTGCGAGGTCCTTGACGCGAAGACCATATCGTTCGACGGCCAACATCAGGAGAATCTCGCGCGCTCGTACGACTTCGGGTCGTTTCGCCCGTCCCGTCACCTCGGAGGCCTCGATCCTCAGCGCGTCGAGAACACGATTCACAAAATTCTCCGCGTTGAGCTGCGGTCTCTCGACGGCCGTGCTGCGGCCCAACTCATCGACAATCGGAATTGAGCTGCCGATTCTCAGTTCGTCGTCGTTGTCTTCCGCAGGCGGCCGACCCAACCGCCACCAGGGTAGTCCCCCCGGAAGGGCGGAAGCCCAGGGGGCGGCTTCGCTCGCCTTGATGGACTCGATGTAGCTTCTTCGAGCGGCTCGCCGTGTCTCTCCGAAGGCGAGGAGGAGTTGATCAGGATCCACCAGGGGATCTCGGGTCTTGCGGACGACCTCACGATGTCCGCTCCATACGAACTCTTCCGGTTTCTCGACGACCCCGGCGGCGACCGGGTTCAGATGAATGTACGTAATCAGCTGGCGTAGGTAGTCGGGCGTATCGATGAGCTTCGCCTTGTATCTTCCCTGCCAGAACGGACCGTGGACTTTGGAGCGAGCGTTGTATACCCGGGTCATCTTCAGCTGAACGCTCGCCAGGGATCTCCATAGTGGAACCGAGGTGCAGCGAACCGCCAGGTGATAGTGGTTCGACATGATGCACCAGGCAAAGACGATGAGTCCGTCCCGTTTCTTGATCTCGCGCATCAAATCGAAGAGACGTTGAGCCTCGCCATCTTCCGAAAACACCCGCTCGCCGCGTGTGATCCGGTTATAGACGTGGTAGATCCCACCCTCGACAAAAACTCTCGGCGCTCTCGGCATCAGGAACCTCTGGTTGCATCCTACCAAGAATCACCGAATGTATGAACCTGGCACGTTTACGACCTTTGCCCTCGAAAACATCCAGCTCACCGAAACCGGGACCTACTCGCTCAGCTACAAACCGCCCGGCGGCAAGAGGTATCGGTCGATCTTCACCTTTGATGTGGGTCTTAGGGAAAATGCTGAATAACTCCGTAACTCCGTACCTGGCACCTATGACTCCGACTGGACCTATGGGCACTGAATGTATGAACCTGGCACGTTTAAAGAATCACCGAATGTATGAACCTGGCACGTTTACGGCGATCTCGGCATCAGGAACCTCTGGTTGCATCCTACCAAGAATCACCGAATATATGAACCTGGCACGTTTAAAGAATCACCGAATATATGAACCTGGCACGTTTAAGGTGGGCGATGGACGTCAGGGGCCATCACAGGAGACAAAATCCTTCCCGTTGGTGCTGCCCCCGTAAACTTCGTTCCGGCCAATACGCATTTCTCGAAGACCGTGTTTTCAAACTTGCAATCGATAAATCTGCATGCTCGCAGCTCAAGCCCGACGAATTGGGATTGATCGAAGACGCAATCACGAAATTCGGCCCTCCGAGCTCCGTAGGCTTTGGCACCTCTACCACGGAGTCTCGATCCGGAGAAATCACACGCCTCAAACAACGCATCGTTGGCCAATGGGGCGGATATGTTCACGCCTCTGAAGTTTGTCTGATAAAACTTGCTGAAGACCATCCGACACGTGTCGAATTTTGCCTTCTCGAGATCGCAGGCGGTGATCGCGCATCGGGAGAAAGAACAGGAAAATCGTGAGAATGAGAGATCAACCCCTTCTATCTCAATATCCTGGAAGTCAAAGTTACTCAGCTCTTGAATTTGGCCGATTAGACCGACAGTCATCCCGCGGAGGTCTACTGGGCCGACCAATTGTCGTTTTGTCATGAGCGATTCGATGGCAGGCCAAACAGTGGCCTGGAAATCGCGTGACGTCCAGCGAGAGAAGAGATTCTCTGAGGTCAAGGTTCGAACCACTGAACTGGGATGAGAGGAATTACGTGATCTGCCATGTCCTCGTACTTGCAAGATTCGATACCTTTGAGGGGCCGCCGACCTCAAATATTACGCTTCCTTGACCTTGTGTTGGCAAGTACAAGTCTGGACGTAGGGCATTTCCCGATTCCGGAATGGTCCGGTCAATTCGGACGCCAGTGATATCACCGAACTGGTTTTGGAAGATCGAGTTCATTCTGCGATCAAGAAATCGACCCCGAATCCCCTTGGCGAAATTCGGATGAGTGCTTTCAGTTGCGCGGTACAACTGATGCCCAACGATTTCCACTTGTTCGAAGCCAGCGATCAACAACCGCCCCTTGCCGGTTCACGGCGATAGAGAGTTCTCGTTGAGTAGAAAGAACAGGCCTTTCAAGGCCTTGTTGTCGAGTTGTTTGCCAAAAGCACCGTCAAGGAGTCGGCGAGTCTCTTGGAGGGAGACATCGGAGTTCTTCAACGCTAGAGCAGCTTGCGTCGGAGTATTTGAATGCTCCGATGACCGGCGCGAGAGCAACCACGTCGCCGATGGTCTTCATCAAGTGGTCCGGGGACCGTTCCAGTTGGTGATGTCGTCCTTGAGGGCGCGGATGTCCATCGGGGCATCGGCGCCGACGATCCCGAGGGCCAGTTGGCCGGTGACTCCAAGCAGGGTCGCTTCGTCGTGCCGAGCCGCTGCCCAGCATCTGCTCTCGGGTTCGCTCCATGTAGGTCGAGCCGGCTGACAATCGGGCTTCCCGCCTCGGGTTCAGCTCACCGTCGATCCAACCGGCGATGAGCTTGTTCTGGATGCTCGGCGACATCTCGGAGATGTCGAAGGATTGAAGATCGAACCACCAGCGCCTTTGCTCTGTCCCAGAACAGCGACGCATTCTTCTCCAAAGCGCTGAGCGGGACGCCAAATCCCCCGCCGAACTCGTCGAGAAGCTGGACCTCGCCTGACGGTTGTTCCCGAACCGCCCCTTCTCCATGGCGGCGTGGCCGATGAGGACACGCCGGGTGTCGGGGTTGATGGGACCGACCCAGTTCTTCTCGACGACCCAGAAGGACCTCGCCATCGGCGCTGACCTCCGATCGACTCTCGCCCATCCGGATCCCATAGACCGTCGGATTCCCATACGCATACAGGTACTTGTGCAGCGACGGCGGCGTAGTCAGATCCGGCTCTGCCGGATCTTCCGTCAAGAAACGTCCCGACCTCGGGGTCGTAGAAGCGGGCCTTTGCGTAGTAGAGCCCGGTTTCGGCGTCGTACTCGTGGCCGGTGAAGCCGAAGGGGTTCCAGTGGGTTTCGGTATTGGGCTCGGTGGTTGCCCCAGGCGTCGTACTGGTAGCGGTTCTGGACGGTTCCGGTGGGGTCGGTGAGGTTGGCGATGGAGCCGAGGGCGTCGAAGTGGTAGTAGGCGGGGCCCTGGGAGAAGTGATCGACGGCGAGGAGGCGATCGGGGCCGTAGCGATAGGTGGCCACGGGGTCGCCGAGAGCGGAGTGCTGCTGGAGGACCGAGGTGTCGTCGTAGGTGTAGCGAAGGAGGCCGTCGGCGCCCCACTTGGTGACCCTGAGACCCCGGAAGTCGAAGCCGAAGGTCCACGCGTTGGCGCCGTCGACATCGACCTCGAGGAGTTGGTCGCGGGCGTCGTAACGGAAGTCGAGGGTCGTGCCGTCCTGCTCGCGACGGATCTGATTGCCGTTGACGTCGTAGACATAGGCGACGGATCGGCCGGGGTCGAGGTGATCGGTGATCCCGGACAGTTGGTTTCTTTCATCGTAGACGTAGATTCGATCGACGAGGTCGTTGCCGGCCGCATCTTCCGACCGCTCGGACATCCGGTTGCCGACCCCGTCGAAGCTGTAGGTGGCGGTCTGATCGGGATAGACGACCTGCCACAGCCGATCGGTGCGGTCGTAGCTGTAGGTGGTGATCTCGAGGGCGCCGCCGTTGGTCTCGTGCTGGAGGTTGCGGTTGCCGTTGGCATCGTAGCCGTAGGCCCAGCTCGACAACTGCGCACCGCCGGGTCCCCGGTTTTCGATGGCGCTGACGCGGTTGGCCTCGTCGAACGTGTAGGTCGCGAGGGTCCCGTTGGGGTAGGCGACCCGTTTGAGGAGGCTGTTGTTGTACCAGTCGTAGTCGGCGACACCCGCGCCGCCGGGCAAGGTGACGGTGTCGATTCGGTTCAGCCCGTCATAGCCATAGACGGTGGTGTTGCCATCGGGATCGACGAGGGTGGTGCGGTTGCCGTTGAGGTCGTAGCCGTAGTCGAGGACCTTGCCGAATCCGTCGGTGACGAGGTCGAGGCGGTCGAAGCTGTCCCACTCGTGATGGGTGACGCGTGACCCGCCGCCGGCGTAGGTCTCGGTGGCATCGACGAGATTCGAGTTCTCGTCCCAGCTGAAACCGATGGTCTGCAGCACCTCGCCAACTGGTTGGGCGGGCGACGAATAGGTGCGAAGAACCTCCCGATCGAGTTCGTCGAAGTCCGTCGTGACGGTCTGACCCTTGGGGTCCGTGACCGTGACCGGATTGCCGTTGCCATCGAGGGTGATGTTCCAGACCGCCCCGTCGTGGTAACGAGTCGCGGTCAGGCGGTCGAGACGGTCGTAGTCAAAGTGGGTGGCGTGGTTGTTCGCATCCAAGCGCCATTCGAGATTGTCCTGCGGGTCGTACTCGTAACGAGTGGCGTGATCGAGGGGATCGATGACCATCACGAGCCGGTCAGCCACATCGTAGACCCGAGTCCAGCTCCACTCGGGCCCCTTCGGTCGTTCGATCTTCGTCAGATTGCCGACGAAATCATAGGTGAAGATGGAGGTCTCATCCTCACCGCTGGTCTCGGACGCGAGCCGCCGACGCAGATCGAAGGTGCGGGTGACCCTCTTGTTTTCGCCGTCGAGCTCTCTCACGACATCGCCCATGGCGTCGCGGGTGAGTCGTGTGACGGAGAGCTCGGGGCGCTCGATCCGAATCTCGAGGTTCCGCTCGTCAAAGACCGTGTGGGTGACGTTGCCGTTGGCGTCGGTCAGGAACTCGGGGTTGCCGACCGCATCGTACTGCGTCGAGACGAGCCGGACGCCGTCTCGGAACGCCTCGGTGGGCCGGTTCTCGCGGTCGAAGACCCATCGTGAAACGATGCCCCGTCGATCGGTTTCGGCGACCCGATTGCCGACGGCGTCATAGGTTGTCGTCGTGCTGTATTGAACGGCGGGGGGGCCGGTGATGAGCGGGTCCCGGACCTCCGACACCCGGTTGAGACCGTCATAGACGAAATGCGTCGTGTTGCCGTTGCGATCCGTGGCGGTCGTCTGATTACCGACCAGATCGTAGGTCGACGAAGTCGTGTACCGACCGCCGCCGTCGAGTACCGGGTGCTCCACCAAAACGAGGCGATCGAGGACGTCGTGGTGAAAATCAGTCGTCGTATCCGCGGGGGTTCGTCTGACTGGTGCGATTGCCGGCCACATCCCAGTGGATGTAGACATCGCGGTTCCCGCGCAGTTTTTTCAGAGTGACCCTGTCGAGGCCGTCGTAATGATTGATCTCGAAATGACCGTTGCCATCGGTCTCTCGCACCCGGTTCCCACGAGCGTCGTACTCGAACGAGGCCACGGGCCCGATGAGATCCGCGCTCGAAAGCAAACGGTCGGCCGCATCGTAGATGTGGGTCAGATGATTCCCGTTGGGCAGAAACTCGTGCCGGAGATTGCCGGCCGCGTCGTAGATCCATCGGCTGACGACGGTCCAGGCTCCGCCGGTGTCCGGATCGCTGAGGTGAAGCGTCGAAGCGATCCGTCGGTTGAGACCGTCGTAGGCGTGGGTCGTTCGGTTGTCGCGGGCGTCGATCTCCTCGACGACGTTGCCGGATCTGTCGTAGACGGATTTCCGCTGCTGCCCCTCGGCATCGGTGGTGACGATGGGCCGGTCGAGCTCGTCGTAGTGGATCGACCGCTCCTGGTCGGCGTCGGTCCACGTTCCGTCGGCCTCGAGGCGCTGGTTGGCGCGCAGCTCGCGGACGAGATTTCCGTTGCCGTCATAAAAGAGCTGCGTCGTCTTGGCCTGACCCGGACGCCACTCGGGTTCGGTGGTCTCGATCCGGCGGTGGAGCTCATCGTATGCGTGTTGCGTCGATCTGCCCTCGGCGTCGGTGACACGCACCACATTGCCCTCGCCGTCGAGGAGCATCTCTGTGGTGGCGTTCAAGCCTCCAGTGTCGGGGTCGCGGATCGAACGGATGAGCCGATTCAACTGGTCGTATTGGTTGGCGGTGATGCGCGGAGCAAAGGTGGGATCACCGGGATTCCACAGGGTCTCCCTGGTGAGGTTGCCGACCGCGTCGTACTCAAAGGCTGTGGTGCGCCAGCTGGTTTCGTTGCGCCGGGTGAGGCGGCCGGCCCGGTCGTAGAAAAAGTCGGTGTTGAATTGGGGGGTTGCCGCGTCGAAGACGCTCGATTCCAGAGTCTTGTTGCCGGCTTCGTCGTAGCCGAAGACCTTGGTTCCGCCCGACGGATCGACGACCTGCACGAGCCGACCCTGGAGGTCGAAGCTGGAGGTGGTGGCATGCCCGTTGCCGTCGATGGACGTGACGGTGTTGCCGGCATCGTCGTAGACCACCGCCTCGACGGGTTGCCACAATCGATCCTCGTCGACCTCGACCTCGGGGTGGGTGGTCGAGATCAACCGGCCCAGCGTGTCGTGGATGTAGGTGGTGACGAAGCCCTCGGGATCGGTCCTCGCCACCGGTCTGCCGAGGACATCCCACTGAGTCGCCGTCGAGACCGTGACAGAGGCACCTGCGTGATCGGTGACCTCGATGGCGGTGGACGACGGGTTTCCGTAGCCGTCGTAGCCGTAGGTCGTCGTGTTGACGGCGAGGATCGGTGGTGGTCAGGCGATCACCGGTGGCGGGATCGTAGGTGTGCGAAGTGATGAGCTCGGCCGTGGCGCCGTCCGCCGCCGTGACGATGATGGAGGTTTCGGTCAGCCTCCCGGCCTGGTCGTAGCCGAATCGGGTCACCGCCCCATTGCGGTCGGTGTGGGTGGCAACCCGATTCTTGATGTATGGCGGATTGAACCCGTCTGCCGGATGGTAGGTGTTGGCGACGACATACTCGTGGTCGGTGCCGCCGGCGTCGGTCACCGTCACGGTCTCGGTGAGCAGGTTGCCGTGCTCGTCGTAGGTGAAACCGGTGATCACTCCGTTGGCGTCGACCCGCCGCTCCATGACCACGTCGTCCGGTTTCCAAGTCATGGTCGTGACGTTACCCAGCGGGTCGGTGATGGCGGTGGGGCTGCCGTAGCGGTTGAGGGTGTAGGTGGTGTCGAAGGCGCCCGGGCTGCCGATCGCCGGCGGGGTCGGGTCAGAGGTCCGCGGGTCGCGCACCCATGAGGTCAGCGGCTCGGCGTCCGCCGCGAGCGCGTTGGTGTCGTAGAAGAACTGCGTGACGCCGCCCTCGGGTTCGGCTGAGCCGTTCGACGAGGAAGATGTCGGCGGCCTCGCCGACGAGACCGAGGATTTCGTTGCTGTAGGCATAGCCGGTCGCGGCGTCGTTGAGCTCGTTGGTGACCTCGGTCAGCACGTCGCGGACGGCCGATGAACTCGTAGGCGTAGCTCTCGGACCGAGCGTCCCCTTCGCGTCGGGCCTCGACGAGGTTGCCGCGGGCGTCGTAGTCGAAGCGGATCTCTAAGACGTCAGGACCGTCAACCCGAGTGAGAACGTCGCCGCCCCAGTATTCGAAGATCCGCCGGTCGTAGGTGAAGACGAGCTCGCGGCCGGCCGGCTCGACCACCCGTTTGACCCGCGGCAGACCGTCGCCTCCCTCCTCATAGACGAGGTTGGTCCGGTTGCCGCTCGGGTCCTCGACAAAATCGAGGAACCACTCCCCGAACGGCTCGCCGCCCAGGGTCGTCACCGGCAGGAAGTGGTAGCGCGTGCCGCCGGTGGTGAAGAAGTCGATCTCGTCGGTCAGGTCGTCGAGGAGGAGGGTCCCGTGGTATCCCCGCGGTGGTCTCCACCCTCCGCCGCCGTCCGGCGTGAAGCTCATCCCGGACCCCTCGGTGCCGATGAGCGATCAGCTCGGCGCACGGCGTCTCGACAACCCGCGCGAGCCAGTTGTGGGTCCAGCCCCGGCCGAGGTGCCCGGGTTCCGCCGAAGCCGACGAGTAGGTGCGTTGAAAACTCAGCGGCACGCCGCGGCCGGGGATTGCGAGATCCTCCCGGCTCAGCACCAGGTGGCCGTCCAGGAGGTCCACCCCCTTGACCATGGCGTGGCCCACCGGCAGCGAGTCGCGCATCGAAAAGTGGGAAATCGCCTTCCCGAACTCTTGCTCTGTATGGCCGTCGATCTGCGAGACCCCGAGCAACTCGAAATCGTAGTCGCCCGGAAGCAGCGTGAAATCAGCAGAGGTGGACGAAGCCGGACTGAAGGTGTAGCTGTGCACGCCTGCGTCGAGGGCGAGCGAGTTGATGAAAGTCTCCGGGGCGCCGGGGCCGGTCGGTGTTTGGCGAACAAAGGTGAGGGTGACCACGGCCGGATGGTTCAAGGTGAAGGAGAAGACCTCGGTGTCGGCACAGGTGGTCCGGTTGACGACATCGAGATTCTGGCTGACCTGGAAAAATCGGGTCAGGTCGCTGAAGATCTCCTGGAAGAGCGGCAACGGCTCCTCGGCCGACTCGACCTCGGCGGGGTGACCGCGATTGACGACCACCGACGCCCGGTGATCGTGCTCGATCTCGATCTCTTCGCCGCGCGGCAGCACGGCCGATCCCTCGTTCCCGCGGCTCGAACCGGGCCACAGACTCACGCCTTGGTCGTCGAGATCCCTCACCCGGACATCCACCATCCACGCCAGATACTCCGGCGGCGCGATCCGGTAGCGGATATCGAGCGGCTGGGCGAGGGTTTCCTCGGGAGTGAGTGCCACCACATCCGGCTCGAAAGCGGTGATCTCCGGCAGAATGCCCCAGACGTCGTTGACATGGGCGTCGAGCGGGTACACCAACGGCGACCCGTTCGTCGCAGTAGGTGAAACTGGTGCCGTGGGCGGACAACTCGTTGACAGCGGGGTCCAGCCCGGGAGTGATGAAGGTCCGGTATGAATTGGTCGCCGGATCGAATACGGGCGGTGTGGCGCTGCCGCCGTTTGTCACCGCGAGCCCGAGATCCTGGCCGCAGACCGCCCACCACCGGCCGCCGCCGGCGTAGAACGGCGGATCTCCGTCCCGCGGTTCCGGCTCGTAGAACTCGATCCAGAAGTCGATGGGCCAGGTGAAGGGAGCGCCGATGCCGGCGGCGTTGACGTTTCGTCCGTCCTGGTCGGTAAGGAAGGTGGAGGAGACCTCGAAACGATCGGGGGTGTCGCACCCCTGGTTGTCGGAGTCGATGGTCCAGTTCTGGGTGTAGGTGAAGCTCAACGGCGGAAGGCCGCCCGCCGCCGCCTGCACGGTGTAGGTCGCAGCGACGACATCGCCCTCGATGACTCCCGCCGAGGTCCCCGTGTAGGCGGTCTTCTTGGTCAGGCTCGGACCGCCGCAGCTGCCGAGGACCGGGTGGCCGTTGCACGCGGGGATCCCGTTGACGACCAGATTGTCGAAGACTGCGGCGTTCCGGCGCAGGGGTTCATCGAGGTAGTTGCTGCAGGCGGCATCGAGTTGCAGGGGCAGCACGTCGAACGAGACCGGGATATTGGACACCGGATTGCCGTGCTGGTCCTCCACCGCCAGAAAGACGGTGTCCGTCCACTGGGCAACCGAGCCGACGAAGTGCGTTTGGTCGGTGTCGGTCCGGCGGAGAGTCGCCGCGGCATCGGCAAACGCCACTGCCCAGAATGGCTCGCTGACCGGCAGATCGACCAATCCGCCGTCGCCGTCGATCCCCTGGCCGACCGCGTCGACGAGGGCAAGGAGCGCCTGTGATGCGTACTCGTCGGTCGACTCCTGCAACGCATAGATCGGATTGGAGGACGTGTCGGTCCCGAACCGGAAACCAACCGCCGCGTTCCCGCGCTCATCGGTGAGGACCTGCAGCGTCTGGTGGGCAACGCCGTCGTCGATCGATGAGCGACCCCTCGCCGGCAACCGAGCTGAACAGAACCGGGACACCCTCAACCAGGGCGCCCCTGCGGTCGACAGCCTCGACCCGGATCTCCGCATCGGCCTCGTGGCCGACGACGCCCTCGATGCCGTCGAAGCCGGCGAGCTTGCGGATGGCGACCACCGCGGTGGGATCCGAGTTGACCGGGAATTGCGATGGAGGCCAGAGTCCGAGCCCGAACTCGAGCTGGGCATCGGCGGGCGGCTCGGCGGTGGATCCGCCGCTCAACCCGCCCGCGAGTTGGTAGCGGGCCTCGCCGGTTGTCCGGTCGACGAGCAGATAACCGACCCCGAACCACTCGAGCAGGCCGATGGGCTCGGCGGGCACCAGGGCCTCGCCGCCGGCGAGAACCCACGCCTCGATCTCGGCCAGAATCCCGGACTGGTAGGGCAGGCTTGCCAGCACCGCAGCCAGGTTGCCCTGATCGACCGTGATGACCTCGGTGCCGAGGCTGTCGGCGATGACGAGGGCGAGATCGGCGCTCACCGAGGTGACGCCGTACGCCTCGAAGACGGTTCGTTCCGCGACCGATCCCTCGAGTTGGGCAAGGGTGCGCCACGTCCGGCGCGTTGCGGCGTCGCCGCCGGCGGCACGCGGGCCCCACGAATCCACATCGAGGTACAGCCCTTCCCAGCCGATGGCCTGGATGAGACCGAGGGACCCGTCGACCTCGACCTCGTTGCCGATGAACGCCAGCGTGGGGGCGCCGTAGGAAAGCCCTTGGCCGCCGAGGGTCGCGAGCTCGGACGCGAATCGGTGATTGGCGTTGAGATATTCGTCCACCAAGATCGACAGCAGCTCGAGGGAGCTGGCCGGCGCCTCACCAACGGTCTCGTAGGAGGTCGCGTCGGCCCCGATGCCGATGACGGTCGGCACGCCGGCGATCTCGGAATTGCTGAATCCGATGGATGTCCCGGCGGGGGTCAGGAGGGTGGTTTCGAGGGAGAAGGCCCGCCCCATGCCGACGCCACCGACGCCCCGAGCGACCTCGCCGCCGCGTCTGATCACCACCGGTGTGACGTCGACCAGGTAGGGAGGCACGTTCCACAGGAAGTTGTCGAACGCGCGGACGATGAGCTCGTCGTCGGGGGTCGCCGGCTCATACCAGAGGGCCGCCTCCCGTCCGGTCAGCTCGGCCAACGGGATCACGGCATCGAGGAGGATCTCGCCTGAATGACGCGCCACGAAGCGAACCCGGTGCTGAGCCTCCAGAGGAAGCTCGAGACCGGACCAGCTCACCGAGACGATATGACCCGGCATCGACGCCGGCAGAATTCGAAGCTCGTCGGTTTCGGCTGGGGCCGGGGTCGACAGGGTTTCGTAGCTCTCCGGATCGCCGAGACCACTCAGGTGCTGATCGACCAGGGTGGCAATGAGGTTCCGCGGTTCGGGACAGGCGCCGGGTTCTTCGAGATCGGGGGTGCAGAATTCGCCGGTGAGATAGTCGTCGAGAAAGACGGCCGCATCGAAGGCCATCTCTTCGAGAACTCGCCGATCGCCGAGGGAACCGCGGTCCACGAACTCGGGATCGAGCACGGCCCAGGTCTCTCCGGAGCCATCGAGCTCGAGACCGCGGAAGTTGCCGTAGGCGATCCAGACCTCGCACCAGAACCTCTCGACCCGGTAGGAGGCAGGCTCGATTCCGCCGCCCACCGGGCTCCACGCCGTTCCCATGGTGGTGAGCAACGCCTCCAGAGCCGCCGCATCGGTCACGGCGAAGTGGCTCTCGAGGCGGGCGGTCGGATACTCCACCACGCCTCGTGCGAGCCGGGCCGGGTAACCCGAGGCGCGCAGGAGCTCCGCGAGGAGAAGCGCCTGATCGGCGTCGTTGCCGCTGCCCGAGCGCAGAACCACAGCGGGGTCCTTGAGGGATCCGAAATAGTGCTCGGTCCGGATCTCGTTGAGGACGAAGTGGTAGGCGGCGATGGGGTCATGCCCGAGCTCTGCCGCCTTGACGACGACGGGATGAAGCGGGTCGTCGGGCCAGACATCGGCGGGGTTTGCCTTGGTCGTCCTGCGCAGGGCGCCGCCCGGCGCGTCGTGGTAGCCGTCCGGTGGTCTGTCGGAAACGACAACCTCGCGGTGGACCGCCTCGATTTCGGGCGACGGGCCGTTTGCCGATCTGATGGGCCAGCCGGAAGCGGAAACAGGACCGTCGCCGCAGTCGAGCAGCTTCTCGACAACCGTCTCTTCGAGTGGCATTCGATCCGCCAGGAGCGACGAGAGACGATCAAAGAGAGCCGCGAGATCGGCATCGATGGCGTCGAGGCGGGCAAGTCCCGCCGTCGCGTTCACAACCTCGAGCCGGCTCCGGTGGTGCGACGCCTCGTCGCGCCACAGGGACCATTCGATGGCGAGCTCGTCGGCCAGGACGAGGGCGGTGGGTTCATCGGGCGTGGCGCGGCTGCCGGCGGTTTCGACGAAATCCCTCAGCTCGGGGAAATGAGCCGAGCAGCGTTCTCCGGCCCGGCCGCTCGTTACCGCGGCGGCGAGCACCAACAAGGCTGCCGCAGCCCGGAGACGGACGGGTGAAGAAGACCAGCGGAACTTCATCGCGCGCCCCCGGAGGCCGTCCACTTCGCCTGCCAGATGGCGATGAGTTCGGCGAGCCGGCCCCGGAGATCCGCGATGCACGGGAGCCGATCATCCTCGGCGCTCGAGAATGCCTCGGAAAGATCGCGAATGGCCTCGGCCGCGGCCGGGCGATCCGGCCCGGCGAGGGCAACCCGTTCGGTGGTAGAGAGCATGTCGCGGAGAACCTCTTGAACCTCCGGGTCGTCGCTGCTCTGGGCGCACCCGATGAGCGCGGCGCGGAGGGCGCGGAGCTCGGTTCGATGATCCGTTTGGCGAACCGCGACCGAAATCGTATCGCTGTCGATCGGGGTCCAGGCGCCGCCGTCACCGGCCAGTACGAGGAAGGGGATTTCGATGTTCGTTACTGTCGCGGTCGGAAGAATCCAGACGGTGCGGGCCGCACCCTCTCCGGCGCCGATTTCGAATTCCCAACGCACCGGGTCGAGACTGAGCGGGTCGCCCCATGCCTCCAGCAGCTGGGTCGGCGGGACCACGGCTTCGAGGCGGATCGTGACCGCGGCGGTCCCACGGTTGTCGATCTTGAAGGTCACGGGAAGCGGCAGCCCGCCGGCCGCCGGCCACGGTTCGGTGGGCATCGAGAAGATCAGAGCCTGTTCCACCGCCGGCAGCGCAGCCTGGTTGGCCGGAGCGAGGGCGTCCCACGGCAGCACCAGGGCCTCGCCGCGGCCGTAGCGTCGCGCGGTTGCGGCGACGGTCTGGTCGGCATCGTGGACGATGGCGGTCGATGCGGTGACGGTCATGAGATCGAAGGCCTGGCCGGCGGCGAGCCCGCAACCGATCGGGATCCAGCCTGACGTCACGAAGGTCTCACCGGCGCCGTCGATGGCAACCGTCAACGCGACCCACTCCGGCAATGCGCCGCCGGATGTGGACCGCAGATCGATGGCGAGGGTGTCATCGCTGCGGCTGACGACGAGATCAACCCAAGGATGGTTGGAATCGTCGAGGCTCTCCCCGGCGATGAGCTCGCCGGTCTCGGCGTCGAGGGTCTCGTGCGGTGTGGCGCTGTTCACGTCGATGTGCCAGGGACCAGCCAACTCGGGGTCGATCTCGAGCCTCACGGTCGTGACGCCGTCGCAGACCGGTTCGCCGCCGGCGTCGTCCAGAAGCAGCGGGAAGCTGCCGTCCGGTTCGAGGGGACGCAGATCGAAGAGGGTGAGATCGCCATCCGTGGCAATGATAGCGGTGACCCCTTCGACTTCGACCTGGTCGATGACGTGGTTGTGGAAGGTGGCTCCGGCGGCGGCGATGACGCAGCCGAGGCAACCGTCGCCCGCGGCGCCCTCGCCGATGACGAGTATTCCACCGCGGCGGTAGGCGACGGCCGAGAGCTCGGCGGCGATGTCGGTGATTTCGGGCTCGCCCTCACACGACGGCGGATGCAGCGGAAACGCGCCTGAGGGTGCGTAGAGGACGATCAACTCGTGGCGGGAGCGCCGGATCTCGTCGACGAAGGTGCAGGCGTCGGTGACCCGGGTGACCCGCCCGGCGCGGCCGCTCAGCCAGGCTTCGAGCTCCGAGCCGCCCGCCGGTGAGCGGTCGAGAAGCAGAATGCTGCCGCCGGCGGTGAAGGAAGGCGGCGCCACCACCAGATCGGCGAGTGGATCGTCGGTGATCGTGAATCCGATCTCGACGCGCGTCTCGTTGCCGGCGCAGTCGGTCGCCTCGATCACCAGAGCGTGAATGCCGGGGGTGTCGACCACGACGCCGGACTGTACCGGTTCGCCGTCGAGGATGGCGGCCTGATCCGCCAGGTTGGCGTCATCGATGGTCCAGCTGATTTCAACCGTCGAGGCGTACTCACCACCGTCGGCGACACCGGTGACGGTGATGACCGGGGGTGCGCCGTCGATGGTGAAGTCGCTGGTGTGGGTGTCCATGCGGCCACAGGCGTCGATGGCCGAGACATGGAAATGATGGTCGCCGTCGGCGGACACGATCGCGCCGGAGGTGATGGCGACGCCGTCGAGACGCGCTCGGAGGACGTCGAGGTGGAGATCCTCGGCGCTGAAGCCGATGGTGGCTGGACCGACCAGGCAGGCGCCGTCCGCGGGCGCCTCCACGGTGAGGATCGGCGCGGAAAGATCGAGATCGACCTCGACGGTGGCGGTATCGGAGAGATTGCCCGCGACGTCCTCGGCGACCACCTCGAGCTGGTGAACACCTTCTTCGAGGGAGAGAGCGGCTGCCCAGAGATCACCGCCGACCTCCGCAAGGGGCAGGCCCGCCGGATCGCCGTCGATATGCACGCGAACCGACGCGACTCCGGAAACGGTATCCGTGGCGCTGACGCGGACCTCGATCGGGTCGCATGCGAGACCCGGAGCCGGCGAGTGCAGGGCCAGAATCGGCGCCGTCGTGTCGACGACCTCAAAGACCTGGGAAGCGATCTCGGATTCAAAGACGACGCCGTGCACCACGCCCGCGACCGAGAAGACGAGCTCGTACTCGCCGAGACCGAGGCCATCGGTCGCAAAAGCGTGTTCGAGTGCGAGATCGGCCCCCACCGGCAGATCGGCGGTCGTCTCGAAGCTGTCGACGCTCAGACCCGTCGATGGATCGACGATCTCGAGCCGGAGCACGAGGCCGGAGTAGGCGGTGTCGATGGTGTTCACGATCCCGGCCGTCGCCCGCAGCGGGAGTGGGGGTTCCACCTCGGCGGGTTCCGCCGCAACGGTGCCGGTGAAGCCATCCTCGGGCAGGACGGTCTCGAACTCGATCGCCAGTTCGGCGGTGTTGGCCGCGCAGTCCCGGGCGGTCACCTCCAGGTTCTGAAGACCGACGGTCGTCACCGTGAAGCTCGGGGTTATCGGGGAACCGTTCAGCGTCGCCGAGCTCGAAACCAGGTTGGCGTCGGTGGCGGAGTACCCGCCGCTGACGTTGACCACGTGGACCTCGCCATCCTCGACTCCGGTGATGCTGATTTCCGGGACCACCGTGTCGATGATGAAGTCGCGATCGTCGCTGCTGACCCGGCCGCACTCATCGCCGGCGGTGATGACCAGCTCGTAGTCACCGTCCTCGTCAATCAGGTGCCCGCTCGCGATGGGGAGTCCGTTCAAACTCGCCGTGACCTCGTCAAGATGCGCGTCCTCGGCAGCAAACTCGATGGTGGTTCCATTGCCCAGGCAGCTCCCGTCGTCGGGTGCGGTGACGATGAGCTCGGGTGCTTCGGTGTCGAGATCGATGGTGATCGCAACCGGCGCGGCGGTGTTGCCCGAGCCATCGCTCGCCGCGACCGCCAGATCGTGGGCGCCCTCGTCGAGAGTCAGGCTTGCCGACCAGACCGTACCGCCCGAGTGCCCGAGGGGAAGGGGAGCTCCTCCGTCGACGGCCACGGTGACGGACGAGACGCCGCTGAGCGCATCGCTCACCTCCGCCACCACCTCGATGACCTGACATGCGAGACCGGGTGTCGGGCTCGTGACGACGATCTGTGGCGGCGTCAGATCCGCGAGAGTCGTGGTCGCGGTGGCCAACGCGAGCTCGAACGGGTCGCCGAGGAACCATCCGCGGGCCGTGAATCTGACCTCGTAGACACCGAGTTCCCAACCGGTGGTGTCGAGAACTGCGCTCGTGGCGTGGTTCTGACCGGCGCCGAGATCGACGGTCTCGGTGTAAGTGGCCACGACCGTCGAAGTCGAGGTTCGCACGACATCGAGGATGAGCTCCACCGCCTCGAGGTCGGATCCGCCGTTGCTGACGGCGCCGCCGACGTCGAGGTTCTCGCCCGGTTCGAGAAGGGGCGGGCTGGCCGTTGCGGAACCGCTGAGGGCGAGGATCGATTCGATGACCGTGAACTGCACCGTCTCGTCGGTGGTGTTTGCGGCGCAGTCGGCGGCGCTGATGTGCAAGGTGTGCGGTCCGGGAACGTCGAGGGTCACCGGAGACCCGATGACGGCCCCGTCGAGGGTCGCAATTGCCGACACGAGATGGAGGTCGCCGGCGCTCCACTCAAGCACCGTTCCTGGCGCGACGCTGCCACCATCGCTGACGCCCTGGATCACGACCTGGGGCGCGGTCGAGTCGATGATGAAGCTTCTCGTCTCGTAAACCTGCCGGCCGCAGGCATCGGCGGCGGTCACTTCGAGCACGTGGTCGCCCTCGGCGGAGACGGCGGTCCCGGGCGCGTAGGGATGACCGTCGATCAGCGCGGTCACAAAGGCGAGGTTGGCGTCGATGGCGGTGATGTTGAAGGCTGCTTCGCCCGAGCTGCAGCTGCCGTTCGCCGGACCCGTGATCTGGAGAAGGGGCGGCGCCGTGTCGGCGGCGAAAACCACCGTCTCACCGTCGCTGGCGTTTCCGGCAGCATCCTCGGCGTGGACGGTGATCTGGTGGGGGCCATCGAGGCCCGGCGGGAGCGGCCGCGAGGCCGAGTAGCGGTTGGGGTCGCCGCTCGGATCGACGAGGTGGAGCGGGACGGCGCCGGTCTCGTCGTCGAGGCGGTGATAGACGCGAGCGACGCGGCTCAACGCGTCCCGCACATCGGCCACGATGTTGATGGCCTCACACGCCACACCACCGCCCGCCGGTTCGATGACCTCGACCATGGGAGGCGACAGATCGGCGATCTCAAGGATCGCGCTGCCGAGGTCGAGGCTGAATGGGGCGCGTCCGTCATCGCCGGAGACGGTCACCAGGACCACGTACCGCTGAAGAACAAGCTCGGATGTGTCGAGCGGCTGGTCGAAAACGTGGTCGGCGCCGGCGGCGAGCGTCACGGTGCGAAGGTGTTCTTCGACCAGTTGCAGCGCGACGGGATCGATGAGCTTGAGCGCGATCTCCAGGTTCTGGATATCGGTGACTCCGGTGTTTGAAATGGTCACCGTCGCGGTCACGGCCTCACCGGGTTCGACGGGCGAGGCCGAGAGATCGACGGCTGCGGCGAGCCGGAGATCGCCCGGCACGATCGTGAACGGGAAGGGCTCGGCGGTGGCCAGGTTCACACCCTGCGCGTTGCTGACAACCAGGGTCGCGCGGTGGGCGCCGAGTCGGGCGCCGGCGGACGACCAGCTCCAGCCGATCTGAGCCGTGCCGCCCGCGGCGACCCCGATGTTCTCGGTCGTCCACTGACCCACCGGTGAACCGGTCGACTCGTCGACCACGCTCATGGTCGCCACGAGGCCGTTGACGAGCGCCGGTCCGAGGTTGTGAACCCGGCCGGTCAGGGAGACCGGGGATCCCTCGGGGTACGAAGTACGGTCGGCAGCGATGGCGGCGTCAACAAAGGCGGCCGGCTCGAGGAGGAACGGAGCGAGGTCCTCGGCGACGATTGCGCCGTCGACCGAAGCCGAGGTCCGAACCCGATAGAGCCCCGGATACAGAGCTACAAGCGGGTGGTCGATGGCGGTCTCCAGCCAATCACCCCCGAAGTCGGGCAGGAGGCGCGTATCGAGAACGGCGATCCACCGTCCGCCTGCGTCTTCGAGCACCGTTTCGAGCAGATAGTCCTCCGGCGGACCGGCGTTGGCGAAGAAGACGACTCCGGTGAGCTGTTGGCCGACCAGATAGGTCGAGTGAGCGGTTCGTACATCCAGATCGACTCCGGCACCGGTCAGGAGGAGGGAGGTTTCCTCGACGAGGTTGTTGTCCTCGCCGGCTTCGAGGACCTCGTCGTCGGGATCCGCCGAGACGCGCCAGTCGAGGGTGCCGGCGGGTCCGGATGCGACCCAGCCGGTGCGAATCGTTCGTCGTTCGCCGGCGGCGAGGGAAAGGCGCGTGCGGTAGATCTCCGAGGCGACGCCTGCCGCGTCCTCGAGCTCGATGAGCGCATCGAAGGCCGCACCGTCGCCGGACGCCGAGATGAGCTCGATGGTCCCCTCGACCATGACCAGGTCCCCCGGGGCCGCCGCGGCGGGTGCGATGGTCAACGAGACCGCGACGAGATCGGGCACCAGGCTCGGGTCGAGCTCGACGACGATGGGGGCGGAGTCGGTGACGGTGCCGTGGAGCTCCTGCCGGGCGACAAAGCTGTTCGAACCGGGGTGGACGTCGACATCGTAGAAGGTGAAGGTCGATGACGAGGTCTTGCTTTCGACCGCCGCGCCGTCGTGGAGCAGGGTGATCTCCGAGCCCGAGATGGCGGTGCCCCTGATCCAGATGGGGACTTGCGACGGGGTGATCTGGATCGGTTGACCGGCCACGGTGGGGTGGGTGATCACCGGCTGCGGAGGGTTGAGACAGCTCGCGGTTCCCGCGGCCGGGGTCGATGGCTGCGACTCGACGACGACGCCGCCGATGACGACCCGCGACGTCACGACATAGTGGCGCTCGATGCCGACCGGGGCGGCGAGGTCGATCCAGGTGTTCTGGAACAGCTCCGGTGCTCCCGATGTTCGAGTACGGTCCGCCGGGCTGGTCGCCGCGGTAGATCCGGTGGCCGACGAGGGCGCCGGGCTGGCCTCCCGCCGGTTGCCACTGGAGCGCGAGCCCGCCGCAGTCCAGCGGCGCCGCCGCCAGGTTGGTCGGGGCCAGCGGCTGCTCCGGGCCCACCGCGACCGAAACACCGGCGGTCCACGATGACTGACCCCAGAGATTCCGCCGCGTCACCTCGTAGCTGTAGATGCCATCGGAGAGACCCTCGTCGAGGTAGGTGTCCCCGGTGGATCGGTCGCGGCTCGTGACGCTGATCTCGGTGAGCTCCGGCAGACACGAGGCGCCGCCGCAGACCGCCGGTCATGGGGATTCTGATCCTGACCCCGGACGCCGTGACTCCCACCGGCGCGGTCACGGTCGGCTGACCGTCCCAACTCAGCGTCGTCAACCACAGCCAACCGCCGCCCGTGAGGACATCGATGTCGAAGACCTGCGGCGGATCGGTCTGCGACCAGCCGACGGTGATCTCGTCGAGCTCCACCGGTTCGGGCCATGACCACGACCACCACTCGGGCGTGCCGCGGGTCGGGACCCGGGTCGGCGCCCAGCCGGTGCCGGGTCGCCGTCGACGACCGACTCCCAGCTCGAGGGATCGCCGTCGGAGGCGTTCAGAGTGTGAGCGGCGGGGTCGTAGACGAGCGCCGGCGACGGTCTCGTTGATCGCCGTTCCGTCGCGCCGAATCGTGACCCCGACGCTCTCCGGATCCGCGGACGCCGTCCAGGTGAGGGTCACGTCGCTGCCGGTCGGCACCGCGGCGAGGTTCTCCGGCGGTTCCGGCGGCAGGTGGGAAACCAGCAGCAGCGGAAGCGAGATCCGGCTCGTGTTGCCATCGTCATCGCCGCTGGTGGCCGTCAGCGGAGTTGGCCCCCGGGTCGAGCCCGAGACCCGCGATCTCGAAGTCGCCTCCGCCATCAGCCGTCGACGACCGCTACCGGTCCGGAGCCCCTCACCCGGGACGAAGACGCTCGATCTCCACCAGGCCCGAGCGGGTGGGCGCCGCCGCCGCTCAGGGTCAGTCGAATCGGCGGTGGTCACCGCCGGGGTCCAGTCCCAGAAGGGTGTGAGCACCGTCGCAGTCACGGGATCCGTCGAGCGCCGCTGCAGCGCCTCATCAACCGCGACGACCCGGTATTGGTAGGTCCGGTCGGTCACGTCGGCATCGACGAAGACCACGACGTCCGGTGGGACCAGCTCGGCGTTGATGATGATTCCATCGCGCTCGATGTCGTATCCGGCGAGATCATCCGCCGGGTCGGGGGGCGCGATCCACGTCAGGGTGACCCGACCGCCGGCGACGCCGAGCGGTGAGCTGGCTCGGCGCGGCCGGCGGGAGATCGGCGGCGGTGAGCTGGATGATGTGCGGCGCCGGGTCCGGTCCGAAGGCATCGGCGGCCAGTGCTCGTACGAACCAGACGTCGTTCGACGGCGGGTCGAAGAGCGCCACGTATGGCGGCCCGGTGAAGCTCGGCGCCATCGCTGTCCAATCCGACTGCGACCCGAGCTTGTACTCGAGGTCGAGCGTGACCACGTCGTCGTCCTCACACTCGACAACGATCTCGATGGCGCCCTCGAACTCGGTCCCGTGCGCGGGTTCGATGATCAACCGCGTGGGGCCGGCGGAGATCGACGGTGATGGGGCCCGCCGGGTTCGACAGTGCGGAGACGTTGCCCGCCGTGTCGGCCGCGGCGACGGTGTAGGTGTAGGTGCCGTCCGGGACGTCCTTGTCGTCGTAGTCGGTGGCCGAGAGCAGATACGGGGTCGGGTCCCCGATGATCGGACCGCCGGCGTTGGCGAGCAGTCCGTTGCGGTAGAGATAGAAACCGGCGAGATCGGGCGGGGAGGGCGCCTGGGCCCAGCTCAGGCGGATATCGTTGACGACGCCGTCGCCGTCGAGGGCGAGCAGCTCCGCCTGGAGGTTGACCGGTCCCGGATCCGGGGGGCTGTTGTCGACGATCACCGAGATCACCCGCTCCGCCCGGTTGCCGACGTGTCCTCGGCGGCCAGGCGAAGCTCGTGCGGGCCGTCCGACCACGGCGCGAGGTGGGTGATCCAGCTCGTCATGAACCCACCGATGATCGGCGCGGTGGCTGTGTCGAGGACGATCCAAACGGGTGCGCCCGACGGCGCGCGCCGACGAGCTCCCAGAATGCGAAGTCGTCGGCTGCGAAGGCCGTGCCGTAGATCGCGACCTCCGAACCGATCCTGCGCCCGCCGGCCGGCGACGTGATCGCGACCGTCGGTGGGGTGAGGTTGACGACCACGGTTGCGGGATCGGAGGGCTCGCTTTCGCGCCCCAGGGGCCCGACCGCGATCACCCGGTAGGTGTAGGTCCCGTCGAGGAGTTGGACGTCGGTGAGAGCCGGAAGAACAACCGGCGAAGCGGTGATCCTGGCGCCGTTCCGGTCGACGTGGTAGCCCACCGGCGACCGAGCCCGGACCGGGCTGCCAGCTCAGCTCGACATCGCGGCCGTTGACGAGCTCGGCGGTGAGAGTCCGACGGGCGGCCCGGGAGGCAGCACCGACACCTCGACGTCGACGGTCGCTTCGCTTGCAGTGCCCGGCGTGATCGAAGGCCGACAGACGGAGGGTGAAGTCGCCGTCCGCGGGGAGCGGATCCCAGGCGATGAGCTCGTTCTCGGCTGGCGACGCGCCCGCGGCGAGCAGCCGTGCGCCGCCGCCGGAGCCGATCTCCTCGAGGGTCCAGTGCGCGAGGTTCGCGTCGTCGACCGACCCGGAGATCGCGATCGGCTCGGTGATGAGCGCACCGTCGATCGGGCTGCCAGATCTCGACGACCGGGGCTTCTCCGTCGATGGTGATCAGACGGCGGTCCTCGGCAGTCCGGCCGAGTTGATCGACGACGCCGTCAGGACGGACGGTGTGCATCCCGTCGTCGGGAGGCGGGCCCGTCCACAGGTGCTCGACGGGGCCGGCGGTCGCGAGGCGCCCTCGAAGACGAGAACGAAATCACCGGTTCCGGCGAGGCCCCCTCGGCGATCCACCAGGAGTAGCTCTGTGGGTGCGCCGCGCCGATGGTGCCCGCGCAGGACGAGGGCCTGCAGACTCGGATCGAGGATGGCCCCCGCGCCGGGTGCGGTGATCTGCACCAACGGGGCGGTGTTGTCGACGGACGAAATCGTGTTCGACGGTGGTTGCGTTCATGGCGAGATCGGTCGCGGTGACGGTGACTCGATACTGGCCGTCGGTGAGTTCGTGCAGGGTGAACTCGTCGGTGGGAGACCAGTTGCCCGACCCCGCTGCAAGCTCGCTGGTCGAACCGTCTGGATGGTGGAGAACGACGTAGGTAACGGTCGGCGTGCAGGTCGTCGGTAAAGCCGGAAACGGTCAGCGGGAAGCGCCGTCAGGGAGTCGTTTTGCGGCGACGAGATCACGACCTCGGGGGCTGCCCGATCGACGATGACGGTTGCGTTGTCGGCTTCCCAGATCGACGATCGCCGGGTTCGCACGCGTCGAGAGTCAGCGAATACGCCCCGTCGGGCACCGGACTCGTGGTCGATGCCGAGACCGTCCCACTCGCGGTGTGCAGCACTGCGGGCGGAAGGACCTCATCGGCGATGAGCTAGAACGTCCAACTCATCGGTGAGATTGACGGTGGCTTCGTGGAGCAGCTCGAATGCTGAAGTCCGTGGTCTCGGCAACGCCGTCGCCGTTGGGCGAGAAGTAGATCGGATCGGCCTCGAAGGACGCGATGAGTTCGAAGCTCTGACCTCGATCTGGGATCTCATCGGTGACGGTTTGGTTGCCGGCCCGGTCGTTGGCCTCGACGACGAGCGACGTAATCGCCCACGATGAGATTCGAGACCGGCCACCGTACGAGTACGTTTTCGGGGTCGGTCGACTGCCGGTCGCCCGAGGCGATCACCGTCGGGATCTCGCCGGGAAAGGTGGGGATCGGGAGAGTCGGGCTTCCCAGTACTCGAAGTGCGGATCCGTGATCAGGGCCTGGAGCTCGATGGCGGTCCCGATCTCGCGCTCCGGGCCACGGATTGGTGACGACCACCGCCGGGCCCTCGGTGTCCACCGTGATCTCCCGCAACGGCTCGGGGGTCTCGTAGATCGCGCCGCAGTCCGAGACGAGTCGGATCCATAGACCATAGGCGCCGTCGTCGACCAGGTCGCCGTCGAAGTCCCGTCCGTCCCAGCCGAGGGAGATGGTCTCGCCGGCAGTGATCTCCCCGGTGAGCTCACCTGGACCGCGCCGCCGAGATCGATCGCGAATCTCGGCGGTCCAGATCGGCGTTCGGCGGTCGAGCCGAACGAGATGAGGCTCGCGGTCGGTCGTCCCATGGTGTTGGTCGGCGAGAACACCGGTGGGTCGATCTCGAGTCCGGTACGGCGGCGACGCCCTTGGCTCGTGAACTGCACCGAAGCGCACGCCGCGTTGCCGGCGAGATCCACCATCGACACTTCCAGGAGATGGCTGCCCGGCGTCAACGCCGGCACCGAGATCGCCGGTTCGGGGTGGCGGGATGGCTGGTGATGCCGGTGGTCGAGCCGTCGATGAGGAAGGTCTCGCTCCACGTCTCCTCCCCGATGTCGGTAGCGATGGGTACCAGGCCCTGGTCCGGACACAGAGACTGGCCTTCGGTCGGGCTGGTGATCGAGACCGTCGCCGTCCGATCGATGTGGAGTTCGGCGGATCGGACACAGCTCGAGAGCAGGCCCTGTTCACCCGGAGCGAAGAGATAGCGCTCGCTCACCAGGTGTTCGCCTTCGGTCAGCGCCTGCAGATCGAGGATCACCCTGCCGGTGGTTCCGGGCTCGAGATCGGGAGAGCCGGCAACGACCGCGCCGTCGATGAGGAGCTCGTAGCCCGCCACCGAAGCGCCGTTGGGATCGGTCGACAGGGACCTCGACCTGAAGATCCACGAGATTGCCGGCTGAGTACCAACCGAGACTCGCAGGACCACGCGGTGCACTCCGCGAGGCCGTCGATGCCGGGGTCGTAGCCCATCATGCCCATGGCGGGCGGCGAACCCGCGGCGCAGTCGCCTCGGATCATGGAGAAGCTCGGCCGGCTCGCCGCGGCCGGTGGCCCGGCGCGCTGGAACGAGGCCGGCAGCGACGCCTGCGGGGCGTTCCACGGATCGACGCCCTCGACCCGAATCCAGTTGGTCATGGTGCCGTTGATGGCGGTGTTCGAGGAAGGCGCAGCCGGTGGTCACCAGGGCCGAGAGACCGGGCTCGAGGGCGCCAACGGCGGCGGCCGGCCGCCAGATCAGCGCATCGTCGCTTCCCTGAAGAACGATCTCGTCGATCCGTGCCGCGCCGATGTTGTGGACCCGGAAGTGGTCGCCTGCGGCGTCGGCGCCCAGGTATTCAACCACCAACGGCGCCTTGGGGACCACGAGGGTGGTGGGTGTGGCGAAGACGACGCCATCCCGGTTTTCGGCGACGAGCCGGACCTCGTAGGGCCGCAGCGGCAAGCCCGGGTGCTCCCAGTAGACCGGCAGGACCTTTGCTCCGAGGGTCGCGGTGGGCTGGAACGGATCGCCGGTGAGAACTGCCGGCCTTCGCCAGACAAGCCGATCGGCCGCCGTCAACGCGCCCGGTTGCCAGTCGCCCGCCGGCAGACCGTCGCCGCCGGGGGTGCGGAACTCGAGCTCGCAGCGTGTCCGCCAGTCGCCCCAGAGAGTGGATTGGACCAGAAGCGTGGAGTAGTCGGGCCAGAGGACAGCGACGGGATCGTCCATCAGACCATCCGCGTCCCGCAGCGCGTTGACGTCGGGGCGGTCCGGGAAGAGGCACGGCTCGTCGTCGCTCGCGGCACGGCGGCTCGGCAAAGGCGGCAGCGAGTTGTTCCTCGCGGTGAAGGCGCTCGGCCACCGAACGGTTGCCCGGCCCGGTCCGTGGCGACCTGGCGAACCACGCGCTCGGACCACCACTCTGCACGAACCTCGTCATCGCGAGCGGCGGCGTCCGTGACGGCTCCGAAGACCGGGATCGTCGCAACCGGCGCCCATTCGGTTCCATCGACGTGGCGGGTTTCGAAGACCGCGAGCTCGAGATTCTCGATCGGCCGCGGACCAGGAGACGTGGTTGAAGAGAGCCGATCGATCGAGATCGATGGGTGGATTCATATTGCCGGCGGTGTCGATCTCGTCGCTGGTGGGTCGCAGGCCGTTGTCGTCGATGTCGAAGCTCAGCAGCGGCGGTGTGTTGTCGACGACCACGGGCCACTCGGCGCCGCGGAACACCAGTCGGTAGTCGCCGTCGGGAACCGGTTGGCCGGCGTCGTCGCGGCCGTCCCATGTCGTCGTCGTCGGTCCGGGCGACGCGGCCCCGACCGGAATGCTGCGGATGAGCGCGCCCGCATCGTCGGTGATCTCGAAGAGAAGCTGCGCGGGCCGGAGCACCGTGTACCGCCAGACCAGTTGGTCTTGAACCCCGGGACTCGCAACCGGGGAGATGTGGTGGTCTTCGGGCCACAGCCCGGCGATGTCGCTGACCCCGTTCCAGGTCACCCACCTGCTGACGCTGCGCTCGTTGCCGGCGAGATCCACGGCGGTGAGCCGGATCCGCCACGAGCCCTGTGCCGGCGGAATCCAGGTGCCCAGGTTTTCACCGAAGACGATCCCTCGTGCGGGCTGGCCGAGAGCTTCAAAGCTCTCCGGGCTCGACGCGGGTGCGTACTCGAGTTGATAGAAGTCGAGGTTCTTGTCGGTGACCGTGAGGAAGAGATCGATTCCGCTGCCGCCGAATCGCACGACCGGATTCAAGGTCACCGCGAGGTTGGCGGCGGGGGTGAAGTAGTTGAATGAGTCGCCGACACTGGACCAGTTGTACCTGTCGAGGGGTGACCAGTTCGAGCTGTAGTCCGGATCCGTTGGCGCCGCGAGTGATCCGGAGGCCCCGCAGCCAGTCGTACCGGATCGGAGTCGGACGATCGAGAATGAGGGTCTTGAGTTCCGGATAGGTCTTGTCGACATCGACCACCCGCCCGTCGTTGGACAGCCGGTACCAGTCCGGTTCTCCTCCGGCGAGAACCGGGAGATCGACCGTTGCCGTGGTGGATCCGGTCTGGAGATCGATCGTCAGGAGCGAACGAAGTGAGTCCCGGGTGCAGATGAGCTCGCTCCGCTCGAAATCGACCGCAGCCGCGACCTGCCGTTCACCGCCGTTGAGGTCGACCCGCCCGCAGGCTCGATCGAGTGGCGATCTCGCGGATCGTCGGCTCATCGCCGAGCTCGACGATGATCGCCGCGGCCTTTTCTCCCGGGCCGCTCGGCAGGTGGTTCATGGTGACCACAGCCAAATGGCCGTCCGGTCCCCAGTGAATGGTCGGCTCGTGGCTCCAGGCGGTCGCGGAACCCGGGCTGAACGGCCCGAACGCGTGGATCTCTCCCAGGTCGATCGTGGGTTGCAGCACGATCCACCGTTCGGCCTGGAGGTTCAGCTGGTCGACCCACAGGATCCAATCGCCGTCGGGCGAGAGAGAGGGGGTGTCGACCGCCGGATGCGGCGCCGGCAGCGGATCGATCGGTTGGACCCGGGAAGCGAAGCAGCGAATATGTCGAATCCCGTGAAGCCCCAGGTGATGAAGACATCTTCCTGCGCCGACATCTGGTGGATGGTCCAGTGCCCCGCCGGCCAGTCGATGACGTCCTCGAGGCGCTCGCCGTTCCACCGCCACATCTTGAGGTCGCCAAAGGCGTTGCTGAGCTTCTCGGTCAGATAGACGATGCCGTCGACGGGCGACGGGGCCCAGGACCTGAACTCGGCAGCCCAGTGCGAGGATGTCGTGGGCACGATTCCGGTGATCAGCGGCTGTCTGATGTCGTCGGTGATGGTGATGGCGTTGAGATCGACCTCGACCCACGATCGCAGGCCGTCGGCGACGAGTTCGTAGGCGCCGTCGCGGACGGCGGCGCCGTCGGCCTTGCGGCCGTTCCACACCGCCTGGCCCGAAGGATCGACATCGAGGACCGCTACCGTCTCACCCCACGAGTCGATCGACATCGATGGAGGTGACGCCGTCGCGGACGAAGATCGTGGTCGCGTCCTTGACTCCGTCTCCGTTGGGCGAAATGAAGCGTTCGGTGACCCAGAGATCGGCGTCCTGAACCGTCACCATGAGATCGACGGTGTTGTTGTCTTCGTCGAGCTCCGCGACGGAGTCGGAAGGATCGACCGAGATCCGCAGCGCGGTGTCGCCGACGACGCCGTCGGTCGCCCATTCGAACGACACGGTCTCGACGCCGCCGCCTTCGATCGTGGGGATGGTGGCGGTATCGATCACCGCACCGCCGGCGACTCCGAGTTCAACCTCGATGGTGTTCGCTGTCTGATCGCCGGTGTTGAGGACGGCGACTTCGAAGTGAACCACGTCTCCGCTTCGCGGCAGCCGCGGGTCGATGCTCACCTGGCCCGAGGTCACGACGAGATCGGGAATCGTCGAGACGTCGAGGATCCTGAAATCCCGGTTGTCGTCCTCGTTGAACTCCGCCACCTCGCCGTCGCCGTCGACATCGATCCACACCAGACGGTCCGCCATCTCGTCGACCAACCAGTCGGCCTCGACCACGGCCGTCGCCCCGGCGGCGAGGCCCGCGACGAGTGGTTTCGGCGACCAGCACGCCGGTGCCGATCTCGTCGATCCAGATCCGCGCGGCGAAGGCGCCGGCCGGGTTGTCGGAGGGGTTGGCGATGGTGGCATGAGATGTGAACGGTTTCGTGCTGGAGGGCGGGTTCGGGGTCAAAGACGACGGCGGTGTGGTCGGCGACGAGGTTGGGCAGCGGGCTCGGCGCCACGGCGATGACGATCCCGGCCGAGTTGTTGCTCCGGTTGATGTCGTCGACGAGCTGGGAGGGATCGACCTCGACGGCGAGCGTCAGCGCCGGGTCGGCGTTGGCGGGCCGCCACTCGAAGGTCACGGCCCTGGTCTCGCCGGGACCGAGCTCGTCGTTGATTTCCAGCAGCCGGAGAGGCTGTGTGGCCGGCGGGTTCCCGGTGGTGGCGGTGACGCCGATCTGGAGACCGGAGAGCGGCTGGGTGCCGAGGTTGCCGACATCGAAGGAGACGACGACGAGATCGCCCGCTTCGATTCCCGATGCCGGGGTCGCCTCGAGGCTGCCGGCGATGACGGCGGGGTCGAAGGTCGGCAGGACTCCGAGGTGGAGCTCGACGCGGTTGTTGCTCGGGTCGACATCGTTGAGCAGATCGTCGGGATCGGCGACGACCGCGAGCTGGTATGGCCTCGCCTCGGCAAGCTGCGATGGTGAGCTGGAAGGGCGACTCGCCGAATCCCGGGACGTGGACGTCGGTGGTGGCCAGAGGGGTCGGCGATCCCACCTCGATCACCGCGATGACCGCGTTCTGCGCCTCGAGCCCAGCCCGTGTTCCGCACCACACCGTCGAGGACCACGGTCTGGGGTGCGGCGGCGATCACATCCGGTGTCGCCAGGATCGCATCGGGCGAGAGCACGAGATCGATCCAGCTCGAGTGCTCGACAAAGGTGACCGGGATCTCGGCCGCGTTGTTGCTCTCGTCGGGCTCCGCGATCTCCTGCAGGAAATCGGCGGTGAATCTGAAGGTGTAGGTCCCGGGAGAGACCAGATGGCGAGGATCCCAGCTGTCGTCGACGGTGGCGAAGAGCGTCGCCGGGATCGAGGGCAGGACGCCGTCGAGGGTGGCGACTGTGTTCTGCGATGCGTCGACGACCTCCCATCTGTAGGAGACCCCGGCCGGGACATCCGCGTTGAGCGAATGGACGGCGGCGCGGAGGCTGAGCGGGTCGTCGACGAAGGGATGTTCGGGCTCGACGAGGAGCTCTGTCGCCGAGACCGCGAGATCGGGTTGGACATACGGCGCCAGCGCCGCCACCGCCCGGGCGGTCTGGAACACGCTCGCGCCCCAGCTGCCGTCGGAGCGCTGTCGCGCCGCGATGAACGCGATGGCGTCGTTGACGATCTCCTGGCTCGGGGCCCGGCCGTGGGCCGCCGCAAGGTAATCCGAGGTCTGCGCCACATCCGGGTGCGGTTCGCCGAAACCGCCCTGGGTCCGCCGGGCGAGGAGCCAGTCGAGGGCGCTCTGGATCGCCGGGTCGTTCCAGTGCTGCGGATCGACCGCCACCGCCGAGCCGATCGCCTCGAGGGTCGGGCCGGCGGCGCTCGGGCCGCCGTCGCGCCAGGACCAGCCGCCGTCGCTGTTCTGGCGATCGAAGATCCAGGCGAGGGCCCGGCCGGCCTCGGTGCTGCGACCGCCCGCAGCGAGAGAACGCGCGACCCGTGCCGTCGTGGCGGTGTCGCCGGCGTAGCGCAGGCCGCCGCCCCAGGCGCCCTCGTCGAGGACCCACGAACCGAGTCGGTCGAGAAGGGCCGAGGCGTCGGGGTGGGCGTGCCGGGCGAGGGGCTCCGCCCGCCACGCCTCGAGCTCGGTGGCTTCGGCCGAGATCGACGCGAGCGCGTCGAGGGCGCGGCCGACCACCGCCGCCTGACCGCCGTAGGAGTCGAGGGCCGCGATGACGGCGGCGGAGTCGCGGCCGCGGGTCGTCGGGTCGTCCTGCCACAGACCCGAGCCGTCCGCAGCGCCGAGCAGCCAGCTCACCGCGGCGGCGAGATCGAGGGAGGATGGGTTCACCGGCGGCAGGCTGTTGCGGCCGACGCCGATGACGCCGCGGCCTTCGGTCTGGGCGAAGAATCGTCGCTGCCAGCTGTGGCGGGCGCCGGCGAGGAAGTCGAGGTCCTCGGAGCTCGATCTGGGCGCCGGGCGCGACGAGATACACGACGGCGATCCGGAGCTCGCGGGAAGACTCCGCCGCGGATGGGATGCGGGGGCCCTCGGCGGCAATCACATCGGCCGCGGTAACGGTGGTTGCGGTCGCGGTGATCGTGGCCCCCAACTCCGGGTACTCGTCAGCGGGCACCGCAGGGATTCACCAGGAGGTCGAAGGGAGCAACCTCGTGGGCTTCCAGCATCCCCATGAGATAGAGGTCGAGGTCGCTGTATCGCGCCTTGATTTCGCGTCGCGGTGAAGCTGCCGTCGCCGTTGTCGGTCCAATCGGCGCCGTACATATAGGACGCGTCGGAGTCGAGCAGATAGCTCCAGTGCCCGTCGTCGACACCGCGCAGGGCGGAGCTGATGGCGCCCTGGTGATCGACGATAGTCGCAGTAGGCGAGCCAACGGTGGCCGAGCTCGTGGCTGAGGATCGTCAGCAGGTGGTTCTCGTCGAGAACGCCGTCGTCGTCGCGGACCAACTCGAGGGAGTTGGCGTCGATGTAGGCCCTGAAGGCGGTGGCTGCCGAACGCCTGTGAGTGGTCGAAGAACTCGAGGCCGATGCCGCTGGTGTCGTTTCTGACGCCCCAGTAGAGGGCGTGGGTCGGGTCGCCGTGTTGGCCCCAGCCGGCATCGAAGGGAAAGCCGGTGACGACGGCGATGAAATCGTAGGCGTCGGGGTTGTGGGCGAAGAACGACTGCGCCACCCACTGCCGCGCCTGGATGTTGTCGATTCCACCCGGGAGGTGGCGGTCATAGGTTCCGGGGTAGGAGTAGGGGAGGATGTAGACGCCGTTCGTCCACGACCCCGCGACGAGGGGGATGACATCGGCGGTCTTGGGCTCGGCGGTGAGAGTGAGCGCTGCGCCGACATCGACCACGCAGGAGGACCCGGGCTCGTTTGCCGCGCCGGTGACCGCGAGCGCGCTGAGCGCGGCGATCACTGGCACGAGGAGCCGGGTGGTGTTCATCTCGCCGCTTCACCTCGATCGTCGATTCGAACGGGGGAGGGGGCGGCGAGCACCTCAATCTCCGTCCGGGCTCGATTCCGGATGGAGGGGCGCCGACGAGCGGGTGGCTGCCTGCGGAGCGGAAGGGGGGGAGCCGGCGGCCAGATCGGCGGGATCGGTCGCGAACTCGCGGACGAGCAGGGCGCCGGAGTCCCGTGCGGTGATCTTGATGACGCGAAGGCTCGCGGTCGGCGAGTGTCCGTCTGATGGCGAGGGTCGCGGATTCGGGGGTGATCGCGAGCAGGCGGAGGCCGGTGCCCTCGAGCTCGTCGCCTGCGCGGAGGACGTGGAGGCTGCCGGAGAGACGAACGACGATTCGTCCTTCGTCGAAGTGGCAGCGAACGATCTCGGCGGCGGGCGAGGCTGCGCCGAAGGTGATGGACGCGAGGGGAGGCGAGGCTGCCGCGATGGTTGAAACGAGAAGGAGAACGAGGCCGACCCGAAGCGACAGTTGTTCGGTGTGAAGCCCACGCCTCCTGAGCGTCGCCATCGCCGGCGAGACGCCGGCGCTACAAAAGACCGAGGCGCCGTTGGAATGCGGGCGTCTCGACCGAATCGAGGGCTGTGAATCGTAGCGTCCACGAAGCGGTTGCGTCGCCATCGCCGCGGGACGCCGGCGCTACAAAAGGACGATGTGATGTTGTAGTGCGGGCGTCCGCCCGCACCGCGGTCGCATCGCGGGAGCTACAAAGGACGATGTGATGTTGTAGTGCGGGCGTCCCGCCCGCACCGGGGTCGCGTCGTGGGAGCTGCCGCCGTTCAATCGAATTCTCCGACGAAGAGGGCCCGCAGGCGATCGTGACCCCCGGCGGCCGGCGATCCTGCCGCTGCGGTGTCGGGATCCATCAGCTGCGAGCCGATATAGCTCGCGTCGCCGGTGATGTTGTCGACCACCGAGAGATAAACGGCGCAGTCGAGCCACTCGCCGAGGGGGTCCACGACCAGCGTTGCGGTCTCGAGCTGCAGCTCTCTGGGCAGGCTCATCACGAAGGGCTCGTGGCGCCCGGCCACGACGAGCTGCTGCCACACCTGCGCGCCGGCGGCGTCGAGGATCTTGAGCCGCATCCGGGCGTCGCCGGCGCCGATGTTCCAGAATCCGACGTTGGTGCGGAACCCCGCGACCCCGGGCTGCCCCGCGAGGGAGACCGCCGGGAAGTACGCCGTCCAGTCGCCGAGGAAACCGGATACCGGATTGAGCGCCGGCACGCCCTGGCCGAAGGAGCCGCCTTCTGCCGATTCGGTATAGATCCGCATGGATGCGGCAAACGCCGGGAGAGGGGGCGGCTGATCCGAACCGGCGACGATTTCGGCTTCGAGGAAGAGCGCGCCGTTGCCTTCGAAATCAAAGACGTCGCCGAGGAAGTCGGGCCAGCTTCGAGTTGCTCCGGCGGCGATGACCACGGTTTCGGTCTGGAAGGACCCGCCCGACGAGAGACGGGCGGTGATCGTGAGGTCTTCGGCCTGCGGGTTGGCGATCTGAACCGAGGTGGACCAGCGCGTCCCTGCGAGCCCGTCCGTTCTGCTGACCACGGGGAAGAACTGCGTGCTGCTCACCAGGTCCGACGCCGCCGACGGCGACGCCAGGGCCAAGATGAGACAAAGTCCAAATCTGTTCACGTGCCCCCTGAGACAGGTATCGGGGATCGTAGACCCAACCGGACTCTCGTGTCAAATGTCGGGCAGATGGCGTGATTGAGTCCAATTGATGTCATTGATGTCAATGATATCGTGTGACATTGTGGAGGCGGAATATGACCCAAGTAACTGCCGAGACTCCCGAGAGGAACTCGTGGCGAGCATCAGATGCCGCGAGCCGTTGCGCTAGATCGTGAGCAGAGCCGAGGTGCTCCGGCGAAGGCAATCGAGTACTGACCTCGCTGATGGCGACGATCTTCGGCTCGCGCTCGCAAGGCTTCGCGACCCGGGCGGATCCGCTGCTTGACTCGGGATCGAGGTGAAGCGTGACCTACTACGCTGCAGATTAAGAGCAGCCGCATGCGCAGGCTCTGGCGAAGATCGCCCAGGACCGGATCGAATTCGGTTGATCGATGCAATCGATACGCCTGCGGTCAGAGCCCAACGCCGGCGGAGTGCTCAAGCGGCGAATTTTCCGGCCTGCGGCGGCTCAGGATCGGGGACTGACGCGGATCGTCTACGAGGTCATCAGCGATGAGCTTCTGGTGTATGTGATCAGGGTCGGGCACCGGGGGAGCGTCTACCGTTCGAAATGAGTGGGGCCGCCAAAGCGGCACTCTCATGTTCAAGAAAAACCACAAGGGGCTGAGGATCGATTGTAGGGTCGGCGTCCCGCCGGCCTGACGGTGTCGAGGTTTGGCGTCACTGTCGTAGGCTCAGCCGGCGGTGCTGCCCCGGGATATCGTCTCGGTGGATCCGGCCGCCAGGCAGGGTGCCCCGGCCCATTGCCGTTTTCACCGACGAAGACGAGCCCTTCGAGCTGTGAGATAATTCACTTGTGACACAGAGTCTGAGCGCCTCGAATCCGATCGACTCCGGCGATCGTCAGATGGAGTGGCTGGTGGTGCGGACAAAACCCCGGCAGGAGCGCGCGGCCATCAGCCACCTGCGCCACAGAGACGTCGAGGCGTACTGTCCGCTGTACCTCGAACCGAAGTGGAACCGCAAGGCGCGGCAGGCGCCGGTGCCGCTGTTTTCGAGCTATCTCTTCGTCCACTGCATGCCGGAGCTGCAGCTCAACGCGGTTTCCTACTGCCCGGGTGTCGCGTACCCGGTTCGATTCGACCGCAAGCCGGCGACGGTGAGCCAGGACGTCATCGATGCCCTGAAGAGGCGCGAAGCCGGCACACGGCTACGTGGTGCCGCCCGAGATCGAAATCGGGATCAAGCTCGGCAACAAGGTGATGATCATGGCCGGCCCGCTGTCCGGGCTGGAGGGGATTTTTCGCGGCTACCTCAGGGGCCGTGAGCGTGCGAATGTGCTGGTGGAGTTTTTACGCCAGAAGAGCCTGGTGGAGGTTGGAACCGAGGATCTGGCTGCTGTGAGAGCGTAGCAGGGACGTCCGGGAAACCGGACGACTTTGCGGTAAAACTTGACAGATCAATAGGTTGCAACTGCAACCAAGGTGCGGAAGCTTTGCGCTGACGATGAAAATCGAGGCAAATTTCGTGATGCAGGCGGCAGGGGTCCACGAAGACGGTAACGCGTTCAGGGCCGGCGGGACGCCCGCCCACAAGGGCCGATGCGGCTTGCAGTGCGGGCGTCCAACGCCCGCATCAGACCCCGATCGCCGGCGAGACGCCGGCGCCACAACCGCGACGATGCGAGTGCTTGTGGTGCGGGCGTCCCGCCCGCATCGAGGACCCCGACGCCGGCGGGACGCCGGCGCCACAAGGGCGACGATCTCGACGCCGGCGCCACAAAGGCGACGATGCGATGCTTGTAGTGCGGGCGTCCCGCCCGCATCGAGCAACCCCGACGCCGGCGGGACGCCGGCGCCACAAAGGCAAGCTGGAAGCTTGCCGCTACAAAGGCCACCCCGTATTCAGAAACATCCAAGCAGGCAATAACCCCTGCGATGAATTAAAAATTAAAAATTAAAAATTAAGAATTAAAAACTGATGACCACCCGCCCCCTGCGATGAATTCATAATTCATAATTCATAATTTTGCGTTGTGATGGCATAATTCATAATTCATAATTCAAAATCATCCCCGTGTTCCAAGCACTCTCGCCCCGCGATCATCAGACACCATCTGAAAGCGAGCCCCCTCCCCGATGTCCGATCTCCTGAAAAAGCCCATCCTCATCACCGGCGCCGCCGGTTTCATCGGCTTCCACCTCGCCAAGCGCCTGCTCGACGACGGCCGCCAGGTGATCGGCATGGACAACCTGAACGACGTACTACGACCCGACCCTCAAAGAAAAGCGCCTGGTCATCCTCGACGACTACCCGCGACTTCGAGTTCACCAAGATGGATCTCGCGAGCGACCGCGGGGATGGCGACCCTGTTCTCGAACTACGGCTTCGGCGTCGTGGTCCACCTCGCCGCCCAGGCCGGGGTGCGCTACTCCATCGAGAACCCGCGCGCCTACATCGACTCCAACATCGTCGGCCACCTCAACGTGCTCGAGGGCTGCCGGAACGAGGGCGTCGGCCACCTGGTCTACGCCTCGTCGAGCTCGGTCTACGGCGCCAACACCTCGATGCCGTTCTCGGTGCACGACAACGTCGACCACCCGGTGTCGCTCTACGCCGCCACCAAGAAGGCCGACGAGCTCATGGCCCACACCTACTCGCACCTCTACGGCCTGCCGACCACGGGTCTGCGCTTCTTCACCGTCTACGGCCCGTGGGGCCGGCCCGACATGGCGCTCTTCAAGTTCACCAAGAAGATCCTCGCCGGCGAGCCCATCGACGTTTTCAACTACGGCAACCACCGCCGCGACTTCACCTACATCGACGACATCGTCGAGGGCGTGGTGCGGGTGATGGGCACGACCCCCAAGGGCAACCCCGACTGGTCCGGCGACAACCCCGACCCCGCCAGCAGCAAAGCGCCGTGGAAGGTCTACAACATCGGCAACAACCAGCCGGTGGAGCTGCTGCGCTACATCGAGGTGATCGAAGAGTGCCTCGGCAAGAAGGCCGAGAAGAACATGCTGCCGCTGCAGCCCGGCGACGTGCCCGACACCTACGCCGATGTCGATGCCCTCGTCGAGGATGTCGGCTACAAACCAGACACCCCCATCGAAGATGGCATCAAGAACTTCATCGACTGGTACCGCGAGTTCTATGGGGTGTGATGTCTTGCGGCCTGCGGGCGTCCCGCCCGCATCGAGGATCTCGACGCCGGCGGGACGCCGGCGCTACAAAGGCGACGATCCCGACGCCGGCGCTGCAAGGCGACGATGCGATGCTTGTAGTGCGGGCGTCCCGCCCGCACCGAGGATCTCGACGCCGGCGGGACGCCGGCGCTACAAAGGCGAAGATGCGATGCTTGTAGTGCGGGCGTCCCGCCCGCACCGAGGACTCCGACGCCGGCGGGACGCCGGCGCTACAAAGGCGACGATGCGATTTGTAGTGCGGGCGTCCCGCCTGCACCGAGGATTCCGACGCCGGCAGGACGCGGTCAACAGGATTCACGTTTGACACGGAATCCGTGTGCACGTAATCTGTGTTCCGAGGTGCGAGTATGAACCTGACGATCTCTGTTGACGACGAGCTGCTGAAGCGGGCTCGCGAGATGGCGCAGCGCCACGGAACGAGCGTCCAGGAGGTGATCCGCCAGCATCTCGTGGAGTACGTCGGAGAACGGTCGCGCGAAGACGTTGCGAAAGAGCTCGTCAAACGTCTGAGGAATACGACGGGCCGTTCCGGGGGGCGGAAGATCCACCGTGATGAAGCCTACGAAGGCCGTGTTCCCCGGTGAAGTACTTCCTCGATACGAATATCCTGGTGTATGCGGATGACGGGGACGCAGGTCCGCGCCACGAACTGTCGGTGGACCTCGTCGAAGAGGCCATGATCTCGGGCAACGGCGTGATTTCGACCCAGGTTCTTCAGGAGTACTTCGTCAACGCCACCCGAAAGCTCGGAATCGAGGCCGGCGAAGCGAGGCTGAATGTCGAGCTCTACTCCAGAATGGGCGTCGTTCAGGTTCGTTTGGCCGACATCCTCGCGGCCATCGACCTCCACCGCCTCCACCAGCTTTCCCTCTGGGATGCGCTCGTCGTCTGCTGCGCAGCCGGCGCCGGCTGCGATCGGGTGCTCACCGAAGATCTCCAGCACGGCCAGGTGATCTCGGGCGTGAAGATCGAAAACCCATTTCTAGCATTGAAATAGCTCACAATCGAAATGGTGCGAAGCAATTCATAACTCAAAATCCATGGTCAAAACGAATGCCGATGAAGGTGCGAAACCGCCTGAATAGGCCCTGTAATCCAATTCATAATTCATAATTCAACGCGACCCCTAACTCCTAACCCCAAACTCTCCAATGCGATGCAATTCATAATTCATAATTGATAATTGATAATTGATAACTCATAGTTAAGTGTGATGACTGCGATGTCTGCGATGAATAATTAAGAATTAAGAATTCAAAATTTAGAATTCCATGAACTCTCTCAGCTCCAACCACCAAGAAGCGATCGTCGAGCTGATATGCGCTCGAGTCGCCGACCCCATCGCCATCTACCTCTTCGGGTCAGTGGCCGCTGACGCGGTGCACGAATCGAGCGACATCGACATTGCGGTACTTCCTCATCAACCATTGCCCGCCGAGAACCGATGGGACCTCCAACAAGAGCTCGCGATCGCCCTCCGGGTCGATGTAGATCTCGTGGATCTGCTCTCCGCTTCAACCGTGTTGCGGCTTCAGGTTGTGTCCACCGGCGAACTCCTATTTGAAGGTGATGCGTACAAACGAGCCGAGTTCGAGATGATCACCTTCAGCATGTACGCAAGACTCAACGAAGAACGGAGAGAAATCCTCGAAAAGGTCAGGCGAGAGGGGAGGGTCTATGGCTGACGACGTGATCCTCAACAAAGCGGGCGTGATCGAACGGTGCATCGCTCGAGTCCGCGAAGAGCACGGTGGCGATGACAAGAATCTGATGAAGGATTTCACCCGTCAGGATTCCATCATCCTCAACCTCCAACGAGCCTGCGAAGCGGCGATCGATCTCGCGATGCATCTTGTCAAGCTCAACAACCTGGGTGTCCCGCAGGAAAGCCGTGATGCCTTCTCACTGTTGGCGGAGGCCGAGCTTCTCGACCACGACGCCGCAGACCGGCTCATGAAGATGGTCGGCTTCAGGAACATCGCCGTCCACGACTACCGGAAGATGAATCTCGACATCGTGAAGAGCATCGTCCACGACCAACTCGACGTGTTCCTGGATTTCTCGAAATGGGCGATCCTTCGATCACAAAATGACTGACCGAAGCGCATTGAAAAGCCGAAACAGATCCGAGACATTCGGTTCGAACGTGTATCCATCAGCAAATGACGACACCAATGAATGGCGAGTTTCCGAGCCGAGAGCAAACCCAATCAGAGACAGGAGCTTCGATTTCGCTCTGGAAACCGTCAGGCTCTACAAACAACTCCAAGAGCAACGAGAGTTCGTTCTTTCAAAGCAAGTTCTAAGAAGTGGAACCAGCATTGGTGCGAATGTAGAAGAGGCAATCGCCGCAGAGAGCAGAAGAGATTTCATCCACAAGATGAAAATCGCAATGAAAGAATGTCGAGAAACTCTCTATTGGCTGCGTCTACTCGATCAGTCTGATTTGGTTGAGGATATCGACTTCCACAGCCTGCTTTCACAAGCCGATGAACTGTCAAGAATGTTGACTTCAATCACGAAAACGGCCTCTCAAAACACAGAACGTTGATGCGATATATAAAGTCGCATTAGCATTTGCGATGAAGATTCATAATTCATAATTCATAATTCATAATTGATAACTCATAGTTAAGTGTGATGACTGCGATGTCTGCGATGAATAATTAAGAATTAAGAATTAAAAATTAAGAATTAAAGCGGAGCGATCCATGCAAGAAAACCACAACAACCAGGGCCCGCAAAACCTCCCGGCCGCGGCGCCGCCGCCCGGCTGGTACGCCATGCCGCAAGAGGGTTGGGGCGAGGACGCCGAGCCCGAGATCGACGTCATGGAGTACGCGCGCCTGCTCTGGGCCAAGAAGTGGCTCATCGTCGGCGGTGCTGGTCGCGACCGTCGTCTTCGCGACGGCGTGGTCGCATGACCCGCACCAAGATGTACCGCGCGACCACCAAGCTCATCCTCCAGCCGGCGCCGCAGCTCAGCCAGAACCAGTTCGACATGATGATGAGCTGGTGGCAGATGGACCGCTTCATCGCCGATCAGATCGAGGTGCTCGAAGACCCGCCAGCTCGCCCAGCGGCTGGTCGACCGGCTCGGCCTCGACAGTCGCTGCCCGAGTTCGCCGAGCGGCGATGCGGTCGGCGATGGTGCTCGGCATGATCGAGGCCGAAGCCGATCAAGGAGTCCTTCGTCATCGAGGTCTCGATGGTCAGCCACGACCCGAAGCGCGCCTCCGAGTGGCTCAACCTCTACATCGAGGAGTTCATGGCGGCCAACATCGAGGCCTCGCTGGACCGGTCGAGACAGGTCTACAAGGTCATCCAGGATCGGATGGCGCCGCTGCAGGAGCAGGTCGTCGAGGCCGAGGCCAATCTGATGCGGTACCGCGAGCGCGACGACGCGGTGCTCTTCGCCGACGAAGACCAGAACGTCATCTCCGAGCAGCTCTCGACGCTCACCACCGAGTACGCCCAGACCAAGGCCGACCGGATCCGGATGGAGACCAAGATCAACGCCCTGCGCGCCCTGCGCGGCAAGGAGAACCTGTCGTACGCGACCTTCGCCGAGGTGCTGCAGGACCCGACGGTGCAGGCCCTCGTCCAGGAGCGCAACCAACCTCGAGGTGACGCTCAGCGAGAAGCTCCGCGAGCTCAAGGAGGGCCACCCGCAGATCCAGGACCTGCGCTCGTCCATGGCGACGCTGGAAGCCCGGATCGCGCAGCAGGTCGAGGCGATCAAGATCTCGCTCGAGACCGACTTCGACATCGTCAGCCGGCGCGAGCGCTCGCTGCTCGCCAACATCCAGGAGCTCCGCGATCGCGTCCATCGAGGTGTCGAAGCAGCGCCTCGAGGCCGACCGGCTCGAGCGCGAGTACCAGCAGAACAAGCTCTTCCTCGAGGACATGCTGTCGCGCTCGAACGAGGCCAACATCTCGTCGACCCAGACGGTGAACAACGTCCGCGTCATCGAGCCCGCGTTTCCGCCCAGGGGCCACTTCAGCCCGAACGTCCGACGGACGGTGGTGCTCGGCGACCTTCCTCGGCCTCTTCCTCGGCGTCGGTCTGGTGCTCGGCCTCGACTACCTCGACCAGACCATCCGCACCCCCGAGCACATGGAGCGCTACATCGGCCTCGAGACCCTGAGCGCCATGCCCAAGTTCACCGAGGAGAACGCGCGGGTGCTGCGCGAGTCGTTCCAATCGCTGCGCACCGCGATGATCCTGGCTTCGCGGGGCGAGGGCTGCCACATCGCCATGGTCACCTCGGCGGTGCCGGCCGAGGGCAAGACCACCGATCGCCTACAACCTCGCCAAGGTCTTCGCCACCGGCGGCCACAAGGTGCTGCTCATCGACGCCGATCTGCGGAAGCCGCGGATCCACCGCATCATCAAGACCAAGAACGTCCGCGGCCTCACCTCGGTGGTCCTCGGCGAGCGCAAGGCCTCCGAGGTGATCCACAACGTCCCCGACGTGCCCAACCTCGAGGTCATCACCTCCGGCCCGCTGCCGCCCAACCCGCCCGAGCTCTTCGGCAAGCTCACCTTCAAGGGCCTGCTCGACGAGGCGCGCAAGGAGTACGACTGGGTCGTCATCGACACCCCGCCGGTGGCCTCCGTCACCGACCCGGTGATGTGCGCCCAGGTCTGCGACCTCGTCCTGCTCGTCGCCCAGTACGGCAACACCCGCCGCAAGATCATCCGCGAGGCCGTCAAGACCCTCGAACCGAACCGGCACCCCGATCGCCGGCGCCGTCCTCAACCAGGTCGACATCGACAAGGACCACTACTACTACTCGGGCTACTACAACTACTACCGCTACGGCTACTACGGAGACCACCCCGACCAACCCGCCAAGGCAACCAAGAAAGCCGGATGAGGGCAAACCACGGGGTCATCCGGGTTGGATGTACTTGGCAAGAGAGCCAAAATGTCATCACCGAAATCTGAACTCAGTTTGGAGTTTTCCAACCTCTGCCGTTCGAGCGGCCTGATCGCCGTGTTTGCGTTCGGCAGCCGAGGGAATGAAATCCAGCAACGGCTTTCAGGCATCGATCCGGAGATCGAGAACCCCGTATCTGATCTCGATCTCGGTATCCTCGCTGACCGTGATGTTGATTTCGACGTGATGAGAATCGTTGATTTTTCCTGCGCTGTCGACGATCTGTTCGGGGTTCCACGGGCGGACATCGTCGATCTTCGGAAGGCGCCACCGTATCGCACTCGACGCAATCCGCGGGCATCGGATCTTCTGCGCAGACGACTTCGAGAGCGTCCGTCTATGAACTGTTTGTGCTCCGTCGCGCCGGGGATCTGCGCATACCACGAGCGAGAACGTCGGCGAATGCTCCTCACTCCTCGATCCGAGCGGCGCATCAGTTCGTGCCATGACGGCGCAATCCGAGAGAACGAAGTGATGACTCCATCAGAGATCAGCCAGAAGGTGGTGACAGGGAAGATCGAGCTCGTCCAGCGGTTTGTTTCCCAGATTGAGGATATCGACCTCGAACCGGTTGAGGCGTTTATCGGCAGCCCACTCAACGTAGCTGCCGGCGAATCAGAATCTCAGGCGTTCGTTGGAAGCACTCCTTGATCTTGGCCGCCATGTTCTTGCGCGCGGGTTTGGCGTACCGGCAGTCGAGTACGGTGAGATCGGCCCCAAAATGACCACGTGTGGGGTCCTCGATCGAGAACGAGGTGAAACCCGTCCGCAAGACTTCGGCGGATATCGGAATCGTCTCGTTCACCTCTATCACGAAGTTACCCCGGAGGAGCTGCATCAGATACTCACGACCGAGTTGCAGGACGTTGTTGACATCACCGAGAGCATCAAATCCTGGCTGGCAGCAAACCCTGATCGCGTGAACAACGACCTCTAGCAAACAAGTACGACCAGCTCTCTGCGATGCAATTCATAATTCATAATTTGCGATGTGTAATGTGCGATGCAATTCAAAATTAAGAATTCAAAATTAAAAATTGAACGCGACCCCTAACCCCTAACCCAACATTCGCAACACTCTGCTATCATAATGCTGACAAACCGCAATCAAGGAGCCCCCCAATGGCCAGCCTCATGATCAGAGACCTCCCGCCCGAGCTTCACGATCGGCTCAAAGAAAGGGCGAAAGCCAACCGGCGCAGCCTCGGCAAAGAGGCACTGGTCATCCTCGAGGAAGCTCTCGGCGCCGGTGATTGGCCGCTGAGTCTCGAGGAAATCGATCGGCTGCGGGTCCGTGGCGCGCGACCGCTGACGCAGGATCTGTTGGACAAGGCGCGGGAGACCGGCCGACCGTGATTGTCGCCGACACCAACCTGATCAGTTACCTGCTGATCGAAGGCGAGAAAACCGATATGGCCCGAAAGGTCTGGGCTCGAGATTCCGATTGGGCGATGCCGCCGCTGTGGAAGAGTGAGTTTCTCAGTGTCCTGGTGGTGGCCGGCCGGGCCGGCGCCCTGAATGAAGAACAGGCTCGAGTCATTTGGCGAAGGTCGCGGGTATTTAAGGACGCGACGGAACACGAACCTGACGGCGAGCACGTCTTGAAGATCGCGATGGAAAGAGAGATCAGCGCCTACGACGCCCAGTTCGTCGCAGCCGCCGCCGAGCTCGGCGTCCCCCTGGTGACCGCCGACAAACGAATCCTCTCCCGATGTTCAGATCGAGCCATGAGCCCGAACGACTTCACTCATGCGTGATTGCTCCGGTTTGCGTTCAACGTCTAACCCCTAACGCCTAACGTCTAACGTCTAACCCCTAACCCACAACTCTCCAATGCGATGCAATTAAAAATTAAGAATTCAAAATTAAGAATTTGACGCGATCCCCAACTCTCCCAAGCGCTACAATGTAATACATCATGCTACACTTGCACCGCCGAGATGAGAACGGGAGGTGACCGCATGAGCGTTTCCAGTATCCGCCTCCAAGAGGACCTCGAGCAGCCATTGAACGAGCTGTGTAAGAAGCTGGATCGCAGCAGGAACTGGCTCGTCAACCAGGCGATCAGGGAGTTCATCGAAAACCAGGCCCTACAAGAAGAACGATGGGCGCAGACTTTAGAAGCGCTGGATTCCGTCGAACGTGGTGAGGTGGTGCCCGCGCACGAAGTGCACGAATGGCTCAAGACCTGGGGGAATGACGACGAGCTCGACCCGCCCGCTGTATGAATCTGCTCTACTCGAAAGAGGCCATTTCCGACCTCAGTCGCCTGAGAGAGTTCATCGCTCAGCATGACCCTGGTTCGGCAGCGAGAATCTCGGCATCACTGCTCGAAGCGATCAACAACCTCGAAGCGTTCCCGAGATTGGGTCATCCGGTGCCGGGAGCGCCTGCCTCACTGCCGGTTCGCGACCTCGTCGCCGGCCGATACCTGGTCCGATACCTTCTGCTGACCCAAAGAATCGTGATCCTCCGAATCTGGCACCAAAAAGAGCAAGAACGAGATACGCCGATCAAGCCCGAAGGAGAGCCCTAACCCCACTAAACCTCAAACTGCGATGAGATGCGATGGAATGCGATGCAATTCATAATTCAATACTCAAGACTTAGATTGCGGTGGTGCGACGGGACGCGACGTGCGATGTGCGACGTAATTCATAATTCATAACTCATAATTCATAATTTGCGATGCGCAATGTGCGATGCAATTCATAACTCATAACTCATAACTCATAACTCATAATTTGCGATGCGTATTGTGCGATGCAATTCATAATTCATAACTCATAATTCATAATTTGCGATGTGTAATGTGCGATGAAACTAAAAACTGAAAACTCATAACTTATGCAATGCCCGATGAACCCCCTACCTTCAATGATACAATCAAAGATGTCGTTGGAGGTACAACCAAATGACTAGAGTCCCTGAAATCATCCCGATCTCCGATCTCCGACAAGGCGCTGCAGCCCTGATTCAGAAGGTGCGGGGATCCCGAGAGCCCGTGGTCGTGACCCAACGCGGCCGGGCGGCCGCTGTTCTGCTGAGCGTTGACGAGTACGAGCGCCGGGAAGCCTGCTTCGAGATCCTCAACCTCTTGGTCAGGGGCGAAAAAGAGATCGCGGCTGGAGCCGGCCACGACCTGGATGAGGTCATGGCCGACGTCGACGAGATCCTGAAAGGCGAACACGATTGAGGCTGCGGTTCACGCCGACTGCACGAGCACAGTTCAAGCACGCGGTGTCGTTCATCCACAAAGACAGCCCGGAAGCCGCGAAGCGGTTTCGCGACAGGGCCGAGTCGGTCCTCCGTCGCCTTGCCGAGTTTCCGGATTCGGGCCGACGACTCCCCGAGTTTTCTGATCTCCCGTACAGAGAAGTGGTCGTGAACCCCTACCGGTTCTTCTATCGCCCCGAAGGAGACACGATCTGGGTCGTCGCCGTCTGGCACTCCGCCCAACTCCCAACCAGGCCGCCGCACCAACCCGGCAAGCCACCGCAGCCCTGAGGAATCGCACCACCGCCGAGAGCAGACACGAGGCAGTCAATGCCCAACGAACATCAAATTGCGCTGCCTGCGATGAAACCAACAAAAATGGCGATGTGCAACGTGCGATATGCGATGAAACTAAAGGTGAAAAGCTATGGCCGCACCCGTGAAGGTTTACTACGACGCCGACGGTAAGACCCTGACCGTCTGGTTCGACGACCCCCAAAACGAGTTCATAGCCGAAGAAACCGGCGAAGAAGTCATCATCATCAAAGACCGCAGCAACAAGGTCATCGGCTTTGAAAGATTGAATTTCATCCTCGAGTCCGGCCAAGACCTGAACGTCGAAGCCATCACCGTCTAGCCAACCCCAACTTTCGAAACGACGAAGCCAAGCAAGACGTTCGTTCCCTGATGCGATGCAATTCATAATTCATAACTCATAACTCATAATTGCAATGTCTTGCAACCAGCAAGACACTGCACTACATTGTAAGACATGAGCAAGACCATCACCATCCGCCTCGACGACCAGCTCGCCGAAATGCTCGACCTCGTAGCTGACCAGACCGGTCGAACCAGGAGCGAGATTGCGAGAGACGCTCTCTCGCGCCGGCTGTCGATCGAGCTCCTCGACCTCGCACGAAAGAAGTTGGTGCCTCTGGCTCAGAAGCAGGGGATTTTCACAGACGAGGACGTTTTCGAGCTCCTGAAACGCAACCCCAAGACCGGCCGAATCCAGTGCCTCGAATCCCCCGATCAAACCGAATGAAGTCAGCCGGCTGTGATGAATATTGAGAATTTAGAATTCAAAATTTAGAACTGCTTGTGTGCCTTGCGATGTCATTCATAATTCATAACTCATAATTCATAACTCATAATTCATAACTCATAATTCATAACTCATAATTCATAACTCATAACTAATGATTCATAATTAACAGTGCCCGATGCGATGTCATTCATAATTCATAATTCATAATTCATAATCAATCCCGTGCGTGTTTTCCTCGATACCAACGTCCTCGTCAGCGCCTTTCTCGGAAGTGGGCTGTGCCGTGACCTGCTTCGCACGATCGCTGATGAACACGACCTGGTTGTTTCAAGCCTCGTAGTTGAAGAGTACCAACGGGTGCTTCGAGACAAGTTCGGGGCAAGTGAGACGGATTTGAACGAGGCGTTGACGATGATCCAGCATGCGGAGGTTGTTTCCGATGCCTCAACGCCGACTCACTCGAGGGAACGAGCCGACGAGTGATCTGATCATCGTATTGACCGCACGAAGCCACCGTCGATGTTCTCGTCACAGGTGACCGCGGGATGATGGCCCAGGCCCTTGATTTCGATGTGGCAGCAGTTAATCCCAGAGGTTTCCTTCAAATCATCTCTCGACTTGACGACAGCTACCCAACGCCGTCAGCCGACGACGACGGCCCCCTGGTCTCCGAACCCAAAGAAAACCCAATCAAAGAAAAAGCCTTCCAGTTCGCACTCAAGACAATTCATCTTTACCAGCAACTTCAGGATCAACGAGAGTACGTTCTCTCAAAACAACTCCTAAGAAGCGGAACAAGCATCGGAGCCAACGTAGAAGAAGCCACCGCCGCTGAAAGCAGACGAGACTTCATTCACAAAATGAAAATTGCGATGAAAGAAGCCAGAGAAACCCACTACTGGCTTCGACTTCTCGATCAATCAGATCTGGCAGGGAGTACGACTCGCGGAACCTCTCAAAGTGCTCACGAGATCTCAAGAATGCTCACTTCAATCACAAAGACGACATCGAAAACCTGACGTTGAATTTCATCCCAATGATCGCCCATGTCACTTGCGAGTAATCATATTCATAATTCATAACTCATAATTTCGCGAGGTTGCGATGAACCAAATTGCAAAAAACCATGACGAGAATTCAGGACAATTCAGCTAATTGGACTGCTGTGACTTGCGATGCAATTCAAAATTCATAACTCATAATTCATAATTTCAAAAGGCTTTCTAGTGAACCAAACCGCCAAATCCCTCCTGACCAAAATCAAATACCACGAAGCGCCTCGTCGGCATCATCGGCCTAGGCTACGTAGGCCTCCCTCTCGCCCTCTGTTTCGCCGAAAAGAACTTCAAAGTCCTGGGCTTCGACGTCGATCCAGAGAAGGTAGAAAAGCTAAACCGAGGCGAGTCCTACATCAAACACCTCGACGCCAACCGCCTAAAAATAGCCACCGGAAACCTGTGCGAAAACGAAACCCAACAATCGAAAAACTAACACTGAGAACTCTCGAAATAGAAGTGCAGTGGACTGCGATGTCAATTCATCATTCATAATTCATAATTCATCATTAAGCAAAGTTGACGAGGAAACCAGTCACGAAGAGGCGAGGTTCACCGCTACTTCAGACTTCCACCGTCTCGCCGAATGCGACGCAATCCTAATCTGCGTCCCCACCCCCCTCGGCCCCCACAAAGAACCCGACCTGAGCTACGTAGAAAACTCCACAAAACAAATCCGAAAAACTCTTCGTTAAGGTCAACTAATCATCCTCGAATCAACAACCTATCCAGGAACAACTGACGAACTCCTGAAAGACATCCTCGAATCTCCAAAATCAAGAGACCGAAGATGGAACATCTGCTGCTAAAATCAGCAGAAAATGCGATGCAACTCATAATTCATCATTCATAATTCATAATTCAGACAGTGTGGACCCAAGATGCGGTATGACTTTTTCCTGGCATTCTCGCCTGAACGCGAAGACCCAGGCAACCCGAATTACGGAACAAAAAACATTCCCAAAGTAGTAGGCGGAGTCGACGAAATATCAGGCGACCTCGCCGAGGCGCTCTACGCCGAGGTCCTCGACTCAACCGTTCGCGTCAAGAACGCCCGCACCGCCGAGGCGACGCAAGCTCGTCGAGAACATCTTCCGAGCCGTCAACATCGCCCTCGTCAACGAGCTCAAGATGATCTTCGAGAAGATGGACGTCGACATCTGGGACGTCCTCGACGCCGCCGAGACCAAGCCCTTCGGCTTCATGCGGTTCAACCCGGGTCCGGGCTTGGGCGGGCACTGTATCCCTCTCGACCCCTTCTACCTCGCCTGGAAGGCCCGTGAGGCCGGCCAACCGACCCGCTTCATCGAGCTCGCCGGCGAGATCAACACCCAGATGCCGAACTATGTGGTCGACAAGCTCGCCCAGGCACTCAACGAGCAGGGCAAGGCCGTCAATGGCGCCGAAGTCCTCGTTCTCGGCCTCGCCTACAAGCCCGACATCGACGACCCCCGCGAAAGCCCCTCCTTCGAAATCATCCACCTCCTCCTCGACCGGGGCGCCGACGTCTCCTACCACGACCCGCACATCCCGGTAGCGCCAAGAATGCGCTCGTGGCCAGACCTGCCGACGATGAAGTCAATTCCAATCACGGAAGAAACTCTAAAGACAATCGACGCCGCAATCGTGATCACAAACCACGCCCAAGTGGACTACGGACATATTCTCGAATGGAACTCCATTAGTTGTCGACACCCGCGGCGTATATCGAGACCAAAACGGCAAAGTCTACAATGCCTAAGTGCCGCTCCAGGGTTGTTATCTTTCATCGACGTTGATGACGAAGAAATCGAAAGCAAAACGTGCCGGAACGCTTGCGATGAATATAATTCATAATTCATAATTCATAATTCATAATTCATAATTCATAATTCATAATTTTTGACTTCGGATTCATGATTCAGAACTGAAGTCGAACGCGAGCATCAATTTGACAAACCGCGCCCTACCCCTTAGTAATTGACATGAGCAAGGCGGAACGAAAGGAATATCAACGTGCGCAAGAAAACCAGGCGCCCGATTCCTAGCTTCTCCTCGGAGGACCAAGAGCGCGAGTTCTGGGCCAAGGAAGATTCCGCCCGTCACATTGACTGGAGCAAGGCTCGAGACCTCACCCTTCCCAATCTGCGGCCCTCCACTAGGACGATATCGATCCGCCTCCCGAGCGGATGATTGAACGGCTCAAGGTCCTGGCCAACAGGCGGGACGTTCCCTATCAGTCCCTTCTCAAGCTATTCGTGGCCGAGCGAATCGAGGAAGAGCTCAGAGGCGAGTAACACCCGCCGGCTCTGCCCGAACGCCCTTACCTCTAGTGATCGACACACCTGGCGCGTACCACAGCCAAAGCGGCAAAGTGATACGAGCATGAGATGTTCGACAATCCACGATCAACGATGAATTCCAAGTGAGCATTCAAGCACCGTGCGATGGATAAGGAAAGACTAAAAACTAAGAACTCAAAACTCATGTAATCATTGCCCACTTCGAAGCAGGAAAGACCTTGTTCAATTTCGCGTTAACAGGAGTTTCGGGCTACGTCGCCCCTCGCCACTTCAAAGCCATCCGCGCCAAGGGCAGCTACTACTATCCCTTCTACCTCGCATGGAAAGCCCGCGAGTCCGGCCAACCCACCCGCTTTATCGACCTCGCGGGCGAGATCAATACTCAGATGCCCGCGTACGTCGTCGACAAGCTCGCTCACGCTCTCAACGACCGCGGCAAGTCGGTGAGGGGCTCGAGAGTCCTCGTCCTCGGACTCGCCTACAAGCCCGACATCGACGATCCTCGCGAAAGTCCGTCTTTCGAGATCATCCACCTACTCCTC
>CAWGLT010000002.1:0-151531 GCA_963823445.1 uncultured Acidobacteriota bacterium
CGAGAAGCTGCTCTTCAAGGGAGACGATTTCAACCGAACCGATGTCGACCCGGTGATCTGAATCAGCGCCGTTCTTCAGTGTCCGCTCAACAGTTCTTCAGTGTCCGCTCAAACAACAGCCGCCCGGTGAGGGCGCCCGAGGAATGAAGTGGCGGGGCCGACGAGACTCGCACCCGTATCAGTGATGCCTTCTTCGCCGACGGGTTCGAGGTGGGCGATACGTCGGGGTGGTCGGTGACGGTGCCGTGAATTCAGGCGTCACCGCGTTACCGGGGCACCAGACCTTTTCCAGTCCGAGACGGGCGTTGGTGAGACCGTACTGGAGCGTCCATCGGTGCCGGACAGGATGGCCAGATCACTCAACCAGCTTCGCCAGCCACACTGGAAGATTTGCCACCAGAAGCTTGTCCGTCTCGATCTTCCGTGCAATGCGGCAGACGAGAACACGCCGATTTGCATCGATGAAGTCGGCCGTTCTGTTCAGCCGGTCGACCATCGACGACGAGGGGTTGGACGTCAGTTTGATCTCGATGGCCCAGCGATCCGTGCCCCAGTCGAGCACGAGATCCAGTTCGTAGCCGTCAGATGTGCGTAAGAAATAGGGAGTGGCTCGGAGGTCCGCAGCGGAAAGAGCGCTGAGAGTCTGTTCGATGACAAACCCTTCCCAGCTGTGTCCAAGCCACGGCTGGCGATACAGGTGGTCGAGGGAGGAGACTCTCATCAGGGCGTGCATCAGCCCGCTGTCGCGCCACAGAACGCGAGGCGTTTTGACAAGCCTCTTCTTGATATTGGCGGAATAGGGTTGAAGCCGCCGGATCAGGAACGCACCCTCGAGAAAGTCACAGTGGCTCATGATCGTTTTGTGGTCGAGAGCCATCGATGAGCCGATTTGCGAAGCGTTCAATGGGAGACCGTTCACCGCTGCAAGCATCGCCAACAGGCGCAGGGTCTGCCGGGGCTTTGCCGGCAACCCCCAGTTTGGGAGGTCTCGCGTTGCCAGAATCTCGAGGTAGCTGTCTTGCCACTCGGGATACATCGATGGATCGAGAATGCCGCCATCGGGATATCCGCCGCAGAGCCAGAGGTCGTCCATCTGACGGGCCTTCAATTCGGGCAAGATGAACGGGGTCAAACGGACCAAACCCAACCGTCCGGCGAGGGACTCCGACACGTTCTCCATGAGAGCCGGCGATACCGACCCGAGCAAAAGAAAGCGTCCGTTGCGTTTGCGATCCGCATCGATCGTGCCGCGAAGGCGAGAGAAGACCCACGGAGCGTTTTGGGCCTCATCGACAATGATGAGTTGTTTCCCGGAGACGAGCGTCTCCCATTCTGCGTCGAGTCGCGCTTCGCTTCCTGCGGTCTCCATGTCGAAGTAGGCGCCACCGAGATGCTGGGCGAGAGTTGTCTTGCCGCACTGACGCGGCCCGATCAGCGCGACTGCGGGGAACTTCTTGAGTTTGGCACCGATCTGTTGTGCGTAGATACGTGAAATCATGTTTTACATTATGGGAATTAATTCCCAAATTGCAAGCATCCTGCAATGCGTGAGTTCGAAAAGTGCCACCCATTTGCAGACGCATGGTTGGAGACGACCCGCCGGCAAAAAGAAACGGGCGCCCGATGAGGGCGCCCGAGGAATGAAGTGGCGGGGCCGACGAGACTCGCACCCGTGCACGGCAGCGGATGAGGGAATTCGGCAATCGCGGAGCGAGGGACGAATGACCGCCCGCTGGTGGGATCGGGACCGTGTACCGGTCGGCCGCGCCGCGAAATGAAACGGGCGCCCGGTGAGGGCGCCCGAGGAATGAAGTGGCGGGGCCGACGAGACTCGAACTCGCGACCTCCGGCGTGACAGGCCGGCGTTCTAACCAGCTGAACTACGACCCCGCACTCATCAATCAGGGGCTTTGGTGGGAGGTGGGGGATTTGAACCCACGACCCCCTGGGTGTAAGCCAGGTGCTCTACCCCTGAGCTAACCTCCCAAACGGTAAACCGTTGGGACGGTCATACTAGATGTCAACAGGTCTTCTGTCAACCCTGATTTTCTCCTCGTGGATCCGGCGGGCGCCGGACGGTGGTCCGACGCTGACGATCGTGGACAAGTCTTTCATTTCGAGCACATCAGATCCGTGTTTCCGCCGCCCTTGGTGCTTTACATTTTCCACGGCGATGAACTAAGCTCGCGCCATGCAGGATCCGAAACAGGTCTGGGCGTTCGGGCGTTGGATTGCGCAGCGAGATCCGGGTACGGCCAGGCTCTCCTGGACTCGGGGAGAGCTGACCCTCGGGGTGCGCCAAGGACGGATTCACAGCGCCGAAGGGCTGGACTCGAGGGAGTTGGCGGCCCGGCTCGGCTGCCAGGGCACGGGCAAGCGTGACCTGCTCGCCGAGGCGCGGCACCTGGGTCAGTCGAGGGGCATCCCGGAGACCCGCGCCATGGGCGCCGCCAAGGAGCTCCTCCAGGAAGCGCTGCACCAGTGGCTGCTGGACCCCGAGCGGCGTTTCAGCGTTGAAGAATCGGAACCGCCCGAGGCCGACGGCGCCACCATTTCCATCACCCATGCGCTCGTCGAGTTGGTCCTCGCGGACACCGAGCACAACGTGGCCGGGTCGATTCTTCCCGACAGCCGGATCACCCTCCAGCGCTCGCGGGACTTCCTCGAACTCTACGCTCCGCTTCGCCTCACCGAGGAAGCGGACCTCATCGTCGCGAGCATCACAGCAAGCGCAACGGCGGCAGACATCGCCGACCGATCCTCGCACCGACCCGATGAGGTGGTTCGACTCGTGGCCGCACTGGTGGCGACGGGAATTCTCGAAGCGTCGGAACCGGTCGTTCTCACCGACGATCTCGAGTGGCCCGGGACCGGGTTCGACGAGGAAGAGCCCCTGAGGAAGAGGATCCCCGGATGGATGATCGGGGCAGCGGCCGGGCTGCTTCTCATCGTCGCCCTCATCATCGCCTTTGTCGTCATGCGCGGCGGGGGCGAGGACGAACCGGCGGTCGTGGGAGCAGGGGACTGGGGTGTTGTCGTCGAGATGGGTTGCGAGCCGAGGGATCTCCAGCGAATGCTCCGTAAGCGAAACCTCGAGCGCAAGGCGTTGCGCACCATCAAGGCCGATCCGGTCAACGGTGACACCTGCTTCCGTCTCGTCTGGGGGAGCTTTCCGACCCGAGAGGCGGCGGAGGAGGCCGTTGGAGACGTCCCTGCGACCTTGGTCGAAGACGGCTTCCAGCCCCATGTCATCGAGGTCGCCGGCACCGACGCGGACGGTGAAATCGGGATCGAAGGTTGACCATGGTCGTCGACGAAAAGTCGCCCACCTTCGCGCAACCCCTGCCGACCAGGATGGCGCGCCTTGCGAGCCGATCAATCGACGGGGACGCTGGTCATCGGCTCGGAGGACGTCCGCCGTGAGATTTTCTACGTCAATGGAGAGATCCGTGCGGCCCGATCCAACGTCGAAGGCGAAATGCTCGGGATGTGGCTCGTCGACCGTCAGTGGATCACCGAAGATGAACGGGCCCTGACCCTCCTCGCCCAGGGTGCCGACGAGATCGGAACCCTCGGCCACATTCTCGTCAAACGGGGCTGTATCGCCCAGTCCGAGCTCGAGGCCGAACTCCAGGAGCTGACCCTCGAGATCATTCGCCGCGCGGCCTCGGAAGAGAGGCCCAGGTTCGGTTTCATGGGAGGCCAGGGAGATCCTCAACCGGACACCTTGCCCAACATCACGACCTCGCAGATCATCCTGACGGCGGCGCGTGAATGCCGGGATCAGGTCGCCATGTGGGACCTCCTCGGTTCCTTCGACCAGAAGGTGAGGCTCCAGCTGAGCATCGAGAGCGTGCTCGGCCAACTCGAGCTCACGCCGAGCGAGGGGTTCATCCTGTCCCGTCTCGATGCCGCCAAGGAGTCTCTCGGCCCTCAAGCACCTCTCGACCATGCCCGAGCAGGAGGTGGTCTCCAGTCTCTATGCCCTGGTGGTCTCCGGTGTCGTCGCCATCGATTCCGGTGTTGCACCCGACGAGTCGGAAGGTGGTTTCGGTTCCGACCGGTGGCCGAGCCGCCGATCGAAGAGCCGGCCGGTGTCGAGATCGACGCCGGTATCGACGAGAGCGAGTTTGAAGAACGCCACCGGGAGGAACGCCACCGGATCATCGAGTTGGCTCAGAAAGTCACCCGGATCGACCACTATCGGGCCCTCGGTCTCAAGCTGGGCGCCGGGGCGGATCAGATCGAGAAGGCTTTCACGGTGATCCGCAAGCGCTACTCGCCGAAAAGGGTGGATGAGCCCCACCTCGTCGATCAGCGGGCCAACCTCTCCGCCATCGTCGATCGAGCCCGCGAGGCCTACGAGCTGCTGTCCGATCCCAAGGCCCGCCATCGCTACGACAAGGTTCTCAGCTCGGTGGAAGAAGCCCAGGCCGAGAGCCTCTCGATCAAGCCCCGAACCGACCCGGCCGCTCGGGCAGCCATGGTCAAGGCGAACATCGCGCGCGCCGATCAGCTCATCGCGACCGGAGAGATCTATCTCGCCATCCAGTTGCTCGAGCAGGCCTGCTCCATGGATCCCCGACCGGAAGAGCTGCTCAAGCTGGCCAAGCTCCAGATGAAAAACCCGCTGTGGATCGGTCGTGCGCTCGAACGCCTGCGGATCGCCGTCGAGGTCGACCCGACCTTTGTCCAGGGGTGGATCGAGATCGCGAACTTCTGGAAAGCCCGAGGCCACACCGAGCGGCAGCGGAAAGCGCTCGAGCGAGCGGTCGGCGCCGATCCCTGGAACGAGACGGCGGCCGAGATGTACAAGAAGCTCGTCGGAGGCCGCGAACTCGAACGGCTGCTGCGCCGCGTGAGATAGCCCGCCGGAAGATCGCGGACCGGACCCGATGCCCATCCTCATCGACGGCAACAATCTGCTCCACCGCTTGCCGAAGGACCAGCGCAGCAGATCCGATGTCCGCAAGCAGGTGCTCGAGATCACCCGCCGCGAGACCCTGTCGGTGATCGTGGTCTTTGACGGACCGCCGCCCGCCGGCGCGCCGGCTGCGGGAAAACCTCGGCAAGGTCACCGTCGTGTATTCGGACTCTCGGGCGGCGGACGACGTCATCATCGGCATGCTGCCCGGCGGCGCCGAAGCCAGACAGTTCTCCGTCGTCACCGATGATCGGGGTCTCGCCGACCGCGCCCGGGAGCGCGGCGCCACGATCCGGCGTCTTGCCGATTGGCAGGGGCGCAAAGAAACAGAAACCGCGGCCGATCCAGGTTCGAGTCGAAGCTCTCGAGCCACGAAATCGCCGATTGGGAGAACTTCTTCGCCGGGGATGATCGGGACGACAAGTAACCACGATCAACCTCCCGGTGAAACGCGATGGGAGGGGTGCGCTGGCACGCGACATTGTTCGCGGCGAACAACGTCGGATGCCAGGCACCCGTCCCGCGTTTTCCTGAGGATAGGAGGACGGACCTCGTTGAGGACCTGAAGAATCGGCCATGAACGGACGTGCCGTCTCAAACGATTTTGGGAACCACTGCTCAAGCTGAACGTTAAACGTTTCGGGCCCAAACATCGTTTGAGGGGGCACTCTCGGGCACCAGCGACGGGAGAATCAAGCGAGGAGCGCTTTGCAGGGAATGAAAACGCCCCGCATCGAGGACGCGGGGCGTTAGTTGGTCATTGTCGTCGTTTAGTCGATGTCGAAGCTCACGCCCTGCGCCAGGGGGAGCTCGGCGGACCAGTTGATGGTGCAGGTCTGGCGCCGCATGTAGACCTTCCAGGAGTCCGAACCGGCCTCGCGACCGCCGCCGGTTTCCTTCTCGCCGCCGAAGGCGCCGCCGATCTCGGCGCCGGAGGTGCCGATGTTGACATTGGCGATGCCGCAATCCGAACCCTCGTGTGACAGGAACCGCTCGGCCGAGTACATGCTCGAGGTGAAGATCGCCGACGACAGACCCTGGGGCACCGCGTTGTGGATCCGGATGGCTTCGTCGAGGGTGTCGTAGGACATCACGTAGAGGATCGGCGCGAAGGTCTCGTCGCAGGAGATCGGAATCTGCTCCTTGAGCCGGACGATGGTGGGCTCGACGTAGTAGCCCGGGCGGTCGACCCGGTGGCCGCCGCAGACGATCTCGCCGCCCTGCTCGCGCACCTTTTCGAGAGCGTTCTCATAGTCCTTGATGGCGCTTTCGTTGACCAGCGGGCCCATGAGGATGCCGTCTTCCAGGGGGTCGCCGATGGTGATGCTGCCGTAGGCCTTGACCAGCTTGGCCACCATGTCGTCGGCGATCGACGAGTGGAGGAAGAGCCGGCGCAGGCTGGTGCAGCGTTGACCGGCGGTGCCCACCGCCGCGAAGAGAATGGCGCGCAGGGCGAGGTCGAGGTTGGCGTCGGGCTCGACGATGATGCCGTTGTTGCCGCCGAGCTCGAGGATCGAGCGGCCGAAGCGTCCGGCGCAGGCTTCGGAGACGTGGCGGCCCATGCTCGTCGAGCCGGTGAACGACACCAGCGGGACCCGCGGGTCGTTGATCATCCGCTCGCCGACCACCGAGCCGGGACCGATGGTCAGGTTGAAGATGCCGGTGAGCCCGTGCCGTTTCATCACGGTGTTGCAGATGTTCTGGACCGCGATGGCGGTCAGCGGTGTGGACGAAGACGGCTTCCACACCGTGGTGTCGCCGCAGACCGCGGCCAGCGCTGCGTTCCAGGCCCACACCGCGACGGGGAAATTGAACGCGGAGATGACGCCGACCACGCCCAGCGGGTGCCACTGCTCGTACATGCGGTGGCGCGGACGCTCGGACATCATGGTCGGGCCGTAGAGCTGGCGCGACAGCCCGACGGCGAAGTCGCACATGTCGATCATCTCCTGGACCTCGCCGAGACCTTCGGACTTGATCTTGCCCATCTCGAGGGAGACCAACCGGCCCAGGGGCTCCTTGAACTTGCGCAGCTCGTTGCCGAGCTCGCGGACGATCTCGCCGCGCGCGGGAGCGGGCATCATCCGCCAGTCGACGAAACTGTCCGCGGCGGTCTGCACGACCTTTTCGTAGGCGGCCACATCGGCCTGGTTCACCGTGGCGATGGGTTCGCCGGTGGTCGGGTTGATGCTGACGAGCTCGCGGCCGTCTGCAGCGGCGATCCACTCGCCGGTGCAGGCGCCCTGGTTGATTGCCTTGAGTCCGAGATCGCCGAGAATCTTCTGTATGTCGCTCATGTATTCCTCCCGCAGCCGATGGCTGAGTCGGGATTCTACTCCGAGATCGACCTGATGTGAAATCTCTCACTTGCGCCCGGGCGGTCTCGGCCGCGGCTCGTCGAGGCTACGGATTACGGCGGGGGCGTCCGGCTGCTACCATGTCGGCATGGAAGGCCGAATACTCATCATCGACGACGATCCCGGTGTGCGGCGCGTGCTCGATCGAATCCTCAGCGGAGCGGGATACGAGGTCGAGCAGGCGACGGACGCGTTCCAGGCTCTCGACCTGCTCGACTCGCGGCAGCCCGATGCGGCGCTGCTCGATATCAAGATGCCGGGGATGGATGGCTTTGGCCTGCTCGACAACCTCTCCCGCAGGGGACTCGAGATCCCGGTGGTGATCCTCACCGGCCACGGTGACCAGTTCACCGCCCAGCAGTGCCTCGAGGCCGGGGCCGCGGCCTATCTCACCAAACCCCCTGATCGCGCCGATCTGCTCCTCACCGTGCGGGGGGCTGTCGCCCAGGGCAGGGTGGCGCGAGAACTCGATTCGGTGGACGAACCGCCACCCCTGCTCGGTTCGAGCGCCGCCATGGCTCGGCTGCGTGAAGAGATCACCCGCGCGGCGCCGACCCACGCCACGGTCCTCATCCTCGGCGAATCGGGCACCGGCAAGGAATTGGTCGCCCGCCGTCTCCACCACCTGTCCGGCCGGGCCCGCAAGCCGTTCATTCGGGTCAACTGCGCCGCCATCCCCGAGGAGCTCATCGAGTCCGAGCTCTTCGGTCACGAGAAGGGTTCCTTCACCGGCGCCCACCAACGCCAGGTGGGCAAGTTCGTCCAGGCGGACGGAGGGACCATCTTTCTCGACGAAGTCGGCGACATGAGCCTCAAGACCCAGGCCAAGGTCCTGCGCGTCCTGCAGGATGGTGAGGTCGAGCCGGTGGGGGCGGAACGGCCGTTCACGGTCAGTGTTCGCGTCATCGCAGCCACCAACAAGGATCTCGCCGGCGGCGTGGCCGACGGGAGCTTTCGAGAAGACCTCTACTTCCGGCTGGCGGTTCTGGTGCTCAGGACGCCGCCCCTGCGCGAACACCCGGACGACATTGCCCCCCTGGTGGAGCACCTCACCGAGCAGTTCTGCACCGAGTACAGCCGCCGGACAAAGCAGTGGAGCCCGAGCGCGCTGGCCCGGCTCGCCCGCCACCCGTGGCCGGGCAATGTCCGCGAGCTCAAGAACGTCGTCGAGCGGGCGGTGATCATGGAGCTCGACGACACCATCGAGGGGGTCGATCTCTTCGACGCCACCACCGGGGGTGACGAGCTGCAGCGGTTGCTGTCCGAACCCACCCTGCAGGATTTCCAACGCGCCTCGGAGATCGCCTTCCTGCGTCACCACCTGGCGGCCAACAACTGGAACGTCGCCGCCACGGCGCGCGCCATCGAGACCCCGCGGTCCAACCTCTACAAGAAGATGCAGGCCTACGGCATCGACCGGGAGGACCAGTGAACGATTCGCTGACCATCGCCGACTTCACCGCCTGCGGTTCACACCAGCGCGGGCACTTCCTGCTCTCCTCGGGTCTCCATTCCGGCGACTACCTCCAGTGCGCCCTCTATCTCGCCGAACCGAGCCGGGCGGGACATGCCGGGACGCTGCTCGCGGCGGCGATCGCCGATGCGGTTGCCGAGATCGACCTGGTGGTTTCTCCCGCCATGGGCGGGCTCATCATCGGTCACGAGACGGCCCGAGCCCTCGGCCTTCCCTTTCTCTTCACCGAGCGCGCCGATGGCGAGATGGTGCTGCGGCGTGGATTCGCGGTGACGGCCGGCCAGCGGATCGTCGTCGTCGAGGATGTGGTGACGACCGGAAAATCGACCCGCGAGGTCATCGAGATCCTCGAGGCGGACGGCGCCGTGGTCGTCGGGCTGGCCTCCATGGTCAACCGGTCAGGCAACCCGAACCCGTTCGCACCAAGACCGTACCGGGCGCTGCTCGAGGCGAGCTTTCCGACCTGGAGCGCCGACGAGTGCCCGCTCTGCGCACCAAGGCGTGCCCACCAACAAACCGGGCTCACGACCGATCAAGAAGGCCTAGCTACCTGTCGTTCTGAGCACCGTCGTTCCGTGGTGCAGCCTCCTAGCTGTGGAAAGAACCCGGAATGAGTCCGAAGCGGGACCGAAAGAGCCTGTTCTTAGAGTGGAATTCCACACCGCCCACCCCGCCATCCGGGTGGAATCGGGAACGAACCGGGCCGCTTCTGACCCGATGCGATGGTGCGATGAGTCAATATTGCGATGCCCTTTGCGATGTTCTTGGCGTGCTTGGCGGTCTTTGCGGTGAAACTGCGATGAACGCTCTGTGTTTCAGTTCGCCGCTCCGGCAGCCACGATCGACGAGCCGAGGGACATTTTGAGCGTTTACGAACCGGCGTTCCCTCTGTGTCTCTGTGCCTCTGTGGTTCAATTCCGAGGCCCCGGCAGGGTCAGGTCGCTGTGGGAACGCTCGGTACGACCGGGAACGGCTCGCTCGAGATGAGCGCACCGGGATCGTCCCGCAGGGCCTCTTCCGCGAGATCGCCGATGGTCCGACCGACGAGGGGGTGGACCCAATCCGGCACGAGCTCGGCTGCCGGGACCAGGGCGAAGGCCCGCCGGTGGAAACCGGGGTGGGGCAGCTCGAGCTCGGGTCCGCGCCAGACGAGGTCGCGGACCATGAGCAGATCGAGATCGAGGACCCGGGGGCCCCATCGCTGCTCGGTCGAGCGATCCCTTCCGGCTGCAACTTCGAGCTCGCGACAGGCGCGAAGCAAGGCGGCACGGCGCCCCCTTCCACCGGATCAGGACGGCGGCGTTGCTGTAGTCGGGTTGGTCCGGTCCGAGGGGTCGCGTCCGCCACAGGCGGGAGAGCGAAACGACCTCTCCCCTCGAGGCGATCTCGTCGAGGGCGGTGGTGAACGCCGCCGCCGGTTCGCCGAGATTCGCACCGAGGCCGATGAGGGCATGAAGCATGACTGAGCATGATACAGATCACCGACGCTCGGATCGACCGGTTTTAGTCTTGAATGGGGGGCAGACCGTACAAGGAGTGGGCGATGCGTATTCAATACCTGAAGTTGTCGGTTGTCCTGTCCTTTGCGATCCTCGGAATCGCGAGTCCTCTCCGACGCGGCGAACGGAGTCTCCGGACGAAACCAGAGTGGGTTGAAGGATCTCTTCTCCTCGCCTGGGGCACTCCGGCTCCGGGCGGGACCCAGGCCAAAGCGATGGGTGCGAGTCTTCGTCTCGACGACGGCTCGCTGATCGGTCTCGAGATCGGCGTGGACCGTCTGTCTGGCCCTCGGCGGACCCATGGCGGCCAACGGGCGCCGGGTCCGGGTTCGAGCTTCCCGCCGAGGGTGGCGAACTCGACCGCTCCACCGTTCGTCCGCTGGCCGTCGCGGCGGCGGAGGGTGGCGCACCCGGCTCCAACCGGGCTGCCGGGTCGTATCCCTATGTCTCGCTCATGTGCAAGTTTTCCGACATCCCCCTGCCGCCGGAAGGACGTGAGCTATTTCCAGAACATGTACGGCAATGCCTAGCCCGGCCTCGACCACTACTGGCGCCGTCAGTCGTACGACATGGTCAATGTCGTCGGATCGACGGCCGCGGGGTGGTTCACCATGCCCCACACCCAGGCCTACTACACGGATTTGATCAGCGGCAGCAATTACAGCCACCATGCTGACCGCGCTCTACAACGACTGCACCAGCGCGGCCGCCGGTACGGTCAACGTCAGCAACTTCGACGGCAGTCAACCTCATGTTCAACGACACCTTCGGACCCTATGCGTGGGGCGGTTGGGGCGGGGTCACATGGGAGCCGCCGTGGGGCTGGCGACAACGTCGCCGTCATCGGCCACGAGATGGGCCACGCCTTCGGTCTTCCGCATTCCAACAACGCCGACGGGGATTCGAGTCCCTACGACAACCCGTGGGATGTCATGAGCGAGCTCCTGGGCTATGCCGACTCACGATGCCACCTACGGCACCGTCGGCAAACACACGATCTCCTACCACAAGGACTCGCTCGGCTGGATTCTCGCCGGTCGAAAGGCCGAGGTCTCGACCGCAAGGGCTGCACTGGTTCAATATCGACCACCTGACCTATGCGACCACGACCAATCTCCATATGGTCAAAGTTCCGATTCCGGGGTCGTCGAGGTTCTACACCGTCGAGGTCCGTGACCGATTCGGTTACGACGGCAGTCTTCCCGGTTTTGCGGTGATCATCCACGAGGTCGACTTCGCCCACGGACAGGAACCGGCGTGGCTGGTGGATGTCGAGGACGTCAGCAACGGCGCCGATGCCGGCGCCATGTGGCTGCCCGGCGAGTGCTTCGAGGACGCGCCCAACGAGATCCTCATCTGCGTCGAGTCGGTCACCACCGAAGGCTATCGCGTCAAGATCGGATACGGCGACTGGTACATGATCTTCGACGACGGATTCGAAAACGGAACCTCGAGCGCCTGGAGTTCGGTCGCACCGTAGTCGGCTGATCCGGTCAGGGGGAGCCCCGAATCGGCCCATACGCCGGCCACACCATTGCCCCATCTCCTCTGCTACCCTGTCGGCATGCGCGAGAAGCTCCTTCGGCTGCTCAAGTTCATCGCCATCGGGATCGTTGCCGGCGTCCTCGCGGGCGCCTTGGCCGGTTGGGTGGTGGCCCAGTTCCTGCACGTGCCCCAGGTCGATATTCTCGAGAACTTCCGACCCGCCACCGCGACCCACGTCTATGCCGATGACGGGACCGAAATGGCTTCGTGGGCGGTGGAGCAGCGGGTCGAGCTCAAACCCGAGGCCATTCCGGACCATCTCAAACAGGCGATCGTCGCCATCGAGGACGCCGATTTCTACAACCACGGCGGCGTCGATCCCCAGGCGGTGACCCGAGCGGTGTGGTACAGCCTTCGCGATCGCAAGCTCGGCTCGCGCGGCGGGGCGTCGACCCTCACCCAGCAGCTCGCCCTCAACCTCTTTCTCGAACGAGAGCGGACCGTCAGCCGCAAGGCGAAAGAGGCGCTGCTCGCCATCGACATCGAAAAACGGTTTTCCAAAGACCAGATCCTCACGATGTACGCCAACCAGGTCTTCTTCGGTCACGGCGCTTACGGGGTCGAGGCGGCGTCGCAGCTCTACTTCAACAAGCCGGCGATGGAGATCTCGCTGGCCGAGGCGGCGCTCCTCGCCGGGATGATCCCGAGCGCCAACAATCTCTACAACCCCATCAAGCGACCCGAGAACGCGCTCGCACGGCGCAACAAGGTTCTCGACCGGATGCTCGAACAGGGCTACATCGATGCCGATCGGCACGCCGAGGCGGTCGCCGAACCCCTCGTGGTCGCCCTCCATCGCGACCGGGTCGAATCGGGAGCGTATTTTCTCGAGGAGGCGCGCAAGGAGATCGAACGGCGGTACGGCACCAATGCCCTGTACAAGGACGGTCTCCAGGTCCACCTCACCATGGATCCCCACCTCCAGAAGCTCGCCGAGAAATCCGTTCGCGAGTGGCTCGTCAAGCTCGAGATGATCTATATCGGGTGGCGGCCGCCGCCCAACGTCCTCGACACCGCGGGTATCGAGGACGTCGCGGAGTACGCGCACCCGTCATGGAGGCAACTCGAGCTGGCACCGGGCGCCATGGTCCACGCGGTGGTGATCGAGGTCGGGAGTCGGGAGGCGATGCTCAGGCTCGGTGATCATCGAGCGCGTCTCGACATGGACGCCGTCAAGTGGACCGGCGCGGTTTCGATGAAGCGGCTGCTCGATGTCGGCGATCTGGTCTTTGTCAGGCTTCCCGAGACATTCCCCGAAGAGGCGGAAGCGGTGATCCCCGTGGCGCTGCTCCAGGAACCCGAGGTCGAGGGCGCCCTCATCGCGATGGACAACCAGACCGGCGCCATCCGGGCCATGGTCGGCGGCTTCGACTTCGAACGGTCGGAGTTCAACCGGGCGGTGCAGTCGTCCCTCCAGTGCGGCTCGGCCTTCAAGCCCTTTGTCTACCTCACGGCCTTTCAACAGGGGTACTCGCCGGCGGACACGCTCTTCGACGGCCCGTTTCTGCTTCCCGACGGGACGGGCGAGCTGACCTACTGTCCGAAGAACTACTACAACGTCTACTACGGCATCACGACTCTGCGCACCGCCCTGGAACTCAGCTACAACGCGACGGCGGTCAAGTTGCAGCAATTGGTCGGCTCCGAGCAGGTCGTGGAGACGGCCCGTCGGTTCGGCATCTCCACCGAGCTTCACCCCTATCCCTCGCTCGCCCTGGGTTCGCTCGGGGTCCGCCTCATCGATCTCGTGCGGGCGTACTCGGCCATCGCCAACCTCGGCGAGCTGCCCGAGCCCTACTTCATCGCCGAAGTCAATGACCGCGACAGCCGGCCGCTGGAACGTTTCTATCCGAGGATCGAGCCCATCATGCCGGCGCCGGCCACCTATTTGGCGCTGCATGTCCTGCGCGGGGTCATCGAGCGCGGGACCGGGCAATCGGCGCGTTGGCTCGACGCCAATCTCGCCGGAAAGACCGGCACCACCGACGACTACTCCGATGCCTGGTTTGTCGGCTTCTCTCCGCGGATGACGGTCGGGGTCTGGGTGGGTCGGGACCGCAAGGAAGCCATCGGCAAGAAGATGACCGGCGCCAAGGCGGCGCAGCCGATCTGGAACAACTTCATGGAGGGCTATCTCGAGACCCTCGATGAGGCGACGCGGGCCGAGGACTTCTCGGTGCCGGCGGGGGTGGTTTTCACACCCGTCGACGCGTTCACCGGCGAGCGCGCGGTGCCGCCGTGCAGTCATCAGACATCGGTGGTGCTGGAGGCGTTTCTCGACGGCACCGAGCCGAGCGAGCCGTGCCGCGAGCAGGAGATCCCTCTGCGCGAACTGCCGTGGCCGTTCCAGCTTCCGTTCTACGAGCCCAAGCCGGGCGAACCGATGCCGGATTCGCTGGCGATGGCGGTCGCGGACGACAGGCTCAAACCCACGCCGACCGAAGGTGAAGCTGCTGCCATCGCCGCCGAAGATGCGGCCGCGGCCGACGCTGCCGGCGAGGGCGGGCGGTAGCCCGGGCCATAGCCATCCCTTTGAGTCAGGCTGCCGGATATCACATGATTCCCGGCGCGATGCGGTGGTGTGGTTGGAATGCCCCTCAACTCCCGGGAGTGACGGAAGATGGCCGCAGGCCATCAGCCGGCAGTTCCGGGAAGAAACGCGGCGCCTTCGGAAAACTGCGGTCGTTTCAGGGGAGAGTTGCGCTCGAGAGAACCACGACACGCGGACGATGGAACTATTTCTTGCGCAGCCGATCCATTTCTACAAACTTCTGCTCCTGTCTCACCTTCACCAGGGTTCCGGCCGGGTAGTAGCCGCCGCGCAGGCTGGCGTTGGTGTAGGTCACCGATCCCGGGCCCATGACCACCCCGGGGTTCAACACGGTGTTGCAGCCGGTCTTGCAGTCGTCGCCGAGGACCGCGCCGAACTTCTTCAGACCCGTCTTGACGACTTCGCCGCCGGCGCTGAAGGTGACTTCGCTGCCGATGTTCTTGACGTTTGAGCAGATGGTGCCGGCGCCGAGGTTGACGTTGCGGCCAAGGATCGAGTCGCCGACATAGGCCTGGTGAGGTGCTTTTGCCCCGGGCAGCAGGACCGATCCCTTGACCTCCGAGTGGGCGCCGACGAGCGAGCCCTCGGCGAGGATCACATTCTGACGAACATAGGCACCGGTGCGGATGGAGACTCCGCCTTCGATGATGGCCGGTCCGACGATGACCGCGCCCGGTTCCACCTTGCAGTCGGCGGCGATGGAGATCCGATCGCCGAGCAGGTGAACTCCGGCGGGAAGATCGCAGGCGATCTCCCATTCGGTCCACGCCTCGAGGTAGGCGACGAGTCGTCGGCCGAGGGCGGTCCACACCGCGTCATCGGCGGCAAAGAGATCGCGGTGGGCGAAATCGGCGAGATCGAAGAACGATCCGGGAGTGAAGTCGATCATGCGGGGGCCTCTTTCGGGTTCGGGGAGCATCCGTTTGATGATCACGACCGTCTGGTCGTCCTCGGGCGGGGTGCGATGGGAGAACTCGGCGACATCGGTGAAGATGCGGTCGACCATGGCCGGCGGGTCGAGGTAACGGCTGGTTCTGGCGATGTGGATGAGGCGGTCGATGCCGTACTCCTCCTCGCCGTTCTCGCTCGCTTCGGTGACCCCGTCGGTGAAGAGGATCATCGAGTCGCCGGGTTCCATGGATTGGATGCCGATGACATAGGTTGCGTCGGGGACCGGCCCGAGAATCGGACCGCCGGCTTCGAGGCGGATCACCGATCCATCGGCGCGCATCAGGATCGGCCACGGGTGGCCGGCGTTGCAGTAGATCACCGTGCCGGAAAGGTTGATCTCGACCAGGACCAGCGAGACGAACTTGGTGGCGAGACGGCTGCGGTGGATGATGTTGTTGAGTCGCTCCAGCGTGCGGGTGAGCTTGAACTCGCGCGACAGCGCCATTCGCAGACCGGTGTAGACGTCGCGGACCTGAAGGGCTGCGGGCAGACCCGTGCCCGGTGGCGTCGGCGATCACGACGTTGAAGATAACTCGTCGTCGAGGACGATGACATCGTAGAAATCGCCGCCGACGATCTCAGCGGCGACGCTGCGGGCGGCGATCTCGAAATCGCCCGGTTTCGGGAGGTGGCGCGGCAGGATCGAGTTCTGGATCTGCCGTGCGTCCTCCATGATGGCGACCATCCGCTCCTCGCGGAGCTTCTGGTTGACGGCGAGGCGGATGATGTTGAGGGTTCGGTGGAGATTCTCGTGCTCGTCGCCGGGCGTGTCGACATCGAAGGAGAGGACGTACTGGCCCTCCGAGACCGCAATGGCGGCAAACCACTCGCGAGTGCCGAGCTCGTGCTCGAGGCGGGGGTCGAGGCGTTCGTCGTCGCGTTTCATGACCACGAGGCCGGTGTCCAACATCTTCTCGAAGGGAGGGTAGGTCTTCCAGATCCGACGCCCGATCGGCGCGTCGGTTGCCTCGCCAAAGCCCTTGACCAGCTCGTAGCTGCCGTCCGTGTGGACATAGATCCGGCCGCCGGTGATGCCGAGGTCATCCGCGAAATTCGCGGCCAGGAACTCGGTCGTGTCGTGGATGATGTCGAGCGGGGTCGAGCCCAGGGCGATGGTCTCGAGCGCGCGTTCGATGCGGTGGAATAGCGAAAGGGCTCTTGCTCGGCATGCGCGGATGATGTCACTGCAGACGCCGGGGCGCAAGACAACCGCCGCATGGTGTTACCGATGAGGACCGAGCGCCATACTGTATAGCCAAGCGGTGATACAATCCCGCCGCCGACGGGAGGCGTCATGAATCTTCGTGAGACAAAAACAAGCGTGGTGATCGTCGCGCTCATGGTGATGGGATCGCTGACGGCCTGTGGTGCGGACCCGGCTGGTGACGGACCGACGAAGGCCTCGTTCGAGCCGGTTTCGTCCCACGTGACCCACCTGAGTTGGGAGGAGAGCTGGGATTCCGCGTTTGCCCGGGCCAAGACCGAGGACAAGCCCGTGTTGGTCAGTTTCGAGGCCGAGTGGTGCGTCTGGTGCAAGAAACTCGAATCCACGACCTTCAGGGACAACGCGGTCATGTCGCTGATTTCCGACTCGATGGTGGCCCTGACCTTGGATGTCGACAATGCGGGGCGCGATCTCTCCGATCAATACGGTGTCGAGAGCCTGCCGACGGTGCTCGTCTTCTCTCCCGACGGCACGGAGCGGGGCCGGATCAACGGCTATCTGCCCACCGGTTCAGTTTGCCGAAGTCGTGAAGGGAATCCTGGCAGCAGAGTTGAGCTTCGTCGTCGGCTTTCTTGATTCGAGAAGATCAAACGGTCCCGCCCGGGCGGGACCGTTTGGATCTTCCGGGGATGGCACAGAGGTTGCAGTTCAAGATTCGCGTAAGGAGTTGGATATGAAAAGGCTAGCGACGGCAGTACTGATCCTCGGAATGGCGGCCCCTCTCATGGCCTCTGGGGAGGACGATCTGACCTCGCTGAGCTACATTTCCTACCTCGAGCGCTACGCCACCATCCAACCCGCCACCGACGACGAAGCCATCGAAGCGGCCATCAACATGCCGTTGGTCGTGGGCGACCGGGTGGACACCGCGCGCGAGGCGCGGATGGAAGTCATCCTCGCCGACGGCAGTGTCATGTGGCTCGATCAGTACACGACGGTCAGCTTTGACGCGGTCGCCTTCAGCCGTGATCTCGGCGGAGATCGAACCGTTCTCTTTCTCGTCGACGGCGTGGTCATGATCACGGTCCCTGAGCACGTATTGAGCGGCGAACCCATGCGGATCGACAGCTCCGGCGCCACCGTCTATCTCACCCAACCGGGCACCTACCGGATCGAGGTTCTGCGCACCGGAGGTCTTCGGGTCGAGGTCTGGGAGGGGCTGGCCGAGGCCGCGACCACCGCCGGCGGAGTGCTGGTCCAGCCGGCCACCGCCGCCGAGGTCCGCAGCGGGGAGATCTCCGGTGTCGAGCCCCACCTCACCTGGGGCGACGACTTTGCACGGTGGGTCGAACAGCGGCGGCTCACCTATGAAAGCGAGAGTTCCCAGTACGTCGATGATCGCTACGGCCGCGAGGCGGCGATCCTCGACAGCTACGGCACCTGGGTCTATGTCGACGCCACCCAGAGCTGGGCATGGCAGCCTGCGGTGGCCCCGGACTGGCAGCCGTACACGGCGGGTCGCTGGTACTGGACGTCCACCGGTTGGTCCTGGGTGTCCTACGAGCCCTGGGGTTGGCTGCCCTATCACTACGGCTCGTGGTCCTTTTCCGTGGGACTCGGCTGGACCTGGGGTTGGGGTTCGGTGTGGAGTCCGGCCTGGGTCAGCTGGTGCTGGTGGCCGGGCTATGTCAGTTGGTGCCCCTGGGGTTACTACGATTCCTGGTGCTGGAACCGCTACCCCGGCTGGGGCGGAGGCGGCGGCTACTACCCGCCCGGTTCGGGCCAACCGCGACCGCCGCGTGGCGATGTGGTCGCGCCGCGAAATGGAGTCAGCCCCGGTGATGCCGGCCGGCGTCAGACACCGGACGCCCGGGAACGGGCGGCGGCCGATTCCGGAAGCGATTCTCGACGCGTCACACCCGGTGGCGGCGACAATCTGAGAGCTTCGTCCGAGGGCCGGACGGCCGCCGATTTCACCGGCCGGGTCCGAGTCGCCGAGATGGATCGGACCGGTTGGAACGTCGTGGCGGCGGACGATTTCGCCAGCGAGCACCTGTCGCGGGTGGTTCAGCCCGGCAGCCGGGTCATGCCCAACCAGGGAGAAGCCACGGGGGTCGTGGTCACCGGGCCGTTGACCACCCGTTCGCCGGCTCGAGCGAGCGCGGCCGATGAGATCGCCCGCACCTTCACCGACGTGGGCGCGCGAACGGATCGAGACATCACCCGGGTGATGGCCCGCGATACCACGCTCGGAAGAGACGACATCTCGCAGTTGGTGCAGCCGACCACGTTGTCGACCCTCGGCAGGAGTTCGGCCCAGTCCGTGGTGGCGACGCAACCCGATGCCACCGCTCCCGCTCGATCGAATGCGGTTCGAGGGGGGTCGTCCGGGCTCACCGTCGGCAACCAATCGCCGTTCATGGTCTCGGAGACCTCACGGGCGGCTGCCGGACGATACTCGCAGGACAACTACTACCGACCCGGCAGAGGCGGCGGCGGTGGCGACGCCGGCGGCGGAAGCGTCCCCGGCGCGAGCACCGATCCCGGATCCGGTGGCGGCGCCCGCAACCCCGTCCAACCCACGACCGGACCATACGGCCGCAGCATCGGCCGATCAGCGCCAGGCTTGGGGACGCTGCCACCGAGCGGCCAAAGCCTGCCGAGCACCCGAAGCTCGTCCTCCCTTCCGACCGCTCGGACGTCACCATTCCTTCCGAGCACTCGGAGTTCGTCCTCCCCCCTCGTGCGACAGCCGGTTTCAACCCGCGTTGGTGGTGGTCGCCCAGGCTCGACATCGGGCTTGTCGCGACCGGTCATCGTCCCCCGCACCTCACCGACGCGGCCGAGCCGGACCATGGGGTCGGGATCCCCGTATACAGGCGCTCCTTCTCTTCGAGGTGCGCCATCGTCAGCGGGGAGATCTTCATCGTCGGCGGTTCGGGCCCCCGCCCGGTCGTCCTCCGGTTCGTCCGGCGTACGATCATCGGGAACCAGCAGCCCGAGTTCTGGATCCTCTTCAGGATCGAGATCCTCCTCTTCTTCCTCTGGCAGCACCCGCCGCCAGTGACGACGATGACCCGACCTCTCGAGGTCGCAACGGCCGCCGTCAGGCGGCCGTTTGGGTCTTAGGTTGAGGAGAGGCGGGGCCATACTCCGGCAGGATGATGAGCAGGTGGCGGGGAAGGGATCAGCAGCAGATCGATGAGACTCGTGGCGGCCGCGACCAAAGTTCGAAATCACGCGCATGCTCCGTATTCGGGTTATCTGGTCGGTGCTGCGGTGCTGACCACCGATGGCCGCGTTTTTGCCGGCTGCAACGTCGAGAACGCGTCGTACGGTCTCGGCGTGTGCGCTGAACGCCACGCCGTTGCCGCCGCGGTGGCGGAGGGTTGCCGGGAATTCGCAGGAGTCGCGGTGGTGACCCAATCGAATCCCCCCGCCGCGCCCTGCGGCGCCTGTCGTCAGGTTCTGGCTGAGTTCGGCGATTTTCCGGTGATTCTGGCCGGTCTCGACGGGGGTCGAGTGTCGACAACCGTCGGCTCTCTCCTGCCTCTCGCCTTCGACCCGGCGACCCTCGCAGCGGCTTCAAAAAATGACCCCGGTTCGAGCCCTTGACAATCCGCGATGTCGGACACCATATTGAAAGTGTTCGAAGGAACCGCGGGTGTTTAACGGACCACACAGCCGCGATACCCACTGAAAAGGTCCGGGCGGTCATCCGCCGAAGCGAAATCCCGCAGGAGCGGGATTTCGTATGTTTAGAACCCGAGACGGGCCCTTCTCACCGGTGATCTGCATCTGTCTTTTGCGCTCTGGCACTTTTTGAACCTGAGATCAGCACTTCTCACCGTTGATCTGTACCCGTCTCTTGCGCTCTGGCACGTTCAAAAATGCTCAACATACCCCGGGTATGCCTCCGCTTTTTGAACGCATCAGAGCATCAAGATCCGGGCACATCTCAAACGGCCGAAGCGCTCATCTCAGGTTCTAGAATTGAATAGGGGGTGGAGTTTTTGCCCTCCCCTAAGCGTTGTCGCCCTTGCATGTCATCCCGGAGCCACCAGATGTGTCGCATTCGTTTGATAGATTGGCACCATGAATTCGAAGCCAGGGACGCATTTCTGGCTCAACGGCGCGCCGAGCGACGGGCTCGGAGACTCGCTGAATACCGCCTCGGGCTGCGCCCGTTCGCCATCGCGGCGTGGGAGATCTCCAAGGAGCACAACGTCGGCTCGCTGGTCAGGACGGCGCACGCGGCGGCCGCCCAGGAGGTCATTCTCATCGGCGATCGCGAGTGGAATGTCGAGGCCGCACGGACCGCCGATCTCTTCACCGAGATCGTCCAGCTGCCGGCGGACATCGGAACCCTCCGGGCCCATGTCGAAGATCGCGGGTGGAATCTCGTACCGGTGGAGCTCACCGAGAACTCGACCAATCTCTTCGAGGCCGAGTACCCGGACCGTCCGTGCTTCCTCCTCGGAGCGGAGATCGGAGGCGTCCCGCCGGAACTTCTGGCCGACGCCGAACTCATCGTCCAGATTCCTCAATGGGGCCTCGTACCGTGTCTCAATCTCGCGGTTGCCGGCTCCATCGTGGTTTTCGACTATCTTGGCAAGCTCCACCGCCGAGGAGGGCTGTCCCGACCCGACGGAGGCCTCGTCGGAGAGATCGAGGGTGCCGACGGGAACCCGGAGCGGTGAGCCGGGTCACATCAATTGCGGTACCGGACGAAGCCAGTGGACCTCGTCTGGAAACCGGGCTAAAGTGAGGCGACCAAGGAGGCGATCATGAAATTCGAGGCACGGTATATGGCCGTTGGTGTGCTGTTCGTTGTCGCGCTGTCAATGGTGGCTTGTTCCAGTGGTCCGAAAGCCGACGCGCCGCCGCCGGAACCGACCCCCGCGCCCGCCCTCGACATGGACGATGCCGTCGTCGAGGAAGAGATCGACGACGCCGTGACCGAGACCATTTCAACCGAGACCGTCTATTCGGAGTTGCCCGAAGACCTGGCGGATCTGAACGCCCGTGGGTACCTCGAGGATGTCTTCTTCGACACCGACCGCTTCGATCTCAGCCCGGAGGCGAGAGGAATTCTCGCCAAGAACGCGAACTGGATGCTCCGCTACTCGACGGTCCTCATCCTCGTCGAAGGACACTGCGACGAGCGAAACACCCGGGAGTACAACCTTGCGCTCGGTGATCGCCGGAGCAATTCGGTCCGCGACTACCTCGTTTCCCTCGGCGTCGACGCCACCAGGATTCGGACGATTTCGTACGGCGAAGAGCGGCCGTTTGCCCTGGGCGCGACCGAGGAGGCCTTCCGCCTCAATCGCCGGGCCCACTTCGTGATTACCGCCCGATGACGCTCGAGGAGGCAATGATGCGCGTTCGTTTGCTGGTGGTTTTTGTGGTCATGCTGATCCCCCTCGCGGCCTGTTCGACCGGCTCCGAGGACATGGCGCTGCTCCATCGCGAAATCACCGATGTTCAGCGCGAGCTCGATGGGATGCAGGCCAACAGCCTCGACAAGAAGGACCTCCAGTCGATGGAGTCCCGCATGCAGGAGCTGAGCTCGCAGTCCATGCGCTCCAACGCCGATCTTGCCGCCGAGGTCAAACGGCTGCAGGAGCAGATCGAGGCCCTGCACGCGAGCCTCGACATGACCACCCGGCAGTTGCAGACGATCTCGCAGGAGCTCGCCGCGTCGCGAGCCCGGATTTCGACGGGGGCGGTGCTGCCTCCGGTGACTGCGGCCGAGGCGAGCGCGGGGTCCGGCGGCAGCTCCGCCGAAGCGCGTGAGGAAGAAGCGGTGATGCCGGCCGAGGGGATTTCGACCCCCGAGGAACTCTATCGCTCAGCCTACGAGGACTATATGCGTGGAAACTACGACCTCGCCTCCCAGGGGTTTCGTGACTATATGGCGAGGTGGCCGAATACCGAGCTGACCGACAACGCCCTGTATTGGATCGGCGAGTGCTACGACGCCCAGAACGATTCGGCGATGGCGCTCGAAGTCTTCACCCAGGTGCTCGAGGACTATCCGACCTCGGACAAGGCGGCCGCGGCGCAGCTCAAGAAGGGGCTGCTCTACCTCAAGATGAACGACCAGGCTCAGGGAGTTGTCCACCTGCAGTATGTGGTCTACGAGTATCCGGGCACCCGCGAAGCGGATCTTGCCCGCGAGAGGTTGCGGTCGTTGGGGTTGACGATTCGCTAGATCGCACGAGGCGCGGAAAACTCAATCCGCTCTCCGGCAGGTCAAACGGTTTCGCTTCGAAACCGTTTGACCTGCCGGAGTAGGTACTAGCACAAATGCACTTCTTCCGTTATTATGTGCGACCCGATGCTGCCCACAGCAGCTTCGAAGCTAGGAGTATGTGAAATGACCATCAAGGGAACGAAGAAACAGGCGCGCAAGCGCCACCGGCAGTCACTCGAACGCCGGATGCGGAACCGTGCGGTTCGCACCCGGGTGCGCCGGCAGATGCGGATCATGCGCGCCGCCATCTCCGACGGCGACGCCGACAAGGTAAAGGAACTCCTGCCCGAGACCTTTACGGTCATTGACGTGGGCTGGCGCAAGGGAGTGCTGCACCGCAACACCGCTTCGCGCTACAAGTCCCGCATGGCGCGCCAGGCCCAGGCAGTGATAGACGGCAAGGAAGCCTGAGATGATCGACGCGCTGCTCACCACATCCATCCCCGGGGGTGAACTGGTGAGCCGCGGCAAGGTCCGGGACATCTACGCCCACAACGACGCGCTGGTACTGGTCGCCACCGATCGGATCAGCGCGTTTGACTGTGTTCTGTCGCCGGGCGTATCCGGTCGCGGCATCATCTTGACCCGGCTCTCCTCGTTCTGGTTCCACCGGTTTTCGGATCTGGTTCCCAATCACCTTCTCGCCACCGAGCTGGTCGATTTTCCGGAACCCTATCGCAGCCACCCCGAGCTTGCCGGACGCAGCGTCCTGGCGAAAAGGCTCCGGCCGATCCCGGTGGAGTGCGTGGCGCGTGGATACATTTCCGGTTCCGGGTGGAAGGAGTACCAGGCGTCGGGCGAGGTCTGCGGCATTCCCCTGCCTGACGGTCTCGTCGAGTCGGATCGCCTCTCGACCCCGATTTTCACCCCCGCGACCAAGGCCACCGAAGGCCACGACGAAAACATCAGCTTCGATCGGATGGTCTCCATCATCGGCGGCGAACTCGCCGAAAGGTTGCGCGACCTGACGCTCGAGATCTACGGCAGGGCGGCCGACTACGCACTCGAACGCGGCATCATCATCGCCGACACCAAATTCGAGTTCGGTCTCACCGACGACGGCGCCGTTGTCTGGATGGACGAGGCCCTGACCCCCGACTCTTCCCGCTTCTGGCCGGTCGACGAGTACCGGCCCGGGGGCGCCCAACCCTCCTTTGACAAGCAGTACCTAAGAGACTGGTTGGTCAAGAGTGGCTGGAACAAGGAGCCGCCGGCGCCAACCCTGCCGTCCGAGGTCGTTCAAGGAACCCTCGAGCGCTACAGCGAGGCCTTCCGCCTGCTGACCGGCGCCGAGATCGACTTCGGAGAACCAACCGTCTGACATTCCAGTCCGAGCACCGGAGGAGCAGAGATGAGCACGACCTTCAACACAGATTCAATCCGCAACGTCGCCGTGACCGGCCATTCCCACACCGGCAAAACTTCATTGGTGTCGGCGATGCTTTTCAATGGGGGCGCGGTCAATCGGTTGCTCAAGGTTGACGACGGCAACACCATCACCGACTTCGATGAGGACGAGCACGAACGGAAGATCACCATCAACACGGCGATCGCCCACTTCGAACACCGTGGACACAAGATCAACCTCATCGACACTCCGGGATACTCGATCTACACCACCGACGCCCTGCAGGGCCTGCGGGTGGCTGACGCCAGCCTGCTGCTCATCTCGGCGGTGGCGGGGGTCGAGGTTCAGACCGACAAGCTGTGGAAGGCGGCCGCGGCGATCAAGCTGCCGGTGCTCTTCGGGGTCAACCTGATGGATCGTGACCGTGCGTCGTTCCAGCGGACCATCGACTCGCTCCAGAAGAAGTACGGTCGTGAGGTCACACCGGTGCAGCTTCCCATCGGTGAGGAGTCGGGTTTCAAGGGAGTGGTGGATCTGATCTCGGGCAAGGCGTTCACCTGGGTAACCGACGAGAGCGGCGCCCCGAGCGAGATCGAGGTTCCGGGAGATCTCGCCACCGAGGTTGCAGCCGCCCGTGAAGCCTTGATGGAGATGGTGGCCGAGCAGGACGAGACGCTCATGGAAACCTACCTCGAAGCCGGCGAGCTCGAGCTCGGCACCTTTATCGGCGGGCTCAAGAAGGCGATTGCATCGCGGTCCCTTTTCCCGGTCTTCGCCGTGGCCGGCGGCAAGAACATCGCTGTGCAGCCCCTCATGGATGCCATCGTCGATCTCGCGCCGGCGCCGGACTGGCGGACCACGAAGGCCATCGTCGGCGGTGAGGAACAGGAAATCTCGGCGTCCGCCGACGGTCCGTTTGCCGCCTATGTCTTCAAGACGATCTCCGACCCCTACACCGGCCGCATCTCGCTGATGCGTGTCTTCTCCGGCGGGATCGAGTCCGACGCCAACGTCACCAACCCGACGAAACGCAGTCCGGAGCGACTCGGGGCTCTCTCGATCATCCAGGGCAAGGAACTCGAGCATGTCGAGGGGGTCGCCCCCGGTGATCTCATCGCCGTGCCCAAGCTCAAGCACACCCAGACCGGCGACACCCTGTGCGTGGCCAAGGGCGACATCGTCTTCGAGCCGGTGCCCATCCCCGAGGCGGCCATCAGCTTCGCCCTCGAGCCCGCTTCGAAGGGGGACGAGGACAAGCTCGCCGCCGCGCTGGCGAAGATCCGCGACGAGGACCCGACCATCAGCTTCGGTCGCGATCCGCAGACCAAGGAACAGCTCATCTCGGGCACCGGCCAGCTCCACGTCGAGGTGGTGGTCGGTCGGCTCAAGAAACGCTACGGCGTCGATGTGTTTCTCCACCAGCCGAAGGTTCCCTACCGCGAGACCATCACCGGATCGGCCGAGTCCACGACCCGGCACAAGAAACAGACCGGCGGATCGGGTCAGTTCGCCGAGTGCAAGATCCTCATGGAGCCCAACAAGGGCAACGGCTACGAGTTCATCGACAAGATCTTCGGCGGATCGATCTCCCAGGGCTACCGGCCCGCGGTTGACAAGGGCATCCAGGAGGCCGCCGAGCGGGGCGTTCTCGCCGGCTTCCCCATGGTCGATTTCAAGATCACCCTGCTCGACGGCAAAGAGCACGCCGTGGATTCGTCGGAAATGGCCTTCAAGGCCGCCGGCCGCAAGGCGTTCAAGGACTGCGCCTCGCGCTGCAACCCGACCCTGCTCGAACCCATCATGCAGGTCGAGGTCTTTATCCCCGAGGACTCCATGGGCGATGTCATGGGCGACCTCAACTCGCGGCGCGGCCGGGTTCAGGGCATGGACTCGGAGGACGGCATGACCACGGTCAAAGCCAGCGTGCCCCTGGCCGAACTCTTGACCTACGCGCCGACCCTGCGTTCGATCACCGGCGGCAGGGGCGACTTCCACATGGAGTTCAGCAACTACGCCGAGGTGCCGAAGCAGCTGCAGGAGAAGATCGCTGCGGCGGCCGGCCGGGATGACGAGGACGAAGACTAGGAGCCATTCGTCGGACGAATTGCGGTGGCTCTCGCTTCGCTCGTGCCAGTTGGAAGAATCTGAAGCAGCTTTTCGTTTCGGTTTGTGGGGCAGGCTTCCAGCCTGCCCGGAGCAGGCGCTCCCGAGAACCGAGGAACCCTGTAGCGCCGGCGTCCCGCCGGCGATGGAACCAACTCGCAACGGCACAGGCCTCCATCGCCGATCGGAGCAAGCGCTCATCAGAGAAGCCGACCGACCCCTTGTAGCGCCGGCGTCCCGCCGGCGATGGAACGAACCCCTTACGGTGCACCACCATCGCCGACGAGACCTCGGCGTTCCAAAGGGCCCATCGTCCGATTGACATTCCGCCCAAGCTTCGGCGAAACCCGGCCGGCCGCAACGCGTAGCATATTCAACGGAGGTCCGCCCATGCGTTTTGTCGCTACTCTCGGTCTGATCGGTCTGTGCACTCTCTTGGGATGCTCGTGCGATGACGATGTCGAGATCGTGGCGGGCGCGGCGCCACCCACCGGGCCCTGGCTCGGCCAACAACCACCCGGCGCCGCACCGGCGCTCTTCCTGGCGACCGCCCTGGCCGAACGAGACACCGCTTGGACTCCCGACGGGAAACAGCTTTTCTACTCGATCTACGAACGCCAGCGTGGCGCCATCCTGAGTCGGAGCGAAGGCCTCGAAGGTTGGTCGGCGCCGGAGTTCGCCGTTTTCTCGGGTGAGTACTCCGATCTCGAACCGTTCATCACCCATGACGGGGCCTGGCTCTACTTCATCTCCAAACGACCGGCGCCCGGCGAGACCGAGCCCGGCGAGTGGGACATCTGGCGGATTCCGCGCACCGACGACGGCTGGGGTGAACCCGAGATCCTGCCGGCCCCGGTCAACGACGAACACAAGGAGTTCTACCCATCGCTCACCACCGGCGGGGATCTCTACTTCACCTCCGATCGGCCGGGCGGTCTCGGCGGCGAGGATATCTGGTGGGCCGAGTGGACCGGCGACGGGTGGGCCGAACCGGCGAACCTCGGCCCCGCGGTCAACACTCCCGGCCCCGAGTTCAACTCCCTCATCGCCCCCGACGGATCCTGGCTCATCTTCGGCTCGGTTCGCGAGGGCGATGTGGGCGGCGGCGACATGCACATCGCCTTCCGTGGGCCCGATGGCGAGTTTCTCCCCGCGGTCAACATGGGCGAGCCCATCAACTCCGCCGCCCTCGACTACTGCCCGGCGCTCTCCCCCGACGGCGTCGATCTTCTTCTTCACCTCGAGCCGGGTTCCCGACGGCACTCCCGAGCCCGCGACCTTTGCCGATCTCGAAGCCCTCATGACCGGCCCGGCCAACGGTCGCGACAACCTCTGGTGGGTCTCGGCCGGGGTCATTGAGGAACTCAGGATTACAGGTGGTTGATGCACGGTAGGAAGGAGTCGAGCCCCGTGCCGGTTCCGGAGTCGGAGAACGAGGCTCCGATGCACGATCGAATACTCCTGTGTGTACACCTGTTGATCCGATGACGACCGCATCGCGGTGGGAATCAGAGAACTGCAGGACCGGTTCAGGCGGTTGAGAGATGGTCATGCGACCACAGATCGAGGTTGATTGTGGCGACGATCGTCACCCGCAAACCGACGGGCATCCATCGCGATACACCAACCGATGTACACCTCGAGCCGGTTATGCGTATAATCAATCAAAATGTTCGCAGAACCAATCAATCGCGGGGTGGTGGGACCGTTCAGCCTCGATGACTGGACGGTGGACCCGCAGCGCAACCGCGTTTCCAACGGCGAGAGATCGGTCCACCTCGAACCGAAGGCGATGGAGGTTCTCCTGTTTCTCGCGGACCACGCCGGTGAAGTCGTGTCGCGGCGGGATATTGTCGACTCCGTTTGGACCGTCGAGTTCATCGCCGATTCGACCTTGACGCACACCGTCGCCGATCTCCGCAGGGCGTTGGCCGATGACCCGCGGGCGCCGCGGTTCATCGAGACCATCCCCAAGCGCGGCTATCGCCTCATTGCAGGGCCCGGAGGCAAGCCTCGGCAGAGTCCGTCTTCCCAGCCGACCTCCGCTCGCCACGAACCCCTCGCCGTCATCGTCGGTGAGAAAGTCCGTCTGGGCGCTCGCGACGGCGCTGATCTCGCGGACCGTTTTCTCGTCGTCGCGAACCACCAGGTTCCCCTCCTCGGGAGTGCGGTCGTCTTCGGCCGTGGAATCGATGCGGATGTCCGGATCATGGCTCCAGAGGTGTCGAGGCGCCACGCCATGCTCGAGATCGGGACCGATTCGGTGGGTATTGAGGATCTCGGCAGCAAGAACGGCACCCTGGTCAACGGCAGACCCATCGCGAGCCGGCACGAACTCAGGTCAGGGGACACAATCGGTATCGGTCCGTCGACGTTGATCTGCCGTTGGGACTGCGTTGAGACGACGCTCACCCCGGACGGCTCTTGAGGCCCGACGGGGCTGGCGCGGCCACTGGTCGAAATGAAGAGACGCCCGGCGGCCTGCGGCCGCCGGGCAGTGGTGATCAATCGGGTACGGTCTCACACTCGAACGGAACCCGGGTGTATCTCGCGATCGAAGGCGGAAACGTCGCCTCCGGGTCGTCTTCGAACGGGGTCTGACCCCAGGCGTAGATACCGATCGGCCCGAAGTCGACCTCGAAGTGATCGCAATCGAGCATCGTCATCCGGCCGCGAGCCCCTGCGATGTCGGGAACCCCCGCCCCCGGATCGGTGAACTGGCTGGGGCTCGCGTAGGCGATCTGCACCCAGCTGTAGGTGCCGGGACCGGTTTTGCGGATCATCCCCCGCCACGCCGTGCCGGACTCCCAGGGGGGAGTGGCTTCAAGGCCTTCGGCGACGACCGAGAAACAATGGCCGTTCACCGGGTCGATGGTCACCACAAATTCGAGGCCGAAAGTCTCGTTGGATCCGAACCAGGTTCCGGTCGGACTGCACCATGGCCGTCCGGGTCCGTTCGCGGGCTCCTGGGCCAATCCGGCGCCCGCCCAGATCATGACCATCATCAACAGCGCGATCGTGGTTCTTGTTTTCATCGTCCGAGCCTCCTTTTCGTTGGTTGATCCCAACATCGGTCCCGGCCCGCGTGATGTGGTGAGGGAAAGGTGGTGGATTTGTGGGGATGTTGTGACGGCTGGTTCCCGGGTTCGGGTCAGCGCTGGCCCGCACTTCTCACCAGGTTTCGTCGCGAGGTCGGCGAGGTGCTGTGCCCAGCTGGGTACCGTGCATCGCCGGCCGCAGCAGATAGCCGGTGAGAGGGGCGGGCTGACGTCTCACAGCTGCCCGTCTTCGCCCCACGCCTCGAGCCGCGCCAGGTAATCCGGGTCATCGTAGCGCCTGAGATCGAAGGCGGGGGCGTAGCCGGGCAGGGTTCCGCCGGTGATCTGCGCCGCGCAGAGCTCGGCGGTGGCCATCGACGCCATGAGCCCGAACCCCGAGAGCGCGCCGTGGACAAAGGCGCCCTCGACCGGCAGCGGACAGGCGAGCGGACGATTCTCGCGGGTTTTTGTGTAGTAGCCGCCGTCGACATACGGTTTCGGCAGGTGCTCGAGATAGGGCGCGAGGCCGGGAAGGACCTTGGTCAGACCGCGGAGGCAGAGCTCGGTGTACTCGTCGGGGATCTCGAGCGGGAAGGTCTCGGCCACCGGGCCGGTGTGGTAGGGCCAGAGCAGGAGCACGTGCCGCCGGCCCTCGGGCCGCATGTGGGCCCCTGCGGGCAGGGTCCTGGTCAGCCAGCGCGTGGCCTCGTCTCGATGCGAGTGCTTCACGCTCCTCTGATGTCCAGTCGAGGCGCTGGGGATCGTCCCAGATCAAAAACGGGAGATCGCGGGGAACCACCCCCAGGTGGTCCTCGAAGCTCGTCTTGAGGTGGAGCTCCGAGAAGACCGGGAGCTCGATGCCGAGCAGCCGCGCGACCTCGGCGAGCATGGGCCCGGCGGCGTCGACGAATCGGCCGGTGGCGATGGTGCGGTTGCCGCTCCTGCCGCTGATCCGCACCCCGGTCACCCTGCCGCCGGTGGTCTCCACCGCCTCGACCCGCCCCTCGACGAGCTCGACGCCCGCCGCACGCGCCCGTTCGAGCAGCTCCATCCCGAGCTGCTGCCCCGACAGCCAACCGCAGCGGCGGGTGTGGAGGGCGGCGAAGACCTCGCGGCCGAGAGACGGGGAAGGCCTGCTGCAGCAGCATGTCCTCGAGGATGAGATCGGCGCCTTCGGGCTGGTCCTGCCAACCGTCGGCGGTGTGCGGCCGGTAATCGGGATCGCTCATCCTGCCGGTGTGGATCCGGAGCTCCCCAGCGCCTTCGGCCGCCGCCTTGAGTCCGTGCTCGCGGTAGTCGTCGGCGCGGATCGGATCGGCGGTGCACCAGAGATACCCCCGGCGATTCATCAAAAACCGGTTGCCCGAGGCTGTGGCCAGATCCTCGAGCAGATCGATGGACCGGTTCATGAGCCGGATCATGGCGTCGTCGGGGCCCGGCCACCAGTTTCGGTAGGCCTCCGACGACTTGTCCGAGGTCAGGGTCAATGGCGGGCGCTCATCGATGAGGACCACCCGCCGCATACCGTTCACCCGCGCGAGCTGGTGGGCGAGCGAGATCCCGGCGATCCCGGCGCCGCAGATCACGACCTCGGCGGTTTGACTCATCGGTGCAGCATGGCGGTGACGAGACACCGTGTCAATCAGAGCCGGGGGTAATACCAATACGCTGTCGCCCTGAGCTATCCAGGGTCCGTGCAAATTCGAAAGAACGAGGTGTGACGAAGCCAACCGGGATGGCTCTGAAGGGTAAGCTGGAAGCTCGCCCCCACAATTGGCCGGGCGCCTTTGGAGCGGCAAGCTTCCAGCTTGCCATTATCCCCTTCAAGGTGAGTTTGTCTTTGGCAGCGAGCGAGTGCCGCCGAGCGAGTCGAAGCCGGCTGGCGACTTGGTGGTGCTCACGGCGCCAGTCGCCGGCCCGCCTCCTCGGCGCGACTTGGAGGTTCCCCACAGCCGGGCGCATCCGCATCCACCGCACGCGTTCCGGGGTTCCGGCGCTGGTGAGAAAACTGAGGTCGAGGTCGTAGATCCCGTCGCCTTCGATATCGACCACGAAGACGTCGAGGGCCGCGTGGTCGAGGATCCAGATCTCGCTCCACGCCGAGTTCGGATCCCAGAGGTGGAGCAGGAGGCGGCCGCCGCTCTCCATCCAGACTTCACCGGAGACCGGATAGGGGTTCGGGCTGATGCTCGCGCGCAGGCTGACGTCGTAGGTCCCCTCGAAGATCCCCAGACGCGCGGGATCAATCGGGTACTGCGGGTTGACCGAGTGATCGGGTTCGAGCACCGCATCGGCGATGCAGTAGGCGGCGCCGGGAAGCGAGGAGAAGGTGTTGGCGAGCACCGCGACGGCAAACCGGCGCTCCGGGTGCCACAGCAGGAAGGTTCCCCAGCCCCAGATGTTGCCGCCGTGCTGGCGGATCGTCAGGTCGTAGAAAGGCTCGATGAAGACGCCGTAGCCGTAGCCGTTGCCTGGGATCGTGCCCATGTCCCGACGGATCGTCTGTATCGCCCGAGCGGACCCGGTGGACAGCACTTCACCGCCGCCGTCGGAGAGCAGCAGCGCCCAGCGCGCGAGATCACCCGCGGTGGAGAACGCATATCCCGCCGGGGCATAGGCGCCGTTGTCGTAATCATCGGGTGCGTAGATCGTCTCGCCGCCGGATTCTGCCGCAACGTGACCGTAGCTGAAGTTGCCGTCGGCGACGACGGCTGCGGGGTCGAAGGTGGTGCGGCTCATCCCGGCCGGACCGAAGACCCGCGTCTCCATATACGAGCGGTAGTCCATCCCGCTCGCCCGCTCCACCACCAGACCGGCGAGATTGAAGTTCGGGTTGGAGTAGTTCCAGAAGGCGCCGGGGGGGGCGTGCAGCCCGACCTCATCGAGCGAGAGAGCCCAATCCGAAAGAGCCTCCGGACCGGTTGCGCCACTCTGGTTGAAGTTCAGATCCGGGATCCCGGTGGCGTGGGTCAGCAGGTGCTCGACGGTCATGACCTCGGCGGGCCACTGACCGAGGAACTCGATCTCGGGGATGTGGCGGGTGACCCGATCGTCGAGAAAGACGGTTCCGGCTTCCACCTGTTGCATCACGGCCGCGGCCGTCAGCATCTTGGTCACCGAGCCGATGCGGAACCGGGTCTGAGCGTTGACCGCCGCGGCGCCGCCGCGACGCTTGACGCCGTACCCGTGCTCGTACGCCAGCGCGCCGTCGATGATGACGGCGACCGACGCGCCCGGGGTGTCCGCGGCGGTCATGGCGGCGGTGACGCACTGATCGACGACATCTTCGAGATTGGTCGACTTGATCGGCGCCGGTCTCCGGTCCGGCGGCAGCCAAAGCGGGGGCCCCGGGACGAACGCGAAGATCGCGGGCCCGGTCCCGACCGAGGCCGCATGTGGAAGCTCGGAGCTGTTCGCCGGTACGAGCCGCAACCACAATGAGCGCGACCTGCAAACCGGTCATGAGTACTTTCATCTGACACTTCCCCTCGAGAGGAACTACGCGCCACCACGACCAATGTTCCGTTCAAAGATGCACTCTCATCCCGAAACCAGTCCCGATGCGGGCTATCATAGGCCAGAGGTCCGACCAGATCTCCCCTGTGCCGGAGTGGCGGAATGGTAGACGCCGGGGACTTAAAATCCCCCGACCGTGTGGTCATGCGGGTTCGATCCCCGCCTCCGGCACCAGGTTTCGTTCTCGACCTCGAGGGAGAACGAAGCCTGCCACGGCGGAGCGCAGCGAAGCCGGGCTGACCAAGAACGCAACGCGTGGTCGAGAACTTCGCCCTGGCAAGCCAGACGATCGATCGGTCCGGCAGGCTGTGCGGTCGGCAACTGGGTCACTCTCGCGTGAAGGACGACCACTCCCGTGTCAGACCGAGGCGCTGCACAGCTCGTCGATCTGGTGCGACGCGAGTCGGACGACGACGTCGATATCGTTCGTGAATCGTGGTTCGCCGTACGCGATGGTCGCCATGGAGCCGGTGATCAGGTAGGGGATTCGAAGCGATTCCAGGGTCTGTGCGAGCCGTTCGAGCAGCTCAGACGGATCCATGGGAGAGCCTGCTCGCGACCTCCAGGTCGATCCGCCGTTGGTCCCAGTCCGGATGGTCCTGACGGAGAATATTCGTCAGGATCGAACGAGCTGAACGCCACATGCCGGACGCGATCTCCAGACGCTCCGCGGCCGTTTTCGAGCGGAGCATCTCGATCGTTCCCGGATCAGGAGAGTCGAAGTTGTCTGCAACCCGGTTCATGCGGCCATTGTACCCCGCCGGTGTGAGCCGGAGGCTCGGCCCGCTCGATCCATTTCTTGGAAACGTGCGAGAAACGGAAACGTGCCAGGCAGGCACCTTGATCTGGCACCTTGATCAATCCAGCTTGACTGAATATCAGTTCCCGTTTTCGGCTCGGCCGAAGATCAATTGAGATTGGCGATTCGTTTCGGAATTGGGTATAATTCTTTCAATGGAAAAGACTTCGAAGACGGACGCAAGAGACCGGAGTGACTGGCCGGTGGAGGTTTACCGCCTCGGTCACGAACCGTCGGATGACCTGTCCCAAAAGACCTCGCCCGAAGAGCGGTTGGCCATGATGTGGGAACTCGCGGAACGCGGGTGGGTTCTGGCGGGCCGCAGATTCCCGGAATACGAGCGAGGAAACTCTCCGGGGCGAGTCCTCCGAAGAGGGCAATGACCCAGCCCGCCATGAACCGAGACTTCGTCGAGATGCTTCGGGCATTGATCGACGCCGGCGTGGAGTTTCTCGTCGTTGGCGCGCACGCAATGGCGGTCCACGGTGTGCCCAGAGCGACTGGTGATTTCGATATCTGGGTGAGGCCGAGTCAAAACAAACGAGCGTCCGGACGCTCCAAAGATCTCGTTGATCTCGAAATCCTGGAGGCGGATCGGGGAAAAAGCCAGAACGATTGATCGCGCGCGGTGCGCGCAGCCCAGCACCATCTCTTGTGAGTACCGGCCACGTGATCACACGATGCCTTTGCTTGGACAATCTCGCAATTCGATTGACAAATTGTCCAACTCGCCCTACGCTCGAGTCATGTTGATCCCACGCGAAATCGGCGAGTCGGTGCTGAGGCGAAGCCGGAAGTATCCGGTGGTGTCGATCACCGGGCCGCGGCAGTCCGGCAAGACGACGCTTGCGAAGATGCTCTTCCCCGATCACGAGTACATCTCGCTGGAACGGCCGGATTTTCGGGAGCAGGCCGAGGAGGACCCAAACCGGTTTCTCAGGAGCTTTGGCGATGGCGTCATCCTGGACGAAGTACAACGGGCGCCGGATCTCTTTTCCTATATCCAGGTCATCGTCGATGAACAACCGCATCCGGCTCGTTTCGTGCTGACGGGCTCACAGAACTTCCTTCTACTGGAGAAAATCAGCCAGTCACTCGCGGGGCGTGTCGCGATTTTCCGTCTGCCCCCCTTCTCATTCGCGGAGTTGCAGACCTCGAGGTTTGAACACGAGGATCTGGATGCCTACCTCTTCTCGGGCACATATCCTCCGGTCTATGACCGCGGCTACGAACCGAGGCCCTGGTACATGGACTACGTTCAGACATACATCGAGCGGGATGTCAGAACCGTACGGCGGGTGACGGATCTTTCGCTCTTCCAGAAGTTCCTGGGTCTTTGTGCAGGACGGGTCGGACAGTTGCTGAACCTGAACGGGCTGGCTACCGAGTGTGGGATCAGCCACAACACTGCGCGGGATTGGATGTCTGTTCTCGAGGCGAGCTACCTGGTGTTTCGCCTGCAGCCCTACCACGTCAATTTCAACAAACGCATCGTCAAACAGCCGAAGCTGTATTTCTACGACTCGGGACTCGTCTGCGCGCTCCTCGGTCTGCAGACTGCCGACCAGCTCGGTCAGCACTATCTGCGTGGCGGCATCTTTGAGTCTTTCGTCGTCTCCGAACTCGTCAAGGCGAGATGGGCCGCAGGGCTCAGCGGCCATGGGACCTTCTGGCGGGACCGGCACGGGCACGAAGTGGACTATCTCCTGGAACGACCCGATGGACTCGTGCCGGTCGAAATCAAATCCGGGGAGACCATTCGACGATCCATGTTCGGTGGACTGGACTACTGGTCGAAACTGACGGGAAACGAGGACGACGCAGGGTTCCTGGTCTATGGCGGTCGAGAAGATCAGCATCGCGCCCATGGGCGGGTCCTCGGATGGAGGAGCCTCGGCCAGTTGCTCGGGCTGAGTTGATTAGCGATGCCAGGCTTTAGCCGCATCAACAGAACAACCTACGGCCATTGCTGCATGATTGTACCTCGATTTTTCGGAGATCCCAGGATGTAGGTGGCTAAAGGGGTGGCACCGTAGCGATCACTGAAACTGTGGATCTTCGACGAAATAGGCTGAGTGATCGACTGGGTAGATTTCGAGCTTCGATCGGGCGATGGCCGATTCGATGCCGGAGTTGCGCCGGGTGCGCCCGGCGCTGTACTTGAACCCGGGCCCGCTTTGATCTTCGTCGCACTGTAGGCAGGGCCGCAGCCGCCCGGATTCGTCGACGTTGGGTCCGGGATAGCGATGGAAAAGCAGGCTGAAAAGGCCGTAGTCGGACAGACAGATCCACTTGCACTGCCGGCGCGTGTTCTGTGCGTTCCAGGCCCAGCTCTCTGCGCAGCTCCGCGTGAAACCGATGGTCTTCTCGAAGCACTCCGCTTTGTGCATAACGCCGGATTTCCGGGCGCAGCGCCGGGCTGGTGTCACGAGGTCGGGCACGGCCAGGTAGACCGCGAGGTCCTCGAGGGTCGAGCAGCTGCCGCAACGGCCCTGGTGCGTGACCCTAAACCCCGCGGCCACGGCCTGGTCAGCCGACGGAAAATCGTTCAGTTCGTAGCGCACTCGGTCGGGATCGATGAAGCGGATGGCGCACACTTGATCGGTCCGCCGAGGGTCGCGATACCAGGTCTCCACGGTCTCGGTGGCGCCCGGCTCGTAGGGATTGGCGACGCGAAATCCGGCCGGCGGTTCAGCTTCTTCGAATTGCCCGTCGATGATATCGGTGATGTCCGCCGGCTTTGTCTGCTTCAGGCGGTTGTTCAACGTCGCCGGATCTGAGGCCGACAGTGTGGGAGGGAATGTCAGGATCGCCCAAGCGAAAAGAATGATGAGGTGCTGCGATCCCACGACAAGCCGAGTTCCGAATGAGATGCTCAGTCGATGGTGAAGGACTGAAGCTCCACTGGAACCGGGGTCCCGTCCACCAGCACATCGTCGATGTACCAACCTGCGTAGTTGACGACGGTGGAGGCCATGAAGTGCCACTCGACGGTGACCACACCGCCGACCCAGGGCGTGAGATCCACCGACCGGGGAACCCACGCGGTGGGCGCGACGTAACCGGACGGGCAGTAGGTCGACACGGAGGTGTTGTTGACCCGCACCTCGGTCCAGTCGAAGTACGAAAACACATCGAGCCACTCGTACCAGGAAACGGTCGCGTCGGTGTAGGCGGACAGGTCGACCGTCAGGCTCAGGACGCTGTCGTCACTCGGGTTGGTGTTGGTGCAGGTGCCGCTCCCATAGCCCTGGTTGTTGCCGAGATTGTTGTAGCAGGTGTTGAGCACCGTCGCCCACATTCCGACGCCCGAGTACGGCGCCGGCGGCTGGTGGTAGCTGGTGTTGTAGCAGCCGACTCCGTTCCACAGGTATGAGGTGCCCCACTCCCAGTCACGGCTCCCGGTCAGGCCGCCGTTGTCGGCTTCGAAGTCGGTGAAGAAAACCGTCGCTTCCGGGCTGTGCATCATCCCGGTCGCCCCTGGCGCCCCGTAAACGGGGGACGCTTCCCAGGCGGCAGCCGCCGCCAGCTCGGCCGCCACCTCGTCGGGCGCCCCGACCGGTTCCTGGGCGAGGATCGCCCCGGTCATCAACATCGCCGCGACCAGGAGAATACCCACGTTCAACTTCGACGCTTTCATGTCGACCTCCCTCTTTTCGCGCCATTAGTTGAGAAACACATTGGTGAATGTACTCCCTCCGTATCAACCGGGCAACTGGAACACCAAAAGGAAACGGAATCGCCGAATGATCGCCAGATGACTCTTCCTTGACTCGGCGGCGGTCTCGTTCCTTGCGTTCACCAACGAAAAAGGGGGGCCGAAGCCCCCCGAAGGGTCATGGATCGGGTCGGATCGCTACTGGGGCAGAACGGTGGTCGGATCCGAGGTGCTGTTGTCGAGAACCGAACCGTAGGCGGCGAAGGCGGCGCCGTCGGTCTCGGTCCAGACATCGATGTAGCCGCCCGCGACCGGTGCTTCGGCCGAGAAGACGCGGTTGAGCTGGACATTGCCCCAGGCCGGGAGATCGGCCATGGACTCGTCGACCATCATCCCGTCGGCGGTGTAGCGGCGCCACTTGATGGTCATGGGCGAGCCGGTGCCGTTGAGGATGCCGATGTTCGAGCGGTAGTCGCTGTTCTCGGTGAAGAAGAGGATCCGCTTCATCTCGCCGGCGGGGATGAGGTCGTTCGAGGCGAAGCCGGGCATGGCCTGGCCGAAGGTGCCGGCATCGCTCGAGTTGTAGGTGCGAGAGAAGAACTTGAGGTCGTCGCTGTCGGAGATGAACGCAACGGCGCCCACGGCGTCGGTGCCGTCGGGCACACCGAAGACGGTGCCGAGCACATCGGTCCAGCGCGCGGTCTGACCGGCTTCGATGGTGACCTCGCCGCTCATGGTCGGGGCGGAGTTGTCGGTGTCGCGGGGGAGCCAGAGCACCTTGTAGGTCGCCATGGAATCACCCGCGTTGTTGACATCGATGTCGGTGACGAAGAACGAGTCGCCGACGCCGCCGGCGCGAGCCGCGGCCGGCACGAAGTAGAAGTTGTCGAGGGCGCCGATGTCGGCGACGAGGCCGGTGGCTACCGCGGTGTAGACACCACCATCGGCGACCGCCACCCCGGGCAGCGAGAGGGCGACATTCATGGTGCCGGCGATGCGAGCCTCGAGGTCATAGGTGCCGGCGGGCACGGGAGCGTACTCGGAAAACTGCTGGAAGGACACGTTGGGGAAGAGCACCGGGCCGCCGTCGGCGACTGCGATGTCCACGGCGGGCGCATCCGGCGACGCGTGCAGGAAACGCACCCAGGCGTTGCCCGCGGCGGGGGTCGAACCGTCCGCGGTCAGGATCACCGGGGTGATCATCGACAACATGTCGGTCGCGACCACGAGGTAGTCGGTTCCCGCCATGAGATCGAGGTCGACAGGTCCGATGACGATGGGGGAGGAGGCGCCGGCAGGGGAGACGGCCACGGTGTAGGTGCCGGCCGGGACTTCGGCGAAGTCGGAGCTCTCCTCGAAGGCCAGATTCGAAAAGACGACGGCGCCGTTCACCCAGACATCGACGGCCGGGGCGTCCGGCGAGGCGTGCAGCACCTTGACTCGAGCACCGCCCATGTTGCCGGTGGGGTCATCGTTCAACAAAACCGCGTTGAGGGGGGTGGCTGCGTTCACCGTCACCGCGAGGGTCAGGGCGACGAGGCCGGCGAAAATCGTTCCAATGCTCTTGAACATCTGTTTCTCCTTTTGAGCGGCTCTTTGCGGAGCCCCTTGTTCAGTCGATCGGTCAACCGCAGGGGGTTGAATCAATATTCCAGTTTTTTCTAGTTTTTATGGCCTGTCGAGCGGATTTTTCTACCATTTTTTGGGATAATTCTGATATTTCTAGTTTTTCTCTAGTTACGTCGTGTGGTCAGGCTGAAGCTTCGGCGTCACGCTGCCGTCGAGGGTTCCCCGAAACGTAGTTGGTGCGTCGGCCATAGTTGAGGAGCGACCGTTCGATCTTCTTCCTGCCGCGATAGAGCCGAGACATGATGGTGCCGATGGGTACGGCGAGGGCATCGGCGACCTCCTGGTAGCTCAGGCCCTGGAGATCGACCATGAGCACCGCCATCCGGTAGTGGTGCGGCAGCGCCATGAGAGCCTCCCGGATTTCGTGGTCGAGTTCCTGGCTGAGGTACTCGAGCTCGGGATCCTGAGTCATCTGCACGCCCGTCTCGAAATCCTCGCTCGAGTCGCGGAGCTCATCGAAGTCCATCATCTGGGGCCGATTCCGAGTGCGTCGGTAGCCGTTGATAAAGCTGTTCTTGAGGATGCGAAACAGCCACGCCTTGAGGTTGGTGCCCTCGGTGAACTGGTGGTAGTGGCGGTAGGCCTTGAGGTAGGTCTCCTGCAGCAGGTCCTCGCTCTCTTCGACCGAACGGGTCAGGCGAAGGGCGGTCTTGAAGAGCTGGTCGCGGTAGGGCAGTTGAGCGGAGCTGAAATCCCATGCGGTGGTGGTGAGTGTGTCGTTCATACGTCCTCCGTGAGATTGAATCTAGGTTCTTTCCAGGTTTTTGTCAAGTAGTTTTTGAAAGTTTTTAGATTTAATCTAGACGTAAGACGATGTCTAAATGATGGCGGTGTGGCAGAGCGGCTTGAAAAGTCCTGGAATGCTCGACATTTGCGGTAGAAACGAGACCGTCCCCGGACTCGGCCTGAGTACCGCCACCCACCTGGCGGAACCACGGGATTCGATCCGTCCTTGACGGGTCAGATCGTCTGAAGCGCGCTCTCGAGATCGTCGAGCGAAGAGAGGACGTCGACGCGATCGGGGAGTTCCTCGAGGTGAGCGGCTCCTGCGCCGCCGATCCAAAGCCGGGTTTCGGTGCGCAGCCCGTTTCGGAGCTTTACGATCTCCGCGGTGGTTTGGGAGTCCGCGCCGAAGATGCTGACCGAGAGCCCGACGGCCGCCGCATCGAGAACATCGGCAGCCAGGATGATCTCCTCGACGGGAAGGTGTGGTCCGAGGACCCGCACTCTCCGGCCCGCCGCAGCCACCGCCAACCCCACTATCTGCAGGCCGAGGCCGTGGAGTTCGTCGGGCAGGGTGGCCAGGACGACCGGGCGACCCGATCCCGATGCCTCGAGGGGCGCCCGCAGCGCTCGAAGGTGGTCCTCGAGAACCTCGGAGAAGAAGTGCTCGTGGCGGATCTCGAGTTCGCCCCGCGCCCAGGACTCTCCGACCTCCCGGAGGAGAGGCTCGACTCGCTCGCGAAGAAACGGTCCGACGCCGAGCAGGGACGAGTCGCGGGCGAGGGCGGCCGCGAGAGCATCGCGGTCGAATCGCCGGCTTGTCTCGAGGGTGGTTTCGATGATTTCGGGCGTGATGCCCGAGGGCACCCCCGTGTCGAGGGCGCCGCAGGAACGGAGAAGCGCCTCGAGATCGGTCGTTGCGAGTGGGACCACGTCTCCCGCCCGATAACCGGCGTTGAGCGCCCTGTCGACCAACAACAGCCGCTGGACCTGTTCAACCGGGTATCGGCGATGCCCGGAATCGAGACGGATGGGCGAGGGGAACCCGAATTTTCGTTCCCATGCACGCAAGGTGTGCTCTCCGATACCGGTCCTGCGGGTGACCGCGCCCATGGGCCACAACTGGAGATCTTCGTCCGCGGTCGTTTTCGAATCTCGCCTGCTCGGTTTGTTCACGTCGGTCCTCCCCATTCTCGAAGCCGCTTCGCTCGACCGTGGTGCGTGCGCGACCGAGGCGAATTCACGCGGCCCGCGGTTCGCTGCGGCACGCTTGGCGGTACGCCCGGGCGACCGCGGAGGCGTCCCAATCCGACCCGACCGACACGGCCTTCAGAAGGCCGCCGTCGGATGCGCCCTCGATCTCCTCACCCCTCGGCGGGTCGCCTTCGAGCGAGATGACAACCAGCGAACCGAAACCGACGAAGCGAGCGGCAGCGGCGGCGTCGCGCATATTCAGCGCGCCGCGCCCCGAACCCACACAGGTGACAAAAACGCCGAGATCGTCTTCGAGGCCCTCGACGAGTGCGGAGGCATCAGAATCCCACAGACCGCCGTCAGCATCCGGCCGAAAGAGGATCAACGCGGGTTTGTCGGATGCGACCTCGAATGTTGTTCTGGGCTTCATTCCAAACCTCCTGGACGTCGTTTTCATCTACTGTGGCGGTGAGGTAGGCTCGGTTCCAGCATGACCAGAAGCCAAACCGAGATTACCAACGCACCCGGCCAACGTCTAGAAAATATCGAAATATTCCTTGACAAAATTTGGTTCTCTCCTCCGTGAAGTCCGCTGTCCCCTCCCTGCGAATCCTGAGCGCCAATGAGCACCCGGTCGAGCCGTCAGCCTCCTACGTCCTGTATTGGATGATCGCCGCGCGTCGGAGCCGGTTCAACTTCGGTCTGCAACGGGCGGCCGAGTGGGCGAGGGAGCTCGGGCTTGGGCTCGTGGTCCTCGAGGCCGTCCGAGTGGGTTATCCCTGGGCGAGCGACCGAATCCACCGTTTCATTCTCGACGGGATGGCAGACAACTCCGCCGCCTTCCGCAACCGGGGCATCACCTACCTCCCCTACATCGAGCCGGAACACGGCGCCGGCGGCGGCCTGCTCGAGAGTCTCGCAGCCGACGCGGCGGTGGTCGTCACCGATCACTTCCCGACCTTCTTTCTGCCACGGATGGTCGCCTCGGCGGCGCGACGGGTACCCGTGCTCATGGAGTCGGTCGACTCCAATGGTCTCATTCCGCTCGCGGCCACCGGCCAGGCCTTCCCGACCGCCCACGCGTTGAGGCGGTGGATCCAGAAAAACCTCGCCGGCCACCTCGCCGATTTCCCGCTCGAGGACCCGCTCGCGGAATCCCTCCCGGTTGGGCCGGAAGTCCGCTCTTCGATTCTCGACCGTTGGCCGATGGCGCCGCGAAAACAGCTGACCGAAGCCGAGCCGCTGCTGGCCCGGCTTCCCATCGATCACGCGGTTCGAGTCACCGCCACCCGCGGCGGCGAAGTCGCCGGCCGGCGGGTCATGCGCCGCTTCCTCGACGAGGACCTGGTTGAGTACGCAGACAAGCGGAATCGTCCGGACGACGGCCGGAGCAGCGGGTTGTCTCCCTATCTGCACTTCGGTCACATCTCTCCCCACGAGGTCTTTCTCGAGGTGATGCGGCGTGAACGCTGGTCTCCCGAGGATGTCGCGCCGCCTCCCAACGGCCGCCGCGCCGGCTGGTGGGGCATCGGCGAAGCCGCCGAGGCGTTTCTCGATCAACTCGTCACCTGGCGCGAGCTCGGCTACCAGTTCTGTCACCACCGGCCGGACCACGAACAGTGGAGTTCGCTGCCGGGTTGGGCGCAGGCGACCCTGACGATCCACGAGACCGACCCCCGTGATCACCTTTACGACCTCGGCGAGTTCGCCGCGGCTGCAACCCACGACCCTTTGTGGAACGCAGCCCAGACCCAGCTCGTCCGGGAAGGGACCATCCACAACTATCTGCGGATGCTCTGGGGCAAGAAGATCCTCGAGTGGACCGAGCACCCGCGGCAGGCGCTCGAAATCATGCTCGAGCTCAACAACCGCTTCGCCCTCGACGGCCGCGATCCCAACTCGGTGAGCGGGATCTTCTGGGTCCTCGGCCGCCACGACCGGCCCTGGGGACCCGAACGACCGGTGTTCGGCAAGGTGAGATACATGACGAGCGCCAACACCGCTCGCAAGGTCCCGGTGAAGGAGTATCTTGTTCGTTACCGATCCGGCGGAGGTGAACGATGAAGGTGCTGGTCACCGGCGCCACCGGCTATGTCGGCGGCCGGCTGGTTCCGCGGTTGCTCGACCGGGGTCACGACGTGCGGGTCATGGTCCGCGACCCGTCCCGGATCGCCGGCAGAGAGTGGTCTGATCGCGTCGAGATCGTCCGGGGTGACATCGAAGACCCGGCGACGCTCGGCCCTGTTCTCGCCGGAATCGACGCCGCCTACTACCTCATTCACCTCATGGACAGCGGGCGCGGCTTCGTCCACAGGGATCGCGAGGCGGCGCACAGCTTCGTCGCCGCCGCGGGTCATCTCGGCAAGGTCGTGTATCTCGGAGGGTTGCTCCCCGAAGGCAAAAACGTGTCGGACCACCTCGCCAGCCGAGCCGAGGTCGGCAGAATCCTCCGCGAAGGCCTCCCCACCGCCGAGTTTCGCGCCGGTCCCGTGATCGGTTCCGGCTCGGCGTCATTCGAGATGGTCCGTTATCTCACCGAGCGGCTCCCCGCCATGGTGGCGCCGAAGTGGATCCTCAACGACGTCCAGCCCATCGCGGTCCGCGACATCCTCGAGTACCTGCTGCTCGCCCTCGACCGCGAAGCGACCGGCGTCTTCAACGTCGGCACCGAGCCCATGAGCTTCAAAGCCATGATGGAGGTCTTCGCCGAGGTCCGCGGACTCAAGCGGGTCATCGTGCCGGTGCCGGTGTTGGCGCCGAAGCTCGCAGCGCTGTGGGTTGGTCTGGTGACGCCGATTCCCAACCGGTTGGCGGTGCCGCTCATCGAGGGCGTGGTGCATCCGGTGGTGGCGGACAGCTCGCGCACGCTTGCCGAGTTTCCGGAGGTCACGCCGCTGCCCTACCGCGAGGCGGTGGAGCGCGCGCTTCGCAGCACCGAGGCCAACGCCGTGTCGACCCGCTGGAGCGGCGCCCTCGGCGATGCTCCGGCCTTCGAGCTCAGCCAGAGCCAGGGGCTCATCCGCGAGACCCGCAGCCGTCTCACCTCCGCCGATTTAGGAGTCGGCCTACCGCGCGTTCTCGTCACTTGGCGGCGACCGGGGCTGGCTCTTCTGGAACTGGGCGTGGAGCCTGCGCGGGTTGTTCGATCGGATCGTCGGAGGCCCCGGGCTCCGACGCGGCCGCCGCCATCCCAACGATCTCGAACAGGGCGATGCCCTCGATTTCTGGCGAGTCGAACACGTCGACCCGCCAAACCTCCTCCGCCTCCGCGCCGAGATGAAGGTGCCGGGGCGGGCCTGGCTCCAGTTCGAGGCGATCCCGGAAGGCGACGGCACCCGGGTGGTCCAGACCGCCCTCTTCGAACCCGTCGGACTCGCCGGACAGCTCTACTGGAACCTGCTCTACCCCATCCACCGGATCATGTTCTCGGGAATGGTCTCCAAGGTGGCCGCGCTCGCCGAACGGGAATCCGGCAGATGAGGACCTTCAACTACGCGAGCGAGCAGTGGCTGCCCCGACCCCTCGCCGAGGTGTTTCCCTTCTTCGCGGACGCGAGGAACCTCGAGGCGTTGACGCCGGGCTGGCTCAGCTTCGATGTTCTCACCCCGGACCCGATCCCCATGGCCGTCGGCACGACCATCGACTACCGGCTCGCCTGGCGCGGCATTCCGCTGAGGTGGCGGTCGGAGATCGCCGCCTGGGAGCCACCCCACCGTTTTGTCGACCGGCAGCTCCGCGGGCCGTACCGTCTGTGGCACCACGAGCACCTGTTCGTCGAGGAGAAGGGCGGCACCACGGTCATCGATCGCGTCGACTACGCGGTCTGGGGCGGAGCGCTTGCGGTCCGTTTCGGGGTTCGCCGCGATATCGAGCGGATCTTTGAGTTTCGCCGCGCGCGGCTGGTCGAAATCTTCGGCGGCTCCTGATCGGGATGTCGTCGCAGGGCTCCCATCCGATGGAGGGATCATCGGAGCTCGGGCCCGGACGGGGATTCCGAATCAGAATCTGACGACACCCGACACGACCGCGGAGTTGAACCAGGCGAAGTTGTAGACCTCATCGACATCCGCGCCGCCCTCGACGGTGCGGTAGCCGGCGGTGACGGACCAGCGATCATTGATGTCGTAGGCGATCTTCAGGCCGAGGTCGATGGCGCGTCCGGGACCGCCGGCGAGTCCGTCGAGATCGGCAATGAAGTGCCACCTTTCGGCGAAGCGCCAATCGGCGGCGAAGTGCAACAGGGGGACGAAGCCGAGGTCGTCGTCCTTGCTCGTGGTGTCGCCCTGACGGAGCTCGATCTTGGCGTCGCGGATCTTGGCGGTGAATCCGACCCAGAGCTGCCACCGTTCGCCGTTTTTGAACCTGTAGCGATAGGACAGGCGCCAGGAGTTGAACCGGTAGGTCGCCTCGGTTGGAACCCCGGCCTCGTATCCCTCACCGGCAAAGAGCACGTCTTCGTCGAAGATCCCGGTCTCGGTGTAGGACAGTGGCGCCAGCAGGAGCCTGAGACCGTGCTTTTGGTTGATGTTCCACGTGAAGTACACGCGGCCGGCCGGCCACGGACCGGCGCCCACCAGGTCCTCGAGCGAGAATCTCGTTCCGAGATCGCCGTTCGGGATCTGGACGTCGTTCGAGCTCTGCCAGACCGGGCCGGCTTCGAGCTCGAGGCTGAAGCGTGAGTCGTCGGCGGCCGGCAAGGGCGCCGCGGTGAGCGCGAGGAAGGTGAGAAGAAGGGTTGTCTTGCGTCGAATCATGGTTGTTGCTCCGAATTGGTGCGTTGTCGGAAGGTTACCACCAATCGCGGGGCAAACGCGGATTCGGAGGACGATCATTCCAGATGCCGGTCCGGTGGGGATGCGAGTGCGGGGTGCCGTTTCTGGTCTCGAGCCGGCGCCTCCTCCGATCCGGATTCAAAACGACTGCAGGACCCTCTTGACGGCGTTGCCGTCCGCCGTCGTGCCGAAGTGTTTCATGATCGGCGCCATGGCCTGCATCTTGTTTTTGAACCCGGAGAAATCGATGTTCTCCCGGATGAAGGCGGCGATCTCCTCGTCCGTCGCCATCTTCGGCAGATAGGCCTCGATGGTTTGCAGGAAGCCGGAGTCGGCCTCCCCCTTGAGTTCGAGGGTCTCCCGTTCGGACTTGACCAGCCTTTTCAGGACGGAGACGACCTCGGCGTCGGTCAGTTCCTTGCTTTCCTGACGGTCGAACTCGCCGAGAACGACGCGCAGCGCCTCGCGCCGTTCGACCGCCTTCGCCTTGATCGCGTCCATGAGGTCGTTCCTGATCTCTTCCTGTAGGGTCATCTTCCGACCTCCCCTGTCGGCGGCGTTGAGCTGCGTGAGGCCAGGCCCATGGCATCCATGAAAAGGGCAGGTCCTCCGATCGGCACGAGGGGTGCGAGGACCCCGAATCGCGGATCTTCGTCGCGGTTGATGTTCATGGACCCTCCCCGGTCTCTTCCACGGGTTCGAGCATTATCCCCGATCGTGGAGGAATCGCCCCAATCAGCAGGTTTCGATGGGCAATCCAAAATATATCTCAAATATAAGAAGATATGTGCTATGGTGTCTGCCTTGTCGCCGGCCAACGGGGCCGGCTTCTGTACAGGCGGACGCACGGTCCGCCACGACGAACGAGACGAGCGCTCCATAGAACGGCGGCGCTCACGGAGATGGGAAAGAAATGTCGAAGAAACTGTTTGTTGGAAGTTTGAGCTGGGGAACGAATGATGACGCACTGCGGAACGCTTTCAGCGTCCACGGCGAAATCAGCGAAGCGGTCGTGATCAGCGATCGGGACACCGGCCGCTCGCGCGGCTTCGGTTTTGTCACCTTCGAGGACGACGATGCGGCCGACAAGGCCGTGGCGGCCCTCAACGGTACCGATCTCGACGGACGCACGATCCGCGTCGATGTGGCCCAGGCCAAAGAACGCAGCAACCGCGGCGGTGGCGGCGGCTACGGCGGCGGCAGCGGCTGGTAAGCCAAGCCCGAGCATGACCAGGCCCCTCCTCGCGGAGGGGCCTTTTTTTTGGGCGGGGCAGATCGATCTTCAGGTCCGCCCATCCTTTTCGCCGCCGGAACGCCTGATCCATCGGGGCGCCTTGGTTCGGCGGTCACCCGCAGGCTTCTTCTTCTCTTCGCGGGCGGATCTGATCACGGCTCGGTGAGGGTCCACCCGAGAGAGTCACCCGACTCGAATCCGTCTGCGAAGATGGTGTCGTTGGAGCCCACCATCGAAAGGCTCCAATACAGGCCGCCCGAGATCGCCTGGTAGTCGTTCGCCGCCGGCGGCATGGCCTGCCCCCAGTGGGGATGGCCGGATGCCGTCGTCCCGGCGCCCCAACCGACGACCGAGCCGTCGGTCCTGCGCGCAAGCCCGTGTTGATACCCCGCCGAGATCTCGACGAAGTCGGTGCCGGCGGGGATGTCGTCGACTCCGTAGCCCCAGGTGTCGGTACCCCAGAACACGATCGAACCATCGTCGGCCAACGCCAGGCAGTAGTCGTGACCTGCCGAGACCTGGGTGAAGACACCGGAGGTCGGTTGACCGGTGGTGCCGGAGAAGTGACCCCAGCTCACCACCGAGCCGTTGGAGCGGAGCGCCACGGCGTGACTGTCGCCGGCGACGACCTGCTCGAAATCGGTGCCCGAGGGGACATTCGTGACCTGGCCATAGGCGTCGTTGCCCCAGGCGACGATGGAATTGTCCGTCGCCAGGGCGACGGAGAAGGACTCGCCGGCGTCCACTGCGGTGTAGGTCCCGGCCGGAAACCCGTAGCTGTCGCCCCAGGCGACGATGGTACCGGCTTCCTCGATGGCCAGGCTGAGGTCGCCGCCCGCGCCGATGGCGATGCACGTCCCGAGGGTCGCCGGGACGATGTTCTGCCCGTGGGCGTCCTGGCCCCAGGCGACTACGGTGCCATCGGTCCTGAGAGCCACGCCGTGCTCGTCACCGGCGGCGATGGCAGTGAAATCGTTGCCGGCCGGAATATCGCTGACCTGGTTGGCGTAGTCCCCCCCCAGCCCCTGAGCTCGTAGCCGACGGTCGGTTGAGCAAGAAGGCACACCACTAATGACGCGCAGGCGACGGCGATCCGCGGCCGGTTCAGGTTCATATCAGACTCCTTGATGCTTGTTCAATGAATGAATCGCGCAATTGAGAGAACAAATAACAGTAGTACATTTTTTTGATACTCGACTGTACATCGGAGTCGCTCGCATGTCCATGATCCGATCGAAGTCGGGGAGTTTCTCCAGGGACGTGGAGAGCGCCGGTTCGTGATGAAACCCGGTGCGAGATGAACCATGGCGGATCCTGAGACGTTCCGGTATAGAATCACCTGGATCACGCGGCGTTTCATCGACCCGGCGTGAAGCCCACTCTCAGGAAGAGGCAGCCAATGTCCAATGTCTTCGGTCGCGATCTCTCATCGGCGCGTGTCGTAGTTTTTGTCCTCCTCGGATTCCTGGCGGCAGGGATGTCTCCGGTCCTCGCTGAGGACGTGGGCGAGAAACCCCTCCCCGAGGCCTGCGGTCTGCTCGACGATCCCGAGCAGCGGGCGCTGATGGATGGTGTGCTCTTCAAGCTGGCTGGTCGTCTGCGGTCGTACCGATACAGCTCGGCTGGTCCGTCAGGCGCCGGTCGAGGACGTGGGCCCGGGGACCGACGACGGTCCGGATGTGGCAGTCAACGACCCGAGCGGCGATTCGGGGACTTCGACGACCCAGAGCGAGACGTCGCTGGCCGTCAACGAGGTCACCGGGACCGTGTGCGCCGGTTACAACGACAGCGTCCACTACTTCGTGAGTGGGCGGGTTTCACCGGGTTTTCCCGTTCGACGGACGACGGGGCGACCTTCGTCGACGGGGCGCCCTCGGGTCGACAGCTTCGGTGACCCGGCGCTTGTCTGGCGTAAGGCCGACGGGCACTTCTACTTCGGCACTCTGCACGCCGACGGTCTCGGTCTGTGGAAATCGACCGACGACTGCCAGACCTTCCAGTGGGTGGGCATGATCCACTCGGGTGGTTCCGACGACAAGGAGCTCCTCGCCGTCGACAACAACCCGACGAGCCCGCACTACGGCAACCTCTACATGGTCTTCACCAACTTCTCGGCGGACAGCCAGATCAGGGCGCTCCGCTCGACGGATGCGGGAGTCACCTGGACCAACGCCAGGCGATCAGCGCGACCTCGGGGGTGCAGGGGGCCTGGCCGGCGGTGGCGCCCAACGGCGACGTCTATGTCGGCTGGGTCAAACTTCAACGGCAGCCTCGTCACCATGGAATTCGTACGGTCCGCCAATGGCGGTGTGAGCTATGGCGCGATCACGAGTCCGGCCGCCGACAAGGCCCGGCCGCAGAACTCGGTGGCGACGGGGAGCTGCGGACGCGCGGCGCTCAAGGGCAACATCCGCTATCTGCCGTCGCCGCAGATCGTGGTGGGACCCGATGGCGCCCTGCACACGGTCTACAGCTACAGCCCGGGTGGCGGCGACGATTGCGATTCTTTCTACCGGCGTTCGACCGACAGCGGCGCCACCTGGGGTCCAGAGATCCGGTTGCACAACGACACCAGCGCCAGCGACCAGTTCTTCCCGACGGTGTCGGTGGGCGCCGGCAATATCGTTTCGGCGACCTGGTATGACCGGCGGCTCGATCCGAACAACCTCCTGGTCGACTACTATCAGGCGTTCTCCTTCGACGGTGGCCTGACCTGGGAGACGAATCAGCGCATCTCCGATGTCTCGACACCGATCTATCTCGATCCCAGCCTCGCCACCTGCTATCACGGCGACTACGACACCCATGTCCAGACGACGAGCTACGCCGTCACCCAGTGGGCCGATGATCGGAACATGGCCAACGGTCACAACGATCCGGATGTCTTTTCCGACCCCGTCCCCATCAGCACCGATTTCCTCTTGACCGCCGATCCGTCCGCGGTCAGCGTGTGCAGCCCGAACCCCGCGTCGTCGCCGTCAACCTTCTCCAGGTCCAGGGCTTGACCGAGTTGGTCACGCTCAGCGCGAGCGGGATGCCCGCCGGGGCGACCTCCGGCACTTCGTACCGAACCCGGTGACGCCGCCCGCGACGAGCACGCTCACCGCCAGCGGAACCGCCGGCGCTGCGTCGGACACCTATCCGATCACCGCAGGCACCGGTACTTCCACGCCGAGCGCCTTCGTCCACGACACCGGCGTCATCTGCATCTCTTCAACGCCATCGACGAGGTCAGCGGACGTCGCGGCACCGGCGACGCTCCCTGACCACCGGCTCTCGCCGGCATTGAGATGGAGGTCAACCCGGCCCAGAACGAGAGCATCGCTCGAGGTCGCGGAGCGACGCATCAGCCGCTGCAACGTCGATTGACGACAACCTGGTATCGGCGATACCGGGTTCATCCCGCCGCCCGCACACACCAGCACTCTGCGGGAGCGGCAACACCGCGGATCGGTTACGTCGACCGCGGATTCCCTCTTCAGTCGAGCTCTGTCCGGCACTACTACGTGTCCGGCGGTGGACTCGGTCAACGGCGCCGAGGAGGAGCATATCGACGGAAGGCTCGGGCGTGCAACGACCGGTCCCTTCGCATCGGCACCTGGATCGACGACGTCCGGCGAACCGGCGACGCCAGCGCAACACCGGGTCGCCGTGGTCGGGACGGCGACCGGCGGCAACCTCGGACCGCACGTCTACCTCACCGGCGACCTACGGCAACGACGTCTGTGCGAGCTCGACCACCCCGAGCATGATGCGATGCCGGCAGACGGCTCGACCCTCAGCTTCTGGTCGAAGTACCAGATCGAGACCAGCTGGGACAAGGGAGTGGTGGAGATCTCCAGCGACGGCGGCTCGATCTGGACGACGGTGCCGGTGAACTACGCCGCGGAAGCTCGTCCAACACCCCGATGCGTGCGGGCTCCGACGGGCAGCTACTTCACCGGCAGCGGCACCCCGGCCTGGGCGCAGTACACCGCGTCGCTGCGGCCGGGACGGTCTCGAGGTGATGCTGCGCTTCCGGCTGTCGACCGACGGCAGCGTGACCTACCAGGGGTGGTGGGTGGACGACATTGCGATCACCAACGTCATGGTGCCGAGCAGCTGCGACAGCGAGCCGCCGCTGTACGCCGACGACTTCGAGTCGGGCGACACCTCGACGTGGACGTCGACCGTACCATAGCGTCCGTCCATTGCGGCTGCCTCAGCGAACCTGATTGGGGTCGGCGATCTCGCCCTCGGCGGCGGGTGCGCGGGCGACCACCGCACTGCTGACCCAGTAGATATTGGAGAGCTCGCCCGGCTCGTTGTAGCGGCTGAAAAAGAGGTACCGTCCGTCCGGCGACAGGGACGGGCAGGTTTCGGAGTGCTCGGTGTTGACCTCGGGGCCGAGGGGTCGCGGCGGGCCCCAGCCGCCGCCGTCGGTTTTGAATGCCACGAAGATATCCCGGTTTCCCTCAGAATCGAGGGAGGCGGAGTCGACGAGGATGAAACTGCCGTCGGGAGCTGGGAAGGCGTGGCCGCCGAGCTCGAGACCGGCGGCTTGAGCGCCTGCGACCTCCCTGTCCTCCATGGTCGCCCGGTAGACCGCACGCTGCGCCAGATTGGTGTAGTAGAGCGAGCCGTCGACGGCCTCGACCGGGTAGAAGGACGGGTCGGCGGCGACGGGATCGCCGAGCGGTTGCGGGTCCCGGAACCCGTCGGGGGTGACCTCGGCCGACCAGATTCGGACATCCATGCCCTCGTCGTACGGCGCAAAGAAGATCCGGCCGCCGTCGGGGCTGAAGAACGCCTCCATCTCGTTTCTTCTGGCGTTGTCGGTGAGGCTGAGCCGCTGCGGATCGGTCCAGGCGTCGTCTTCGAGCCGGCTGTGGAACACCGACGCTCCCTGGTCGGGGATCTCGACCGTGAAGAGCACCCGGTCGCCATCGGGGTGGATGCTCACGGCGTACTCGTAGCGGCCTTCGACGGAAACCAGACCGGGGGCGAAGACGACCGCAGTGGTGGTCGGCGGGGTTTCCCCCAGGTACGAGCTGACCGCGGCTGTGGCAATGTTCGACCGGCCGGGTTCGCCGACATCGGCAGGACCGGCGCAGGCGAGCGTCGCCATCGTTACTGAGAGTGCGAGGATATGGGTACGGGTCATCGGTGGCCTCCGGAAGAGTCGGAATCATGTTCTGATCCAGGACCAGTACGCAGAAACTGGCCCAAAGTTGCGACCAAGAAGGCGTCGGCGGCGATCCGACTGCGCGACCACCCGTCCGGACGCCGCACCGGCGATCTTCGACACCGCCGAACGAGATCTGTGGGATGCTTGTAGAGCGAGAGGACGGACCGGATGGAATGGAACACGACGGATCTTCATGACCTGACCACCGCTGTGGGCCTGCTCGAGAACCCGGGTCTCATCGCCAAGGTCTCCGATGCGGTCGGAACACCCATTGAATACGTTCTCGCGACGCTCCCCAAGGGAGCCGGCGACAAGATCACCAAGATCACCCACGACTCGTTGATGGCCGCGGTCAACCTCGCGGTCAAGACCATGGATCCGCGCGGCCGGAGCAAACCGAGACGCAGGAGTCACCTGGCCCTGGCCGGCCTCACCGGCGGCATCGGCGGCGCCTTCGGTCTGGTTGCGCTTCCCGTCGAGCTGCCGATCACCACGACGGTCATCATGCGCTCCATCGCCGACATCGCCCGCAGCGAGGGCGAGGATCTGAGCGAGCTCGGACCGCGGCTCGCCTGTCTCGAGGTCTTCGCCATGGGAGGATCGTCCGACGGAGACGACGCCACCGAGTCGGGTTACTTCGCCGTTCGGACCGCGCTCGCTCAGGCGGTGAGCGAAGCCACCAAATACGTGGCCAACAGGGTCGTCATCGAAGACGGCGCCCCGGTGATCGTTCGGCTTCTGGCGCAGATCGCCGCCCGCTTCAACACCGTGGTCGGCGAGAAGATCGTCGCGCAGGGAGTCCCCATCGTCGGCGCCATCGGCGGTGCGACCATCAATGTTCTCTTCATCGAGCACTTCCAGGACATGGCCCGCGGCCACTTCATCGTCCGGCGGCTCGAGCGGACGTACGGCGAGGCCGAGGTGAGAAGGGCCTATGGCGAGATCACCAGCCGCCGCTAGCTAGTTCTCGTCCAGAAACGGCGGTTTTCGGCAATCTTGGCGTCAATCTGCGGGTTTCCTTGTGCGGCGTACGGAAGTACGCCTCCGCGCAAACCCTTGATTTCCTAAACCTTGCACGAAAACCGCTCGTTTCTGAATCGAGAACGACGCCGCCCCCGTCCAGAGTTTCCGGACGGAAACTAGCTCGCTGGTGAGAAGTGCAGGCTAGCCGGCTGCCGAGAAGTCAACGTACCCAGGGCCGTCGACTCCTGATCGCCGTCGTGATACAAAGCCAACGATCGACGATGAAGACGGAGTCCAACCATGATCGAACAGGCCGCCCTCGCCAACCCTCTCAGCCTCATCCTCGACAAGCAACGGAGTGATTTCACCCGCGCCGACATGCTCAAGATCATCCGCGAGCGGGGGATCGAACGGCTGTCGTTCCACTACACCAGCGTCGACGGCAAGCTGCGCGAGCTCAAGCTGCCGTTTTCCGATTTCGCCCAGGCCGAACGGATCCTCGCCTCGGGTGAGCGGGTCGACGGCTCATCGCTCTTTCACGGCCTCGTCGACGCCGCGGCGTCGGATCTCTATGTCGTGCCGAGCTACCGGACGGCGTTTCTCTCTCCCTTCGACTCGTCGAGCCTCAACTTCATCTGCCGTTTCCTCGACCGCGACGGCCGGCCGGCGGCCTTCACCCCGGACAACATCCTCGCCATCGCCCACGAGCGGTTCAAGGAACGAACCGGGCTCGAGCTCCACGCCTTGGGCGAGCTCGAGTTCTTCCTCATCCGCCAGGGCGGTCCGGAGAACTTCTCCGCCCACCGCCAGATCGGCTATCACGCGTCGTCTCCGTTCTTCAAGGGCGGCGATGTCGTCAACGAAATGGTCCGCTATCTCACCCAGATCACCGGCGCGGTGAAGTACGCCCACGCCGAGGTCGGCTATATCGACTCGGTCCGCTCGGACCTGCCGCTGCTCGCGGGGCGGCGAGCCGAACAGCACGAGATCGAGCTGCTGACCAGGCCCATCGAGGAGATGGGCGATCTCATCGGGCTCGCCCGCTGGATCATCCGCAACGTCGCCCACCGCAACGGGATGCTCGCCACCTTCGCACCGAAGATCGAAGAGGGAGTCGCCGGCAACGGGCTCCACTTCCACATGGAGTTGATCAAGGACGGCCAGAACATCATGTCGGGCAGCGACGGCGCCCTGTCGGTCGAGGCGCGCAAGCTCATCGGCGGACTCGTCGATTACGCCTCGACCCTGTCGGCCTTCGGCAACACCGTGGCCTCGTCCTTCCTCCGGCTGGTGCCCAACCAGGAGGCGCCGACGAGGATCTGTTGGAGCCACAACAATCGCTCGGCGCTCATCCGGGTGCCCCTGGGCTGGTCGAAGCAGAGCCACCTGGCCAAGGTCGTCAACCCGAAGGAACCCGAGGACTACGCCGATCCCCGCGGACGGCAGACGGTGGAGCTGCGCTCGCCCGACGGCTCCGCGTCCTTCCACCTGCTGCTCGCCGGGATCACCACCGCGGCCGAGTACGGGCTGACCGCCGACGGCATGCTCGAGCGCGCCGAGGCGACCAATGTCGAGGGCAACGTCTTCTCCGACAAGGAGGTCATGCAGCGACTCGAGCCGCTGCCCGCGAGCTGCGTCCAGTGCGCGCGACTGCTCGCCGACCGCCGGGCCATGTACGAAGAGGCCGGGGTCTTCCCCGCGAGCGTCATCGACTATCAGATCGATCTGCTCCGGGCCGAGGAGGATGAGAAGCTCAACCGCGACTTCGCCCGGCTGCCCGCCGAAGAGCGCCTCGTGGCCACCCGCGAGCTCATGCACAAGGACATCCACCGGCACTGAGCGGGAAGCGAATCCCGACTCTCGAGATTGGCGGTAAAGTGGGGAGTCGAAGGAGGAGCGATGACTGAGCTCTACCCGCGAGGAAACCCCGGATCGGATGGGCCGCGCATGCCGGTCCTCATTCATGCTCCGATCGGGTGCGCTCCGAATGGACCAGGCGGATGAAGCTGCCCGGGATCGCACGGAGACTGCTTCCGAGACTGGGGTTGACGGTCCTCGCTTTCGTACTGGTCCTCGGTGTTTTGGAAGTGGCGTTCCGCATCTTCGGCCTCGGCCCGGTGATGTTTCGGCCAAGCGTCGAGGAGGTCATTCTACCGATTGGAGCATCCCGCGAATCCGCCCCGCACGGATTCATCCCGCACGCGGTCCTGCGCAGCACCTATGACTCCGATCCGCGCGGCTATTTCGGCCCGGGCTGCATCGTTGACTGCAACCTGAACTCCCTCGGATGGCGGGACCGGGAGCACGCCTACGACAAACCCGACGGTACCATTCGAGTGCTCGGACTCGGAGATTCCTATCTTTGGGGACAGGGTGTGAGATTCGAGGACACGCTACTCGCTCAGCTCGAGAAGCGACTCGGGAATGCGTTCGACGGGTTTGGTGTCGAAACCATCAACAGCGGAATTCTCGGGACCAACACCCGGTATCAGCTCGCCTCACTCGAAAACCGGGGAATGCTCTTCGACCCCGATCTCGTCCTCCTGGTTTTCGTTCCCAACGACGTCGAACAGACCGGCCAGAACCGCGACCGACCGCGGATCGAGTTTTTTCGCGGTTATACCCAGATCTATCTCGATCCGGATCGGGTGACGTCGCGATCGCGGTTCTTCGGTTGGGCGAAACAGGTTGTGCTGCGGAACATCCGGGCGGAACGGTACATCCGAGAAGCGATCGAGAGCTTCGAACCGGACAGCCCGGGCTGGAACGACTGTCGCAGCGCCCTCGCCGAGATCGCCGAACTCTGCCGGCGGCGAGAGGTTCCGCTGTTGATCGCGATCTACCCTTTTCTGCACGACCTCGATGGTGGTTATCCGTTCAGAGCGATTCACGAGAAGGTGCTCGAGTTCTGTGGCGAGGCCGGCCTCCAGTGTATCGACCTTGCCGGGGCGTTTCCCGGGTTCGAAGGTCCGGAGCTCTGGGCGCATCCGACGGATCAACACCCGAACGAGATCGCCCACGGTTTGGCCGCCGATGCCCTGGTAACGCCAATCGTGTCAGCTCTCGAATCCCGCGGTTTCAAACTCCGGACCGGTTGAGGCCGAGCGAAGCCCGGAGAGGGCTGTAGAAGGTCTCACCGGCGATGGAGAATCCCTCGCTCAACTTCCACGAGGCGCCGCCTCTGATCGACCCTGTCCAGCCGTCAGCGCTCCGGTGCTCGCGACGGTTCGAGTTCCCCGACGAGGATGAACGGCGCCCAGTAGAAGGGGTGATCGAACTCCGGCTTCCGAGCGAGCTCGAGCTTGGCGTCGCGGAGCGCCGTCGCAGGGTCGGCGTGCTCGAGGCGGCGGTAGAAGCCGGTCATGAGCTCGCGGGTCGCGCGGTCCTCGACCGGCCAGAGCGAGATGACCACCGCGTCGGCGCCGGCGTAGAGGAAGGCGCGGGTGAGCCCCATCATCCCCTCGCCGGAAAGCTCGGGCCCGAGCGCGGTGTCGCAGCCCGAGAGCACCACCAGATCGGCGTTCAGGGAGAGATCGAAGACCTCGAAGGCCTGGAGCAGACCGTCGCCGCCCGCGGTCGACCCGAGCACGAGCCCCGAGTGTTCGGGGAGATCCGAGCTCGCCACCGCATGGGTGGCGAAGTGGAGGTTCGAGGCGCGGCCGAGCATCGGATGGGCGAGTACCTTTTCCTCGGACGCGTCGTCACCGACCAGTGTCACGGTCCTGTCGGGCGGAAAGAAGCCGGCCACCGCGGCTGCCTCGGATCGGGCTCCGGGCAGGGGAGCCAGGTCGTCGACGCTGCGGCCGTCGGCGAGCTGGCGGAGGACCGGCGCACCGGCTTCGGTTCCCGGATCCACCGGGTTCCCCGATCCTCGGTTCAGCGTCGGATCGGCGACCGCGAACAGGCTCCGCGTGTCCTCGTACGGTCCGTGGTGGTGGCCGAGGACCTCGAGGAAGGCGACCGACGGCACGTAGCTGACCGACCAGCGGTCGATCACCGCGCCGGGGTCGCCGCCGAGGCGTAGCATCTCGAAGGGCAGCAGGTGGAGCACGCCGTCGGGGACGACGATGAGCCGGTCCCGTCCCTGGAGCTGGGATCTCGCCGGACCGAGGAGGAGCTCACCGACGGCCGCCGCCGACCGCTGCAGTCGTACCCGGTCCCGGCGGCCGGGGCGCTCGAGCAGCTCGAGCAGCGGTTCGACGAGATCCTTCATCCTTTCTGCGCCCGGCAAGAGGTGTGTGCTGACCCCCCCGTCGGAAACCACCACGAGCACCGTGGCGCGGTCGCCGACCAGGTACTCGACGAGAGCGGCGTCGTTCCCGAGCCTGTCCTGAAGCCGGTCGAGGTCGGGCGCCGCCTCCCGGGCCCGGGCCCACCGGCGGCGCAGCGACGCTTCGATGTCGCGGCGGTCGTCGTCGAGTTCGCGCCTGAGCGTCTCGAGCTCGGAGAGTCGGGCGGGGTCGGCCTCGGGAGAGAGCAGCATCCGCTGGACCGAGCTCAGCTCGTCCAGAACCGCCTCCCGGCGAGCTTCGAGCTCGCGATCGGCGCCGATGACATCGTTGGGCGCCGATCCCTTCACCAGCTCGAGGAGGGTTCGGGCGTGCGCCCGCTCGGAGGTCGCGAAGACCTCCTCGGAGGTCCGGACGGTCGGGTCGTTTTGGGAGAGGGCGATGAGCGATTCGGCGAGGATGACATAGACCTCGCGGCGCGGCGCCACGTACCGGGCGCGAAGATCGGGGTCGGCGAGCTCGCCGCGGATCTCCTCGAGGAGGTCGAGCGCGGTCCCGGCCTCTTCGCGGGCGCGCAGGGGCAGGCCGAGCGCCAGACTGGCCTCGGCCATGGACCGCAGCGCGGCGACCTGGTTGCGGGCGAGACCGAGGTCGTCATAGATGACCAGTGAGTCGTTGAGAGCCGCGTGGGCCTCGGCCGGTCGAGCCGTTTCGAGCAGCGCCCGGGCGATGTTTCCGAGGGTGACCGCGACGCCGAGCGGGTCCTCGAGCTCGCGGGCGATGGTGTTGGCCTCGCGGTAGAGATCGAGGGCACGCTCCGGGTTTCCCAGGGTGCGCTCGAGGGTGGCGAGCTGGTTGACGACGATGGCGGCGCCGCGCCGGTCACCGAGGTCGCGGCGGATCTCGAACGACCGTTGGTAGGAGGCCCGGGCCTCGTCGAAGAGTTCCTGCTCGACCTGGACCGCGCCGAGCTCGCGCAGCGCCCAGGCCTCCCGCCGCCGGTCGCCGTGCTCATCGGCGACCGCGACCGCTTCCTGCAGCCGCCGGCCGGCGCGGTCGGCGTCGCCGAGCTTGAAGTGGACCGCCGCGATGGCGATGAGCGACGACAGCTCCTTGTCCGCGAGACCCGCCTCGCGCGCCATGGCGAGCGCCTCCTGATGGGTGTCCAGGGCGTCCTGATAGGCATTTCGAACCGAATAGGACGAGGCCAGGTTGTGCAACATGGTGTGGCGCTGGCTGTCGAGGCCTTGTTCTTCGGCGAGGTCGGCGGCGCGGCGGAAGATCGGCTCTGCCGCCTGGTTCTCGCCCTGCTCCAGGCGAACGATGGCGAGATCGCCGAGGGCGAGGGCGAGGAGCTCGCGGTCGCCGGTCGTCTCGGCGATGTCGATGGCGGCGGCCGCCGCGGCCGCCGCGGCTTCGTAGTCGTTGACGGTGGCGCTGGTTTCGGCGATCCCGTGCAGGCACCGGCCGATCTGGCGCTGGTCTCCCAGTTGCTCCCAGAGCACGACCGCGCGACGGAGATCGTCCCGTGCACGCAGGATCGCCTCGCCGCTCGGGCCGTTGTTTTCGGCCTCGATGACCGCGAACGCGCGGGTCGTGAGAGCCTCCGCTTCCTGCTTGACGAGAGGGTTCCCGCCTTGAGGCCGAACCGCCGCGACATCCGGCGATTCTGCGGCGGAGGCGGTGTCCGCCACGCCGGCGAGCGCCATCGAGGATGCGGAAAGAATGAGAACGAGGTGCAGTTTCACACCGACTTCAACGTTGCGGACGGTTTCACGATTCCTCGCGGGCCGAGGTATCGTGAGGCGATGGACTCGACGTTGGTCAGAGACTTCCTCACCGGCGACCGGATGGCCGTCGACGCGGTCGTGACCTGGATCCGGCTCGCGGCGTGGCCCTTTCGCGGACGGTTCGGCGACGACTGGGAGGATGCCGTGGCCGACGCCACGCTGCAGGTCACCGAGAGTCTGGGGAGCGGCCGCTTCCAGGGCCGTGGCTCGCTCAAAGCCTACGTCCGCCGGGTGGCGGTCACCACCTGCCTCGATCGGCTGCGCGCGCGGCGCCGGTGGCGGTGGACCGAGCTCGTCGACGAGGCGTTGCCGGAGTCGCCGGCGAGCCCGGCCGACGCGGTGGAAGCGGCCGATGTGTGGCGGCTCGCGCGGCGGATCGTCGACCAGGTGCCCGAGGACTGCGTGCGGCTGTGGCGCCTGCTCATGGACGGCCGGAGCTACACCGAAATGGCGGCGGCGCTCGAGATCGCGGCGGGGACGCTGCGGGTGCGCGTGCTGCGATGCCGGCGGCGGGCGCTGGAGATCCGGCGCCGGCTCGAGTGCAACGAAATCCCGGCTCGAGCGCCAGAGTAGGTGAGGATGAAGATGGAATGCACCACCGCGACCGAGCTTCTCCCGTGGCTGCTCAACGGGTCGCTCGACGACCAGGAGCGCCGCGGCCTGATGGAACATCTGGCAGGGTGCGCCGCCTGTCGCGCCGAGCTCGCCGAGACCGCCGCGGCGTGGGATCTCATCTCGGCGCACCCCCCGGCGTCCCTTCTCGCCGCCTGGGCTGAGGGCGACGACATCGCCGATGCCGGAGCGCTCGCCGGCCACGTCGCCGCCTGCCCGACCTGCGAAGAAGAGGCCGCTCTGGTGCGTGAGGCCGCAACCCTCGAGGCCCTTGTGCCGGTGCGGGACCGCCCCGTAGGCGGCGGGGCGACGCAGTGGCGGAGGATCGCCATCGCCGCCATCCTGGTCGCCGGAGTGGGCCTGACGGCCCTCCTCGGTTCGTGGCTCAGGATCGGGGCCCGAGATCGGTTGGCGGTGAACCAAGACGAGCGGGGTCGGATCGCCGCCGCGGAGGCCCGGATCGAGACGCTCTCGGCCGAGCTCGAGGCGCTCACCGAGCGGACTCGAGCCCTCGCAGAGCCGCTCGCCAACCTGCCGGTCATCGAGCTTCTTCCGACGAGCTTCACCCTGCGCGGCGGATCCGAGCCCGCGTCGGTCGCCTTCGGAACCGAAGCCGTCACTCTCATTCTCGCCCCCGGCGCCGAAACCGGGTCGGACGGCTACCGGCTGCGGGTCATCGACGACGACGGCACGGAGATCTGGCGGGCCGACGACCTCGTTCTTCAACCGACCGACGACTTCACGGTGCTGCTGCCCCTCGGCGCCATCAGGGCCGGTGAGCTGCGCCTGGTGGTCGACGGCCGTCGCGGCGCCGACTGGAGCGAGCTCGAAACCTACCGCCTCGTGATCTCAGGCTGATCCGCGCAGCGGCGGCGATGAACGGAGATCTCCACCGGTCGGGGGCGTATTTCTCCCATTGATGAGAACGGGTCCGTAACGCATTCGCAGTTCGAGCGCCGTTGTCTGTCGAATACGATCCGTTTCTGGGAGGAACCAATGCCATCAGCTTCTTCGAACATTCGCCGCTACACCACAGTCCTGGCCTACGGCCTCGCGATCCTCGCGGCCAACTTCGCCGGCGCCGCCACCTTCACCGTCGGCGCGACCGCGGACTGCAGCTCGAACTCGATCCCGGGCGCGCTGCTTCTCTCCGCTCTCAACGGACCCGGTCTCGATGTCATCCGGATCGCCTCGGACCAGAGCTACACGGCGCAGCACGTGGTCGTCTCGAACCAGTCGGTGAGCCTCATCGGCGGCTACTCGAGCTGCAGCGACACCACCGCCGGCGGCCAGACCACCGTCTCCGGCGCCGGCGGGTCGTCGAACCCGGTCGTCGAGATCTCGGGCACGGTCAACGGCACCCGCTCGGTGGAGCTCGTCAACCTGATCATCTCCGGCGGCGAGGAGGGCGGGGTCGTGATCTCCGGCGCCAACCTGGTATCGATCCAGGGCAGCCTCATCACCGGCAACCAGCGCGACTACGGCGGCGGGATCTCCCTTGACGGCAGCGACGGCGCGATCCTGACCGTGACCGAAAGCACGGGTGTGATCGGCAACAGCGCGGTTGGCGGTGCGGGGACCGGCGGCGGCATCTACTGCGTCAACGGCGGGACCGTCCTCCTCCACGGTCTGGTTGCCAACAACTCGGCATGGTTCGGCGGCGGCGTGGGTCTCACCACGTGCTCCATGAACGATTTTGCGGGCGGTCCGCTGCGCGGCATCACCGGCAACTCCGCGACCTTCGGCGGCGGCATCGCCGCCTTCAACGCGAGCGTCGTCAACCTCTTCGGCAGCCCGAGCCACCCGGCGCTGGTCGACGGCAACATCGCCGCGGGCGACGGCGGCGGCGTCTATATCAGCGAGTCCACTGTGGTGGCCCGCGACTCGTGGATCACCAACAACACCGCCGGCGATCTCGGCGGCGGCGTCGCGGTCAGCTTCGGCGGCTCGTTCGGCGCCGTGCGCACCCTCGGCGCGGAGTGCCACACCGCCGATCGCTGCTCGCGAATCTCGGGCAACACCGCCAACGGTACCGCGGGCGGCGGCGCGGTGCTCGTCGAGGGGGACGGTGTCGCCGACATCCGCCAGACCTACATCGAGGCCAACCAGGCCGATTTCGGTTCGGCAGCCCGGGTCGGAGGCGCCGGCAGCCAGCTGCTGCTCGAGGGCGATGTCCTCGCCGGCAACGTCGGCGCATCCGTCATCCAACAGGGCGCCGGGAGCTTTGTCCGCGCCGCCTTCGTCACCAGCGACCGGAACACCGGCGGCGGTTCGGGCATTGGGTTCTACTCGAACGAGACCGACACCACCGAGACCCGGATCCACTCGAGCATCATCAACGATCCGCTGGTTTGGGGGGGCGGGGCCAACGGCGCCACCCACTTCTACGACTGCCTGCTGGTGGCCTCGAGCCTGGGTCTGGCGAACCCCGGTCAGCTCGTGACCGTCGCCGATCCCCAGCTCCGCGACCCGGCCGCGGGAGACTTCCACCTCGACCTCGGCTCGCCGGCCATCGACTACTGCGACACCTTCACCTACACGCCCCAGAACAGCGATATCGACAAGGAGGCGAGGGGCACCGACCTGCCTTCCGCGCCCAACGGCGTCGGCGTCTACGACCTCGGCGCCGATGAGTGGTCGGAAGCGGCCCTGGTGCTCTTCGGCGACGGTTTCGAGTCGGGGAACACCGCAGCGTGGTCGGCGACGGCGCCATAGCCGAGACGGACGGGTTCGGAGCCCAACCGATTTGCTGCAATCCACTCAATCAACTTCAAGCAAATTCAAACCTGCCGAAAGGACGACACCATGCAGCGTTTCACCGTGTTCTTGATTTGGATTCTGATCGCCGCCGCACCTCATCTCAGCACCGCCGACGGGCGGCTGCCCGGAGATGATTGTGCTGCGGCCACGTATGAAGTCGGCGCGCTGCCGTTTGCCGACACCGGCACGACCGCCGGCGCGAGCAACGCGCTCAACCTCGTCGGACCGGGGCCCTGCCTCGGCGTCGCCTTCCCGACCGGGCCCGACGTGGTCTACCGGATCAAGGTCGACGTCGCCTGTTCGCTGCTGGTGACCGAGACGCCGGGCTCGGCGTGGGACGCAGCGGTCTGGGTGGTGACCGACTGCGCCGATCCCGCCGGAAGCTGTATCGCCTACGGAGATTCCGCGGGGCCCGGTGGCGCCGAAAGCCTCACCTTCTCGCCGACCCCGGGCACCGACTACTTCCTGGTCGTCGACGGCTGGTCGGGTAACTCCGGCGACTACACTCTCGACATCAGCGAGAACGGCGCCGCCGGCTGCAGCTTCGTGCCGGTGGAGCTGACGGCGTTCGAGGTCGACTGAACCAGGGGGAACTCGTCCACATCGATCAGGGCGACGCCACGCCGGTGACGGCGACGTTTTCGGCGTGGATTGTGACCGGCACTTCCTTGCCGACTCGCAGGACGAAGGTGCTCGGGTCCTCGAGACCCCAGTCCACAAAGGGCACCGTGAAGGCGGCGTCGACCGTGGCGGACTCGCCGTCGATGGTGACGGTCATGGGCACGCGGATGGGGTGCGATGCGCCGATGAGCTCCATGGTGCCGACCAGGACCACCTCGCTGGCGCCCTCGAGCGCGAGGTCGCCTTCGATGCTCTCGGCGCGAAGCACGATTCTGGGGTGCTCGGTCGAAAGCAGGACCGAGCCGTGCATCTTCTTGTCCCGTTTCGGATTGTCGGTGTCGGCGCTGCCGGACACCACCACCGCCTCGCCCGAGGCCGCGCCGGTGACCGTGTCGATGGTGAAGTCGGCGTGGTCGAGGGCTGCGGTGCCGTGCACGGTGTGCATGGTCGCCTTGAGGGAGAACTCGATGGTGGTCGAATCCGGAGGGAGGTGGACCTGAATCTCGGCGGCGGCTGCCGGGAGGGCTGCGGCGACGGCTCCGAGGAGAGCGGCGGTGACGATTCTACGCATGGGGTCCTCTTTCCGATCCCCGTCAGAGACGGATTCGAAGCATGGTTCGAAGATTGAGCAGGCCGTCGTTTTCGCTCTCGGTGGACGGCGGCCGAACCACCGAGAGCGGGCTGTAGAAGATCTCACCGGCGATGGAGAATCTCTCACTCAGCCTCCACGACGCGCCGCCGCTGATCGACCAGGTCCAGCCGTCGGCGAGCAGGAGGGTGCGGTCTTGGATCCCGTCGGTGAGGGCGTTGACCTGGAACTCCATGTCCATGTAGTTGGCCGCGAGTCCCCAGTGAAAGGTCGTCTTCTTGACCGTGTAGCCGCCGGTGAAGGCGAGCCCGGCGTGGTTGAGACTGAGCTCGTCCTCCGACGGCGCCTCGCAGCCCCAGATGTTGTTCGGCGGACCGGGTGGATACGAGGCCTCGTCCGCGGTGCAGGTGAAATCGCCCTCGATGGTGCCGATCTGGCCGTAGATCCGGCCGCCGAGCACCAGCGCTCCGGCCGAGTAGAAGGGCCGCTCGAGCCCGATGGAGAAGAGGTTCGTCGTCAGACCCTCGAGCTTCACCGGCGGCACCCACGCGACGTCGAGGGAGAATTCGGCCGGCAGCCCGATGGTCACCCTCGGTCTGAAAAAGACCGGCAGCCGGTTGAGGTCCTCGACCTTCGAACCGCCGAATCCGATGCGGCGTTGGTCCTCGCTGAGCCCGGGGATGGTGTCGAGCTCGAGACCGATCTCGAATGACCACGGGCGTCGAGCCTGGGGAGCTCCCATGCCGGTCAGGAGGCTCACCGAGTTGAAGTACTTCATGGCCCAGGCTTCGGGTCTGTCCCAATCGAGCTCTTCAACGTCGTCGATGACCTGGGCCGCAACCGGTCCGGCGGTGGTGGTGGCGAAGAGGATCGCCGCGAAGATGGCGAGGGTGCGCGACAGGCGCATTCGGTTTTTCATTTTCTTCCTTTCCGGGAAGGAGGCTCACCGGCGGCCCGCGGTGGGGCCGCCGGTTCTCGGTCGGCTCAGTCGTTGGGCGCTCCTCGTTCGATCCAGTCGCGGACGAGATCCATGAGCTCCTGCGACAACGGTGGTGCGCCGCGCGGCATCCGGCCGCCGGTGATCGACGGGTCGCCGATGATCTTGAGGTAGAGATAGCTCGAATCGGGGTTGTTGGGTTCGATGCGATCCTTGGAGGGCTGCTGGGCGGAAGCGACGTTGACGATCATGTTGTAGGACTGGCCTGCCGACAGGTTGAGACCCTGGGCCGGTGATGATCCGCCGTGGCAGCCCGAGAAGGCGCAGCTCGCGTTGAACACCTGATTCTGAACCCTGGTGAAGGTGGCGATTTCGCCGCCACCGCCCTCGACGGTGATGGTGCGGGTGTCCGGCGTCGGATCCACGGCGCCTCGCGAGTCGGTGACGGTGAAGGTCACGGTGTAGGTCCCTGAGTTGTCGTAGGTGTGGTCGCCGGGTGACAGGCTGGTCGAGCTCATGCCGTCACCGTAGTCCCAGTGATAGGTCATCTCGTCGCCGTCGGGGTCAGACGCGCTGCCATCGAAGCTCACCGACTCGCCTTCCTGAATCGAGACGTCCGAGGCCGGCGAAACGATGAGCCCGTTGGGCGGGGCGTTGTCGGATATCGCCGCGATGGCGGGCGCCGGTTCGGCCATGACGAAGATGGCGTCGTTGGTCACGTTGTCGACCGCCGACAGGTACATCAGCACCGGTTTCGCCGCCGAGAACGTGATGAGCATGTCGTCCTGCCGGCGATCGGCCGCCGGAACCGAGGGAACGAGGTCGAAGATCCCGCGAATCCGGTTGGCCAGGGCCGGCAGGCTCAGGCTGTCGGCGCCGAGGACCGCTCCGGATGCGTCGCGGACGTCGATTTCGATCGTCACGGCCTCGGGCCACGGGTTGAAGTAGCCGACGTTGGTGCGCAGGCCTTCCCCGTCGCTCGCCGGCCGGTTCGACCCGAGCAGGAGCACTCCAGAGGCCATCACGTCGGCCTCGGTGTAGGCCGGCGCGGCCTGGCCGAAGGTGCCGCCGATCTCGGGATTGGCGCGCTGGTCGTTGAAGATCCGGGCGGCGCCGCGGAACGGTTCCGACGAGGCGATCTTGACCGCGCCGTTGCCGTTGGCGGCGAAGAGAGCCGCCACCGCGTCGTCGATGACCGCGAGCTCACCGGCATAAAGAGGGATCGTCTCGGTGGCGGCCGGCCCGGAGCTGCCGGAGGTGCTCGATGGGAACCAATCGGCATAGACGGACGCCGTCTCGTCGGCGAGACCGATGAGCCTGAGACCCGTGGTCCACTGACTGCCGGCCTGGCCGACCGCGCGCGAGATCACCGGGAAGAAGAGAACGGTTTCGGTGGGCCGGAGCTGGCCGCGGATGGCGCCGGCCGGATGGTCGGCGTTGTGGATGTTGAAGTAGTAGTGGTCGGGCGAGGCGAGGATCCGCATCGCCAGATCCTCGTCGATCTCGACCGCGGTCAGCGAAACCCCGTCGGTAAAGACCGCGGTGGTATCGATGACAACCGGTCCGTTCTCGGCGGCGGTGCCCATGTGGATGTGGGCGGCGGTCGGCGTTGCGACGTGATCCGCGTTGAAGTAGAAGTGGGCGGTGTTGTCGTCAAAGGTGACGACGGCAAAACCGTCGCCGTCGGGGTCGCCGGATGATCCGATCTGCCGGAATCCGCGAAGGGTGCCCGCGAGCGATGAGCGGGCGGCGCCGTCGCCGAGCACCTGGCCGCGGATGGCGCCCGCCGGGTGGTCGGCGTTGTGGACGTTGACGTAGAACGCTCCGGGGGTGTTCAGCAGCGCAGCGGTCGAGCCGCCCGATACCGCTCCCTGAGCGACATAGGTGTTGTTCGAAACCTCGGTGAAGCTCGCCTCGAAATCGATGGCGACCCCGCCGTTGGCGCCGGCGAGCCCGGCGTGGACGTGAGCGGCCGTCGGGGCGGCGATGTCGGTCACCCAGATGTAATAGCGGGTGGTGTCGCCGTCGATTCCGATCGCGGCCGCGCCCCAACCGTCGCCGTCGCCCGGGTTTCCGGTGACCCGGTCACCGGACAGGGATGTCGTGAACCAGGTGGTCTGCGCTTGGGAAGGGGAGGCGGCCGTGGCGACCGCCGCCACGGCAAGACAGATGAGAAGTCGTCTTCGAGCGATCATGATCAGGTCCCTTCAGAGCGGATCTTGCAGGTTGAGATGCCAAACGGCAGGTAGGCCGGGCACCAGCCGATCAGGGCGGTTCCGAGAAACACCAACCCGATGAGGCCAAACCAGTTTTGGTAGTAGAGACCCGCGGCGCCGACGGCCAGCCCGAGGGCGGCACGAAAAGCGCGGTCAGCGGTTCCAACGTTGTGCTTCATTTCCTTACCTCCTGGGTGATAAGTGCGGATTTTCTTGTGATCGAGACACGATGTCAATAAATTGATTGTCATCGGTGCCGGAACCGGTTACCGACGGTCAAGCGACCCCATGCGCGCCCGAGCTTTGGGTTTCTGTTCCGAGCGCGTCTTGCTACGGTGGAAGGCGACGCGATCGTGACCACGGTCTCGATCTGGAAAGGGAGAAGATGGCAGCAGCAGTCGACTGGACCGATTCCCGGGTGCTCTACACCGGTTTGGTGGCTTTGGTGGCAGTGGTTCGTCTCGTCGAGCTCGCCATTTCCAGGCGTAACATCGAACGGCTCGAGGAACGCGGAGCCGTCGAGGTCGGGCGTTCCCTCTATCCCTGGATGGTCGCGCTCCACGCGGCCTTCCTTCTCGCCTGTATCACCGAGGTCTGGCTCCTCGATCGCCCGTTCAATCCTCTCCTCGGAGGGGGCTGCCTGGGTCTTCTCCTCGGGGCCGCCGCCCTGCGATTGTGGGTCATGGCGACCCTCGGGGAGCGCTGGAGCACCCGGGTTCTGGTGCTGCCGCAGACTCCGCTGATCACCGGCGGGCCCTTTCGCTGGCTGCGCCACCCGAACTACCTCGCGGTGGCGGCGGAGTTCATCGCGCTGCCTTTGGTGCACACGGCGTGGGTCACGGCGGGGCTCTTCAGCGCGGCCAATGCCATGGTCCTTTATCGGCGGATCCAAACCGAGGAAAGGGCCCTCGCTGAAGCCGGTGAATCGCCGTCGATCTTGAGTGACACGCCCGTATTGATCCCGGGAGCGAAATGACACCCGACGAAATCCTTGCCGGCATCGAATGCGTCGCCCGCGAACACGTCGACTTCGAAGGCGACCTCCGCCCCGAGATGCGGTTGGTGGAGGACCTCGAGCTCGACTCTCTCGCGGCGCTGACCCTGGCGGTCGAGGTCGAAAACCGATTCCAAATCCGGCTCGAACCCGAAATCGAGGCCGAGATCGAAACCGTCGGCGATCTCGTGGCGGTCGTCAGGAGGCTGCTTGCCGACTGAAGATCAGACCCTGGTCGACCTGCTCGAGGAAGCCTCGCGCGACTCCGAGACCGGGCTCAGACTGCTCGACCGGCATGAGGACGCGGAGTTCTACCCGTTCTCGGATGTCTGGCGGCGCGCCCTTCGGGTTTGCGGCGGTCTCCAGGACCACGGTGTCGAGCCCGGTGATCGGGTCGCGTTGGTCTATCCGACCTCCATCGAGTTCATCGACGCGTTTTTTGGGACCATCCTGGCCGGCGCGGTCCCGGTCCCGCTCTACCCACCGGTGCGCCTCCACCGGCTCGAGGAGTACGAGACGCGGACCGCGCGCATGCTCGAGGCGGTGACCGCCCGATTGGTGCTCGCCGACTCCCGGGTCCGGCGGATCCTGGGGCCGGCGGTGGCCGAGGCGGCGCCGCAGCTGGGTTGCCGAATTCTCGAAGACCTCTCCGGCGGACCGGGAGAGCTGGTCCGCCGCAGCCCCGCCGAACTCGCCATGGTGCAGTTCTCCTCCGGCACCACGGTCGACCCGAAACCGGTCGCCCTCTCCCACCGGGCCGTGCTGGCGCAGACCGCGGGTCTCAACGCCCACTGGCCGGCCACGGAAGGGATCGTCCACAGCGGCGTCAGCTGGCTGCCGCTCTATCACGACATGGGTCTCATCGGCTGCATCTTCACCGCGCTCGAACGGCCGGGGACCTTGACCCTGATTCCGCCCGAACTCTTTCTCGCCCGGCCGGCGGTCTGGCTGCGGGCCCTCTCGACCTTCCGCGCGACCATTTCGGTGGCGCCCAACTTCGGCTATGGGCTCGCTGCCGACAGAATCAAGGATGAGCAGATCGAGGGTGTCGATCTTTCGGCCTGGCGAGTGGCGCTGTGCGGCGCCGAACCGGTGGTGCCGCGGGTCATGCGGCGATTCATCGAACGGTTCACGCCGTACGGGTTGCGGCCGGAGGCGCTGACACCGGTCTACGGGATGTCCGAGGCGACCCTCGCGGTGACGTTTTCCGACCTCCGAGCGCCGTTTCTCAGCCGCTCGTTCGACCGCGAGACCCTGAGCCGCGACGGACGGGCGGTCGAAGCGGCGGACGGAGTGGAATTGGTGTCGGTCGGGCGCCCGATCTCCGGCACCGAGGTGCGGGTGGTCGATGGGAGCGGGTTCGAGCTTCCGGAAGGATCGGTGGGCGATGTGTTCGCCCGCGGGCCATCGATCATGGATGGCTACTTCAACCGACCGGAATCGACCCGCGAGGCGATCCGGGATGGCTGGCTCGACACCGGCGACCGGGGGTTCGTCAACGCCGGCGAGCTCTTCCTGACGGGACGCAAGAAGGATGTCCTCATCTTGCGCGGACGCTGTCACTCACCCACCGAGGTCGAGGCGGCGGTGGACGGCATCGAAGGAGTCCGCACCGGTTGTTCGGTGGCGGTTTCCTGGTTGCCCGACGGCGAGGATGGCGAGGTCCTGCTGCTCCTGGTCGAAGCCGGCCGGGGGGTCGAGGTGGACAACTTCGCCGCCATCGCCGACGAGTGCCGCAGAAACGTGCGGGCCGCCACCGGTCTCGAGGTTGACGGCGTGGAGGTGCTCGCGCCGGGGACCCTCCCGCGAACCTCCTCCGGCAAGCTTCGGCGGCAGGAGAGCCTCAGGCTCTACCTGGCGGATGAACTCGAGGCGCCGCGGCCCATGACCCCGTGGCGGCTCGCCGGCGCAGCGGTCAGGGGATCCCTCGACGTGGCCCGCCTCAACCGGAAGAAGCCGGTTTAGGAGCTAAAAACCCCCGGCGAACTGGAGCCGCACCTCGGCGATCTCGGCGGCCTCGTAGCCGACGCACCGGATGGAGTCGCGGAAGGCGCGCTGCTGGCCCGGTTTGAAGATGTTGACCGCGATGGTGTCGACACAGATCAGCAGGCCGTCGTCGGAGTACAGGCTGAGGTCGAAGGTCGCGGTCTTGTAGCTCGTTTCGGTGCGGTTGACGATGGTCCCCATGACATCGACCCAGGTCTCGTCGGCCGCCGAGTGGGTCATCGCGCCGACGAGCTCGAAGTCGGTCTCGACGATGGTGGCGGAAACCGACGCCGGCGGCGGCGGGGAGATTCGAGCCCGCACTCACTGCGGTGACCGCAGCAGCCTCCGGTCTGGGTTCGGCTTCAGGTGTCGAAGCCTGACTCGCGGCCACCACGGCGGCGGCCGCCGCGGGGACGGGATCCGGGGTGTTCATCACACTCTCGACATCGGTCGATCCGGGGGCATTGGCGGGCGCGGCCACGGGTGCGGGGGGCGAAGCGGGTGTGCTCCCGGTGCACTCGTCGGTGCTGGTCACCGCGAGCGCGACGTACTTCTTGATCATCTTCTGGGCGACACCGGTCAACCGTCCACCGGTCCACTGGAAGGTGTTCTCGTCGCCCACGCCGCGCCGGCCGGTGAGACCGGTCATGAGGTCGTCGACGTGGTTCATCACGTTGCCGCTGCGGGCGCTGAGCAGCAAGACCAGACCGCCGTTGTCGCCGATCTCGGCGCTTTCGAGGACGAGGGACGATCCGATGGGTACCTTCACATCCGTGTCCGTTGATCCCTGACAGAGCTCGACACCGAGAAAATCGATGGCGGTCGCCGGCAGCGCGGTCAGCAGGAAGGTCGAGATGACGGTTGCGGCGATTCGAATCATGTGAGCTCCCATCTTGGATGAAGCGTAGCAGTTTGTGAGATGGTGTGTGTGTTCTGAGGAACCCGTTCAGAGTCAACTGTCGACTGTGGACTGTCGACCTCCGTCTACCGGCTCTCGACCTGCTTGCGGATCTCGATGGCGGCCGCGAGGGCGGCGGCGCCGGTGGCGCCGTCGACGTGGGGCGAGCCCTCACCTCGGCAGGCGGCGATGAAGGCTTCGAGCTCGGCCTTGAGCGGCTCGTCCTTGGCGACCTCGATGATTCTCGGTGCGATCTCGATCCCGCCTTCGGTGCGGACGAGGCTCGCGGAGTGAACGCTCTGCTCGGCGTAGTCCACCGAGAAGTAGGCCTCGCCGCCGAAGAGCCGGAGCTTGCGGATCCGCTCCGAAGACACCCGGCTGGCGGTGAGGTTGGCGACGAGTCCGCCCGGAAACTCGATCCAGGCGTGGCACTGGTCGACCTTGTCGGTGAGCACCGGGACCCCGACGGCGCGGATCTCGGACGGCGCTTCGCCGGCCACCGCGAGCATGATCTGGAGATCGTGGATCATGAGATCGAGGATGACGTCGACATCCACCGAACGGGCGGTGAAGGGCGACAGGCGCTGGGTCTCGAGATAGCGGACTCCACTGGCGAGCCCGAGGGCGGCCTGGACCGCCGGGTTGTGGAACTCGACGTGGCCGACGGCGAGGACGAGATTTCTCCGGTCGGCCATGGCAATGAGTTCGGCAGCCTCCTCGAGGGTGGCGGTGATGGGTTTCTCCACCATGACGTTGCAGCCGTGCTCGAGGAGCATCCCGGCGGTGGCGCGGTGGTTGACCGTCGGGGTCGCCACGACCACCGCGTCGGCCTCGCAGGCGGCCTCGGCCGAGGCCAGCGCGGGAACGCCGTGTTCGGTGGTGATGGCTGCCAGCTGCTCCGGGTTGGCGTCGTAGGCGCCGATGAAATCGATGCCGGACATCCGGCTGAGAATGCGGGTGTGGTGGCGGCCGAGGTGGCCGGTTCCGATGACGGCGGCTTTGATCATGGAGTCGTTCATGGCGGAGAGAATACCGCAGCGAGTTCAAAGGGGTACAATCTGTCGCCGGAAGCCCGAGTCTCGGCGAGCCGGTGTTTTCCTCGGTCATCGCGTCGACGACGCGTGGGACCGAGGGGAGACCTCTTCGTTCCGGGCTTCACGTGGTGATGACGCAGGAGGATGCAATGTTCGATCTCAACAAGCTTCTGATCGATGTCTTCGACCCCCAGGCCGGAGAAATCGTCGCGGTCGTCGTGGACGAACCCACCGATGCGGTTCCCGACAACGATGGTTGGCGGGCGCGGCGCGCGATGGCGGAAGACTGGCGCAACGCCTTCATCAAACTCGGGGCCGAACGGGGTTTCGAAGTCAGACCGATCGTGCGTTTTGCGGCCACCGGCGCCAACAACAGCGATCTGCCGGACGCGGCCACCATGGACGGCGAGGCCGTCGATCTCGTCGAGGTGCTCTCGGATTCGACCCTGGTTGTCGCCATGACCGAGTTCTCGGCGACGGCGCCGCTGGCCAAGATCGCCGAAGACACGGACGATTTCCGGGCGGCTTCCATGCCGGGCGTGGAGAAACGGATGGAGGGCACCGCTCTGGCTGCCGATTACGCCAAGGTCGCCGCCCGCTGCAGGGCCATCTCCGACGCCATCGCGGGCGCTCAGCTCTGCGATGTGCGCTTCTCCACCGGTCATCGCTGCTGGTTCGACCTGCGGCAACGCTCGGCCGAGATGGACGACGGATTCCTGCCGCGCGGCAAGGAGGGTGATCCCATCATCAACCTGCCGTCGGGCGAGACCTTCATCGTGCCTTACGAGGGCGAGATTCTCGGTCTGCCTTCGTGGACCGCCGGAACGATCCCGGTGGTCGAGGACGACGAAATGGTGCTCTTCCACGTGGTCGCCAACTGCATCCAGGTGGTCGAGGGCGACGGGCCGGTCGCCGAGCGTTACTCCGAGTTCTTCAACGACGACCCGGCGCGGTCCAACATCGCCGAGGTCGCCTTCGGGGTCAACGATATGGCCGAGGTCACGGGTTGCGTTCTCGAGGACGAGAAGGCGGGTTTCCACTGGGCCTTCGGCCGGTCGGACCATCTCGGCGGCGTCGTCGGCGTCGAAGATTTTGAATCACCGAAGAACGTCGTCCACCAGGACATCGTCTATGCCAAGGGCAACCCCATCCAGATCGAGCGCGCCGAGATCGTCCACCCCGACGGCCGCCGGGTGACGATCATCGAAGACGGCGAATACAAGGTCTGAAGATGGCGGCATTTGCCGCCATCTTCAGACAATTATGAATTCTCAATTATGAATTATGAATTTCATCGCACCATCACAACGACGCTGCCTGTTTTCGCGGGCAGGGTGCCTGGCATCCGACGTTGCGTCCGACGCAACGTTGCGTGCCTGGCTCCCCTCCCATCGCATCGCCGGAGCGTGTGTTGCGCTACCCTGTGGTGAAGCGGAGGATCTATGACCGACGAAAAGACAACCCTGAAAGACGCCGTCGACGCCCGTGGGCCGTTGGCGGTGTGGGATCTGATGACCGATGACGAGAAGAGACAGGCCGCCGCGGCGCTCTGGGTCAACGCCGACCGCGAGAGCCGGATGGCCGTCGAGATGATGGTCGCCAAGGAGATGAAGTTCCGACCTCAGTCGGTGCGGAAGCTCCCCGCCGAAAGGGTGGCGGCCCGTCTCGCGAGGCTGGCGGCGGAGATGCCCGCGACGGCGTTCTTCCAGTTTCTCTTTCACTTCCACATGGCCGAAGGCCGGGAACTCATGGTGGAGTACCTCGATGCGGTGGGTCTGCCGCACCAGGATGGGGTTCTCGATCTGCCCGACGAGTTCGAGGCGCCGTCGGAGGAATCCGCCGCGGGCCCGGCCCGCGAGCTCATCGCCAAGCACGGCCGCAAGGCGCTGGTCTACCTGGGAACTCTCGCCGTCGCCGACGCCGAGTTCTGGGACGGAATGCTGCCGGTGCTCGAGGAGTGGAACGAGGACGGCGAAGCCGTCTGAGTCAATTTTGAGTTCTTAATTTTGAATTTTGAATTTCCATCGCAGGGAACGATGAAGCGATGGTGCGATGAAATTCAAAATTGAGAACTCGGAGATTCGACTAGTAGTCGAAGCTCCGCCGATAGGTCGCTGAGTTTCTGTCGGTTTCGTGGACCGTCACTGCGGCGAGGCGGACGTTCTCGGGCATCTCGGGTTCGATGCGGTCGAAAAAGACCCGGGCGAGATTCTCCGAGGTCGGGTTGATTCCGGAGAGCCACGAGACCTCGATATTGAGATGGCGGTGGTCGCAGTCGTTGATGACGACCCTTCGGATGGTCTCCTTGAGGTCCTTCATGTCCATGAGGTATCCGGTGTCGGCATTCGGCTCGCCCTCCACCGAGACCTCGAGGACATAGTTGTGGCCGTGGCCGTGCGGGTTGTTGCACTTGCCGTAGACCTCGCGGTTCCAGTCCTCCGGTTTTTTCGGATTGTGAAGCCGGTGCGCCGCTTCGAAGTAGACCTTGACGGTGACTGTGGTTGCCATTGCAATTCCCTTCATAGGTAGCACAAAAGAGGGGTTGGTCTATTCCACGCGGTACCGGTTGTCGTCGGTTTCGCGGCGCCGGTCGTTGACTCTCAGCGTCGTTGATCCTGCCGGCGGATTCGGTTTCCCACAACAAAGACCACGAAGATCACCAAGGGCCGTCGCAAAGACATCGCATAGATGAGTGGGCGCGTTGAGACCTGGATGTCGTCCAACTTCGTGGAAGGGCGCCCGCCATGATTGTGGGGGCGACCATCCTGGTTGCCCTTCAGGGTCCTTCCATCAACCGATCCGCCACCACGAGGTCCGACATCGCCGATGCCGGCATCGCCAACTTCTGAGATGCGATAGCTTTGTGATCTTCGCGATGAATACCCTTGGTGGTCTTCGTGTTTCAATCACACCGTTTACGGATCCATGGTTGAGACGTACCATTTTCAATTGCTCGCGAACCGAGATCCCGGTGCGGGACCGGACCCGGCTACTGACCCGTTGGTGGGGGAACCGGGACGAAGCAGCGCCTGAGCTCGCGTGAGATGTGGAGGTAAAAGACGAGGCTCTGCCCGTCGTCGAACCCCCGATTCCATGTCGAGGTCTTCCCCGACGGCGGGCGTTCTTTGAACGAGGAGAAGGACGCATCGATCAGCCGGGAGCAGTCATCGATTTCCAGCGATTCCATTTCCTCGACGCCCGCGGCGAAGCCGTCGAGGTACTCGGCATCCTGTTCGATCTCGTGTGCCACCCCGGCGGCTTCGTCGATCGCCTGCTCGATCCCCGCCGCCACGGCGGCGTTGGTCTGCTCGGCTTTCCAGGCTTCGTAACGTGCGAGGGTCCCTTCGTAGTCGTCGGGGTACGGTCGTCTCTCGCGGCCGTTCCAGCCATCGGAGTCGCGGGCGGAATCCAGGGAGCCATGGGGTGTCATCGCCGCCGTCAGAGAGGCCATGATCTCGTCGGCACTGCCGCGCTTGATGGCGCTCCGGCCGATTTCGAAGATCAGCTGCGCTTTGCACTCGCGTTCGTCCCAGAGCTCGAATGGACCGTCGTGGCGCGGCACCAACACCGGTTCCGCGAGGGTGGTCAGGAGATCGACCCTGGCCCGTTTGACCTTGATCTTGTCGATCTTGACCAGCTCGCCGGCCTCGAACCGTCGACCGGCCTTGCTTGCGACCCCAGCGGCGCCGATCTGATTGTCCGAGTAGGTACCGGAGCAGGATGAATAGACCTCGTGCGAGAGGACGGCCCAGGCGCCCTTCAGCTTGCTGTCGAGTTCATCGTCGAGGCCGCCGGCCGTCGCCTGAATCGCGCCGAACAGAGTGCACACAGTGGCGAATGCGGCAACGAGTCGAGCCATGTCACCTCCCGCTCGATGACGAGCCTACACGAAACCCAGCGCGCCGGTCGGCTCTGCCATAATGCCCGCAACCCGAGGGAGGATGCGTGAGCACAGGATTCGACAATGACGGAAGTGGTCTGAGAGAGCGCGAAGATCCCATGGACCGGCGGGTCGTGGCGGTGCCTGCGATCATCGCCGTCAACGTGTTGATCTTTCTCGCCTGGCAGGCGGCGCGGGTCGATGAGTCCCTCGAGCAGGTCATGGCCGGGAATTTTCTGGTCAGCACCTCCCATCTTTTGGCCGGCCGCTGGTGGACCCTCATCACAGCGGCGTTCTCGCACATCGATTTCTGGCACATCGCACTCAACATGTTTGTTCTTTGGAGCTTTGGCACCATCCTCGAGAAGCTCTGGGGCACTCGGACCTTTGTCGTGTTCTATTTCGCGGCGGCCGTGGTGGCGTCGGCCTGCCACTGTTTCGTGTCGTCGGTACTCATGGGCAACCCGAACATCAACGCCCTCGGCGCCTCGGGAGCGGTATCCGGTCTGCTGCTCGCCTTCGCCCTGCTCTTTCCAAAACACCGGATCCTGGTCTTCGGGGTGATTCCGGTCCCCGCCCTGGTCGGCGCCCTCGCCTTTGTCGCCATCGATCTCTGGGGGCTCTTCGCCCAGACCCGGGGCGGCGGGATCGGCATCGGCCACGGTGCTCACCTCGGTGGCGCGCTCTGCGGGTTTCTCTTTTGGGCGTTGTACCTGCGGACCCGCTACAAACGGCCGACCGCAGGTCAGACCTTCCAGATGGCGATGAATCCCGATGAGATCCAGGAGTTCCAGCGCCTGCGTCAGAAGCTCGACCGCGAGGGCCCCCAGGCTCTGACCCCGAAAGAGAAAGTCTTTCTCGAGCAGATCCGAGAACGGGTCATGCGGGCGCACGCCGGGCGGTAGTCAACAGTTCACAGGCGACAGTTCCATCGCAGGTGAACCGGTGAATCGTCGGTTGCTTCTTCGCTTCCCGCCACATGGAAGCTCGAGTTGAAACACGGAGGGCACGGAGAACCACGGGGTCGCCACGGGGATCACTCGACTCATTGCATTTTCCGGAGAAGACCCGCAACCCTTCAATGCCGTTGAAGCCCAGGTCAGAATGAATGTCCCCCGTGGAATCTTCGTGTTTCCCCGTGTCCCCAGTGTTTCAAGAACGGCGCTCCGGTATGCAGGTCATTGCCAAGAACCCGTAACCGCACAAGCCAAGAGAGCTTGCGATGGAACTGTCGGCTATCGACTCAAGAAAGCGCCGGGGCGACTCGCGTCGCCCCGGTGAGGTCGGGCGGGGAGAGGGGGATCTCCCTACTGGATGGCGATGAAGGTCGGGTCGGCGGTCTTGTTGTCCACCACCGAACCGTAGGCGTAGAAGACTGCGCCCGGGGTCGAGGTCCGAAGGACGGCGGCGCCGACCTCGGTGGCCTCGGGAAAGACCCGGTTGAGCTGGCGCTGTTCGTACGCCCCGAGAACGACCTCGATGGTGTCGAGGAGCGTGTCGTCGCTCGAGTAGAGCTCGACGACGACCGTCGTCATGCTTCCGGTGGCGTTGACCATGCCGATGTTGGTGCGGAACCCGTCCGAGGTGTTGCCCGACTCGGAGAGCCCGACGAGTCGACCCGTCCTGCCGTAGGAGACGGTCTGCGTGGCGGTGTGGGCGGGGATGCCCTGGCCGTAGCTGCCGTTCTCATCGGCGGCATAGGTCCGCGAGGAGACGGTGACGTACTCACTGTCGACGAGGATGCGCAGCGCGCCGGAACCCTCGAAATCGAAGAGCTCGGCAAACGCGTCGCGGTACCGGACGCTCATCCCGGGAGCGAGCGAGAAGCTCACGCTCTCGGGTGCCGGGTTGGCCTGATCGGCGGCGAGGAGCTGGATGGTCACCGAGGACCGCGTCCCGCCCAGGTTGGCGACATCGAGATCGCTGAACCAGCGGGCGCCGCCGAAGCCGACGACGTTGGCGCCGCCCGGGATCATGATCTCGTGAAGCAGCGCGGCGTGGCCGCCGGGCAGGGCTGCAGGGTTGCGGCTCATGGGCTGGAGGACGCCCTCGCCGATGTCGTCGATGACGCGGTCCATGAGCGGCTTGAGGGTGAAGGGACCCGCGCTGTTGTCGGGCTCGGGCTCGACCGAGATGACGGCCACACCGCCTCGGAGATCCATGGCGGGGTCGACGAAATCCTGGCCCGGGAACGGCGGTGCGTCCCCGGGGCCGGCGTCGGGGCCCTTTCCGTCGGAGTCGGCGCCGGAAGGGCCGGTGAAGCGGCCGGTCGAGACGGGCCCGCCGTCGCCGACGACCCATCCTTCGTAGACCCAACCGGCGGGCAGCTCGGGAAGCTCGAGGGTGGCGTCCGGTCCGGACGGATCGAGCCACCAGATGCCGTTGTAATAGGGCGCTGCGCCGCCGGCCGACGGGGCGGCGAGAATGTACGAGCCGGCGGCGGTCGCGAAGTCGGTACCAAGCGCCGCCATGTGGTCGATGGTCAGCGAAGCGCGGCCGCCGATGACGTCACCACCGAGGATGTGGACGTGGCTCGGCGAGGGATCGCTGTCGGGCACCGGCTCGATGGTCAGAACAAAGGTGGAGACGGCCTCGAGGCTCGCGACCTCGGTGGGGAAATAGGTCTGGGACTGCATGCCGCCGCCGTCGACGGTGAAGGTTCCGGTTGAGACCGGTGCGCCGTCGACGATGAGCCAGCCTTCATAAGCCCAATCGGCGCCGAGGTCCTCGAGGCCGTTGAACACGAGCTGGAGGTGGGCGGTCTCAGCCATTGACGCGGTGTCGGAGAGGCTGACCACGGCGGTGGGGAAGCCGCCCGAGTTGTTGTCCATGTCCTGGGGGACTCCGACGCCGAGATCGTCGATCATGCCGTCGACCAGGGGCTTGAAGGCGAAGGGGTCGGGGCTGTTGTCGGGATCGGGCTCGATGCTGATGACCGCGGCGAAACCGGCGGTGAGATCAAAGGCGGGATTGATGTAGTCCTGACCGGGGAACGGCGGCGTGCCGTACGGGCCGGCGGAGATTCCTCCGAGATCGCTGTCGTCGCCGGAGGCCGTGAGGAACCGGCCGGTCGAGACCGGTCCGTCGGCGCTCGCGACCCAGCCCTCGTAGACCCAACCGGCGGGGAGGGTCGGCAGCTCGAGGGTGGGGCCGGGGCCGGTCGACGGGTCGAGCCACCAGATGCCGTTGCGATAGTCGGTTGTGGCGCCGCCCGAAGGAGCGTTGAGGATGTACGGGCCGGCGGCCGACGAGAAGTCATCGCCGAGGGCGGCCGGGTGGCCGGCGGTGAGCGCGGCGGCGGCGCCGGAGAAATCGCCGGCGAGGACGTGAGTGCGGCTCGGTCCCGGATCGGCATCGACCGTGGGCTCGATGGTGAGCACATAGGTGCTGACGGCGGCGAGATCGTCGACCTCGATGGCGAAGTCGGAGCGTGAGGGCGAGCCGTCGGCCATGATGGAGAAGCGGCCGGCGCTGACGGCGGCGCCGTCGACGATGAGCCAGCCCTCGTAGACAAAGCCGGGTCCGAGGGGCTCGAGGCCGTCGGGGGTGAACTCGAGGTAGGCGGTGTCCGCGGCGGCCAAGGCCGGCACGGCGGCGAGGAGAAGGGTGATGAGGGCCAGAACGTGGGCCCTCCGGTGGAGACGACGGGTCTTCGCGATCAAACGCATGATCCCTCCCAGGATGGAAGCTCACGGCAGTGACGCCGCTGCACGTTCATCATTGCGAAGGGGTCTCACAAGGTCATCGCGCAAATCTCACGGATTGGTAACAGTTGGCCTGCCCCATGTTTCCTCACTTTAAATTCTTCGGCCCGATCGTCTGACGATCGGGCCGAAGAATTTAAGGATTGGTCTGTTTCGGGAGGCTATGCCGTCTTCAGCGAGAATGTGAAGACAGTACCTTCGCCGACGGTGCTGGCGGCCTCGACGGCGGAGCCGTGGAGCTCGAGGATCCGTTTGACGATGGCGAGACCCAGCCCGCCGGCGGTGGGCTGGGTCTCGCCGTGATTTCTCGCCTGGTAGAAGCGATCGAAGATCTGTTCGAGCTCGGCGTCGGGGATGCCGCAGCCGGTGTCTTCGATTCGGACCGCGACCTTGTTCATGTGAGGTTCAATGAAGACCGAGACCCGGCCGCCCTCCTCGGTGTGTTTGAGAGCGTTGCCGATGAGGTTGCTCAGGGCGCGCTGGATGAGTCCGATGTCGGCGGAGACCAACGGGACGTCGGTGGGGCGCTCGAGATTGAGGCTGATCTTTTTCTTCTCCGCCTCGAGTCGGAAACCGAGGACCACATCCTGCACCAGCTCGGGCAGCGGGAAAGGTTCGAGCTCGGGCTTCATGTCGCGGGACTCGAGCCGCGCGAGCTCGAAGAGCTCCTCCACCAGGGTGCCGAGGCGCTCGCTCTGGCGGCGGGCGACGGCGAGGTACTGATCCCGCTCCTCGTCGGTGAGACGCCCCTCTTTGAGCTGGAGGGTCTCGATATAGCCGGTGAGCGAGGCGAGTGGCGTCCGGAGATCATGCGAGACGTTGGCGACGAGTTCGCGGCGAAGCTCATCGGTCTGTTTGAGGGTGCGGACCTGTTGGATGATACGGTCGGACATGCCCTCGAAGGTCTCGGCCAGGGTGTCGATCTCGTCGCCCGGGCCGCTCCGGTTGTCGAGCCGGACCGGGGTCGAGAAATCGCTCTCCCGGAAGGTGTCGACGACCCCGGCGAGGGTCCGGAGACGGCGGGTGAGGTGGGAAAAGAGCACGACGCCTGCGATCCCGGCCAGCGCCAGCGCGATGAGGGTCGCCACGATGCTGAGACGGAGAATGTAACTGGTCTGGAGCCGCTCCACCACCGAGTCGTAGGCCTCGCTGGCGAGAACGACGTAGAGATAGCCCTCGTAGCGGTCCTCGACCATGATGACCGACGCCGAGAAGACCTTGAGCCGGCTCTCGTCCTTTGGATCGTCGCCGAGAATGGGCAGCTCGGCGTCATCGGCGAGGAAGGCCTTGATCGGCTCGATGTCGATGCTGTCGCGGCGGACCCTGCCCGGTGAGGAGTGTTGGACGACCCGGCCTTCGAGATCGAGGAGGTAGACCTCGATGCTCGGGTTGATGATCATCAGGGTGTGGAAGACGTGCTCGAGGGCCTGCTCGTTGACCTCGCCGTCGACGAGCAGCACGTCTTCGGCCACCAGTGAAGAAGCCAACGCTCGATTGAGCCGTTGAACCACTTCTTCCTCATACCTCTTGGTTGAGTAGAAGTTGATGGTGATGAGGGTGGCGCCGAGACCGAGGAGCAGTCCGAGGAGGACCGCCACGAGACGCGCGTGGAGTGATTTCATGGTGCTTCGAGCTCCTCGATGGTTGGAAAGCGGTAGCCGACGCCCCACACGGTGAGAATGAGGCGGGGGTTCGACGGGTCGGTCTCGAGCTTGCCGCGGAGTCGGTTGATGTGGGTGTTGACGGTGTGTTCGTAGCCCTCGTGGGTGTATCCCCAGACCTTGTCGAGGAGTTGGCCGCGGGTGAAGACCCGACCCGGGTGGCGGGCGAAGAACGTCAAGAGGTCGAACTCACGAGCGGTGAGGTCGACGGGCTCCGAGTCGATGAGGACGCGTCGCGAATCGGCGTCGATTTCGATCGCGCCGAGGCTGAGCTTCTTGGGCTCGGACTGCGCATCGAAGACCTCCATGCGTCGGAAGATCGCCTTGACCCGGGCGACGAGCTCGCGAACGCTGAAGGGTTTGGTGAGATAGTCGTCGGCGCCCATCTCGAGACCGAGCACACGGTCGAGCTCGGTGGTACGGGCCGTGAGCATGAGGATCGGCAGCTCGGGTTTTTCGGAGCGCAGGCGACGACAGATTTCGAGCCCGTCGACGCCGGGCAGCATGATGTCGAGGATGACGAGATCATGGGTTCCGGCAAGGGCCCGTTCGAGGCCGGCCCGGCCGTTGGCTTCGAGCTCGACGCCGTAGCCGGCGTCGGCAAGATGGAGCTCGACCAGGCATCTGATGTCCTGGTCGTCTTCAACAACGAGAATCCTGCGGGGTGAGGTCATCATCATCTCCAAGCCAGCTTGGCTCGTGAACATCACGGTGTGATCAAGCCAAGATCACGAAACTGTAAACGGCGCCAGTCTCCGGATCCCGTTTAGGAGGCTCTTTCGGCTCGTAACCTCGCGGCCGCTCGCGACGTACACCAACCCAGGGGGAACGCCCCACTGTAGTATGGCCGCGAGGAATGCCGCATGATTTCATTTGTCCGATGCACGATTCTTGTTACGTTGATGGTTCTTGCCGTCGCCCTCTTCGTTTCCGCGAAAGACGACGGGTCGCCGTTTCGAGGAGAAACCACGGTCAACGTGGTCGAGGTTCCGGTGCGGGTGGTCGACCACAAGACCGGTGAGCCCGTGGTCGGTCTCACCGCGGCCGATTTCGAGATCCTCGAGGACGGCGCAGTCCAGCCGATCTCCAACTTCGCCGAGCTGTGGCGCAGTGAGGACGACGCGGCGGCGGTCGGCGGCTTCGACCCGGAGCGGGTGGAATCCGGTTCCGCGGAGCTCCGAACCCGCACCGTCGAGATCGTCTATCTCTTCGATCTGTTCCTCATGAACAACGAAGGAAAGAACCGGGCGATCGAGGGCCTCCGCTCGGCCTACGAACGCGGTGTGCCCGAAGGTCAGAACATCAGTCTGGTCGCGTTCGACGGGGCCCTCGAGACGTTTGCCGACAGGACCGACGAGAGGGAGGAGATCCTCGAGGCTCTCGACGAGATCGGCTATCTCACGACCCGCGGCAACCAGCAGACGATCGCGTTTTCGGAGGAGCTCATCGACACCCAGGTTTCGGGAGAGCGTGATCAGGCCTGGTACGAGCGGCGGCAGCGCAACCGTGAGTTCGTCCGCGAGTTGGAAGAGAAGGTCCTCCGGGTCGCAGATGCCGCGATCGCGACCATGGCGCGTTACGCAACCGCCGACGGCCGACGGGCGCTGGTGGTCTTCACTCCGGGGCAGCCGCGGACCGACTGGGCGCCCGAGTACTCGGCGGTGGATTTCGTCAACGCCGAAGCGAGGTACCCGACCCATGACCTGTGGCGCGATCTCGCGCTCGAGGCCGCCGACCTCGGGTTCACGCTCTTCATCGTCGACTCCTCGGGGGTCAGGGTGAACTTCGGCTCGGATGTCGAGGTGGGCATCACGGATACCTTGCGCGAGTCGTTTGACCAGGGATCGGTCTTCCGACCGACCGGCGAGTTCGGGGTCGCCTCGGCCACCGGCGACGATTTCGCATTCGATCCGGGTGGCGAGACCCGGAACCTCGGATCCTGGCTCGAGCAGAACAGAAAGAGCACGATGATCCTCGCCTCCACCGCCACCGGCGGCGCCGCCCTGTTTGAAAGCAACGTCGGCGCGGCGGTCGCTGAAGTGAACAAGAACCTCGGCCACCACTACGTCCTCGCCTATGTCGCCGATCACTCCGGCGATGGCCTGGCCCACTCGATCGAGGTCAGAGTCCCGGGCTACCCCGAGTACCGGGTGGACTACCGGACCGGCTATGTCGACCAGTCGGCGGCGGTTCGGTCGGGGCAACGCATGCGCTCCGCCATGCTCTTCGGCGCCGACGCCAATCCCCTCGGCATCCGCGTCGACATCGGTGATTCCGAGAGCCGGTTTCGACTCGGCGCCGCGGGTTCGAAACGGATCAAGGTGCCGCTCCACGTGAAGATCCCCTATGGCCGCCTCGAGATGATCGAGCGCGGCGATCTCTACTGGTCAAAGGTCTGGATCAGCCTCTTTGCCGAGGATTCTCAGGGCAACCAATCCGCATTGGCAAGCCACGAGCAGGCCATCACCGTCGGGGCCGATCGCTACCAGCAGGCGGTGGTCAAGGGCTATTTCAGCTATCACACCACGGTGGAGATCGAGGGCGGCGGCCACAAGGTCTTTGTCGGCGTCCAGGAAGAGCTCAGCGGCAGAACGAGTATTGTGCCGCTTGAGTTGGTCAACTAGATTCAATTCTGAGCCGAGCCGGCGCAACGCGCCGGCTCGGCTCAGAATTGAAGAAGTGGAGCCTTGATGTCCGACAAACCAAGCGTCCTTCGCATGTTCCCGCGGTCATTCTGGATGGCCAATGTCATGGAGATCTTCGAGCGGATGGGTTGGTACGGCTTCTATGCCGTCTCCACCCTCTATCTCACCGGTTCCATCGCCTCGGGTGGACTGGGCTTCTCCTCCGAGGACCGTGGCGTCATCCAGGGTATCGCGACCTTTTTCCTCTATCTCTTTCCCGCCGTCTTCGGCGCCCTGGCGGATCGTTACGGGTTCAAGCGGATGTTTCTCGCCTCCGCGGTGGTGATGGCGCCGGCCTACATCCTGCTCGCCGCACCCCGCACCTTCTGGGGTTTTCTCGGCGTCTACTTCCTGGTCGCCGTCGGCCACGGGATGTTCAAACCGGCGGTCATCTCCACCGTCGCCAAGACCACCAACGAGGAGACCGGGTCCATGGGATTCGGGATTTTCTACATGATGGTCAACATCGGCGGGTTTGCCGGACCCGTGGTCGCCGGCGTCGTGCGCGGCTGGGACTGGAAGTACGTCTTCTGGGCCTCGGCCGGGTGGATCGTCGTCATGGGAATCACCTGCCTCCTTCTCTACAAGGAGCCGCCTCGTGACGAGGAGGCCGAGAGCCGACGGAGCCTCGCCGAGGTCTTTGACGGCATGGTCGAGGTGGTCGGCAACTTCCGTTTCTTCCTGCTGGTGGCCGGGCTGCTCGTCATGCTGGTCATGGGGTCCAAGTGGTGGAGCTTCCCCAAGGTGGCCCTTATTGCCGGGGTCTGGCTCGCGTTCAACCTCATCCTCGATGTGCTCCTGCGCAGCGCCGGGAGAGGTACGGACGCCGCTTGGTACCTGCAACCCATGCGGGTGGGCGAGGGCCGATATCTCGTCTTCCTCCTGCTCATGGCCGGCTTCTGGACCTCGTTCAACCAGATCTTCATGACCCTGCCGGAGTACATCCGCGACTATGTCGACACCACCGATCTCGTGAGCGCCTTTGGTCCTGCGGCGAACTGGGTGAGCGGGTTGTTCACGGGCATGGGATTCGACACCGGTCAGTGGTCGCGCGCGGTCCTCGAGGCCGGCCAGGTCAAACCCGAGTTCATGATCAACCTCAACGCCGGCGCCATCGTCCTCTTTCAGGTCTTCATCGCATATCTGGTCCGCAAGACCACCCCGCTGGCCTCGATCATCGCCGGGGTCTCGGTCACCGTCGCCAGTTTTCTTCTCTATCTGGCCGGGAACTCCGGGTTCATCGTGCTTTCGGCGATCCTGGTTTTTTCCGTGGGCGAGATGCTTGCGAGCCCACGCTCCAAGGAGTACGCCGGCCGCATCGCCCCGCCCGAAAAGGTGGGGATGTACATGGGCTACTTCTACTGGTGCGTCGCGCTCGGCAACCTCTTCGGCGGCCTGCTGTCCGGTGTCGCCTACCAGCATTTCGGCCCCAAGGGAGTCGACAACCCCGATCTCATGTGGGTCCTCTTCGCCGTCCTCGCCGCCACGACCGCGGTCACGCTGGTGATCTACAACAAGGTGGTTCTCAAAGCCGCCACGAAGTAGACCGCGCCGGAAGCCGACCAGGACAGGCGGAAGACCCCGCCCCAACGGGGTGCCAGGTCCGGCATTGTGCCGGTACCCCGATCAGGCGCGCCTCCCTCTTCGCACAATGCCGGACCTGGCTCCCTCGGGAAGCGCGATGCGGTCAGCTGTTCCGGCAACGAGGCAGGCCGCCGGCGTGCCATCGGCGGGGTCGCAGCCCTTCCGGTTCCCACGAGCGACCACGCCGATGGTGCGACGCTGAGTCGCCGGGACGCAGGCGTCACGGCGGCCCAGAAGGCCGGCGCTGAGGGCATGGTCCGGACCAACGGCAGCAATCTGGACAGGGGCCGTATCCGTATCCATGGGCGATCATCTAACCCGCGTCGGTACACCACCGTCGCCGGCGGGACGCCGGCGCTACAAACATCGCAGCGCCCTTGGTAGCGCCCGCGTTTTGCGGACGATGGAACCACAACCCGCATCGCAACTCCCACGAGAGGTGCGACGCTGGGTCGCAGGGACGCCAAAGCGTCACGGCGGACCAGAAGGCCGGGGATGAGGGCAGGGACAGCGACAGAATTCAGCGTCCGGGGCAGCGACAGGAATCAGCGACAGCAATCAGCGACCGAGACCGCGTCAGGATCCATCTGGATGCGGTCGCGGCCTCGGCTCCGGATTCGATCCCGGCGGTGCTCGCTGCATTACAATCGGCGCGGGGGTTCACCTAGTGACGATTTCCACGACAACCGCACTGTTGGTTTTGGCGGCGCTGGCGGTCGGCGGCGTGCTCGGGTGGGTCGCGGCGACGTTGCGCGAGGGCGCCCGTACCGCGGCCGCCGAGTCCCGCGCCGAGGCCGCTTCTCAACGCCGATCCGAACTCGAAGCCGAGGTCGCCGAACTCGCAGAGGCGCGCAGCTCCCTCGAGCGCAGGATCGCCGCGACCGATGTCGAGGTGCGCACCGCCCGCGAGCAGATCGAAGCGCAGAAGGCCTTTGTCGAGGATTCGCGCAAACAGCTCGCGGACGCCTTCAAGGCGCTCGCCTCGGATGCCCTCGAAGGAAGCTCGCAACAGTTTCTCAAGCTCGCGGAACAACGCTGGCAGACGACCCGCGAGGAGGCCGCCGGCGACCTCGAAAAGCGGAAGGCGGCCATCGAGACCCTCCTCGAGCCCCTCAAGCTGACGCTCAAGAACCTCGACGAGAAGACCGGCGCCATGGAGAAGGACCGACGCGGCGCCTACGACGCCCTCAAGGAGCACCTGACCCAACTCCAGGGCGCCACCTCGAGCCTGCAGGACAAGACCACCACCCTGGCGTCGGCGTTGCGCGGCACCCAGGTGCGCGGTCGGTGGGGCGAGATCGCGCTGCGAAACATCGCCGAGCTCGCCGGGATGAGCGAGCACTGCGACTTCACCGAGCAGACCACGGTGGGCGACGGCAAGCGCCCGGACATGGTGGTCAAGCTGCCCGAGGGCCGTCTCATCGCCATCGACTCGAAGGTCCCGTTGGCCGGTTACCTCAAGGCCGTGGAGGCGGTGGACGACGCCACCCGCGATGCCGGTCTGCGCGAGCACGTGCAGGCGGTGCGCGCCCACATCAAGGCGCTGGCTTCCCGTGACTATGCGGCCGAGCTCGAAGGCGATGTCGATCTCGTCGTGCTCTTCCTGCCCGGAGACGCATTCCTCGCGGCAGCCTTCGGCGAGGATCCCGATCTCCAGGTCGAAGCGCTGCGGTCACGGGTCCTGGTGGCCACGCCCACCACCCTCGTCGCCCTCCTTCGCACGGTCGCGATCTACCACCAGCAGCGGGTTCTCGCCGAGAACGCGAGAGAGATCGCGGACACCGCCCGCGAGCTCTACGACCGCGCCGCCAAGGTCGGCGATGATCTGGCGAAGGCCGGACGCGGCCTCAAGACCGCAGTAGACGCCTACAATGTCGCCGTGGGGTCCTTCGAGCGCCGCTTCCTGCCCATGGGTCAGAGGCTCGTCGACCTCAAGGTCACCGAGCAGTCGAGGCGGGAGCTCGCCGCCCCGGAGCCGATCGCGGTGATGCCGCGCATCATCGGCGGCGGTGACGGGGCGGAAGCGGACGAGGAGATCTGAGCGCGGCCATCGTAGTGCGGGCGTCTCGCCCGCAGGATGAACTCGTGGATCGGCACCGGCCTTCCGGGCCGCCGTGACGCTTTGGCGTCCCGGCGACCCAGCGTCGCACCTCCCGTGGGAGTTGCGATGCGGGTTGGGTCCATCGCCCGCGAGACGTGGACGCTACAAAGGGTGCTGCGATGTTTGTAGCGCCGACGTCCCGTCGGCGATGGTGGTGTACCGACGCGGGTTAGATGATCGCCCATGGATACGAATACGGCCCCTGTCCCGGTTGTTGCTGTTGTTCCGGACCATGCCCTCAGCGCCGGCCTTCTGGGCCGCCGTGACGCATTGGCGTCCCGGCGACCCAGCGTCGCACCATCGGCGTGTTCACTCGTGGGTTGATGAGAGGGCTGCGACCACGCCGATGGTGCGCCGGCGGCCTGCTTCGTAGCCGGGAGAACAGACCGCGTCGCGCTTGCTAAGCGGCCTCCGGCCGCCGCGACCAGACCTCACGAGCGGACGACCGTAGGCAAACGAGGCCCTGCCGTCGTTTGCCACGCTCGTACGCCGCTCCCGAGGCCAGGTTCTCGGGGGAGCCCGGTCGGCATTTGTGCGGAGCGGACCGCTCTGCCGGGAGGTCGTCCCGGCACAAATGCGGACCCGGCACCCCGATGGGGCGCGGTTTTCCGGGTGTTGTGAAGGGGTGGGAAGCTCGCTGTTTGCCGCGGACTTCGTCCAGGTACGGATTGGGTCATCGTGAGTTCTGAGGGCCGCGGCCCAGGATTCTGGGGATTCTGATCTTGGCGAGATCCCGATGACACAGGTGCTGCTTGGAAAAACCCGGGTCCATATCGCGTCGCAAACGAGAGCGGCGTTGGACCGGCGTGCGGCGCGACGAGGTTCGACGAGGGCTCTGATGGGCCGGCGGGACGCCGGCCCTACAACCATCGCATTCCGGCTGATTGAGGCGGGTTTGTGGAGCAGGCTTCCAGCCTGCTCGTGGAGGTGACAGCGGCCATCGGGGCACGGGATCGGGATCGAGATCGGGATCGGATAATGATACGGAAGCGGGTAACGCTATCCTTGCCCCATGACGACCGCCAAATACCCAACCATTCCATTCGAGTTCGAGCGCCGCCACGACAAAGAGTCGAAGTTCAGAGGCCAGGCCATGCTCGGCAGCCTCCGTCGCCGGCGCTCGATCCGTGAGTTTTCATCCGACAAGGTACCGCGGCCGCTCATCGAGATCGCGGTCGCCACCGCCGCCACCGCGCCGTCCGGGGCCAACCGTCAGCCGTGGCACTTCGTGGCGGTGTCGGATCCGGAGACCAAGGCGAAGATCCGCGCCGCCGCGGAGGCCGAGGAGCGCGAGTTCTACGAGGGCGGGCGCGCGACCGAGGAGTGGCTCGAGGCTCTCGCCCCGTTGGGGACCGACTGGAGTAAACCGTTTCTGGAAACCGCGCCGTGGCTGGTGGCGGTCTTCAAGGAAATCTACGGTGTCGCGGAGGATGGTTCGAAGATCACGAACTACTATGTCAACGAGTCGGTGGGGATTGCCTGCGGGCTCTTCATCAACTCGATCCACCACATGGGTCTCGTGACCCTGACCCACACGCCGCAGCCCATGCGCTTTCTCAACGAGATTCTCGGCAGACCCCAGAACGAGCGGCCGTTCATCCTCTTCCCGGTGGGTTACCCCGCCGACAACTGCACCGTGCCCGATATCTCGAAGAAACCCCTCGACGAGATCTTGACCTGGGTGGAGAGAGTCGAGCAGCCCGGAGTCTGATAGAACGCGGGCCCGGTGCCTGGCTCTCATTTCGCCGCGAAATGGTGCCTGGCACCGCTCCCATCGCTTACAACAGCACCGAGAATGAATGCTCCAGCTGCCGCGCGATCTCATCCTGGGTGCTCTGGTTGAAGCTTTCGGCGTCGATGAAGGCGACGACGAATCCCTCGCCGCCGGCGACTTCGGAGCGGAAACCCGAGAGTCGCCGATTCGCGAAATCGAGCGCGATGGACCGCAGCGCGCCCATCTCCGGGTTCATGACATCGGCCTGACTCATGACATAGCTGAGTTCGGCGCCGGTGCCTTCGAAACCATCCTCGGGAACGTTGCCGCTCGAACCGATGACAAAACCCTGGGGATCGACGGCGAAGGAGGCGGACGACCGGACCTTGTTGAGGCTCCAGGCGAGAAACTCGTCCCAGCGAGTGAAATCGTTGAGCGGCTCGTCGGTCGGCGCGAGGCTGGAATCGGTCCGGGGTGACGCCTCGGCGGCGGGTGCTGCGAATCGGAGGTAGGGCCGCGACCCGGCAACGGCCTGCGGGGGACCGGAACCGAGACCGCTGAGCCGGCGCGACAGAGCGCGGGCGATGTCCATGTCAGACGAGCCGGCGGTGTTCGTTGTCATCCTCGACTCCAGTCAGTTGATTGATCCGAGCTTCGATCTCGTCGGAAAGCAGGGTGAAACGACGGGCTTCGGGTCGGGTGCGCCCGCCGAAAAAGCTCAAGGGAATCCCGAGTTCGCTGGCCTCGGTGAAAACGGCGGACCGCGGGATGACGGTGTCCAGCACGCCGCCGAACCCGGACCACACCGCGCTCATGACGTTGAGCGACGGGTCGTTGTCGAGCTGGACCATGGTCGGCAGGATACCGAGCAGCTGCAGCGAGGGATTCTCATGCCTCTGGACGTGATCGATCACCCGGAGGGTCTGGCTCATGGTGCGAAAGGCCACCGGTTCGGCCTGGAGCGGCAGGAGCGCGAAACGGCCGACCGAGAGGGCGGCTCGGGTCACCGGGCCGAGCCCGGATGGGGTGTCGATGATGACGAAGTCGACGTCCTCCTCGATGGCGTCGAGCGTCTTCGACAGCACGTCGCCCCTGTGGAGCTGGAGTTCGTACTCGCAGGTGTCCACCGGGTCGATTCGGCCTCGAGGGAGGATCCGCAGGGTCGGCAACGAGGTCGACATGAGGACCTCGTTGGGGGACGCTCCTGCGATCATGACCTCGGCGAGGCCGCCCCAGTCGCTGTCTTCCTTGGCGAGAAAGAGGCCGATGGCTCCCTGCGGATCGAGATCCACGACGATGGTGTTGCGCCCGCGCTCGGCGAGAGCCACCGACAGGTTCAACGCCGTGGTGGTCTTGCCGGTGCCCCCCTTGGAGCTCGTCAGGACGATTCGATGACTCATGGTTGGCACCTCGCTTCAACGATGTCGCCGGCCGCAGCTGATCGATGGCCGGGCAATCTCGGGTTGGTCGTTGCTTGCCGCATCTTGGTCGATTTCCTCTGCTACTCGGGGAGCACCTTGGCCAGGGCGTCGGCGAGGTGTTGGGTCTTGTGTCGAATGACACCGAGCTGCGCCCGCCCGGGCGCCACGACGACGAGCACCGCGCTGGCGACGGGCAGGCACAGAAGTTGGAATCGGTCGAATTCGATGAAGAAACCCCCGAACGGTCGGCAGCCCTGGGCGCTGCCCAGCTCATCGATGGTGTCGATGAGCGTTTTCAATCCGAGCCCGAGCTCATCCATCTTCACCGCGTCTCCCGGGTTCGCCGATGCAATCGGTGACCCGTCACGGGCGGTCAGAATCGCAGCGAGGACCCCGGATGATTCTGCAAACGAGCCGAGCAACCTCTGCGGCGCCCTTTTTTGATCGCGCTCCGCGATCTCCCGCCGTTGTTCGTCGAGACGACGAGCGGCCTCGACGAGCGCGTTCTGCAGGCTGACCTCGATGGTCACGGTCGGACACGCCTTGTTCGTCGTGAAGATGAACGTTCCCTCGACCCACGAGATGATCTCGACGAGCGCATCGATGCCGGTGGTGCTGCCTTCTTGGGCGTGGTAGACGGCGCCGCGATCGAAGTAGACCTGGGAGGCGTGGTGGTCGGGGCCGCCTTCGACCCACAGCTCGCCGGTCCGGCCGGTGGTGTTGAGAAACTGCAACACGTCGGTCAGGGTTGTAAACGCCAGTGAGCCGCGAAGATCTTCGACCGGTTCAACTCCCATCATGCACGCCCTCTCTTGCCAGAATACCCCAGTTCTTGTCGAGAAGGCCGGTTCGAACACGACGAACCCGAGGGTCGGCCATCGCGTCTCGGCGGTGATGAGATCCTCAGGCGTGCGGCGCGGCGGAGATCCTCGGGCAGGTGCATCATCGGATTCTGCCAATGCAAATGTGATTCCGATCTGGAGGCCTGAACCAGGTGCCGGGAAGGCCGGGTTGTGTTTCGTAATGGGAAGCCGCGTTCCCATAATTGAACATTCATAAAATAATCTAGATATTGAGACGAAGAATATTTCGCTGACGACTGATCTGAAAATGGGCGGGTTTGAGTTGACTTCGAGTTCGATGTCGCGGTGGGTAGGGGCTTTTGCCGATCCGTGTGTACAATAGAGGGTGGCCCATTGGCATCGGGTGCATCGATGATGCGCACGACCGCGGCGGTCGGCACGGTTCATGCAAGTCAATGGCACGAGTTGGATGTGGAGGGCATTCATGGGGAGAGAGTCGATTCCAAGACCCGGTTGTGAAGAACTGTCAACCGTGGTCCTGGGTGAGGGTAACGCTCGTCTCGCCGCGGCAGCGAGTTCGGTGACCTCGCGCGCCTTCTCTCCATTTGCAATGCTCGACCCCTCGTTCCGGCCCACAGTGTCTCTCACCGGTCCGATGGAAAGAAAGAGACGACAGAGGTTGAACCGATGCTGAGGGGGTCCCTGGCCGATCTCGCGATCGTCGATCTCGTGCAGATCCCGCTCGGGAGCCGCAAGACCGGGGAGCTCCTCATCGCCACCGAGGAACAGGATGCACGTCTCTACTACGTCGATGGAATCCTCGTTCATCTGGTGTCGGGAGATGTACAGGGTACGCCGGTGCTCGATCTCATCATCGACTGGGACGACGGTGAGTTTGAGTTTCGTCCCGACGTGCTGACCGAAGACTCGAGTTTTTCCGGTGATCTCACACCGATACTCGTCGCCGCGATCGAGCATTCGAAGATCGCGGAGAAGCCGCCGAAGCCGGCCAGGAAGAAGACCGACAAGAACGCCGAAAAGGTTCGACGGGTGCTTTACGACTTCCTCGCGGATAACGACTATGCCATCCACGCATGCCTGATGCACTCCGACGGAACCATGGATGTCTGCGGCGCCGAGCGGGTCGACACCCCGCCGTGGCTCGAGAAGATCCGGGCGTCCGTCCTCGATCTGGTCAAGGGCTATCCCCGACGAAGACTCAACCGGATGCTCTTCGAGGACGAAGACGGAACCTTGGTCGTGACCTGCTATCCGGAAGATCAGGCGGCGCTGTTGGTGGCCGCGAAGCAGGGGGCCACCCTCGGGGCGGTCTCGATTGGTGTCGATCGTCTCGCGAAACGGATTAAAGATGTCAAAGAGAGATGAGACTCGAGTCTCGAGTGACCGGTTTTCCGGCGGGACGCCGTCGGTGAGCCCGGAAAGGGGAATGGCGCCATGTCGCAGCTGACGGATCTACTCAACGAACTCGTCAACGTGGAGGGAATCAACTCGGCGGTGGTCGTCGGCCGGGATGGATTCGTAATCGAAGGGGTCGCCTCGGGGACGAGCCTCGATGCCGATGCGGTCGGAGCCGTGATCTCCACCGGGATCGGCTCGTCCGAGGTCATGGGCCGCGAGCTCGAGGTCGGGGCCATGACCCAGGGCATGGTCGAGTACGACGAGGGACTCATCGTCATGGCCCTCCTCGGTGAGGACGCCATCGTCGCCGTGGTGGCCGATCTCAATGCCAACCTCGGCAACGTGCGTTTCCAGATCAAGAAACGCCTGAAGACCATCGAGAAGGCTTTGTGAGGCCGCTGGGGAGCGGCGCCACCCCCGATCCAACCGGACGCGCCGCAACCCAGAATTTATTGATACCAGTTCCCATTCTCAAACATTACGACAACCCGCAGCGCCGGTCTCCGCCCTGTTGCCCGACGGAAGAACCGCAGGCTACGCCGTTGTCAAAAGGGAGGCGCAGATGAGCCGAGAGCTGCAGACGCTCCACAACGTTGCGTACTTCGTGGGCGCTTTGGCCCACGGGGCCGAACAGAATCTGGGCCGTGGAAGCCTCTCCATTTGTTCCATGGCCGGAAAGAGATTCGGCCAGGAGGCGGTGGAGGGTTCTCGCCAGACCGATGATCCCGAGGAGGCGGTCGCCATCCTCCGGGAAGCGCTCAAGAAACAGGGGATCGTCTGGGATTTCGAGCCGTTTGCGGGGGACCGCGGGTCCTCGGTGGAGTCGGACGGCGAAACCCACAAGATGCGTCTCGTCTTCAAGACCTGCATGGTGCGCAACGCCCTCTTCAGATACGGCCACGAGCAGAAGCAGTCGCTGTGCTACATGGCCCACGGGGTTTTTGCCGGCGCCATGGAGAACATCATGCCGGGCACCAAGGTCGAGCTCGACATCATCCACGCCGGCCCCAATGGGTGCCTCAAGGAAATGGTGTGGGAGGTCAAACAATGAAAGCGCGGGTTTCCACCGATTGGCTCTCGGGCTGCTCGGGTTGTCACGTGGCGATGGTCGATCTCCACGAAAAGCTCGTCGGTCTCGTCGATGAGGTCGATTTTGTTCGGGTCCCGGTTCTCATGGACGAAAAGAACTACCCCAAGGCCGATGTCGGGATCGTCGAGGGTGCGGTTCGCTCGGAGCACGATCGCGAGGCGCTGGAAAAGATGCGAGCGAGCGTCGACAAGCTCATCGCCTTTGGCAGTTGCGCGGTCTACGGCGGTCCGTCGGGTCTCGGTTGGCTGCACGAACGTGACGACGTGATGGCGGCGATCTACGACGGCGGTCCCACCAACGCCGGTGGTGAGCGACCCGACTCGGATGCGCCGGTCCTCGAAGACAGCGTCGTGCCCATCGACGAGGTCGTCGAGGTCGATGCCTACCTGCCCGGTTGTCCGCCGCATCCGTACTTCATCGCCGCCGGGCTGCGCGCGGTGCTCGGGGTTTCCGATCTGAAGCTCACATCCATGAGTGTGTGCGCCGACTGCGATCGGAAGATGCACAAGAACCAGGGCGCGCAGTTGCGCCGGGGCGAAGTCACCGCGGAGAAGGACAATCTGTGCTTTCTCAGCCAGGGTGTGGTCTGCCTCGGGTCGGTCACCCTCAACCGATGTCAGGCGCCGTGTCCGCAGTCGGGTGTCGCCTGCTTCGGATGCGCGGGACCATCGGTGGACCTCATCACCGAGCCGCACCTCGATCTCCGCAGTCTCATCGGACGGCGGCTCAATATGCTCACCGGGATCTCCGAAGACGAAGTCACCCGGTACTTTCAGGAGGACGCCAAGACGCTCTACGCCTACGCGGTGGCTTCGCCGGTGATCCACGGCAAGCCCACCGTCGAGATGAGGGCGTGGGCCGGCGCCAAACCGGCCGCCCAGGGAGGTGAGTGATGGGGAGCCGCATCGTCGTCAACCCGGTCACCCGGATCGAGGGCCACGCCAAGATCATCCTCGAGATCGAGGATTCGGGCGAGCTCAAAAGCGGCCACATGCAGGTGCTCGAGATCCGCGGATTCGAAAAACTCCTCCAGGGGATGGAGCTGCTCAAGATGCCGCAGATGACCGCACGGTTGTGCGGGGTTTGTCCGGCAGCGCACCACCTTGTGGCGACCGCCGCCATCGAGCAGGGGATGGGGGTCACTCCGCCGCGTGACGCAAGGCTCCTGCGCGAGCTGCTCTACGCCGGTCATGTCCTGCATTCCCACGCCCTGTCCAATTTCGTGCTCACGGGTCCCGATCTCATTCTCGGGATCAACGCCGCGGCCGACAAACGCAACGTTTTCAACCTGCTCGCCATCGACCCGGAGCTCAGCAAGACCCTGCTGCGGATCCGCAGCATCGGCCAAAGGACGGTAGAGCACGTCGGCGGCCGGGGGGTGCACCCGGTGACGGCCATCCCCGGCGGGATGGCGTCACGGCCGACCGCCGAGAAGCTCGAGCTCATGGCCGGCTGGGGAAGAGAAGCCACCGAATCGTTGGAAGCCGTCATCGAGATCCTCAAACCCAAGCTCGAAGAGCTCGCCCCGCTGCGCGAAGCGACCCGGCTTCCCTATCACTCACTTGCCCTGTCCAACGACGGGGCCGTCGATCTCCTCGAAGGCGAATGGGTGGTCATCGACCCCGAGGGCAACGAAGAACGGCGGTTCCACGGGCCCGACTACGGCAAGAACCTCGTCGAGCACGTCATGCCGGGCTCCTATATGAAGAGCGTTCAGCTCAAGAATCCCGGACCCAAGAACTTTTTTGTCGGCCCCCTCGCCCGCTTCAACGTCAACTCGAAGATGACCACGCCCAAGGCGCAGGCGCATCTCGATGCCTTCCGCGCATCGGGCAAGCCGCGGCTCTCGGCAGTGGACTTCATCGAGGCCCGGCTCATCGAAATGGTCAACTGCGCCGAGCGGATCAACGCCATCGCCGGCGGCGAGCTCGGCGGTGGTCCGGTGAGGGTCGATGTCCCAACCATCAAGGCGGGCCGTTATGTCGGGGTGATCGAAGCTCCCCGCGGCATCCTGGTCCACGATTACACGACCGATGGCGACGGCCGCATCACCGATGTCAATCTCATCGTCGCCACCCAGAACAACTATGACGCCATCGACTCCGCGGTCGAAGGTCTCGCCCGGCATTTCCTGCCTGAGAACAACGACGAGCAACTCCTCAACGGCGTCGAGTTCGCCATGCGGTGTTTCGACCCGTGTCTCGCCTGCGCCACCCACGCGGCCGGGCGGATGCCGATGATCGTCGAGTTGCAGCGCGGCGGGGAACTGGTGCGCACCATCCGAAGGGGAGCGGCATCATGATTGAGATCTCTGTTGACGAAAAAGCCTGCGTCGCCTGTTCGCTGTGCGCCGAGATCTGCCCCACCGATGTCTTTGTCTGGGATGAGGCCAAGGGGGTGCCCGAGGTCGCCAAACCGGCCGAGTGCTTCGGCTGCCTGAGCTGCTCCGAGATCTGTCCGCCGCACTGCATCACCCACAAGGGCGTTGAACTCGCGGAGAGTCACTACCACGACCCGTACGCCCTGCGTCTCGCGAGTCGACTCGCCGCCGATGTCGGCGGGCGATTCCACGTGCCGTCGGACACCGCCTCGCAGACAAACGCCGCCACCGATCTCGGTGTCCGCCTGCGCTCGGTGGCGGAGGTCTTCAAGAGGACTCTCGGAGGGTCGTTGCCCGCCGTCGGCACCATGGCCGGCCGCACCCTGGCGCGCCACCTGCCGCGTTACCGTGAGCCCAAGGGACTCAACGAGGCGCTCGCGCTCGCCGAGAAACAGTTCGCGCCGGCCTGGGAGTTCACCACCACCCGTGATGGCGATGCGCTGACCATCAACGTCGATCGCTGTTTTGTCCGCGAGACCTGCGAACGCGAGGGTCAGGAGATCGGCGGCGAGATGTGCGTCCTCTTCTACAACTATCTCGCCGGTTATCTCGGGCAGATGGGCAAGGTTCGGCTCCGGCTCATGGAAGCCGATCGCGGCGCCAGGTGCTGCTACAAGGTCAAGATCTACGAGAAGTGAGCAAAAAATCCAGAATCGCGGTCGTCGGCATCGGCAACACCCTTGCCGGCGACGACGGGGTCGGGGTGCTCATCGCCGAGCGCCTCAGGCTGCGCTGGAATGAAACTCCAGAGGTCCTCGTGGCGGTCCTGCCCGGGGACCTTTTTTCCGTCTCGGACCTTTTATCCGCGGCCGTGGAGTTCCTTTTTGTCGACGCCATCGCCGGCGACAACCCCGGCGAGATCCAGGTGCTCGGCTCGGCCCGGCGCGCCTTCGCCGCGTCGCTCCACCAGACCGATATCGGCACCGTCATGGCAGCTTTGAGAAAACTCGAGATGGCCGACCCCTTTCCCGCGTGGCAGGTCTGGGGGATCACCATCGCACCGCCGGAGGAGCTCGGCGAGGGGCTGAGCCCCGAGATCGCTCGGGCAGCGGACAAACTCGAGGCGAGGATCGTCGAACATGTGGAGGCGCTGCTCGCAGGGTAGCCGTCATCGGCACGGGTTGACAGCCGGCGCGCGTCGGGCACGGTTTGCAGCCCCTGCCCCTGCCCCTGGATGTTGTCAGACTTCGTGGAGGCGCGCACCAAACGGGGAGGGGTCTGAAGAGCCGGCGGGACGCCGGCCCTACAACCATCGCAGACCCGTTTATTGAGGCGGCTTTGTGGAGCAGGCTTCCAGCCTGCTCAGGTCGCTGCCGCTTTCCTGCTGCCCCTGCCGCTGCCGCTGCCCCCGCGGCTGGAAGCCTGTCGCTACCGCGGCCGTTCTTGACTGTGTAGCGACAGCCATCCGGCTGTCGCGGGACGTGCCCGAACGCGGTCCCTGCCGCTGCCCCTGCCCCTGCCCCTGGATGTTGTCAGACTTCGTGGAGGCGCGCACCAAACGGGGAGGGGTCTGAAGAGCCGGCGGGACGCCGGCCCTACAACCATCGCAGACCCGTTTATTGAGGCGGCTTTGTGGAGCAGGCTTCCAGCCTGCTCAGGTCGCTGCCGCTTTCCTGCTGCCCCGGACGCTGCCGCTGCCCCCGACAGGCTGGAAGCCTGTCGCTACACAGCGGCCGTTCTTGATTGTGTAGCGACAGCCATCCTGGCTGTCGTCGGTGACGTGCCCGAACGCGGTACCCTGCCGCTGCCCCGGCCGCTGTCGCTGTTCCCGGTTCTCACCACCCCTCCCATCGCGCCGCCGGATGAGAGGGGGCTATCGCATCATCACCGCCACCATCAACCCGATGGCGATGAACGTGTTCGTTGCGAGATTCCACGCGACATTGGCGCCGAGGGCCGGAATGGGCACCGGTTGATCGGTGTCTCCGACGGCCCATTGGAGCGGTTTGAACAACAGGATCGAGGGGAGGGTCCCGACCAGGGCGAGCGGCGGCAGCCAGCCGATGACGACGGCGATGGCGATGGAGAGCGGCGTCGCGATGGCGACGGCGGCGTAGAGCACAGCGGCGAGTCGCCGTCCGAGGAGGATGACGAGGTTCCTGCGCCCGCCCCTGCGGTCGGCGCGCTCGTCGGGGAACTCGTTGAGGAACAGCAGATTGAAGGTCATGAAAAAGGCGGGGACCGACGCCGCGATGGCGGCTCGACTCCAACTGCCGTCCTGGACCAGGGCGGCGCCGATGACCGGCCCGGCGCCGAGACCGAAACCGGCGGCGATCTCACCGATGCCGATTCGGGCGAGAAGATCCGTGTAGGCGAGGACGCAGATCCCGCCGGCGATCATGATCGGAATGAGGGCGGTGCCGATCCGCGGGATGAACCAGATCCCGATCCCGAGACCGATGGCCGCGCATGCCAATCCGAAGATGAGCGCCGTCTGTGATCCCATTCCCCCGCCCGGCAGGGTGCCGCTGCCGCCTGAAAACGGCGTCCGTTCGGTTTCGAGGTCGATCCCCGTGCGCATGTCCGACCACTCGTTGAGGATGTTGACCGCCATGTGCAGGACGACCAGGCCCACCAGGGCCAGCATCGTGTGGAGCCACGAGAAGTGGCCGTCCCAGGCGGCGGCCGCGGCTCCGCTGGCCACCAGGGTGGGCGGAAGCAGCAAGAAAGGAGCGCGTGCAACGCTGGCGAAGTCCTTGATCTCGGCCATGCGGTTCTCCCGGAAGCCATCGACAGGCACCGAGTTGACAGGTCGCGGGCAGCCGGGCCCGACGTCAATTCACGCGTAAGCGGGGAGAAGTCGACTGGCGGTCAGGCCGATCGACGATTCGGTGCAACCTGCACCGCTTAATTGCTCGATGACGTGTCGTCGCCGTATGATCCCGTGCTGACCTGGTTCTGGTGATCCAGAGCCGGTGGCGGTGCTGCCCCACGACCCACGGTCGGCGGCGGGTGGCCGGAGGTGGCAGGGCTCCATCGACCCTGGCGAGACCCACCACTGTCTCGCATGTTCGGTGCACTCGCCGGTGGTCGAACCGGCGGCGGGTTCGGCGAGGCGCGGTCGCGGCCATCGTCTCTCCAGCCTCGGTCGAATCGGATCGACGGTTGTCTTTCCCGTCAGTTCAGGGACCAGTACCAGATCCTCGCGGACCACCTCGGTCGTCTGATCAGAGTTGTTTTCTGACGACGACCCACCGGTGTGAGCCTCTCGCTCATCCCCAACCCGCGAGGAGGACCGACTCATGTTGCATTTCAAAACGGCAGCCGCGCTGGCGACGGCCGTCATCCTGGTCGCGGCGGCGAACCCGGGACCCGTGGCCGCCGCTGAAAAGGTCGCGCTTTCGGGATTCGTGGCCGCTGCCGGAGGTGAACCGGTTGCCGGCGCCGAAGTCAGCCTGCCCGAAATCCGGCGTACGACCTACACCGACGATCAGGGATGGTTCAGGTTCGATGAACTGCCTCCCGGTGAGTACCTCATCGGCGTTTCCAGCCTGAGAGCGGGCGGTCTTGTGCAGCGGGTCACCGTGACCGCAGCCCCCTCGGAACCCATCACCCTCACCCTCGACAAGCGGGTCCACACGCAGGGCATCACGGTCACCGCCGCGGGGGTGGCTCGCGGTCTCGGCGAGGTCGTTCAGCCGGTGGATGTTCTCGGTGGGGAAGACCTGGTGCTTAGGCGACAATCGACTCTCGGCGAAACCCTCGCCCAACAACCCGGGGTGACCGCGAGCACCTATGGCCAGGGTTCTTCCCGGCCGGTGATCCGCGGTCTCGGCGCCGACCGCATCAGGATCCTCGAGAACGGGCTCGACACCGGAGACGTCTCGTCCATCGGACCGGACCACGCCGTGGCCATGGATCCCCTCGCCGCCGAGCAGATCGAGGTGGTTCGCGGACCGGCGGCGGTTCTGTGGGGAGCCAACGCCATCGGGGGAGTGGTCAACGTCCTCGATGGTCGGGTTCCCGACAAGCCCGCGACGGCGCCGGTGGCTGCTGCGATCGAACTCGAGGTCGGGTCGAACGCGGAGAAGAAATCCAGGCGCCGCCAAGCTCGACGGCGGAACCGGTCGCTTTGCCTGGCATCTCGATGCCTATGCCCGCGACCAGGATGACTACTCGAGCCCCGCGGAACGACCGGGACACGACGGTGAACCCGAAACCGGAACCGTGGAGAACTCCTGGGCCGAAGCCCGGGGGCTGACCATCGGTGGATCCTATCGTCGCCGATCGCGGATACATCGGCGTCGCCGTCGGCGGCTATGACACCGAGTACGGCATCCCCGGTCATCACCATCACCACCACGAGGGCGAGCCGGGTCTGCTCAAGGAGGACCACGAAGAAGATGAGCCGGGCGTCTATGCCGACCTCGAGCAGCGCCGGGTCGATCTCCACGGCCAACTCGACGACCCCTTCCGCGGCTTTTCGTCCCTCAAGCTGTCGGCCGGTCTGCGTGACTACAACCACCAGGAGATGGAGGGCGACGAGCTCGGCACCCGGTTCGACAATCGGTGGACCGAGGCTCGGCTCGATCTCGGCAACCGGAGTCTCCTGGGATTCTACCGGGACCCTGGGTCTGCAGTACGCCGGTCGCGAGTTTGCCGCCGCCGGTGAGGAGGCCTTTGTCGAGCCCACCGACACCACCAGGTTGGGCGCATACATCTTCGAGCAGACGGCGGTGGATCCCATCGGTTTCCAGTTCGGGCTTCGCCATGACAACCAGGAAACGCGGTCGTCGGATCCTGATCTTGCCCGATCGCGACTTCCGGACCTGGACCGCCTCAGCGGGCGTGGTCTGGGACTTTCTCGAACACTGGGGACTGACCGCCAGCCTCAATCGACCCGAGCGTGCGCCGACGCCGGAGGAGCTCTATGCCGACGGCCCGCACGCCGCCACCGGCGCCTATGAGATCGGCGATCCCGATCTCGACACCGAGGTGGGTCAGGGCGTCGAGGCCTCCCTGAGGGTGGAGTATCCGCGTTTCGAGGCCACCCTTTCGGCGTTCGCCACCCGGTACTCGAACTTCATCTATCTCGCCGAAACCGGCGAGGAGATCGACGGCTTCGAGGTGCTTCGAGTTCTCTCAGTCAGACGCCGAGTTCACCGGTTTCGAACTCCACGGCCACCTCGAGGTTCTTCATTCCGGCGCCAACCACCTTCATCTCGGGTTCTCCTACGACCAGGTCGTAGCCGAGTTCCGTGACGATGGCGAGCCGATTCCGCGGATCCCACCGCATCGCGCGCGGTTGGCGCTCGTCTTCCTCGGGGACCACCTGGAGGCGAGGACCGAGGGGTGGTGGGTCGGGGACCAGGATCGGGTCTCGGAACACGAGACCCCGACACCCGGGTTACGCGATGCTCAACGCCAGCGTCAGCACCGGATCTTTGTCGGCAAGACGATGCACGAGTTCATTCTGCGGGGTCGCAATCTGACCAACGAAGCCGCTTACAACCACGTCTCGTTTCTCAAGTTCGCCGCGCCGCTCCCCGGGCGGGACGTAGCCCTGGTTTACCGCCTATTGCTGTAGCGACGAGGTGCATCCGGGCCACGCGGGACGGGTGCCTGGCGGTGTTTCGTGCGAGAGGCTGCCTGGCACCCCTCCCATCGCGCCCGTGGGACGACTGATCGCGTGCCTGCGCACCGCTCCCATCGCCTATCCGGCCAAGCTGATCGCGTGCCTGATCGCGTGCCTGGAACCCCTCCCATCGCGCCCGTGGAACGACTGATCGCGTGTCTGGCACCCCTCCCATCGCGCCCCCGGGAAGGAACAGAGGCTCACTCTTTCTCGTGCGGTTCGATCTGAACGACGACGTCGGCCACCATCGGACCCTGCTCGATGAGACCGGTTTTGACCTCGCGGGCGATGGAGAATCCGTCGGCGACACTGAGGTCGGCATCGACCTCGATGTGGATGTCCACCGCGAGTTCGGAGCCGATGTAGCGGGTGCGCAGGGCATGGACGGCCTGGACGCCGTCGACATCGAGCGCGAGACGCTCGAGTTCCCTGCGGTGCGCCTTGGGTGCACCGGCGTCGGCGAGCTGATCGAGGGCCGGTCGGATGATCCGGATCGCGGCGTGGAGAACAAAGACCGCGACGACGAGCGCGCCGATCTGGTCGACGATGGCGAGCCGGTGATCGATCATCGCCACCGAAACCGCGATCGCGACCGGCACCGAGGACAGGGCGTCGGTTCGGTGGTGCCAGGCATTCGCGATGATCGCTGACGACCTCGTTGACCTGCCGATCCTGAGGGTCCAGCGGTAGAGGGCTTCCTTGACTCCGATGGAGAGTACCGCCGCAGCGAGAGCAATGGCGGAAGGGGGGTGTGAAGGCTTGCCGAAGGACCTGATCGCGTCCCATCCGATGCCGACCGCGGCCGTCGCCACCGTGAGACCGATAAACGCGGTGATGATGGTTTCGAATCTTCGGTGACCGTGCGGGTGCTGCTCATCGGCCGGCGCCGACCAGTAACGAACGCCGAGAATCAGGGCGACATCCGTGACGGTGTCGGACAGCGAGTGGATCGAGTCGGCCACCACCGCCTGGCTGTTCCCGAACAGACCCGCAGCCAGCTTCGCGGCGACGAGTACGAGGTTGACGACCAACCCGACCCAGCCGGCGATTTTCACCTGGGAAACCTGGTGAGTCATGGTCGCGGTTTCCATGGCCGAGATCATAACATCATGAACCTATCAAGAACTATTCTCAAAATCATGGAGATCAACGAAATCGGTGTATCACTCAGGGTTGGAGATCGACACCGACCTCGTCGCCGACGTGGAGCTCCCCGGTTTCGAGGTGCACGAGGTTCTGGCCGAAAAGCACACGGCCGGCAACGCTGCGATACCCGGCGAGGGTGCGGAGCGGTTCCGGCGAGCGGGCGCCGCTCGTCTGGTCGGTCGTGATCACGACGCAGCGCGAGCACGGTTTCACTGCGCGAAACCCGAGGTCGCCGATGGTGATCTCGGTCCAACCGTCTTCGTCGTGAGGTTCGCAGCCCTCGACGATGATGTTGGCCCGGAACCGATCGGCGGGGATCGGTTCGGTCAGGCGTCGGTTGAGCTCGTCCACCGAGGCGTCGGAAATCAGGAGAAATGGAAACCCGTCGGCAAAGGCGACCCGGTCACCCTCCTCGGCAAACCGACGGTCCACCTGGCGGACACCGGCGTCCGGTTGACGCACCAGCTCGCACGGGGATCCGAGCAACGACGAAAACCAATCGGCCGCCTCGGGGCCCGCACTCACGGCGCCGCAGCGATCGTTCCAGACAGTGACCGGCCGTTCTTCGCCTTCCCCCTCGCCGACCGGAACTTCGAGATACGGTCGACCGACCATTTCGAGGATCAGGCGATCGCTCTCGATGCGGGTGCCGACCCGGGCCAGAACCGGGTGCGAACGTTGACTGAGAAAGCCCCCGTCGGGAGCGACCACCATCCATTGACGATCGAATCGGAAACCGGTGGCTGCGACGACCCAACTGTCGACACTGATGCCCCGGCACGACTTGACCGGGTAGACGTGAAGGGACCGGACCGTGATCATTCCGGTCTTGGCGCTGTTTCCGGCTCGATTTCGCCCTGAACGTCGGTCATTTCTTCGCTCCCGCTCCCGGCCTCGATCTCGGCGTCGTCGGCCACGATGCGGTCAAAAACGAGGCCGCCCTTGACCGCGCCCCAGACCTGGATGCCGTCGTCGGCGAAGCCACGGTCCCAACTGACGATGCCTTGGGGAGTGACGATGACCTCGGAAGTGGCGTACGCGGCGCCGCGCAGGGTGCTGGTGCAGAGTGAGGCGAGGGTCGAACCGACAAAGCTGTCGCCTCGCCGGCGGAGCAGGATGGCGCATCCGTCGCGCTCTTCGAGATCCTCCGGTGAGAGCTCATTCAGGGGATCCTCGGAAATCCAGGCGCCGATCACCGCGGTGGGATCGGCGAGGGTGAAGATCTCAAACTGGAAGAGCCCGGGGACGAGTTCTGCGAGTCGGTAGACCCGCTGCCGGTACGGAAGGTTCTGCGCTTCGCTCACCGCCTGCTCGACATAGAACCATCGGCCGTCGGTGCGGTCGGTCCAGATCGGAGCGATGTGGAGGCTGATGTCGAAGAACTCCGGGTCACCGGCGGCCTGGGCGGCGCTGGAAAAGGTCCCGGCCATCCATGACGCCAGATCATCGAGGTCCGCTTTATGTTCTTCGTCGGCGGGGACCATGGGAGCGAGCAGAATGATCCCGGCGGCGACGATGAGGGCGAGGGTGTTTTCACGGTCGCGGCGTGAATTGGTCATCTCATCGGCCCTTCGATTCCGGTGCGGTCGACGCCCGGACCCGGTCGACCGTTCCGTCGGCGGTGGTGCGCGCGGGATAGGTTCCGAGGACGCGCAGATATGGACAGGTTCGGCGGAGCTCGGCCACCGCCATGGAGGCCGCATCATTGTGAAGCGTGCCCTCGAGATCGACGTAGAAGAGATACTCCCAGGGCCGGCGGGGAACCGGACGCGACTCGAGTTTGCTCAGGCTGAGGCCGTGCTCGGCGAGGACATTGAGGCACTCGGCCAGGGCGCCCTGGTGGTGGCGAGTCGTGAAGACCAACGATGTCTTGGCGGGAATTCGCGGGTCGATCTCGATCTCGATGCCGGAAATGACGACAAAGCGTGTCCAGTTCTCATCCTGATCTGCGATGTTTTGGGCCAGCACTTCGAGTTCGTACACTTCGGCGGCTTCCTCGCTCGAGATCGCCGCCTGGGTCGGGTCTCCCAGTCGGGTGACCTCCTGGGCGGCGGCGGCGGTGTCGATGAAGGCGACCTGTTCGACGCGATCGAGCGAGGCGAGAAAATTGGCGCATTGGATGAGACCCTGGGGGTGGGAGAGCACCCTTCGGATGTCCTTCACCGGGGTTCCGGGAAGACCGGCCAGACAGTGTCGGATCTGGAGGATCTCTTCGCCGACAATCCGCAGCGGAGTGGCTCGCAGCAAATCATAGACCTGGTTGATGGACCCGGCGGTGGTGTTTTCGATGGGCAGCACGGCGTATCCGACCTTTCCGGTCTCGGCGAGCTCGAGGGCTTCGGCGAAGGTCTCGGTCCCCAGGAATTCCATTTCCACCGATCGCGCCGCGAAGTACTTGCGCGCGGCGATGTGAGAGTAGGCGCCGATGGTGCCCTGGAACGAGGCCCGCAGGGCCGCGCCGACCGACCGCTCGACCTGATCGCGGTGAAGGAGAGCCTCCTCCTGCGCCTTGAGCGACATGGCGATGACCTCGCGGAAGATCTCCTGGACCCGGAACTGGTCGATGCCGAGCTCCCTCGCAATGCTTTCGATCCGGGCGAGGAGCTCCGTCTCGCGATCGTGGTCGCGGAGAAAGCTCAGCCCCTCCGCCTTGATGCTCGCGATCTCGGCGACGGTATCCAGGCGTTGGCGCAGGAGTTCAACGATCCGGCGGTCAACGGAATCCAAAACCCGACGGGCATCGGCCAAATCAGTCATCGGGGTATTGTATCCGTTGTCGGGCGAACCGAATCGGTTGAATTCCGTTTCTGAGTGCGGAGGAGATCATGAACAAGCTTCGCATCTCGATCGCGACCGCCCTCCTGCTGACAGCCGGCTCACCTCTGGCCTTCGGAGCCGGTGCGGCCTCGAAGAAGGAGATCAAATCGGTGTCCATCTCCGAGTCCAGGGACGCCGGTTCGATCAGCGTCAAGCTGATCGGCGCCGACGGCGGCAGCTTCGTTTTCGAGGTTGACTGAAGAAGAGGGCCGCGGCGCGAACGCCGCGGCCCGGCTCGAACGCTCGGTTGCGAGGGTTATTCGATGGTGAAGCTCATGAGTTCGACCGGCACCATCGAGCAGCCGCTCGTGGTGGCGAAGTTGGGCAGCCCCGGCGAATTGCATCGGCCGGAGAAGTCGACGTTGTTCTGGTCGGTGTCGCCGCCGTCGGGATAGCGGGAGATGCTGAAGTAGTCCACTACCGGGTTGTCTTCGAGACCGACTCCGCTGCCCTCGGTGTAGGGGACGCCGGTGTCGCCTTCATAGCTGACGGTGTCGACGAGGGCCCCGGTGGGGCCGCGGAGGCCGACCGCATCAGGCGCGCCGTTCTGGATCAGGTTGGTGTCGGGGGTGACGTCGAGGTCGCAGTTGGGCACCAGCGCCGCGTTGCCGCAGACAACGTAGTAGTCACCGGCGGCGAGGGCCACGCTCGGCAGATCGACGGTCTGATAGACCGCGGCGCCGCCGCCGGTCCCGTTGACCAGCTCGAGGGAGTAGTCGTCGATGTTGATGATCCTGGTGGTCGGGTTGAAGATTTCGATGAACTCCTCGCTGTCGGTGCTCGCCTGGTCATAATCGATCTCATTGACGACGAGGTCGGGCGCGCCGCACGAGGGCAGATCGAGGGCGACGATCGCCTCGATGGCGCCGGCGCCGAAGTCGAGGTCGACCTCGATGAAGACCCGACCGTCTTCGGCGAGCCAGAGTCCCGGGCCCACGATTCCCGAGGCGTTGAAATCGGTGACGAGCGCATCGGCGCCGCCGCCATCGAAGTCGAGGTCATCGCCGGTCGACAGGATCGCGACCGAGCTCGTGGTGAGGTCGGATGCGTCACAGGCGAAAAAGAGGGTCTCGATACCTCCCGAGTGGGACCAGATGTGCACCGCCTGTCCGAGGTTGTTGAGGCTCAAAGTGCTCACCGATGCCGCCGATGTCAGCGTGACGCCGTCGATGGTGTCCCCCTCGCGGAGGGCAATCACGCCGTTGTAGGCGATGAATTCATCGCTGGTGGTGGCGCCGTCGGTGTCGCCGGAGAACAGATAGTTGCCGGTGTTGTTGATGCTCACGTAATCGAAATTGTCCCAGTTGTCGCCGCCCCCCGACGGGAAGCTCTCGCGGGCGATCAAGGCGCCGTCGACGTAAACGATGCCGTCGTCGGTCGTCGAACCGGTGTCGAGCAGGAGCGGGTGGATGTGGTGCGAACCATCGTCGGAGATCTGATAATCGAAGTCGATCCCTGACGGCCGGTCGATGGGCAGGCCGCCCACCAGATCGTCGGAAGCGAGCACCGGCGTGATGGTTGCCGGGGTCGAATCGCTCGAGGTGTAGAGCACCCGGCCCTCCGACGACGTGCCGCCGGTGTAGCTGATTCCAGCGACCCAGTAGGCGGCGCCGCTGGGGAGCATGGTGGGGCGAGAGTTGAAGGTGTTGAGTGCCGGTGGTGGATAGCCGGGCGCCGGGGCGCCGTCGGCAAGCAGCAGGCCGTTGTGGGTCCACACACTGTCGCTGCCGTCGGCGGACGGGCTGTAGATGAACCCGCCGGTGTTGCTCACGCCCATGGTGCCCTCGCCGCCGGTCAGCACGACCGGAGAGCCGTCGCTGCTGATCCAGGTAATGCCGGTGTCGTACCAGACGAAATTCTCGCCGGCTACGCCGGTGAAGCCGACCGCGCCGTTGCCGTCGGTGAACGGTGAGTTGAGGGCGGTCACCGGGCCGGGTGCGCCGGCCGGAGTGTCGCCCTCCAGGACGACGAGGCTCGCCGCGACGGTGGCTCGGCTGCTTTTCACGACGGCCTTCGCGTCCGTTTCCGCGGGCGGCATCGAGTCGATGCCGACCGCCTCGAGCTCGGCCCGGCTCAGGTTCGCATAGTCGATCACCTCCGCTGCGATAAGGGTCGAGGCAAGCGCAGCCAGCAATGCAAAAACGCCAATGGTCCTTCCTCCACGATTCATATTTTCCTCCTCCCTAAATCGGTCCATCGTCAGGTGTTTTCGTTTGGATTCTCGCACATCCCCGTCAAGGCTGCTCGGATCCGAGATCGCCTCAGGATTGCCGGCGATCACCGCCGATCACGCCGGCAGACCGCCCTGGCCGGTGAACCACTCGGGTCCGGCGGCGAGGAGATTGCCGGCGTCAACCGCGGACACGGGCCGAGAGAACCAGAAACCCTGACCGTGCGGGCAGGCCATCTGACGCAGACGGTCGGCCTGCTCGGCGGTCTCGACCCCTTCCGCGACGACACCGATTCCGAGATTGCTCGCGAGCCCCAGGATGGTCTCGACAATGGCGCGTGAGTCTGAACCATGACCGAGACGGCTGACAAAGGAGCGATCGATCTTGAGCTCGTCGTAGTGGAATCGTTGGAGATAGCTCAGCGACGAGTAGCCGGTGCCGAAGTCGTCGATGGAGAGCTGGATCCCGAGCGCGCGCAACTGCTGGAGGTTGTCCAATGCGGTGTCGACGTGCTCGAGCACGACGTTCTCGGTGACCTCGAGACGAAGACTCTCAGGCGGCAGCCCGGTGGCTTCGAGAATACCCATCAATCGATCGACGATCCCCCGTTTCAGGAAGAGTTTGCCCGAGACGTTGACGCTGATGAAAAGCGGCGGATCGATGGGGAAACGATCCTGCCATTGACGCGCCTGGCGGCAGCTCTCTTCGAGGACCCACCAGCCGAGAGGGACGATGAGCCCGGTCTCTTCGGCGATGGCGATAAAGCTGTTCGGCGAGACGATGCCGCGTTCGGTGTGCATCCACCGCACCAGACCTTCAAAACCCACGATACGGCCGCTCTTGAGATTGACGATGGGCTGGTAGTGCATGGCGAAGTCATTGTTCTGCACGGCGAGACGGAGTTCGGTCTCGAGTTTGAGCAGCGCGACCGCGCTCTGGTGCATGTTTCGGTCGAAGACCTCATACCTGGCCTTGCCCGCCGCTTTGGCGCGGTACATGGCGATGTCGGCGTCGCGCATGATCTCATCGGGGGTGCGGTATCCCGTGGCGCTGTGGGCGATGCCGATGGAGGCCGTGACGAAGACCTCGTGACCGTCGATGGAGAAGGTCATCCCGAGCAGTTCCTGGATCCGTTCGGCGACATGGATCGCCCCAGGTACGTCGTTGATCCGATTCAAAAGGATCGCGAACTCGTCGCCGCCGATGCGGGCGACTGTGTCGCCGGGGCGGAGATAGTGTTCGAGGCGTTGCGCGATGCCCTTGAGAAGCTTGTCGCCGAGGGGGTGGCCGAGGCTGTCGTTGACGTTCTTGAAACGGTCGAGGTCGAAAAAGAGCACGGCAAACTGGTTCGCGGGAGTGCGTTCGAAGTCGGCCATGGAGCACGCGAGGCGATCCATGAACAGAACCCGGTTGGCGAGACAGGTGAGATCATCATGGAGCGCGTCGTGCTGGAGTTTCTCCTCCGCGACCTTGCGGGCCGTGATGTCCGATTGCGACCCCGCCATCCGGGCCGGCCGGCCGTCGGCGCCGCGTACCGCCAATCCGCGGGTCAGGACCCAGAGCCACTTGCCGCTCGCCGACTTGATCCGGTGCTCGAGGCGGAAGTGCTCGGTCTCGCCATCGAGGTGTGCGGCGAGCTTGCGTCGAAACGCAGCCTCGTCGTCGGGGTGAATCCGATCGAACCACTCGCGCGTACTCGGACCGACCTCGAATTCCGAGTAGCCGAGCATCTTTTTCCAGCGGGGAGAAAAGTACACCGTGTCCGACCGGAGATCCCAGTCAAACACGCCGTCGTTGGCGCCCTGGACAGCGAGGGCATAGCGTTCCTCGCTGTCCCTGAGAGCGTCGTCGGCGGTCTGGCGTGCGATGGCGTAGCGAATCGAGCGCAGCAACAACCGAGTGTCGACCTCGCGTTTGACGAGGTAGTCCTGAGCTCCTTCACGGACCGCACGGGCGGCGAGGTCATCGTCGTCGAGACTCGTGAGGACGATCACCGGGACCCTCGGCTCGGCCTCGTGAATACTCAGGAAGGTGTCCAGACCAAAGCTGTCCGGCAGCGAAAAATCGAGCAGCACGACGTCGAAACGTTCCTGCTTCAGACGAGCCACGCCCTTGCCGAGTCGGTTCTCGTGGGTGATCACGAAGGTGGCTTCGGTTGTCTTGCCGAGGAGGACCTGGATGAGTTCAGCGTCATCGGGACTGTCTTCCACGAGGAGCACCCGGATTCGAGGGTGTTGGCTCATGTGGCTGTCCTTTCGGTCCCGCGCTCGGGTCCAGCGTCGTCGGCGCTTTTCCCTTGCTGCGACCGAAGTCGTTCAGTCGTGTGCCGCATCTTCCCCCCCAGCACGTTTTGGCAACGTGAAGACAAAAGTCGATCCTCGGTGTGGTTGGCTCTCGACCCAGATCCTGCCACCGTGGCGTTCGACGATTCGTTTGCAGATCGCGAGACCGATTCCCGTTCCCGGGTACTCATCCTGGGTGTGCAGCCGCTGAAACATGACAAAGATCCGTTCCGCAGCGTTGGGCTCCAACCCGATTCCATTATCGCGCACCGACACTTGCCATTCGTCATTGTTCTGGGCGGCACTGATGTGGATCCGCGGCGGGCGCGGGCCGATGAACTTGATGGCGTTGCTCAGCAGGTTGTGCAGCAGCTGGTGCACCTGCGCCGGATCGGCGACCACCGTCGGCAGTTCGTCGTGAGTGACGGCGGCCTTGGCTGCGGCGATTTCCTCTTCGAGCTCGCCCACGACCCTGTCGAGAACCGAGGTGAGATCCACGGCGCCGAAGTCGCCGCCGCGGGTGTCGACGCGGGCATATCCCAAGACGGCGTCGACCATCTCCTGCATCCGGTCGGCCCCGCGGACAACGCGATCGAGATAGTCCCTGGCTTCGCCGTCGAGTTTGTCGCCGACCGAGGTGCCGAGGAGTTCGAGATAGCTCGAGATCATCCCCAGCGGTTGTTGGAGATCGTGCGAGACCACGTATGCGAACTGTTCGAGCTCGGCGTTGGACCGGGCGAGGGCCTGGGAGCGACGCGCGAGCTCGGACTGGGCGGCGTGGAACTCGTCGGTTTCTTCGATGATGCTCTGGATCTGACGGACACCGGTCGGGCCGTCCTCGACGGCCCAGGAAGAGATCCGAACCCACATCAGCGTACGATCGGTTCGCCGCAGTTGCACATCGAGGTTGCCGACGGTGAGCGATTCTTCGAGCTGGGAGCGCCAGTTCGAAGCCGTCGTGGGCTGGGCGAAGAACTCGGTGAAGGAGCGCCGGCTCATGGACTCGGGGCTGACAAGTCCGAGCATGGCCGCAAACGCCGGGTTGGCCTCGAGGATCTCACCGCTCGGGGTCGAAACCACGACGCCGACCGGCAGACCCTCGACCAGCCGTCGGTAGGGAGCGTCCTTGGCCGTGGCCAGAGCCCGCCGGCGGGCGCGGAAGAGCGCGGCCCGAACCGCAGACGGCAGCTCGACAAAACCCTCGCTGGTTTTGGGGACAAATCCGTCGACGTGGAGCCGGAGGGCGTCGTTCCACAGTTCGGTTCCCGCCGCGGCGGTGAAGAGGATGATGGGGCAGTCGGGGCGGAGATCCCGAATCAACTCGACGACCTCGAGACCGTCGCTCCACTCGAGATCCGCTTCGACGATGACAAGACCGAAGAGACCGGCGGCCATGGCGGCGGAGAACTGGGCGGCGGAGCCGATTTGATCGATGTCGACGCGCTCGAACTCGCCAGATAAGACCACCGAAGCGAGTTCCCGGTCCCCCTCGCGGTCGTCGATCAATAAGATGCGTGGAAGGCTGCTCATGTCCCCCGTGCCAGGGTTGTCGGTCGGTCGAATCTGCGATCTGCCACCGGCCCCCCTGCGGTGAAGATCATTCCGTGATTCCGATCACAACTCTGCTGCCGGGAGTATAACACGGGGGTTGATCTACGCCGGGTTGCCCGCGGTCAAGTGTCTGATTTCAGGAAGTCCATCTCGATATGAGAATATCGATGAAATAGAACGAGGCCCTGGGAGACCAACGGCCCCCAGTGCTGTGCGCCTCTTCTGTTGGATCTATTTGGTCCGTCCCTTTTCGATGGCGAGCTTGAGCGTTCTGGCCAGGTCGGCGAGGCGGTAGGGTTTGACGGCAACGCCCGAGAATCCGTGCTCTCGGTAACTGGCCATCACCGGGTCGGTTGAATAGCCGCTCGAGACGATCGCCTTGACCCCGGGGTCGATGGCGAGCAGCCGGGTGATGGTCTCGCGCCCGCCGACGCCTTCGGGAACCGTGAGATCGAGAATGACCGCGTCGTAGGGGTGGCCTTGCTCCATGGCTCGGGTGTAGAGCGCGATGGCTTCCGAGCCGTCGGCGGCTGTGCCGACCTCGTAGCCGATGGTCTCGAGGAGCTCGGCCGCCGCCGATCGGACCGCCTCGTCGTCGTCCATGATCAGGAGTCGGCCGTGGCCGTGCATGGAATCCTCGGCGCCGGCGGTTTCTTTGACGTGCTCATCCTCGGATGCCGGCAAATAAACCGAGAACCTCGACCCCTGGTCCGGCTGCGAATGCACGACGATGGCGCCGCCGTGGCTGCGGACGATGGAAAACGCCGTCGCGAGACCGAGGCCGCTGCTTCCCTTCTTGGTTGTGAAAAAGGGGTCGAAGATGCTTTCGAGTTCCCCCTCCGGGATGCCCACGCCGGTGTCGACGACCTCGATCCGAAGGTACCGACCGGCCTCGAGAGTCGGCACATCCCCCTCGACGAGGTGAAGGTTGTCGCTCATGACGGAAACCGTGCCGCCCCGGGGCATGGCTTGAATCGCGTTGGCGACGAGGTTCTGGACGACCTGGGAGATCTGCCCCTCGTCGACCTCCACCGGCCAGAGATCGGGGTTGGATCGACAGTCATAGTGGCAGTTGCCGCTGCGGGCCGCGGTCGCCGTCGCCTCTTCGATCAACCGGCCGACGGCCGCGACCTTTCGGATCGGTCGCCCGCCCTTGGAAAAGGTGAGCAGCTGTTGCGTCAGGCTCGTGGCGCGAAGACAGACCTCTTCGGCCTCGTTGAGCCGGCGCAGGGTTTCCTCCGACGCCGCCGCGGCTCTCCTCGCCAGGCTGATGTTGCTCAAGATCGCCATGAGCATGTTGTTGAAATCGTGTGCGATGCCTCCGGCGAGTACGCCGAGGCTTTCGAGCTTCTTGCTCTGTTGCAGTTGCAGTGCCAGTCGGCGACGGTCCTCTTCGGCGCGTTTCCGAGCGGAGACATCCATCGCGATCCCCTCGATGAGTTCGCCGTCGTTGTCGTCGTCGTCGATCCGACCGGCGTTGAGAAGAATCGTCACCAACTCGCCATCCCGCGTGATCATGGTGAACTCGCGATTGTGGAGCTCACGTTTGAAGGCGAGTTCCTTGACAAAGAGCTCGAGCTCCTCGGGCGAGCAGGCGAGGTCAGCGATGGACCGTCCTCTGAGGTCGTCGGTGTCGCTGTAACCGAGCATCGCGGCGAACGCCCGATTGGTCGTGCTGATGGTGCCGTCGAGGTCGGTTTGAAAAACCCCGGCGAGATTGCGTTCAAAGAGGAGTCGATAGCGTTCGATGCTCCGCAGGAGAGCCGCATCCGCACGCTGCCGATCGTGGGTTTCCCGCCGTTTGCCGAGTACTCGGTGCCACCCTGCGGCAGCCATGATCGCGAGCAGGACGAGACCGATGATCAACGAGGTGCGCCACAGGCTGTTGTGACGCAGAGCCAACGCCTGGAGCTCGTTGTCTTTCCGCAGGAGTTCGATCTCCGTGTTTCTCTCTCTCGCCTCGTACTCGGCCTGGAATTCGGCGAACTCGCTGAGAACCTCGGACTTGACGAGCTCCCTCTCGATCTCCCGGGCCCGAGTCTGGAACTCCATCGCCTCCCCGGTATCGCCGGCGGCGATCTGCGCGACGATCATGGCATCGAGGGCCACGACCTCGCGACCCTTCATCCCCAGCCTGCGAGCGAGTTCGAGGCTCTCGGTGGCGGCGCTGATGGCGGACGAGGCCTGTCCGAGCGCGGCGAGGATCTCGGTCTCGATGGCGAGACAGGCGACAATCTCGGGTTGGAGATCCAGCCGTCTGACGATCTCGAGGGCGTCTTTGATGTGGGCAAGCGCCTCGCCATCTCGATCCGCGGCGTGAAGAGCGGCGGCGAGACTGCGGTGGGACAGAGCAACCCCGAGTTCGCCCCCCTCGACCAGACGCAACCGCAGCGCCTCCTCGTGGACTTCGATGGCCTCGTCGGAGTTGCCCTGAAAGTGTTTGATGTCGCCGATGTTGGACAAGATATCGGCGACTCCGTCGGTCTCTCCGAGCTCGGCTTTGATGACCCGTGCGCGCTGCAGATACTCGAGAGCGGGTTCGTGGTCCCCGAGGTACATGTGGGCAACGCCGATGTTGTTGAGCAGGATCGCCTCGGCGTTCCTGTCGCCCGCCTTTTCCCGTTCTTCGAGGGCACGAGACGAGGTTTCGATGGCGGCGTCGAAGTCGCCCCGACGGAGATGAATCGCGGCTTGAATGTTCTGGAAGATCCAGGCGCGATCGGGGTTGTCGGCGACGCTCGGCAACGCGAGCGCCTCGCGGCAAGCGGCCTCGCTGCCGGCAAAATCGCCGAGGTGGAATCGGGCGCGGGCGAGGTCGCAGAGACTGCGGGATTGAATATCCTCCTTCCCGACTTGTCGCGCGAGGTCGGCCGCGGCGCGCAGTTCGACCACCGCCTCGGTGAGTTCTTCGTTGACCCGGAGAGCCAGGCCGATCCCGCTTCTGATCTCCGCCGCGAGACCCGGTTGGTCTCTGCCCGGGTGTGTGGCGAGAACCTGGCGGGCGAGCTCGATGTACTCGGAAGGGTCGTCTTCCGGAGAGAGGGCTCGAAGCCGTGCGAGGCTCTCATCAGCCGATGATGTCGGGACGAGCTCGCCCGCTTCGTCGTCGGCTCGCTCGGGCCCGGCAACGAGGGGTCCGATCGGCGCGAGAGCAGCCATCAGCAAGCAGGAACAAAAAAAACCGAAGAACGCCCGGCGAGCGGCGGCTCTTCCTCGGTATCTTTTCCTTCGGGCCATCCAGTCGCCCCCTTCGATTGCGCCACTGGTCAGTGTATCGCACATCAAAGGCCGCGGGTGGTTTCGACCGGCCTCGTGCGTCCTCGTTCGGTGTAGACTGAATGCCCGATGTGGAGGTGCCATGGCGATCGACCCGAAGCTGCTTGAAATTCTCGTCTGTCCGGTTGACAAGACGCCCCTCGAGGTCGTCGATTTGCCCGGCGGGATCCGCGCCCGGCTGGTGGAGAAGTACCGCGAGCAGTTCAAGGATGAGGACCCGGTGGTCGAGATCGGTCTGGCCTCTCCCGCGGGCCGGGTCTATCCGGTGGTTTCCGGGATACCCGTGATGCTCGTTGACGAAGCGCTATCCCGAGCCGAGATCGACGGCTGAGAGTCTTCCGTGAGACTCTTCCTGGTTTGACCGTCAGAGTTGGGAACCGGACCACCGAGATCGCGACGTGAATGATCGAGTCTTCAGCCCGTCGGCCCTCATCGCCGAAGTCAACTCGCTGCTCGAGAGCGGGTTTTCGGGGATTTCGGTCGAGGGCGAGGTCACCAATGCCAGCGCCTCCGGACGGGGGCATATCTACTTCACCCTCAAGGACGACCTCGCCAATCTCGACTGCGTGATGTGGGCGTCGCGCGCCGGCAGACTCAGGTTCGATCTCGAGGACGGCCTCGCGATCCGGGCCCGGGGTTCGCTGACGATCTACCGCCAGCGTGGTCGTTTCCAGCTCGTGGTCACCGCCATCGAACCGCAGGGAATCGGCGCCCTTCAGCTCGCCTTCGAACAACTCAAGAAGCGGCTCGATGCCGAGGGGCTGTTTTCGCCGGAACGCAAACGGCCCGTGCCCGCCCTGCCCCATCGAGTCGGGATCGTGACCTCGGCCACCGGCGCCGCCCTGCAGGACATGCTCAAGGTCCTGCGCCGCCTGCCCCACCTCGAGGTGGTCGTGGCTCCGACCCCGGTGCAGGGCGACGGCGCGGCGGGAGAGATCGCCGACGCCATCAACCGTCTCGGCGCCAGCGGTCTTGTCGACGTGATCATCGTCGGCCGCGGCGGCGGCAGCCTCGAAGACCTCTGGGCGTTCAACGAGGAGCCCGTGGCGCGGGCCATCGCGGGGTGTCCGGTGCCGGTCATCTCGGGCGTCGGACACGAGGTGGACTTCACCATCGCCGATTTTGTCGCTGACGTGCGGGCGGCCACCCCGACCCAGGCGGCGGAGCTCGTCGCCAGTCGGCTCGAGGACCAGGACCGACGTCTCAGCGGGGCCGTCGCGGCGCTCGAGCGCGATCTCCGCCGCCACCTGGCCATGGCGCGGTCGCGTCTCGGGGGTCTCGAAGGCTCCCGCGGTCTCGCCCGGTTGCCGCAACGGGTCAGGGTGTTGCGAGACCGTCTGGATCGAACCCGGCGGCTGGGACCGGCGCTGCGCGCGATGACCGACCGAGCGCGGGCCCGCCTGGTCCGGGCTGAGGCGGTGCTCGCGAGGGTGCCGGCGAGGATCGCCGCCGGCGGCCACCGCCGGTTGCTCGCCAGCAGGCGCGAACAGATGGCTCAGCTCATGCGGTCGAGGCTGCAACGCTCGGCGGGTGAACTTGCAGCCAAACGGAGGGCCCTCGAGAACCTCAGTCCGAGGCGCGTGCTCGAACGCGGCTACTCCATCACGACCATCAAGGGAACGAAAAAACCGATCAAGGATCCAGCCGAGGTCCGAACCGGTCAGGTCCTGCTGACCCGGCTTGCCGGCGGAGAGATCTCTTCGTTGGCGGCCGACCGCGGATCGCGCCGGCAGCCGGCCATCGCCGCCACCGACAACCAACCGTCGCTCTTCGGCGACTCCACCGACCAACCGGGAGACCGAGATGGCACCGACTAGGAAAACAGCCAAGGATGAGCGCTTCGAGGATCAGCTCGAGCGGCTCGAGGGAATCGTCGCCAGCTTGGAGGACGAGACCGTGGGTCTCGAGGAGGCCCTCGGGCTCTTCGAGGACGGGATGAAGCTGGCCAAGAGCTGCCGCGCCCGTCTCGAGGAGGTCGAGAACCGGGTTCGTCAACTGCTCGAGACCGAGGAGGGCGGGGAACCCGCAACCGCACCCTTGGAGAGTGACGGGAAGACCGACCCCGATGAGGAGCCGGGTTGGTGATCAGCCGTCTCCTCGATCCCGAACGCGAGACCGTCGAATCGGCCCTGGTGCGGCTCCTGCCCGCCGACGCCTGGCCCGAGCGGCTCCATCGCGCCATGGCGCACGCGGTGTTTGCCGGTGGCAAGCGGGTGCGGCCGATCCTCGCCAGGCTCGCCAATCGCGCCGCCGGATCCGATCCCGATACCATCACCGAAGCGGCGTGCGGCCTCGAGTTCATCCACACCTACTCCCTGATCCACGACGATCTGCCGGCGTTTGACGACGATGTCCTGAGGCGCGGTAAACCGACGGTCCACGTCGTCTTCGATGAGGCCACGGCCATCCTCGCCGGAGATGCGCTGCTCACCGAGGGGCTGCTCGTCCTGGCTCGCTACCCCCGCGGAACCGAATGGGCTGCTCGACGCGCCGATGCCGTCGAGCTCGTGGCTGAGGCGGTGTCGGCGCGGGGGATGGTCGGCGGTCAGATGGAAGACCTCGAAGCCACCGGTCAGATCCAGAGCCGGGTTGAAGACCCGAAGCTGCGGCTCGAACGCATCCACCGCGCCAAGACCGGCCGTCTTCTGGCGGCGTCGGTCGAGGTCGGAGCGGTCCTGGCCGGGGTCAGTGACGGTGATCGCGGGTTGTTCGCCGATTTCGGCGCCGGGCTCGGTCTCGCGTTCCAGATTGCCGACGACATTCTCGACGCCACCGCCTCGGCCCGGGATCTCGGAAAGTCCCCGGGGAAAGACGCCGAGGCCGGCAAGCTCACCTATGTCACGCTCTATGGTCTCGAAAGCGCAATGGGGCGTCTCGCCGAGCTCGAGGAGCGACTGGTGAACCGGGCCGCCGAGATCGAGGGACCTGGCGGCGATCTCGCGGCCATCGCCCGATACGTGGCACGAAGGCGGAGCTGAGAAACCGATGATCGAGAAATCGCGGCTCGATGCCGCCCTCGCCGAGCGCGGTCTGGCGCCGTCCCGCGCCCGCGCCCAGGCTCTGATCCTCGCCGGCAAGGTGGTGGTGAACGGACAGACCGTGACCAAGGCCGGATTCCAGGTGACGGCCGATGCGATCATCGAGGTCGCCGAACCCGATCATCCCTACGCCTCGCGGGGAGCGCTCAAGCTCGAGGCCGCCCTCGACGCCTTCGGCATCGACCCCGCCGGGCTCGACTGCCTCGATGTCGGCGCCTCCACCGGTGGTTTCACCGATCTCATGCTCGCGCGCGGCGCGCGCCGGGTCATCGCCCTCGATGTCGGCCGCGGCCAGCTCGACTGGCGGCTCCGCACCGATGATCGCGTCACGGTCATGGAGGGAATCAACGCGCGTCACCTCGGACCCGACGACCTGCCGTTCAAGGCGGGGCTCGCAACCATGGATCTCAGCTTCATCTCGCTGCGGCTCGTGGTGCCGGCGCTGCTGCCCCACCTCGAGCCGGGGGCCACTCTCGTCTGTCTCGTCAAACCTCAATTCGAGGCCGGACGCGGCCAGGTCGGCAAGGGCGGCATCGTTCGCGACGAGGATGTTCGCCGCTGCGCCATCGACGGCGCCGTCGAGGCCATCGCCGGGTTCGGGTTCGAGCTCATCGGCATCATCCCCGCACCGATTCGGGGCCAGAAGGGCAACCAGGAGGAACTCGCTGTTTTCCGGGTGCGATAGAAATGAACCGCTAGGACGCAAGGGACGCAAGGACATCGCACACGAAATCGCGGTTGAACCACAGAGGCACGGAGACACAGAGCCATCGCTACGTCGCAACGTTGCGACGTAGCGATGATGTAATGCCCTTGCGTTCCTTGCGTTCCTTGCGTCCTAGCGGTTATAAACTCGGATCGATTCGCGATGGAGGTTCGATGAGCTCTGAAATGACTGTGAGTTTTTCCGGTGGCAAGAAGGTCACGGCGCACTACAACGGTTTCGAGATCGCCACCGATCAGGGTGTCGACTCAGGCGGCGAGGGCACCGCGCCCGAGCCGTTCGATTTCTTTCTCGCCTCGCTCGCCACCTGCGCCGGTTACTACGTCCTCAAGTTCTGCGAGGGCCGGTCCATCTCCACCGACGGCGTCATTCTTCACCAGAGCTGGGTGCGCAACGAGGCCAAGAAGCTCGAGCGCGTCGACATCCGCATCCAGGTCCCTCCCGATTTTCCGGTCAAGTATCACAAGGCCCTCGTCCGCGCCGCTGAAACCTGCTCGGTGAAAAGGACCCTTCAGGATCCACCGGAGATCACGACCGAGACGGTCGTCAATTCTTGATTTTCAATTTTGAATTCTTAATTGCCATCGCACGTTTTCTTCGGGCTTCTGCGATGTAATTGAGAATTAAGAACTCAAAATTATGAATTGATCAGAGTTTGTCGGCTCTGGTTGAAATCGGTCCGCGGTAGTTGTGGACGAGCCTGACCTGCGCGACCTCGGGACCGAAACCCTTGTAGGTCTCCTTGATCCGGGTCAGCGCGTTCGACCGCCAGTCGACATAGGGATTGTCGATCTGGACCGGGTCGAGACAGCCCGCCAGGGCGACCTTTGACGACGCGCAGAAGCGCGACATGAGGGTCTTGGCGAGGTGGCGGTCGCCGTTCTGGAGCTCGTCGACAAGGACGATGGAGCGCTCGATATCGAGCCCGCGGAGCATCGAGGTCGAGACCATGGTGAGTCGGTCGGTGGACTGGAGCTCGTCGAGAAAATCGTGCTCGTTGGCGAGCGACAGCGACCGCACCGCCTGGAAGAAGGGCTCCAGCCACGGGCTCAGCTTGGATTCGTAGTCGCCCGGCAGATACCCGAGGTCGTACTGGCTCGAGGCGTGCTCGGGCCGCAGCAGGAGCATACCGTGGTCGTAACCGTAGTCGGGGGACAGCGGCTGGGATGTCGGCGCCACCCGCCAGGTGGTGGGTTGGCCGATGAGCATGTAGAGCCCGGTGGCCACCATCATTCGGGTCTTGCCGGACCCGGCGGGTCCGTCGAGCACCACGAGCTGGACGTCCGGGTCGAGGAGGAACTCCATCGCCAGGATCTGCTGTGGGTCGCGCGGCGCGAAACCGAGGATCGGCCGCGGCCGGTAGTCCCTGCGTTTGCGGTCCCAGTACTGGGCGAACTTGAGATCCTCGACCCGACCGGTGTCGGCGTTGACCCGGCCGAGGACGGTGTGTTCACCGCAGGTCAGAACGACGCCCATGTTCCACAGGTACTCGACCGGCTCTGAGGCCTTGATCATGTCGAGGGAGAGCGATCGCTCGCCCGGGGCGCCGCTGTCGATGAAGTCCTGCAGGGCGTTCTCGTCGATCTCGCCACAGACGAGTCCGCGGTAGATCTCATCGACGTTGTCGAGGGTGACCTTGCCGTAGCGGAGATTCTCGGCGGCGATCCCGAGCGCGTCGCACTTGAGCAGGAGGTTGGAATCCTCCGAGATCACGACCACCTGATAGTGGGGCTGGCCGTTGGACTTGGCGACTTCGGCGATGCGGTGGGCGCTGGCGAGGATGTGATTGTCGCCCGATTCGGACGGATATGGATCCGCCGCGGCGCTGTCGGGTTCCCAGGTCAGCAGCCCGCCGGACGGGGTCCGGTTGAACTCCTCCGGGTTGGCCTGATGCTGGAGGAGACGATCGACACCGTGGTGAATGAGATCCTGCCGGCGGTACTCGAGCATCTTTCGGGTGACCAGGCGGGCGGCGTGGCGGACGCCGTCGGACTTGGAGCGAGAGCTCTGGACCCGCCCGAGCTCCTCGATGACCTTGTGCATGAGCACGACGATGTTGCCGTCCATCAAGAGACGGTCCAGAGCATCGGGATTCTCGATGAGAGCCGAAGTGTCCGGGATATAGACCCTGCCTGAAAGATCGTCTGCGGTGATGTGCATTGCCAAACCCAGTTTACCATCCTGGTCCGAGTTTCTTTCGGTTTGTCTGGTCGATATCGCACCCGGATCGGTGCTCATTGTGTTGCATGCTGGAATGAAGCTGTAAGATCCTCCCGATGCCGAAATCGCCCCCTGTTCTCGTCGCCAACGGTCCCGTCCGTTGGAGCGAAGCGGCAGCCGTTCTGGCGGCCGCCGCGAAACCGCTTCTCGCCGCCGATGGCGGCGCCAACCACCTCGGCCGGATCGGGCTGCGACCCGACGCCGTGATCGGCGACCTCGACTCGATCAGCCCCGGGATCAGGAAGTTCATCGGCGAGGATCGGATGATCCACCGCCCGGATCAGGACAGGACCGATCTCGACAAGGCCCTCGAGTACGCCTTCGACGAGCTCGGCTTGGAGAATCTCACGGTCTTCGGCGCCACCGGAGGCCGGATCGACCACGCCGTCGGCAACCTCGGTCTGCTCGCCAAGCGAGCGCTCGGCGGGCGTCTCGTCTTTGACGCCGGCGATTGCCGGGTTCTCGCGGTGGGGGGAGAGCTCGCCCTCGATGCCGAGCCCGGTGAAATCTGGTCCTTTTTCACCTTCGACCCCGGGGTGAGGGTCACCCTCGAGGGGGTGAAGTGGCCGATCGCCGACACCGCCGTCGATCTCGCCGGGAGGCCATCGATCTCCAATGAGGCCGTATCGGATCGGGTCATGGTCCGCGCCGAGGGCGGCGCCGTTGTCGTCACGAGGTGGTTGGGCGGAGTTTCGAGTTCTCAGTCTTGAGGTTTCGGTTCATCGCTCCTGCACCATTCACAAAAGCGCCTGGCCGGAGCCAGGCGCTTTTGTGAATTGCTTTGGCTGGGGTGCAGGGACTCGAACCCCAATACTACGGTCCAGAGCCGCATGTCCTGCCATTGGACGACACCCCAGCAGAACCCCGTACAGGGACCGGCATTATAGCAATGGCTCTCCTCCCGTCAACCACTGCGTCGGCAGTTCGGCTCGGACGAGGTTTCGCGGGGCGGGCGCCTGGCACCGACTTTGTTCGCCGCGAACAAAGTTGCGTGCCTGCGCACCCCTCCCATCGCGCCGCAAACGCGGACACTCACGCCTCCCGGATCCACCGCCACAGATCCTTGAGCTTGGGTTTGGAACCGTGCATGAGGATTCCGACGCGGTAGATCTTTCCCACGATCCACGTCGCGGCGAGGATGGTCGCGCCCATGATCACCACCGACGCCGCGAGCTGGATCGCCGGCACCGGGGTCAGCGTCATCCTCAGGAACATGAGCATCGGCGTGAAGAAGGGAAAGAGCGACAACGCCACCGAGAGCGGCGCGTCGGGCTGGTTGAGGATGTACATCATGAGCACGAGGGGGACGATGAGAAACATGGTGATGGCGCCCTGGAAGTTCTGCGCCTCCTGTTCGGTGTCGAAGGCGGCGCCGATCCCGGCATAGAGGGTGCCGTAGAGGAGAAATCCGAGGACGAAGTAGATCACGAAGAAGACGATCTGGATGGCCGGCACCGCCGGCAGCTCGAGCCCGCCCATGCCGACGGCGGCCGCAGTGCCCGGCGCCGAGATGACCACCATCAAGATCGACCACAGGAGGAACTGGGTCAGCCCCACTGCGCCGATGCCGAGGATCTTGCCGAGCATGAGCTCGAACGGTTTGACCGTCGAGATGATGACCTCGACGATATGCGAGCTCTTTTCTTCGAGCACCCCGCGCATGACGTAGATGCCGTACATGAGCACGGTCATGTAGATGATCATCATGAAGACATAGGAGAGCATGAAGCCCTGACCCTGGTCGTGGGTCTCCTGGCCCTTGGCGCCGAGCTTCATGGTTCTGAGATCGACCCGCCGGGTGAGCTCGCCCACGGCTTCCGGATCGAGCCCGGCCGAGGTCAGGCGATCGGCCACCATGACGTTGCTCACCGAGCGCTCGAGGATGCTCAGCATCTGGAACGCCGAGACGTTGGGCGCCACGTACTCCGCCTGTCCTTCGTTCGGCAGCGTTGCGGGGATCACCAGCAGGCCGTCGAACTCGCTCGAGTGAACCCGGGCCTTCGCGTTCTCGCGAACCGCTTCCGGATCGCCGCTGGTATCGAGGGGGACCAGGGTGAGGTCGAGGAGGGACTCCTCCATCATCTCGCCCATGGTCTCGGCCTGTTCGCCGGGTACGACGCCGGACTCGTCGAGGGCCTCCGCCGCCGCCGAAACCTGCCGGGTCAGCATGTCGTCGAGCTCGGCGCGGATCGGCTCGGCGAAACGACCGGTGAAATCGAGGACCGCGACGTTGAAGGTGCCGCCGCCGCGCGAGGCGAGCCAGGCCGGAATGATCATGACCGCGCCGAGGAAGACCGGCACCAGGAGGGTCGAGATCCAGAAGGCCTTGGTCTTGACCCTTTCCAGGTACTCGCGACGGATGATCGCTGCGATGCGCGTCCAACTAATCATGGCTGCGGTCCTCCTCGACGGCGCGAATAAAGATGTTCTCCAACCCGGGAACGAAGCGGGTGAAGCTCTCGAGGCCGCCGTGCGCGGCGAGGGCCTGGAGCAGCTCGCGCGGTTCGGAATCCGGTTCGAGTTCGACGAGCATCTCGTCGCCGAGGGGTTGGACGGTGGTCACCGCCGGAAGCTCGCCGAGCGCCCGCTCGTCGAGGTCGCTCGCGACGCGCCAGACGTTACCGCCGTAGTCGGTGCGGATGTCTGAGAGCCGGCCGTCGAGGATGGCGCGGGCGCGGTTGATGAGGCAGATGTGGGTGCAGAGCTCATCGACCTGCGGCAGCACGTGGGTGGAGAGGACGATGGTGACGCCCTCCTTCGACATGGCCATCAGCAGATCCTTGAGCGCCCTGGTGTTGATCGGGTCGAGGCCCGAGAACGGCTCGTCGAGGATGAGCAGTTGCGGCCGGTGGAGGATGGTGCCGATGAACTGGACCTTCTGCTGCATTCCCTTGGAGAGGTCCTCCACCTTGTGCGTCGCCCACTTCCCGAGCTCGAACTTGTCGAGCCAGGCCATGGATCGTTTCTTGGCCTCGCCCGGCTTGAGCCCGCGGATCGTGCCGAGGAAGACGAGGTGCTCGAGGACCTTCATTTTCTTGTAGAGCCCGCGCTCCTCCGGGAGATAGCCGATGAGCCGGCGGCGGTCGTCATCCACCGGAACGCCGTCGAGCAGGATCCTGCCCTCATCGGCCATGATGATCCGCATGATCATCCGGATGGTGGTCGATTTGCCGGCGCCGTTGGGACCGAGCAGCCCGAAGACCGAGCCACGGGGCACGGCGAAGCTCAGGTCGTCCACCGCCGTCACATCGCCGTAGCGCTTGCTGATGTGTTCGATTGCCAGGATGGGGTCGGACATGTTCCTCCCTGTGGGTCGGACGAATGATACGCGGTTTTTGTAGGTGGGTTCCAATTCCCGCCTCCGTTCCCGATCCCGATTGCGGCGGAGGGCGACCCGCCCGCACTCTCCGGGCCGCACCGATTGTCCATGGCTTTGGGTCAACCCGCACCGGCGCGAACGAAGAGAGCGCCGCCGGTATTCGTCCGACGAATGGCCTTGCATCGAGGAATACCCTGTGGCACAATGCGCTCCCGGTGTGCGCCGGTAGCTCAATTGGATAGAGCATCTGACTACGGATCAGAAGGTCGGGGATTCGAGTTCCTCCCGGCGCACCATTTAGAATCAATGACTTACGGCCACACATGAAGTGGCCGTTTTCTCTTTGTCTGCTCCCGGTCGTGGTGTCCGGCCGTTTCGGCCTTGATGGCTCGGACTCGGCCGCGAGTCGCGTGACGTGCTGCTCTCCGGTTGTGTTGGATGCCCGGTGGTCGGGGGCGGTTAAGCTGGTCGCGGTGAAGAAAATCGTTGAACGAATCGAGGACGGCCGACGACCGGACGGTTGTGCGGTTTGGTTCGTCTACATCGTCGAGTGCGCCGATGGGACCTTCTACACCGGGATCACCAACGATCTTGAACGCCGAGTCGATGCAGCACAACGCCGGTCAAGGCGCTCGTTACACCCGCAGCCGCCGGCCGGTTGTCCTGCGCTACCAGGAGCTCCAGCCGGATCGATCGTGCGCCTCGACCCGGGAATGCGAGATCAAAGCCCTGACGCGGCGGGGAAAGCAGAATCTCATCGATCAGGCCGCGATCAGCAGCGGCTGATGTCGATTTCGTCAGCAGGAATATGCCTCACTCGGTGACTCTCGTTGTCTTGGGTCTTCGCCTTGTCCTTCAGGGCTGGGGTAGTGGGACGAGTTCTTTCTCACAGCATCCCGATGAGCGACAGGTCGCCTTTGCGTCGGAAGCGACAACGGGTTGGTTTGTCGACCCGGGCTTCTACGCCTACGGATCGCTCCATTTTCTGGCGGTGCGGGCGGGAGAGCATTCCCGCCCGCGGGGTCGGTCTGCCTCCGCCGCTACTGCGGTAGCACGGTAGTGGGATCCGAGGTTTCGTTGTCGAGCACCGAGCCGAAGCAGTAGATTGAGGCTCCTGGCGAGTCCGTCCAGAAGTCAACATACCCGGCGGAGATCGGGGCGTGGTTGCGGAACACCCTGGTGATCTGGTCATTCGACCGCGGTGGCAGCTCCATAGTCCTGGTTCCCAACCCTTCTCCGTCAGAGTTGAATAGCTCGATCGTGACGGTGACGGGGTTGAGCCCCCCATTCTGGCAGCCGACGTTGGCCCGGACGTCGTCGTTCTCATTCATGAAGATGATCCGCTTCTTCGCGCCGGTCGGGACCATCCGGTTCGCCGGAATGCCGGGCAGCCCTTGACCGAAGGTGCCGGCGACCTTCGTTGACGGGACGTTGTAGGTCCGGCTCATTGCGAGCAGATCGTCGCCGCTCGCCACCACCGCCAACGCCCCGACCTGGTCGGGCTCGAAGCCGAAAACCTCGTCGAGCACGTTGGCGTAGCGCACGCCGGCGCCCGGTGCGAGCGAGAACGGTCGGCTGCTGATCGCGTCGCTGTTGTCCATACCCCGAGGCAGCCACACGAATTCGTAGCTGAGCTCCGTCGAGCCGTTGTTGTTGAGGTCGACGTCGGTCTGGAAGAAGGCACCCGCGAGCCCTGCGGCGAGCGCCGCGGCCGGGATAAAGGTCACGCTATCGGACGGCACTTGCGGCAGGATCGTGGTCGGGTCCGAGGTGAGGTTGTCAAGCATCGAGCCGTAACAGTAGAAGAGGGCGCCAGAGCCGTCGCCCGAGACATCGACATAGCCGTTGATCGGCGCCCAGTTGCGGAAGATCCGATTGATCTGGTTGTTGGAGTAGGGACCGAGGTCCATGGTTCTGGTCTCGAGAGCTGAGCCCTCGTCGTCGAAGATCGCGAGCAAGACCCGGACCGGCTGGCTCGAGCCGTTGACGCAGCCGATGTTGGCGCGGGAGTCGTCGTCCTCGCTGAGGAAGATGATGCGCTGCGGCTCGGTGCCGGAGATCATCTTGGTCGCCCGGACGGCGGGCAGCCCCTGGCCGAAGGTGCCGGCCGCCTTGCCGCCGGGTGAGTTGTAGGTCCGGCTCATGCCGATCACTGAGTCGGTGCCCGCCACCAGCTTGAGCGCGCCGAGGGAGTCGGGTTCGAGGCCGAAGACCTCTGTGAGGACGTTGTCGAAGCGCAGGCTCGCGCCCGCTGCGAGGGTGAACGCTTCCGAGGTCACCGGCTCGGGGTTGTCCGCACCGCGGGGAAGCCACTGGAGATACACCTCGGCCTCGTCCGCGCCGTTGTTGTTGAGCTCGAGATCGGTCTGGAAAAAGGCGCCCTGCGCGCCGGCCGCCGTTGCCGCGGCGGGGAAAAAGGACACCCGGTTGTCCCCAGAACCGGACGGACTTACCTTGGCGATGAAGGCGTCGCCATCTCCTCCGTTAAAGCCGAGGTCCGGGCCGACCGTCACCGGGAAGCTCGCCTCGGTGGACCTGGTGTTACCGGTTAAATAGGCGTTGCCGGCGGTGTCGACTGCGATGCCGGAGCCAAAATCCGTCTCCGACCCACCGACGTAGCCGCAGTATTCGAGACCGGTGCCGGCGGCGTTCACTCTGGCGACAAAGGCGTCGACATCACCATTGTGCGTGAGGTCGGGGCCGACCGTCACCGGGAAGCTCGCCTCGGTGGACCTGGTGTAACCGGATAAATAGGCGTTGCCGGCGGTGTCGACTGCGATGCCGGAGCCAGACTCACTCTCCGACCCTCCGACGTAGCCGCAGTATTCGAGACCGGTGCCGTCGGCGTTCACTCTGGCGACAAAGGCGTCGGTTCCGCCATTGTGCGTGAGGTCGGGGCCGACCGTCACCGGGAAGCTCGCCTCGGTGGACCTGGTGTCGCCCACGACCCACGCGGTGCCGGCGGCGTCGACCGAGATGCCTGCGCCCCTATCCGTCTCCGAGCCACCGACGTAGCCGCAGTATTCGAGACCGGTGCCGGCGGCGTTCACTCTGGCGACAAAGGCGTCGAATTCACCATTGTGCGTGAGGTCCGGGCCGACCGCCACCGGAAAGGTCGCCTCAGTGGACGCGGTCCTCCCGGTGACGTACGCGTTGCCGGCGGCATCGACCGCGATGGCACTCCCTATCTCATAATCCGCCCCCCCGATGTAACCGCAGTATTCGAGGCCGGTGCCGGCGGCGTTCACTCTGGCGACGAAGGCGTCGAATGTCACCATTGTAGCGTGAGGTCCGGTCCGACGGCAACCGGGAAGCTCCCGTCGCTGGTCAAGGTGAAACCGGTTAAATAGGCGTCGCCGGTGGCCCCGACTGCGATGCCGGAGCCCGACTCATCATCCGATCCGCCGATGTAGCCGCAGTAGTCGAGACGGGTGCCGGCGGCGTTGACCTTGGCCACGAAGGCATCGCCCCAACCCAAGTCCGCATCACCGTTGTAGGTGACGTCCGGGCCGACCGTGACCGGGAAGGTTGCCTCGGAGGAATTCGTGCGGCCCGTCAGGTAGACGTTGCCCTCGGAGTCGACCGCGATGGCACTGCCTGTGTCATTGCCCGACCCGCCGATGTAGCCGCACCAGTCGAGGTCGGTACCGGCGGCGTTGACCTTGGCCACAAAGGCATCGATGTTGCTCCCGTTGTAGGTCAGATCCGGGCCGACGGCGACCGGAAAACTCGCCTCGGTGGAGTCGGTGTAGCCGGCGATATAGGCATTGCCGGAGGCGTCGACCGCGATGGCGCTGCCGCTGTCATTACCCGACCCGCCGATGTAACCGCAGTAGATCAGCGTCACCGGGTCCACCACCAGTTCGCGAGCCGGGTCGTACCCACCGAGTCGGAAGCGGTAGACCTGACGGCCCGACTCCGCGCCTTCGCCGAGTTCGAAAGCTGCCGCCACCTCGACCCGGCGACCGTCCACCTCCTGGTACGCGAACGGCGCCTGCTCGCGAATGTCGCCGATCGGCGTCTCGGCCACCAACCCCCCGTCCGGTCCAAGTCGCACCGCGCTCGCCCCGCGGTAGGCGAGGCGGATTGCTCCGGGGTCCGCCCCGGGCCGCACCACGAAAGTCGACTTCAGCTTCCCGGCAGCGCCGCTCACCACCAGGTCGATCCCAGGCCACGGCTCACGGTAGACGACCGAGCCGTAGCTGGGCAGGCCGGTCCGCCATCGCTCCTTCGGCCCACTGAAGTAGCTAACCCGGGTGGCGAGGGGGTCCTCGCCGACCGGCGGGCGCTGCGCGGCTCCGACCAGGTCGAGCGCGACCACCCAGCTCCGGACACCCGCATCGTCTTCGATTCCGGCCGCAGAACGCATCCGGTAGGTGAGACCCCGTTCGCTCAGCCAGACGCTGCTCCCCCGCCCCCGCACCACATAGCTCGTCGCCCCTTGAGGGGATACCAGATCGGGCACGAAGTGCAAAGGCATCCGGTCGAGCAGTTCGAGCACCTCCTGCCGGGTGCCCTGGTCAACTGGTGCCCCGGCCGGAGGCGCCGCGGTCACAGTCCATGCCAACCCAATTGTCGCTGTAATAACCGCCGCCACGGCAACATAACGTGTCGCGCTCATTTCAACTCCCCTTCTGATGGCACCGCGGCTGACGCGGGCAACGCGGCCGTTCGAACTCCAGAACCTCAGACCCGGGCACTTCCAGTCGTGTGCCGTTTCTCTTGCCTGATAATGTGGTCGCAGTCGGTGATTCGTGACCGGATTCGACCGGTCGCGCCCTACCTCCAGTCGCCGGCGGCGACAAAGCCGGCCCAGTAGAAGGGGTGGGTGCTCAGGCCGGCGGCGCGGCGCTCGCGAAGCTGCTCCAGATTGGCTGCGTGAACGGCATCGACCGTGCTCATCCCCTCGGTGAGTCGATTGGCGTAGAGCGCCCGCATCCACTCCCGGCTCGCCTCGTCCTCCACCGGCCACAGGCTCATGATGACGGTGTGGGCGCCGGCGACTTGAAAGGCGCGGCGCAGCCCGAGCACGCCCTCGCCCGCGCGGATCTCACCGAGGCCGGTGTCGCAGGCCGACAGCACGGCCCACTCGACGCCCGAGAGGTCGATGGCCGCGATCTCCTCGGCGGTGAGGATGCCGTCCTCTTCGTCCGTCCCGGCTGCGCCGCGGTGGTTGGCGCCGGCCAGGGCGAGGCCTGAGAGGAGGAGGGGATTTTCACCGACCAACGCCGCAACCGGCGGCTGGTCCAGGGAATCACGGCGGGCATCGACGGCCGATCGGCAGCCTTCGCCCAGGAAGAAACCGTGGGTGGCGAGGTGCAGCACGTCCCTTCCGGGCGATGCGAGTTTCACGGCGAGTTCGGTGGCTGCCGCTCCGCCCAGGACCTGCGCCTCGGCGGTGCGATCGGGGCCGCGAAGCCGGTGTCCCGGCTCGGCCCGGGCGCCGCTCCAGGCCGACACGACGTCCTCCACCTCCAGTCCCGAAGAGGGCAACGGCGCGAAGTCGAGCGATCTGAAGTCGCCACATGTCGACCGCTGACCCCGGAACGTCCTCGCCGACGCGAACTTGAGCGGCGGCTGCGGCGGCTCGGCGTCCGGGCCGCGGAGCGTTGCGAAGAGATCCTTGTCGTCGAAGGCCGGCTCGCCGACGGCGAGAAGACCGTTGCCGGCGGTCTCGCCGGCGGTGAGCAGGTCGCGTTCGGCGGACAGGAAGTGCAGGCGCCGTCCGGTTTCGATCAGGTAGGCAGAGTCGCCGGTCGGCAGCGCGGCGAAGTTGACCAGGTTGAGCGCGCCGTCCGGGACAATGAACACCGTCTCGGCGGAGCGGAGGTGCGGTTCCACCGGGTCCCACACACGGCGCCGCAGCTCTTCGCCGGCGCGCCGGTACGCCGCCTCGCTCTGGCCGGCGGCGCCGAGTGGCGACGACGCGGTCTGCGCCACTCTCATCCGAACGTTCGCGATCAGGTCGTCGATCTCGTCGGCGGACCCGAGATCCAGGAGCGCCGGCGTCGGATGGCCGGCACGGACGACGAAGACCGCGTACGACTCCAACGGCGGCGAGCTCCCCACCCGTGGTCCGGGATGCCGTCGCGGGTAGCGAACGAAGGAGACCAGCGCGCTGTCGTTGGGCAGCGCACCGGCGACATCTTCCAGCCCTGCCTGGCTGCGCGTCTCGGCCGCCCGAAACGTCGCACTCTGTTCCGCAAGGGCTCGTTCTGCCGCCTCCTTGTCGCGGCGCGCGGTCTGGAGGCGCTCGAGATATTTCTCCGGGAAGCGCTCGTCCGCTCCCTGCACCGTGAGGTTGGCGAGCCTCGCGCCGGCAGCGACGTACGCCTCCACCAGGCGCTCCGTTTCCGGTCTCCGGGCCAGCCGCACCGCCCGGTATCGACTGGCCATCTCGTCGAGGACGAGCGCCCGCCACCGCACCACCGCATCGAGGGCCGAGTTCGCGGCCGCCGGTCTCCTCCGCAATGGCCGACGAGATCGTCAGGTCGGTTCCTGAGGGCGTCTTGCCCGCGAGGCTCAGCGCCTGGCGTTCAGGGAGGCCTTCGAGCGTCGAACGGAGATAGCGGCGGTTGATCTCACCTCCGCGCAGTGCCGCGTCGAGCGATGCCTCCGGCTCGCCGCCGGTCAGCAGGTAGGCGCTGTACTTCATCAACGCCTCCGCGTAACGCGGACGATCGCTCTCGTTCCGTTTCTCAAACATCGGCAGCGCCTGCTCGAAGAGGGATCGAGCGACGTCGATACGCCCGTTGGCGACCTCGAGGTCGGCGAGCGCGATCAGCCCGCTCGGTTCCCTGACCCTGCCCTGTAACGCCGCCTGCTCGTCGATCTCGATCGCCCGGGCGTAGGCGGCGCGAGCGCCGGCGAGATCGCCGGTTTCGCGAAGGAAGTCCCCCATAGGGCTCCAGGGCCTTGATGAGGTCGGGGTGCTCCGGTCCGAAGGTCGCCTCGGCGACCGCGAGGGACCGCTCGAACAGGACCCGTGCCTCGGCGCTCCTGCCGGTTTCGGCCCGACACCTCGCCAAGCTCTGGAGATGGAACGCGTAAAGCTCCTGGGTGGCGTCCGGGTGCGCCTCGTCGGCCCGGATCGCGCTTTCGAGGTACCGGCTTGCAGCCTCGTAGTCTCCGACGTAGAGCGCGTCCTCACCGAGCTCGCCATTCACCCAGGCCACCCGCGGGTGATCGGGACCGTACACTTTCAAGTAGACGGCGAGCGCCTCTTCCCTGAGCCGCTTCGCTCCCTGATAGTCGACGTCCCGGCGGTCGATGGCGAAGTTCGCGCGCAGGCCCGCCGAGAGCTCGTGGTCGGGCCCGAGCGAGGCGTCCGCGTCGGCGATGGCGCGCTCCCAGAGCGGGTCCGCCGGCAGACCGAGATTCCAGTACGCGATCGCGAGGTTGGCCAGCGACATGAGAGTCTACGGATGCTCTGGCGACAAGCAGCTCCTCACGGATCGCCACGGCCCGTTCGAGCTCGGTCCTCGCCAGCTCGTATTCGGCGATCTGGACGTAAGGAGCCGAGGTTGCTGAGGGTGACGCAGCGATCGAGGGGTGCTCTCTGCCCGTGGACCTCGTCCTGGATCAGGAGCGCCCGACGGTAGGCGATCTCGGCCTCGGCGAAACGGCCCTGGTGCTGATAGGGTGGCTCCGAGGCTCAACAAGGACCTCGGCGACGTCGATGCTCTCCGGGCCGCTCGTTCGTCTCGTAGATCCGCAAGGCCGTTTGGAGGTGGACCTCGGCCGCCTCCAGCGTCAACGAGCCGGTAACACAGAATTCCTAGGTTGGTGTGCACGTCCGCGACGCTGGAATCGTTCGGACCGACGGAGGCTTCATAGATCGCCAGCGCCCGCTCGAGAAGCGGTCGAGCTTCGGCGAACTCACCCCGCTCTTGATACACGTTGCTGAGCTCGGCGAGCGAATCGGCGAGCCGCACGTCGTGCGGCCCCACGGCCGCTTCGTTGATGGCCACCGCGCGCTGTGCGACCGAGAGCGTCTCATCCGCCATCACGTTGCCACCGCGCCACAACGCCTGCGCAAGAAAAACGAGCGCCTCCGCGACCTCGGGCGAATCCGCCCCCGAATCGCGCTCGGTTTGCATCAGCAGCTCGCGTGCGTCCTGCTCGGCCTTCGCGTACTCGCCATCCCTGATGAGCTGACGGATGCCGTCGATGGAGACCGGTGCCGACGACGAGGTCTCTGTGGTCATTTGCCCGGAGGCCTGGTCTGTTGGGGACGCCGCCGCATTTCCCGCCAGAGCCGACACCAGGAAGAAGCACGACACCATCACACACGGCCCCTGGAACCGCACGATCATCATGGTCCTCCCCCGGGGGGCCTCAGCGCGAGGGTTCCCCCAACCCGTCGAGCCGGCCGAGGAGCTCCCGCGCCTCGATCAGCCGGTCTCCGTCCAACGCGACAACCTCGACCAGCTCATGCCGTGCCGACCGCAGGTCCCCGACCCGGAGATAGGCCTTGGCAAGCAGGAAGCCGGCTTCCTCGAGGAACGGCGTATCGCCGAGCGCCTCAGTCCTCTCGAGCGTCGCGATCGCCTCGTCGGTCTCCCCTGCAAGCAGGGCGCAGGCGCCGAGGTAGAAGGCGAGGTGCGGCGCCTCCGGATCGAGGGCGGCGGCGGCCCGGAGACCGGGCAGGGCGGCTCGCCAGCTCGCCGCGAGCGTAGCAGCTCCATCGCGTCGGCGAAGCGCCGCTCGGCGTCGCCCTCGCTGCCGCGCAGCCGCACCGGCGCGTAGGGTGGCGCCTCGAAGGCGGCGAGCTCGGCCAGGTCGGGTCCCGCAGCCGGCACCGACTCGGGCTGCACCACCGGCCCGAGCTCGGCAAGGACCGGCTCGGGAGCCGGGGACGGCTGGAGCCGCATCCACAGCCCGAGCCCGGCGGCCACCGCCACGACCGCCGCAGCTACGGCGAGCAGCCAGGTCCGCCGCGACGGTTCGACGGCCCGGCGGCCTCGGCCACGATCCGCTCGCGGCTCGCGCTCGAGTTCGCCCTGGAGGGCGCAGAGGTCGGCCAGCTCCCCGCAGCAGTCGCCGCAGGCGACGAGATGGTCCTCGAACGCCTCCCGCTCCGGCTCGTCGAGCCGGCCCAGCAGGTACCGTTCGGCGACGTTCTCTGTTCGCACGCGGCCGCAGTCCATCAGTCCTCCCTGTAGGAACGTGGTCGCTCGTTCATTTTCGTGACACCTTTGCGAGCACCTCACGGGCCCGCTTCAGGGCGCGGGACTTCCGCTTCCGCACCACCTCGGGGCTCAGTTTCAGACGCTCGGCGATCTCCGCCGGGGTCAGGCCGTCGACCAGAGTCAAGAGCAGGATCAGGCGGTCGCTCGGCCTCAGCTCGGTCAGCGCCCGGCGGACGAGGAACCGGCGCTCGGACGCTTCGATCTCGGGCTCGCAGTCCGGCACGGGGATCTCCTCCGGCGGGAAGCCGCCTTCCGGCCGCCTGCGGCGGGTCCGAAGATAGTTGTTGATCAGGTTCCGGGCCGTGCCCGAGATGTAGTTCGGGAGCTTTTCGGGGTCGAGCAGCCGGCCGTTCCGGAGATTCAGGATCACGGCCAGCATCGTCTCCTGGGCGAGGTCGCGGGCCGCCTCGCGGTCGCGGGTGCGGACGAGCGCGATCAGGAACACCCGCTCGGAATATCGCCGGACCAGGGCGTCCTCGGCAGCCGACGGCTCGGCAGGGGTGGTATCGGCCAACCCGGCGCCGGACGCAGAACCGAACGACTCCATGAGTTGAGATTCCTCGCTCACAGTCTAACACCAGGGCAGGTGTCAAACCAGCGGATTTCGTTCGAGACCGTCACGTTTGCATCCGGCTGCGACCACAAGCTCGATAGCAAGTTGCACGGTCCGAGACCGGGCGGTGGCGCCGGGGTCCTGTCGGGCCCCGAGGAGCGGCACCGGACACCGGCGCGGGCCGTGCTCAGGGAGGAGAATATGAAGACAAGACGGTGTGTCGTGACAGGGTTGGTGGTGCTCGGGTGCCTCGCGATGGCTGCGACCGACGTGGTGGCCGGAAAGCCGCCGACGCCGACCCCGACGCCAACGCCAACGCCGTGCACAACGTGCACGATCGCCTACGTTCAGGTGAATGAAAACAACGGCGAGCGCGACCTCATGCTCATGAACGAGGACGGCTCGAACACCACGTCGCTGTACGCCTGGCCGGGCGACGTTGAGATCAACGAGCCCGCCTGGTCGCCCGACGGGGACTGGATTGCGTTCAACAGCCGCAACAACACCAACGGCGATCGCGGGATGTACGTCATCGGGAACGACGGCACGGGTCCGATCTTGATCACGCCGCGGTGCTCCTACGAGGGCGGTCGGACCAAGGGGAGGATTTTCGGGCCGTCATGGCAGCCCGTGGGCGTCTTTCGGGAAGGGGTCCAGTGGTTCTGGGTCGTGTACGCTGACGGCCTCTCACCCATTGACGGGAGCACCTGCAGCGCCGATATAACCCCGCTTTATCTGTGGGCCATCGAGGTTGGGTTCGGGCCTCCTGGATCCCCATCCCCGGTGCAGGTCGGCAGGCGGGAAGCACTGACCTACCCGGACCCCGTTAACGGGTGGACCTGGCTGTCGCCGGCGTGGTCGGGAGACGGCCTCCACCTCGCCGCGAGCCGCTATCCGGAACTCGAATACCCTGAGATCGAAGTCGTGGTGTACGACGTGGATTTCACCGACTCCCTCGATGGGCTTCCGTACCTCGAGAACGAGTTGAGTCTGGCGCCGACCGACCCCCTGGGACCGAGGATGGACCCATCCTGGGCCCACTGGACCGACACGTTGATTGCGGTCGACCGACATTTGCCCAGGGCAATCTGGCGGTGTGACGTGGACTTCGCCGGGCGCACGTACCAGTGGACCAACCTCACGCCGGACATCGACACCTGGTTCAGCAATCCACGTTACTCGGGCAACGACCAACAGATCGTGGCCTTGAAAGGAGGGACTCAACTCAAACCGTCAGCCTGGGGTATCTGGGTCGGAACGGTCGATCCCTTCGCCGGCCTGGTCGTCAAGACCGGCAGGGCAAACACCTGGGTGATGCAGCCTGACTGGAGGCGGTGAGCAGAGGCGCGATCCGAAACCCGGGCGCTGGCGCCGGGGTCCGGTGGGGGCCCCGGGGAGCGGCACCCGGCACCGGCGCGGGCCGCGCTCGAGGAGGAGAAGATGAGGGGCACACAGTCCGTCCCGGCAGAAGCACGAAGAGAGGCGGTCGTGCAAACGCTCGGGGTCATCGACGACAGTCGCGGCGACGCTTCCCTACGCTGTCGCTGCCGCGTCACCGCTGTGGATCCCCGACCACGAGCAAGCGCTCCCGGGCCTCCGGTTGCCCGAGCACGCCGGCGCGGCGGCCGAGCCTTCGTGGGAGCAGATCCTGGTGGCCGCCGGTCTCGACCGCGAGTCGCGCGAGTGGTCCCCGGCCGACCGCGCGCTGGCGGACCGGCTCACAGATTCGCGGCGCGAGAATATGGGGGAAAATCCATGTCGCGGCTGGGAAAACCGGGGTTGATCGGCGAGGCCGCGAGTCCCTTCCAGCGCGCCGTTTCTCCTTGACAGTCGAACTTTGGTTGGAACTCGGCGAGGGCACGAGTCCCTTCCGGTGCGCCATCTCATTTCCCGTTGTCGCACGGAATGGTGGAGTCGGCGCACCTTCTTTCGGAGGTGGGTCGCAACGTTTTTGAGGTTGATAGTTCATATGAATCAATATATGATACATATGTGTCAATTCCAGATTCCAAGCCGCCTTACCCGGCCCTGCAACCGAGATGGCTGTTGTTGTTGACCCACATTCCCGCCGCTCCCGCGTACCTCCGGGTCAAGGTGCGGCGGAGGTTGCAGCAACTGGGGGCGGTGCCGGTGAAACAGGGGGTCTTCGCGCTTCCCTGTGGTGACGCTTCGGTTGAGGACTTCCAGTGGCTCCGGGCCGAGATCGAGGCCGGCGGCGGCGAAGCGTCGATCTGCGAAGCCGGGTTTGTCGCCGGGCTGACCGATGACGATGTCGAGGAGCTGTTCAGGTCCGCCCGCGACGTCGACTACCGGGACCTTCTTCGTGAGGCGCAGACCTTGCGAGAGGAGTTGGCGCGCGGCGGCGGACGGACCGAGGGGCCGGCCGGCGAGGTGATGGCGGCGGCCGCCAGGCTGCGCGAAAAGCTGGAAGAGATTCGGGAGATCGACTTCTTCACCGCCGGCGGTCGGAGCGACGTGGAAGCTGCGTTGAACGAGATCGAGATGTCGGTCCGGCAGCTGGCGAGCGGGACCCATGGCGATACGAGAGAGGGGCAGACCATGAACGAGCCGACCTCGAGCTATCAGAAGCGAACGTGGGTGACCCGCCAAGGGGTGTTCGTCGACCGCATGGCGAGCGCCTGGCTCATTCGTCGGTTGATCGACCCCGGCGCCAGCTTCCGATTCGTTGCCGGCCATGAGGGAGAGACGGCCCCGGATGAGGTGCGCTTCGACATGTACCAGGGGGAGTTCACCCACGAGGGAGACCTGTGCACTTTCGAGGTCCTACTTCGGCGATTCGGAGTCGCCGACCCGGCACTGCAGGCCATCGCCGAGATCGTCCACGACCTGGACCTCAAGGAGTCCAAGTACTCGAGGCCGGAAACGGCGGGCATCGGGGTCGTCATCAAGGGGATCGCCGCCGCCACCGATGACGACGAAGAGAGGATCAACCGGGCGGTTTTGCTCTTCGACCAGCTTCGGCTCGCGTGCGCCGCCGATCCCGGTCGTGCGTCATGAACATCTCGCCCCAAGATGCTGCCAAGCCGCCGGACCAGAGACCGGAAACCGGCGAGGAACGGAATGTCACGCTCGCACAGGCAGTCCGGGTCTGGATCCGGGTGGCCGCTCTCAGCTTCGGAGGGCCCGCCGGACAGATCGCGGTCATGCACCGCATTCTGGTGGAGGAAAAGCGCTGGGTGAGCGAGAACCGCTTTCTCCACGCGCTCAACTACTGCATGCTGCTGCCGGGACCGGAGGCGCAGCAGCTCGCCACCTACATCGGGTGGCTGCTGCACGGCACGGTGGGGGGTCTGATTGCCGGGACCCTGTTCGTCCTTCCCGGCTTTCTCGCGATCCTTGCCCTGAGCATCGTGTATGCCCTGTTCCAGGGCGCCGGCCCGGTGGAAGCCCTGTTCTTCGGGCTCAAACCGGCGGTCATGGCCATCGTGATCGAGGCGGTGATCCGGATCGGCCGGCGAGCGCTCAAGAACGCGGTCATGGTCGGCCTCGCCGTCGCCGCCTTTGTCGCCATATTCTTTTTCGATGTGCCGTTTCCATTCATCATCCTGGCTGCCGCGGCCATCGGTCTTGTCGGCGGCCGCCTCTGGCCGGGGGTCTTCCAGGTGATCCGAGGTCACTCCCCGGCCGCCGAATCCGAGAGCGCCGGTCCCGCCATATCCGACGACGCTGCCGCCCACGCTCGCCCGTCGGTCATAAGAACGCTCCGAGTCCTCGCGGTGTGGCTCTGCCTGTGGCTGGTCCCGATTGCGCTTCTGATGGCCACCCGCGGCCGCGACGACATCTTCGTCAAGGAAGGCATCTTCTTCAGCAAGGCCGCGGTGGTGACCTTCGGCGGCGCCTACGCGGTTCTCGCCTATATCGCACAGGAGGCGGTCGAAACCCATGGATGGCTGGAGCCGGGCGAGATGCTCGACGGGCTCGGCATGGCCGAGACGACGCCGGGACCGCTGATCCAGGTCGTGCAGTTCGTCGGTTTCATGGGGGCGTACCGCCATCCGGGCGGGCTCGACCCCCTGCTGGCGGGAATCCTCGGGTCGGTGATCACTATGTGGGTGACCTTCACACCGTGCTTCCTGTGGATCTTCCTCGGCGCGCCGTATATCGAGTTGCTCCGCGGCAACCGAACTCTGAGCGCGGGCCTCTCGGCGATCACCGCTGCGGTGGTCGGCGTCGTCCTCAACCTCGGTGTCTGGTTCTCGGTGCACACCATGTTCTCGTCGGTGGCGGAGGTGCCCTGGATGGGGATGCATCTGCTCATCCCGGACTGGTCGACGCTGAACGCGGCGTCGGCGGTGATCGCGGTCGGAGCGTTCGTGGCGATCTTCCGGTTCAAGCTCGGGATGATGACGACTCTCGCGGCGAGCGTCGTTGCCGGTCTTCTCTGGTTTCTCGTGACCGGATCGACGTGATACCGGGTTGGGCGCCGAGGAGGTGAAACCGGGGAATCAAGCCGTCGAAGATTGGTTCGTCTACATCGTGGAGTGCGCTGACGGGACCTTCTACACCGGGATCACCAACGATCTCGAGCGCCGGATCGATGAGCACAACGCCGGAAAGGGCGCCCGTTACACCCGCGGCCGCGGCCCGGTTTCGCTGCGGTATCACGAACTCCAGCCCGATCGGTCGCGCGCCTCGGCCCGTGAGCGCGAGATCAAAGCCATGTCACGGTCGGGGAAACGGGGGTTGATCGCCGAGGCCGCGATCACCCGAGTCTGATTTCGGGATCCTCAGTCGGAAGACGCCCGGCGCGATTCGGCACCCGGTGTCCGAACGCAGGTCGCCTGGCGCGGATGCACCGTTGACCGCAGCAGACACTTCCTGAATCGTCCGCGTTAGTGCTCTGACAGTCCCGTGTGCCACCGCAACTGCGCTCGAAGGTAGGCGGCATGCTTGCGCTCGGTCTCTGCGAGACGGTTGAAGATCTCGGTCCGGTGGGGATCGTCGCTGGCGCCGGCCTGCGACTCATAGAGATCGGCAGCCTTGACCTCGTTCTGGAGCGCGAACTCGAGCGCCGCGCGGCGGGAGACCGATGGGAAGTCGAAAAAATTCGGCTCGCCCTCGGGCGCTGCGGATGGTGGCTTGATGACGTCGTGGCCGGTGATCTCGACATAGAGACTCGTCAAGGTCCGCGCATGCAATCTCTCGTCGTCGGCGAGACTCCTCAAGGTGTCGCGTGCTGAACCTTCGGAGGTCAACTGCGCCATTGTCGTGTAGAACCAAGCCGCCTTTTCCTCGGCCTGGATGGCGCCGGCGATGAGATCGGCATGGTCGCCGGTTTTCCCGGCGCTGGATGATCTTTCCATGGTCAGATCCGTTTCTTTCCCTATTGGGTCGGACTGCACAACCAGCATACTCCGTGCAGCGATTTCGGAGCAATCGTATCTGGACCTCGCTCCCTCGCCGGTGACCTTCGGTTCCGTTCAATCCTTTGTCCTGTTTCGGAAAATCCGCTATGCTGTTTTGAGATCGCGTACAATTATTGTTAAGAACGTCACCGGTCGGGGAGGCTGAATCGTGGGTCGTCGGATTGTGATTGCTGGTCTGCTCTTCTGCTTAGCTGTTCCGTGTGCGGCTCAAGTCGAGATCGTTCAGTGCTCGAACTCGCCGACCCCGCCCGCCCAGGGCGTCTGCGAGGTCACGGCTGGCGATGGCAACCTCCTGGTGGAGGCGACATTGTTGACCGAACGCAGGGTCTTCCGAGACGGACAGCTCCTCATCGATCCCGCGGGTTTCATCGTGTGTTCGGGGTGCGATTGCAGCAGCGAGCCGGGGTTTGACACCGCCACGCGCGTGACCTGCGCCGAAGGCGTCGCCTCTCCTGGTCTCATCAACCTCCACGATCACATGGGGTGGGCCGATTCGCCGCCCGTGGATCACGGCAGTGAAAGATACGACCATCGCCACGACTGGCGGCTCGGGCTTCGCGGCCACACCGAGATCAACACGGCCGCCACCACCAACAGCACCGGAGGTCGGTCCTGGGCGGAGCTGAGGCACCTCGTCGCCGGCACGACCTCGATGGTCGGGTCCGGTTCGGCGCCGCTTTTTGTCCGCAATCTCGATTCGGCCGTGAATCAGGATGGTCTGGGAGAAGAACCCGTCGACAACGCCACCTTTCCTCTCGGCGACTCCTCGGGGACGCTGCTCGTGGGAAGCTGTGCCTATCCGAACATCGGCGTGCCCGGCGCTGGCGAGATCTTTGTCCCGCACGTCGCCGAGGGCATCGACCCCGAGGCGCGGAACGAGTTTCTCTGCCTCTCGGACGGTTCCGTGCCGGGAGCGGTCGATGTCCTCCACAACGCGGCGCTCGTGCACGCCGTGGGGCTGACTCCGCACGACGGGCAAAAGATCAGCAACCGAAGCGGCTCCATCATCTGGGCGCCGCGCAGCAACATCTCTCTCTATGGGATGACTGCGCCGGTCCAGGCCATGAAGAATCTCGGAGTCAATATCGCTCTCGGCACCGACTGGCTACCCACGGGATCCATGAACCTCCAGCGCGAGTTCCAGTGCGCCAAGCACCTCAACGAGACCCACTACGACCATGCGTTCACGGATCACGATCTCGTGGGGATGGTGACCTGGAACGCGGCGCGGGCGGCGCGGATGAACCACACCATAGGAAATCTCTACACCGGTTATGTCGCGGATCTGGCGATCTTCGACGGGGCTGTTGGTCCCGATGCAAGTTCCGTGGTCAACGCCGGGCCGGCCGACGTGGTTCTCGTTCTCAAGGGCGGCCTGCCCATGTTCGGTGATGCGCCGGTCATGGAGGCCCTCGGCGCCGGCGGCGTTCAATGCGAGCTCATGAGCAGTTGTCTGAGCGAAAAGCGGGTGTGTGTCACCCGTGAGGGCTCGGCCAACGGGTTGACTCTGGCTTCCCTCAGCTCGGCCTTTGCCAACTATCCGCTCTTCGAGTGCTCGGGCGCGCCGATCGGCGAGCGCAGTTGCACGCCCTTCCGGGACGAGGGTGACGGCATCGTCTACACCGGAATCCCGACGGCGGTTGATATGGATGGGGATGGGGTCGATGACGGTGTCGACAACTGCCCCGTTGTCTTCAACCCTCCGCGTCCGGTGGATGGCTTCACCCAGGGCGACGATGACGCCGACGGGATCGGTGATGCGTGCGATCGTTGCCCGATTTACCCTGGAGAAACCGTCTGCGTGCCGTTCTTCGCCGCCGATTTCGAGACCGGGGACGGCACGGAATGGGCAGGTGTATCGCCCTGATGTCTGGCGGCGCCCTTCACGAAGAACCTACGAACCCGAGTCCCGGGAGAACCACCAGAGATCCAGGTTCTCCCCCCAACTTTCGCGCCGGCGGAGCGCCGGGTCCGCGAGAAACTGGTTGATGAGCCACTCGAAGGGCCGGTTGTCGGCGTTGCGCTCGAACTCATAGGCGGCGATCCTGGTCTCGGCGAGGCTCGGGGGCCGCTCCTTGGAGGCGGCCCGCTCCATCACGAGCTCGTGGAACGACTGGCCGCAAAATCCGATCTGCCGGTCGCACACTCCGGCCTGCTGGTCCGCGACCACGGCCGACCGCTCGTTGGCGCCGCCGACCTCGCGCATGAGCTTGGCGACCTCGATCCACAACGCCTGCGACTTTCTCAGGGGTCCGACGGCATCGAGCAGGCTCGACAGACGCCGCAGACCGTTGCTGTCTGCCGGGTTCCGGCCCGCGGTGATCTTTGCTTCGCCGAGAGTCTGCCATTGTTTTGCCGCCCGTGAGAGGTCGACAGCCGTAGCCTTTGGATCGATCCGCAAGATGGCCTCCTTGGACCTGGTGAATCCAGTGTACTCGGACCGAGCGGCTGAAGACGACGTGTCAGGTGCATCTTTCGCAACTTTTTATCGCCTCGGGCGAAAGCGCGGAGATGATCTGGTTCGCTCAACCGGATCGCGCCCGGTCAGTGGACGGTGGAGGCAAATCTCCGCTACCCTCGATGGTGATGCTGACGAAGCGAACCTGGATCCTCCTGCTCGTCGTGCTCGGCCTCCGCCTTGTCCTGCAGGGCTGGGATCATCAGTCGACCTCATCTTCGCCGCATCCGGATGAACGACAGGTCGGATATGTTTCGGAGCGAACCACGAGCTGGTTCGTCGATCCGGGCTTCTATGCCTATGGATCGCTCCATTTCCAGGCGGTCCGCGCCGCCACCGGCGCCCTCTTTCTGAGAGGAGACGGTCGGAGCCTCCTCGCGGGCGGGCGGGCCCTGTCGTTGGCGGCCTCGATGCTCGCGATCATCCTCGGCTGGTTCCTCGCCCACCGGGTCTGGGGCCGCCGGACGGGCGAGCTCTTCCTCCTCCTGGCGGCCTGGGTCCCCCTCGATCTCCAGCAGAGCCACTACGCGACCGTCGAGGCCCACCACGCGGTCTGGGTCATGGCGGCGCTGGCGGCCTGCACCTGGTTTGCGACCCGCGGCAACGACCTGAGCGCGGCGGCGGCGGGCGCCGCCATCGGCGCGTCGCTCGCGGTCAAGGTCTCATCGCTCGCGCTCGTCCTCCCCCTCGGCATCGCCCTGGCGATCGTCGCGCAGAGGCGGGACATCGTCGAAGCGATCCGGTTGTTCGCCGTGGCGGTCTCGGTCGGGATCGCGGTTTTCTGGTTCTGCCAGCCCTGGGCCTTTTCGGCCGGGCGGTTCCCCTTCGCCGTCCTCGCCCCGTTCGTCGTTCTCGCCGTCACCCTGCGGATCGCCCGATCTTCAAAGGGCGCGCCGCGGCTCGCGCTGTACGGTGTCGGAGCGTTTGCGGCGATGGTCACCGGCGAACAGATTGCCCGGCTCCTGGGCGTCGGCGGCGACGGCGGCGCGGCCCTTTTCAACGTCGCGCTCAACCCGGCGTATCTGAGAGGGGTCGGCGAACAGGTGGCGATGGTGGTGGGTGAGGCCGATCTGCCCTATGTCCGGGTCTACCACGGCACCCTCCCGATCCTGTACCCGCTGCGGGAGCTCGCGCTCTGGGGCCTCGGACCCGTGTTGTTGGCGGCCGCGCTCATCGGCTCCGGCGCCGGCGTCACGACGGTGCTCAAACGCTGGCGACGGTGGCTCGCCGCGCGCTGGAACCCCGGTTTCACCCTTCTGTTGATTCTTCTCGCGTGGCTCATTCCCATGGCGGTCCGGTTGAGCACCCTGCAGGTCAAGTACCTGCGCTATTGGCAACCGCTGGTCGTGCCCGGGACCCTGGTGGTGGCGTGGTGGCTGGTGCGGCTGAGGTCGCGCCACCGGCGTTTCGCGACCGCGACGGTGGTCGCCGCAACGGTGCTGTGGGGACTCGGCTTTGTCTGGGCGTTTGTCGAACCCCATCCGCACCGCACCGCCGCCCGATGGCTGAGCCCCTTGATCGAGACCGGTCAGGTGGTGGCGTACGAGCACTGGGACGAGACCCTCGATCTCCGCCCGCCGGGCGGCCCGGTCGAGCGCATCGACCTTCCGTCGTACAACCTGCCTGATCGTTCCGACAAGTCGCTTCTCTGGTGCAACCAGCTCGCCCGCGCCGACTGGGTGGTCCTGACGTCGAACCGGGTCCGGCGGACGGTGCTCGCCAACCCGGAGCGGTTCCCGCTCACCGGCCGGCTCTACCGGCTGCTGCTCGCCGGGGAGGCCGGCTTCACGCCGGTGGCGAGGGTCGATCGCGGGCCGCGGATATTGGGGCTCTTCGCGCCCGTACAAAACGCCGACGAGAGCTTTGTGAACTACGATTTTCCGCGCGTCCTGATCTTCAGGCGGACCGCGGAGGTCTCGCCGGAGGAACTGACCGAGCGGATCCAGCGCCCGCTGCCCTATCTCGAGGATCTCGGCTTCCGCGCCCTCGAAGCTCGCTTCGTCGAACCGCTTCCGTCGATCGCCCCGGAGCCCTCCGGCATCCGCCAGGCCTGGGATCTCGCGATCTGGGCGGCGGTCTTCGGCGCGCTCTGCCTGGCGACATGGGGGATCCTCCTCCCGATCCTCAAGCGCATGCCCGATGCCGGCATCGGTCTCGCTCTGGCCACCGGCTGGATCGTTCCTTCGTGGGTCATGTGGTTCGGCAGCGAGCTCGGTCTGTGGCCGACCGGCGCCGTCACGGCTTCGTGGATCTTCATCGCCGTCATCTCGGTCGGCGGGTTGAGTCTCTCCCTGCGCTGGCGGGAGGCGGTACGGATTCTGAGGCGACGCCGCCGCGTCATCGCCAAGGTGGCGGCGGTGACCGTTGCCGTGGGCCTTCTCTTCCTCGTGGTGCGCGCCTACAACCCGGCGATCCACTGGGGGGAGAAACCGATGGACTTCTCCTTCCTCAACAGCTTCGTGCGATCCCCGTCGTGGCCGCCGATGGAGCCCTGGATGGCCGGGATGTCGCTCCACTATTACTATTTCGGCGAGGTTCTCGCGGCCTTCCCGATCCTCGTGGCGGGGTGTTCAACCGGGGTCGGCTACAACCTGATGTCGGCGACGATCCCCGCGCTCGGGGCCGGGGTTCTCGCCGGATTCGGTCTGCTCCTGACCCGCCGTTGGCGGTGGTTCGCCGCCGGTGTGTTGCCCCTTCTGGTTTTGCTCTCCGGCAATTTCGAGTGGCTCTGGGAGCTCGATCTCGGCCGCGCCGGCAGGTGGTTCGACATGTGGTGGGCCACCTCGCGGGTGATTCCGGGATTCGCCATCGACGAGTACCCGTTGTGGACCTCGATCTTTGCCGATCTCCACGGCCACTTCATCGCCCTCCCGGTGGTCCTCGCGGCGCTTGGATGGGCCTGGCTCAGCATCGCGGGAGATCGCCGGGGATGGGTCCCGGCGGCGGTGCTCTGCGGACTGTGCGTCGCGGCGCTGGTGGCGACCAATCCCTGGGATCTCTTCATCCTCACCTCGACCCTGGGTCTCGGCACCATCGCGGTCTCGCGCCGCCCCGAGATCGGTCTCGGCCGGCTGGCCGCGGCGGCCGCGGTCAGCCTCGTCGCCGCCGCGCCCTTTGTCGTCGAACTCGTCGTCGGAATCAACGCGGGAGCGGGAGGCGGCAGGGGGCTGTTCTTCACCGACGCGGATTTCGCGCCGTGGTGGGTGCTCGTCCGCCACTTCGGCATCTTCCTCGTGCCGTTGGTCGTTCTCGCCGTGGGCTCTCTCGGGCGGCGGGCCTGGATCGTCATCCCGGCAGCGGCACTCGGGATCGGCGCCGGGCTGAGCTTCGGTTCGGGAGCGGCGGCGGCGGCGCTGGCCGTGACCGCGCTCCTTTTCGTCACCGCCGTGGCGAGCGCGGATCGTCTCATTCGTCTCGGGTGGTCGCTGGCCGCCCTCGGCACGTTGGCGATCGCGTTCTGTGAGCGATTCACCCTCATCGACCGCATGAACACCGTGTTCAAGATCTACAACGGTATCTGGCTCCTGCTCGCGATCGCCCTCGCGACCATGTTGCTGCGGGAGGGCGGCCGGCGGCGGCGCGTGCTGGTGGCGGTTTGGCTGCCGTTGCAGATGGTGGCGTTGGTCAATCTGCCGCTCGGTATCGCCCAGGGTTGGCTGCAGCCACGCATGAGCTCCCCGCGACCGACCCTGGACGGCCAGGCGTTTCTCGCCGAAGAGGCGCCGCAGACGTGGTTTCTGGTGCGAGCGTTGCAGGGGGTCGCGAAACCGGATGACGCGGTGGCCGAGGCTGCCGGAATGTCGTACAACCGCTACACCCGGATCGCCATGCACACCGGTCAACCGACCGTCGTCGGTTGGGAATGGCATCTCAAACAACGAGGCCAGTCCCAGTTCGAGATCAACGCCCGATTCGCCGATCTGGAAACCCTCTACGCCGGGGTGAATCCATACGGCCGCAGGGCGGTGCTCGACCGCTACGACGTGGCCTGGGTGGTGCTCGGGGATCTCGAACGGCAGAGCTACAGCCTGTCGGCGCCCGACCCTCTGGCCGGCGTTCCCGGCCTTCTTCGATTTGCCGAGCACGACGGCGCGGTCCTCTACCGGGTGCTGCCGGACACCGCTGCGGCTCGAGCGCAGGTCACGCCCGCCATCGAGCTGCCCGCCGGAATCGAGGCGGTCGGCATGGTCCCCGAGCGGAGCTCGGATGTGATCCGTTCGCTCGCCCTCGACGACACCGGCGCCTCGGTGATCCTGCGCGACGGATCGCTGGTGGATCTCGATGTCGTCGCCCGGGAGGTGGAGGTCCTCGATCCGCCGCCGTGCGGCCCGATGACATCGGTGGCGAGGCGGCGCGCCGAGCGGTGGACAGCCTGCGCTGACGGCAGCCTGTGGGTTCGTCAAGGCGCCGGAAGGCCCTGGACGGCGGCGGGACGGATCGAAGGAGCCGTGCATCTGACCGCGGCGGACGAGGTCTTCGCCTGGGGCGGAACCGGTCTCTGGCAGCACCTCGGCGGCACTCGGTGGCGACGGAGCTTCGAAGGTCCGGTCGCGCGGCGGCCGCACGGGGCCCGGGGGTGGCCTGGAGCGACGGCCGCACGGTCTGGGTCGGTCGCGACGGATCGCAGGTGCAGGTCGACGGCGATCTTGAAAACATCCGCGCCCTGGCGTGGCAGGGGCCGGTCCTCTGGGCCCTCGACGAGACCGGCCTCCACAAGAGCGCCGGCGCGGTTCTGAGGTGGCGTCGCGGGTTCGATGGTCTGGAATCGGTGATTTCGGTTGCGGGAAGCCCGACCCGGCTCTGGCTGGTGCTCGACGACGGCGTGATCCTCGAAGCCGCCAGCCTCGCCTGCGCCTCGCCCTGGCAGTCGTCCGATGGCCTTTCCCCACGCGGTTTGGACGAACCCCGCGGCCTCGGGGTCTCACCCGATGGCTGGTTTGTCGTCGCCGACACCCAACACCATCGCCTCCGGTGGTATTCGGCTCAGGGGGTGTGCATGGACACCGAGGGCGTCGAGGGCTCAGGGCCGGGCGAGTTTCTCGAACCGTCCGGGCTCGCCCTCTCCGCTGACGGGACCCTTGCCGTCGCCGACACCTGGAACGGCCGGGTACAGCTCTTCCTGCCCGATGGCTCGACAAAGGTGCTCGCCAACGACTATTACGGACCACGAGGGCTGCTGTGGGCGCCCGATGGAAGCCTGGTGGTCGCCGACACCGGGAACCGGCGGTTGATGCGCCTTCGTCTCCCGACCTGGCTGGCGGAGCCCCTCGCAGTTCTCTCCGGTCCGGTGGTGGGGCTGGCCTGGGCCGGCGGTTTGCTGGCGGCGGCGATTCCGTCCGAAGGTGTCATCGCGCTGGTCGATCCAACCGACGGGTCGGTGGTCCGCAGCCTCGATGTCCCCGGCTGGAGCGGTGGCGACCAGCAGGAGGGCTATCTCGCCACCCTCCCTTCCGGGATGCTCGCGGCCAGCGCCCCGACCCCGGGCGAGATCTGGCTCGTCGATCCGGCCGGTGTCGAGCCTCCGCGGCTGCTGAGAGGTGAGCTGGAGGGGGTCACGGCTCTCGCGCTCCTGCCCGACGGTCAGCTTCTGGCCTCGCAGACCTGGCAGAACCGGCTCGTGAAGATCGCAATCGAACCCTGAGCGCTTTCCCCCGACCAGGGTTACGAAAGCGCTCCGGCGCCCGCCGTCGGCCGATTGAGGATGCGGACAGCATCGCCGGTGAGTTCCAAGACCGCGGCCTCGCCTCCATAGTGATCGGCCATGCCGACATCGACCCGCCAGACACGGCCGTCGCAGGCTGGCGAGATCCCGTCGATCTGGACGGTGTGGCCGACCACCATTCGTTGCGCGCCGAGTTTCTCGAGTGTGACTTCGAGCAGCCGGCAATCCTCTTGATCGGGGTCCTCCGAGTAGTTTCGGCTCCACACCGGACCATCGTCGGCCAGGAGAGGTTCGGGTGGGCAAGGGTCGTCGCCTCGGATCCACTGCCGGGTCTCCTGATTGAGTCGCTCGACACCGTAGTCCGCGATGCGGGGAAGAACGCCCCCGTGAACAAACACCGTTTCCCCGACGATGGTGATGACATTTCGCTCGGCAAAGCGCAGGGCCATGGATCCGCCCGGCCGGACTGCGAGGATCCGTTCGCCGATGCCGTCGACGACATCCTGTGCGGTGGCGGTGGCGGGATCCCTTTTCTCCCCCGCCACGAAATCGATGTACCCACCAACGCTGACGTATCGCATGTCGAGCTTGACGTTCATGAGCTCGTGGTTGCCGTTGAGGAGGTGGATCTCGCCGCCTGATGCTTGTGCCTGCTCGCGCAGTCTGTCGAGCAGATCCAGGATCTCCATGGCGTCGTCGCCACGGTCCAGGATATCGCCGAGCTGGATCAGCACGAGATCGCCGCCGATCCAGCGATCACTCTCATCGCTGGCGCCGGCGATCCTCAGCGCGGTTCTGGCCGCCTCGAGATCGCCGTGCAGGTCACCTATCGCCACGAGCCGCTGCACGCTCGGGAAACGAGTGGGTATGTCGAGCACAGGTTCGCCGCTGCCCTCGATGGGCTCCGGTGGTTCCGGTCTGCCGCAGCCGCTGACGGCTCCGAGGCAGGCGATGACGGTGGCGAAGATCAGCAGTGATCGCAATGGTCGGTGCATGGCCCCATCATAGAGGCTTCGTTCTCGGGTCAGTACCGCCAACTCGTCAGATCGGCGCCTTCGGGTGCGGAGGTTTCGATGCGGCTCAGGATGCGGTCGAGATACATGGTGCTGTAGCGCAACCGAGAAATGTGATTGCCGTTCTCGTGGTCGCCGTTCCAGCAGTGCTCGGCCCGGTCGCCGTAGTCGACCTCGCCGGCGTAGTAGGGATCGGTGGTTGACTCGAGGAAGCTCTGCATGAGATAGACGGCGTTGTTGAGGTAGTAGTTGTCCATGTCGCCGGTGAAGATGTGGATCTTGCCCTCGAGCTTGGGGCCGATGGTCGGCCAGTCGCGTTCCAGGATGAAACGGAGATCGAAATTGTCCCGCCAGTGAGCAGCGACCTCGGGATCGATCGACGCCGGTCTGCCGATCCCACAGTGGCTGCGGGTAGCCGTCGTCGCCGACCGGAGAGTAGACCGCCTCCCAGATGTCGAACTGTCCGCCCGACCTGTTCTTCGGACCGAGGACGGCCTCCATCTGCGAGTCATCGCGGACCGTGGAGTAGATGGCGCCGAGCCAGTCGCGGTAGCTCGGTCTTTCGATGCGGCGGAAGGGACCCTCGTAGAAATAGGCGTTGGCGTCGCTGTAGATGTTCACCGTCACGTAGGCGCGGAAGTCGATGGGGTCGGGGCAGGCGGCGAAAGCGCCGTTGTAGTCGTCGGGGTAGAAGACCTGCGCCGCCAGCGCCTCCCAACCCCCGGTGGAACCGCCGTAGAGGAATCGCGCCCAGCCCTCGCCCAGACCGCGGAAGTTCTTTTCGATGTAGGGGATCAACTCGTGGGTGATGGCGTCGCCGTAGGGGCCGAGATTGGCGGAATTGACCGCGTAGGAGTCGTCGTAGTAAGGGTTGGCGTGCTGGATCTCGATGACCAGGTAGCGCGGCAGATCGGGGCTGATCCACCGTCGGTACGAGTCATAGGCCTCCTCCTGTTGGATCCGGTTGTAGCACTCGACTTTGAATCGTTCGGAGTACTCGCATTCGAGATCCGGATCGGGAGGGGAGGTGCGGAAGTCGCCGAAATCCTCCGGGAAGTGGCCGTGGAAAACCATCAGCGGATACCGGGCATCGGGGTGTTCGTCATAGCCGTACGGCAACAACACGTGGGCGCCAAGGTAAAACGGTCGGCCCCAGAATTCTGACAGGAGCTCGCTCTTGATCCGCACGTGTTTGACGAACTCGGTGTCCGCAGGGGCTATCGACGGGCGGGATGATGTTCTCGAGAGTGAAGGCGACTTCGGTGCCGCCGGTCGGATCGATGGTGATGATCGTCGGGTCGCTGTAGAGGTTGCCCGGCGCCCGGTTCCACTGCTGTCCCTCGCCACGGTCCATGGGCAGTTTGACCGTGTGGCCGTCGCTGCGACGAAAGGTCTCGTAGCGGTGGAGCACCGCCTGAACGTAGTAGTCGCCGGCCGGCAGATCGCCGAGGCGTGTCATCGGGTAGCCCGGGACCGAGTCGTCGAAGATGACCGGGTCTCCGGGCGCCAGAGCGTCGACCTCGAGCCCGAAGACCTGAATCGCTCGGACCCCACCGCGAACCTGGAAGCGCGGTTCCTGATCGTTGTTGGTCGACAGCAGCAGCAGGACGCGCCCGTCGATCGCTCCGGCCTCGATCCGGGCGGGAAACGAGATCTGGATCTCGACCGCGGTCGAGATGGCCGGGATTATGAGGATGGTGGCGAGTGTCATCGTGACCACCGAGGTCTTTGGCAGGCGCATGGGTCCCTCCGAAGACCGATGTTGTCACACTCCGGCCGGCAATTGGCGTCGGGCGATCTCAGATCCGCGTCTTCACCGTGTTGCCCCCCTGGCCCTTGGCGTCGTAGAGCGCCTCGTCGGCGCGGTTGAGGAGGTCGATGGGTGATTGGTCGGTGCTCCTGAGGGAGGAGACGCCAAAGGAGGCGGTGATCTCGAGCGTGCGGTCCTCGAGCACCAACGGCTGCTCGGCAATCGCTTCCCGGAAACGCTCGGCGAGCCCGACGGCGCCGACGTGGTCCGAATAGGGCATGAAGACGACGAACTCGTCGCCTCCGAGACGGCCGAACGCGTCCTCGGCGCGGACGAGCTGACCGACGACGTCGGTGAGATGGAGGATCGCCTGGTCGCCGACAAAGTGGCCGTGTGCGTCATTGATGAGCTTGAGGTTGTCGAGATCGACGGTGACACAGGAGATCGCCTGGTGGTGACGTTTTGCCGAGGCCAGCCGGTTGGCGGCGAGGAGGATCAGCGAGCGCCGGTTGAGGATTCCGGTGAGAGGGTCGGAGTCCGCCAGCCTGCGGATGACTCTCTGGGTCTGTTCGGCGGACAGGAGAAAGAAACCCACGGTGAGGAGCGCCGGCGAGATCAAGAGAACGTGGCTGCCGAGGAGATATCCGGCGACCGGTCGGCAGCCCTTGATAGCCGAACTTACCGTGATAGGCCGAAACGGCGATGCGGCTGATGGACACCAGGATCACGGCGAGAACGGCCAGGCTCATGGCGAGGATGTGGGGCGCCGGTCGCCGCTTCCACTCGCGGCTGCAGAGGTTGAACGAGACGATCCAGGGGACGATGGTCACGGCGGCGAGGATGAGGACCCGCCAGGACGAGTCCCCGAGGATGACTTCGGTGACAAAGAGGGCGGTAGTGGCCACGAAGATTCCGGTGATGACGGTCAGAAAGGGAAACGGTCGTCTGAACAATCTCGCGATCGCCAGCCCGAAACCGGCGTAACCCATGGCGAAGAAGAGGTTGCCGATCACCAGCGACCAGAAGATCGATATCGAGTCCCGGGCGGTGAAGAGCGCGTAGGCGATCCCGAAGATCAGGCACGAGACGCCCCAGATTCTCAGCTGGGTGGAGTTGACCTCACCCCGGGTATAGCTCGCTGCGAGCATCCACAGGCCCATGACGGTCGTCAGGGCGCCGATGGAGATGAGGGAAGAGACGATGTCCAGGTTCATGGATCATTCCGACCAAGATTGTTTCATTTCCAAACACTTTCAACGCGATACCTGCGCAGCAACGAGATTTTGCAAGATGGGTGCCAGAATCCGGAGAGCTCTGCGGATGCCGCTTGACCGAGTTCTCATCGCGGCGTCGACGGCGCGGGATTGCCGAGCGAGAAAAACGGCACCCGGAGCAACTCCGGGTGCCGTGGTATCCACGAGA
>CAWGLT010000003.1:0-82457 GCA_963823445.1 uncultured Acidobacteriota bacterium
TCAGGAGCATCGGCACCGATCCGCGGGGTTACATAACGAGGCGTGGCGTCGGCAACGGTGATGACTCTGAAGGGCAAGTTGAAGCTCGCCCGTACAATGGACCGAGCGCCTTTGTAGCGGCAAGCTTCCAGATTGCCGTTATCTCGTTCCGGGGTGTGTTTGGCTTCAGGTAGGGGGAGCTCGAAAGACAACCAGGCCTTGGGTGCCGGCTCGGCGGGCGGAGATCCTTCCGTCGTGGGCCTCGACGAGCCGTTTGCTGATGGCGAGCACCATGACCCGTCGTCGCGGGTTGTGAAGAACGGTCTGAAGAGGTTGGCGAGGACCTCGTCGTCGACGACGGGACTGGAGTCGGTGACCGAAACGCGGATCTTGCCATCGTCGCGGGCCCCGATGACGTTCACCCGTTTGGGGCCCGCGCTGTTCTCGACGCTCGCCATGGCCGTGATGGCGTTCTGCAGGAGGTTGAGCACGACCTGTTGCAGCAGGACGGGATCTCCATTCACCGGGAGCGGATCGGGCGCCGTCTCGAGATCGATCGAAACCGCGTGCAGCCGGGCCTCGGCGCTCGCTATCTCGACCGCCTGAAGCAGAACCTCCCGGAGGTCGAGCGGCCGCCGCTCGAAATCGCCGCGGCGCGCGAGATTCCTCAGATTGTGGAGCAGCTCCCAGGCCCGACGAGCTCCGAGCGTGATGTCGGAGATCGTGGCCTGCAACTCCTCGCCGTCGTCGCCATCGGTGGGGATGGTTGCCGCCGCCAACTGTGCGTTGGTCAGGATTGCAGCCAGTGGCTGATTGAGTTCGTGAGCGACCGCCGCGGTCATTTCTCCCAGCGAGGTCACCCGTGCCAGGTGGGCGATCTCGGCTCGGCTCGCCCGCTCGAGATCGTCGTGAGCCCGTGACAGCTCGGTGTTCTTGTCTGCGATCACCCTGGCGGCACGAACCTGGATTCGATTGCGGCTCCAGAGCAGAATCACGACGATCGCGAGCAGGAGCGTCGCGCCGATCAGACCGGTGAGGTAGTTCCGTTGGATGATCCGATCCTGATTCAACCGGGAGATCTCCGCGTTCTTCTTCTCCATCTCGAACATTGCATTGAGTTCGGTGAGCCGGCGGGAACCGGCTTCACTGATCATCTGAGCGTGGATCTCGTGGTAGCGCTGGAGCGACTGGATGGCGCCCTGAAGATCACCCTGGCGCTCTTGCAGCTCCGCGAGGTTCTGATGGATGTCACGCTCCAACTGCGGCACCTGGAGCTCGCGGACGAGGTCAAGAGCCCGTTGCAGGTCGCGCTCGGCGATGGCGGGCTCACCGAGATCGGCGACCGCGGTGGCCAAATGGACCAGGCTGGTGGCTGTGCCGAGCGGATCTCCGAGCCGTCGCCGGCGCTCGAGGTTGCGTTCGAAGACATCTTTGGCCTGTTGTGGTTCCCCTTGGGCGAGGAGCACACGGCCGATGTTGTCCTCAGCCGTCGCCAGGGTGGCCTCGTCACCAACACGCTGCGCAATGGCGTCCGCGTTGGTGAAGAGCTCCATGGGCCTCGCTGAGCCGCCCCATCTGCAGCAGCGTCTGACCGAGGTTGTTCATGGTGTTGGCGACGAGGGCGTCGTCGCCGGTCTCCTGGTAGAGCATGAGCGCCTGGTTGAAGTAGTCGACCGCCTCGTCGTACCGTTCGGCGGCGTCGGCCACGCCACCGAGGTTGTTGTAGGCCCGCGCGAGGCCCGCGCGGTCGTCCTGGTTGCGGCGGATCTCCAGCGCCTGCTGGTAGTGATCCAGCGCCCGATCGAGGCTCCCCCACATGTAGTGGAGGACACCGAGGTTGTTCAGAGCGTTGGCGATCTCGTCGTCAGCATTCTCCAGCCGCGCAAGGCGAAGGCTCTCGGCATACAGGGGGTAGGCGCGAGAGTAGTCGCGTTGGACGTACGCGGCCACCCCCATCCGATTGAGGGCGCGAGCCTCTGAGAGCAGGTCGCCCTCGGCACGGGCCAGCACAAGCGCCCGCTCGGCGAGCTCGCTGGAATCCTCGGGGTCGCTGGTAGCGGAGGCCCACGAGGCTGCGAGGAGCTCGGGGATGGTCTCCGGGCCGGCTGCGCCGCCATCCAACCCGGTCGGCTCGACCATCGTGAACGCCGCCAACACGGCGATGACGGCGATCACGGCTCGGTCGATCGAGCCGTGTTGGCGAGATAGATGAGATCCGCCAGTGAGGTCGCGCCGACCTTCTTCATGGCGCGGGCCCGATGGACCTTGACGGTCTTTTCGGCGACATCGAGGCGGGATGCGACAACCTTGTTGGCCAGGCCTTCGACCACCAGGTCGAAGACCTCGAGTTCACGCGGCGACAACGTGGCAAGGAGGTCGCACGCGGCGCCGCGGCGCTGGCGCGCCGCTCGGTCCTTCGCGTCGCGGGCGAGGCCCTCGGCAACCGCGGCAAGCACCTGGTCGTTGTCGAAAGGTTTTTCAATCAGCTCCACTGCGCCTTTGCGCATCGCCCGAACGGTGGTCGGCACATCGCCGTGGGCGGTGATGACCACGGCGGACATCGGTGTGCCGCCGGCCAGAAGCTCGTCGACGATCTCGAGACCGTTGCCGTCGGGAAGATGCAGGTCGAGCACCAGACAGGCCGGCTCCTCCGGCAGCTCGCTCGACCGAAACGCCTCGAGGCTGCTGAAGAGCTCGACGCGGTGGCCCGCCTTCCTGAACAACCGGCCAAGCGCCCTTTGAACAAGGGGGTCGTCCTCGACAACGAGGACAACCCCCTTCATTTCATGCTCTTGCGAATCCACCTGGGGACTCATTCGGAATTCGGTGCTCGACACGGGACCATTCTATTCCATCGACGTGGTCCACGCGCTGAGGTCGCCGCTTTCGAAGCCGTCACGGTGGATGACGGGTTGCACCCGGTAGACACCAGCGTTGGCGGCAGCGATCCAGGCGTTGCCGTCCACGCCGACGTCCATCCCACGCACCGCGCCGGGGAACTGCTGACGCAGAATTCGGGTCGGCTGAGCGGGGTCGGAAACGTCGAGGATGTCCACCCCGCCCGTGTGGCCGAACCAGACCACCGAGCCATCGAGACCGATCGAGCTTCCCTGCAGGAAAACCGATGGGTCGGTGTAGACGCCGATCTGGGTCGGCATTGCCGGATCGGCGATGGAGACCACGTGCATCGTTCCATCGTGGCAGGCGAGGAATGCGAGGTCGCCGCTGGCTGTGACAGCCGCCGCCGAGTTGCAGTCACCATACCTGCCGAGTTCCAATGGAACGTCGGGATTGCTCACGTCAACGACCCGAAGGCCCGCGTCGACGTAGTCCTCATCCGCGATGAGCGCCAGACCGTCGTGATAGACGACATCCCAGCCATGGCTGATCGGCATCGTTCCGCGAGGGACCGGAAGTTGCGGGTTGGAGACATCGAAAATGAAGAGGGATCCGCCGTTGGTCGAGGTGACGACGTAGGCCATGTTTCCGCCCACATCCACGGCACCGGCGTACTGAACATAGACCGAACTCAGAAGAGAAGGCGCGACGGGATCCGCCACGTCCATGATCATCAGACCGTATCCCCACGACGTCACGTATGCCGTCGTGCCGGCAACCGTCAAGCTCTCGTAGCCGCCGTACTGGATCGCGGGATCGACCCGGCCGAGGCTCATCAGCTCATCATCGGTCAAACGCAGACCCGAGTAGAAATCGGAAACCGCCAGAGATCCGTTTCCGAACGCGGCCACATCGGTGGAGTCCGAACCCACCGGAAGGTCGAAGACGTGTTCGAAGGTCGGGATCGCCGGCGTGTCGAGGTCGAAGGCCAGGCCAAGGCCCATGCCGGTGAACTGAATCATCTCGTCGCCGCCGCTGATCGGGTGGATGGCGGCGGATTCGGTGCGAGCGGACGGCGCGCTGACGAGCTCGCCGGCAACCGGCGTGGCGGGGTTCGACAGATCCCAGACCTGGAGCCCGTCCTCGTCGCCGAGATAGGCAAGGCCGCTATTCATCAGGGCGCTCCTGATGTAGGTGCCGGAGCTTGGGACCGTGGTGAGCATCACCGGCATGGTCGGGTCGGTGAGGCTGACGACCTCGAAGCCGTCGCCGACGAGCATCATGACGTCGCCTTCGACGGCCGCGTCCTCGAAGATCCCCCAACTGCTGTAATAGCCGACCGTCGACGGCATCATGGGGGTCGTCACATCGATGACCTCAACGGCAAACCCAGAGAATCCCGAGCCCCAACCGATGACGTACGAACCGGTGGCGGCGAGCCGCTCGAGCCCGTAGGTGAAGATCTGCGCGCCGACGCTCGGAGCGAGAGGGTCGGAGATGTCGATGGAGTAGACGCCCGACTCGGGATCGGCCAGGATCAGCGCGTCACCGATGGCAACGACGTCGCCCGGACGGAGGAACAGACCCGTGGAGTACGCGAAATCGAGGACCCGGGCCGGCGCCAGCGGATCCGCCAGGGAGAAGACAACCAACTCCCCTTGAAAATCCTGGTTGGCCCATGTCGCGAAGAGGTAGTCGCCGGCAACGGCGAGGCCGCGGATCAATCCCGGCAGAGGTTCGGTTGTACCGACCTGGGCCGGCGCCGTCATGCCGTCGGACGAAAGCTGCCACACCGAAACGGCCGAACCCTGGACGAGGTAGGCCACATCGCCGACGATCACCGTTTCACCGACCTCGCCTCCCGCCTGCATGGGAACGAGCGGTGCGCCCGTGACAAATGCCGGCATCGCGACCAGAATGCCGACCAGGGTAAGAGTGGAAGCAAACCAAAGCTGTTTTCGATGCATCACGCATTCTCCTTACACATTGGATCCGGTGTGGATCTATCCGCGTGCATCCCGGAATCGGGACCCATCGCCGCTCATCTCACGACTTGGACCATATCCAGGTGGCGTGACCGCATCAATTGGACCTTGTGCTTATGGTCGGGAACCGACGACCCCACTCGCCCTCGATGCCGGAACCGTTGACGACTCAGGAGGCAGTCCCGACGGGACGCCGCGACTCAACGCTCCGAGGAGCATGCCCATGTCCATGTATCATCGCGTGAGACGATCGCGCTCTACATTTGGAGGCTCGGGATGCGAATCAAAATGACGAAGCGGTGGCGCCACCGGGACCGATCTGCGCTCATGCTGACGGTTCTCCTCGGGTTGATGGTGGCGATGCCCCTGGCTGCGCAGGACTCCAGCCAGACGCCCCCACCGACACCGAGGCCGCAGCCGACACCGATTCCGGCATCCGACATCCCGACCGTCGCTGCGAAGGATGCCGACGTGGCGCGAATGGCGGTTGCAGGCGCAACACCTAGCTCCCGCATTCAGGACATCCAGCAAAAGCTCCCCGACGAAGAGAATCGAATCAAACAGCTCCGCGGGGAAGCCCTGGCCCGAATCAAGATGCCGGGACCGGCGTCGATGATGAAGGAAACCGAACGGTCCTGGGGAAGGGCGCGCGACCGACTCCAACGGTGGCTCACGGATCTCGCTTCGGAGTCGAGCACTCTGGACGGCACTCTGGACAATCTCAACACGCGGATCTCGTTGTGGCGGCTCACGAAGGACAACGAGACGAGTCAATCGCTGCCGGGGGTGATCAGACAGCAGATCACCGACACCATCAAAACGCTCACCGAAGCCGCGGACCATGTCCGGTCGTCGAGGGACACCATTCTCGGTCTCCAGGCCGCGGTCGCGCAGGAAAAAAGCGGCGTCGACGAGATGCTCATCAAGCTGCAGCAGGAAACCAGCAAACGGACCGTTGGCCTGGTGGGCATCGACAGCCCGCCCCTGTGGAAGGCGTTCGGCGGCGCCAGGGATTACGGCGATGTTCTCCAGCAGTTCAAGACCACCCGGGAAGAGCACCAGCGATCCCTCAGGAACTTTGTCTCGGACCAACGCCGGCTGCTCTGGCTTTGGGTTCTGATTTGGCCGGCGCTGACCGCGTTCATGGTCGTGATGCGACGCAAGGCCGAGGTTTGGGCGCAACAGGACGCCTCTCTGAAGGTGACGGTCGCCGTCCTGAGTCGGCCGGTGTCGGCCGCCCTGTTTCTGACCGCAATGATCTTCACCATCTTCGAACCCAACGCGCCGAGCGCGTGGATCGGGTTCGTCAACCTCGTCGTCGTCCTCGCCGTGGTCCGCCTCTTGTCGAATCTCCTGCCGAAGCCCTTGCGGGCGGCGTCGAGCTACGTGGTGATCCTTATGATCCTCCGGCAGGCAGTCAAGATGGTGCCCGAGGGTTTCGCCATCTATCGTCTGGCGCTGCTCGGCCTGGCGGCGGGGGGAGTCGCGATCTGCATTTGGCTGGCCCGAACATTCAAGGCGAATCCCGACACGCTGCCGGAGAATTGGCGGAAACCCGTTCTTCTCGGTATCGGCCTGTCGTTCGTTCTCTTCTCGGCAGGGGCGGTCGCCGACATCGTCGGCGGCGTCGGCTTTTCCACCCTCGTACTCACGGGCTCGGCGACGATGCTGCTCGCCGCCTTCGTCTGGTGGCTGGTAGCCGTGATGCTCCGGTCCATGGTCCGGGTCGGTCTTCTCACCAACACCGCCCGCCGGATAGGCGTTGCGCCGGCCCACTCCGAGACGGTCCGCAGCACCGTGTTCCGCATGATCACGTTCCTGACGGTCGTCGGCTGGACGGCGGTGTCGCTCCGGGCGTTTCTGCTCTTCGACTCGCTGCTCGTCACCATCGCCAAGGCCCTCGCCTGGTCGGTAAAGATCGGCGATATCTCCTTCGATCCCGGCGATCTGCTGATTTTCGGGTTCATCATCTGGCTGTCGTTCAAGATTGCGGCGTTCATCGAGTTTGTCTTCGCCGTCGATGTCGTCCCGCGGGCCGGTCTCCCGAAGGGTGTCCCCGAAACGATTTCACGGCTCACGAGCTATGTCGTCATCGCCATCGGCGCGGTGATCGCAAGCACGGCCGTGGGATTTGACATCGGCAAGGTCACGATCATCGTCGGCGCCCTCGGTGTCGGCATTGGGTTCGGTCTGCAGAACATCGTCAACAACTTCGTTTCCGGACTGATTCTGCTCTTCGAGCGTCCGATCCGGATCGGCGACACCCTGGAAATCGGCGACACCGGTGGAACAGTCGAGACCATCGGGATGCGAGCGAGTATCGTCAGAACCTGGGACGGCGCCGAGATCATCGTCCCAAATGCGGACCTGATTTCGCAGCAGGTCGTCAACTGGACCCTGAACTGCAACCGTCACCGGATGGTCATTCCCATTGGTGTCTCCTACGCCACCGATCCGGAGCGGGCCGCCGAGATCATCGTCGGCGTCGCCAACGACCACAAGGATGTCGACGCCAAACCCGATCCGGCCTGCCTCTTCATGGGATTCGGCGACAGCTCGCTCGATTTCCAACTCCGGGCATGGACGGCGGAGTCGCGCTACATCAGCGTCGCCAGCGATCTCCGCTTCGGCATCTTCAAGAAACTCGCCGAAGCCGGCATCGAAATCCCATTCCCCCAGCGCGACGTCCACATCCGGGGCGCCGCGGCGGAAGATGCGTCGCCTGCAGAGACTCAGAAGCAAAAGGAAGAACCGGTTCAGGACGGCACAGACGGAACCGACACGGATGTCGGCACGCCGAGGGATTGACTGCGAAACTACCGGAAGGCTTTCATGGCGTTGACGATGGGGTGAGGGGGTTAGGGTTAGGGTTAGGGTTAGGGGTTAGGGGTTAGGAGTTAGGGGTGAGACGTGAGACGTGAGACGTTGACCATCCCACGTCTGACGTCTCACAGCGAGCGGAGCGAGCGCTCGACCCTTCACTCCTCACTCCTCACAGCGAGCGAAGCGAGCGCTGACTCCTCACCAGCGAGCGAAGCGAGCGTCCTCTCACTCCTCACTCCTCACATCGTCCTTCTTCCCCGGTTTGCCGTTTCGGGGCTTCTCGCCTTCGCGGTTTGCCGGGAAGAGATCGCGGAGCGGGCCCACGAGATCGGCCAACGACGAGCTGAGCACGCCCGGATCGCCTCCCCGCGGACGTGCCTGGGGAGGTCCTCCCGGCCGACGGTCGCCGCCCCGTCTCGGACCACCGCGCTCGCGGCCGCGCGGACGTCCCTTCTCGCGAGGGCCGCCACCGCCCCGCGCCTCCGCGCTCTGCCGGCGGCGCTGTTCGGCTAAGAACGCCTTGCGCCGCTCGAAGAACGGGTCGCGCACCGCGTAGAACCGCTCCCACAGCTGGTCGTCGATGTCGCGGCCCGCCGAACCCGCCCGCTTCCACTCCTCGAGCAGGTCCTGCATCGCCGTAAACGTGTCGTCGTAGTCGGTCGAGGGCGCCAGCGCCTCGGCGCGGACGATGAGCGCCTCCTTGGCCTCGACCACCGCGGCGCGGCTCTGCTTGAGCTCGGCGAAGTGGGCGTTGCGGCGGTTGAAGAAGGTCCGCCTCGCCTCGCTGAAGCGATGCCACAGCGCCTCGTCCTGCTCGCGCCCGGCGGTGCCGGCGCGCTTCCACTCCTCCATCAGCTCGTCCATGGACTCGCCGGCGGACCGCCACTTGGTCGATTCGGCGAGCGCCTCGGCGCGTTCGACGAGGCCGAGCTTGTCGGCCCGGCCCTCGGCGAGCCGTCCCCCGATCCTGTCGATCTCGGCGTGCGCGCGGCCGAGCAGGCTGTCGTAGTCGCCGATCGCCTCGGCGCCCTCGACCCAGTGGACGAAGGACTGCAGCGACTTCAGGTTGCGGGCCGCATTCTTCGACCGGCGCAGTTCCTTGAGCAGGGCCGCGTAGCGGTCCTCGAGCTCCTGGAAACGGAGCAGGAGGCCGGCGATGGTCTCGGCGCGCTTGGAGGGCGGGACCCGCGCGACCACGCGGTCGTCGTTGAACCGGCCGGCGCGGACGTGAATGCTGCCGTCCTCATCGACCCAGCCCCACTTCTCGCCCGTGCGCAACAGCTCCGCGAGGTCGGGTGCGCCGCCACGAGAGACCACGGGTTGGGCCTGGCGGCCGTTCTCGGTCTCGTCGAGGTCGAGCTTCGCCGAACCGTTCTCGGGAGCGTCGTCGGTGTTCTGAGTCATCTCGAAAAATCCGTGGGCGGCGTCGGCCGCGCCCGACAAGTGTACCCGACCGCAGTCCGCCTATGACATCTTCATTATCGGATGGAGGACGGTCGTGTTGATCGACGGTGTCCCCGGCCTGCCCGCCCACGGGTGCTCGCGGCCGCTCGACCCGGCGCCGGGCCGACCGGTACCACGCCATGACCGAATCGGTGTCGGAAGGCACGGCGCGGGTTGACTCCGGCGGTTGGACGTCAGGCGGAAGCCTCCGCCGTCCGCACGAGATAGCCGCCGCCCTCGAGGTACTTCACGACTGCGACCGCGCTCTCCTCCTCGGACTCGCGGTCGGTGTGAAGCACCAGCTCGGGTTTCAGGGGCGGCTCGTACGGAGCCGACACCCCGGTGAACTCCGGGATCACCCCGGCTCTCGCTTTGGCGTAGAGCCCTTTCGGGTCGCGGCGCTCGCAGACGGCGAGGGGGCAGTCGACGAAGATCTCGATGAAATCCCGCGGTTCCTGGATCTCGCGATTGCGGTCGCGATCGAACCGGTAGGGCGAAATGAACGCGGTCAAGTTGACGATCCCCGCCTGGGTGAAGAGCTTGGCGACCTCGCCGATTCGCCGGATATTCTCGTTGCGGTCCTCGGGGCTGAAGCCGAGATCCCGGTTGAGGCCGAATCGGACATTGTCGCCGTCGAGGACGCAGCAGTGCCTGCCGCGTTCGGTGAGGAGCCGGTCGACGTGCATCGCCACGGTGGACTTTCCCGAGGCGCTGAGACCGGTGAACCAGACGGTGACGCCACGCTGGCCGAGGGCGGTCTCACGCTGTGCACGGGTGATCTGGAGCTGGACTCTCGAGATGTTCTCGCTCTTCGGTACGTTCATCGTTGGACTCCTCTCATCCGCGCGCCAGGATTCGTTCCATTTCGAAGAAGAGCTCCTGCTCCCTGATGACCCCGACCGCGCGGCCGCCTCGTTCCACCACGAGCCGCCTGACGCCACGCTGGACCATGATGTAGGCGGCCTCCATGAGGGTTGCGTCCGCCGCAATGGCCGGAGGCGCCGGTGACATCACCTCGCCGATGACAGTGGCCCGCATCTCCAGCACCTCCCGGGTGAACATGCCGACCCAGAACATCGGCGAGTACTGGATCGAGTCGGCCAGGGTCGGCTTCGGCGCCGACAGGTAGCGCGGCATGATCGCCCGGAGAAGGTCGATGATCGACACCACGCCTTCGACACGGCCGCCCGAATCGAGCACGAGGAGCGAACGGTGGCCGGTCTCCATGATGCTGCCGCCGGCCGCCTTGAGGTCGAAGGACTCCCGCAACCGGTCGATCGCATCCTCCACCGTGTCGTCGAGGGCCACCGTGGTGTAGTCCTCGAACGGAATCATCACCTCACCGACCCGTTGCTCCGTCACGGCGTCCATTGGTTGTTGCCGGCGGCGGGCCTCCTGCACTTTGGCGATCAACAAGTCGATGTCGCACGGTTTGGCGAGGAAATCGAAGGCTCCCTCACGGAGTGCGACTCGGGCCGCATCCTCGGAGCCGTGACCGGAGAGCATGATGACCGGCACCTTCGGCGCCCGGCGTTTGAGCTCGCGCAGCGCCGTCAGGCCATCCATGCCCGGCATCTTGATGTCGAGGATGACGACGTCCGGTCCGTCCGCGAGACGCCGCAGCGCCTCCTCACCGGTCCCCGCGGTCATGGTGTCGAAGCCGCGCCGGACGAGGATCTTCTCGGTCGACGAGCGGAAGCGCGGCTCGTCGTCCACCAGCAGCACCGTGATTCTGGATGAGTTCATCAGAGCCTCCGACATCAGTACATGGGCAGCCCGCTCCACCCCATCCACCGCCAGTAGGTCGCGGCCATGAGGAGGAGCACGCCGAGGTTGGTGACGAACAAGATAACGCCGACGCGGAGGAAGTCCCGCTGGTTGAGGTACCCGCTGGCGTACACGATGGCGTTGGGCGGGGTGCCGATGATCAGACAGTAGGCGAGGGACGACGCGATGGCGGTGCTCATGGTCACGAACGGGATCATGGCGGTCCCCGGGTGAGCGATGCCCGCCATGGCCAGGGTCACCGGACCGACCGCGGCGCAGGCGGGGCCGTCGGCCATGATCTGGGTCACGAGGCCGGTGATGATGTTGCCCGACAGCAGCAGCCCGACGCCGGTGCCGAGTCCGAGCGGAATCATGACCTCGACGATCGAGCTCGCGATCCAGTAGGCGCCGCCGGTGGTGATGAGGATGCGCCCGAAGATGATCGCGCCGGCGTAGAGCCACACCACCCCCCAATCGACCCTGGTCTGGTAGTCGCGCCAGTTGACGATCCCGGCAAGCATGTAGGCGATGGCGCCCATGACGGCGAGCACGCCGATGCCGATGCGGATTCCGGTGAGCTGGTAGAGGAGGTTGTTCTCGGTGATCCAGCTCGTCAGCATCACCAGGAAGATGATGAGGGAGACGACCTGGGCTCGGGTCCAGCGCCCTCCCTCACGCTCGATCTGCTCGCGCACCACCCGGATCGACGGTCCGAGGTCGGTGGTCCCGGGCTTGAACCGCCAGTTGATCACGAACCAGGTGATGGGGATGACGAAGAACAGGAAGGGCACGCAGTAGAGCATCCACTGCGCGAAACCGATGGTGATGCCGTACATGTCCTCGGCATAGCTCATCATGATGATGTTGCGGGCGGCGCCGGAGGGGGCGAGCGAACCCCCGAGGTTGCAGGCCATGGCGATGGTGATCATGAGCATCTTGGCGAGCTCCGGGTCATCATTGCCGGAGGCCGCGGTGGCGGTCGTGTAGAGCAGGATGCCGATGGGCAGGAACATGGCCGCCAGGGCGTGGTCCGACATGAACATGGTGAGCGGCGCGATGATCACGATGATGATGAAGGTGATCCAGCGGACGCTCGGTTTCTTGAGCTTGCCGAACATCATGATCCCGATCCGCCGGTCGACCCCGGTTTTGACGAAGGCGGTGGCGAACATCAGGCTGCCCATGATGAACCAGGTGGCGTCGGACCAGTAGAGCGAGGGCATGGTCTCGCGGTCGAAGATCCCGGTCAGCAGGGCGATGATGCCGATGCAGAAGGCGACCATGGGCAGCGGAATCGCCTCGGTGACGAAGCAACCAACCACGAAGGCGACCACCGCCACCGCCACCTTGACGTGGAAACCGGCCTTGGCGATGCGATCCGCGTCGGCCTCGCTCAAGGTGGCGAGATCGATTCCCGACGTCTTGAGCGTGTACCCCGAGCGCATCAGCTCCTCGAAGCGAACGGGGTCGATGGCGGCGGCGGTCTCGCGCACCATGGCCAGCGAGGCGTCCGTGCTGCTGATCTCGTTCTTCCCGCACCACTTCTGGTCGCGACCCATGAAGACGGCGTGGGTGAAGGACGACCGGTCCATGCTCGTCGTCATCATCTGCACCATCTGCACCTGCCACTGGTTGAGCGCGGCGACATCGGCGCCGAAGACCTCGCGGGCGAAGTGCTCCTTCACGAGGGCCGGGCCGACCGCGAACTCGGCGCCGATCCTCAGCATGCTCCGCGGCGTCGGGATCAGGAGGATCGCGATGAACAGCCCGAGCGGGATGGCGAACAGTCGCCAGTCGATGTAGCGGTCGTACCCGGTGGGTTTGGCCAGTGTCGTCTGTGCGGTCATTGACATCCTCTCAATCTCTCGAACGGCTTCAGCGCCGTCACAAAAGGCGGTCGATCAGGTACCACGCGGTCAGCGCCAGGGTCGCCAGGAAGTACACCCGGCGCTCCTGTCGGTGCGGCACCACCGTCACCCCGCGGCGCCGTGACTTCGGCACCGACTCGGGTGAGAAAACGTCGGAGTGTTTGGCGGCGGGTTCCATCACTTCTCCCCGCGACCGTCGGCCTCGCGCACGAGCTCGCGCGGCGAGCGGATCGCCTTGAGGAGCCGCGCCTGGCGGATCCTGTCCTCGAGGCCGCGTCTCCGGGCGGCGGCATCTTCGGCCTTGGCGAGCAGATCGTCGATGTCGCAGGGCTTGGTGACGAAGTCGAAGGCGCCCGACTTCATCCCCTCCACGGCCGACTCGATGGTGCCGTGGCCGGTGAGCATGATGACGCCGACCAGCGGGAAGCGGATGCGGATCTCGCTGAGCACCTCGAGCCCGTTCATCCCCGGCATCTTGACGTCGAGGACCACCACCTCCACCTCGTGCTTTTCGAGTTCGGCGAGCGCTTCCTGGCCGCTGCCGGCCGTGATCACACGGTGACCCTTGCGCTCGAGCAGCTTGGCTGTCGTCGACAGGAATCGCTCCTCGTCATCCACCAACATCAGGCTGAGCCCGCTCATGATTTCTCCCTCCGATCGTTCGTGTGTGATCCGGCCGCCGGCAGGCTGACCGTGAATGTCGTTCCGACCTGCGCGCTGCTGGCGACTCGGATCGAGCCGCCCATGGAGTCGACGATGCCGAAGCAGATCGACAGCCCGAGCCCGGTGCCCTTGCCGACCGGCTTGGTCGTGAAGAACGGGGTGAAGATCTTGTCGATGTCGTTCTCGCCGATCCCGCCGCCGTTGTCCTGAACGGCGATCTCGACCCGATTCCCCGCCCGCGCAGCTCCGATCCGGACCTCACCGCCGGCCCCGCCGTGCCGCTGCTCGACGGCGTCGAATGCGTTGTTGACGAGGTTGAGGACGACCTGCTGCAGCTGGGCGCGGTCCGCGAGCACCGGCGGCAGATCGTCCGGGATCTCGATGCCGAGCTCGATCCCGCCGACCGTCGCCTTGGTGCCGACCATGGCCGCGACCTCGGGGATGAAGTCGCTCAGAGAGACCGCACGCGGGGTCGGGTCGGTGTGTCGTGCGAACTTGAGGATCCCCTGGGTGACCGCGGCGCAGCGGTCGACCTGGGTTCTGATCTGGCGGAACGAATCGAGCATCTCCGCCGTGTCCGCGGACCGGGGGAGCTCGTCCCGCTCCAGCATGTCGTCGAGGATGGCGGCGATGAGGGAATGCTCCGACCGGATGATCTGCAGGGGGTTGTTGATCTCGTGGGCGAATCCGGCCGACATCTCGCCGATTTCGGCGAGCCGGCCGGCGACGATCAACTGCTGGTTGAGCCCTTGCTTCTCCTCGTCGAGCCGCTCCATCCTCCGGATCAACGCGTTGGTCTGGGAGACCGCGAGCAGGACGATCGCAGCGCCGCCGATCACCAGGATCACGAGTCCCAAATAGGTCGCTCGCCGCAGCGGCCAGAACGCGTCGCCCACCTCCTGGCGAACCACCAGCAGCCAGTGGTCGTCGTTGAGCCAGGTGGTGGCCCAGACGAACTTCGTTCCGGATGCGTCGGGGGCCACCGCGGTGAAAACGCCGCGCGAGGTTTCGTCGAGCCCGACGCGCTCGGGCGCCACCTCGAGCAAGGTTCCACCCGACCTCCTCGAAGTTTGAAAAACCCCTTCCCGATTGAGAACGTAGGCCTCTCCGGTTCGCCCGGAATGGACTCGTTCGACGATCTGCGTGAAGAGCTGCGGGTCGATGGTTGCTCGCAACACCCAGCGGTCGGCGCCTTCGCCCTCAGCGATCGCGATCACGAAGTGCGGCGATTTTCGGTAGCCGAGAAAGACGTCGCTGATGAAGGTGCCGCGTTCGACCACGCGGCGGAACCACTCGGCGTTACTGTAAACCTTGCCCTCGAGCTCGTACGGTCCCTCGTAGGCGACCAGCACGCCGTCATCGTCGAACACGCCGAGGTCGACGAAGGCGGGTGCGTACCGGCGGAGATCGCGCAGCACGTCGGCAAGGGCCTGCTCCTGACGGAGCCCGTCGAAGGTCCAGACATGGGCGATGAACCCGAGATCGGCGTGACGTTCGTCGAGGAACGCCTGGACGGCGTTACGGTGGTCATCGGCGATTCGGACCATCCTCGAGATCGTCGCCTCGCGGGTGGCTGCGTTGAAATTGAAGGTGCCGACCATCAACACGATGGCGAAGGGCACCGAGGGCGCAAGGACCATGGTCGCCAGAATCCTCCGGCGGAGCGCAGGGTAGCCGCCGGAGCGCGGTGCGGCGTGGAGATCGTGCGTCGCCATCGTCAGAACCTGAAAATGAGCCGCAGCGCAGCGCTCTGGACGTTGTCCACCTTGCGGTTCTTGAGGGTGGGATCCGACAGTTCCGAATTCGCGGCCGACAGAATTCCGCCGTTGACAGCGGGGTCGGACACCCACATGGAGACCAGGTTGAACTGGAGGCGCAGGTGGGAGTTGACCGTCCAGTTGGCGCCGACCGTGGCTTCCCAGACTTCGGCGGCGCCGTCGAGCACCGCTGCCCGGACCGACTCGCCTTCGCCCACCGGCACCGCCGTACCGCCCAGATCCGCGGCGGTATAGCCGGGCACCGCGACCGAGTCGAAGAGCCCCTGGTCGCTGTGGGTGTTGGAGATCCTCGCGAGCAATTCCCATGCGCCGCTGCCGCCCTTGCCGGGGCTGAACGGCCGGATCGGATCGGGCTGCCGCCAGCCGAAGGCATCGATGGTCTTGCGCTCGCCGGTCACGAACCAGCTCACCCACAACGAGCTCGACATGACGCTGCCGTCGCGGCTCAGGACCGGTTGCCGCTGGAGGCGGTTCGAGCCCTGCAGGTAGTCGTGGTACAGGGTCACCCCCTCGTAGCTCAGCATCAGTACTTCGAGGCTTGCGGTGAACCGGCCGTGGAGCCAGTGGACCTCGGCGCCCAGACGGTTGCGCGAGTCGATTTCGGCGGTCAGCACGTCGTTGCTGCGGCCGTCGCTGCCGATCACCTGTTCGAGGCGCCAGCGCCAGAGCCTCGACGAAAGATCCGCCCCGCTGAGACCGCCCGCCTCAAAGCGGCGGGTGGCGACCGATTGCGGGCCGTACGTGCCCTGGCCGACAAAGTACAGTCCTTTCAAGGCATTCGACGACGACGCCCGGAACGGCTGCGCGAAAAGTCTGAGGGCGATGTCCTTGTGGTCGTCGACATCGCCACGCGGGGCGTCGAGGTCGATGCCGGTGCCGGTGTAGGCGCCCAGCTGGTAGGTGACCCGCTTGCCGGCGATCTCGCCCCACAACATCACACCGCGGTCGAAGTAGGGGTAGACCGGCACCGCTGTCGCTCGCTCGACGAAGTTGACCTGGTTGTCAAAGGTCATCCAGGAGGTCGAGAACGGGACCTTCATCTGACCGACGGTGACGTGCGCCGCGTCGGCGAAGGCGAGGTCGACCCAGGCATTGCGGATGTGGGGCTCGTTTTCGAAGGCCGCCTGGATGCGGTACGTCATCCAGCCCCGCAGCCGGCCGCGCAGGTCGACCCGCGCCCGCCGGATGTCGAAGGAGTTGGGCGCCAGCGAGTCGCCGCCAAACGCCCGCATGTCGAGGTGAAAGCTCGCGCCGATTCTCAGCGAGTCCTTCTTGTCCTCGGTCTCGAAGGTAAAGCCGTTCTTGAAGGTCCCCTGCAACCGGTCGGTGGTCTCGGGGGTTGGGGGAGCCGATTCCGGATCCGCGGCAGACGCAGCCTGCGCCCCGGCTGCCAATCCGAGGGTGAGGATCATCGCAACGAGTCCCGAGGAATGCCGTTTCAGATGGCTCATGATCGTCCCTTCCCGCGCGTGTCACACTCCCTGGATGGGGCCTCGGGCCGACCCGACTGCGTCGGCGCGGCGCCGGCTCCGTTGAGGGCCGTGAGCCGAGCCTTGGCCCGCCGGTGCCGCCGTCCGGCGGCGGTCAGAGCCTGGGCGAGCGTGGCGTCCGCCACCGGATGCTGGAGCACCGTGAAGGCGCCCGCTCGAAGCGCCCGCACGGCGTCCGCCACCGGCGAGTCGCCGGCGATGGCCAGGACCTCCACGAGAGGACGCTCGCGCCTGAGATCCTCGGCCCGTTCGAGGTCGCGCCCGGTCAGGCTGTCGGTGTCGAGCACGAGGACCTCGACGTCCTCCAGTGCATTCGGTTGCTCGTTCGAGTCCGGATTCAGCGGCCGGACCACGATCCCGAACCGGACCATCGAGGTCGACAGACTGTCGAGGTAGACCCGGTCGCGAGTGGCGACCGCCACTGTGATCGACGACTCGGAGGCTCGCGATTGAACGCCCATCGAGAACGGCTCAACGCAATCGCCGTGCCAGCCGGGCAGAGGTCAAGACTTCAGAATTTATCTTATTGTCAGCAAACGAGTTAAATCAACTCAGCCGGTGACGATCCGGACTCTGGCGCCGTGGGACAGTTTGTCTCACCGAACCTGTCGCCCACCACCGGCACGATCGACAACTGCTGAAATAAAAGAGCTTATCGTCGAAGACAGGGAATGGGACAGAATGGACCGGTGGGCCCGGCTCAGTCGTCTCCGCCTGCGCCGTACTGTAGGAGCTTGCGATGCACGGTCCGCCGGCTGATCCCGAGGATGCGCGCCACTCGCGACCGGTTGCCGCCGCACTCCTCGAGCAGCTGCAGAATGTGCGTCCGCTCCACCTCGTCGAGCGAGCGGCCGGCGCCGGCCGCCGGCGCCTCCGCCAGCTCCGGCGGCAGGTCGCCCGGCTGCACGAGCCCCGCCTTGCGCAGGATCACCGCCCGCTCGATCACGTTCTCGAGCTGGCGCACGTTTCCGGCCCAGGCATGATCGACCAGGAGCTCGAGCGCGTCCTGGCGAACGCCTTCCACCGCGTAGCCGGCGCTGGCGTTGAACCGGCGGACGAAGTGGTAGACCAGCGGCGGGATGTCCTCGCGCCGCTCTCGCAGCGGCGGAATGGCGAGCGAGATCACCGCGAGCCGGTAGTAGAGATCCTCGCGAAACGTCCCGTCGTTCACCAACGCCCTGAGATCGCGGTTGCAGGCCGACACCAGCCGCACGTCAACCGACCGCTCGCCGGTGTCGCCGACCCGGCGAAACCTCCGGCCCTGGAGGAATCGCAGCAGCTTGGCCTGCATCGATGCGGGCAGGTTGCCGATCTCGTCGAGGAACAGAGTGCCGCCGTCGGCCTCCTCGACGATCCCGGCCTTGTCCGCCACCGCTCCGGTGAACGCTCCTCGACGATGACCGAAGAGCTCGCTCTCGAAGAGACCTTCGGGAAAGGCGCCGCAGTCCACCGGGACGAACGGGCCGCTACTCCTGCCGCCGAGACCGTGGATGGCTCTGGCGAGGAGCTCCTTGCCGGTCCCCGACGCCCCGCTGATGAGCACCGAGGCCGAGCTCGCGGCCACCTCCTTGGCCATCGCCAGCAGACCGGCCATGGAACGCGATCGGAAAACGATGGGGAAAGCTTCGTCCCCACCCTCCGCATGGATCGACCTGAGCTGGCGGATCTGCGCCGCCGCCTCCGCCACGATCTCGAGCAGCTCGTCGAGATCGAACGGCTTGGTGAGGTACTGGTAGGCTCCGGCCCGGATGGCGTCCACCGCCGACGAGATGCTGCCGAACGCGGTCATGAGAATGACCGGCTGATGCAGCCGGCGGGCCATCGACCGACGCAGCACCTCGATGCCGTCCGGACCCGGCATGCGGATGTCGCTGAGCACGATGTCGAAGTCCCCTTCCTCGATTTTCTCCATCGTTTCGTGGCCGTCGCGCGCCGTGACGACCCGGAATCCCTCCTCGCTCAAGACCCGCTCGAGGAGCTCCCTCATCTCACGGTCGTCCTCGGCCACGAGGATGCACACCTGATCGTCCGAGAGCTTCTCCGAAATGGTCATCGCTTCTCCTTCCGGGTTCGCCCCGCGTTCCCGGCGCAACGAGGTGCGGGCCGCAGCCTGAGCAGCACGACGGTTCCCCTGCCCGGCGTGCTGTCGATCTCGACCCGCCCGCCGTGCTGGCGGATGATCCGGTCGACGATGGCGAGCCCGAGACCGGTCCCTTCCGGGCTCGGCTTGGTGGAAAAGAAGGGTTCGAAGACTCGCGCCAGGTTTTCGGCCGGGATGCCGCAACCGGTGTCGGCGACTGCCAGAACCACGAACGGGCCTGCGGCCGTGACCTTCGTCGATTCGACCGAGGCCACCAGGGCGAGCCGGCCGCCATCCGGCATCGCCTGGCACGCGTTGACGATGAGGTTCATCAGCGCGTGCTCGAGCAGCTTCGGGTCGGCGAGCACCGGTCCGATCTCGTCGTCGAGGTCGCAGCGCACCTCGACGCCGCGGCTGACGCGTGGGACGATGTCGAGGGTCTGGCGGACCAGCGCCGGCAGGTCTACGGGCCCGAGACGCGCATCGGCCGGCCGCGACAGATCGAGGAGGCGCCGAATCAAGGCCGCGATTTTCTGCGCCTGGCTGACGATCTGCTCGAGCATCGAGACCTGAACCGGGTCCGACGGCCCTTTGCGCAGAAGGTATTGGGCATTGCCGGTGATGACGTTGAGCGGCGTTCCCATCTCGTGGGCGAGACCGGAGGCGAGCTGCCCGAGCATGGATGCCTTCTCAGCCTGGACGAGCTCCCGTTCCACCGCGGCCAGGTCGGCGCCGAGCTCGTCGATGATGTTCACCAGATCGTCGTACTCCGCCACCCGTCGAGTTCCAGGCCCGACTCGAAGCGGGTCCTTCTGGGCTCGATCGGGGTCGCGCAGGGCGCGGCGCAGGTCAAGCAGCGGTCGCGTCAGCCAACGCGAGCTGAGCAGCAGAATGGCCACGGCTGCGGCAAGCGCGAAGGCGATGGACCAGGCGAGCGAGCGGTATCGGTTTTTCAGTCCGAGCAGGCGGTCGCCGACATCGGCGCTGACGACGACGCCCCAGTCGGCTTGGGTCAGCTGGTGGACGAAACCGAGGCGCTCCTTACCCGAGATGAGGCTGACAAAACGGATGTCGCCGTCCTTCCCTGACATGAAACCCTGAATCGGCGGATTGGCCCGGAGGTCGGCTCCCTGCCGGGAGAGCGCGAGGTCGGAGTAGAAAAGCAGGTTGCCGCTGCGTTCCACGACGTAGACGTGGCGGTCGAGGCCCCCGCGGGTCCAGGAATGGAGCTGGCTGTGGAGGACGGTGGGATCGAGCACCGCCACCGTTCTGACACCGCCGTTCTCGGATCCGAGAAAGAGCACCGTCGGCAGCGCACCATCGATCCAGGATCCGACCCGGCTCAATCCGGACTGATCCTTCACGAGGGATTCATAGCCGCAGGGCTTTCCCACCCGAGCGGGACTCAGCTGGGTCTCCACAACCCTGCCGTCGGCCGACACCATCTCCCAGTCGATCCCGGCGAGGGATGGCGGCAGGGTCTCGGTCCCCGGCGCCCCGTCGACCTGGGCACCCTCCCGGAGCTGGCGGATGAGGGTGTCGAGATAGGTGCCGGCGAGCACGGCGATGTGCCGGTTCGAGGCGCGGACCTCGGCTTCCACGGCTTCCACCTCACGGTGAAACCCGAACCACGTGAGCAGCGTCAGAGGCAGAAAGGGCACCAGCGAAACCAGAAGGAGCGATGCCGCCAGGATGCCGGTCAACGAGCGCCGCTTGGTTCGATCAGCCCATTCGCGGGCCCCGAAGTGCCGATCCCTGGTCCGCGTTGCGGCTGAAGCGCGCATGGATCAACGGTGCGCTAGTCGTCGCCCTCGTCCAGCTCGCGAAGTCTCCGCAGGATGTCTCTGGGGCTGCTCGAGTTGGAAATCCGGAGCAACTGGTCCATCTTCTTCTCTTCGATCTTCTTGTGGTTCATGACCTTCTGTTTGTACGCCCCTTGCAGGGCCTCGATGAGCGTCTGAAGCTCACACGGTTTCTGGAGATACGAGAAGGCGCCGATCTTGGTGCATTCCACGGCCGATTGCACAACGCCGTGCCCGGTCAGAATGACGACCTCCATCCACTTGTGCTCCCGCTTGAGGATTCTGAGCGTCTCCTCGCCGGACATTCCCGGCATCTTCAGGTCGACCAGGGCAACATCGATCGGGTGCTTTCGTGCAGCCTCGATGGCCTTGTCTCCCCGGTTGACGGTGATGACGTGAAAATCCCGCAGCTCCAGGCTCTTGCTGATCGACTCGAGGAACTGCTCCTCGTCGTCGACGATCAGGAGGTTGATTTTCTCTTTCTTCATCTCGATCACCCTTTCTGGCGCCATCGCGCACCTGCCAAGGACATCACGTTCGGCCCCGCGCCTACATCGCAGCGATGTCGATCCACTTCCAGTAGCCGAACACCACCCACACCCACAGTACCAGCAAGCTGAGCACGAACACCGCCGACCCGTGAACGAGGAAGTCCTTCATGGTCAGCAGTTGCTCTCCGGTCTCCGGGTCCCTCGCCAAGCTGTAGCAGATCGCATTGTTCGGGGTCCCGATGATCAGCATGTGCGCGAACGACGAGGCGAACGCCGTGATGAGACCGACCAGGAGAGGCGAGGTACCGGACAAGGTCGCCATCGGGACGGTGATCGGGCCCACCGCCGCCACCGTCGCGCCGTCGCTCATGAAATTGGTCAGGATCCCGGTAATCAGACTCGCGGAGACACACAGGCCGTCGCCGGTCTTCAGGACCTCCGGAAGGATGGAGATGAAACCGCTCGCCAACCATAGGGCCGCTCCGGTGGACGCCAGGCCGTAACCCATGGCGCTGGCGGCCGCGTAGAGCGCCACGACATCCCAGTGGATGCCGTTGATGTCCTTCCAGCGGAGGATCCCGAGGACATTCAACAGCACCAGGCAGAGGATCACCGGCCCCCCCATGCCGACCGAACCGGACATGGTCACCCACAGCACGATGACGAGCACCAGCACCGCCGCCGCCTTGTACTCGTCGACCGTCATCTTGCCGATCTTCTCGGCTTCCCGCCTGACCACCGCCGCGACATTCACCGATTTGACCGCGATCTTGTTTCGGAACACGATCAGGAAGTACATGGCGATGACGAGAGCCATGACTGGGACGAAGGGAAGGCCGAGGATCACCCACTGGCCGAACGAAATCTCGACCCCGTAGTCCGAGAAGATCCCGAGCATCACCGCATTCCGCCCGCCTGCCGCCGGTGAGCCCGGGCCGCCGACGTTGGCGCAAAAGGTCAGCATGAGCATGAAGAAGACCACCAGCGCCCTGTCCTTGGTCAGGCCGGCGGCGCTGATCGCGCCCAAATAGACCAGCATCAGAATGGGAGCGACGAACGCCACCAGGGCGTGCTCGGACAGAAACGACGCCGTGACCGCGAGCAGCGGCGCGAAGATCAGCGCAAAACGCCGAAGCGAGGTGCTGGTGCCGAGCAGGAGGATGCCGATCCGGCGGTCGAGTCCGGTCTTGCTGAGGGCCGCGGCGAACGCCAGAACACCGAAGATGAAGACCACCGAGTCCTTGGCATAGGCCTTCGCCACAATGTCGGCCGGGAAGACCCCGAAGAAGTACATCAGAACGCCGACCAGGAGCGCCGTGATCCCGATGGGAATCGCGCCGGTGGCCCAGAAGAGCGCGGCCACCACCAGGACCCCGATCATCACCTGGGCCCTGAATGCGACCGCCCCGACCTCCGGCGCCGTCTTGACCACCGTCCCGTCGGGCATCGTGCGTTTACCCTGCAGCATCGCCTTCTTGCCGTAATACTCGGTGATCGTCTCGTCCATGCCCATTTTCCGGTAGTCGGCATAGCCGGCAACCGCCTCGCCGACGGCGCCGGTTTTCGGGGACGACAAAAAGGTCACCAACTGCTTCGGCGGCGGCATCAGAATGATGGCCAGGAACAGTACGACGCCAAACAGAATGATCCCGGGCCGGGCGTTCTGAACCCCGACGAGCCAGTCCTTGAGTCCGCTTCGCTGCGGCACGGCGATCTCGTGTTTCGCGAGCGCGTAGACCCTCTCGGTCGCCGCCCGCCGGACCGTGTCGGCAATGACGTCGATCGACGAGGGCTTTTCCAGGTAGGCGAAGACGTCATGCTTGCCGGTGACCCGGGCGGACTCGATGCTCCCGTGTCCCGTGTGCATGATGATCTGCACTTCGGGCCGGATCCGCTTGAGCTCTTTGAGCGCCTGGATCCCGTCCATACCCGGCATCTTCTGGTCGAGGATGACGACCTCGGGATTCTCGTGGCGTACGATCTTGATCGCATCTTCGCCGTTGCCCACGTCGAGCACTTCGAATCCTCGCAGGTTGAGCTGTTTGGCCAGGCTCTCTCTGAACCGGTCCTCGTCGTCGACGATCAGCACCTTGGTGCGATCGGCCGCTTTCGCCCCATTCTTTTCTGTATCAGCCATGTTGCCTCCCCCTCAAACAGGACCATAACGAAGAAACGACAATCCGAAGGGACTTCGACGTTCTACGAGTCAACCGCCCGTTGAATGGGAAGCGTCACGACAAAGACGCTTCCCGCGCCCTCGATCGACTGCACTTCAATCGAACCACCCATTGATTCGACGATGTTCAGGGAAACGCTCAAACCCAAACCGGTCCCCTTGCCCACTTCCTTGGTCGTGAAAAACGGATTGAAGATCTGTTGGATCGTATCCGGGGATATCCCGGTACCCGTGTCCTTGACCGTGACCTTGATGTGATCGCGATCGCGGCGGGTGCCGATGGTCACCATGCCGCCGTGCTGGATGGCGTCTCCCGCGTTGTTGATGAGGTTGAGAAAAACCTGTCTGATCTTGTCCCGGTCGAGCAGGATCTCAGGCAGCCCGGGAGCGTATTCTCTGACGATCTCGATGCCTTCGACCTCGAACTCGCGCTCTTTGATTCCGCCGATCACCTCTTCGAGGATCTGGTTCACATTGCACGGCACCAACTGCGGTTCGTACTTTCGCCCGTAGTCCAGCAATTGCCTGGTGATCGACCGCGTCCTGAAGACGGCGGAGTCGATGTTGTCGATCTCCTTGAGGACGGTCTCGGGATCCGGATCCAAACCGAACTCGGGGTTGAATACATCCCGGATCACCCCGCTCGCGGCCACGATCACGGCGAGCGGGTTGTTGATCTCGTGGGCGACACCCGTGGCCAGCTCCCCCACCGAGGCGAGCTTCGACGCATGAAAGAGCTGCATCCGCAACTCATCGCTCTTCTCGACCGTTTCCTTGACCCGGTTGATCAGAATGCTGTTGCCGAACCAGATGCAGGTGGCCATCACCAAGAAAATCACGACGAGCGTCAAGCTCATCGCCCGGCGACTCTCGTACATGTCGGCATGGGCGACGCTGAAGGCCTGCCTCACCACCAGCGCCCACGGTGTCTCCCTGAGCCAGGCATACCCGATCAGGAAGCGCTCCCCGTCGATCTCGACCTCCTGAACCCCGGTGGACTCGGTCGCCGACGGAATGAAATCGCTGACATCCAGTAGATCTCCACGATCCGGATCGACCAACTGATAGCGGCCGTCACGGTTGATGACCGTGGACTCCACCGATTTCCCCCGGCCGATAGATCGCAGGAACATATAGAACTTGTCGGGATCGAGCGTGGACCTGAATATCCATATTCTTCCGTCCACAATCTGTTTGACCGCGATGGTGAAATGCGGCTTATTTCGAAAACCAAGATAAACATCGCTGACATAGTAGTCGGCGTCCTTGTTCATCAGCGATTGAAACCAATCTTCCCTGCTGTAATCCTTCCCAAGAAGGTCTGGAAATATTCCGGCATAACCAGATTGAACACCGTCTTGATTTAAAAAACCGACGTCGGTAAATGCATCACTTTGTCGCCTCAACCTGGTCAGAAATCGTTCCATTTTTTCTTGGGGCGGAGGCGCCTGGAACTCTCTGTCATGAAAGAGACTGAAGATATTCATCACCCGCTCTTGCAGGAAAAGGTCTATCGTGTTCTTCTGACTGTTGGCAAGCGCCTCGAGGTTCAAACGACCGGCGTTTTTCAAGGTGCCGACGAATTGGAACTGAAAAAACACAAAGAACGCAAGATACGGCAGAGTGAATGCAGTCAGAAGCCCGACTGCAAGTTGGAACTTCATTTCTCGATATTGTTTCTCTCGATTTCTTGCCCGCGCCCGAACGGCGTTTTTCTTAAGGATCGCATCTTCTATTTTCTCTGTAATAACGTCAATATCGGCAGGTTTTATGAGGTAATCTGACGCACCTAATTTCACACCCTCAACCGCCGACTCGATCGTTCCATGTCCGGTGAGCATGATCACTTCGATCAACGGAAATTGACGTTTGATTTCTTTGAGGGTCTCCAGGCCATCCATACCCGGCATCTTGACATCAAGCACCACAATTTGGATGCAGAACCGTTCCAATTTCTTGAGCGCTTCCGCACCACTGAAAGCGGTTTCAACCTTGTAGCCCTGTCGTTCGAGGAGCTTCTGCGTGGTCGACAGAAATCTCTCTTCATCATCGACAAGGAGAACGTGGGTTCCGGGCGTAGCGGTTTTCAAGTTGGACCCTGGTTGCCGCGTCTTAGGTGGGGGACTTCATTTCGTCGGCTCCAATCGGCGCCATCGGTGCTGAGCTGGTCTGAAACTTCCCAATCACACGTGTGAATATTATCACAAGATTGGGAAAGTCGAGCCCCTCCCCCTTCTCGATCCGGACGGAACCGCGGCGGTCGCCGATCGGTCTCTCGCCCCGGCGGATGGTCATGGCCTTGGGCTCGGCGTCGGCGATCCTGGTGTCGACTCCGGGCTGAACGGCGGGGCGGGGTCCGCCCATGGAGCCGGCGCGGAGTTCACCTGTCATGTATCCTGTCCCCGGGAGGAGATGAGATGAAGTCGTTGGCGGTTCGATCCGTCGTTCTTACGGCATTGATCGTCGCACTCGTGATGGGTCTGCGGGCCGTTTTGACCGGCCAACGCGGAGCCGCAGTCCCGGCTCTCGATCAGCAGGTTCTGGCGCCGGTGGACGCGCGATCTCTCGCCGAGCTCGACGGCCGCTTCACCTTTCTCATCGCCTCGGATCTCGGCCGGAACGGATACTACGACCAGAAGCAGGTCGCCGAGATGATGGGTGAGGTGGCCGGACTCGCGGACCCGGAGTTCATCGCCCTTGTCGGCGACACCCATCATTTCCAGGGTGTCCGTTCGGTCCAGGACCCGCTGTGGCTGACCAACTTCGAATGGATCTACAAGCACCCCGAGCTCATGATTTCGTGGCACCCGGTCCTCGGCAACCACGAGTACGAGGGTTCGACTCAAGCCGTCCTCGATTACGCCACGGTGAGCCGCCGCTGGGAGATGCCAGACAGGTACTACGCCATGACCGAAACGGTGTCGGAAGGCGTGGACCTGCTGCTGCTCTACATCGACACTCCATCCCTGATCGACAAGTACCGCGACAATCCCGGGCGGCATCCGGACGCCGGCCGGCAGGATATGGATCAGCAGCTGGCCTGGATCGACACCACCCTGGGAGCATCCAAGGCGAAGTGGCAGGTCGTCATCGGCCACCACCCGGTCTACGCCGGGACCACGAAGGACAAGGCCGAGCGCACCGATCTTCAGGAACGGCTCCAACCGCTGCTCGACAAGCACGAAGTCGACGCCCTGGTGAGTGGCCACATCCACAACTTCCAGCACATCCGCGTGCCGGGTTCGGAAGTGGATTACTTCGTCAACAGCTCGGCCTCACAGAGCCGACCGGTGGTTCCGTTCGAGGGTGCTCGCTTCGCAAGCCCGGACCCCGGCTTCTCGCTGTGCACCGTCACGGACGAGGAGCTGACCATGACCTTCGTCAATCACGACGGGAAGATCCTCTACCAGCATTCGCGGACGAAGTAGGACGCCATCTCCGGGTTTGCAGTTTGCGTCGCCCAATCCGTGCAGCTGTTGAGACGATGGTTCAGTTCCGCCCCGGATCGTCGCAAGCATAGTAAATGCAGTACTTTGAGTCCAGTTCTCCGGGAATTCTGGAACGAATGCGTTTCCAGACCACGCAAACCGCTGCCAGCACGGCTCGGCCTTCGAGATCCGAGGAGCGCAATATTTGAGACCGGGAGGGATGCGTGCTCCTGCCCTGTCCTGGAATAAATCTCTCAACCCCGTCCGTTGATACGGGTTGACCCCCGGCGAATTGGAGAGGAACCACGAACGATGTCCACGATCGAACTCGGCTCGGAAAACTTCGATGAGATCGTTGATGTTGATGGTATCTGCCTGATCGACTGCTGGGCGTCGTGGTGTCGGGGGTGCAGGGAGTTCGCGCCGGTTTTCAAAGCGGCTTCCGAAAGACATCCCGCCCACACCTTCGCGACCCTCGATACCGGGTCCGAACCCGAGCTGACCACCAAACTGCGCATCAAACACATTCCGACTCTCATCCTCTTTCGAGATGGCATTTTGCTGCTAAGACAGCCGGGTTACGTCCCGGCCGAGGGTCTGGACGACATCGTCGAGAAGGCCCAGGGGCTCGACATGGACTTCGTCCGGGCGGAGATGGAGAGGGAACAGTCGACACCAACCGTGTAGGAACCGGAGCCGCGGTCTGCGACCGCATGATCACTGATGAACAACACCGAGAGGAGCACACCATGTCCGAGATCAAAGAAGCCAACATCGAGTTCAAGAAACAGCTGAGCGTCAAGTGGGTCAAGGCCGCTTCAGGTCACACCTACCTCTGCCCGGTGGATGCGTTGAAGCGTTTCAAAAACCCCACCGAGGCGCAGCTCAAGACCATCTGCGTCGACGAGTCCGAGAACCCGCAGAACGACTGACCGGGATCGCCACAGCAATCGTTTGCGATCCACGCGAACCCGCGGCGCCGTCGCGCTCTGAGAGCCGGCGGCGCCGCTTTCTCAAGGAGACACCATGTCGACCCTCGTCACCAAACAGGCCCCGGACTTCACTGCCAACGCCGTGCTCGCCGACAACAGCATCGATGAGTCTTATACGCTTTCCTCGTTGCGTGGCAAGTACGTGGTGCTGTTCTTCTACCCCCTTGATTTCACCTTCGTCTGTCCGACGGAAATCCTCGCCTTCGACGACAAGCTCGAGGAGTTCAAGAAGCGCAACGCCGAGATCGTCGGCGTGTCGGTGGATTCGCAGTACACCCACCTCGCGTGGAAGAAGACGGCGACGGACAAGGGCGGGATCGGTCCCATCCGCTACCCGCTGGTGGCCGACCTCAAGAAGGAGATCGCCCGCGACTACGGGGTGCTTTTCGAGGACGAGGTCGCCCTCCGCGGTCTGTTCCTGATCGACAGGGAAGGCATTGTCCGCCACTCGGTGATCAACGACCTCCCCCTCGGCCGCAACGTTTCCGAGGCGCTGCGGATGCTCGACGCACTCCGCTTCCACGAAGAGAAGGGCGATGTCTGCCCCGCCAACTGGAGCGAGGGCGATGAAGGTATGGACGCCTCCCCGGACGGAGTTGTGGACTATCTATCAAAGTTCGCGAGGTAACGGCTCTCGTTCGTCCGCCGCAGCATCCGATCCACCGTCTTTGAGACGGTTGGGGTTGCGCGGCGTCTCCCGGTCGCCGTAGAATGAGCACCTTCCACCGAGAAAGCGGTTTGATCGCTGTGCCATTCAAAGAGGAGAACCGAATGAAACGAAAAGTCCTGATCGCCGCAGGTGCGCTTTTCGCCGTTCTGATCGCGATCCAGTTGGTGCCGGTCGATCGGTCCAACCCGCCGGTGGACGCCGATTTCGACGGTCCGACCGAGGTGGCCACGGTGCTCCGCGCCTCGTGCTACGACTGCCACTCGCACGAGACCTCCTGGCCCTGGTACAGCCGTGTCGCGCCGGTTTCGTGGCTCGTCGCCCACGACGTCGAGGAGGCGCGCGGCCACCTCAACTTCTCGCTTTGGGGCGACTACGACCCCAAGCGGCAGGAGCGCCTGGCCGAGGAGATCTGGGAAGAGGTCGACGAGGGCGAGATGCCGTTGCCGGCCTACCTCCTCGCCCACTCGGAGTCGCGTCTCAACGAAGCCGACAAGGCGACGATCCAAGTCTGGTCGGCTGCGGCACGGCAGACCGAGGTGATCGACTCGCAGCAGTTGACTGCGGCTCCCGAGACGCCCTGATTCACGGGAGAGGCTCGTTGGCACGACGGGCGGTCGACGGTGTCGATGGGCTCATTGGACTCGTCGGCCGCGATGCACGAGCTCATCAAGCAGGGCGCTGCGACCCTCAGCTTCTGAGTCGAGGCTGACCAGTCGCCGAATTGGACCTCGTCGAGCGTCGCGGCCGCGTCTCCATCCCGGAATCGGATCCCGGTCACCGTGATCACGCTGGTCGGGCTGCCGTCCTGCCAGACCGTGATGTCGTAGGTCGTCGTCGCCAGGGCGGCCCCGCCGGTGTCTCGTTGCCGGGACGGCGTCCCTGGCAATGGTGCCGTTCTTTTCGACCCAATCACGGGATTTGACTGTCAGGCTCGCGACCACTGAGAAAGTGGAATCATCCGGTCGCGCGGTTCGGGATGACGGGGAGCCGATCGCCCATGACGATGTCCGCGGCCTTCGCGACCGTCACCGGCGGACCACGCCTCAAAACAGACCCTCGAGGCTGCCGGCATAGCCGGTGAGCTCGGCGTAGCCTTCGCCGGTGGCGCTGCCGGCGACTTCGACCGGCCCCTCCCAGTAGATGACGCCCGTCGTCGAGCGTCCATCGAGCTCGGAGGATGGCAACAGCCCGGTGATCTCGAGATCGATCGCGTACGCCGGGACCCGGAGCCGCCAGCGGACGGGATAGCGCCCGCCGGTCGCGGGGCTCGTCCACCATTCGAGGGGCTCGATCTCGACGTCGTCACGGTGGAGCCGGGAGGTTGATCCGTCGGCGGCGACCACCGTGCCCGACGAGTACGGGATCGGCCGAGCCGTCGGCGCGGCGCAGTCGATAGACCATGAGATCGCGGCCGTCGGCGAGCCGGAGGCTGAACCAGTCCCAACCGACGACGTCGTCGCCGAGCTGGGAAGTCCCCCACTCGTGGTCGAACCAGGCCTGTCCGGCGACCTCGACTCCCTCTCCCGCGACCTCGATCCGGCCGCTGACGGCAAGCCGGGTCCAGCTGAGATAGGCGGACGCGTTGCCCGGATCGGCCCCCTTGCGGGAGTAGCCGGTTTCGCCGTGGAGGACGGGGGGTCGCTCCGGGCGAAGCTCGAGCTCGAGTCCGATCCCGGTCGCCGCATCCCGCGCTCGGACGGCGATGGTTCCCGTGTCGTCGCGTCGAATGGTCCAATCCTCGAGCCAAACGTCGAGGTCGGTCTCCGACCATCCGGCGAGCCCGCCACCCGAACGCCGCAGCCGCTCGGCGTGGTGGAAGTCGCCGGCGTCGATGTCCGCGATGGCGAGGTGGGCGGCCGCAATCTGGCGGGCGCGCAGCGCCGACGCGCCGGGCTCGGGCGCTCCCGGTGCGAGCCCCTGCCTGAAGAACGTGATCTGGAAGCCCCGCCGCCGGCCCTCGGCGTCGACGACGATCCCCGTGACGTACCACCATTCGGTCCGGGTATCGAAGTGGGCGCCGTGATCTCGGGGGAACTCGAGATCGGGCGGACCGGTGATCGACCGCCAGCTCTCGCCCGCGAGAGCCTGCGCCGCGCCGACGACCAGGACCGCGGCGACCAGGATCGAACACCACCGGCGGCCCATCACCCCTCCTCGCGCAGCACCGTCGCCGGCTGCAGTCGAGCCGCGACCAGCGCCGGCGGCAGACCCGCGACCAGGCAGGTGGCCACGACCCACGCCGCCATGCCGGCCATGGAACCCCAGGGAAGGACGAGCTCGAGCGACCAGCCGAAGGACTGGAGGTTGACCACCTTGACCAGGATGATCCCGACGGCGACGCCGACGAGGGTGCCTGCCGAAGCAGCGGCGGTCCCCAAGAGGCCGGCCTCGGCCACGACCATGGCGAGCAGCTGGCGGCGCGATCCGCCGATGGCCCGCACCGTGGCGAGCTCGCGACGCCGTTCGCCGACGAGGGTCAGGAGCACGGTCAGGACCGCGACCACCGCCACCACCGCGGTGACCAGATACATGGCGGTGGTGATGGCGAAGGTGCGCTCGAATGCCGAGAGGACCGCCTTTCTGAGCTCGCGGTTGTCCAGCGCTTCGACCAGGAACCGGCCGCGAACCGCATCGAAGAAGCGTTCGCGCGCCGCTGCGGCGTCGACCTCGGGCGGCAGAAAGAGCGCCATGTCGTCCGGCCCCGCATCGGGGAAGAAACGAAGGAAGTCCGAGCGGTCGACCACCACCAGACCGTGCGACCGCGAGTAGTCGCGGAAGACACCGACCACCCGCCGTTCGAGGGTTCCACCCGGAAGCTCGAGCCGGATCGTGTCGCCTTCCGCAACTCCGAAACGGGTGGCAAAGGGCTCGTTGACGACCGCGGCGCGCTCGCGCCAGGCGAGATCGAAGACCTCGGCCGAGTCGCGGCCCGGGAACGGCACGCTGCCGTGGAACCGGACGACGTCGAAGGCGGCGCCGGCGAAGCTCACCGGCCGGCTGCGGTACTCGATGGTCTGGGAGTAGAAGGGGTCGACGGTCTCTGCCCCGAAGAGATCCTCCGCGATGGCGACGATCTCGGGATCGAGCCGGCCGACCCAGACCCCGGTGTCGGCCGCCAACGGACGGACCCAGAGATCGGCCCGCATCCCCGAGTCGGTCCAGCTCTCGACGGTCGCCCGGAACGAGCTCACCATGGTGGCGATGGCGACGGCCAGGGCGACGGCGACGGCCACCGAACCGGCGGCCCAGGCGGCGCGGCGGCGTCCCGCCGACAGCGCGGCGGCGGCGAGCTGGAGCGCGGCGCCGCGCAGCCTGGCGAAGGGGGCGTGGCCCACCCGGGCCAGCGAGTCGAGGAGCAGGCCGGAGCCGACGAGCAGTCCGGTCATGGCGACCAGCGCAGACGTCAACGCCGGGATGGGCAGATCGCGCACGGCGGGCATCCGAGCGAGAATCACGACACCAACGGCCATCAAGAGCAGCAAGCTCACCGAGATCAAACGGGCTCGCCTCGTCAGTTTTTGCGGCGGGGCCGTTCGAAGACCCTGGAGCGGCGGGACCGCCATGATTTCCTTGAGCGGCAATATCGAAGCGGAGAGCGCCGTGACGACGGCAATGGCGAGACCGATGGCTGCGAGTTGTGGGTCGAAACGGATCTCCGAGGCCGGAATCCCGCGGACCACCGAAGCGACCGTGAAACGGACGCTGGCCAGGGCCAACCGGGCGCCGCCAAAGCCGGCCGCGACACCGATGACGCCGCCGACGACGCCGATGCCGAGGGCCTCCACCAGCACTACCGCCGCGATCTTGTGCCGCGCGGCGCCCATGGAGCGGAGCAACGAGACCACAAAACGCCGCTGAACAACCGACGTGGCCAGAGTGGTGGCGATCAGTACTCCGGCGACGAGGACCGAGATCGCCGAAAGCGCGACCAGATTGAAGCGCAGCGATGCGAGCATCTGTTCGGCGAATCGCCGCCGTTCACCGGGTACAGCGATGGTCAGATCGGCGGGGAGCAACGCCGCCGCCCGCCGCGCGAGATCGTCGACATCCGCGGAGCCCCGGGGAACGAGCTCGATGCGATCGAGCCGGCCGACCCTGCCGAGCAGCTCCTGCGCCGGTGCGACATCCATCACCACGACGCGCTCCCAGACGGCGGACAGGCCGTCGGCCTCGAAGAGCGCCGCCACCTCGATGGTCCGGGGCCGGCCGCCCACCGAGACCGTGAGCTCGTCGCCGGGAGCGACGCCGATCTCGGAAGCGAGCGGGCGGGACACGAGGGCGCCGAAGCCGAGGAGGGTGAGATCGAGCTCGGGAGGCCGGCCGCCGTCGGCGAGCACCGGCCGAACCTGGGCGTCGAGAAGCAGGTCGACGCCGAGCAGCCGGATGCCGTCGCCGAGCTCCATGAGGAGGACCGTGTCCTCGACAACGGGCACCAGCAGCGAGTCGGACGCGAGGGGCCGCAGCAGAGCGAGGGTCTCGTCGGGCAGGCCGCCGGACCGGGTGATCTCGAGCCGCGCCGCACCCGCGACCTCCTCGACGCCCTCGGCGAAGGATGCGATTGCGGCGCGGCTGGCGGCGATGGTGGAGACCACGGCGGCCACTCCGGTGGCGACGCCGATGACCGTGACGAGAAAGCGCCACGGGCGGCGGAGCAGCGGTCTCAGAAGCAGGGCGCGAAGAATCATCGGCGGCTCATGTTCGGACCGGGTCCACCCGCCGGCCGTCGGCGAGCTCGCAGGTCCGATCGGCGGCGGCCGCAACCTTGGAGTCGTGGGTGGCGAGGAGCAATGCCGCCCCTTCGGAGCGCCGGAGCTCGTCGAGCAGCTCGATGACCGCCGCGCCGGTGCGGCTGTCGAGGTTGCCGGTCGGCTCGTCGGCAACCACGACGGCCGGGCGGTGTGCGAGGGCCCTCGCCAGGGCGGTGCGCTGCTGTTCGCCTCCCGAGAGCTCGGACGGGTAGTGCCCGGCGCGGTGGCCGAGACCGACCCGGTCGATGAGCTCGCGGACCCGGTCGGGCTCGCGACGGCCGTCGAGGGCGAGGGGAAGCGCGATGTTCTCCTCGACCGTCAGGTGCGGGATCAGGTGGAAGGCCTGGAAGACCATCCCGATCCGGCGCCTTCGGAGCGTCACGACCTCGCTCTCACGAGCGCTGGCGATGTCGACCCCGCAGATCCGGACCGATCCGCGGTCCGGCCGGTCGACGGCGGCCGCGAGGTTGAGCGCGGTGGACTTGCCGCAGCCCGAGGGCCCGACCAGCGCGACCATCTCGCCGGCGACCAGGCGCAGCGACAGATCGACGAGGGCGTGGACCTCCTCGTCGCCGCGGTGGTAGGTGCGGCTCGTTTCGATGAACTCGACGACGTGTTCCACCGTCCGATCGGAAGCGTGGCGTGCTGTCGAGCCTTCCATCACCGCTCCGCGAACTCGCCGATGGGCCGGTAGCAGAAGACATACGCGCCGTCGTCGATGACGACCTTGAGCTCGGCGCCCCGGGTCACGGCGTACTCGACATAGCCGGGCACCTCGCAATCTCCGTGACACTCGCTGGCATGGGCCGGAGATTCGCGGTCGGCTGCGCGGTCGTACCACGACAGGCAGTTCGGTTCGTCGAGAACGCCCGCGGCTGCAGCATCCGCAAGCCGTTTAGCGGCGGCGAAGTCGATGCCGACGGAGCCGGTCTTGATGGTCTTGATGATCATCGGGTCACGCACGATCTTCCCTCCGTCGATGGCCTCGGGCAAGAGCGTCGGCGCTTCCGCGACCGATCATACAGAACAACAACTCGCTCCGTATTTCACTGTTCTCTCATCCCCGATGCTGGATTGACGCTGTAAAACGACCGGTCTTCGTTTGGCGTGTAAACGTCCGGCCGGTGGCAGCGGGCAGAACGTGCGGAAACCGACCTGGAATTCCACGACAGACCGAGAGCGTTGGCCGGGGGCGGGGCAGCCCGTCTGAGACCGGCAGACAGGAGATCGGCATGAGTGATGCGCGCACAACCGTGATTTTCGGCGCCACCGGCGGGATCGGCTCCGAGTTGGCTCGGCAGCTCGCCTCGAAAGGCGAGACGGTGGTTCTCGCAGCTCGGAACCGGGGCCGGCTCGAGACCCTCTCCGCCGAACTTGGAGGGGCCGCATTCGAAACCGTCGATGCAACGAATTTCGGCGCCGTGGACGATTTCGTCATACGGACCAAGGCCGAACAAGGCCGTCTTGACGGCATCGTCAACTGCGTCGGCTCGATCCTCCTCAAGGCGGCGCACCAGACCTCCGAGAAGGAGTGGCGGAGCACCCTCGCCGCCAACCTCGATTCCGCCTTCGCGGTGGTTCGCGCCGGTGCGAAGGCGATGCGGGGTGATGGCGGTTCCATCGTGCTGATGGCCTCCGCCGCCGCCCGGGTCGGTCTTCCAAACCACGAGGCGATCGCCGCGGCCAAGGCGGGGGTCATCGGACTCGGACGCTCGGCGGCCGCGACCTACGCCCCATACGGGATCCGCGTCAACATTGTCGCTCCGGGCCTCGTCGATACGCCGATGGCCGCCGGAATCACGGGCAACCCCCTCATGCTCAAGGCCTCGGCCGCCATGCACCCTCTCGGTCGGATCGGCCAACCAGCCGAGGTCGCAACGGTGATCTACTGGTTGCTCTCCGATCAGAGCAGCTGGGTGACCGGTCAGGTCATCGGGATCGACGGAGGGTTGTCGGCCGCACGGGCCAAAGCGACGGCCTGAAGCGAACGCACATCTCACCGCCGTCGTCGGCTGACGGTGCTGATCCGGAAAGACCGCACGAGTCGGGAAACGCGCCCGCAAGTCTCCACCGTTGCTCAGTACCGGGAAGCGACAGTAAGAACAAACCCTTTCACAACTCAAGGAGTCAGACATGAACTCGGACGAACGAAACACTCAGATCATCGAGCTCGCCTCCGGCTTCGACCCGGCGACCGAGGACCTCGCCGTCACCGCGCTCGCCGACGAGGAGGAGCACCGACGAGAGTTCCTCGGTTTCCTCAAGGAGATCGACGCGGGTCGGGTGTGACGATTCGATCGCGCAGGTGAGCGTCGGGCAATCGGGCGGGTAACCGACCGGAATCGGTCGGTGCAGAAAATCAAACGCTCGAAACTACGGCCGGCAGGTCCACTGGACCGCCGGCCTCGTTGTCTCATGTTTCGGCCGCGCTGCGACAGATTCACTCGCCGCGGGAAACGGTGACGATGCCGAGATAGCCGTCGACGGTCAACCGGTCGCCGGTCTCGATTCTGGTGGTGGCGTCCGGCACCCCTGTGACGCACGGCAGACCGTACTCGCGGGCGATGATCGCGCCGTGGATGAGCATCCCTCCGCGGCGCTCGACGATGGCGCTCACCAGCGGGACGACAAAGGTCATGTTGGGTTCGACGGCGTCGCAGACGAGCACCTCGCCCGTTTGGATCTCGAAGAGGTCGTCCACTCCCCCGATCAGCCGCGCCGCGCCGGTGGCGACACCGGGCCCCGCCGGCTGACCGACGAGCTGCCTGGGTTGTGGTCGTAGCCCGTTCTCTCGTTCGAGCTTTGTCGTCTGGGGTGCCGGTTCGACCACCAGGTTCGGGTGGCGGAGCGCCGTGATGACCTGATCGGGATCGGCCGAGAGGGAATCGTCCGAGAGCGCGGTCGCGAGCCGCCGGCGTCCCTCCTCGACCGCGTCGATGACGAGCGCCTTGTGCCGCGCGAGGTGAATGTTGTCGTCGTCTCTGAGCTGGTAGCTGATGCGGCCGATTTCGAGGATCTCATCGGCCAACAGCCGACGGCCTGCCGGAACCGAAGCCAGGAAAGTCTCGGTCATCCGGGCAAGGTCGGCCGCTTCGAACGCCTGCGATTTTGGCGCCGAGGCCGCCATTGCGAGGAGCAGCCGGATCAGCGCATCCGGGTCGTTGAAACACGAACGGTTTGCCCAGACCGCGTCACCGAATTCCCCGAGAAAGGACCCGAGCTCGGCGGCGAACTCGGCGTGACCCATTGCACCTCCCTCGAGCAACCTTCGGAGCTCCGGGTCCTCTCGGATGCCGGCGGCGAGGTCGGCGAGTCGCTGGTTGCGGCGCAGGCTCAACATGGGGGTCGCGGCGAGGAGAGTCATGAACTCGTGCGGGTCGTCCGGCCGGACGACCTCGTTGTAGAACTGGCCGAAGAGGCGAATGCCGTGCGCAAACGGGATGAACTCCCGCCAGTAGACATCGACCCACCGGTCGTGGGTGGCGCGGCGGTTCTCGATTTCGGCGGCGAGTTGGTGGTTGTCGAGAGCGTCGAGGTCGCGGCGATCGATGTCACGGGCCTCACGATCCATGGCCGGCAGCAGCTCGTCCTCCACGCAGCGCCGCAAACCGCGGAGGTTTTCGAGGCTTCGGGTCAGACTCAGGTACCACGCCCGCTTGTCGGCGCCGTTTGTGGTTGCGGTTGTCACCGGCCGCGACTGCAACAGGATGAGGCCACCACGGTCGATGGTCCACTCGACATCCTGTGGCGAACCGAAGACCGTTTCCGTCGCGCGGAGAGCGGCGACGATCTCATCGAGCCGGCGGGCGTCGAGAGGCGGTGGCGCCTCACCGAGCTCCTCAACCTCGGTTCCCCCTGCGGCGAGCACGAGCCGTCGCCGGGTCTCGGGCGGGCGGTGCTCGACGATGCGGCCGGTAGCAGCGTCGATCACCCAGTGATCGGGTTCGATGGTGCCGTCGACGAGGCCCTGATTGAGCCCGTGAACCGCCTCGACGGCCATGTGCCCGGGTCGGGTGGGATGGACCCCGAACGCGATGCCCGAGACCTCTCCGTCGACGAGATGTTGGATGACCACCGCCATCGAGCTCGAGTCCGGGTCGATCCCGAGCTCGCGCCGGTAGAGCAGGGCCCGGTCGGTCCACAACGAGGCCCACACCGAGCGGACGGCGTCGGCGACCTCGTCGATCCCGCGGATTCCGATGTACGAGTCGTGAAGCCCGGCAAAGGAGGCGCCCTCGGCGTCCTCGCCGGGCGCCGACGACCGCACCGCCAGCGGACCGGATGCGAACTCACCGACGAGGCGGTCGGCGAGCTCGTCCCTGACGGCCCGCGGGACCGAGGCTCGGAGAAAACGGTTGCGGATCCGCAGCGCCGTGTCCCAGATTTCCTCCCAGCGCATGTCGGCGAAGTCTTTTCGCCCGATTTCCTGCCGGATGACGGGTCTGAGTGACGCCGCGTCGACAAAGAGCTCGTATGCGTTGGTGCTGAGACACAGGGTCGGGGGGACGCTCAAGCCGTGAGCTGCAAGGGTGGCCAGCGCTGCACCCTTTCCACCCACCAGCCGCGGGTTTCGCGCCTCGTGCGCCCCAAGGTCGATGACGAGGGCCATCAGTCGAAGTGGAGCTCGATCACGTACTGGAAGCGGGTGACGACCATGTAGGTCGAGACCTGAAGACGCAACGGGACGCAGCTCGGGGAGCGAACGAAACTCTGCAAATGTGGGTGCTTGGCGAGGAAGACCTCGTCGAAGAGCGGCCGGTCGTCGGCGCTGATTTCTTCGACCAGCCCCACCGCCGTCGCCGCCGCAGCCTCGGTGAAGTCGGCGGGGCGGTTGGTCCGGTTGTCCACCAGCATGGAGGCTCGGGCGTCGGCGACCAGGTTGGCGTGCTTGCGGGTCGCTCGACCGGTTGCAAAGAGCAGGTGGCGCAGGTCATCGGTTGCGGCAAACCCCACCAGACTGGTGTAGGGCTCGCCGTTGTGGTGGGTGCCGAGGACGCCGAGCAGCTGGCCGGACAGCAGCCCGCGCAGGATTTCCAGGTGGGTCGGGTCGTGGTTCATGTAGCTCCTTGTCGGCGCACGCCGATTATAGGCCAGTCGACGTCGTCCGCGGTCCCGCGAGTCGTTCGGCGGCGGCGCAGCCCGAGAGGAACGCGCCCTCGACCCGAGGACCGCCGGCCCAGTCACCGCAGGCCGCGAGCGCACGTTCCGGGTCGAAGAGGCACGGCTCGGCGAGCGGGTTGACCGGCAGGGCGAATCGCCAACGGTGGGCGGTCAGGGAGCTGGGTGGTGGGAGGTCGCGCCCGATGGCCTCGCAAAAGGAATCGGCCAACCGCTCGGCCGCGATCTCCTGGTCGAGCTCGAGGTACTCACGGGACCACTCGGGCGAGGCGTGGAGGACCCACGTTTCGCCGGGCGGGCGCCCGGGTTTCGAGTTGTTTCGGGCAATCCAACCGAGGGGCGAGTCGTCGACGAAGGCACCGTCGAAGCCGAGCTCCAGGTCGTGCGGAAACGAGGCCATGACGGCCCAGCAGGGCGCCATTTCCACCGCCCTCGCCCGCGCCGCGAGATCGGGCGCCGCCGCCGCGAGCAGCTCCGCGGTCTGCGGCGCCGGTGCGGAGACCACCACTGCGTCGAACCGGCCTGCATCGACGCCGTCGGCGGTCTCGAGTCGCCACCGGTTTCCGCAGTGCTCCAGGTGGACGATCCGAGTACCGTAGCTCACGTCGAGTCCGTCCGCCAGGTCACCGCAGATGGCGCTCATTCCGGGCACCCCGACCCAGCGCTCGGTCGCGTCGTCCTTGAACGAGATCTCACCGTTGCGCACCACCGCGATGGTGCCCGGCCACCGCGCCGCCAGACCTTCGGATTGCCACCGTTCCATCGACCGGCGAAAGAGTGGGTCGCGCACGGTGAAATACTGGGCGCCGTGGTCGAAGCGCAGATCGCCTTGACGACGGGTCGCCATCCTGCCGCCGGGGCCGCGTGACTTGTCGAAGACCTGCACACGGATGCCGGCGTCAGAAAGCGAGCGGGCGCACGCAAGGCCGGACAAGCCGGCACCGACGACCGCCGCCTTCAGCGGCGTGTCGGGATTGGACGGGGTCGGGGTCGGGCCGCCGACGTGGCGGATGTTGGACGATCGAACACGAGATTTCATGGTGTGATGCTCCTTCAACCTGAGCAAGAGGGCTGAAGCCGCGGGGTATTCCAGTGCTGCAGGGTCGACCAGGCGGTGAGAAGGTGCTGAACGACGACTCGACCCGCCGAACTGGTCATCCCGCGGAATTGATCGCCACTGCGATGACGATGGCTGCCCGAAGCGTCCAGGAGACCGTTCGAATCCAGTTTCCCCGAACCAGCGCTCGGTGTACTGGGCGGTCGAAACCGGCGGTCAGCAGCCGGTGTTGCGGTACCTGGAGTGCGAAGGTCGAGATCCAGATGATCCCGACCAGAACCGCCCCAGACAGCAGCAGCCATGTCGGGACGTTTTTCGGCCGCGCGATCAGAAGAAGCGCTGCGGTCACGCCCTCGAGGACCATCGGCGCGATGACGAGGCTTCCGATGCGTCGGGAGTGCTGACCGTGGAACTCGGGGAATCGCTCCTTCGCGACCCGGCTCATCAGCGGGTAGTGGACAACCTGGATCACCCAGATCAGTCCGGTGAGGAAAAGGGTTGCCGCAACCTGGGTCCAGACGATGAGATGGATCACGGGAGAGCTTTCAACGAGGATGGACATGCTCGGTTCCAAGGTAACACCGAACACATCATGCCGCCTACCTCGGCTGACGGACGAGCCTGGAAGGATGGCTTGTTTGGTTGTGTTAGCCCACCCGGGAGGTTGTGATGAACCTAAAAAATTGGATTGTGGTAGTTGCCGTCTCCACGGTCGCGGTTGCGTCCGTGGGCTGCAGCGAGGGCGGCGGCCCAGCCGAGAGCGTGAACAAGGAGCCAGCCATGAACGCATTTGAAGCTGTGGTCAATCACACCCCGGGGGTCGTGGATCATACGGTGACCTCCATCGAGGGCGACACGGTCGATCTGCGCGGTTATCGAGGCCGCCCGATGCTCATCGTCAACACGGCGTCGAAGTGCGGTTACACCAAACAGTACGACACGCTGCAGAAACTCTACGAGGAATTCGGTCACCGCGGTTTCGTCGTCATCGGTTTTCCGAGCAATGACTTCGGCAATCAGGAACCCGGAACGCACGATGAGATTGCGGACTTCTGCCGGCTCAACTACGGCGTGACCTTCCCGATGATGGAAAAGGTCCACACCAAAGGACCCGAGCAGGCGCCAATCTACCGCACCCTGACCTCCGAATCTCCCGAGGGCATGCGAGGCGAGATCGCTTGGAACTTCACCAAGTTCCTCGTCGGCGGTGACGGCGAGGTGGTCGCCCGATTCGAACCGGGCGTCGATCCCATGGACGAGGCCGTCGTCAGTGCGGTCGAGGGCCTGCTTGCCGCCGACAGCTGATCGTTTTTCGAATCGCCCCGACGCCGTCATCTCCTTTGGGTACGCGGCGCGGAATAACGGCTCGGCGTTCCGATGTTGCAGTCTCGTAGAGAGTCAACCTCAAAACCGATGTGGCGTGACTGGCGACAAACGAGGAAAGTCGAGACAAACTGAAAATGAGTATGAGTATCGAAGGTTTGGGCGAGGATGGCAGGTTGCGTTTGGCCCCACGGGACGAAGATCAACGTGATGCCGCCCGGCGCTGGCGTCAGCTCATCGAGGATCGTCTCGGCGAACTCGTTCCGGATGGAAACGTCGATCCGCGTCCGCTCCACGAATCCATGCGCTACAGCCTGCTCGCCGGGGGCAAACGAATCCGGCCCGTCCTCACCATCCAGGTGGCCACCGATCTCGGCGCGACCGAGGAAGAGGCGCTCGATGTCGCCTGTGCCGTGGAGATGGTCCACACCGCCTCGTTGATCCTCGACGACCTGCCGTGCATGGACGACGCCAGCCTCCGACGAGGCAGCCCCGCGAACCACCTCGTCTACGGCGAGGACACCGCGATCCTCGCCGCCACTGCGCTGCTCAACCGGGCCTTCGGTGTGATCGTCGAGTGCGATCGTCTCCCGGCTCAGACTCGAATCGACCTGAGCCGGCTTCTGTCCGAGTCGGTCGGCAGCAACGGGATCATCGCCGGCCAGTTCTGCGATCTCCAGATCCGCCACGGCCACGGCGACGATGTCGCCGGTCTGACCGAGATGTACGGTCAAAAGACCGGCGCGCTCTTCGTCGCCGCCCTCGAAGCCGGGGCGCGCGTCGCCGGTGTCGATGATGCGTGGGTCGCAGCGGTACGGGACTACGGCGTCAACCTCGGTCTCGCCTTCCAGCTGCTCGACGACCTCCTCGACACCTTCGGTTCGCGGGAAGACATCGGCAAGGACACCCGCCAGGACGACGAAAAATCGACCCTCGCTTCGCGTTTGGGCGCCCACGGTGCGCAGCAGGAGGTTCATCGGTACATCGAGTCCGCGGCATCGGCCCTCGCGCCGCTTGGTCGCTCGGGATACCCGCTGGCGAACCTCGCCCGGTCCTACACCCGGTCGACCATGGAGCGCGTCGCCGTCTAACGACGAACCTGGTCGGTCGCCGGATACGGCAAAGTCTGTTGATCGAGGGTGCGGACGGGCTGCCGCTCGCTCCAGTCAGACCCGGGTTTTTTGTGGGCTGAAGGGACTTGTCTGGTGTCCAGGGGACAATCCTGTGAATCCGGGGAACCGCTTCTCGGGTTTCCCGTTTATCCTTGTGGGACGCTTCACGCCAACCCGAAGGGACGCCCAACCACCCATGAAGAGACTCTCAGCTTCGATCCTGCTTGTAATCCTCGCTCTGACCGTCGTCTCCTGCGCGCCGGGCGAGGAAGAATCGAAGACCTTTGCCGAAGGCGCAGCCGGTGACGGGGACCGCAGGGAAGAGGCGGTTCCGGTCGAGGTTGTCGCACTCGAACGCGGCACCATCGAGTCGGCTCTGCGGTTTTCCGCCACCCTTGAGGCCGAACGCGACGTCCGAGTCCTGGCCGAGGCCCAGCGGCGTGTCGTCGAACTCAAGGTCGAAGAGGGCGATGCCGTTCGCGCCGGATCGCTGCTCATCCGTCTCCAGGACGACGCTCAGCGGAGCGCCCTCAACAAGGCCGAGATCGAGCTTCGTCAGGCGACCCGCGAGTTCGATCGGCAAAAGAGCCTTTTTGAACAGAATCTGGTCAGCGAGCAGGCCTACAACGATGCCGCCCTCGTCTTCGACCAGGCCGGGATAGCCGTCGACGACGCCCGGCGCAATCTTGCCTACACCGAGGTTCGGGCGCCGGTCTCCGGCATCGTCACCGAGCGAATGGTCAACGTGGGCGATCACGTGACTCTCAACCAGCCGCTCTTCCGCATCGTCGACTTCGACTCCATCGTGGCGAGGATCTATGTTCCCGAAAAGGAACTCCCGGCCCTCGCCACCGGTCTCGAAACCCGGCTCACTGCCGAGGCCATCGGCGGGGCGAGCTTCTTCGGTTCGGTGGACCGGATCTCTCCGGTCGTCGATCCCGGGACCGGCACGGTCAAGGTCACGGTGGCGACCCCCCGCCAGGAGGGATTGCGTCCCGGGATGTACGTCGAAGTCGAACTCGTGACGGCGGTCAACGAGGACGCGCTTTTGCTGCCGAAGCGATCGGTGGTCTACGACAACGACCAGCTCTTCGTGTTTCGTCTCGGCGACGAGCGCAGGGTCGAGCGGATCAAAGTCGAGCCGGTGCTCGAAGACATCGAGAACATCGAACCCGCCGGTGGTCTCTCGATGGGCGATCTTGTTGTCGTCGCCGGCCAGGCGAGCCTCAAGGACAACGCGCTGGTGCGGCTTCCTGGCGATCCGGATCCGGAGGACGAAGAAAAGGCCGACGAGATTGGCGACTCGGCCGAGGAGGCCGCATCCGAGGCCGACGCGTGATCACCGAGCACGATCCGGCGCCCGAGCCCATCGCCGACCGATCATTCCTGGTCGACCGACCGGTCGCCATCATCATGGTCTTTCTGGCCACGGTCGTTTTTGGTTTCTTCTCCTTCCTCCGTCTGCCGGTGTCGCTCATGCCCGAGCTCAGCTACCCGACCCTCACGGTCCGGACCGAGTACCCGGGCGCCGCGCCCGAGGAGGTCGAGAACGACGTCAGTCGACCGGTCGAAGAGGCGCTCGGGGTGGTTGGAGGGCTGCGCAGGATCTCGTCCATCAGCCGCGCCGGTGTCTCCGATGTAATCCTCGAGTTCAACTGGGGTGTCGAGATGACCGAAGCCATCCAGGACACCCTGGAAAAGCTCGATCTGGTCTTTCTTCCGGACGAGGCCGAACGACCCTTGATTCTGCGCTTCGACCCAACCCTCGATCCGGTCCTCGAACTCAGTCTTGCCGGTGACGGCGTCCAGTTTGAAGGTGAGGAAGGTCTGCGCCGGTTGCGCCGGCTCGCCGAGCTCCAGGTCAAGCGCGCTCTCGAACCGGTCAAGGGAGTGGCGGCGGTCCGGGTGCGAGGCGGTCTCGAGGAGGAGATCCACGTTCTGCTCGAGGCCGATCGTCTGCGCCACACCGGCTTGAGCACCGAGGATGTCATCGGAAGGCTCGCCGAGGAGAACATCAACGTTGCCGGTGGGACCCTGCGCGAGGGCCGGACCGAGTACATGGTCCGGACCCTCAACGAGTTCGTCAATCTCGGACAGATCGGCGACACCGTCGTCGCCTTTCGCGACGGCCGGCAGATTCGGATCCGTGATCTGGGCGAGGTCGTCTGGGCCAACGCCGAACGCCAGATCACGACCCGTACCGACGGGCGTGAAAGCGTGCAGATCGAGATCTTCAAGGAGGCCGACGCCAACATCGTCGCTCTCGCCGATCGGGTCAAAGAGCGGATCGGGACCTTTGACCCCGCCGCAGCGGAGGCAACAGGTGTCGGCGGCGACGATCGCCCGGAGCGCCGCGGACGGCGCTCCGGTCGTGGTGGGCCCGGGGGTTCCGGGGAAGAAGGACTCGGTCTTGCGGAGGAGCTCTACCGCTCCGAAGGCGTCCGTCTCACCCTGGTCGCCGATCGGTCGGTCTTCATCCAGGACAGCATCAACGAAGTCCGCAACGCGGCCGTTTTCGGCGGTCTGCTCGCGGTCATCGTGCTCTTTCTGTTTCTCCGAAACGTCCGGTCGACCGCGATCACCGCGATTTCGATCCCGATCTCGATCCTCGTCACCTTCGCCCCGCTCAACCTCTTCGGCGTCAGCCTCAACATCATGTCCCTCGGAGGGCTCGCGTTGGGCATCGGAATGCTCGTCGACTCGTCCATCGTCGTTCTCGAGTCCATCTTCCGCTGCCGCGAGGAGGGCGACGACACCGCCACCGCGGCGGTGCGCGGGGTCGCCGAAGTGCGAATGGCCGTGATCGCGTCGACCTTGACCTCGATCGCGGTCTTTGCCCCCATGGTCTTTGTCGAGGGCGTCGCCGGTCAGGCATTCGGCGATCTCGGGCTTGCCGTGGTGATCTCACTCCTCGCGGCGCTGGTGGTGGCGTTGGTCTTCATCCCGATGCTGGCGAGCCGAAAGGGGCTGAGCCTCGACGGCAAGACCGGGAGTCTGACGGTCCTTGTCCCGTCGCGGAGCATCGCGCGCTTCCGGCAGGATCTTGCCGGGTTGACAAAGACCTGGCAGAAGCCGGCGCTGCTCTACCTCGTCATCCGAGCCCTTCTGGGGACCCTCTTCGAGATCGTGGGAAGCCTCCTCCTCGTGGTGCTGATGGTCGTCGCGCTCCTGGTGAAGTGGGTGCTCAAACCGATCGGCGACTGGATCGTCAGGGTCCTGCTGTCGGTCACCGCCTACACCACGCAGCCCCTGCTCGAGTTTCTCAACCGAGCCTACGCCCGCTCCATCCGATGGGCGTTGGATCGACCGGGGAGCGTGGCGATGCTTGCCCTTGCGACGCTCGCCGTCACCGTCGCGGTCGCCCTGACCCTGGACAGCGAACTCCTGCCCGAGGTCCACCAGGGCGAGTTCACCGTCGAGGTCGCCCTGCCGGTGGGCACGCCCCTCGAGCGAACGGTTGAGATCCTCACTCCGGTCGAGCAAACGCTCATGGCCGAGCGAGAGCACATCGAGGCGCTCATCGTCACCTTTGGATTCGACCCGGCGACGTCACAGCGGTCGGATGAGGGTGAGCACTCGGCTCGGTTCAAGTTCATCCTCGCGACCTCGGATCCGAGAATCGAATCCGAGGTGTTGGCGCGGATCCGCGGCCGGCTCGACGAGATCCCCGATCTCGAGGCGCGAATGGTTCGACCGGTGCTCTTCAGCTTCCGCACCCCCATCGAGGTCGAGATCCACGGCGACCAGCTGATCGATCTGCGGCGGATGTCCGAGCGGGTCGCCGAGCTCATGGTTGCCATGCCCGAACTCGCAGATGTCGAAACCAGTCTCAGGGTCGGCGCCCCAGAGGTTCAGATCGAGTACGATCGCGAGCAGCTCGCCCGCTACGGTCTCAGCATCGAATCGGTGGCGACCCGGGTCCGGGACGCGGTCAAGGGTGCCGAGGCCTCGCTCTACAACCTCGGCGACCGACGGATCCCGATTGTGGTCCGTTTCCGCGAGGGCGATCGCCGAGAGGTGTCCGACGTCGCCGAGTTCCTGGTCAACCCGGGTGGAGAAAGGCCAATCTCGCTCGGCGCCGTGGCCGATGTCTCGCTCGCCGAGGGCCCGTCGGAAGTCCGCAGAATCGACAGCCGAAGGGTGGCGGTGGTGTCGGCGAATCTCGGCGCCGGTTCACTCGGCAGCGCGGTTGCCGGCCTCGAGACAGCGCTCGAGCGCGAGATCGACTGGCCTTCCGACATGACCTTTTTCATCACGGGCCAAAACCAGGAGTGGGAACGGAGCCGGTCGAGCCTGCTGCTCGCGCTGTCGCTGTCGATCTTCCTGGTCTACGTCATCATGGCGGCCCAGTTCGAGTCGCTTCTCCAACCGTTGATCATCATGCTGACCATCCCGCTCGCTTTCTTCGGCACGATCGTGGCGCTCAAGGCGCTCGGGATCTCGCTTTCGGTGGTGGTCATTCTCGGGATGATCATGCTCGCCGGGATCGTCGTCAACAACGCCATCGTCCTCGTCGACTACATCAACCGGCTCAAGCGGCGGGGGCTTGACCGCCGCGAGGCCGTGGTGACGGCCGGATCGGTGCGTCTGCGGCCGATCCTGATGACCACCGCCACCACCGTGCTCGGGTTGTTGCCGATGGCGCTCGGTCTTGGCGACGGCGCCGAGATCCGCACGCCCATGGCGGTTGCCGTCATCTCCGGGCTCCTCGCCTCGACCGCCCTGACGCTGCTCATCATCCCCAGTCTGTACTCGGTGGTCGATGGACTGCGGGAGCGCGTCCTCGGTCGGTCGAGTGGTTCCGCTGCCGAAGAAAAACAGCCATGAAGGGCGAGAAACACCACATCGAGGAGGCCCTGCCGCGGTTCTCCCTGAATCGCCGGATCGGGGTTCTCGTCCTGCTCGCCTCGATGGTGGTGGTCGGTGTCGTGGCGGCGCTGAGAATCCCGCTCGAACTCATCCCTTCAGGTTTCTCGCCGCCTTTCCTTGCGGTCAACGTTCCGTGGCGGGACGCACCCGCCCAGGAGGTTCTCGAGAAGGTGGTGATGCCGCTCGAGGACGAACTCAGCACCGTCCGCGGGCTCGAGTCTTTGTTTTCGTTCTCGACCACCGGTTTCGGGCGTTGCTTCCTCAACTTCAAGAGCGGTACCGACATGGATGTCGCCTACCGAGAGGTTCGCGATCGGATCGAGCGTGCGCGGGCGCTTCTGCCCGAGGACGCGGACCGGATCTATATCCGCAAGGAGGACGAATCGGCGATCCCCGTCTTTGTCGTCGGACTCGCCATCGACCCCGAGATCACCGATGCCTACACCCTGGTTCAGAAACAGGTCGTCGTCCGGCTGCAGCGGCTCGACGGCGTCGCGTCGGTTGCTGTCAACGGGCTGCTCGAGAAGGAGATCTTCATCGAGCTCGACCGGGAGCGGACCGAGGCTGCCGGGCTCAACATCTACGCCCTCGCCCAGGAGCTGGGCGCCGACAACTTCACCATGGCATCGGGCGATGTCCGGATCGCAGGACGCAAGCTTCTGCTGCGCTCGGTGGCGCGGTATCGCGATCTCGAAGAGCTCAAGGACAGGATGGTCGGACCTCGGGTGAGGCTGCGCGACATCGGCGAGGTGAGTTACAAACCGCCAGAGGCTTTCTTTGTCGTCAGAGCCAACTCACGTCCCGCCGTGGCCCTTGTCGTGCTCAAAGAAGGCGATGCCAACACCCTCGAGGTGGCTCGTTCGATCCGGCGCGAGCTCCGCGACATGCAGGACACCCCTTCCCTCCAGCGGATTCTCATGGTGCCGCTCTTCGATCAGGGGCGGGTCATCACCGAGAGCCTCGACACGCTCCTCAACAGCGGCAAGATCGGTGGGATCTTCGCCGTCGTGGTGCTCTACTTCTTCCTTCGGCGGCTGAGAATGACCCTGATCATCACCTTGGCCATACCCCTCAGCATTCTCATCGCGCTGACGGCCATGTTCTTTGCCGACGAATCGCTCAACATCCTGTCGCTCCTGGCCCTGATGATCTCGGTCGGGCTGCTGGTGGACAACTCGGTTGTCGTTGCGGAGAACATCCATCGCCTCAACCGGTCGGGGGTTCCCCGGCGGGAAGCCGCCATCCGCGGGACGGCGGAGATCGCGCTCGCCATCGTCATGGCCACCCTGACCACCATCGTGGTCTTTCTGCCGGTTTCGCTGGTCGGCGGCCAGGCCCAGTTCTTTCTGCTGAGGTTGTCGATCCCGATTTCGGTGGCGCTGCTGGCGTCGCTGGTGGTGGCCGGGATCTTCGTGCCCCTGAGCGTCTATCTGACGCTCGCCGGGAGCGATGAGACCGGCGGGCGGCAGTGGTTCTTCACACCCGTCTACCGCCGTTTCGTCGCACTGGTGGAGCGGAGCTATCACGCCACGTTCGGACGCCTCAACCACCTCTACGGTCGGCTTCTCGGGGTCTTTCTCCGCCGCAGATTGGATCTCGTGATCGGGGTGCTGGTGGTCTTCGCCATCACCGCGGCGGTGCCCATGCAGAAGGTCAAGTTCGTCGAGATCCAGGAAGAAGAGCGCGGCGGGTTCGAGATCGACGCCCGGCTGCCCCTGAGTACGACCCTCGAAGAGGCCGCGGCCTTTTTCCTCGAGTGCGAGGCCATTGTGGAAGAATCAGCCGAGGAACTCGGCCTTTCGGGGTGGTTCATCTTTCACCGAGAGACCTTTGGCGAGATCCAGGGCTTTTTCGACAATCCCCGGACCACCGATCTGACCCCGCGAGAGGTCACCGAGATCGTCCTCGAGCGGCTGCCGGAACGCCCCGGTGTGAGCTACTACACCGGTCAGGAATCCGAGTCAGAGGACAAAGGAGAGCAGGTCCACGTCATCACGCTCTACGGTGACGACTCGGAACAGCTCGAAACCACGGCCGAGAATCTCGAATCCCTCTTCACCTCGATCCCGGGCGTACTTGGGGTCAAGGCCACCGGTGATCCGGCGCCGTCCGAGCTTGCGCTCGTCATCGACCGAGATCGGGCGCAGCAGCAGAACATCAGCCCCATGGTCGTCGCCGGGTTGGTGGGCTATGCGCTGCGCGGTCAACAGCTCAATCGCTATCGGACCGACGGCAACGACATCCCGGTGCGAATCCGTTTCAAAGAGGAGGATCGGGAGACCCTCAACCAGCTCCAGAGCTTCTACCTGCCGACGGGCTCGGGTGGGTTCGTGCCGCTGTCCTCGGTCACCGACACCTCGTACCTCAAGACCGCCCGCCGAATCTTCCGGCGCGACAAGCAGACATCGCACACCATCACCCTCGAACTCGAACAGGGACGTGAGGACGAGACCCGAGAACGCATCAGCGCTCTGGAGAAGGCCATCGAGCTTCCCGAAGGAGTTCGCGTCGGTCGGCCGCCACGGGCGGATAGTGCGGCCGAAGACCTCCGCGGCCTGATGTTGGCGGCGGGCCTTTCCGTGGTTTTCATCTATCTGCTCATGGGCTTTCTTTTCGAGAGCTTCGGGCTGCCGTTGTCCATCATCCTCACCATCCCGCTCGCCGGGCTCGGGGTCTACTGGACCCACTTCATCTTCGGCTACAACCTCGACTTCCTCGGCGGCGTCGGGCTGGTCCTGCTCATCGGCGTCGTGGTCAACAACGGCATCGTTCTCGTCGACTATGTCAACCGGCTTCGCGGGTCCGGGATGGAGCGGGGCGAGGCGATGCTCACCGCCGCCGATCGTCGGTTCCGGCCGATCATGATGACCGCCCTGACGACCATCTGCGGAATGATTCCGGTCACCCTTTCGGGCACCAATTCCATCGGTCTGAGCTACACAAGTTTTGGACTCACGCTCATCGGTGGGCTGACCACCGCGACGTTGTTGACCCTGTTGGTGGTGCCGGTGTTCTACACCCTCTTCGATGATCTGAGTGTTGCAGTCCCCTCATTCCTCGGCGCGCTGCGGAGAAGAGAGAAGGACGCACCTTTTGCCGAGACCGATTCCTCGTGAATACGTCGGGTCATACCTATCCCCATCAGTCAGGTTGGCCGATGGCGAAGGGTTTTCACGACAATTTGGTCGCGCACCCTAAAGGGCGCGCCTACAGTTATGTTGTTGATAGGGTGTTGCTTAGGACTCTGTAGGCAGGTCCTTCAGGGCCTGCGACCAAACCATCACAGGAGTGAGCACTGACCAACCTGAGCGAAGGGGACAGGTATGCGTCGGGCTAGCCGTTGCGCAGCTCGTACAGACGTTCCGCATAAGCCGCGTCATCGACCCAGAGCCGGCGGGCGGATCGTTCGATGAGCGGGCGGATGAAGCGCTGGAGCCTTCTCGCGTGTCGGAATCCGTGACGATCGGATGTCGCGAGCGTCGCTTCGACCACCATCGTGCGTCCCGGCCCGATGGGCGTCGCGTGGGTCTCCACCACCGAACCCTTCCCCTCGCCCTCGACGATGGTCATGACGATCGACCTGGGCTCCGGGCTGTGGAAGGTGGCGTCGGTTTCGGCGACGACCCGCCCGACGAGCCTCTTGGCCACCCGCACCTTGACCACGTCGTCGTCGAGATCGAGGACGGTGAGCGTCGCGAAGGCGTAGGGGTGGAAGTGGACGCCGTGCCAGGGATCGAGCCGGTTGGCGATGATGTCCTCGGGGTCGCAGCGAACCTCGAGCTGCACGACGCCCTCGAGGAAGATCTCGGGGCGGGGGGCGAGCACCGGCAGAGGAGTTTCGGGGTCCTCGGGACCGATCCGGACCCAGCTCAGGACGCCGTCTTCGAAGACCGCGTATCGCTTCCACGCACCGTGGCCCTCCTTGCCCAGGGCCAGCGCGTGCCACGGGCAGATCAGCTTGCCCCCGCAGACGCACGAGTCCGCGAGCGACGCACCCATGTGCGGACAGGCGTCGGGAGCGATCAGGAGCTCGCCGTCGACCCGCCAGCGCGACGAGATCTTCACCCGCGATGCGGAGATGGCGGGGTTCTTCGCCCAGCAGTCGGGACTCGCCGACCACGTACCAGTTGCCGTGCGGTCGCTCGAGCGCCCGCGCGAGGGCGCGGGCAATGGCGCGCGGTTTGGCCTGTTGCCAGTCGGGGATGAGGGAGGAGTCCGGGATCTCCACCGTCGGGAGCGCGGGACCGAATTTCACAAGCTTGCTCATCGCATGCGGCTCGCTTCCGTCTCTTGGACGCGGCGGCCGAAGAGGCCGCGGCGCGGGATCGATCGGATAGGCTCGGGTCTGACGCCCTGGGGCGCGAGGAGGTGGTTGGCGGCGAGGAATCCCGACGCGACGGCCCGCTCCATCAGGGCGCTCGGGATCGGCAGACGGACGAAGTCTCCGGCGAGCGCGATCCCCTCGTGCGGGGTGGTGACGCCCGGGCGATCGGCGTGCGATCCCGGGGCGAAGGCCGGGCAGTCGCGGCGGATCAGGAACCGCTCCTCGATCACGCCGGCGCCGATGTACTCGGGGTAGAAGGCGTGCAGCGCGTTGAGCAGGTCCTCGCGGATCGCGGGTTCGTCCATCCCGGGATCGACCGCGTAGGCGTGGAGCTCCACCACCGACCCGCCCGTCCGCTGCGGCCCAGTCCCGGCTCTCGTCCTCGAAGAGGTTGTAGACCGAGATGTTGTCGAGGCACCCGACCCCGGTGGTCCCGACGAACGGCCGACGACCGGGGCCGGCCGGCCGGTCGTACCACAGCCGCCAGACGACAAAGGGATTCGTCAGGGCGAGACCCTCCACCGAGCGCCGGAAGCCGGCGTCGTCGAGATCGGGCGACTCGGCGACGACGGACTGGAGCCCGGGCACCGTCAGCGCGAGGACCACGTAATCGGCCTCGACCGCCTCGCCGCTCAACTCGACGTTCCATTTCCGCCCGGCGCCCTTGGCGACCCTCGACACCGTGCAGCCCGTTCGCACGTCGACCCCGAGCGAGCTCAGGTAATCGCCGAGGGGCCCCCAGATCGACTTCGAAAAAGGCTGTTTCGAAACGTCGAAGATGAGCCCGTCCGGGTTGCCGGAGAAGTAGAAGTGGAACATCATGAGCAGCTCGCCCGCCGACATGGCGTCCTCGGGGTTGAAGAAGGAGTGGGCGAAGACATCGAAGAGCATGCGGCGGGCGTCAGGCGGGAATCTGAGAGAGTCGAGGTACTCGCCGGCGGTCATGTCGTCGTAGCGCCCGTAGGTCCAGCCGCGTTCGTAGCGGAGCATGGACAGTGCGGCGAGACCGTTGACCCCCAAGAGGTCCCGCAGACCGAGGGTCGGGGTTCGCCTGGTCAGGGCGATGACGTTCCACGGCGGTTTGTTGGGAAGGCCGGAAAAGGACTCCACCTGTCCGCCGGGGCCGAGGATCGGGTAGTCCTCGAGGGGCTCGAGAAAGGCCAGCCCGTCGTCGATCCGGCGGAGCAGCGCCTGGAGGTTGTAGTACTGGCGGAAGAAGGCGTGGAAGCCGCGTTCCATCTCGAAGCTCTCGCCGGTGGCGAGCCGGTCGGTCCAGGCGCCGGCGCGACCGCCGAGGAAGGACTCGCGTTCGGCGAGGACGACCGACACGCCCCGTTCGGCGAGAACCACCGCCGCCGCGACTCCGGCGAGACCGCCACCGGCGATGACCGCCGTCTGCGGCGAGGAGACCTTCTCGCGTGTACCTTGCTGCGGCAGGATGAGTTCCATCACGACTCCAAGCTCATGGCGGGTTCACTTGACCCGGATGGTGATCTGTTTCGTCTCGCCCGAGGCGAGCTCGAGGCGGGCCTCGTCGAACTTCGGCGGCCCGAAAGTGCTGCGGGCGTCGGCCGAGAAACCATAGGCCTCCGATGGGATGCCGAGAACCCCGGAGTCGAGCTCGCGGTCCAAGTCGGTGTCGTGGAAGACCGAGACCGCGAACGGGCCGGCCGGCACGTCCTCGACGAAAGCGAACGCCTGTCCGTCGCGGATCGGAACCGTGACGGTCGCGAAGGTGAGCTCGTCGGGATCGGGCCAACCGCTGTCGGTGAGAAACAGCGCGACGAGGGCCTGGCCCTCTGCGTTCTCGAACCCGGTCATGGTGATCTCGACGCGGCCCCGACCCTCGGGGCGGGGCTCGGGGGTCTGCGGCGGCGCCGAGGCGCAGGACGTAAGCGCGACGGCTAACAGAACGAACCCGACTCGTTGAATGATGTTGGTCATCGGGGCATTGTAGCCCGGCGATGAACGGCGTCGGCGGATCGAGGACGTCATGACCTCTCCCATCGGCGGGCCAGCACCCGGGCGAGTGCGAACAAAACGATGCCGGTGGCGGTCAGGACGGCCAGCTCCGGGAGGAGCGCAGTGACCGGGAGGCTGCGCCAGAAGACCTTGATGTAGCCGTCGAGGGCCCAGGCGTTGAAGGTGATCTTGCCGATCTGCTGCATGCTCTCGCTCATGACATAGCGGGGGACCATGCTGCCCCCGAGGGCGGACATGCAGAGAATCAGGATGACGGCCACGGCGTTGAGCTGCGCGCGATTCCTGCACAGGGCGGCCAGGGTGAGGGCGAAGCTGCTCGCCGCCCCGGCGGTGACCACCGTCATGACCGCGAAGCCCGCGAGGTGGCCGACGAGGTCGACGCCGAAGGCGACCTGGGCCCACGCGAACATGATGGTCACCTGGATCATCCCGACGATGGTCATGAGCAACCACTTGCCGGCCAGAAGCTGGATCATGCTGAGGTCGGAGCACATGAGCCGGTCGAGGGTCTGGCTCTCCTCCTCTTCGAGGAGCGTGCCGGAGTTGCCCACCGCGCCGAAGAGCAGGAACATCACGGCGATCCCGGCGGCGTACATGGACACCACGGGGTTGGCCTTGTCGTCGGCGAGGAGATCGACGATCTCCGGCGCGACGGGCGCTCCGATTCGGGAAAGCGGAGACCGGGCGAACTCATCCGGCGACAGGGAAAGAAAGACCTGGATCTGTCGTCGGGCCCGGTCGGCGGTGATGCGGCCGGTGGTCTGTTCCACGAGGGCGGCGACCACCTGGGTGGCGACCGGGTCCGAGGAGTCGGCCAGCAGCCGAAGACCAACCGCCTCAACGCCGGGATTCTTCAGCGATTCCGACCAACCCCTCGGGACGACCACGGCCATGGGCAGCGTTCCGGCGCGCACGAGCTCTCCGGCGGGCTCCGCCGAGGAGAAGACAAAGAGCCCGTCGCCGTGGTCGGCAGGGGCGTAGATGTTGAGGCTGTCGCACTCGGCGAGAGCGGAGACGAACTCGCGGCTGAGCTCGGTCGCGTCTTCGTCGACGATGGCCAGGTCGACGCGCGGCGATCTCCCCAACCCGATCTGTGAGTCGAAGATGAAGGCGAAAATGGTGAAGAAGGCGACGGGGACGACAAAGGTCAGCAGGATCTCCGTCCGACCGTGCCACATCCGCAGCAGACCGACGCGAACGACCGTGCCGATCATTCGCGCAGCTCCCGTCCGGTGAGGTGGATGAAGACCGAGTGGAGCGACGGCGGGTGGACATCGAGGTCCGAGACCCGGCCACCGCCTTCGCGGATCCGGGTCAACAAGCCGGGAAGCTCGAGAGAGACATCCTCGACCTCGGCGACCAGCTGTCGACGATCGTCGCTGATGGAAAAGCCAATGAGATCGGGACAGTCCTCTGCGAGGGTGAAAACCACCCTCCGGTCGGCCCCCACCGTGCTCGCGATGAGCTCGGCGAGGGTCCCCTCGGCGATGGCGCGGCCGTGATCGATGATGACGATCCGGTCGCACTGCTGCTCCGCCTCTTCGAGCTGGTGGGTGGTCAGGAGGATCGAGGTTCCCTGCCGCCACAGCTCCTCGAGCATCAGAAAGATCCGGTCGCGACTCTGGGGGTCCACCCCCACCGTCGGCTCGTCGAGCAGCAGGACGAGGGGGCGGTGGAGGACACCGCAGGCGATGTTGACCCGCCGTTTCATCCCGCTCGAGAAGGTCTTCGTGAGATCGCGGGCCCGGTCGGCGAGACCGGTCCACTCGAGGGCCCAGTCGACCGCCTGACGGAGACCGCCGCCGGTCAACCCGTGGAATCGACCGAATGCTTCGAGATTCTCGCGGGCGGTGAGATCGGGGTAGAGGGCGATCTCCTGCGGGACAAAACCGAGCTCATGGCGTCCGCCGCTCGGCGGCAGCGGTCGGCCCAGCATCTCGATGGATCCCGAGTCGGGGACCGCCAGGCCGCAGATGCTCCGCACCAGGGTCGTCTTGCCGGCGCCGTTGGGACCGAGCAGGGCGAGACGTTCGCCGCGCCGCAACTCGAAGCCCGCGTTGTCGAGGGCGGTCGTCGTGCCGAAACGCTTGGCCACGTCGCGGATTCGAAGGGCGAAATCCGAATCCGCCTGGCCGCGAGTCGAGATCCCCCGGCCCATGATCACCCGGCTGCAATTCCCGGTCGTGTCCACAACCCGTCTCTCGGCGCGTCGCCCGGGCCCTTGCCCCACCTCCTCGCCGTCCACGACTTGGGCCCGGCGCCGAGGACAAGGGAGATCTTCCTCGCTTTGCTCGTCGATGTCCGCGTGTCCCAGGCGTGCGGACCGCGTTCGAGGATGAGCCGGCCGATATCGCTGTAGACCGCGTTGGCGGCCGCCACCGCCCACGCCGAACGCGGCGGCAGTTGCGAAATCCCGAGCCAGGCCGACTGGTAGTAACGGTCGGCCTCGTAGAGGATCCGCCGGACCACTTCGAAGACTCCGTCGCGGTGTTCGGGCGCCGCCAATCGGTCGGCCGGGACACCGGCTTCGGTCAGCCAGTCGAGGGGGAGGTAGACCCGCCCGACCTCGGCGTCCTCGACCACATCACGGCAGATGTTGGTCAGCTGGAAGGCGAGCCCGAGGTCGGTGGCGCGGTCGAGCGTCGGCTCGTCGCGGACTCCCATGATGTAGGCCATCATGACTCCGACCACCCCGGCGACGTGGTAGCAGTACTCGACGGTGTCGGCGATGGTCCGGTACTCGCGCCCCTCGACATCCATGACGAAGCCGTCGAGGTGGTCCATGGGATAGCGGTGGGGGATGCCGCAGTCGGCGACGACCCGTTGGAGGCCGGCGAAGATGGGATCGTCCGTGGCTTCGCCGGAGAGCGCGCGCAGGGTCACGGACCGCAGACGATCGACCCTCGCGCGACCCTCTGCCGGGCTGAGCTGGGAGCTGCCGAACCCGAGCTCCTGGTCGTCGGTCTGGTCGTCGCAGTGGCGGCACCAGGCGTAGAGCATGTAGGCGCGGCCGCGGGTTTCGGGGTCGAAGAGCCTGGCTGCTGCGGCAAAGCTCTTGGAGCCCTTCTCGATGACGGTCTGACCGTGGTCGACGACGTGGTCCATGGACCGGCCCTCAGCCGCTCTCGCCGAGGAGATCGTCGATCATGAGTCCGGCGGTGGCCTTGGCCGAGTTGACGACGCCGGGTACACCCGCACCCGGGTGGGTGCCGGCGCCGGCGAAGTAGAGCCCGCCGATCTTCTTATCCCGGTTGTGGACCCGGAACCACGCGCTCTGGGTGAGGATCGGTTCGAGCGAGAAAGCCGATCCGAGGTGCGAGTTGAGGGTGTTCTGGAAGTGGTCGGGGGTGATGATGTGGACGGTTTCGATGTCGGCCTGGAGGTTGGGCAGATACCGTTTCTCGAGGTAATCGAGGATCTTGTCCCGGTAGCGCGGACCCTCCTCGCTCCAGTTCACCGGCGCGTTGCCGAGGTGGGGCACCGGCGACAGCACGTAGAAGGCCTCGCAGCCGTCCGGCGCCACCGACGGGTCGGTCAGGGTCGGCGCGTGGAGATAGAGCGAGAAATCGTCGGAGACCTCGGGGCCGTTGAAGATCTCGTCGAGGTGGGCCTTGTAGCGCGGACCGAAGAGGATGTCGTGGTGGGCGATCTGGGTGTGGCGGCGTTTGACTCCGAAGTAGGCGACAAAGAGCGACATCGAGAACCGCCGGCGCTTGAGCCGGGCCGCCTCACGCTGCGCCTCGCTGTTGTCGCCGAGAAGGGCGTCGTAGGTGTGAACGACGTCGGCGTTGGAGGCGACGGCGTCGAAATCGCCGTGCCACCCGTCGGCCGTGGTCACCCCGGTGACCTTCCCGTTCGAGGTGTGGATCCGCTCCACCGGCGAGTCGAGCCGGATCTCGCCGCCGAGCTCTTCGAGAAGGTCGACGAGCGCCGTGACCAGCGCACCGGTGCCGCCCTTGACGAAGAAGACCCCCCAGTTGCGCTCGAGATAGTGGATCAGGGTGTAGATCGAGGATGAGGTGTAGGGGTTGCCGCCGACGAGCAGCGGATGGAACGAGAAGACCTGGCGCAGGTGGTCGTCCTTGATGAACTTCGAGATGATCGAGTAGACGCTGCGGTAGCTCTGGAGCCGGATGAGCTGGGGCGAGACCTCGATCATGCTCCAGAAGTTGAGGAAGGGGGTCGCGGCGAGCTTGGTGTAGCCCTCGTGGAAGACCTCCTCGGCATAGGCGAGGAACTTCATGTAGCCGTCGACGTCGCGCGGGTTCTTGTCGGCGATCTGGGCGGTAGTCGCCTCGAGATCGTTGGAGTAGTCGAAGGAGTAGCCGTCCTCCCAGTAGAGCCGGTAGAAGGGCATCACGGGAAGCAGCGTGATGTAATCCGCCATGTCCCGGCCGGCGGCGGCGAAGACCTCCTCGAGGCTCGGCGGCGCGGTGACGATGGTCGGTCCGCCGTCGAAGGTGTAGCCCTTCGACTCGGTGACGTAGGCCCGCCCTCCGGGCTTGTCGCGTTTCTCGATGACGGTGGTCTGGATCCCGGCCGCCTGGAGGCGCACGGCCAGGGTGAGCCCGCCGAAGCCGCTGCCGATCACTGCCGCTGTTGGTTGTTTCATCTTGGTCCCCCGCTCGCGTCCATCGTAGACCTTCCGGCCGCCCCGCGCCCGCTGCTCAGGCACCGCAGCGCACGGAGTACCGGCACCGGCGGCTTTCCGGTCAACACCCTGATCTTGTCGGTCCATTTCAATCGGCCGGCGTAGAACCGTCGGATGAGCGGATCGGACAGGCCGTAGAAGCGCTCGAAGATCCGGTAGCGCCGATCCGGATCGGCGGCGCAGAAGAGCATCCGGTTGAGCAGCCGGTAGTAGCCCGTTCGCCGCCAGTGGCCCATCGACCGGTCCCGGGTCAGATCGTAGAGGGCCGCCCCGTCGAGGTCGCGGTTCGCGGCGACGAGATCCGCCAGCGCCACCGCGTCGGGCAGCGAGTATCCGGTCGTTGGTTGGAAAAACGCTCCCCGCATCCCGCTGCGGGCGACCCCGGGCGGGCCGGCCGCCCAAAACGCATCGATGTCGCCGCCGAGGACGATGGGCAGGACCCCGGATTCCTCCCCGGTGACCTCGGCGATCCGCCAGCCCTGCGCGACCGCGTAGCCTTCGATTGCGCGGCGAAGCTCCGCCCGGTCGATCCGCGGACCGTTGCTGTAATAGGTATCCTCGATGAGCAGGTCGCGGGCGGAGAACGGCAGGGTGTAGACGAATCGGTAGCCGTCTCGCTGCTCGACGGTGGCGTCCATGAGGATCGGCGCGTCGAGGCCGTGATCATTGTCCAAGCGGACGAAAAGACCGACGAACTTCTGGTAGCCGACCTCGAGGTGGCTGCCGCCCGGGTCACCGCGGCCGTCGATGACGGCTCGCGCATCGATGGTCTCGCCGCCGCACAGCCGGACCCGGGTGGGCGTCACTTCCTCCACTTCGGCGCCGGGCAGGATGCGAGCGCCGAGGGCGCTGCCGACCACCTCGTGCAGCCGGTCGGAGGTGATGGAGTTGTAGCCGCCGTCCATCACCCGCATCAGACGCGGGAACCGCAACTCGTGCCGGGGCCACGAATGGGCCACCAGCGGTCGCAGCCGGGTCAGCTGGTCCAAAGTGAGATCTGAATCGTGAAACGACCAGGTGTGGTTGCCGCCGAGGGTCGGGCCACGCTCGAGAACCAGCAGCGGAAAATCAGGGGCCTCGCCGAGGATCCGATACGCGATCAGGCTGTTGGCGAGACCGCCGCCGACGAGAACGAGCTTCGCCTTCAAGGAGATTCCGCGAGCGGAGCGGTCCGGAAGACCGGCGAGAAGAGGCAGGCTTGAACCGATTTCATCATTTGTTGATCGTGCGCCACTGTACCAACCTGCAGGATGGTCCGCAATCGGAACTGCTCCATCTGGGCTTCCTTCGAGCGATGCCTCTGCGTCTCTGCGCCTCTGCGTTAGAAACTCTTGACCCGGGTGCAAGACGCGCGATAATCGGCCCACGCGGATCGCGTGGGCCGTGGTGGCCCTCCGGTTGCTGCGGGGTGGGTGGGAGCGATCAACCCGACCGTGTTCGGGACCGTCGCCGACGTACGTCCGAGCCGGCACCAGGAGGATCACCGTGGCCGTCACCATCACCGGCTCCCAGCTCACCATCGAGGACATCGAGGCCGTCGCCCGCCGCGGCGAGGCCGTCAAGCTCCACCCCGACGCCCTCGCGCGCATCGTCAGCTGCCGCGCTTTTCTGGAAAAGCGGATCGCGGCCGGCGAGATCATGTACGGCGTCAACACCGGGATCGGCGAGTTCTCCGAAGTCGTTCTCTCGGACGATCAGGTCCACGAGTTCCAGAAGTACCTCATCTACAACCACGCCGCCGGGATCGGCGAGCCCTGTCCCGAGGACTGGGTCCGCGCCGCCATGCTCCTCCGGGTCAACGTCCACGCCCACGGCAACTCGGGCTGCCGGCCGGAGATCACCCGGACCCTCATCGCCATGCTCAACGCCGGGGTCACCCCGGTGGTCTGCCGCAAGGGTTCGGTGGGCGCCTGCGGCGATCTCGCACCCATGTCGCAGATCGCGCTGCTCATGATGGGCGAGGGCGAAGCCTTCTACAAAGGCGAACGAATGGACGGCGCGGACGCCCTCGCCGCCGCCGGGATCCCGGTGCCGGGTCTCCAGGCGCGGGACGGCCTCGCCACCATCAACGGCGTCGAACCTGACCAACGCCGTCGGCTGCCTCGCGGTCTACGACGCCGAGCGGTGGCTCAAACAGGCTGAGATCGCCGCCGCCATGACGCTGGAGGCGCTCAAGGCCAACATGAAGCCCTACGACACCCGTCTCCACCGACTGCGTGGCTTCGCCGGTGCGGTGGTCTCGGCTGACAATATCCGCAAGGTGATCGACGGCTCGGATCTCTTGACCGGTAAGGAGAAGGTCAAGGTCCAGGACGCCTACTCCATGCGCTCGACGCCGCAGGTCATCGGCGCCGCCCGCGACCAGCTGCGGTGGACCCGGATCCCAGCTCGACATCGAGGCCAACGGGGTCGGCGACAACCCGATCTTCCTGCCCGAGGACGAGGTCGTCCTCACCGGCGCCAACTTCCAGGGCACCCCGGTCAGCCTGCCGCTCGACACGCTCGGCGCCGCCATCACCATGATCTGCGTGCTCTCGGAGCGCCGGCTCAACCGGCTCACCAACCCGGCGCTCTCGGTCGGGCTGCCGCCCTTCCTCACCAAGGGCGCCGGGATGTTCTCCGGCCTCATGCTGAGCCAGTACACCGCCGACATGCAGATCGTCGAGCAGAAGATCCTCTCGGCGCCGGCCTTCATCCAGTCGATCCCGGCCGCCGCCGATCAGGAGGACTTCGTCTCCATGGGCATGAACACGGCGCTCAAGACCCGGCAGATCCTCGACACCGCGTGCGGCGTCCTCGGCATCGAGCTCATGGCCGCCGCCCAGGCCCTCGACTTCCGCGAGTTCACTCCGGGCCGCGGGACTCTCGCCGGCAAGGCCGCGGTCCGCAACCGCGTCGACTTCCTCGACATCGACCGGCCGCTCTACAAGGACCACAACGCCATGGCCGACGCCGTCGCCAAGCTCGAGATCCTCGAGGCCGTGGAGAACGAGATCGGAGCGTTAGCCACGTAGGCCAAATTTTTAATTTTGAATTCTTAATTTTGAATTTCATCGCGAACTCACTCGGAGAATCTGCGATGGACAATTAAGAATTAAAAATTGAGAATTAAGAATTGACCCCACCCGGCGTTGAGGCAACCGTTACAATCGGTCAATGGCTCGGTTTCACTTTCGCTGCAGCGAGTGCGGATTGGAGCTTGATGAGCGGCCGGGGCTCTATGTCTGCCCGACGTGCTCGGCGAAGCAGGCGCCGGGTGGGGTCACCCGCGGGGTGCTCGAGGTCGTCATCGAGAACTTCCCGACGGCCTGGCCCGAGGATCGCCCGGGGACGCCGGGTTTTCTGACGGCGTTTCTTCCCATCGACGACCCTCGTCACATTCCTCCCCTGCCGGTCGGCGCCACACCTCTGCTCGCCGCACCCCGACTCCGGCAGGCCCTCGGGATGGATCGGTTGTGGCTCAAGGACGACACCCGCAACCCGTCGGGCTCGACCAAGGACCGCGCCTCGCAGCTCGTCGTCGCGAAAGCCGTCGAGCACGGCGCCGACACCGTTGCCGCCGCCTCGACCGGGAACGCCGCCACGGCCCTCGCCGCGGTCGCGGCCGCGGCCGGACTCCGGGCGGTGGTCTTTGTCCCGGCCGGGGCGCCGCCCGCCAAGCTCATCCAGATGCTGAGCTACGGCGCCGAGGTGCTTCCGGTCGACGGCACCTACGACGACGCTTTCGAGCTCTCGCTTGCCGCCTGCTCGGCGTTCGGCTGGATCAACCGCAACACCGCCTTCAACCCTTTCACCATCGAAGGCAAGAAGACCGCCGCGCTCGAGATCGCTTCGGCCATGGCGCCCGAGACGCCCGACGCCGTCATCGTCACCGCGGGCGACGGAGTCATCACCGCGGGGCTCGCCAAGGGTTTCGCCGATCTCGAGGCGGCCGGGCTCATCGCGCGGCGGCCACGCCTCATCGTGGTCCAACCGGAAGGAACCGCAGCCATCGCCACCGCGCTCCGCAGCGGATCCGAAACGATCGTCCCGGTCCCCGGCGCCGCGAGCGTCGCCGACAGTCTCACCGTCTCCGCGCCCCGGAACGCGCTGCTCTGCCTCCGGGAGGTTCGCGCCTCGGGCGGTGCGGGGGTCATCGTCAGCGATCGGGCGATCCTCGCGTCCATCCCCCGCCTCGCGAGCCTCAGCGGGGTGTTTGCCGAACCGGCGGCGGCCGCCGCCCTCGCCGGTCTCGAGACCGCACTCGCCGAAGGACTCGTCGATCGGAACGAGAGGACCGTGCTCATGGTCACGGGGTCCGGACTCAAGGATGTCGCAGCGGCGAGCAGGGCGATCGAGATGCCCGCTCCCATTGCACCGTCCATGGACGCGGTTTCTGCGCGCCTCGCAAGCCGCGCCTGAACCCGAGCCCGATTTCTGGAAGCCGTCTCATTTGCGTGGGCAATCTGCGCTTTCCTCGGCCGGCGTATGCGAATTCCGCTACAATCATCGTACAGGGAAAAGAGACGATGGGCCATTTCGCACATCCACGTTCGGGTATCCGTCGGCAAGCCGGAAACACGAACGCGCGTGTGCCCTGAGGGCGTTGGAGGAGACATGGTCGTGGTGCCGACCTGGCGATTGAGGGGGCGTTCAACGGAGAACGACACCGATCTTCGCTTCGGAACCGGGACCCACGTTCTCGGAAGCTCGCCGGATGCCGATCTGGTCGTCGACCACCCCACGGTCTCGCGCCGCCACGCCCGGTTCGAGGTCAGCGAACGCGGCCTCGGCATCGAGGATCTCGGATCCACCAACGGGACCCAGATCGACGGGGAGCGGATCAAGGGCCCGGTCCTGGTCCAGGGCAAGACGCACCTCAAGCTGGGTGGATTGAAGCTGACCGTCGAGCCGGTCGAAAACCGGGCGATGGCTCCCGTCCCGTTGATCGATGACAGCTTGAGCTCCGGCGAGTCCGTGCTTCTCGGCCCCGCCACGGTGGGTTTTCTCCGTTCCGCCGGCGAGGAGGTCTGCTTCAGCGCCGGTGAGGTGGTCGTTCGCCGGGGCGAGCGGCAGGAGTACTTCTATGTCGTGATCGAAGGCGTCGTCGAGCTCTCCATCGGAGAAAGCGAGGCCCGCCGCCCGCCGCTGGCCCGCCTCGGCGAAGGCGGCATCTTCGGCGCCGAGTCCGTCTTCGCCAAGGAAGGCGCCGCGGTCGACTCCATCGCCGTGACCGATGTGCGGCTGCTGCGGTATCCCGCCGTGTCCCTTCCCTCGGCGCTCCAGGAATCGGCCTCGCTCCGACGCAAGATGCTCGGGGGGATCGCCCGCAACGTCCACAAGGTGACCGCGGACGCCCTCGATCTCCAACGCGACAAGGAAGTGATCGCCCGGCTGGTCCAGGGGGACAATGATCCCGACACCCTGGTGGCGGTCTCGGCCGGCGGGCGGGCGATCCAGAAGAGGATCGCGAAGTCCGCGGAGTCGAAGGCGCCCGTCCTGATCCTCGGTGAGGACGGAACCGGGAAAACCCTGGCCGCCCGCTTGATCCATGACGAATCGGATCGCTCATCCGGCCCGCTCATCGCGGTCAACTGCCGGGATCTCGCGCCGGGCAAGGCCGCCGAGCTCATCCTCGGAGAGGATCTCGGGGGGAGCCTGCCGACCGGCGACCACGGCAGCGGCGGGGTTCAGCTCGCCCACGGCGGAACGCTGGTGCTGCGCGGCGTCGACAAGCTCCTGCCGTCGGTCCAACAGCTGCTCGGCGCCTTTCTCGACCGAAACAAGAATCGGATCCCGCGGTCGTTCCCCGACACCCGCGTCATCCTGACCGCGCGCGAGGCCTCGCCGCCGAGCGAAGGTCGGGAGGGGCTGGTCGAGTCGATCACCGAAGCCTGTGACGAGGTGATCTCGCTGCCGCCCCTGGTCAATCGCCCCAAGGACATCATGCCTCTGGCGCAGGAGTTCCTCAGGCGGCACGGCCCCGATGCGCCGACGATCAGCGAGGGGGCCCGTCAGGCCCTGCTCTCGCTGCGTTACCGAAGACGCAACGTGGCCGAGCTTCGCGAGGTGATGGATCTCGCGATCCGGGTCGCCGACGGATCGGAGATCCGCGCCGAGCACATCTTCGGCGGGGTCGGCGACGATTCGGTCCCACCCGGCGTCGACATCACCGACACCCCGGTCGTGCGACGCCTCCTGACCCGCAGCGGTCTGCCGCTCCTTCGGGCGGTGACGCTGCTGAGCTTCGCCGCCACCATCGTGCTCTGCCTCGCGTTCCCCTTGACCCACGCCGGCAATGTCGCCAACAGCGTCGTCTGGTCGGTGTGGGAGCCCGCGGTCTTTGCGCTGTTTTTCCTCGCCGGTCCGGTGTGGTGCACGATCTGTCCCCTCTCGTCGGCCGCCAGGCTGGCGAAAAAGGCAAAGAACCTCGATCGCCCGCCGCCGGGCTGGGTCGTTCGCCACGGCCCCTGGATCGCCATCGTCGGGTTCGCTCTCATCGTCTGGGTCGAACGCGTCTTCGACACGCTGGCGAACCCCGTGGCGTCGGGGTTCCTCCTCGCCGGTCTCATCGCCCTGGCGGTGATCTTCGGTGTGCTCTACAAACGCGAAGTCTGGTGCCGCCATCTCTGCCCGTTGGGCCGGCTGGGCACCGTTCTCGCGCCCGCTTCGCCCCTCCAGCTCACCGCCAAACCGAGCGTCTGCGCCTCATCGTGCACCACCCATGTCTGTTACAAGGGCACTCCCGAGTCCTTCGGCTGTCCGGTTTTCCACCACCCGTTGGAGGGCAAACAGGCCTACCGCTGCAAGCTCTGTTTCGACTGCCTCCAGGTCTGCCCGCATCACTCGGCGAATCTCCAGCTCCGACCTCCGCTCATGGCGACCTGGCGTCTCGACTCCGAGGCCAGAGACCTCGCCATGTTCGCCACCACCGTCACCCTGCTCGCGCTCGCCTGGGTCGCGGGACGGAGATTCGACGTCCTGCACGGCCCCATTCGTTTCACCGTGCTCACCATCCTCGTCATCATCGCCGGAGTGTCGCTCCACCACGTGATGATGGCCCTCGCCGTGAGCCACAGGCGCACCGACATCACGGTCAGGATCGCCATGGTCATGATGCTTCTCGGTTGGTCCGCGTTGATGACGAGCCAGTTCGCCAACGTCGCTTTCTTCGACCAGGCCCGGGTGACCATCGATCCGCCATCGTGGTTCCAGGCCTGGCCGACCATCGAGTTCAGCCTGCTGACCGCGCTCCAGGTCCTCGTCGTGATCGCCGGTCTCGGCCTCGCTCTCGTCTCCCTGCGGCAGGTCAACTTCAGGGGCAGCACGGTCTGGACCCGCGTCGGCCGGCGCATTCTCCCCGTCATTTTCATGGCGTACTCGGCGGCGGTGCTGCTGCTTCTGCTTCGCTGAGCAGCTTGGGCTGTGGTCGAAATCTGAGCGATTGTACAGGTTGACAATCGAAAATTTGCTCACTGTGTTATCATCCCGCGCATATGCAAATTCAGATGACACGTCGACCACTCGGGGGGCGCTGGAGGTTGGAGATGAGACTCACAATCATTTTGGTACTGGCGCTTCTTTCGCTGGTACAACCGTTGGCGATGGCCCAGCAGGCCGGGGAGAACATCAACGTGCTCCCGGTCGTCTTTCCAGACGACGATCCCGACTGGGAGCTCAAGGGCGACGGCTACCTGCAACGGCAGGTCGAGCCCTCCATCGCCGCCTCCACCCGCAACCCCGACCACCTCGTCGCGTTCTTCAACGACTACCGGGCGGTGGACATCGCCGATGACGTCGGGCTCGGCGAGACCGAGACCATGGTCGCCATGGTCAACATCGCCCGAGAGATCATGATGGCGGCGTCCTGGATTTCCCTGCCCGAACTCCATCTGCCGCCGATGGCTGCGGCCGAGGCGTGGGTCGGGATGAGCCGCTCCTATGACGGCGGGCTCACCTGGAGCGGCGCGTTTCTGCCCGGTGGGCCGTTCGACGCTTCGCCGGCGTCTCAGGCCGCTCCGGTCTACGGCCTCCAGGCCGCCACCGATCCGGTGGTGGCTCCGGGTCCTTGCGGCAAGTTCTACGTCGTCTTCATGGCATTCAACCGGGGCGACGAGAGCAAGCTCGTCGTCGCCCGCTACCAGGACCTCAACAATAATGAAGGCGGCGACTCCATCGTCTATCAGGGGATGACGGTCGTCGAGTCGGGCAACAACGCCACCAACGGCTACTTCCTCGACAAACCCGACATCGAGGTCGATGTCTTCCGCGGCGCCAACCCCGATATCTGCGCCGATCGGGTCTACGTCAGCTACTCGACCTTCAACGGCCTCGACAAGGACGGCAAGTTCCAGAGCAAGGTCAGCTTCGCCTCCTCCATCGACGGCGGCCAGACCTTCTCGGTCCAGAAGCTCAACCCGCCCTACAACCAGAACCAGGGCTCGGCCCTCGCCGTCGATCCCGCCAACGGCACGATCTACATGGTCTGGCGCCATTTCTGGGCCCCGGACGCGATCCTCATGGTCAAGTCCACCGACTACGGCAGGAAGTGGAGCAAGCCCGTCGTCGTCACCGGCACACTGCCCATGGCGTCGTTCGACCAACCGACGATTTCGACCACCGTGGCGCCGCCCGGCGGCGCCCCCAACCCGGGATTCCCCGAGGTCGCATTCCGCTCCAACGGCTTCCCCACCGCCGCGGTGACCGATCAGGGCACGCTCTTCGCGGCCTGGCAGGAACGGGTCGACATCGATCCGGACAGCTCGGCGGCTTCGGCCGGCCCCTCGCCGGCGGGTCGCCGCGCATCGTGGTGCGTCCGGTCAGAACGATGGCGGAACGACCTGGACCGACGTCGATGGTGTCACGAACAGTCGGCGCGCGGTCGACATGGCCGATCGCGACACCGGCACGGCGCCGGAGCCCGGTTTCGGCACCCTTTTCGAGGAACGCGCGTCCGGACCGCAGGTCATGCCCAAGCTCAGCTTCGGCGGCGGTCGCCTCATGCTCGCCTACTACGAGTCGCGCGGGCGAATCGCCTACTACGGATCCGGAACCTACGGCGAGTGGATCGAGACCGATCCCGACGTCAGTCCGTACACGACCTTCATCAGCGGCTACGACCGGGTGCTCGACCTCCGGGCGGCGCTGCTGAACCCCGAAACCGGCGACCTGCTGAACCCGGGGTCGACGACCCAGGTCTCGCGCTATCCGATCCGCGCCGGCGCCGACCTCAACGACGGCGAGGACTTCACCGATGTGGCGGCCGTCAACTCCCCTTGCTACCCCGACTCGGGCGACGCCCCCCCGGGCGAAGACCCCTATCCTCCGTGCATCCGTCAGGTCAACCGGGTCAACGCGCCGCAGTCGGCGGCCGGGACCTCGCCCTTCATCGGCGACTACGTCGATCTCGCTCCCCTGGCCCAGTTCACCTTTGACGGCGGGGCCTGGCGCTGGGCGACTGGTGAGGACGACGTGCCCTACCAGGGCTTCCACTCGATCTTCGCCGACAACCGCCACCTCATCCCGCCGCCCGGGCCCGAACGAGTGGGAGCGGGTACCAGTACTACACCACCCCGTTCGACGTCCAGTGCGAAAACGCCGGCTCGCGCAACACCGACGTCCTGACATCGAAGATCGACGCCGGGCTCGTGCTGAGCGCCCCGACGAGCTACAAGCAGCTCGACAACCAGCAGCGCGGTTTCCCGATTTCGATCAGCAACGAGACCGGCGACGCTCAGAGCTACTTCGTCGAAATCACCGAGGGCTTCAACGGAGCCTCGTTTGTCCGGACCAACCCGGACATCGACTCGGGAGAGATCGAGATCTTCGCCCATTCCGGCACGGCGCTCATGGTTTACGTGGAACCGACGGCCCTGCCGCCGATCAAAATTCGGGTCACCCAGACCACATCCTGCGCCACCGACTGCCCGAGCGGCACGGTGACCCTCAACCTCGACCCCCAGAACCCACCGCTGCCGGCGCTCGCCAATACCGCCGACGCCCAGTACCCGGAGGTGACCGACCCGTTCGTGATCAACCCCTTCGTCATCAACGACGGCGCGGCGAACCCCTTCGTGATCAACCCCTTCGTGATCAACCCGTTTGTCATCAACCCGTTCGTCATCAATCCCTTCGTCATCAATCCCTTCGTCATCAACCCCTTCGTCATCAATCCGTTTGTGATCAACAGCACCATCGGGGAGATCACGGCGGTGACCGACACCACCTGGACGGTGACCGCCGGTGGGAGCAACACCGCCTCGAGCTATCTGCCGCTCATCAACATCGACAACGCCCAGGCCTATCTCGCAAGCGGCTACGCCTTCCAGCTCATCGCCTACAAGGGCTCGCTCTACGGCGGTCTCAACGGCTGCGGCGCGGTCAACGTGGCGCAACCGCAGATTCTCGCCAATGTCGTTCAGGATCCACAGGATACGGTCAACAACCCGTTCGTCATCAATCCCTTCGTCATCAACCCCTTCGTCATCAACCCCTTCGTCATCAACCCCTTCGTCATCAACTCGACCTTCACCATGGCGCCCTCCGACACCTCGACCTCGGACGGCACCCTCAAGGCGCCGCCGGCGTCGAACGAGGTCAAGATCACCCTCCGGGCGTTCAAGCTCGGCGGCAACCTGAAGCAGGGCGGCCTGATCTACGACCCGTTGGTGGACCCGCCGAGCCTGGTGATCGTGCCTCTGCCCTGTGACCCCGACAACCCGGTGAACTGCAACGTCGCCTCGAACGCCCCCGACCTCATTGCACAGAACGTCGACACAACACCAGTCGAGGCCGCGGCGGGCGGCACCCTCGCGGGCTTCCCGACCGGCGGCTGGACGCTCTTCAATCAGGGTACCGGCGACGCGACCGCCGAGAACGGGATCCTCCGCCACGGTCTCGCCATTTGCGACCCGACCTTCGTGGCCTCGTACGACGACCCTGTCGATTGGTCGAACCGAACCGCTCCCGATCACGATCCGAGTTGTTCGATGCTGACCGAGTTCTTCACCGAGGACCCGATCAACTTCCTCGCGGCAGGAACATCGACGATCTTCGGCGAGCTCGATCTCAGCGATCCCCGCCGACCTCGCCCCGGGCGACTACGCTCTGGTGCTCTACGTCGACGACACCCTCGAGATCTCGGAGAAGAACGAGGTCAACAACTGGATCGCGGTGCCGCTGACCATCATCAACCCGGCCCCGATTGCCGACGACCTCTTCTTCGATGTCGACGAGGACTCGGTGTTGACGGGGGTGCTTGTCGCCCACGACACACCCGGCGAGAGCCTCAGCTACTCAATCGCATCGATGCCGTCCTTCGGTACGCTGACCCTTGACGATCCCAGCACCGGAGCCTTCACCTACACGCCGGACCCCGAACTCCAACGGACCGGACAGCTTCACCTACCTCGCCAATGACGGGGTGTCCGACTCCAACACCGCCACCGTCTCCATCACGGTGAATCCGGTCGACGACGCTCCGGTCCTCGGCGACAACAGCTTTGAAACCGCCGACAACACGACGTTGTCAGCGTCGCTGACCGCGACCGACATCGACAGCGCCGAGCTGGCGTTTTCGATCACGGCGGATCCGAACAACGGCACGTTGACCCTCGTCGACAGCTCCGGCGCCTTCACCTACACGCCGGATTTCGGTTTCATCGGGGTCGACGCCTTCGGCTTCGAGGTCACCGACGGCACCACGACGGTCGGCGGCACGGCCACCATCACCGTCTTCGACGCCGTTCCCGACTGGCTCTTCATCGGCTTCGACAACCCATGGGCACCCTTCGTTACGATCAACGCCGGATCGGCGGTGCCGCTCAAGTGGCACTACGCCGACTCGGCCACCGGTCAACTGGTGCCGAGCTTCACGGCAAACCTCCGGATCACCGCTACCGGCCGCGTTTCTTGTGATCCCGCCTCCGCGGTGGTCGCAGAGCTCACCCTTCCGGAAGACGCCGGCTCCTCCGACCTCCGTTACAACGACGGCAACTGGCAGCTCAACTGGGACACCTCGGGCCAGCCGAACGGATGCTACTTCCTGTCGATCTTCCACCCGACCACCAACCAGCTCGACATGCAGAATGCGCAGGGCGAGACGCTGGCGATCTTCCTCCGATAGCCGTTTCGTTACCCATCAACCCGTGGCGCCGCAACTGCGGCGCCACTTTTTTTGTCGGCGGAGGCCGGTCCATCTCACTCCATGAGCAGGCTGGAAGCCTGCTCCACAAAGCTGCCCGGCGATGGTTGTGGGAGCAGGCATTTCTTCCTGGCATCCAGCGGCCCCTCCCGTGCCGTTGGTGAACCGCGCAGCTCCTCCGCCTCAGGAGCAGGCCGGAAGCCTGCTCCACAAAGCTGCCCGGCGATGGTTGTGGGAGCAGGCATTTCTTCCTGGCATCCAGCGGCCCCTCCCGTGCCGTTGGTGAACCGCGCAGCTTCTCCGCCTCAGGAGCAGGCCGGAAGCCTGCTCCACAAAGCTGCCCGGCGATGGTTGTGGGAGCAGGCATTTCTTCCTGGCATCCAGCGGCCCCTCCCGTGCCGTTGGTGAACCGCGCAGCTCCTCCGCCTCAGGAGCAGGCCGGAAGCCTGCTCCACAAAGCTGCCCGGCGATGGTTGTGGGAGCAGGCATTTCTTCCTGGCATCCAGCGGCCCCTCCCGTGCCGTTGGTGAACCGCGCAGCTCCTCCGCCTCAGGAGCAGGCCGGAAGCCTGCTCCACAAAGCTGCCCGGCGATGGTTGTGGGGGCGGGCTTCCAGCCTGCCCTTCAGACACCTTCCGGCGGGGACAACGCCACCACGAAGTCTGACACCCTTCACGCCGCCTGCCGTCCAGCTTCACCTGCGGTCGTGCGATGGCTTTGTGGCCCCTTTGCGTCTCTGGGTCCTCGTGGTTGCGCCGGGCGAGGGCGCGGCGGCTGAGGTTCAGCTCTGGCCCATCCGCTCCATTGCGTCCTTCGCGAGCGGATCGGGGGTGTCGACATCCCTGCGAAGCTCGACGTACTGGCCGTAGAGCTCCATCGCCGACTCACGGCTTCCCAGGGCTTCCTGGGTCCGACCGAGCCAGTAGATGGCGGGCGGAAAGTGACGCAGCGTTGCGCTGTCGACGAGAAAGACATCGGTGATCTCGCCCTTCCGGCGAATACACAGGTCGAACTCGTCGAGGGCCTCGGGGAAGTGCCCGGCCTCGAAATAGGCGCGCCCCATGAAGTAGTGGGCGAACCAGAAGTCGTACTCCTGCCACGCCTGACGGAGCTCGCGAATCGCCGCGGGCAGAAATCCCTCCTGCAACGCCCGCTCGCCGCGGAGCATCCCTGCGAAAGCGGTGGTCTGGCTCTGAAGCTTGTCTTCGAGTTGAACAGCGACCTGCTCCATCCCCTCGGGATCTCCGGCGTGGAGCAGCACCCGGGCGGCGAGGTAGAGCACGCTGTCGTGCCGGCTCGCCTCCACCGCACGCCGCGCGGCGCCGATTGCCTGCTCTGCCTCGCCTCGGGCCAGCTGCGCCTCGGCGAGCGCCACCAGCATGGCAGCCTGTTCGAAGGGATTCTCGGATGCCTCAATGGCGGGTTCCAGGACCTCGACAGCTGCGCCGTCCCGGCCGAGGACCATTTCGAGATCGGCGCTGCCCATCGGGGCGAGGGATGAACCCATCCCGCCATCGGATCCGAGCGTTTCAAACGCGTCCCTCGCCACTTCAATTTCCCCCGCAGCCATGGCCGAACGCCCGAGGGTGAATCTCGCGTACCCGAAGGCTGGGTTCTGCTCGAGAACGATCTTCGACTCCTTGATGGAGGTCTCGAAGTCGCCGGCGTACATGGCGTACATGGCGTAGTTCATCCTCTTGATCACGTTGTTGGGGTCGAGCTGAACCGCCTCGGCGCCTGATGCCACCGCCTCGTCGAAGTCGCGGGTGTTGAGGTAGGCGAACGCGAGGTTGGAGTGTCCGCCGCCGTCGGCCGGGAAGAGCTTGACGAGAGTTTCATAGTTCTCGATGGCCTTTTCATAGTTGTGTGAAACCAGGAGGTAATAGCCGCCGAGGGTCCGGTAGCGCTCGCGTTCCGACATCCGGTCGAGGTGTTGGAGCGCCTTCTGATAGCTCGCCTCCGCCTCATCCTCCTGGCGGAGGTTGCCGTAAACCACACCCATCCCGGCATAGGCTCGGCCGAACTCCGGGTCGAACTCGACAGCCGCCTGGTAGGACTTTAACGCCTCCTGGAAGTTGCCCTGGACCGAGAGATCCTGACCCGTCGCATACGCCCGCATGGCGTCGAGCGACGCCGTGGTGAAGGTCTCCGCCGCGGCGAGCCGATCGCTCTTGGGGGTCGAGTCGCCGAGATCGCCGCGGAGTTCTGCGGCGGCCTTCGCCACCGCGGCGAGCACACTGTCCTTGCCATCGGCGGACGCCCGGGCCGACGCCAACGGGCGCCCCTCACCCGCTTCGACCCCGGGGTCGAGGGCCTCGACCGAGATCGTGTAGCCCTTCTCGTCGCCGGTGATGGATCCGATCAGGATCACGCTCACACCTTCACGCCTGGACACGAGCCGGGCCATGTTCTCGTCGAGCACGCTGCCGGGCTGGAGCTGCTCGGCGATCTTGTGGGCGTTGGCCGGCGGGAACGCGCTGATGAATGACGCGCCTTCCATCGAGATCGCCAGGGTCTGCTCCAGGGCGCCGTCGAAGGCCGCATCGCCGGTCTCGTTGAGGAAGTCCGCGACCAGGACCGAGATCGGCTCGCTCTCACCGACCGGCCCCCGCAGCGACGCCAACCACCAGGTGCCGCCCACCAGGACCACGAGCAGGGCGACTGTGGCGGCCATGAGTCTGCCGGTCAGCATTCGTTTGACCGGGAGGGGGTGGCCCTCCCCATCGAGGCGATTCAAGGCCTCTTCCAACTCGGCGGAGGTCTGGAACCGGGCCTTGGGATCCGGATCGAGGCAGCGCGAGACGATCTCGTCGATGGGTTCGGGGATCGTGACATCGATGGAACGCGGCGCCGGCGGCGCCTTCTCGACGCGGCCTTGAAACTCGCCGATCGCGCTCGCCGCCTTCTCGATCCGGCGGCGGCCGACCAGCAGATCGTAGAAGATCAACCCGAAGGCGTAGATATCGGCCCGCTGATCGACATCCTTGCCGGCACTCATCTGCTCCGGCGCCATGTACTGGAGGGTTCCGACGATGCCGCCGGAGGCGGTCTCTCCGATCGCGTGCGCGTTGGCCGCCGCGGTCGAATCCCGCGCCCCTTTGAGGGAGTCGACATCGACGGCTCCGGACGACTTGGCGATCCCGAAATCCATGATGTAGCTCTCACCGCTGGCCGGTTCGACCATGATGTTGGCCGGTTTGAGGTCGCGGTGAACGACGCCCGCCGCGTGCGCGGCGACGAGTCCCGACAGCGCCGGACGGAGGATCTTGAGCGCGTCTGAAACGCTCAGCGTCTTCTCGCGGCGCTGGATGTGGGCGAGATCCTCGCCGTCGATGTAGGTCATGGTGATGAACTTGACGCCGTCGATCTCACCGAGATCGTGGATTCTGACGACGTTCTTGTGCGTCACCTGACGGGCGAGGAGGAGCTCCCGTTTGAACCGGCGGTCGAGCTGCCGGGTCATGGCCGGGTCGGCGGTCGCCTCGGTCCGGACCACCTTGAGCGCGACCGGAATGTCGACCTGGGTGTCCCATGCCTTGTAGACCGCTCCCATGCCGCCGAAACCGAGGAGCGCGTCGATCCGATAGCGATCGCCGAATGCCGCACCGACCTCGAGCGGCCCCCCAGTTGCCGGCGCCGAGGCACCGGGGCCGGCCGAATCCACGGTGTGATCCATCTCGCCGACCGGAAGATGGTCGAGATCGAGAGTGTGGTCGTGCTCGTGCGTGTGGGTGAAGACGTCCCCGAAACCGGAGTCTTCGCGAAAAACCACGGTTCCGTCGGCGTGCGCCTCGGGCGTCGTCAACCCGGCGCCGCATCGGGCGCAACAGCCTTCCTTGCCCTGGCCTTCGTGACCACAGGCCGGGCAGATCATCACAGGCATCTCCGGTTCCGAGCCGCGTCGGGTCTCTTCCGCAGCTGGCGGTTGGTCTCTGTTCGAATCGCCATCCCCGGAAGGGTGTGACGATCGCTGGCTGGATCGATCATCAATAACCTCGGTGAACTCGATGCCACCATCATAACGCGCGCCGCCGCGTCATGATTTCCGGATCCGCGGGGTCGTCGGGAATCAACCGGGACTTCGGGTCGGTCCGACACGTCGTGCGGCCTCCTCGCCGAGGTCGTTGATTCGCTGCTCGAGATCCAGGCGGTGGGTTTCCACCTCGTCCTCGGTGAGTTCTTTGGGAATCTCCACGGGCTCACCGACCTCGATGGCGACGCGGGTGAACGGCAGCGGAATCGCGAGCCGATCCCAGGTCCGGAGTTGAAAGGCGCGCCTCGGCGCGGCGGCCAGGGGCACGATCCTCGCCTCGGTGAGCTGACCGAGGACGATCGCGCCCTTCTTGCACCGGTGGGAGGGGCCCTTGGGGCCATCGGCGGCCACCACCGGAGAACCGCGGTCCTTGACGATGACCCGATACAGCCCCCGGATGGCCTTGGTGCCGCTGCGGGTGGCCGAGCCGCGGACGGTCCGCCCGCCGATGACGTTGAGAAGCTTGACCGCGTACTCGCCGTCCATCGACGGACTCACGAGATAGGTCACCCCGACCCCGCGCTCGCTCAGCCGGGAAAGATACCACGGCATCATGAAGAGATCCCCGTGCCAGAAGGACAGGATCATGGGATTGCCGCGCGCGGCAATCTCGTCGAGCCCGGCAGCGCCCCGGATCTCGAAGCGATAGGTCCACCACATGAGCCGGATGAGACCGACGAGGAGGGGCGCGGTGAGGGCGTGGACGAGACGGCGCAGGGGCGTCATCCGGCGCCGAGACACCACCGTCAATGGGCCTTTTTCGGACATTGGTCGGGTGGTCTGCTCAGCCATGATCGCCTGGATCGGATCGTACCATGATGGCCTCGAACGGACGTGCCGTCGCAGACATTTTGGGTTCGAACACATTTCGGCTCCGAACACCCTCCGGGCCCAGACGTCGATTGAGGGGGGCACTCACGGGGAGCGCGACGAAAAAGCCAATTCCAGATGCGCGTCGTCGAACCCGATTCGCTCAAAGCCCCATCCGGATATGCAGTCCTTGATCATCGCTCGCCATCCGCCGGACCCGGCAGCCCCTGAACCCGATTCTCTCGAAGCCAGTCCCGTGAGGATGCCAGGCACGCAACGTTTCGTCGGAAGAATCGTCGGATGCCAGGCACCTCCAATGAACTCGCTCGCCAACGTCTCCGGAAACGCGCCCCCGAGCCTGCCATCTTCCACCTACAATGGACAGATGCACGGAGCCTCACGGATCACGGTCGTCGCGGGCGGGTTGCTGGTGGCAACGGCCTGGGTGGCGGGGGCCTTCGGTCCCATGGGCCGGCACCAGAACATCATCGACATTCTCGCGGAGGCCGTCGCGATTCTCCTCTTCCTCCTCGCGTGGAGGTATCGTCGCGACAGGTTGGCCGTCGCCGCCCTCGTGGTCGCGGCAACCAACTTTCTGATCAGGACCGACCGGGTCGCCCTCGCGGGTGGGATCGCGCTCACCGCCCTGGCGGTCGCGGTGGCCGTTGATCTCGTCATCGTCGCGGCGATTCGGGATCGTCCGGTGAGTTCCCGCGGAGGCACCGTCTGGCTGGCGATTCTGGCGCTCGAGGCGTGGTTCGTGCTTTCCGCTGTCGATCCGGCCGGCGACCGGATCACGGTCCTGTTCGCGAAACCCGGCGTCGCCCCGGGCGCATTCGCGGCCGCCGGCCTCGTCATCATCGCCCTGTTCGTGATGCGACGCAGCGCCTTCGAGGGCAGTCTGGTCTGGGTCGTGATCGCCTGTGCCGCCGCCCTGCTCGCCCACCGCGGCCCCCAGCCCGCGACCCTGCTGTTGGCCGCTGCACAACTCGCGCTCCTGGTCGGCTTCTTCGAGGAATCCTACCGGCTCGCCTTTCACGACGAGCTCACCGGTCTTCCCGGCCGGCGCGCTCTCGATGAGACCCTGCGCGGCCTCGGCGGCGCCTTCACCATCGCCATGGTCGATATCGATCACTTCAAGAGGTTTAACGATCGCCACGGCCACGACGCCGGCGACCAGGTGCTGCGGATGGTCGCCGAGAACCTCGCCCGGACAGCCGACGGGCGCGCCTATCGCTACGGCGGTGAGGAGTTCTCGATCGTCTATCCGGGCAGGGATGCGGCCGAGGTCCGGGACGATCTCGAGGCCCTTCGAGCATCCATCGCCAACCGGAAGTTCGCTCTCAGGTCGCCCGACCGGCCGAAGGTCAAGCCCGAGAAACCAAACAAGAGAAAGAGCCCGGCAAAAAAAGTCACCGTGACGGTCAGCATCGGAGCTGCGGCTTCCAGCCCCCGCCGCCGATCCCCGTCCTCGGTTCTCAAAGCGGCGGACAAGGCCCTCTACCGAGCCAAACGAGCGGGGCGGAATCGCCTGGTCACCGCGGGTGACCGGATCAAGTAGGAGCCCCCGAGTCTCGGGAGATCGCGGCCTGCGGTCCCGGCGCCGGTGGAGGCGCCGGGGATGCGTCAGGCGCTCTGTCCCCCTGCCGAAATCCCCAGAAGCTCACCGAAAAGCTGACCCGCTCGCCCGGGAGGAGTAAGATCCCATTTCGAGACCGCTCCGACGCGGTCTCGAAATCGAGGGGAGTTCACCATGAAAACTACGATGATGAGTGCGGTCGCCGTGCTTCTGGCGCTGAGCGGCGTCGTCGCGGCCGAAGAAACCGAACAACTGCAGTGGGAGAATCGCAACGAGATTCCGGAGGCCTACCGCTGGAACATCGCCGACATTCTCCCCGACGAGGCGGCCTTCGACGCCACCGTTGCCAAGGTCGAGGAGATGTTGCCGAAGCTCGAAGCGTTTCAGGGTCGGCTCAGCGAGAACCCTGACGTGCTCGCCGACGCCCTCGATCTCTTCAACGAGATCCAGAAAACCAGCGAAGACGCCCTGGTGTGGGCCAATCAACGTCAGCACACCGACACCCGCGAGCCGGTGGCCAATGCAACCCAGGCCAGATCGCTCGCCCTCGTCGGCAAGGTCGGTGAAGCGGCATCGTTCCTGTCTCCTGAAATCGCCCAGATCCCCGCCGAGACCATGACGAAATTTCTCGAAAACCCGAGATTGGCGACCTACCGCCACCCCATCGAAGACACGATGCGCACCGCCGCCCACATCCGGTCGTCGGAAGTGGAACAGGTCCTCGCGGCCTCGTCTCTGCTCCAGGGCACGCCGAACCGGACCTACTCCAGCCTCAACGACGCCGATATCGTCTGGCCGAAAATCACCGGCGCCGACGGAGAAGAGGTGACCGCCACACCTTCGCTCTTCTACTCCTTCCTTTCGAACGACGACCGCAGGCTCCGGCGTGACGCCGCCCTCGCGATCTTCGGCACCTACGACGCGTTCGGCAACACCTGCGCCTCGACCCTCGGAGGCTCGATCCAGAAGGACGTGTGGCTCGCCCGCACCCGCAACTACTCGTCGACCCTCGAGGCTGCGCTCGACGCGGACAACGTGCCGCGGATCGTCCCCGACGCCATGGTCGAGACGGTCCACGCCAATCTCGACGCCGTCCACCGTTATGTCGCCCTGCGCCAAAAGGTCCTCGGCATCGAGGACTACCACATCTACGACATGTACGTCCCCATCGTGCCCGAAGGCAAGGGCAGCTACACCTTCGACGAGGGCTGGGCCATGGCCATGGCGTTCTGGACCGAGACCTTCGGCGAGGAATACGCCGCGGTCGCCGAGCGCGGCCGCAGCGAACGCTGGATCGATGTCTACGCCAGCCCCGGGAAACGGGGCGGCGCCTACTCCTGGGGCAGCTACAACTCCCACCCCTATCTCTTCCTCAACTGGGGAGGCACCCTGGAAGACGTCTTCACCCTGGTCCACGAGATGGGCCATTCGATCCACACCTATCTCGCCAACGCCGAACAGCCCTACCACCTTTCGAACTACTCGCTCTTTGTCGCCGAAATCGGTTCGGTGGCCTCGGAGTCGCTCTTCTTCGAGTGGATGCTCGATCGCGCCGAGACCCGCGAGGCCCGGCTGGAACTGCTCAACCACCGGCTCAACAGCATCACCGGGACCTTTCTCCGGCAGCTCTTCTTCCACGAGTTCGAAGCCGCGGCCCACGCCATGGCCGAACGCGGCGAGCCCGTCACCAAGGCCTCGCTCGGCAAGATCTGGGGCGACCTCTGGACCACCTACTACGGCCCGGCCGTGACCCTCGACGAGGTCTACAAATCCGGTTGGGCGCGGATCCCGCACTTCTACCGCACCTTCTACGTCTGGAAGTACGCGTCTTCGTTCGCGGCGGGAGAGGCCATTGCCGGCCGGGTCCGCAGCGGCGACAAGACCGCGGTCGACGACTACCTCGCGTGCCTCAAGCTCGGCGGCAGCGTCTACCCCATGGACGCCATCAAACGGGCCGGCGTCGATCTCACCGATCCCGAGGTCATGGGCACCGTGATGGTCCGGTGGAACGAGATCCTCGACGAGATGGAGAGCCTGCTGTTGGCCGAGTAGGCCACTCAGATGACGTTTCACACCCGCCGGCCGCCGCCGGCGGGTTTTTCATTCCAGATCACCCCGGCACATCACTCTCCACGTCAGGGTGGACGCGACGGTCGAACTGCGTAAGAATGAGATCCGGTCTGGAGATCTCCATCAAACCGACGATTCTGCTGTACCAGCCGCGCTGCGCGTTTCTTCACCATGCCCCTCGGGCTGCTGGCGGTGGCCTCGGCTGTGGATCGAACGCGAGTCACGCCGATCATCATCGACGGCCGACTCGAGACGGACCCCATGGCGGCCATCGAACCGCACCTTGACCATGCGATCTGCTTTGGTGTCAGCGTGCTCACCGGCGCGCCCATCGAGGACGCCCTCTGTGTCAGCCGCCTGGTCAAGACTCTCCGTCCAGACCTTCCCGTCGTCTGGGGCGGGTGGCACCCTTCGCTCTTTCCCCTCGAGGTGCTGGCCGAAGCCGGCTGCGTCGACATCGTGGTGCGCGGCCAGGGCGAACGCACGATGCAGGAGGTCATCGACTGCCTTCTCGACGGCAGGCTGTTCTCCGGTGTCGCCGGCATCGCCATCAAGGAGAACGACAACCCGAGCCTGACCGCGGTTCGGCCCCTCGAACCCTATGGGAATCTCCCGGCGGCCGACTATTCTCTGCTCCCGGTCGAGCGCTACTTCGCGCTCAAGAACCGGCGCCAGCTCGACTACGTGACCTCCATCGGTTGTCACTACCGCTGTCGTTTCTGCGCCGACCCTGCGGTCTTCAATCGCCGGAGGTCGGCGATCCCGCTCGACCGGGTGGTTGCGGAGCTCTCGGACCTCGCCGGCCGCTACCGGGTCGACGACGTCAACTTCCAGGATGAGACGTTCTTCTCGACTCGAGGTTGGACCGTCGAGTTCGCGGAGAAACTCGTCGCTGAGGGATCGCCCTTCAGTTGGGCGGCCACCATGCGGGCCGACCAGGGTGCGAGGTTGACCGACGAAGACTTCCATCTGTTGGCGCGTTCAGGTCTGCGCAAGCTGCTCATCGGCGTCGAATCGGGGTCGCCAACGATGCTCGACGTCCTCGGCAAGGACATCACCGTCGATCAGATCCAAATAGTGGCCGAGCGCTGCCGCGATCACAGAATCGCTGCAACCTTTCCCTTCATTTTCGGAATCCCGGGCGAGAGGCCCGATGATGTTGAGGCCTCCCTCGTGTTGGCGCGGCGCCTCAAGGCGATGCACTGGGCCAACACCACTCCGTTCTTCTTCTACAAACCCTACCCGGGTTCCGAGATCACTCACGATGTCGTCCTCGACGGCTTCGAGCTCCCGCAAAACCTCGAAGAGTGGTCGCGATTCGACTATGTCACCACCTCGAGTCCGTGGATGGACCAACGAACGATCCGGCGCGTTCGACTGGCCGGCTTCTTCTCCCAGCTCGGATGGGGCAGACCTCGCTGGTGGGCAGCGCCGATCCAGGCGCTGGCGCGCTGGCGGTGTCGCTCGAACCGTTATGACCTGCCGATCGAAAAAGCCCTGATCGAACGGCTCCGACCTCAGCCCCCGTTGGTCTGATCCCATCGAGTTCAGCCGAGACCGAACGGAACGCGCCCGATCACGAGGCGTTTTCTCAGTCGGCGGGCAGAGGGTCGCGGTCGAGGTATCCCAGTTCACGGAGCGCGGCCGCCGTGTCGACAGCCAGAGCCTCTCCGGCACCCAGGCCCGATCGCAGCGCGGCGTTGAGTCCCTGCCGTTCGGCCAACCGCGACGCCATGGCGCCGACGATCTCGGGGTGGTCGTCGGCCACGTCGGCGAACTCGTCCGGATCGTCCGACCGGTGATAGAGGGCGACCGGCGGAACGACGACCTCGCCCCACCACCGATCTGACGTGATCTTCGGGGACTCGACATAGGTCCAATCGCGGGTGCGGACGACGCTCCAGGTCGGGCCCCGCAAAGGCGCCCAGGAGTAGATCTCCGGCGCCGGTTCCACAGACAACAGGCTGTCAAAACGGAAGCGGTGGCTGCTCGAATTCGATCCCCTGTGCTGTTTCGTCGAAGCGACCGGTACATTGTATCGCCCTCCCGACGGCGCACTCGACAGCCCCGGACCTGAGGAGTAACATCTCAGGCCGCGAAAGGAACGCCATGCTGATCGCCATTCCGTCCGACACGTCCGAAGGCCTCGGTTCCACCATCTCCGAACACTTCGGCCACTGAGGCCGGCGGCGGAACCTCTCATGAGGATCTCGGAGATCGGCCGCGAAGTTGTCGCGTTCCCTCCCGAAGAACTCGGTTCGCTCATCGAGCAGACCGACACCCTTCGGGAGATCGACACCGGAATCGCCGGACGCATCCGAATCCTGCGGTCCGACGATCGGATCCTCGTCCAGGAGCGGACCCCAAAGGGCAGGTACTTTGTCCGCGAACTGCCGTCCATCCAAGCCGCTGCGGCGTTTGCCGAGGCTCGTCTCGCCGCCTACGAACGGATGTGGGACGGTTGAGGCTGCAAGATCGACTACCTCGGGGTCTTCGAGGCTGGACAGCAACCGTAACCTTCAGCACTCCGATGAGCCTCCTGCAGAACGCCAGCCCGCTCCTCTCACCGGGTTTCGTCGCGAGGTCGGCGAGGTGCTGTGCCCAGCTGGGTTTTCGATCCGAGGGGCGCGGAGGCGTACTTGACAGTACGGCGAGCACCCGGAGGTGAGAAAACGGAGGCTGGCGCGGCAGTGCATCGCCGGCCGCAGCAGACAGCTCATGAATACTTCGGGCTAGAATCGGTCGTTGAGGTCTTCCTCCCCTCGTCGCCATCAGGCCGGCGGGACGCCGGCCCTACAAAGGCGCGTGACTCCTTGGAGCGCCGGAGTCCCGCCGGCCCTACAAGCGCGCGTGTCTCCTTGTAGTGCCGGCGTCCCGCCGGCACCGAACAAAGGTCCAGGACGGTTCTCAGGGCGCCGTCTGCGACCATCCGTCGGTGTCGCCGGACTCGAATCCGTCGGCGAAGACCGCCCCCGCGTAGCCGAGAGTCCCGTCGCCGTTGAGATTCGCGGCGAGGATGTCACCCACCCCCGAGTCGCCGTCGCTCCAGACGTACGCCGCAAAGCCCTCCGACCCCATGACTCCCGCGAGCCTGGACGACTGGGTCGGCAGGATGCAGAGCTCGGCGATCGGCGGCGCCCAGACGAGGCTGCCGCTCCCGTCGACCCGAACCGCATAGACCGGGTCGTTTCCGAATGATGGAGAGTGGATCCAACTCACCAGGGCGCCATCGTCGTGGACGAGGGTGGTGACGTCGCTGATCTCGTCGGCGGTCATGGGCATCAGTTGGCTGCCGTTGTCGGTCCACTGGCGGACCCCGGAGGCATCGACCTTTTGCGCGTAGAGGGCGGATTGGCTCTGGTTGCTGTTCTGCTCCCTCCAGGCGACGAAGATCTCCTGGGTCGTGGGATTGAACGCCGCGCTCGGGCTGACCCTGATCTGGGAGGCATTGGTGGACACCTCGATCCCCTGGTGGGCGAAGGCCTCGCTGCCGTTGGCGAGGACCCGCTGCACGCGGCACTGGAGACTCGGGGAGCTGGTGTACCAGGCAAAGACCGCGCCGCCAGCCTCATCCGGCACGAAGGGCGGGAAGTTCCCGATCTGGAGCGACCCGCCCGCCTGGTCATAAACCTGGACGTGGCCTGAGCCCCACATGAATGCTCCATCCGCGGCCGCCAGCTTCTGCGCCCAGAGGTGGATCGGCGAGGGGAAACCACCGGTCATGTGGGTGAACGAGAGGATCGACGTCCCGCTCTCGGTCGCATGAAGATCCGCAGCCGTGTACGACCCGGCGGCAGGACTCAGGGTCACCCCGGCTCCCCAAAGGACCATCCCGGACGGATCGAGCTTCTGAACCTTGACGTCGCTCTCACTCGTCCACGCCACAACCACGTTGCCGTCGCTGGTTCCGGCCACCCGGGGTGCGGCGACGAAGAACCCGCCACTCGAGACCTGAACGCCACCAGTTCCCCACAACAACGTACCATCGGGGCCGACCTTGGATACCGTCACCTCGGTGGTCGCCCCCCGGTCATCGCGAAACGCGAGCAACGCGTTTCCCGAAGTGTCGACGCTCAGGCCGTAGTCCTGCGTCGAGCTGAAACCGCGGTCGGCCACGAGCACGCCGTTGTGAGGCCACATCTCGTCGCCCGCGGCATCGAGACGCTGGAGATAGACATCGTAACCGCCGGCGGAGCTGTCGAACCAGCTGATGTAGAAACCGCCGCCTGCAGTTTTCGCGATCTTGGGCTGGACCTGCGGCCCGGAGCGATCGGCGACCACCAACGGCGCCGCCGGATCGGTGGGCCACTGGGCAGAAGCCGGGCCGCCAAGAACGACACTCACGAGAATTCCCGTCGCAACCCCGAATCGCCAACCACCCATCGCC
>CAWGLT010000004.1:0-795062 GCA_963823445.1 uncultured Acidobacteriota bacterium
ACGGTTCGGATTATCGATAGAACGGGATCGTCGTCGGATCGTTGGTGAGGTTGTCGATCACCGAACCGTAGACGACGATGCCGCTGCCCGAGTTGACGGTGACCTTGGCCGAGCCGGCGTCGAGCCAGACATAGTTCGGCATGCTGCGGAACGGCTGGTTGGTCTGCTTCCACTGGCCCGGGGCGAGGGTGACGTTGTAGCTGCCCAGGAAGGTGCCGCTGCCGTTGTACAGGCGGACGGTCAGGCTCGCGCTGGTCGTACCGGTGTTGGTGTAGCCGATGTTGGATCGGAAGAAGTTGTTCTCGACGAGGTTGGGAATCCAGCCGGACTGGCCCGCGGAGATGCCGCTGGTCGTGAGAAAGCCGTTGAGGCCCTGACCGAGGGTCCCCCTGGGGAAGCAGATGACCCCGGCCGCGATCTGGTTGTAGGTTCGTGAGGTGATGATCAGGGTCTGGCTCGAGATGATGGAGATCGCGGCGGAGGTGTAGAGACCCGGGTTGAACCACCCGATCACGTCGGTGATGATGATCTGACCGCCGGCGTTGACGTTGACCGTCTTGATGAGGGGTCCGGTGCTGACCCAGATTTTGATCGTGACCGTCACCGCGACCGTCCCCGGGTTGAAGATGCCGAGGTCCGTGACCCAGGTGCTGTTGTTCGCGCCGTTGGCCCGGCTCGCCACCGGCACCCAGATGACGTTCGAACCGCCGCCGCCGCCGGTGACGTTGATCGTGCCGCGTCTCTCGCACTGGCCGTTTTCCGCGACCGCGGAAAACAGCCAGTTGTAGGTGCCGGCGGTGTTGTAAACCCACGTCGCGTTGCGGTCGAAAATCGTCGCCGAGCTGTAGTCCTGCTCGGGGAACCAGAAGTACTCGACGGTGCCGCAGTTGCCGCTGATGTTGGCCGAACCGGTAAAGGTGACCGTTTGGCCGACCTGGGCGGTGGCGGGCACCGTGGCGTTGCAGGTCATGGTGCAGCCGCCGCCGGCGGTGACGGTGATGGTCCCCCTGCGCTCGCAGCGGCCGCCGTTGTCGCCGATGGCAACATAGAGCCAGTTGTAGGTCCCGGGTGCGTTGTAGACCCAGGATCCGTTGCGGCCGAAGACCGTCACGGTGCTGTAGCCGTCTTCGGGGAACCAGAAGTACTCGAGCGTGCCGCAATCGCCGCTCCCGTTGGCGGTGCTGGTGAAGCTCACCGTTTGGCCGACCTGCGCCGTGGTCGGGAACGAGGCGCTGCAGGTGATATCGCAACTGCCGCCGCCGCCGGTGACCGTGAAGGACCTTTCGCAGGACGACTCGAGCTGGCCGGAAGCGGTGTCAAAGACCAGGACCTGGGCTTTGTAGGTACCGGCGACTGCGGTGCTCGGCAGCGCGAGGTTGACGGTTTGCGGATCATTGGCGGATCCGTTGGTCGTGTAGTTCCGTTCGGTTCCGGCGACGATGACGCCGTCCGGGTTGAGGAGGTTCGACTCGACCCGGATCTGCTGGGAAGTGGCGGTGGTGTCGATCTCGTAGGTGACGGCGACCGTGGCCCCCGGGGCGTAACTGGTGTTGTTCGTGGTCACCGACCGGCAGGTCGCCTGACCGGTGCAGCCGCCGTTGATGAGGAGCTGGGCTTGTTTGAGCTCGACGCACCAGTCGTTGGACGGCGTTCCCGGGTTCTGGTTGACATCGATCCGCACCCGGTTGGTGCCGCTGGTGAGAGCGCTCACCGGCACGGTGAAGAGGGTGGTCGAGTCCTCGTCGTTGGCCCCGGTGAGATCGCCGATGTAGTTGTTGTTGACATACACCTTGTCGATCTCGGGATTGCCCGGAGTCGTGAACTGATCGACATCGTGACAGAGAAGCAGGAGCTGCGCCGACGAGATGCTCGATTCGGTGACGTTGAAGGTGAACTCGATGGGGTGCTTGGGATCGTTGTTGTAGAGGCAGTAGCCCCAGTCGCCGTCGGGTGTTCCGGTCCAGCTGTTGTTGTTGTTGTCCTCGGTCAGGACATAGGTTCCACAGTTGCTGCCTCCGCCCCCGCCGTTGGTGATGAGGCTGACCTGGTCGACATAAGCGCCCTCGTAGGTGTTGCTCTCATCCGACTGGTAGATGAACGCGATCCACACCTGGGACTGGCCGAGAAGGTTGCCGGCGCTGCCCCAGCTCGAGAGGTCCTGGGTCACGGTCTGGAATCCGCTGGTGTTGGTCGAGGTCTGAAGTCCCGAGAAGTTGGTTCCGTTGGTCGACGCCAGCCACTTGAAATTGTCGTAACTGGCTTCGGTGGACAACCAGTAGTCGAACTTGAGCTCGCCCGTTGTGGCGCCGGAAAGGTCGAAGGGCCCGGCGATGGCCCAGGTGTTCGTAAACACCGGAACATTGCCGCCCGCGCCCGGCGACGCGCTGCCGCCGGCCGCGCACCAGATGCTGTAGCTTCCGGCGCTCTTCCGGTGGCTGCTCTTGCCCCATGCCACATCGGCTCCCGAGGCGTCGTGGTAGAGCTGCCAGGCGGTGCCGGGGAAGGCGCCCTCGAAGCCGTCGGTCAGAAGGGTGGAGGTGGTTGTCGTTTTGATGGCGGGCGCCGCCGCAAGGGTACCGGGAGGGAGGATTTCATGGGCTTCGATGGCGGTTTGAACCTGGCCATCGGGCGACGGACCGTCGCCCGCGAGTACCACTCCGGTTGTAGCCAAGAACATGACAGTCAAAAGGAATCCGATGATGTGTGCGGGCGATACCTTAACTGAAGATGCCATCCCAACCTCCCAAACAGTATGAGTTGTCACCGAACGGTTGTTCGGTTTTCGTTCCGATAAAAACTATACCACTACTTCGAGAATCTCAATTTTGTCTTTCACCTGATACTGAATCTCTGGATCAGATGCAAGGTCGAACAGGCGCGAGCAGGACCATGAGCCTGCTCGCGCGATGGACATCCTCACACAACTCCGGTCCCGGTCACGAGCCGTCGGCCTTTGGTCCGTCGTTGTCGGCGTCCGGTTTCGGCGCGGCGGCATCGGAGGGTTCGGCCTCGACCGGGAACTCCGGGTCGTGGTTCCGCCGAAGCATTCGTTCGATGCGCTTATTGATGACCCTTTCGGTCTCGTGCCGCGCCTCCTCGAGGTAGCCGGGGTGTTCGTGCTTGTACATGGCCTCGGGCATGTGGCCGGTGAGCCAGCTCGGGTTCATGGGGTAGACGTGGGGGTGGAAGATCACCGAGTAGAAATGCCAGACGAAGATTGTCAGCGCCGCAAGCCACGCCTCCCAGAAGTGGATGACCAGGGCGATGTCGAGGATGCCCTTGGGGAGGAACTGGATGAACCAGTTGTCGAACCAGAGCATGAGGCCGGTGGAGACCATGACGATGGTGCCCCACACCAGGCCCCAGTACTCGGCCTTTTCCACATAGTTGAAGCGTTGGATGCAGTCCCAACGCGGTCTCAGACCGAGGTTGTAGAGCATTCGCCTCAAAAAGAACTGGAAATCGCGCTGGATCGGCATCATGTCTTTGGCGAAACGGCGGCCGCGTGGAGAAAAGAGAAACAGAAGATGCCAGACGGTGGTGGCCATGAAGAGAACCGCCGCCACTCGGTGGACGACACCTCGAATCTCGAAACCTCCCTCCCAGCCGAAGAAGAATCGAGCCATGAAGCCCTGGTCGTAGCGCAGCGCAAACCCCGAGATGGTGAGAGTGATAAAGGTGATGGCAAGCAGCGCGTGCTGAACGACCTCGTCGATGTGCATGCGGAGGATCTGGGGGCGATCCTTCGTGAGATTGACCATGTGGCGGACGAGGTCGATCAGCCAGTGGAGGATCATGAGACCGATGATCACGGTGATCGCGATGATGTAGATTTTCTCGATGACATCGGCGGCCCCCGTGCGCAGGCCCTGGCCGCCGATGCCGTGGATGGGCGTCAGGGCGATCTTCTCGGAGATGTTGGGGTGGCACTCGCCGCAGGTTGCCCGCAGGTTGGTCGGGTTGACGGTGGACGTCGGGTCGGAGCTGGCGAGGATCCGGTGGACACCGTGACACGAGGCGCAGTTGGCGACGTGAGTGTCGCCGGCTTTTGATTTGAGGCCGTGGTAGGAATCGATAAAGGTGGTCAGGCGGCCGGTCTTGATGTCGTATTTCTCGTTGAGCACCGCCGACTCGTGGCACGGCGAGCAGGTCATTTCGGCGACCTTCGAGCCCGAGACCGGCGACAGCGGGTCGTCGGGCGAGAGAATCCCGTGCTCACCGTGGCAGTCGGTGCACACCGGCGCATCGGTTTCACCGCGCGCTGCGAGTTGGCCGTGGATGCCCTCTCGGTAGTCGTTCTCGACTCCCTTGTGGCACCTGCCGCAGGTATCGGGGATGTTGAAGTGGTTGATGCTCGAATCCGGTGACCCCGGCGACAGGATCTTGTGCGCCGTCCCACCCGTCGAGTGACAGTCGTTGCAGGTGGCGGCCACGTAGACGCCGCCGCGCGACGCCCGACCGTGGACCGAGCGGGCGTAGATCTGGATCGGATGGTCGATGAGGATGTCGTACTTGGTGGTGATATCGAGGTTCTCGTGGCACTTGCCGCACGTGGCGGGGAGATTCGTGGGATGGGTGGTCGATCGGCTCACCGACGACGGGAGGATGTCGTGCGAGCCGTGGCAGTCCGTGCAATGGGGCATATCCTGGCACTCGCCGAGCTTTGCACGACCGTGCGCCTGATACTCCTCGGCCGCCTCCTCGTGGCAGCCGCGGCAGCCCTTGCAGCCGACGTGAAAGTCCTCATCCGGCGGTCGATGGGGGACCGTGCCGCGATCGACATGGCAGTCAAGGCAATCGACTCCTTCGTGCGCGGAGTGGGAGATCTCATCGGCGAAGGCGGATTCGCGACCGCCCGGGTCGTGGCAGTCGGCACAGACCGAGCTGTCGATGGCTTCATATTCTTCGCCGTCCTGGGCGGCTGCGAGGCCGGCCGCGGCGACCACCGCGACAACCAAGACGGCGGTCGAGATCATCGAGTGTCGATTTTCTCTCCGGGTCAACAGACCGAGTCTCAACCTTGCCATGACTTTCTCCTCCACTCCTACCATTGTGGGGCCTCATGGGTGATTGTCAAGTCTTAAGTCTTTTATTTTGTTAAGTTTGATTAGTTGACCGTATAACCAAACAGGCAAGTAGCCTGATGGTAACGACTTCTGATAGTAACAGGCCGTCTTGGGCTAGACCACGCTCACCCAAACCCGCCGAGTCCTCGGCCCATCGAGATCGACAAAAAAGACTCCCTGCCAGATCCCGAGCTTGAGCCGGCCGTTCTCGACCGGGATGGTCACCGATGAACCAAGGAGGGTGGCGAGCAGGTGCGAATCCGAGTTGCCCTCGGCGTGGGAGAAGGAGATCTCCGGGACCATGGCCTGGTAGGCGGCGACGAGGTCGGCGGCGACATCGGGGTCCGCCGACTCGTTGATGACCACCGCCGCCGTTGTGTGGGGAACGAAGACGTGGCAGAGGGTGGCGGTCGGGTCGAGGTCGATCAGCGCCGAGGCGACCATCGATGTGATGTTGACGAGCTGGGTGCGGCTGGATGTACGTACCGAGATCTCTTTCATGGTGTCGTGCTCCAGGAATCGGCGTGGATCTCGCGGTAGGCCTCGGAAAGAAAGACCACTCGCCGGACATAGGTGTAGGTCTCCGGAATGGGAATAGACTCGGTGAAGACCTCGGGCTCGGGCCATTTCTTCCACCACCGCCGGGCCCGACGCTCACCGGCGTTGTAGGCGGCGAGGGCGGGTTCCGTCTCGCCGAAACGGCGGATGAGCCAGGCGATCTCGCGGGCGCCGAGTCGGATGTTGACCGCCGGGTCTTCCAGATCCGGCCGGCTTCCGAGTCCCAGGTCCCGAGCGTGGAGCCGCGCGGTCGAAGGAAGGAGTTGAAGCACCCCGCGAGCGCCGGCGGGCGACAGGGCCTTTGCGTTGAAAGTGCTTTCTTGCCGCGCCACCGCGGCGATGAGCCACGGGTCCACCCCGGTTTCACGAGCCGCTGCGAGAATGTGATCGGTCCAATGCAGCGGCAGATACGCACGAGCAGCGTCTGCCGGAAGATCGGCGATGGCGAACGTGCCGATTTCAGGGAAGCCGGCGAGCAGGGCTCGAATGGCCGAATTGGCGCGGCCCGCTTCGGCAGCCAGGATCGCAACAGACAGCGCTTCGGACCGCGCTGGAAGACGAAGAGCGATGTGCCGCTGCCACTCATCCGAGGCCTCGGCCGGGCCGGCGTTGTCGGCAAGCCACTTGACCGAGAATGGAGGATCAGCGGCGCCCACGGGGTCGGGGGCCGGAGAATACGACAGGGAGGTCGCCGCGCCCGTTCTTCTCCTCGCCCAGCTCCCGTAGATGTCTGCGATCTTCACCGCCGCCAGATCAGCCAGACCTTCTTGGCCTGGATCGGTGACCGAACGCCAGTAGTGGAGGCATCGTTGGTGGTCCGGAATTGCGCTCGCCATCCCGGCGATGATCCCCGGGTCTGCGCCCCCGAGGGCGAGCGCGATGCCGAGTCGGCGGCCCAACCAGGTGCGGCGAGAGTGTTCCCAGCCCAAGGCCTCGAGGCGGCGCCATGCAGTCAGGGCTGGGCCGAGCGAGCCGGCTTCGGTGCCGCACTCGAGCACGAGGGTCAGAGCCTCGTTCAGGTCGGGACCCTCGGCGGTGGCAGCCGAACGCAGAGCCTCCGCGAGGCAACTTTGAAACGGTTTTGACGCGGCGTTATCGGGCATGAGACCCCAGGCGCGGCGTCGGTAGGCCTCTGCTCTGAGATTGAGTTCGACGGGGTCGGATCGATCTCTGGCAGGCAGCGCGTCGAGCGCCCGGGTCGACGATCCCCCATCAATTTCACAGCGCGCGAGCTCGATCCGCCGTTCCTTCTCCTCCGCCCCCCGGCTCTGCAGCTTCCGGAGCTCGGCCGCCCCTCGCGACCCGAGGCCGGCCGACCGCCACGCCGCTGCGCGGGCCATCCAGTCTTTGTGCTCGAAGGCGGTGAGGATGCTGCGCTCGAGGGTCGACGAGTGCGACCGCAGGAGTTGCGGTGCCTCCCGGGCGAGCCGAAAAGCCGCTGACGCGGCGGTGGCGGCATCGGCCACATCGAGAAGCTCGAGATCGGCTCGGTGGCGAAACGGTTCGGGAGCCGCGACGAGAACAGAAACCGCACCAGCGCGGTCGTTTTCGGTCGCAAGGGCCGCTGCCAGAGCCAGCGTGGCAGGGCCCCCAAGATCGACGGGAGGCCGGGCGTCGAGGAAGGAGCGCCACCGGGCGGAGTCGGCGCCGCCGCGCCGGAGGCAGTCATACCAGGCCTTCAGGCGAGCTCTTTCGAGGGAGGGACCGGACCCCGCCTCGGCAAAAAGATCGGCCGCGGCGACGGGGTCGTCATGGCGAGACGCGAAGGCTCGTTTGAGTACATCCAGACGGGAGGAATCCTGGTCTTCGACCGGGTGGTCGGCGCAGGCCACGGCAAGAATGACCGAGACTGCAATGAAAACCAGGGCTCGCGGAAGTCTCGGTGTGCGAGCCCTCACATACCGAGGAGGTCGGGGTCGCCATCGGCGAGGACCCGGACCAACTCGTCCTGGAAGTAGTCTTGTCTCTCGCGCACCTCGGCCGCAATCCGCTTTTCGAACATCTCGCGGCTGCGGTCGATATCCTCCCGCAAACGCTGGTAGATATCGCCGGACTCGCGGCCCCTTTCGACCTGCTCCTCATTGTAGAGCTTGATCTCCGAGACGAGCAGACGAGCAAAGCGGCGAGCCTCCTCGCGCTGCGCTTCGTCCTCGGAAACCTCCTTTGCCGGCTCTGCAGGCGGAGGTTGAACCGGCTGAACCGGGGGCGGCTCGTCAAGGAACTGCGACCCCGGGGTCACGGCCCCGGCGGGCGCGGGTGGAGTCACCGGCATCTGGACGCGGCTCGGCGTCGCAGAAGAAACCGGCGGCGGTGTCTCGGCAACGGCGGGTTCCTCGGCGCCGATGTCGTCGTCGCCTTCTTCCGGCTCGGGTTCGAACTCGGGTTCCGGCTCGGGTTCGAATTCGGGCTCCGGCTCCGGCTCGAACGCGGGCTCGACCGCTGGTTCCGGTTCGAATGAGGGCTCGGACTCGACCATCGCTTCCGGCTCGAAGCTCTCCGAGTCGATGGAATCCTCGAACTCGGCGGGAATCGAGTCCTCTGCCTCGGCGCCGGCGGTGATGATCTGCGCTTGGCGTTCGATCTCGGCGACAGCTTCAGTTACGACCCCGCTGTCCGAGGCCGATCCGGAACCGCCGAATCCCGACACGTCGATCTTCATGGTGGCCGAGGGATCGATCACCGGCTCTTCGGTTCCGGGTTCGTCCGCGGCTTCGGCTTCACGGTCGAATTCGGGTTGTTCATCAATCGGCGGTGGTTCTGGGATTTCCGTGTCGGAAATCTGACCGATGTCGATCGGTTCGCCGAGGGAGGGAGCCGCCGATTGGCGGTACTGGAGGGTGTCGATGAGCCAACAGACCTGGGCCACCAGAATCTGTGCGGTTTCGGGATCCCACGGCTGGCCTTCGAGCCGGTCGATATAAACCGTGCCCATCAGCTTCCCGCGCAGCACCACCGGTATTAACAGGATCTCATCGGGCTCCACCTCGTCGGCAAACCAGGTGCGAAAGAGTTCGTCCTGGGCCGGGGCGAAGCGAATCGGCCGGGGAACTTCGAGCAACTTGGACAGCGCCGCACTTTCTGCGACATCCCCTTGCCATGATCGCAAAACCTCGCCGTCGGCGAAACCGATCCCGCTCCATGCCGAGACCCTGCCCTCGCGCAAAACGAGAACCACGGCCCGCGCGGCGTTCTCAGAGATGGCGGGAAGAAGTTCCTTGAGCAGCTCGGATTGGCTTCGAGCCTCGTCGAGGGCCCGCATGAGAGCAATGGAAGCCCCCGGGTGTGAGCTGCCGGCAGTCCGCTCGAGACCCTCGATCTTGGCTTCGAGCTCGGCGCACCTCAGCTTGTGGGCCTCGGCCTGCTGGCGGTGGGAATCGAGCGCCGCCTCGATCTCGTCGACGGGGAAAAGCTCGTCCGCCGATTCCGGCAGCGCTCCCTGAACAGAAGACTTGGCCTCGTTGATGAGTTCCTCGAGGCTCTGCACCACGAAATCGAGACGGTTGGTGATGGTCTCGATCCCACGACTCTGCGCCTTTCTGAGCTGTTCAAGAATCGTGTCATACCGCTCCATGGTGCCTCCCGACTCACTCGCCATGCGTGTCTGCATTATCTCCGGCGCTCCGTCCTACAGTCAAGAACCGTTCGGGCGGTCACCCGAGTTCTCCCTGAACGGATGCGACGAATTGTCTGGACCTCAGGAGAATAACACTCACGAGCGGTCTAATGGTGAGATCAGGTCTATCTCCGAGCAGGAATATACCGTTGTCACGAGACGTCGGTTCTGTTAGCGTTTGCTCCGAAGGGAGAGGCCATGAAGAGTTTCCGTCTACTGTCCGTATCTGTGGTCCTGGTTGCTGTAATGGGACTCGTGCCGGGTTGCTCTCGGGGCCCAAGCGAGGAAGATCTCAAGCTTGCCGCGTTCCAGGAACAGTCTGCCGCCCTCGAGGCGGAGTACAACGCCCTGATCGAGAGGCGCGCCGAAATCGACGCCGCCGAGGCATCGTTGGTCGAACTGCAGGCCATCCCCGAGAACAAACTCACCGATGAACAAAAACTCGAGCTCGAGGAGATCCAAACCAGGATCGAATCGTCCGCGACCGAAAATGAGACGGCGTTTGAAGAAGTCCAGGGGCTGCTTGCCGATTTTCTCAATATCGGCATCAACGATTATCCCGAGTCCCAAGAGACCGCAGACGCTCTGGTGATCTACGCCGACGAGGCCATTCTGGTCGCCGATGACATGGTTGTGAAGTCAGGTGACTACAAAAAGGCCATCGACCATCTCAGCACCGCCGAAGGCTACTTCAACGCAGCCGGTCTGAGCCCCTACCACCCGTTGGTCGCCAAGATCGCCGAGTTCGACGACTGGCGGTACATCACCCAGGAACGCTTCGACGCGGTCAAAAAGGGGATGACCAAGGAAGAGGTGGTGGCGACCGTCGGGCAGGTCTATTTCCGAAATATCCAGGAGAGCCAGGAAAAGGGTGTGGAATCCTGGCTGTACAAGAAGCGTGAGGGCGGCGCCGCGGCCTTCTACTTCAAAACCAAGACCGGCAAGATCTACGACAAGAACTGGGAAGCGGTTCCTGCGACCACGGTTGTCGAGGACTGAGCCCGGCTGCCGTGACGGCGCCGTGAGATTCGCAGCCAAATCACCCCCTTGTGGGTGAATTCGATCTTGACCGACGCCGTTGGGCGATGGTAGCCTCGGCGTCCTGATGCGTGCGCCGGATGAAAGTCTGCGCAAACAGCACGGAGAGGAGGTGAAACCGCCAATGCCTACAGGAGTTTACGTTCGCGATAACGAATCCTTCGAACAAGCGCTGCGCCGATTCAAGCGCAAGTGCGAAAAGGCTGGCATCCTCTCCGAGGTCAAACGCCGTCGCTTCTACGAGAAACCGTCGGAGCAACGCAAACGGCAGATGATCCAAGCCCGCAAGAAAATGCTTCGCAAAATGGCGAAGCAACGTAGGGCGGGTCTGCTCTAGACCTTGCGACGATCGCCGTTTGCCGAGCTTGAGTTCGATACGGCCATGAAGCTCGTGGCGGCCCATGCGCGAACGCGCATGGGCCGTTTTCTTATCGGGTGCAGCGGCAAGTTTCCCGGTGTCGATGAAGCGCTTGGACGTGCGGCGTTCAACTCCGCGTTGCTCGAGCTCATTTCCATTGACGGCCCATTGCCTCTCGACGGTATCGATGAAGCCGCGGCGTGGCTCGAACCGGAGGCTTCGGCTCCGACCGAACCGAGAGACTTTCTCGCGTTGTTGTCGCTGGCGAAGCGGGTGGCCGCGGTCCGCCGACGGCTGGCGGATGTCCCGGATGAACAGGCCGTCCTCCGCGGTGTCGCCGAGGAACTCCCGGATACCACCGCCTTGGTGGCCGTGGTCTCGCCGTTGCTCGGTCGCGACGGCCGCATCCCCGATGACGCCTCTCCCGAACTTGCCCGTCTGAGACGGGCATCGGGCCGCCGGCGCCAGGATCTCCTGCAGGTGCTTGCGGGAGTTCGCCGGGCTCACGGCGGTGCCGTCACCGATGCGCCGCCGACCTTGAGACGGGACCGCTACTGCCTCCCGGTCCGTTCGGGGGCGCGATCGGATGTTCCGGGTCTTCTCCTCGACACCTCCTCGAGCGGGGCCACGTCCTTCATCGAGCCCTTTGAAGCCGTCGAACTCAACAACGCTCTCGCCGAGATTGCCGCCAAAGAGCGGCACGAACTGCATCGGATCCTCCGGGTGATCGGCGACGCGTTCGCCGGCGCGGCAGATGAACTCGCCGGCGCCGTCGCGACCCTCGGCCGGCTCGACGGCGCCCAGGCGGCGGTGCTCTTCGGCAAGGCTGCCGGCGGCCGGATCGTATTTCCCGAAGCCGGCGCCGAGCTGCGGCTCGAGGGCGCCCGACATCCTCTGCTCGATGACCGTTTGAGGGATCTTCGACTTGAGGTTCTCGGTGACGCCGAACGCCTCCGGACCCAACGACCGGTGGTGCCCCTGGACTTCGCCTTGCCCGCCGATGTCAGGACCCTGGTCATCTCGGGTCCCAATGCGGGCGGCAAAACGGTGGTGCTCAAGACCATTGGGTTGATGGTGCTCATGTGCTACCACGGGATTCCGATCCCGGTCGACGCCGGAACGACGATTCCCGAGATCGACGACCTTTGGTGCCATGTCGGAGACGAGCAGGATGTCACCGCCGATCTTTCGACCTTTTCGGGCGCCATGGCTGCGACCGCCCGGCTCCTCGACGGCGCCGCCGAGACCACCCTGGTTCTGTACGACGAACTGGGCGCGGGGACCGATCCCCTCGAGGGCGCGGCACTCGGTTGTGCCCTCCTCGAGACGCTCACCCGTCGCGGGTCCCTCACGGTCGCGACGACCCACCTCGCCTCCATCGCCATGGTGGCGTCATCGACCACCGGTTTCGAGAACGCGGCGATGGAGTACGACGAAGCCAACGAACGGCCGACCTATCGGTTGGCCCTCGGCCGGCCCGGGAGGTCGAGGGCCCTCGAGATCGCTGCGCGGATGGGGATCGACCGCAGTGTTCTGCACCGCGCCGAGGAGCTCCTCGGCGGTGATCACCTCGAACTCGACCGCTGGTTGCGGCGGTTGGAGACCCTCGAGCAGGAACTCATGGAAGAGCGGTCGCACCTCGCGGTTCGCGAGTCTCAGATCGAAGCGCTCAGACTCGACGCCGCGGCCGAACTCGCTCGACTCGAGAAGGAACGGGCGTCCCTGCCGGTCGAGCTCGGCGCTGAGAGAGAGCGGCTTCGCAACAGGGCCAAACAGCAGCTCGATCGGGCGACCGCCAAACTCGAAAAGGCCACCAAGGAACTCATGCCGCTGGGCCGCCGCAGCATCCAGAAACTCCGCGACGAGGCTCTCGATCTCGGTGTCCAGCCCAGGCCCGGGTCATCGACCCAGACCGAGGGTCCCCAGGTCGGCGCGCGGGTGCGGCTCGTGGGCCTCGGGGGCGAGGGCGAGATCGAGGCGATCCGGGGATCGCAGGTGTCGGTGGTCATCGGCAACAAGCGGGTGTGGGTCCCCGTCGCTGAGATCGAGATCCTGCGGCGCGGACGAAACGCACCCAGGAAACGAGTCGTACACATCGAGGTCACCGAGGAGGCGCCTCAGGAACTCATGCTCATCGGTCTCGACAGCGAGCGCGCGCGGGAGGATGTCGAGCGAGCGCTCGACCAGGCCTTCGCGGCGGGCAAACGAGCGATCCGGATCGTCCACGGACACGGGACCGGGACGCTGAGACGGATGGTCGCCGATGTCTGCCGCGAGCACCCCGCGGTGAAGAGCTTCAAACACCCGCCGGGAAATCGGGGTGGGACGGGGGCGACCGAGGTGGAAATTGAGGAAAGCGGCTAGGTCCCCGCGTCCGCGTCCGGGACAGCGGCAGGGGCAGGGACAGTGACAGGGACCGCGGCCGCACCAGCGTCCGGGACAGCGGCAGGGGCAGGGACAGTGACAGGGACCGCGGCCGCACCAGCGTCCGGGACAGCGGCAGGGGCAGGGACAGTGACAGGGACCGCGGCCGCACCAGCGTCCGGGACAGCGACAGCGGCAGCGGCCTCGGCTGCGGCCACGGTATCGGAGTCGGATACGGCCACGGGTCTTGGTTTCCTCGTCACCGGCCTTCTGGGATGCTGGAACGCGGTGGCGTCCCAGCATCCCAGCGTCGCCCGAGCAGCGTGGTCGCGTAGGTGGTCGATGAAGGGCTGCGACCACGCTGCTCGGACGCCGGCGGCCTGACTCTGAGCCGGAACAGCAGACCGCATCGCGCGTCCCGGGGGAGCCCGGTAGCGCCATTGTGCGCAGCGCGTCGCGGCGGCGGATGATGGTTCCAGCACAATGGCGTACCCGGCACCCCGATGGGGCGCGGTTTTCCGCGTGTCCTAGACCGGTCGGGCGGAAATTGTGGGGGCGGGCTTCCAGCCTGCCCGTCAGAGACGTTGAAGTCGGTTGGGCGTATCCGAGAGAGTGCGGGACGGTCGGGCTTGGTGGGTTTTCCGGCCACGGTCACGGACGTAGCAATCGCATCACCGGCCCTACAATCATCGCAAGTGTCATCTCGGGTGGAGGAGACGCCAGGTGATGGCACGGACGTCGTCGAAGAGTTGGAGGGTGGTGGCGGTTCGCGAGTTGTCGATCGCGCCTGCTCCGACGAGTAGACGAAGGTGGGTGTCGACTTCCTTGGCTGAGCCGTATGCGATGCGGTAGTGGTGGAGTCGATCTCGGCCTGAGCGACCGGCGCCTTCGGCAAGATTGGCCGGCACTGACGAAGCGGATCGAATGACCTGATCGGCGAGGCTCTTCAATGGTGCGGGAACCCGCATCACGAGTGAGATCGCGATGCCCGCCGCCGTGGTCGCTTTGTCGAGGGCGTCGAATCCGGTTGACTGTTGAGCGTCGTGCATGGTCACCTCCGGGTTGTTCATGCACTCCCCCCAGCCGTTGAGTAGGCCCATGTCAAGGGTCGCCTCCGAGGCGATTCATCTTGCCCTTGACATGGGCCTACTCAACGGCTACGAGTCGGTTCAAGAACAACCCGGAGTGACCATGCCGACATCACGGTCACGGTCACGGTCACGGTCACGGTCACGGTCACGGTCACGGTCACGGTCACGGTCACGGTCACGGTCACGGTCACGGTCACGGTCACGGTCACGGTCACGGTCACGGTCACGGTCACGGTCACGGTCACGGTCACGGTCACGGTCACGGTCACGGTCACGGTCACGGTCACGGTCACGGTCACGGTCACGGTCACGGTCACGGTCACGGCAGCCTCAGCCCCGGCCTTCTGGGCCGCTGGGACGCTTTGGCGTCCCGGCGACCCAGCGTCGCACCATCGGCGTGGTCGCGCGTGGGAGGCGGGGAGGGCTGCGACCACGCCGATGGCGCGCCGGCGGCCTGCCTCGCAGCCGGTAGAGCAGACCGCATCGCGCTCCCCGGGGGAGCCCGGTCCGCATTTTGTGCAAGAGGCGAGGCGTGGTCGGGAGGTCGCTCCTGCACAAAAACGGACCCGGCACCCCGATGGGGCGCGGTTTCCCGCGTGTCCTAGACCGGTCGGGCGGAAATTGTGGGGCGGGCTTCCAGCCTGCCCGTCAGAGACGTTGAATTCGGTTGGGCGTATCCGAGAGAGTGCGGGACGGCCGGGCTTGGTGGGATTCCCGGCCGCGGCCGCGGGGTTCTGTTGGCGCCGGCGGCCTCCTTCGGAGCCGGGAGAAAGGACCTCGACGCGCTCCCCGAGGGAGCCCGGTAGCGCCATTGTGCGGGGCGCGGGGCGGAGCCGGGTGGTGGTTCCAGCACAATGGCGTACCCGGCACCCCGATGGGGCGCGGTTTCCCGCGTGTCCTAGACCGGTCGGGCGGAAATTGTGGGGGCGGGCTTCCAGCCTGCCCGTCAGAGACGTTGAATTCGGTTGGGCGTATCCGAGAGAGTGCGGGACGGCCGGGCTTGGTGGGATTCCCGGCCGCGGCCGCGGGTTTCTATTGGCTCCGGCCTTCTGAGACGCCGTGACGCTTTGGCGTCCCGGCGGCCCAGCGTCGCGCCATCGGCGTGGTCGCGCGTGGGAGGCGGGGAGGGCTGCGACCACGCCGATGGCGCGCCGGCGGCCTGTCTCGTGGCCGGGAGAACCAGGATGAAGCGCGCCTCCCGGGGGAGCCCGGCATGGACCTTGTGCGGAGCGGGATGCGTCGCCGTGAGGTTCTTCTGGCACAAAGTCATGCCCGGTACCCCGAGGTGGCGCGGAGGGTCGCAATTGTGACCTCCGAGACCCGTGACCCGAAAATGGCGGAGGTGCGCAAAGCGCGCAGCCGCCATTTTCGGGTAGAGCGGAACGCTCATGAGAGAATGCAGCTGCCCATGGTCGACGCCGATCTCAACCCGCAAGTGGTCGCCCAGGTCCGGGACGCGACGGATCTGGTCGAGGTGGCGAGCGATCACGTCAAGCTCAAGAAGCGCGGACGCAAGTACGAGGGCCTCTGTCCCTTCCACGAGGAAAAAACACCGTCGTTCTCGATTGATCCCGAAAAAGGGCTTTTCTACTGTTTCGGCTGTCATGCCGGCGGCGACGCCATCAAGTTCGTCATGGAGCTCGAGCGGCTGAGTTTCCCCGAGGCCGTCGAGCGACTCGCCCGCCAGTTCGGGGTGCACCTGCCGGCGGCGAGTCCGGATGCCCGGCGGCGGCGCCAGACATCGGACCGGCTCCGGACCGTGCTCGAAGAGGCGCAGCACTGGTTCACCGAACAGCTCGACTCTCCGGCCGGCGCCGGCGCCCGGTCCGAGCTCGAGCGCCGCGGCTATGCCAGGCCGACCTGGCGCGATTTCGGTTTCGGTTTCGCCCCCGATGACTGGCGCCAGCTCCTCGAACACCTCGAACGCCGCCACCCGCAGGGAGTCATCATCGAAGCCGGACTGGCGGTCCAGCCCGATTCGGGGAAGAACCCCTACGACCGGTTTCGCGGCCGCCTGACCTTTCCCGTCAGAGACAGCGAAGGCCGGCTCATCGCCTTCGGCGGCCGCATCCTCGGCGATGGTGAACCGAAGTACCTCAACAGCCCGGAGAGCGCCCTCTTCCACAAGCGCTCGACCCTCTTCTGCCTCGATCGCGCCCGCCGCGCCATTGCCGACGAGGCGACGGCGGTGGTGGTGGAAGGCTACTTCGACTGCTTCTCGCTCCACCTGGTGGGAATCACCAACGTCGTGGCCACCCTGGGAACCGCACTGACCTCGGACCACGCACGGTTGTTGCGGCGGCGTCTCGGCGCCGACGGCAAGGTCGTGCTGTGCTACGACGCCGATTCCGCCGGAAGGAGGGCGGCCGCGACCGGGGCCGGAGTTCTCCTCGAAGCAGGGGTCACGGTTGCCGTCGTCGGTCTGCCGCCGGGAACCGACCCCGATGATGTCGTCCGTGTCCAGGGAGGCGAGGCCATGCGTGAGATGCTCGCCAACCCATCGTCCCTGGTCGAATTTCTGGTTCAGGACCTTCCCGACGAGCGAACCGCGCGGCAGCGCGGGGCCGCTGAACTGGCGGCGCTCGTCGGTGCCGCCAGGGATCCCCACATTCGTGACGAGCTCTTCATGGAATTGACCCAACGGATGGGTTTTTCCGAAGAGGTTCTCCGCGACCTCTCCCGGCAGCTCGGCGGGCGGCGCGGTCACGTGCCTGCGCCGAGCGCCCGGCCGAGCCTCGGCAGCGGTGAGTTCTTCCTCGCCCGCATCATTCTCGACGGAGGCCCCCGGTGGCGGCGCCTGGTCGCCGATCAGGTCGCTCCGGCCCATCGCAGTGACGAGAGGCTCGGTCGTCTCATCGAGAAGCTGAGGACTTTCACCGCCGATGCGGCGAACGACGGCGGAGACTTCATCCGTTGGCTCCAGGATTCGAGCGCGGACGACGAGCTCATGACGCTGGTCGCGGAGGTCAGCACCGGGAGGGGACCGGAGCTCAACGATGATGCAATCCGGCTCCAGCTGCAACGGGTGATGCTCGAGCAGTGGAAAGCCGAGGCTCGTGTGATCACCGCCGGGGTGCGGCGGGCGGCGGATCGCGACGACCTCGAGGCGGTGGCCGATCTGCAGCAGAAACTCGTCGAGGTGAAATCACGGAAACCTGACTTTTGATGTGGTTTCCGATGGTTGAATCGGCCAAGATCCGGCCGAATCGGTAGTTTTTTTGTCGATTTTGGTCTCAGGGGTTGCCAAAACCGGGATCGGAACCCATATTCCGTCAGATGGCGATGGGACCTCAAATGAAGGTCTGTGTCGATCGCGAAGTGCCTGCCACGCTCTCGTACCCGATGGAAGTATCTCAGTGAATGCGTCTGTGTGGGAAGTGAATCCGGCCAACCTCTGTTGTTTCATCGCGTGGGGGCGGCCCCCGCTCGCGCAAGCCGGGGACCGAGGGCACAACGACAGTACAAATTCGAACTCGATTCGAGGTGACACTTCATGGAGCAGCCGCGTGTATTGGCTGAGGATAAATACCCTGAACTCAACAAGCTGATCCAGACCGGGAAGGATCGCGGTTTCATCATGTACGAGGAGCTCTTCGAGCAGCTCCCGGAAGAGGTCACGGGTATCGCCGAGAAGCTCGATGACATCTATATTCGCCTTGGCGAACTCGAAATCGACGTGGTTGAGGCCGACAGCGTCGAGCCCGAAGACAAGGAAGGCGAAGGGTCCGACGACACCGACGACACGAACGAGAGTGGACCCGCGAAGCCCCAGGCCCGGCCGGCGACCGAACAGCTCGAGAAGACCAACGATCCTGTTCGCATGTATCTGCGCGAAATGGGGACGGTCAAGCTCCTCGACCGCGAGGGCGAGGTCGAGATCGCTCAACGGATCGAGGCCGGTGAGGCGAGAGTCTTCATCGCCCTCTCCAAAGAGCCGAGACTGTTGGAACTTTTTCTCAGGACCAACGAACGGGCCCGGCGCGAACGCCGCGGCGTCCGTGAGCTGCTCCAGGGCCAGTCCTTCGATCTCGAAGACAAGGCCGAGGATCGGGTTCTCGAGAATCTCGGCATCTTCAGGACCATCAACCGCCTCGATGAAGAGTCGAAGGAACTCAAGCGCCGGCTGAGGCGGTGCAAGAAACCCGGGAAACGGCACACCGAGTTGTCCGATAAGATCGAGGCCAACACCGCAGACATCGCCCTGCTGGTCCGCCGGGCGGATTTCACCACGACGACGAGGAATCGACTGCTCACCTTCCTCGGAGAGGTCGAACGCCAGTTTTCCATTCCCATCCAGACCATCAACCGGGACCGGAAGAAGCTCCAGCAGGAACGAAACAAGGAACGGCGTCAGTTCTACCAGGCGCGGATCGGGCGCTACGAGGACGAACTCGAAAAGCTCGAAGAGCGTTTCGAGACGCCCTACGACGATATCAAGATGCTCCTGGCCGAAGTCCGGCGGGGCGAGGGCAACACCGATCAGGCAAAACAGGAACTCATCGTCGCCAATCTTCGTCTGGTGGTTTCCATCGCCAAGAAGTACACCAATCGCGGGCTTCAGTTCCTCGATCTCATTCAAGAGGGCAACATCGGTCTGATGAAGGCGGTGGACAAGTTCGAGTACCGCCGCGGATACAAGTTCTCGACCTATGCCACGTGGTGGATCAGACAGGCGATCACCCGCGCCATCGCCGATCAGGCGAGGACGATCCGGATTCCGGTTCACATGATCGAGACCATCAACAAGCTCACCCGCACAACGAGGATGCTGGTTCAGGAACTCGGCCGCGAACCCACGGTCGAGGAGATCGCAGGCCGGATGGAGATGCCGGTCTCGAAGATCCGCAAGATCCACAAGATCTCGCAAGAACCGATTTCCCTGGAGACCCCCATCGGCGAGGAAGAGGATTCCCACCTCGGCGATTTCATCGAGGACACGAACTCGATCTCGCCCATCGACGCGGTGATCATGCGGACCCTCAAGGACCACACCGAATCGGTGCTCAAGTCGTTGACGCCGCGTGAAGAGCAGGTTCTCAAACTGCGCTTCGGCATCGGTGACGGTACCGAGCACACCCTCGAGGAGGTCGGTCGGACCTTTAACGTCACCCGCGAGAGGATCCGTCAGATCGAGTACAAGGCGCTGCGAAAACTTCGCCACCCGACGCGGGCGCACCTTCTCAAGCCGTTTTCCGAAGGCAACAGCTGATCGCCGCCGGCCCGAGGCCGGCTCAACCGTGAATCGTCAGTCGTGGGCCGCTCGTCCCCGTGCCTCAAGAGCTGGGCCCCCCAACTCACGACTCACGATTCGCGACTCACGATTCACGATTTACGGCGATGAACCACCCAATCCCAGCACCCTTCCTTTTCGTGCGACTGTCCCCGTTGGCAGGTCCTGCCTTGTTCTTCGACCCCGGCGGAGCTAGAATACGCTGGGCCTATAGCTCAGCGGTTAGAGCCGCCGGCTCATAACCGGTCGGTCCCAGGTTCGAATCCTGGTGGGCCCATGGCCTGTCGCAACGGCCGTCGGCGGCGGTATGGAATCGGTTCTTTTGAACTTTGCAACAAGGGGTAGCGGTGAACAACGTACGTCAAGATCTCGCTCTGATGGTCCGACTCCAAGAACTCTACGATCGCATCGCTGAGGCGATTCGAGAGCGCCAGTCCCCGCCCATCGAGGTTCGCGAACTTCATCAGGCCAATCTTGACCGCAAGGCCGAGCTCGAGAAGATCGAGGAACAGGTGCAAGGGCACGAACGTGAGCTCAAGACGGTCCGCAAGAAGGAAGAAGAGTGGAAGCTCGAGCTCGAGCATTTTCAACGACAAAAGGGGATGGTCACCAACGAGCGGGAGTTCACCGCGGTGATTTCAGAGATCGATTACGCCTCCAAGGCCCTGGAAGAGGCGGCGGCTCGTCGACGTGAGCTTGAAGACGCCAACACCGCTCTCGCCGCAGAGATCGAGGAGCGGCGGAATGCGAGACCCGAAGAAGAGGCGGCACACAAGGACGTGGTCGAGGCATGGGAGAATCGGAAGAACGAGCTCATGGCGCAGGTCCACGCGCTCGTGACCGAGACCAAGGCCATCGAGGCCGATATCGCTCCCAAGAACCGGGCGCGGTTCCTGCGTCTCCTCGCATCGAAGAAGGGCACCGCGGTGGCGGCGGTTGTGGAGAGTTCGTGCTCGCTCTGCCATTTCGCGCTGCGACCCCATCTCCACCAACGGGTTCGGCGGTGCGAGGAGATCATCACCTGTGAAACCTGCCACCGGATCCTCTTCATCGAAGACAACATCGACGAGGTGAGGTCGGCGAACGAAGACGCCTGAGCCGGTCATCATGGCTGGCCGAGATCTCGCGGGACGCTTGGCGTCGGTGCGCAGCCGGATCGCCGCGGCCGCCGACGCAGCCGGTCGCGATCCGAACGAAGTGACCCTGATTTCGGTGTCCAAAACGCACCCGGCCGAGGTGGTCGATGAGATCGTCGTCGCCGGCGCGCGTGATCTCGGCGAGAACCGCGTCCAGGAAGCCCAGGCCAAGAAACCCGGGGTCCGTGCCGCCAGGTGGCACCTCATCGGACCGCTGCAGCGGAACAAGGCCCGAGCCGCTCTCGAGGTTTTCGATGTGATTCACACGGTCGATCGCCCGGAGATCGCCGATCGCCTGCAGTTCCTCCTCGAGCAGCACTGGCCGCAACGGGTGATGAACGTCCTTCTCGAGATCAACGTCGGCAGTGAACCGCAGAAGGCGGGCGTGATTCCTGCCGATGCGCGAGGCCTCCTGGAGACCGTGTCGGTTCACGATCGGCTCGCGGTGACGGGGATCATGGCGATCCCACCGTATGCGGCCGACCCGGAAGCCTCGCGACCCTATTATCGCGGATTGCGGGAGCTCCGCGATCGTTTGCAGCACGAGACCGGTCACGCGTTGCCGGAGTTGTCGATGGGGATGAGCCACGATTTCGAGGTTGCCGTGGCCGAAGGGGCGACCCTGGTTCGGGTGGGTACCGCGATCTTCGGGCCGCGCGGCGGGTGACAGCGTGTCAGAGACTCCGGAGCGGGCCGCCGTCGACGGGAGTCGAGAATCTTCTTGCTCGAGGCTCAACTTTGTGAAAAAATTCTCATCAACGAGGATCGTGGAGCAAGGCATGGATATGGACAACGTGATTCCGCCGGAACAATCGGCGCACACCTTTCGGTTGGCCGAAGAGGCGGCGCCGGAATGCATCGAGTTCCTCAGAGATCTCGTCACCCTCCCATCGCCGAGCCGTGGTGAGCGGCTCGTCTGCGAGCGGGTGATGCGGGAGATGGAGAAACTCGGCTATCGCGATGTCCACATCGATGAAATGGGCAACGTGCTCGGCCGTTTCGGCAGCGGGCCCAGGGTGTTGGCATTTGACGGTCACGTCGACACGGTCGGGATCAGCAATCCCACCCTTTGGAAATACGACCCTTTTCGGGGAGTCGTTTCGGGAGGCATTCTCTTCGGGCGGGGCGCTTCGGATCAAAAGGGTGGTCTGGCGTCGGTCATCCACGGTGTCGCCTTGGCGGCCAGAATCGGTCTGCCCGATGATTTTTCGGTCTGGGTCACGGCGACCGTCAACGGCGAAGACTGTGTGAGTCTGGCCTGGAAATATCTCATCAACGAAACCGATCTCAGACCCGAGGCGGTCGTGGTGACCATGCCCTCCCACCTCGGGGTCTGTTCCGGGCAGCGTGGGAGGATGGAAATCGAGGTCACCACCCGAGGGGTGTCCACCCACGGATCGCAACCCGACCGCGGCACCAACGCCATCTATCTGATGAACCCCATTGTCGAGTCCCTGGCCGAGCTCCACGGCAATCTCACGACCGATCATCCGAACCTCGGACGAGGTTCCATCGCAGTGACCGAGTTCCGTTCGCAGTCCCCGTCCCTGACGGCGATTCCCGATGAGTGCCGGGTTCACATCGACCGCCGACTCACCATCGGTGAGACCCCCGAGGGCGCCATTGCCGAGATCAGCGAACTCGACGCGGTCAAGAAGAGCGGCGCCCAGGTCAAGCTTCTCGATTACAACCAACCGTCATGGCGCGGCTTCGCCTACCCCACCGACAAGGTCTTTCCGGCATGGGAGACTCCCGTCGACAGCCCGGCGGTGATGGCCGCCGTCTCGACCGCTCGCCGGGTTCTCGGCCGAGAACCGAGAATGCACCGGTCGAAGTTTTCCTCCAGCGGGTGCGCCACGGCGGGGCTCTTCGGGATCCCGACCATCGGTTTCGGGCCCGCCGACGAGATCCACTCGCACTCGGTCAACGACCAGATCGCGCTCGCCCAGCTCCAACCGGCGATGGCTTTCTACGCCATGTTCACCGAGATCTACCAGGAAGCATCGCCTAAGACGTAAGACGTAAGACGTGAGACGTAAGAAGTAAGACGTGAGACGTGAGACGTGGAAAGGTCAGAAAGTCAGAGAGTCGGAAAGTCAGAAGGCCAAAAGGGCAACGAGCCAGGATGCGGATCCTCTCCTGGCCTTGACTCTCTCACAGCGAGCGAAGCGAGCGCTGACAGCGACCGGAGGGAGCGCTCACCTTCTGACCTTCTCACGTCCCACCCGGCATCCAGCATTGTGCTACTGCAGCAGCCCTACCAGGTCCGAGACCGACTCGACGGGCACCGCCCGCAGCGGCAGATCTCCACTCGCGGCCCGGGCCGGCAGCGCAACCCGGCCGAAACCCAGTGCGGCGGCCTCGCGGACCCTCTCGGCGGTGCGACTCACGGCGCGGACCTCGCCGAGCAGACCGATCTCGCCGAAGACAGCGATATCGGTGGGAAGCGGTCGATCCGCGGCCGATGAGATGAGCGCGGCAGCGACGGCGAGATCGAGGGCCGGTTCCCTCAGCGACAGCCCACCGACGAGGTTGAGATAGACGTCGCGGTCTGTGAAGCGGATCCCGGCGTGTCGTTCGACGACCGCAAGGAGGAGGGCGAGGCGTGAGCCGTCGAAGCCCTGCGCGACCCGCCGTGGCGTGCCGAGCGCGGAGGCTGCCGCGAGCGCCTGGACTTCGACGAGGAGAGGAGCGGTGCCCTCGAGGGCAGCGGCGACGACGGATCCCGGAACGCCCTTCCGGCGGTCCTCCAGCAGCCACGCCGATGGATTCAGGACGCCCTCGAGACCATTCTCGGTCATGGAGTAGAGGGCAAGCTCGGCCACGGTCCCGAAACGATTCTTCCCCGCCCGTAACACCCTGAGATCATGGCCAGGTTCGCCCTCGAGGGAGAGCACCACATCGACGAGATGCTCGAGCAGCTTCGGACCCGCGATGTGGCCCTCCTTCGTCACGTGGCCGACGAGGACGACCGGGATCGCGCGCGTCTTGGCGAGGTGCTGGAAACGTGCGGCGACCTGGCGGACCTGGCTCACCGAGCCTGCGACGGCGTCGAGATCGTCGCTGGTCTGGGTCTGAATCGAGTCGACGACGATGAGCTTTGCCGAGCTTGATTCGAGTTGGGCCATCACGGCGTCGCAGGAGGTTTCGGGCAACAGGAGAAGCTCCGGCACGAGACCACCGATACGACGCGCGCGCATGGCGACCTGTTCGGAGGACTCCTCGCCGGTGACATAGATGACCGTCCCGCGGTTGGCCGCCGTAGCGGCAGCGACCTGGAGCAAAAGGGTCGATTTGCCGACCCCGGGCTCGCCGGCGACGAGGACCAGCGAACCGGGGACGAGACCCCCGCCGAGGACGCGGTCGACACCGTCGAGACCGGTTGGCGTGCGGGTGGTGGCGACGGCGGCGGCTTCGGTAACGGGCACCGCCACGGCGCCGCGCCGGCAAGGAGTGGCCGCCGAACCGCGTTTGCTGCTGCTCCTCGGCGCTCTCGGTTCCTCCACATAGCTGTTCCACGCGCCGCATCCGGGGCACTGGCCGAGCCACTTGCTCGACTCGTGTCCGCAGTCGGCGCAGAAGAAAACGATCTCTTTTCCGGGTCGCGCTACCACGGAGCGTCACCCTCGCGTCGGGACAGGTCGGCGTTTTCGAAACGGGTGAACTCGTGCTGGAAGACGAGGTCGATGTCGCCGATGGGACCGTTGCGCTGCTTGGCGATGATGAGCTCGGCCTTGCGGGGGTCCTCGGCCTCTCGATCGTAGACCGAGGGACGGATGATGAACATCACCAGATCCGCATCCTGTTCGATGGATCCCGATTCACGAAGGTCGGAGAGCTGCGGCCGGTGGTCGCCGCCCCGGCGTTCGGGCTGCCGGCTGAGCTGGGAGAGAACGAGCATGGGCACGTCGAGATCCTTGGCGATGGCCTTGAGACCGCGGGAAATCGCCGAGACCTCCTCGTTGCGGCTGGAAAAACGCGAGCCCCCCGACATGAGCTGGAGGTAGTCCACCATCACCAGGTCGAGACCGGACTCGGTCTTGAGCCGGCGCGCCTTGGCCGAGAGCTCGAGCACCGTGATGCCGGGGGAGTCGTCGACCCAGATATTCGCCTCCTGGAGAGCCTGCGCCGCCATCTCGAGCTTGGGCCAATCCGATTTGGCGAGATAGCCGCCGGAGAGGCGCTTCTGGTCGACGCGGCCCTCGGCCGAGAGCATGCGGCGGACGAGCTGCTCAGAGGACATCTCGAGGGAAAAGACCGCGACTTTCTTGCCGCCTCGGAGGGCGGCGTGGGTACAGATGTTGACCCCGAGCGAGGTCTTCCCCATGGACGGACGGGCGGCGAGGATGACGAGGTCCTTTCTCTGGAATCCGGAGGTGAACTCGTTGAGGCGGACGAATCCGGTATCGAGACCGGTCAGGGCGGATCCGGTCGACCGGCTGTCTTCGATGTTCTGGAGCTCGGCCTCGGCGAGACCGCGGATATGTCGGAGCCCGCCGGCGAGGGTGTCCTCGGCGATGTGGTAGACATCGCGCTGGGCCGACTCCACCGCTTCGCGAGCTTCGCCGTGATCCATGGTGCAGGTGGTGAGGATCTTCTGGGCGGCGACGATGAGCCGCCTCTTGACCGACTTGTCGTGAACGATGCCGCCATAGTGGCTCACGTTGGCGACATCGGGAAGGGCGTCGACCATGGATGAGAGATAGGCCGGGCCGCCGACGCGTTCGAGTTGACCCTGTTCGCGGAGGTGGTTGGTGACCGTGAGCAGATCCGCGGCCTGGCCGCGTTCGTGGAGGGCGAGGCAGGTCGAGTAGATGAGGCGGTGGGCCTCGATGTAGAACTCCTCCTCGCGGATCTTCTCCATGACCACGAGCAGCGCGTTGGGGTCGAGCAGGACGGCGCCGAGAACGGCGCGTTCGGCTTCGGGCTCGTAGGGCAGGCGTTCGACCATCGGGGCGCCGGATCGGACCATGTCGGAAGGGTTGCTGCTCATCGAACTTACATCCTACCGCAGCCGACGCCAACCTTCGAGAGCGAGATATCAACGCAGAGGCGCAGAGGCGCAGAGGCGCAGAGCCATCGCAATCCATAGGTCACATCGCACGTCGTAACCACCAAGACACGAAGACACCAGGACGCCATTGAGCCATCGAGATGTCGGCAGCGGTAGGGCCAGCTCGGAGGTGGTCCGATTGTGGGGGTGGGCTTCCAGCCTGCTCTTCAGATACGTAGTCGGTCGGACGATCGAGAGAGTGCGGGACGGTCGGGCTTGGTGGGATTCCCGGCCACGGCCACGGGGTTCGATTGACACCGGCCTTCTGGGCCGCCGTGACGATTGGCGTCCCGGAGACCCAGCGTCGCACCATCGGCGTGGTCGCGTGTGGGTTGATTGGGAGGGCTGCGACCACGCCGACGGCGCGCCGGCGGCCTACCTCGTAGCCGGGAGAACTGACCTCGAGGCGCTCCCCGAGGGAGCCCGGTATGACATTGTGCGGGGAGCGCCGCGAAGCCGGTTGGTCTTACCGGCACAATGTCAAACCCGGCACCCCGATGGGGCGGGGTTTTCCGCGTGCCCTTCTAAGAACGCAGGACGGGTGCCTGGCTCCCCTCCCATCGCGATCCCTGCGGTTCAACCCCGCTGAAGCTCCCTGAGAACCGCCACCGCCTCGGCGGTCTCGACGCGCTGGTCGAGGACGACCCCGCCATCGCCGGGCAGCACCCACGCGACCCCGTCGGCGTCGCGCTTCTTGTCGACGGCGATGTATCGGCAGACCGCCTCGGCGTCGAGGTCGGCAATCCCGGGTCGGCTCCCGAGACCGTTGACAGCCGCTCGAAGCGCCCGCTCGCCCTCGCCGGAGAGCAGCCCCCGGCGACGGCCGAGGATGGCGGCGGCCTCGAGACCCCAGGCCACCGCTTCGCCGTGGAGCAGCCGCTCGTATCGGGTGGCGGCTTCGAGGGCGTGGCCCATGGTGTGGCCGAGGTTGAGGGCCTTGCGGAGCCCGGCCTCGCGCTCGTCGGCATTGACGATCTCGGCCTTGACCGCCACCGACCGCGCGACCAGGTTCTCCCACTCGTGGGGTCTGAGCGAACCGTAGCCGACTTCCGCCGCTTCGGGCAGGAGCTCCAGAAGCTCGTGGTCGCCGATCCATGCGGCTTTGACCACCTCTGCGAGGCCGGCCCTGAGCTCTCTCGCGGGAAGGGTCGCCAGAGTCGCCGTGTCGGCGATGACGAGCTTCGGGGGCCAGAACGAACCGACGAGGTTCTTTCCCTGGGGAAGGTTGACCCCGGTCTTGCCGCCGACGGCGGCATCGACCATCCCCAGGAGAGTGGTGGGGGCCGCGACCCAGGCGACGCCCCTGAGGTAGGTGGCGGCGGCAAAACCCACCGTGTCGGTGACGATGCCGCCGCCGATGGCCAGGACCGAACCGCTCCGGTCGAGACCGATTTCGAGCCAATGGCTGAGGATCTCTTCGATGGCGGCCCAGTTCTTGTGCGTCTCCCCGCCCGGAATCTCGAGCGGTTGCAGGCCCAGCCCTTCGGCCGGTCCTCGACCGTGGAGCGGTCCAACGGTTGTGTCGGTGACGATGGAGCGGGGCGGGGTGAGCCGTTCCTGCTCGAAGACCTCGGCCATCCGGTCGAGGCTCCCCGGTTCCACCACCGCCGTGTAGTCGCCGTGTGCTGATTTCAATTCAAGTCTGGCCATGGCTTCATGGTACATGGGGTGGAGCCGGATCGATCCCATTCGGCTTCGTGCTTAATTGAGACGCTATCTTATTTTATTGTCATCAAAGGACTTGAGTGGTACCGTGGATCGGTTCGAATTGCTGTTTCCGGAGGACTGGATGAAACGATCGCTGAGGTCGGTACTGGTGGGATCCCTCATGCTCGGTGCGTGGACGGTCGCGGGTGCCTCGGAGATCATCTCTCTCGCTCCGACGACCACCGGTCTCGAGTTCGCGGCCGGCGAAAATCCGATCGTTCATCTGCAGGTCTCGGAGGTGCGGCTCGATCGTGTCGAGATCGGCGGTGCGGACTGGGCGGTGGTCCGGGTGCCGGGAGGCCACAACCTCATGGATCGCGGACTGCCTTCGTTGCCCTATCTCAGCGGTGAGTATCTGCTCGACCGGAGCGGTGGCGTCACCCTCGAATTGATCGACACCAAGCTCAGGGAGATCGGCCTTGAGAGCCACGGCCTCGCCGGCGTCGCGCCCTCCAAGGGGCATTTTGACCGAACCACCGATCCGGACAGCGTGCCGTGGGTCTTTGACGACAAGGTCTACCAGAGCGCCGCCAGGTTCCCGGCCGAGGATGTCTGGGTAGATCGGCCGTACATCGCCGGGCCTCTCAGGGGATCCGCATTGCGATTCCCCGTGGCCCATTGGCGGTCCGAGACCAACACCCTCGTGGTGGTCGAGGAGGCCTGGTTCCGGGTGGTTGCCAGCACCGAGGCCGACAATCCCCGACTCCGTCCGGACCGGCCGTTGAGCGGTCTGTTCGACGGGACCGCCCGCCTGCACGCCATCAACTACGAGACCGCCAGGAGTCGGTATATTCCGTTCGTCGAGACCGGCCGATTGCTCGTCATCGCCGCCGACGATTTTGTCGACGAGGTCGCGCCCTTCGTCGAGTGGCAGACCCTCGTCGGCTACCCGACCATGGTGGTTCCGGTCTCCAGCGCCGGCTCGACAGGAGCCGAAATCAAGAGCTTCATCCAATCGCTCTACGACGCCTCCGAGGGTCTGACGTGGGTGATCCTCGTCGGCGACATCCAGCAGATTCCCTCTCTGACCGGTGTCAACGAGGGCGCGACCTGCGACCCCTGTTACACCAAGCTCGAAGGCGCAGACAACCGGCCCGATGCATCGATCTCACGGATCTCGGCGCAAACGGGCGAGCAGGTCACCACCCAGATCAACAAGATCCTCGACTACGAGATGATGCCCGACACGGGTTCGGCGGGGGCGTGGTACACCAAGGCGTTCGGTATTGCCGGCGACGACTCGGGCGGCACGCCGTCCTATACCGACTGGCAGCGGATGGACTTCCTGCGCAACGATCTCATCGAACCCGCCTACCATTTCACCGAGTTCGACCAGCTCTACCATAGCCCCTCGAAGACGGCCGTGGCCGGGTCGATCAACGATGGCCGTTCCACGGGCCTTTATATCGGTCACGGATCCGAAACCGCGTGGGTCACTTCGGGTTTCAGCGTCTCCGATATCAACACCATGCTGACCAACTCGGAGACGCTGCCCGTCATCTGGAGCGTGGCCTGCGTCAACGGACGTTTTGACCGAACCGGCGGCGACTGCTTCGGCGAAGCGTGGTTGAAGAAGGACGGCGGCGGCGCGGTCAGCTTCGAGGGCGCCACCACCAACGAGTCCTGGGTGCCGCCATGCGACGCCCAGCGCGGCGTCATCGACGCCCTACGGCTCGAAACGGCGTTCACCACCGGCGGCCAACACGTCAACGGCAAGCTCTACTGCATGGACATCAACGGCGAGTCCAACTCTTCCGAGGGCACCCGCTTCATGGAGCAGTCGACCCTCTTCGGCGCCTGCACCATGTGGCCGCGAACCACCGAGCCGCGATTCCCCGACGAGCCCGACGACTTTGTCGTGGCGGGCGGCACCGCGACTCTCACCGTCAAGGTGGCGGGAACTCCTTACGCCAAGCCAGGCGGCGCCATCGTCTCCTTCTATGACGACGCCGGAGGGGTCAACCTTCTCGGTTCGGGACTCATCGACGCCAACGGCGTGGTGACTGCCGCAGTCGCGGGCGATCCGACGCATTGCCATATCCACGGCCTGAACCTCATCCCGACCTCCTTTGAACTTGCCGCCCGTGACGCCGGCCGGGTCTCGCTCGACGGCGGTGTCTTCGCCTGCGGAGACACCGTTGCGGTGCGGGTGGCGGACAGCAATATCCCCGGCTCGAGCCTGCTGACCATCGATACGACCACCGCCGAGCTGTCGGTCGGGGGCACTCCGACCACGGTGACGCTCGCCGAGGTCGCCGCCGACCGCAATATCTTTGTCGGTACGGCGGTCTTGGGCACCGATCTCACCGTCGGTCACGGCGACACCCTCGTCGCGACCTATCTCGATGTCGATGACGGCGCCGGGGGAAGCAACATCCCGCGGACGGCGGAGGCGGGGATCGACTGCCAGGGGCCCGCCATCTCCGCGGTAGCTGCGACGGCGACGGAATCATCGGTGACCTTCACCTTCACCACCGATGAGCCGGGAACGACCGTGGTGGTTTATGGAGCAGCGACTCCCCCCGCGACGGTGCTCAGCGATACCGCGCTGACTGTCGATCACGAGATCAACATCGAAGGCGTCGATCCGTGTACGACCTATCACTTCGAAGTGAGATCCGTCGATGCCCTCGGCAACGCGAGCCGTGACACCAACGGCGGCGCCTTCTATGGGGTGGACACCGCCGGCTGGGGGACCTTCTTCAGCGAGAGCTTTGATTCCGATCCCGGTTGGACCATCGACAATGGTGGATTCCCGACCACCGGGTGGGCCTACGGCGTCCCCACCGGGCAGGGTCAGGACGGTTACGGCGCGCCGGATCCCGTGGCCGGGTTCTCGGGACCGAATGTTTATGGCGTCAACCTCGAGGGCGACGTCCCGGCCAATGCCTCGGACAACGAGATCAAGCTCACCACGCCGGTGCTCGATCTCGCCGCCGCGACCTCGGTTCAGCTTCGTTTCCGCCGTTGGCTCGGTGTCGAGCGCGACACCTATGACCACGCCAGGATTCGGCTTTCGGTCGATGGCGGCGCCAGCTGGCAGACGGTGTGGGAGAACGGCGGCACCACCATCGATGACGCTGCGTGGGTCGAGCAGGTCGTCGAGCTGCCGCAGGCGGTGGGTCACGACGAGGTGCAGATCCGCTGGACCTATGGCGCGACGGACGGCAGCTGGAACTACTGCGGCTGGAACATCGATGACGTCGTCGTCGAAGGCGCCATGCCCTGCGATGGCATGAGCATGCTCTTTTCGGACAGCTTCGAGACCGGCGACTGCTCGATGTGGAACCTCGCGGTCGGCGAAGACTGATCGGCCTCGCGCACGGCAACCGCGGCTCCGGCCTTCTGGGCCGCCGTGACGCTTTGGCGTCCCGGCGCCCCAGCGTCGCACCATCGGCGTGGTCGCTCGTTGGCTGATGGGAGAGGGCTGCGACCACGCCGATAGTGCGCCGGCGGCCTGCTTCGTAGCCGGGACAGCAGACCGCATCGCGCTCTCCGAGGGAGCCCGGTCGGCATTTGTGCGACGCGGGCCGCTCCGCCGAGAGGTCGATCCGGCACAAATGCGGACCCGGCACCCCGAGGGGGCGTGGGTTTCCGCGGGTTCTGGTCGGCCGCTGTTCCTGGCGCTGACTCCTGCCGCCGTCCCGGACGCTGCTCCTGGCACTGCCCCGGAACCTGCCCTCGGCCCCGGCCTTCTGGGCCGCCGTGACGCTTTGGCGTCCCGGCGACCCAGCGTCGCACCATCGGCGTGGTCGCTCGTTGGTGATAGGAGGGGGCTGCGACCACGCCGATAGTGCGCCGGCGGCCTGCTTCGTAGCCGGGACAGCAGACCGCATCGCGCTCTCCGAGGGAGCCCGGTCGGCATTTGTGCGACGCGGGCCGCTCCGCCGAGAGGTCGTTCCGGCACAAATGCGGACCCGGCACCCCGAGGTGGCGCGGTTTACCGCGGGTTCTGGTCGGCCGCTGTTCCTGGCGCTAACTCCTGCCGCCGTCCCGGACGCTGCTCCTGGCACTGCCCCGGAACCTACCCTCATCCCCGGCCTTCTGGGCCGCCGTGACGCTTTGGCGTCCCGGCGCCCCAGCGTCGCACCATCGGCGTGGTCGCTCGTTGGTGATAGGAGAGGGCTGCGACCACGCCGACGGCGCGCCGGCGGCCTGCTTCGTAGCCGGGAGAACTGACCTCGAGGCGCTCCCCGAGGGAGCCCGGTCGGCATTTGTGCGACGCGGGCCGCTCCGTCGAGAGGTCGATCCGGCACAAATGCGGACCCGGCACCCCGAGGTGGCGCGGTTTACCGCGGGTCCTGGTCGGCATCGGCCTCGGACACGGCAACCGCGTCTCCGGCCTTCTGGGCCGCCGTGACGCTTTTGCGTCCCGGCGACCCAGCGTCGCACCATCGGCGTGGTCGCGCGTGGGAGGCGGGGAGGGCTGCGACCACGCCGATAGTGCGCCGGCGGCCTGCTTCGTAGCCGGGACAGCAGACCGCATCGCGCTCTCCGAGGGAGCCCGGTCGGCATTTGTGCGACGCGGGCCGCTCCGCCGAGAGGTCGTTCCGGCACAAATGCGGACCCGGCACCCCGAGGTGGCGCGGTTTACCGCGTATTTTGGTCGGTCTCGGATACGGCCACTGCTCCGGCGCCGAGACCGATGTCGGGGCGATCACCCCTCTCCGCGCCTTTTGTTGGGATTGGGTGACGTCTCGTCACCCAATCCCAACAAAAGAAGGGGCCCCCGAAGGGGCCCCCAGTAGGTCGATTTTCGTTGGGCGGATTAGAAGCGGAACTTGGCGCCGATCTGGAAGGTCCGGGGCTCGCCGGGAAGGCTGTTCAGACCGAAGGTGTCGCTCGTATAGTAGAAGTTCGACGAGCCGACCAGCCAGTTGGAGCTGTTGAAGAGGTTGAAGACCTCGCCGATGAGCTCGAGCTGCATGCTCTTGCCGAGGTTGGCGGTCCAGCTCAAACGGAGATCGAAGGTGGTGAAGTCGGGCTGCCGCTCGGTGTTGCGGTCAAACTGCTCGAAGACGCCGGGCGAAACCTCGACCTGGGCGGTTTCGTTGCGGTAGCTGTCACCGTTGTTGTCGTTGCGATCAAGGGCCGAGTAGGGGAATCCGCTCCGCCAGGTGAAGATGCCCGAGACCATGAAGTTGGCGGGCAGCTGCCAGCCGAAGTTGGTGACGAACTTGTGCGTCGCGTCGAAGTTCGAGTAGCCCCAGCTGTAATCGAGGTTGAACTGATCCTGCGGGAAGTCGCTCGAGGACGAAACCGAACGCTCGTTGGAGTCGTGGTCCTTGGACGAGGACCAGGTGTAGGAGAAGTCGAGGAACCAGCGGTCGGCGAAGCGCTTCTGACCGTGGATGATGACCGCGCGGTACTCCTGCTCGGCATCGGAGAAGAACTGCATGATCTGGTCGAAGTCGGAGTAGTTGGCGCGGCTGTCGTAGGTCGGCCGGCCGGCGGGGGTCGTGCCGCCGTCGGGGGCGAGATTCTGGTCCCACTTGCGCTGGAGCTTCTTGGTGTCCTGCCAGATCACGTTGAGACCGAGGGAGAAGTTGCGCACGAGCTCGCGTTCGTAGCCGAGGGAGAAGCGCAGGGTTTCGGGGTTCTCGAAGGACTCGTCATAGACGAAGATGTCGGGCCGGACGGCGCTTCCGGCATCCGCTTGCGAGGCCCACGTGCCGGGCCAGACCGGGCAGACGCCGGGCTCGGACTGGCAGCGAACCGAGTAACTGATCACCCGGACGCCGTTGGTCAGCATGGCGTTGGCGTCGAGCAGGGTCGGGGTGTTGTCGTAGAACATCCCGATGCCGCCGCGCAGCACCGATTTGCCGTCGCCGTTGACGTCCCAGGCGAAGCCGACGCGCGGTGCGAAGTTGTTCTTGTCCTGGGGGATCTGACCGGTGAGCGGGTAGAGCGGGTTGGTTTCCTTGGGCTGGTCGTGCTGCTGGAACTCATAGCGCAGGCCGTAGGTGAGGGTGAAGCTCGGCGTCGCCCGCCACTCGTCCTGGAAGTAGACCGCGTAGTAGTTGTTGGTGAACTTCACCTTGCCGTCGTAGTCGGAGAAGCTCTGGGTGTAGGAGAACGGGATCCCGCCGTCGAGGAAACCCTCGTCCTCGCCTTCCCATTCGTTGTAGGAGTAGGAACCGGTGCCGTAGCGGAAGAAACCGTCGTCGAAGCTGACGAAGTCGAGATTGACGCCGACCTTGAAGGAGTGGCTGCCGGAGTAGAAGGTCATGTTGTCGATGAGCTGGATCCGGTTCTCGTCGAGGAAGTTGGGCAGGAACTGGTTCTGGCCCCAAGCCGCGAGAAATGGGAAGACGCCGGCCTCGGGGATGGTGGTGTTGTTGGCGGTGCGGGGGCGCTCCTCCACCGACCACTGGAGATAGGCTTCGTTGAAGATGGTCTCCGAGATCACCGAGTTGAGGGAAGCGACCAGCGAGTTGAAGCTGTTCTCCTCGAGACCGTTGTTGGAACGGCCGGTGTTGTCGAAGGTCGAGGTCAGGTTCTCGCCTTCCTGGGTCGAGTAGTTGTCGCGGATCGACAGGAGGTTGTCGGCGCCGAGCTGCCAGTCGAGCTTGACGAGGAAGACGAGCGCGTCGTTGGTGGTCGGGATCTCTCCGAAATCCTCTTCACTCGTCTGTCCGCCGGTCTCCATGTCCCAGTCGAGACCCGTGAGGGCTTCAAAGTCGGCGATCCGATTCATGGGGAACTCGTCGAAGTTGACGAAGTACGGGATTTCGAAGTCCTGGGCGTCCACCGAGGCGAAGAAGTGCAGCTTGTCCCTGACGATGGGGCCGCCGATGGCGAAACCGTACTGGAGCTGCGACTGGTCGGTCGGTTCGCGGGGATCGACCTGATCGTTGCCGGCGGTGGCGCTGACCATGCTGTCGTCGGTGTAATACGTCCAGAGCTCACCGCTGAAGGTGTTGGTTCCGGACTTGGTGATGGCGTTGATGACCGCGCCCGAGGAGCTGAACTGGGTGCCGTAGTCGGATTTGACGACCTGGAGCTCCTTGATCGCCGCCTGCGAGAAGGTGAAGGGCGGGCGGGTGCCGCCGCGCTCCTCACCGAAGAAGCTCGACTGGTTGTTGGCGCCGTCGATGTTGAACGAGTTCTGGATCGCGCGGGCGCCGACGTTGAGGCCGCCGCGGGCTCCCTGGACGGCGTTGGTGTCGCCAAAGGTGGCGCCCGGGGTCAGGAGCGCGAAATCGGTGAAGTCGCGGCCGTTGAGCGGCAGGTTGGCGATCTGTTCGTCACTGACCGAGGCGGATGCGTTGGGGTTGGTGGTTTCCACCACCGGCGCTTCCGCCGTGACCACGATCTCCTCTTCGACGGCGGAGAGGGCCATGGCGAAGTCCATCCGCAATGACGAGCCGAGACCGACATAGGCATCGCGGAAGATCTGGGTCTGGAAGCCCGGGAGAGCGGCTCTGATTTCGTAGTTGCCGACGGGCATCAGATCCATGCGATAGAAACCGCTCGCGTCCGAGACCGCACTCCGCGAGAAGCCGCTGTCGGTGTTTCTCGCCTCGACGGTGACGCCCGGCATCACCGAACCCTCGGGGTCGGTGGCGGTTCCGAAAATCTGCCCCTTTGACGCGTTTGACTGCGCCAGGAGGGTACTCGGCGCCAGCACGACGAGTGCCAGCACGACGCATCCAAGAATCAATCGATGACCTTTCATACCACTCTCCTTCCTTCCTACCTCACGAAAATATACAAAATTGTCCGTCCCCGTCATGGGGTCGCCGATGCTGTTCGTTCCGCCGTCAAAGCGGGCCCAAGCCACCAGTTGTTGTCAAGCTCCGGTTGCCAGGAACCGGATCGCGCGATGAAATCACCGATGAGGTCGGTCATTTCATCCGATGAACGCCAGACCGGGTCGGCTTCCGCGAGATGCGGATAGCCGCCACCACCGGCGGCGCGGTAGTTATTGCAGACGAGCGTGAATCTCTGATGAAGGTCGATGGCGCGACCTTGGATGCGCAGATCACGCACCCGGTGGCCCACCGGTTGGGTGGGATCCACGCGATAGGAAACCCCCGCCATCGTGTCCACGTTGTAGTGCGGCACGGAGGGGTCTGTCAATAGCGTGCAAACGCCGGTCGGGTCGCATTCGAGGCCGCTGTAGTAACGGGCCGCGTGTTCCAGGATGTCCTTGATTTCGGCGCCCGTGACCACAAGTTTCACCAGGGTATTGGGATAGACGTAAAAGGAGTAGATCCAACGCCAGGTGACCGGCCCGGGCGGGAGGTCGGGAGTGCGATCGGTGAGCAGCGAAGCGAGCGACAGATCCGCGCCCGAGGCCTCGAGTTGGACCCGGTGGATGAGATCGAGGGCGGCGCAGTCCCCGAGGCGGCACCCCGCCACACTGACGGGGTCGCTGACCGCGCCGACGGGCCCGTCGAGGGCTTCGACCACCCTTTCGTGGAGCGCGGCCATGGGCTGCAGAATCGCCGGGTCGGGGGTGACGGATGCGAGCGGCAGATTCCGACCTTCCCAGGAAACAATTTCCCAGCGCTCGTCCGCCTTTTCGACTTCGAGGTCGATCCGGGTGAGCAGCCGGGCCCGGGCCCGGGGCTGCGACACGATGGCGCCGCCGAGCTCGCGGGGCGAAATGTCTTCGTGGGTGTGACCGGTGAGGATGAGATCGACCCCCGGGACCTCGGACAACCGTGAGGCGAAATCCTCGAGCTCGGTGCCGCTCGGGGAACCGTCGTCGAGACCCTTCTCAAAACCGGTGTGGGCGAGGAGGATCACGAGATCGCAGCCCTCCTCTTCCCGCAGCAACCGGACCTGGCGGCGGGCGACTTCGTCCATGGGTTCGAAGACGAGGCCGCGATAGTGTTCCGGGCGTTCCCAACCGGGAATGTTCGGGGTCACGAGCCCGACGACCCCGATCCGAAGCTCCCCGGCGTTGATGACCATGTGCGTCGGAAAGGCCGGCCGGCCGTCGATCTCGTTGACGGTGTTGGCGCTGAGGAAGGGGAAATCGGCCTGGCGTTCGGCCCGGCGCAGGACATCGAGCCCGAAGTTGAACTCATGGTTGCCCACCGCCATCGCGTCGTAGCCGATGTGATTCATGGCTGCGATGGTCGGGCTCGGCTCGGACCAGCGCACATGGGGGAACTGTTCGAATGGAGTTCCCTGGATGGTGTCGCCGGAGTCGAAGACGAGAACAGGGTGGTCGACCTCGTCCCTGATCTGAGCGACGAGGGTCGAAACCTGGGCCAGCGAACCGTCGGAAGGCCGGTTCAGAAAGTCGTCCCAGGGGAGCACGCTGCCGTGGAGGTCGGAGGTGTGAAGGAGAGTGAGTCTCTGATGCTGCGCCGCGGCATGGTGTGAAACCAGGGTGATCACCGACGCACACCCCACAATCAGAATTGTGGAAATCCGAGGTCGTTCAGCCATGGCGCGAGGCGATCATAGCAGAGATCGGAGGAGCGCGATCTTGGCGGTTAAGGCGGGACCGCGTATAACTGAGTCATGATTTCATCGGACCTGCGTTTCCGGGGTGGTCGAGCGTGAGGCGGCTCCGTTTTCTCACCGGTGGGGAGTCTCACGGGCCCCGGCTGACGGCGGTTCTCGAGGGGCTGCCGGCGGGGTTGGAGCTCGATGAGGCTTTCGTCAACTCGTGGCTCAAACGTCGGCAACACGGCTTCGGCCGCGGCGGTCGCCAACGCATCGAAAAGGACGAGGTCGTCGTCACCGGTGGTCTGCGGAACGGCAGGACCATGGGCGGTCCCCTCGTCCTCGAGCTGGAGAACCGCGATTGGAAGAACTGGTCCGAGGTCATGGATCCTTGGGCGATCGACCGAGAGCAGGCCGGCAACCGCGCCGTTACCCGGCCGCGTCCCGGGCATGCCGACTACTCCGGCGGTGCGGCGACGGACCAGCTCGACGACATGCGCAATGTGCTCGAGCGTGCCTCGGCGCGGGAAACCGGCGCCCGGGTCATGGCGGGCGCGGTCTGCGCCCAGCTGCTCGCGCGGTATGGGATCGCCCAGCGATCGGCGGTGCTTCAGCTCGGGCCGCACGTGGTGACCGAGGGTCCGCCGACCTGGGACGGACTCGCCGGGGTCGACGTCGACTCGCCCCTGGTCACCCCCCGCCCGGATCGTGAAGAGGCGCTCGTCGAGGCGGTCCGGGCTGCGCGGCAGGATGGCGACACCATGGGCGGTGTGGTCGGTGGCGTGGTTCGCGGACTGCCCCCGGGTCTCGGTTCGCACACCCACTGGGACCGCAAGCTCGACGGGCAGATCGTCCACGCTCTGGTCAGCATCCACTCGGTCAAGGCCGCCGCCATCGGCGCCGGGATCGAGGTCGCGGGGCGTCTGGGTTCCGAGGCTCACGACGCAATCCGTGTCGAGGACGGCCAGCTGCGCCGGGACAGCAACCGTGCGGGGGGGCTCGAGGGCGGGGTGACCAACGGTGAGGACGTGGTCGTCAGGGCCTACTTCAAACCGATTTCGACCCTGCGCAGGGGCCTGCCGTCGGTCGACCTGAAGACGGGGGAAGCCGGGGCGACGGTGTGGGAGCGCTCCGATGTCACGGCCATCGGCGCGGCGCCGGTCATCGTCGAGTCCATGCTCGCGCTGATCCTCGCCGACGAAATGCTCGTCAAGCTCGGCGGTGACGCCATCGCCGACACCGATGCCGCGTGGGACGCCCTCTGCAAACGCCTTGAACCCTGGTGGCGACCCGGTGGATCCTCGCCCTCAGGGTCATGACGATGTTCAGGTTGGCAGTGCAGAATCGAAAACGAGCAACCGCATCCCCGGCCTTCTGGCCCGTTGGGACGCTGTCCCAACGACCCAGCGTCGCACCATCGGCGTGGTCGCACGTGGGTTGATTTAGAGGGCTGCGACCACGCCGATGGTACGCCGGCGGCCTGCCTCGAAGCCGGAAGAGGAGACCTCATCGTGCCTCCCGAGGGAGCCCCCCTTGACGTTTTTCCGGTCGCGTTCGACGCTTGAGCGCGTGTCGGAGAAAAACATCAAGGACGGCACGCCCGGTGGAGGCGAGGTCCGCGTGTTCATGAGGCGCCTCGCCCTCGTGCCTCGAAAGAACGCGGTATTGGCTTTGAACGGACGTGCCGTCTCAAACCGATTTTGGGATGGGACCCCTCGCCGAAAGCGGCCCGTTTCGGGCCCAAACATCGTTTGAGGGGGCACTCTCGGAGAGCGCGATGGGAGAATCAAGCTCGGAGGCGCGTGCCCGGATACGAATGTCACTGCCACGGTCACGGTTACTGTCGCGGTCACTTTCCCTGCCGAAGCTCCTCGAGCCGCTGCCGCAGTCTCTTCCGCACCCGCATGAGCCGCATCTTGAGCGCGCCCTCGCTGAGCGCGAGCCGGTCGGCCATCCCCTCGATGCTCTCGCCGTTGGCCTTGGCCACGAGGAGCTCGACGACCTCGGGGTCCTCGCTGTCGAGGACGGTCATCATGAGCCGGATCTCGGCGATGCGTTCGGCCAGCAGATGGGGATCGTCGTCGGACTCCACGTGGAGGGCGGCATCGAGTTCGTCCTCCTTGCGGACCGCCATCCGCCTGAGGTGATCCCGCGCCGCGTTGGCAGCGATCCGCCGCACCCACGCCTTGAACGTCCGCGGATCGTTGAGGTTCGAAAGGCCCGCCCATGCCTTGAGGGCGACATCCTGGGCAAGATCCTGGGCGGTCTCGGGCTGGCGTACTCCACATGCCACCAGGGTCGAGGTGATGGCGGCGCGGTGCATCCGGAGCAACTCGGCGAACGCGCCCTGGTCTCCCGATCGAGCTCGTCGGACGAGCGCCGCCGATGTCTCCCACTGCGTTGGATCGTTCTTCGTCACCACGTTGCTTTAGGATACGCGATGGGAGCGGTGCCAGGCACCTTTTCGCGGCGAAAAGTGAGCCAGGCACCGAGCCCACGTGCTCTCGACGGCTCGGTGCTGCAGTTTCGGAAGGAGCGATGAAGACGTGACGGGATCGGGATCGGGATCGGGAACGGGAACCGATTCGTGCTAACCTCTGCCCTCAGGATGATGACAACGCTGAAGCTCCCCCGATTGCTCGACAGCCCACGGCCTGCCCATCTCGTTCTCACGGACGGAACCGTCTTCTCCGGCTTTGCCGCCGGAGCGTCGTCGGTCATCGACGGCGAGGTCGTCTTCAACACCGCGATGACCGGCTACCAGGAGATGCTCACCGATCCGTCCTACCACGGTCAGATCCTCTGCCTCACGACATCCCATGTCGGACAGGTCGGGGTCAACGCCCTCGATGCCGAGTCCGACCGGGTCTGGGCGCGGGCGCTCATCGTCCAGGATCTCGATCTGCAGCCGTCCTCGTGGCGATCCGAAGAAGATGCCTCGGATTGGCTCGCCAGGCTCGGCGTCAGCGTCGGCTGGGGCTTTGACGTCCGCGCGATCGTACGCCACATCAGAACCGCCGGCGCCGTGCCCGGAGTGATCGCCACCGACGGCACGGCGGTGGAGGACCTCGTCGAACGCGCGCGCACGGCGCGCGGCACCGACGGGTGCGATCTGGCCCGCGAGGTCGCGTGCGGCGAGGCCTATGCCTGGGATCGAGGCCCCTGGAGGTCTCCGTCCGAAGCCGAACCGGCGATGGACCCGAACGATCGGCCGCCGGTGGCGGTCATCGATTTCGGTGTCAAGCGCTCGATCCTCCGACGTCTGGTGGCCGAGGGCCTGCGGGTCCGGGTCTTGCCGCCGTCGGTATCCGCGCGCGAGGTGCTCACCGGTGACTACGCCGGTGTGGTGCTGTCCAATGGCCCCGGTGACCCGGCGGCGGTGGTCGGCGCCCGAGAGCTCATCGATGGTCTCATCGGGAAGACTCCGATTCTCGGCATCTGTCTGGGTTGTCAGCTCCTCGGACTGACTCTGGGCGGCCGCACGGTCAAACTGCCGTACGGTCACCACGGCGGCAACCACCCGGTGCGAGAGCTCGCCACCGGTCGGGTCCTGGTGACCTCGCAGAACCACAACTATGCGGTGGAGGAGTCGTCGCTGCCGCGCGAGGTCGAGGTGACGCACATCAATCTCACCGACGGCACCCTCGAGGGCCTCGCCCTGCCGAGGGTCGGAGTCGAGGCGGTGCAATTCCATCCCGAAGCGGCACCGGGGCCCAACGACGCCGTCGAGCTTTTCACGCGATTCGGCAAACGTTGCCGGGAAACACGATCATGAGCCGCGCCGCCATTCCCGAGTCGGTCTGTATCCTCGGCGCCGGGCCGATTCGGATCGGTCAGGCCTGCGAGTTCGACTACTCGGGCGTCCAGGGTGTCAAGGCCCTGCGCGAGGAGGGTTGTCGGGTCGTCCTGGTGAATTCCAACCCGGCCACGGTCATGACCGACGTCCGGCTCGCCCACCGGAGCTATGTCGAACCACTCACCCTGCAGTCGGTGACCGCGGTGCTCGAACGCGAGCGGCCCGACGCCCTGATTCCCACCCTCGGCGGCCAGACCGCGCTCAATCTGGCTGTGGAGCTCGAAGAGGCGGGAGTGCTCGAACGGCTCGGCATCAAGCTCCTCGGCGCCTCGGTCCGGTCGATCAGGCTCGCCGAGGATCGCGAGGAATTCCGCCGGGCCATGACCGACGCCGGTCTGCCGGTGCTTCCGGCCAGGACCGTCACCTCGGTCGAAGAAGGAATCGCCGCGCTCGAGACGACCGGTCTTCCGGCCATCCTCAGGCCGTCCTTCACCCTCGGCGGCTGGGGCGGTGGCACCGCTCATGATCGTGACTCCTTTGTCAGGCTTCTCCGGCACGGCCTCGACGCCTCGCCGACCAATCAGGTTCTGGTCGAGACCTCGGTGCTCGGCTGGAAAGAGTTCGAGCTCGAGGTCATGCGTGACTCGGCGGGCGCGTTTGTCGTCGTCTGCTCCATCGAAAACGTCGACCCCATGGGGGTTCACACCGGCGACTCGATCACCGTCGCCCCGGCGCAGACCCTCACCGATCGCGAGTACCAGGTCTTGCGCGATGCCGCCCGCCGTGTCCTCGACGCGGTCGGCGTCGCCACCGGCGGCGCCAATGTCCAGTTCGCGGTCAACCCCGAGGACGGTCGCTACGCGATCATCGAGATGAACCCCCGGGTCTCGCGGTCATCGGCGCTGGCGTCCAAGGCGACGGGTTTCCCCATCGCCAGGATCGCGGCCAAGGTCGCCCTCGGTCGCCGTCTCGACGAGATTTCCAACGACATCACGGGAACGACACCGGCCAGCTTCGAACCCGCACTCGACTATGTCGTCGTCAAGATCCCTCGTTTTGCCTTCGAGAAGTTCCCCGGCTCCGATCCCGTCCTCGGCACCGCGATGAAAGCGGTCGGCGAGGTCGCGGCCATGGGGCGGTCCTTCGAGGAGGCCCTGCTCAAGGCGATCCGCTCGCTCGAGATCGATCGCGACTCCCTCGATGCGCCGGCCGATCTCCGGGCGGTGGACGACGATGGTCTCGCCTCTCGGCTCGCCACACCGTCTCCCGAGAGATTGTGGGAGCTCGCCGAAGGCCTGCGCCGCGGCTGGACCGAGGAGCGCCTCGTCGGAATCACCGCCGTCGATCCGTGGTTCCTGCGCCGGATCGGTGGTTTGGTGGCGGCCGAAACCGTATTGCGGCACCCGGATCTCGATGGGCCGACCAGGCTCGCGGCCAAACGTCTCGGTTTCTCCGACAGCCAACTGGCGCGGCTCCAGGGAACCGACCCCGGGACCGAACGACAGCGCCGACTCGATCTCGGACTGCGCCGGATCCGGCGCCGGGTCGACACCTGCGCCGCCGAGTTCGAGGCCCGAACGCCCTATCTCTACGGCAGCTTCGGCGACCGCGACGAGCAGCCCGCGACCCGGCGATCGGTGGTCATCCTCGGTGGGGGTCCGGTGCGGATCGGCCAGGGGATCGAGTTCGACGCCTGCTGTGTCGAGGCCGTCGCCGGGATCCGTTCCGAGGGGTTTGAAGCGGTGATGGTCAACTGCAATCCCGAGACCGTGTCCACCGATTACGACGCCGTCGATCGCCTCCACTTCGATCCTCTCCACATCGAAGACGTGCTCGATATCTGCGCCGCCGAACGCCCGGTGGGTGTCATCGTCCAGCTCGGAGGCCAGACCCCGCTCAAGCTCGCGGAGGATCTCGAGAACTACGAAGTTCCGATTTGGGGGACGCCCCGCGACGCCATCGATCGGGCCGAGGACCGGGGTCGTTTTGCCCAACTGCTGCGCGACCTCGGTCTGCGCCAGCCGCCGGGCAGAATGATCTCATCCGCCGACCAGGCCGAGGCGGCCGGCGCCGAGCTCGGCTATCCGCTCCTGGTGCGGCCGTCCTATGTTCTCGGCGGTCGCGCCATGGAGATCGTCTACGGCCCCGACGAGCTCGCCGAGTACCTCGAGCGGGCGGCCGCCGTCGATCCCGACCGGCCGGTTCTGCTCGATCACTTCCTCGAACAGGCCTCCGAAGTCGATGTCGACGCGGTGGCCGATGGCGAGCGGGTGGTCATCTGCGGCATCATGGAGCACATCGAAGAGGCCGGCGTCCACTCTGGTGATTCGGGCGCCGTGACCCCGCCGGTGAGCCTGCCCCTCGAACTCCAGGCCGAGCTCAGACGCCAGGTCAGGCTTCTCGCCCTCGCCCTCGGCGTGCGTGGCCTGATGAATGTCCAGTTTGCCATCCAGGAGGGCGTGGTCTACCTCATCGAGGTCAACCCCCGGGCGTCGCGGACGGTGCCGTTCCTCGCCCGGGCCACCGGGATGCCGTGGGCCGAGCTCGCGGCCCGGGTCTGCGCCGGCGCGAGCCTTGCCGAGCTCGGGGTCCACGACGGCGTGCCATCCGAGGTGGCGGTCAAGCTTCCGGTTTTTCCCTTCGAGCGATTTCCGGGAGTCGACCCGCTGCCCGGTCCCGAGATGCGCTCCACCGGCGAGGTCATGGGTCGCGGCCGTACCTTCGGCGAAGCCTTCGCCAAGGCCGCTCTCGCCGCCGGCTGGCGACTGCCCGAAGAGGGCAAGGTCCTGCTCTCCTTCGCCGATCGCGACAAGACTCGGCTGCCGGCGCTGGCCGCTCGCTTCGAGGAGCTCGGTTTCGAGCTCCTCGCCACCGAGGGAACGGCGAAAATGCTCCACGATGCGGGCTATCCCAAGGTGCGGACGGTCTTCAAGGTGGGTCAGGGTGATCCCGATATTCCCCACCTTCTGGCCGAGGGCGGGATCGATCTCGTGGTCAACACGGCCGCCGGCCGCAGGGCGGCCCGCGACGCGCCGTCGATCCGCCGCGCGGCCCTGGACGCCAACGTGCCGTACTTCACGACCATCCCCGGCGCCTACGCCGCCGCCGAGGCGGTGGCCACTCTGCGCCGCGGACCGCTGGCGGTCAGGGCGCTGCAGGACGATCTCGGCGCCAAACCCCCATGGGCTGCCAACCTCGGCTGAGGAAAAAAACCGCCAGGACGCGAGGGACGCAAAGCATCACAATGAGAATTCTGATACCACCCGAGCAGCTCACTGCTCGGGTGGTATCAGTTTATTCCTTGCGTTCCTTGCGCCCTTGCGGTTCTTGTCCGCCCTTAGTACAGACTCGTGAGGCGGTACTCGGCGAGAAGCCTTGCGTCGATAAAATCGTAGTCTGAGCCTTCGAGGCGGAAGTACTGCGTTCCGATGGTGTAGTCGCGCTCGTGCTGTTTGAGCACGGTCTCGGGTGAGGCCATCAGGCGCAGGGGACGGGCAATGAGGCTGTAGCTGATGAAACGGAGGTCGTCGCCGGTTCCGAAAACGCCGTCCTTCCCTGCCGACACAAGCTCGAGTCGCAGCCAGTCGCCGTTGCCGAGATCGGGTCGGTCGACGGTGTGGAATCGCGCCTGGAGGCCGGCTTCGAGATCGTTTTCGATCTCGGGATCGTTCATCCAGCCTTCACCGCGTTCGACGAAACGGGTGTGAATCGCATAGTCGCGGCCCCAACCGTCGATCTCGCGAACCTCGAAGAACTCACGGACCGAGGCCGGCGCCATCTCGCTGTCGGCGCCGAAAAAGACGAGCGGCATCCAGCCGCGGATGTTCATGGTCGAGTGGGGGGCGAGCTCGTCCTGCCATTCGCCTTCGAAGCCGAAGGGCTCGGTCTCGCGGACCGCGTAGCGGGAGACGGCGGCGCCGATCTCGTGGGCGCGATGAATCGTGATGAGTTCGGCAGCCCGGCCGTCGTCTCCGGTCGCCATCCAGCGCAGCGTTGTCGGCAGATCCGGACCGGGTCCGGTGTCGCGCAGGCGGCCGAAGCCGAGGATCGGCAACAGGATGATCGCGCCGTAGACGAGGACTCGCCACCCGCCGGAGCCCAACCGGCCGAGGATCGATCTCCGCGGCTCGGTCGCGATCGCGCTTCTCAGATCCCAGCCGCACGCCGCACAGATGGTCGACCGTTGGGGAAGATCGGCGCCGCACGAGCCGCAAATGATGACGTTGTCCATGGCTGAAGGGTAGCGCAACTGCCGGCTCATCCACCGTGCCTTCGTCCCGTACGCGCGATGAGCCATCTCGTCGGACCCGGCGCCAGCGCCGCCGTCCACGCCATGAGACGCAGGGCGAACGGGTGGTAGACCACCGGTCGCGGCCGCCGGACGATGCCCAGGATCACCTCGGCGCAGCACTCCGGGGTGCTCACCGGGATCCACGAGCCGAGGCTGGGGATGTGTTGGTGGGAGTCGGGGTTGGCCTTGAAGTAGTCGCTCGAGACCTCGCCGAAATAGGCCAGTGAGGTCGAGACGCCGGTGCCTCGGAGATCCTGACGGAGGGCCTCGTGCAGACCGCGGAGCGCCCAACGGGTCGCGGTGTACGCGGTGGCGCCGGGCCATGGGACGACCGATGCCGGCGATCCGATGTGGATCAGGCGTCCATGACCGGCGACGATCATGTCGCCGATGAATGCGCGGGTAGTGTGAGCCGCGGCGAGGTAGGGAGCGCCGATCATGGAGTCGATCTCCCGGCCGCTGGTCTCCTCGAGGAAGCGCCAGACGCCGGCGCCGGCGGAGTTGACGATGAGCGATGGCGCGCCCCAGGTGGCGCGGACCCTTACGGCCATGGCGTCAACGGCGGCGCCGTCGGCGGCGTCCAGGGCTTCGGCCAGGGCCTCCCCGCCGTCTTCGGAGATCTTTGTCGCGACTTCGGCAAGCCGGTCGGAGCGGCGCGCCACCAGCACCACCCGCCAACCGTTTCTGGCGAGCGACAGCGCGGTTGCCGCTCCGATTCCGCTCGAAGCACCGGTGATGACCGCGATGGGAAGTGTTGTTGCCACTGGGAAATCCTAAACCATCCTCCGAGAATCCGTTGGCTCGGGCGCCCGGCGCACGAGCCAACGGATTCTCGGAGCGGGCGTTACCTCTCACGAGTTCACACGTCTTGGTTAATGGAGACGATGATGTATTCCCCGAATTGCCCCGACCACGGACGCCTGGTGCTCGACCTCGCACTGGGCCGGCTCGACGATGACGCCGCCGCCACCGCCGAGCGCATCGGAGAATCCTGCCCGGTGTGCCGCCAATGGTGGCGAGAGCAGTTCGACGGTGACGCAGCCGCCGTGGTCGACGAGGCTGTTGCGGCGATCTTCAGCGATCTCCAACTCCCCTCGCGTCGGCGCGGTTATGGATGGGTGGCGGCGGCCGCCGCCGCAGTGGTCATGACCCTCGGTGCCGGCGCCATCTGGGTGTCGCAGGGTACGACCAACCTCGGCGACGAGGTGGCGGCGCCCCGTGTTGCTTCGATCGGGACCATCACCTTCGAGCCCTCCGGCGCGACCGCCGAGTACGTCCTGATCGAGGCGCCCGATCCCGAACCCGCTCTCGTCGAGCGTCCGGTCGGTCAGGAGCCGCCGGTCGCTGAAATCCTCACCGCCGAGGTCGCTCCGGTCGAAAATGTTGCGGACCGCTCGTCCGGCGCCCTCTTCGCCGGCGGGTTCGAGACCGGCAATATCGGAGACTGGGTTCCGTCGACCTGACGCGATCGGGACGCAGGTTGGATCTCACAGGGTTCATTTCGCAGGTCACAACCAGCCAACCTTGAGAATTGACAAGGTGGCGGGTTGATTGACGATTTCCCTGCCCCTGCCCCTGCCCCCTGCCCCTGAACCTGCCCCTGCCAATCCTGCCCCTGAATCCTGCATCGCTCAAGCTGCGCTACCATGTCTCCTGCCCGGTTTCCCGGGTCGGAGGTTCCCGATGCAACGATTCCCCTTGAGTCTCGCCATCGTGCTGGTCCTGACCGGTGGTGCGGCCAACGCCGCCGAAACCCACCCCTTCAACGTCCACGATCTCGTGGCCATGGACCGCCTCGGCGATCCCCAGCCATCCCCCGATGGTTCGCTGGTCGCCTTTGTCGTGACCACCATGGATCTCGAAGCCAACCGCGGTGGCCGGAACCTCTGGCTTGCCGCCACCGATGGATCGGTGGTTCGCCGTCTGACCACGCACGCCTCATCCGATTGGAGTCCGCGTTGGGCCGACGCCCGCACCATCTATTTTCTCTCGGCTCGATCGGGGTCGTCGCAGGTGTGGCGGATGGCGGTCGATGGCGGCGAAGCGGAGCAGGTCACCGATCTGCCCCTCGATGTCGAGGCCTTCAAGGTCGGCCCCGGCGCCCGGGCCCTCTATTTCGGCCTCAAGGTCTTTGCCGACTGTGAGGACTCGGTGCCGTGCACCGTCGAACGCCTGGAGGCGGAGGCCGACCGGAAGTCGACGGGGATGATCTTCGATCAGACCTTTGTCCGCCACTGGGACTTCTGGAAGGACGGCCGACGCAACCATCTCTTCAGGATCGGCCTCGGTGAGAACGGCAGGCCGTCGGGCGAAGCGGTGGATCTGATGGCCGGTGTGGATGGCGACTGCCCGACCATTCCGTGGGGTGGCGACGAGGACTGGACCGTGTCCGGAGACGACACGACGGTGGTCTACACCGCCAAGGTGGTCGAGGGCGCCGAGGAGACCTGGTCCACCGACTACGATCTCTGGGTCGCGGCCACCGACGGATCCGCGCCCGCCGCCAAGCTGACCACGGCCAACCGGGCCTGGGATGCGGCGCCCGCGTTTTCACCCGATGGTTCGAAGCTGGCCTATCTGGCCATGGCCCGGCCCGGTTACGAGGCGGACCGCTTCCGGGTGATGGTGATGGATTGGCCCGATGGTGAGGCGCAGGTGATCACTCAAGGCTGGGATCGCTCGCCCCGCGGGATCACCTGGTCTCCTGATGGAACTTCGATTTATGCTTCGGCCGACAATATCGGCAATCACTCGATCTTCCGCATCGACCCCGACGACGGTTCGGTTCAGGCGCTCCTGACGCGGCACACCAACTCGAGCCCGAAACCACTGCCCGACGGGCGAGTCCTCTTTGCCCAGGACCGGCTGACCTCGCCGGTCGAGCTCTATGTTCGCCCGGCCGAAGGCGGAGAACCGCTCCAGATCACCAACTTCAACACCGACCGGCTCGCGACCATCGAGTTCGGCTCATACCACCAGTTCTCATTCACCGGTGCGCACGGCGACGAGGTCTTCGGCTACTTCATCGAACCGGTGAACCGGGATCCCGGAAAGAAGTACCCGCTCGCGTTCCTCATCCACGGCGGTCCCCAGGGGAGCTTCGACGACCACTGGCACTACCGCTGGAACCCGGAGATCTACGCCGGGGCCGGCTATGCGGTCGCCATGATCGACTTCCACGGTTCCACTGGGTACGGCCAGGCCTTTACCGACGCCATCAACGGCGACTGGGGAGGCGCCCCGTTCGAAGATCTCATGAAGGGTCTCGACGACGTCCTCCGCCGCCACTCCTGGATCGATTCCGACCGGGTGGCGGCCGCGGGCGCGAGTTTCGGCGGCTACATGATCAACTGGATCCAGGGCAAGACCGACCGGTTTGCCGCGCTGGTGTGCCACGACGGCAATCTCGACGAGACCATGGCGTACTACGACACCGAGGAGCTCTGGTTTCCGGAGTGGGAGCACGGCGGGACGCCCTGGGAGAAGCCCGAGAGCTACGCCAAGCACTCGCCGATCCAGTTTGTCGGCAACTGGAAGACACCGCAACTCGTGATCCACGGCGCCCTCGACTATCGCGTCGTGGACACCCAGGGGATCGCGACCTTCAACGCGCTCCAACGGCGCGGTGTGCCTTCGCGATTGCTCTACTACCCGGACGAGAATCACTGGGTTTTGAAACCCCTCAACTCGATCCAGTGGCACGAGGTCGTTCTCGACTGGATGGATCGATGGACCGCCGCCGGCGGCGACGGTGAAGGGTGAGAGCGGCGGGAAGGGAACGGAGCGATTCCTGTTCAAATGTTGTTATGATGGTGGCCCCCGGAGGATGATGTGATCATCACTTGCCCCGAGTGCGCGACCAAGTACCGATACGACGAGCGCCGTTTCGACGGCGATTCGGTCAAGAAGGTCAAGTGCACGTCATGTGGATTCACCTTCGAGGCGGTGAATCCCGTGTTGGACGGCGCGGTCAGCGGGACCGGGGCGAGCGCCGCGGTTTCCGACAGCCCGGGATTCAGGCGACGGGTACCGACATCGGCATCGGTTTTGCCCGAGCCCGAGGCTGCGCCGATACCCGCGGAGGGCTCGCCGCTGCCGCCGTTGCCGTCGGATCCGCGCTATTCCCTCGCCGTCATCGCCGGCGGGCAGGCCGGCAGCGTCTTTCAGCTTCACAAGCCGCGAATCCTCATCGGTCGGGGATCGGCCATGGATATCCAGTTGCGGGACTCCGAGGTGTCCAGAAGACATGCCGCCATCGAGATTCGCGATCTCGACGTCGAAATCGTCGATCTTCAGGCGACCAACGGCACGTGGGTCGAGGGCAAGCGGATCGACCGGGTGAAATTGAACCACCAGGATGAGTTCACCCTCGGTTCGACGACGCTCATGCTCATCGTGACGGCGGTTCGTGACGCCTGATCGCGCCAAGGTGGCGTGAAGTCACCGGGAGGGTCGCCTCGAAAAGAGGCTTGCAACGGGCATCGCTCTTGCTTATCTTGCGCCAGTGAATACGTGGATATGTGCCGGACGGGGTGATTCCTCGCTCCGGCAGTCGAGGAGTTCTCGATGATCGAGGTCGAAAATCTGAGCAAGGTCTATGTCGACCATCCGGTGGTCGACGGCCTTTCGTTTGATGTCCCCGAGGGACAGATCCTCGGTTTTCTCGGGCCCAACGGCGCCGGGAAGACCACCGCCATGCGGATGATCACCGGTTTCGTGCCGCCCACCACCGGCCGGGTCGTCGTGGCTGGGGTCGATCTCGACGCCGATCCCGTGGGTCTGCGTCGCCACATCGGTTATCTGCCCGAGAACGTGCCCCTCTATCCCGAGCTTCGGGTGGAGGAGTACCTGCGGTTTCGCGCCGATGTCGAGGGTGTCCGACGGCCGCAACTCCCGGAACGGCTTTCCTACGTCGTCGAGCGCTGCATGCTGAAGGACGTCCGGCGACAGGTGATCGGTACGCTCTCAAAGGGCTATCGCCAGCGGGTCGGTCTCGCGGGTGCGCTCATCCACAAACCGCCGGTGCTCATCCTCGATGAACCCACCGTCGGTCTCGACCCGAACCAAATTGTCAAGATTCGCGAACTCATCACCGAGCTCGGGCAGGACCACACCGTGGTCTTGTCGACCCACATCCTCCCCGAAGTCGAGCAGGTCTGCGAGAGGGTCTTCATCATCGACCACGGTCGGGTGGTCGCCGACGGCACGCCCGAGGCCCTGCGCACAAAACTTATCGGCAACCCCTCGGTCCGGGTCGAGATCCGCGGCGCCGGCGATGACGGGGCCGAGGCGCTCGGTCGGCTTCCCGGCGTCGTGGCGGTGGACCGCCGCGCCGACGGCGTCTTTCGCGTCGAGCACCTCGGTGAAGCCGACCCCCGCGAGGCGGTTTTCCACCTCGCCGTCGATCGCGGCTGGATCCTGCTCGGTCTGACCCCGGAGAAAGCCACCCTCGAGGATGTTTTCGTCCGGCTGACCACGGCGGACGATGCGGCGTCCGTGGCAGCCCACGCTGCCGAGGAGGTGTGAGGTGAAAGCGCTTGCTGCCATCGTCCGGCGTGAACTCATCGCGACCTTCTCGTCGCCTCTGGCCTATATCGTCATGGCCGCTTTCCTTCTGCTCCAGGGCGCGCTCTTCGCCCTCATCATCGGTTATCTCAGCCAGCCCGGTCAGTCGTCCATGTCGATCCTCCAAGCATTCTTCGGCGGCACCATCTTCTTTTGGTTTTTTCTCGTTGTCGCGCCGCTCATCACCATGCGTCTGGTGGCCGAAGAGCGGCGATCGGGCACCATCGAGGTTCTGCTGACCTCGCCGGTGACCGAAGCCCAGGTCATCATCGGCAAATTCACCGCCGTCTTCATCTTCTATCTCGCCCTGTGGGCGCCGACCCTGATCTACGTGCTCATGGTCAAGACCCAGGCGGCGATCGACTGGGGGGCGGTGGCATCGTCCTATCTCGGAGTCGCCCTCTTCGGCGCGGTGTTCGTTTCTCTCGGTCTCTTCGCCTCGACCCTGGCCCGAAGCCAGATCATCGCCGCGGTGATCGCCTTCACCGGACTCATTCTCCTCTTCGCCCTCCCGCTCATGCGCGGACTGCTGATCTCCTCGTCGGTCCTCGGGGCCGTGATCGACCACGCCGATCTGTGGCAACAGATGGCCGACTACGCCAAGGGTATCGTCGACACCAGGTTCGTGGTCTACGAGCTTTCGCTCACCGGCCTCTTCCTTTTCCTGTCGACCAAGAGCCTCGAGCTCGGCAAGTGGAGGTAGGGCGATGAGAAAGACAAGCGTGCGCTACGGTGCGGCGGGGGTTGTGGCCCTGATCCTGGTGGTTTCTCTGGCGATCATGGCGAACTGGCTCGGCGCCCGCCACTACAAACGCTGGGATTGGACCACCTCCAAGCTCTACACCCTCTCCGAAAAATCCACTGGTCTTGTCCGCGGTCTCGATACCGAGATTCGCGTCGTCGTGTTCATGGTGCCGTCCAGTCCTCTCTTCGACCAGGCTCAGGAACTCCTCGAGCGCTATGCGGCGGAGTCGGACAAGATCGTCCTCGAGTTGATCGATCCCGAACGCGAGCCGCTCAAGACCAAGGCTCTCGCCGAGCAGTTCGGCATCACCATGGCCGACACCGTGGTCTTCATCGCCGGCGACCGCACCAAGTACGTGACATCGGAGCAAATGGTGGAGTACGACTACTCCGGGATGCAGTACGGCCAGCAGCCGACGGTCAAGGCGTTCAGGGGTGAGGAGGAGTTCACCTCGGCCATCCAGTCGCTCGTGGTCAGTTCGGTGCCGAAGGTGTATTTCGTCTCCGGCCACGGCGAGGCCGGTCCGGCAACTCAGGGCGACGGCGCCCTCGCCGGCCGGAGCCTGGCGATCCTCATGGACAAGATGAAGAAGGACAACATGATTGCCGAGGAGGTGAGTCTGCTCGGGGGGGTGGTCCCGCCTGACGCCGATGTCATCGCCATCGTCGGTCCCACCCGCCCGTACACGGAGGCCGAGATCGCCGCTCTCGGTGATTTCCTCGATGCCGGGGGGCGGCTGCTCGTAGCCCTCGATCCGCTCATCGAGACCGATGGCACCATGCGGCAGACGAGGCTCGAGGCCTTTCTCGCCGAACGAGGCGTCATGGTCAACGACGATCTGGTGGTGGACCCGTCCCGCAAGCTGCCCTTCTTCGATCTGTCGGCGGTCTACCTGACCGACTTCGCCCAACACCCGGTGACCACCGGGCTCGAGGGGATCGCGGTGCTCTTCACCGTGACGCGGTCGCTCATCACCGACTCCGACGACGCCCGGGTTCTGGTCGAGACGAGCGCCGAGGGGTGGGGTGAGACCGATCTCGGGATGCTGCTGCGCGGCGAGCCGGTGGTTTTTGATGGCGGAATCGATACCGGGGGACCGGTGGCGGCCGCCGTGGTTGTGGAGAGTGCCGCGACGCCCGAACCGGCCGACGGTTCCATCGAACCCACCGGATCATCTGAGAAGAGATCCAGGTTGGCGGTGTTCGGCGACTCGGACTTTTTGACCGATCTCGATATCGGGAATGCCGGCAACGAGATTCTCGCCATGAACACCCTCAATTGGCTGGTCGCGCGCGACCAATCCATGGGCATCCCTCCGCGCGACATGGAGAGCATGAGCCTCTTCATCGATCAGCAGAAGATGAGGATCATCCTCGTGGTGGTACTCCTCGTCATGCCCGGTGCGGCCGTCGCCGCCGGCATCCTGGTGTGGCGGCGCCGGAAACACTGACGGAGTCTTGATGCGAAGCAGGAACCTGATCATCCTCGCGTCCGTGGCCATCGCCCTGGGCGTGTTCATTTTCTTTGTCGAGCGCCACCAACCGACCACCGAAGCGCGTCTCGAACGGGCCGACAGGCTCTTCCAGGAACTCGATGGCGACACGGTTGTCGCCATCGAGCTGGAGACCAGCCAGGGACCGATCCGTCTGGCCAAGACGGATGACGATTGGCGGTTGGTCGAGCCGCTGGACTACCCGGCCGATGCCGCCGCGGTCAAGACGCTCATCGAAGCCGTCGCGAACCTCGATGCCGAGCGCACCCTGCCCGTCGGCGAAGTGGCTCTGGCCGAGTTCGGCCTCGACGCTCCGGATCTCGGGGTCACGTTGGTGGATTCACAGGGCCGACGGTTTTCGCTCGCGGTGGGCGACGAGCCTCCTCTGGGTTCCAACCGAGCCGTGCTCCGGGGCGCCGAAGAGGCGATCATCCTGGTTCCGGGGTTTTTTGTCGCCAGCCTGGACAAGGGCGTCGACGAGTGGCGATCGCGCGACGTGGTCGATCTGCTCGAGCACGATCTCGGATCGGTGGAGATCTCGACCGTTGAGGATCGCATCGTTGTCGATCGGGTGGGCGCGCGGTGGCACCTTCGGGAGCCGCTGGCGGATCTCGCGGATCCCGATCAGATGCGGAGCCTGATCTCCGAACTCAACACCCTCCGGGTGAGCGAGTTCTTGTCCGACGATGTCGATGGTGGGGAACTCGGGCTCGATCCTCCGGCGTATCGGGTGCAACTGAAACCGACGGGCGGCGACGAGACCGTGACTCTCGAACTTTCGGCCGCGAAAGAAGAAGAGGGGACGGTTGTCTGCCGGCGCGACGGGACGGATCTCTTCCGCGTGCCCTCCTCCATCGTCGTCAGGCTCGCCAAGGCGCCGGTGCTGTGGCGGTCGGGCAAGGTCTGGCCTTTGGTGAGCTGGGATGTCGCGAAGATCGAGTTCACGGGTGGGAGCGAGGAGGTTCTCCTCGACCGGGTCGATGGCCTCTGGCAGGCCGCGGACGGTGGGCAGATCGACAACCCGGAGGTGAGCCGCCGCCTCAGCGCGCTGGCGGATCTCGAGGTTCGCCAACACGACCTCCTGCTGCCGCCCACCCAAGTCATGGGAAGCGTGATTCTCGTTCTCGACGAAGATGAGGGCGCCGAAGGCCTCACCTATACCTTCTTCGCCCCGCTCGAGGAGGGCGGCCTCGCTGCGGTCTCGGTCAGTTCCCGTAACAACGTGATGGGTGTGGATGCAATCTCGGCCGAGACCATCGTCGGCAAACTTGAGAATCTGCGCCCAGCGATCGAGAGCCCGCCGGCAGAGGAGTGAACTCAGACCGGTTCGCTGTTTCGGTCATCAACTCAAATTCTCGGCCCCAATCCGTAAGGAATGGGGCGAGAATCTGATCCGGGCCTCATTCACATTAACCCGCACTTCTCACCGGGTTTCGTCGCGAGGTCGGCGAGGTGCGGTGCCCAGCTGGGTTTTCGATCCGACGGGCGCGCAGGCGTACTTTACAGTACGTCGAGCACCCGGAGGTGAGAAAGCCGAGCTGGGTGCCGTGCATCGCCGGCCGCAGCAGGAAGCTGGTGAGAAGTGCGGGTTAAATGGGCGCCGCTCACGCTACAATGCGACGACCCTGGAGGAATATTGACTGAGCCAGTCTGGCGGGCGCGGTTTGACAGACTTCAACAGCGGCGACCAGGTCTCGCCCAGCGTGTGTGCCGTCGCCTGCTCCTCGACATGCAGCGGCGGGGTCTCATCGATCTCGATGACATCGACGAGGAAATCGCCGTCGCGCTCAATCTCTCGAGCGCTGCGACCCGACTCGATCCCAATCGTCCGAAACCCCGACTCCCGAAACAGAGCCGCCACTCGCTGTATGAGTTGGCGCTCAAGTACGCCGAAGAACAGCTTTCTCCGGAGGAAATCGACCAGACCATCCTCCTGACCGAGAAACGGGCTCTCGCCCTCGAGGTGGCGAGGTTGGCGGAGGACGCCGACACCCCGCTCGAAGCGCTTCGCGAAACGGTGCACGAGTTCCTCGAATTCGCGCCCGGTGAGGGGTCGTCGCTCCCGGAGGACGTCATCGGCACCAGGGCGGCCCTGGTTCGAAGGTTGCTGACCGACCACCTCGATTTCATTGCCGTCGCGAAAAGGTATATTCGGGTCAGCGACTTCGGCTGGGTGCTCGATCGCATCATCCCCACCTACGGCCAGCGCGGGCGTCTCGGAGGCAAGGCCGCCGGCCTCATCCTTGCCCACTCGATCTTGAAGCAAGCCCGCTATGAGGGGCGAATCGACCTCGAGTACCGCGTTCCGCGTTCCTACTTCCTGCCTTCGAACGGTGTCCTCGAGTTTATCGAGTACAACAACCTCGAGGAGATCATCAACGTCAAGTACAAGGATCTCGAAGAGGTGCGCCAGGAGTACCCGTTGGTCGAACGCCTCTTCAAAAACGGCGCCATGCCTCCGACCATTCACGACGGGCTCGAGAAGATGCTCCTCGAGATCGGCGAGAAGCCTCTGGTGGTGCGATCTTCCAGCCTGCTCGAAGACCGTATCGGTCATGCGTTTTCGGGCAAGTACAAGAGCCTCTTCATCCGCAACCAGGGCACTCTCGAGGCGCGCGTGGACGCCCTCGAAAACGCGATTTCGGAGGTCTACGCCTCGACGTTCCACCCCGACCCCATCGAGTACCGGCGCAGCCGCGGTCTTCTCGACTTCCAGGAACAGATGGGGATTCTGATTCAAGAGGTGGTGGGTCGCGAGGTCGGGAACATGCTGGCGCCCGTCTTTGCCGGAGTGGCGTTCTCACGGTGCGAGATGCGTTGGTCCCCGAGAATTCGACACACCGATGGAATGGCCCGATTGGTGGTCGGCCTCGGCACCCGGGCGGTGGACCGGACCGTTGACGACTACCCGGTGCTCATCGCCCTCGAACAGCCGACGCTCCGGGCGGTGCAACAACCGGACGAGGTCTACCGTTACTCGCAAGGCGAGGTCGATGTCATCGATCTCAAGGAGGGCCAGTTCGACTCCGTCTCCATCGAGGCATTCCTCCGCAGGGTCGGGCGGAAGTTGCCGAACATGAACAAGATCTTCTCGATCTACCGCCACCGGCAACTCCTGCCGATGGTGGGGCTCATGGCGCAGGTCGAACCATCCGAGCTTGTCGTCACCTTCGACGGCCTCGCACGGTCGGATTTTCCCTCGTCTCTCAAGTCCATGCTCGATATTCTCGAAGAGGGGCTCGGCGAACCCGTTGACATCGAGTTCGCCCACGACGGCGAGAGTCTTTTCATGCTCCAGTGTCGGGCCCTGAGCCTCGGCTCCTCGGCCAAGAGGGTTCCTGTCCCGGCGAATGTCGACAACAATGACCGGGTCTTTTCCGCCAACCGTTATGTGCAGATGGCGACGAGCCCCAACATCGAGTACGTTGTGCTGGTCGATCCCCGCGACTATGAAAAGTTGCCGACGCGCGAGGCCATGTTGCGGGTCGGGCGCGCCATCAGCGCGTTGAATCAGAATCTGCCGGCGCGTCGGTTCATCCTGATGGGACCCGGCCGGTGGGGGAGTCGGGGTGACATTCGCCTCGGCGTGCCGGTGACCTATTCCGACATCAGCAACACCGCCATGTTGGTTGAGGTTGCCCGGCAACGCGGTTCCTACCTGCCGGACGTCTCCTTTGGAACGCATTTTTTCAACGATCTGGTCGAGTCGAAGATCGCGTATCTGCCGGTCTATCCGGATGACAAGCGGGTGGTCTGGAACGAGGATTTCCTCTGCGGTTCGCCGAATTCCCTGGGCTCGGTAGTTCCGGAATTCGTGGATATGGAGCACGTGGTCAGGGTGATCCACGTGCCGGCCGTCGCCGCCGGCCGGTTGATGCACGTGGTGATGGACGCCGAAGCGGACCGAGCTCTGGCGTTTCTCGCTCCCCCGAAGTAGCACCCGTTGATCCAGGATGTATCCGAAGGAAACGACAGAGCCGGAGAGTTGCAGTAGAGGCTTACGCCGACTGGCCGTCGGCTTCGTATTGGTGACCTCCACTGCATCAGCGGTGAAACTCGAATAACCATAGGCGCCCGGCCGATGCCGGGCGCCCTGGGATGGAACCGTGAACTGTCGATTGTGGACTGTCGACTCTGGACCCTACGCCCAGCCGCGGAGGTGGCAGGCGGTCGCGACGCGCTGGATGGCGATCATGTACGCGGCGTCGCGCATGTATTCACCGGTTTCTTCGGCGAGATCGGCCACGGCGTTGAAGGCCGTGGTCATCTTCTGATCGAGGCGGCTGAGAACCTCGTCTTTGGGCCAGAAGAAGTTCATGTTGCACTGGACCTGCTCGAAGTAGGAGCAGGTGACGCCGCCGGCGTTGGCGAGGAAGTCGGGGATGACGAAGATGCCGCGCTTCTTGAGCACCACGTCCGCCTCGGGAGTGGTCGGCCCATTGGCGCCTTCGGCCACGATCTTGACGTTCGCGTGGATCCGCTCGACATTGTCGCCGGTGATCTGGTTCTCGAGCGCCGCCGGGATGAGGATCTGCACATCCTGTTCGAGCCAGGCCCCGGCCTCGAGCCGCTCGTAGCCGGCGGCCTCGGCCTTGGCGTTGTCGATGGCGCCGAACCGGTTGGTGATCGACAACAGGAAGTCGGCGTCGATGCCGTCGGCCTTCTTGAAGGTATAGGATTTCTGGTCGTCGTTGTCCCAGCACGAGACCGCAACAACGGTGGCGCCGAGCTCGATGAGCTTCTTGGCGGCGTACTGGGCGACATTGCCGAAGCCCTGAATCGAGGCGCGGATCCCGCTCATGGGGAGATCCAGCCGCTTGAGGGCCTCTCGCACCGTGAAGACAACGCCGTAGCCGGTGGCCTCGGTGCGGCCGAGCGATCCGCCGACTTCGACGGGTTTGCCGGTGATCATGCCGGGGTAGTGGCCGCCGGCGAGTTTTTCGTATTCATCGAGGATCCAGACCATATGCTGCGGGTTGGTCATGACATCCGGCGCCGGGACGTCGTTGATCGGGTCCGATGTTCTTGGAAACCTGGCGGACCCAGCCTCGGCACAGCGCTTCTTGTTCCCGAGGTGAGAGATTGTGCGGGTCGCAGATGACGCCGCCCTTGCCGCCACCGAGCGGGATGTCGACCACCGCGCACTTCCAGGTCATCCAGGTGGCCAGAGCGCGTACGGTATCAACGGTTTCCTGCGGGTGGAAGCGGATACCCCCCTTGGCGGGGCCTCGGGCGTCGTTGTGCTGGATGCGGAATCCCTGGAAGACCTTGACCGCGCCGTCGTCCATCCGAATGGGAATGGTGAAGTGGTACTCGCGCTGCGGCGCCCGCAGCAGTTGCCGGATCCCGTCGTCGAGCTGGAGCATTTCTGCAACCGCGTCGAACTGACGCTGGGCCATGGCGAAGGCGTTGAATTCGGTGCTCATTTTGACTCCCTCATTGCCGTTCACTTCCTTCCGTTTCGGAACGAAGCGTTTGCGGGTTATACGCTTGGATCGGGTTGGGAGTCAAGGTGTTTTTTTGCTCCTCCCCGGGACGCGCCTCGGCCGATCTCTGAGCTGGTACGACGCGCCGCGGCTTCCTACGGCGCCGCGTCCGGAAGCGCACATCGGGTACAATTGCCGGATGTTCTTGCACACCAGTGACGACCCGACTCGAACCCTGGCGATCCCTCAAGCGTCGCATTCCTGGCTCGCCTGGCAACTGGCGGAGCACTGGGGCAACCGGCATTTCAGCCGGCCTTCGCCGCGTGCCGAAGTTCTCGCGGCCGTCATGCTGCACGATTCCGGATGGACCGAGTTCGATATGGCTCCCGGAATCGACGAGGATGGCTGCCCCCGGACCTTCGACCGGATGGAGGTGGAGAGCTCACCTCGATATTTGGCGGCGGTGCGTCGACCGAACCGCGCTTCACAGCCGGTACGCGGCGCTTCTGGTGGCGAGCCACTTCGCCGAAATGGCCGAGATCAAGACCAACGACTCTCTCCAACGTGAAGACACTTCGTCGGCCCGCCTCGCGGAGAGCTTCCGTGCCGAGATGACCCGCCGGGAGGACTCCTGGGTGGAAATCCTCAGTCCGGATGCCCGGTACCAGGGGTGTTTGCGGGGGACGAGGCGGCAATCCAACGCCGATATATTGGTTCTTGCCGATAGAGTTTCGGTCTTTCTCTGCGCCGCCCTCGCTTCGGAGTTCGAGGTGGCGGCGCCGACGGCGGAGGGTGAGAATGAACCGGTCAGATTCACCGCCGTCGATCAGACTCACTGGCGGGTCGATCCGTGGCCCATGGAGGGAGATCGCGTACGGCTCCAGTGTGAGGGGCGCCTCCTGCCGGTGACGCGGTTCGATTCCGCCAGGGCTTTTCATGAGGTTCTCCAGCGTGCGCCGGTGGAGCGATTGAACTTCACGATCTTGCGTGCCTCCGCCCTCGGTTGACAATCGTCCGCCGGCGACTACAATACCCTCCTGCCAATGATGCTCCGCAGTAGCTCAATGGTAGAGCGGGTGGCTGTTAACCACTAGGTTGGGGGTTCAAGTCCCTCCTGCGGAGCCAGCACAATCTCAAAAAACGAAACCCGCGCACCGCGCGGGTTTCGCTTTTTGAAACTGTGCTAGGCTCCCGCCTCGGAGGCCTTGATGACGGACAGACAACGGGCGTTGGTGACCGGAGGCGCGGGATTCCTCGGATCTCACCTGTGCGAGAGATTGCTCGGTGAGGGGTTCGAGGTGGTCTGCATGGACAACCTCATCACCGGCAACCTCGAGAACATCGAGCATCTCTTCGGCCGTGACGGGTTCATCTTTGTCGAGCACGATGTGACCAATTTCATCCACGTTGCGGGGCGGTTGGATTTCGTGCTCCACTTCGCCTCCCCGGCGTCGCCCATCGACTATCTCAAGCTGCCCATCCAAACCCTCAAGGTCGGGTCGCTCGGCACCCACAAGGCCCTCGGTCTCGCCAAGTCCAAGGGCGCCCGGTTCCTGCTCGCCTCGACATCGGAGAGCTATGGCGACCCGTTGGTTCACCCCCAGCCCGAGACCTATTGGGGCAACGTCAACCCGGTGGGCCCGCGCGGGGTCTACGACGAGGCCAAGCGGTTTGCCGAGGCCATCACCATGGCCTACAACCGCCACCATGGGCTCGAAACCCGGATCGTCAGGATCTTCAACACCTATGGGCCACGGATGCGGGCCGGGGACGGCCGCGTCGTGCCGGCATTCATCTGCCAGGCGTTGGCGAACGAATCGCTGACGGTTTTCGGCGACGGTTCGCAGACCCGCTCCTTCTGCTATGTCGACGACCTCATCGAGGGGATCTGGCGGCTGCTCAACTCGGACTACGACGAGCCGGTCAACATCGGCAACCCGTCGGAGATGACGGTACTCCAGTTCGCCGAGGAGATCATCCGGATCATCGGCGCGTCATCGGACGTCATCTTCAAGGAACTCCCCGTCAACGACCCCAAGGTGCGGCAGCCGGACATCACTCTGGCGCGCAGGGTGCTCGACTGGGAACCGAAGGTCATGCTCGAAGACGGGTTGGCCGACACCATCGAATTCTTCAGGACGCACCGGTAGCTCGGGAATCCGGGTCGAATATCGCTTCGCTCCTTCGCCGCGAATTCCCGAGATAGAATGGTGGACATGTCCAACCACGGAGCGAGATATTCCGTCGTGCGGCTTGTGATGGTGACGCTTTTCTGCCTGGGTTGTCCTGCGGTGGGGTTCGCCTGTCTGGAAGAGGTGGCCGAGCTGCCCGACGGACCCGCCCCTGCGGATGACATCACCATCGCCGGTCATCTTGCGGTCGTGTCGTCGCGATGGCCCCCCGGAGCCTGGATCGTGGACATTTCCGACCCCCTTCGCCCGGTGGAATTGGGGTCCTTGCCTGTGGCTCCGTATCGAGGGCGGCTGGCGATCGAGGGCGGGTACGCCTACGTGGCTGTGTGGGGTGACGACGACAGTCGGAATGGCGTGTCGATCGTGTCCATCGACGATCCTCTGTCACCGACGGAAGTCGGATTCGCTCAGTTGGATATCCAGCCGAAAGATGTTGCGGTGCAGTGGCCGTACGTCTATGCGGTCGGCCGATCGGGTTGGGACAGCGGGATGACGGTACTTGACGTCAGGGCTCCGTGGATGCCGATTCAAGTCGCGATGGTGGGCATCGGGTACGACCCCGGGTCCGTCACCGTTGCCGGCGGCTATGCGTATGTCGGGCGGCGCGGGTGCCCTTGGGCTGTTCCCGAATGCGGTCCATCATTCCAGATCGTCGACGTTTCAGATCCTTCAACCCCGGCCCTGCTCGGCGAGATGTGGCCGTGGGGAACGGCTCCACCGGTGTTTCGAAGCGGTTTCATCCTGGGGTGGTTGCCGTACGGATTGGGAGTGATCGACTGTCGAAACCCATCGGCTCCGGAGCTGGTGTATGACGACTACATCGATCCGCCGCCGTGGAGTTCTCACGCTCTGGCGCTGGGTGAGACGAAGGCCTACGCGACGACCTATCAGGGTCTGGAGGAGCCGGTCCGCTCCGGACTCTATGTCTACGACATCCGGAATCCCGCAGTCCCGCGCAGGATCGCCCATCGCGAGGTCCCCGGCCGGGGCACCGGCGTCGCGGTCACGGGTAACTACGTCTATGTCGCCGGGGGCGACAGGGGACTCGTCGTCTACGACGCCGGCGCCTGCGGCGTGCCCACAACTCGTCGCTCAACCGGCCGTGTGACCCCCTGACCTCCATTCAACGCACCTTCGCCCGGCTCCTTTTTCCCAATCCTCAAGCCCCGAGAGTGCCGGGGCTCTCCGTAGGAAAGGACCGGCGCTCTCGGGGAAGACGCGGCGCGTTGAAATTCCCGAGATCGTCGAATCGGCTCATGGCCCGCCGGGTTTCCACGGAACGGCTTACTTGTCCTTGACGATGACCAGATCGAGGACTTCTTCGGCCTTGTGAACATAGTGGACCTTGGCCTGCCGCCGAGCTTTGGCCGGAAGCTCCAGAAAATCCCGTTTGTTGGCTGCGGGGAGGACAATCCGGTTGATCCCGGCGCGGAGCGCGGCGAGGATCTTTTCCTTGACACCGCCCACCGGCAGCACGTCGCCGCGTAGAGTGAGCTCGCCGGTCATGGCGAAATCGTGCCGAACGGCCCGACCCGATGCGGCGGAGACGATGGCGGCGAGCAGGGTCACACCGGCCGAGGGGCCGTCCTTTGGGACACCGCCCGCCGGTACGTGGATGTGCAGAAGATGGCGGCCGAACCAGTCGCTGTCGATGGCGTACTCGGCGGCGTGGGTTCGGGCAAAGGTGACCGCAGCTGCGGCCGACTCCTTCATGACATCGCCGAGGGAACCCGTGAGCCTGAGATCACCCTTGTCGGTCGCCGATGCGGCCGCTTCGACGAGGAGGATGTCGCCGCCGACCGCAGTGTAGGCGAGACCGGTGGCGACGCCGATGCGGTCGTATTGGAGGCGCTCTTCGGCCAGATACGGACGGGAGCCGAGAAGTTTGTTGACCAGCGCCGGAGTGATGCGCCGGGGGTGGCGGCGCTTGTCGGCGGCGAGCACCGCGATCTTGCGGCAGACGGCGCCGATCCGGCGCTCGAGATTTCTCACCCCGGCCTCCCGCGTGTAACCGTCGACGATCTCGTGCAGGGCTTTGGGTGTGAAGGTGAGGCTGATATCGGCGAGGCCGTTCTCGATCACCTGCCGCGGCACCAGATGACGGAGGGCGATCTCGATCTTCTCCTCTTCGGTGTAGCCCTCGAGGCGGATCACCTCCATGCGATCCAAAAAGGCGGGCTGGATGGTGTCGGTGACATTGGCGGTGGTGATGAAGAGGACGCGCGAAAGATCGATGTCGACCCCGAGATAGTGGTCGCGGAAGGCGTGGTTCTGTTCCGGATCGAGGACTTCGAGCAGCGCCGAGGAAGGATCGCCGCGGAAATCGGAGCCGATCTTGTCGACCTCGTCGAGCATGAAGATCGGATTGATGCTGTTGGCCTGCTGGATACACTGGACGACCCGGCCGGGCATGGCGCCGACATAGGTTCGCCGGTGGCCGCGAATCTCGGCTTCATCGCGGACACCACCCATGGAGGTGCGGACGAAGTTCCGGCCCATGGCGCGGGCGATGGAACGGCCGAGGGAGGTTTTGCCGACTCCCGGGGGGCCGACGAAGCAGAGAATCGGTCCCTTGCTCTCCGGTTGCAGGTGGCGGACCGCGAGAAACTCGACGATCCGCTGTTTGACGCGGTCGAGATCGTAGTGGTCCTCGTCGAGGATCTTCCTCGCGGCTGCGATCTCGATGGTGTCGTCGGTGGCCGTCTGCCACGGCAGTGTCGTCATCCAATCGAGCCAGGTGCGGACGACGGATGCTTCGGCGGAATCAGGGTGCATGGAGGTGAGGCGACGGAGTTGGGTGTCGAATTCCTTTCTGGCTGCGTCGGGGAGACCGATTTTCTCGACGCGATCGCGGTACTCCTGGATCTCACCTTCGGTGTCGTCGATTTCACCGAGTTCGGTCTGAATGGTTCTCATCTGCTGTCGGAGGAGATACTCGCGCTGGCCCTTGTCCATCTCATTGCGAACTCTGGCCGAGATCCGCTCCTGCATTTCGAGCACGGCGATTTCGCGTTCGAGCAGGGTGTGGACGAGGTCGAGGCGCGCCTCGACGGTGTTGGTCTCGAGAACCTCCTGAGCATCGGCGACGGGCAGACCGAGATTGGCGACAGCGAGATCGGCGAGACGGACGGGGTCCTCGAGCTCGGCCGCGAGAACCATGATTTCGGGAGAGATGCCCTTGCCAAGACCCTGGATCTGTTCCAGGCGGGTCCGAATGGTCCTGACCGAGGCTTCGATCTCGAGACCGCCGTCCTTGACGAGGGTTGGTTCCTCGATGAGCCGAATCCGCGCCGTGAGATGGGGTTGGGTCTTGGTGAAATAGTCGGCGTGGGCGCGGGCGAGACCCTGGACCAGGATCCGTTGGCTGCCGTCAGGGAGCTTCACCGCCCGCATGATGGTCCCGACGCACCCGACCGCGAAGAGGTCATCTTCGCCCGGTTCGCTGATCTGCCCATCCCGCTGCGAGAGCAGAAGGACCGCTCGATCGCTGCTGAGGGCCCCGTCAACCGCGAGTGACGAGGCGTCCCGGTCCACCGAAAGCGGCAGGATCGCGTATGGGAAGAGGACCGCATCCCTGAGCGGCAGGACGGGCAGCTCGTCGGCGATGTGGACGATATCGGCTTCGAGATCGAGTACAGCGGAACGTGAGTCGCCGCCGGTTTCTCCGTTTCTCATTCGTCGCGAGTGAGGAGGAGGGATTTGAGCTCCTCCATGAACTGGTTGACGTCCTCGAACCGGCGATAGACGCTGGCGAAACGAACATAGGCGACCTGGTCGAGGGTGCGCAGCCGCTCGATGACCATGTGACCGATTTCTTCGGTGGACATCTCGCGGACTTCCTGGGAGCCGATGGCGGATTCCACAACATCGACGATCCTGAGCAGATCGCGGCGCGGAACCGGCCGCTTTTCGCACGCGCGAAGCATCCCGGTGAGGAGTTTCTCGCGATCGAAACTCTCACGTCGACCATCGCGTTTGACCACCGTGACCGGCAGCTCGTCGACCCGTTCGTAGGTCGTGAACCGGCGGCTGCACTCGGTGCACTCGCGCCGGCGGCGGATCTCCGCTCCTTCGCGGACCTCCCGTGAATCCACCACGCGGCTCGACGAGTCGCCGCAGTAGGGGCAGATCATTCTGCTCTCCCTTCGCCGGCCAATCCACGCACGTCGGAAAAACGCATGCCCAGGATCGGCAGACACAAGAGCCCGATGACCGTGATGGGCACAAAGCAGATGGCGTGGTAAACGATGGCGATGGCGGTGGCGAGGTTGAGTTGAACGCCGAAAAATGTCGTGAGTCCGACCTGGGTCGCCTTGTGAAATCCGCCGACACCACCCGGAGTCGGAATGGCGAGGCCGAGAACCGCGAGGGTCACCAGAAAAAACGCCACCCGGAGCGGGAAATCGAGGTGGAAGGCCAGAAGGGTGACCTTGACCTGCCAGAAGATGATGTACCAGAGAACGAACGACGCCGTCGCGGTGACGACGAGATCACGGGGGCGTTGAAGCACCCGGAGACCGTCGAGGAAATGGTTGAGAAAACTGGTGAAGGGCTCCTGCCACCTGGGGGCGAAGCGCGCAATTGGTCGGCTGAGGATTTCGACGAAACGACCCTGGTAGCGGAAGAGCCCCAGGAGCATCAGAGTTCCAATGGCCAGGACGGCGCCGACGGCGTAGCCGGAGACCCGCAGCAGGTGGAGATTGGCTTCGGCGCCCGCGTCGAGATCCACCATGGTCGGCGGCCAGATGAGAAACACGAGAAAGAAGAGCACCACGGTCCAGAGATCGAAGACCCGCTCGGTGAGAATCGAAGCGAGCCCGGCCGAGACCGGGAAGCGGTCTCGTCTGGCGAGAATGACCGGGCGGATGATATCGCCCATCCGAGCGGGAAGCAGGGTGATCGCGGCGTAACCGACCGCGGTGGCCAGCAACGAGCTCGACAGACGAACCTTGGCAACCGGTCGGAGGATGAGCATCCAGCGAATCACCCTCGCCCCATAGGACACGAGCGCGAGGAGCGCAGCCAGGGCGATGAGCCACAGATTCGCCTGTTTGAGACCGATCATCATCTCGGCAAAATCGACGTTCCACAGAAAGAACGCCAGGAGAGCGATCATGAGCGCCACCGAGACGGCGATTCGGACAGCAGGACTCTTCATCGCCCACAGGGTAGTATGGTGCCGCGGTCTTCACAACAGCAGGCGACCGACGCAGGATCGCCGTACCGGGAGGAAGATGGCTGATCGCTCACGAGTTTCCGTGCGTTCCAACCCGCGAGTCCTCGACCACGACCCGGGTCTGGGCCATCCCGAATCGGCGAGTCGCGTCCAGGTGATCCTCGATGCGCTCGAGTCAGATGCCGCCGGCCGTTGGACCATCGACCGCGATGCGCCCCTGCCGCCCGACGGCGACGTCATCGGGGCCTTGAGGTGGATCCACGACGACGACTACATCGAGCGCTTGCGGGCGGCTTCGGAGGAAGGCCACGGATGGCTGGACAGCCACGACTGCCGGCTCTCGAAGGGAACCTACTCGGCTGCATTGGCGGCGGCGGGTCTCGCCATGAACGCCGCGCTCGATCTGGCCAACGGGCGAATCGAACGCGCCTTCGTCGTGATCCGGCCTCCCTCCCACCACGCCGAGAGGGCAGCGGCCAAGGGCTACTGTTTCTTCAATTCGGTCGCACTGGCCGCCGAAATCGTCGTCGGATGCCTGGGTGAGAATGTTCTCATCGCCGACTTTGACGCTCACCACGGAAACGGAATCCAACGACACTTCTACGACCGGTCCGATGTCGGTTATGTCTCGGTCCACGCCTACCCCGGGTTTCCGGGGACCGGGACCGCCGATGAGACCGGCGACGGTGCGGGGGTGGGAACCACGAGGAACATCCCCCTCGCCGTCGGCGCTGACGACTCGGTCTTCTGTGCGGCCTTTGAACGCGCTCTCGACGAGATGAGTTTGCGACTTCGCCCAAAGGTCATCATCGTTGCGGCCGGTTTTGACGCCCACGCCGCCGACCCGTTGGGCGGTATGCGCCTGACGGAGGCCGGGATCAGGCGGTTGAGCGCTGCAGTGACCGCAACTGCGCAGAAGTGGTCGGGGGGCCGCGTTCTGTCGTTTCTCGAGGGTGGATTCGATCTCCGGGCATTGGCGAAATGCGCGCGGATTCACGTTGAGGAATTGGCCATCGGGGAGGTCGAGAAAGCCGATGCGTAATTGGTCGAGATTGTGTTCTGCAGTTTCGACGAAAAAATGAACTGAGATACTCGCAGAAATCACCGTGAACTAGTGCCTTTCATCACAAAATTCATTGACCGTTGAAGCATATTTGATATATCATCGAACAGGTTAGATTTTTGTGTACGTGGGACTGCGCTTCAGAGGAGGACACCTGATGCGTCACAGAATTTTCGTCGCGACACTCATTCTGGTGACGGTTTTGCTCGCCGGGAACGCCGTTGCAGAGACCATATTCCGTCTCGATACACCCGGAGATGGGGCGACTGTTTTCGGCCTCGTGGCGGTCACGGGCTATGTCCTCGACGACGGTGAGGACTGCGGTGCGTATTGGGCGTGGCGAAACTGCGATTGGGGATCCACTTTGGTCGATAAAATCGATCTCTACGTGGATGACGCCTATGTCGCGACGGCTGATCTCTACCAGCCCCGCTACGATGTGCTCCAGGCCTACCCGTGGTACACCGGAACACCGTTTGAACGTCCGGGCTTCGCGACGTCGTTCGATTCCGCGTCCCTGAGCGATGGCGACCACAGCCTCTTCCTGCGGGTGAGCTTCGTGGACGGCACGACGGAGGATCTCGGCGAACGATCGGTGATCGTCGACAACAGCCTGAATCAGGCGCCGTTCGGCGAGATCGAGCTTCCCGGCGCGAACCAGCCCATGAGCGGCGTCTTTCCGGTCACCGGTTGGGCCCTCGATGATTCCGAAGTCCGGTTCATCGAGATTCTCGTCGATGGTCTGTCGGTCGGCAATGCCGTCCACGGTGTCCACCGCCCCGACATCATGCACATGTTTCCATCACATCCCGACGCCGTGAACGCGGGCTGGGTCAAGATGCTCAACACCACCCATTGGACCAACGGGATCCATGTTCTTTCCGTTCGGTTGGTGGATGACGAGAACGTCTCCCGGATCATCGGCACCCGTTATGTCCAGACGTTCAACGTCAACTACAACCTGCCGCCGTTCGGAGCCATCGACTGGCCGATCGCCAACCACATCATGTATGCCAAGGGGTGCACCGATCCCGGCGGCTGGTCGAGTCCGCCGTTCGAAGATCCCCAGGTCACCGAGCTCATCACGGGTTGGGCGCTGGATGTCGGCGCCCAGGTCGATGACGGTGGTGTGGGCTATGTCCAGATGCTGCTTGACGGGACAATTCTCGCCGACACGAACTTCCCCGGTTTCTGGCATGGTTGGCTGCGGATGGACGTGAATTATTACGGCCTGCCGCGAATGGACATTCTGCGACTCTTCTCCGATGTGCCCAATGCCAAGGACAGCGGCTTCGCCTTCGTCATCGATGTCTCGGATCTCATCATCCGCAGGGGCTTCCGGCAGGGGTTGCATTATCTGAAGATCCGCGCCGGAGACCTTGAAAACAACGTCGCCGACATCGCGCAGATCCCGGTGATCTTTGACTGCGACGATGATCCGGATCGGCCGTCATGGGGCGATATCTACACCCCTGCAGCTCCACTCGAGGTTGTGACCGGCACCGTTGATGTGACCGGGTGGGCCATCGATCTCGACTTTGTCGAGGAAATCGAGGTCTGGGTGGATGGAGAGTTCGTCGACTATGTCGATGAGATGTTCCTGCCGAGCCCAGAGGTGCCTGGTTTCTACCCCTGGTTCCCGACCTACTTCACGGCAAACGCAGGGTGGTCCTACGCATACGACACCGTGGCGGCCGACCTCGCCGACGGCGAACACGTGCTGGTGATCTGGACCGAGGATCGTTGGGGTGGCCGCACCTTTATCGGCGAACGCCGGTTCCTCGTCGACAACCCGCAGTTGAAAGGCGGTTCCGTGGGGGTGTCGGTGGACTGATTTCCACCGGTCGACCGATTCAATCAATCCAACCACCGGCCGGGCATCGCGCCCGGCCGGTTTGATAGGATCACCCCTGCACCGGTGAGCCCGGCTCCGGAGCCCGCCTGCGGTTCGACGAGATCGGACCGGTCGAGGATGAGAAAAGGACGCGGCGGCGACCACGAGGTATTTCATTGCGATCAAATCCGTGCATCACAACGTGGGAGTGACCGGCGGGGTGACTCCGACGATCGTTGCCCGGTCCGACCACTCGGTATCACGGGGTGGTCTGTCGTCGGCGGCGGTCAAGGTCCTCTATCGGCTCCACCGGTCGGGCTACACCTCGTATTTGGTGGGTGGTGCGGTCCGAGATCTTCTGGTGGGCGCGAAACCCAAGGATTTCGACATCGCGACCAACGCCCGGCCGCAGGAGATCCGGCGGCTTTTCAAGAACTCGCGGATCATCGGGCGGCGGTTTCGCCTGGTTCACGTGATCTTCCGCGGAGAGATCGTCGAGGTTGCGACCTTCAGAGCGAGTCCGGAGCCGCCGGAAGGCCCGGATGACTGGGATGAGGCCGAGGCGGAGGCTGCGGAGGCGGATGCCGAGCCCGATCGCACCCCCGAATCGGCGCGAGTGGATCGCGCGGTCTACGGCACGCCGGCCGAAGACGCCAAGCGCCGCGACTTCACCATCAACGGGCTGTTTTACAACATCGCGGATTTCTCCATCATCGACCATGTCGGTGGTCTCGAGGATCTCGAGGCAGGGCTCATCCGAACCATCGGCGATCCCGTGCAGCGATTTCGCGAAGACCCGGTCCGAATGCTGCGCGCCCTGGAGTACAGCGCCCGGCTTTCCTTCGCCATCGAGAGCCGGACGAGGGAGGGCATCGTCGAGTGCTGCGATGAGATCGCCGGAGCCTCTCCGGCCCGACTCAGCTACGAACTGTTTGAAACCCTGCGCTCAGAGCATGCGGCTGCGGTCTACTCGGCTTGGCGGGGCGCCGGGCTCTTCGACAACGCTTTCCCCGGCGTCGCCGGCGTCGCTCGGGACGATATCAGGGTGTTGACGGAAGTCGACAGGGCTGTTGCCCGTGGCGATCAGCTTGCGGATTCGACCCTGATCGGGGCGTTCTTTCTCCATCCCTTCTACCGTGAGTTTGCCGAGTTGACCGCCGCCGGCCGCAAGCTCGACAACGTGGAGATGCTCAGCCGGATCATGACCATGCTCGAGCCCGCGGCCACCGGTCTGAGACTTTCCAACCACACCTTTCACCTCCTCTCACAGGGTCTCTTCACCTTGACCAAGATGCACCGCGCTCCGGAGCGCGGCCGGCAAGTGCTCAAGCTCGCCCGCCAGGAGTATTTCGGGGTCGCGCTGGGCCTCTTTGGGCTCGCCGGAAAGATCGGGCTCGTCCCGACCGAGGCGGCTCAGGGTTGGTCGGCTGCGGTGGCGCGGATGCAGGAGCCCGCCGAGGCGTCGACCACCGAGGTCGAGCCTCCCGCGAAGGCAAGACGGCGTCGTCGGCCGCGGCGCAGGAGGCGGAGATGAGCACCGAGGGACGAGTCGATGAGCTGCGCCGTCTTCTCCGTCGGCACGACCACCTCTATTATGTCCTCGCCACGCCCGAGATCTCGGACTTCGAATACGATCAGCTCTTCAACGAACTGAAGAAACTGGAAGCGGATCATCCCGAGCTGATGACGCCCGATTCACCGACCCAACGGGTTGGAGGGACGCCCCTGGACGGGCTTGTCCAGGTGGCCCACGCCCACCCGATGTTGTCGTTGGACAACAGCTATTCCAAATCGGAGCTCCGCGCCTGGTATGCCCGGGCCGAGCGTGAACTCGGGTGCGACCCCGGAGATCTGGCGGCGGAGCTCAAGATCGACGGGGTTTCCATTTCCCTCAATTATGAAAACGGTCTGCTCGTCCGGGCTGTCACCCGCGGCGACGGGACCGTGGGCGACGATGTGACGGCCAACGTCCGGACCATCCGCGCCCTGCCCTTGGTGCTCGAATCGGCCCCTGCCCTGCTCGAAGTCCGTGGCGAGGTCTATATGGCGCGGTCGACCTTCACCGAGCTCAACCGAACTCGATCGGCGGCCGGCGAACCCGAGCTCGCCAACCCGCGCAACGCCACCGCCGGGTCGATCAGGTTGCTCGACAGCCGGCAGGCGGCCCGCCGCCGCTTGTCGGTCTGGTGCTACCAGCTCGGTCGGGCGGCGGGTCGCGACGCGACGAGCCACATCGAGGATCTCGAGTGGCTGGCAGAACTCGGGCTGCCGGTGAGCCCTCATGTTCAGCGGTGCTCGAATCTCGATCAGGCCGAGGCGTTCATCGACCGCTGGGAAGACGACCGCCGACAGCTCGACTACGACACCGACGGGATCGTCGTCAAGATCGATGGTGCGGCCCAGCGGGCGGCGCTGGGCGCAACCGCTCGCGCCGTTCGGTGGGCGGTGGCCTACAAGTTCCCCCCCGAGGGGCGCACGACGGTGGTCAAAGACGTCGTGGTCCAGGTCGGCAGGACCGGTGTTTTGACCCCGGTTGCCGAGCTTGAGCCGGTGGCGCTGTCGGGTTCCACGGTGGCGCGCGCGACGCTGCACAATTTCGATGAAGTCGAACGCCTCGATCTCAGAGTCGGGGACACCGTCTGGGTGACCAAGGGCGGCGAGGTGATCCCGAAAGTAGTCGGAGTGGTGAGTTCCGAGCGGCCCGAAGGCGCCGAGCCGATCGCGGCGCCGACTCACTGTCCCTCGTGCCGGACGGCGGTGGTTCGCGAGGAGAGCGAGGTCGCCCTGCGCTGCCCCAACCCCGAGTGCCCGGGGGTGGTCGCCGCTCGTCTGCGCCATTTCACCTCGCGCGGGGCGATGGAGATCGAGGGTCTCGGGGGCAAGAAGCTCGAACAGCTCATTGCCGCCGGACTCATCACCGACGTGGCGTCGCTGTGGGACCTCGACGCGCCGAGTTTGACCGAGTTGCCGAGATGGCAGGAAAAATCCGCAGCCAATCTCGTCGCGGAGCTCGATGCCGCTCGTTCAAGACCCCTCCACCGCCTCCTCTTCGGGCTTGGCGTACCCGGTGTCGGCGAGCGCGTAGCGCGGCAACTCGCACAGCGGTTTCCGACCCTGGAGTCGCTCGCCGCGGCTCAGCCCGAAGAGCTTGAGGCCATCGATGGCGTCGGTCCATCGCTGTCGGCGTCGCTGACGGGTTGGTTTGCCGATGAGCGGAATCGGCGCCTGATCGATCGTCTCCGTTCGCGCGGGATCGATCCGGAAGAGACCCGAACCGACGAGGCCGGGGAGCAGCCCCTGACGGGAATGACGATCGTGGTGACCGGTGTTCTGAGTCGGTCCCGGCGCGAGGTCAGAGCGCGTCTCGAGGCGCTCGGGGCGACGGTTGCGGGATCGGTTTCGTCCAAGACAACCCACCTTCTCGCGGGCGCCGATGCCGGCTCGAAGTTGGCCAAGGCGACGAGCCTCGGTGTCGAGATCGTGGACGAGGACGGCCTCGACGAGGTGACGAGACAAAAGGGAGGCGTATCACTGTGGCCGATGTGATCTTCCTGGTGGACGATGACGATGGTTCGCGCGATGCCATGGCCAAGACCCTCGAGAGGGTCGGCTATGACGTCCGCGCCTTCCCGGGAGCCGAAGAGGCCCTCGATCGGATGCGATCGGGCGATCCTGTTGATGTCGTGGTGTCGGATGTTCGAATGCCGGGCATGGACGGCTACGAGCTTCTGCGCCAGGTCCGGGCCGAGTGGCCGGGTCTGCCGTTTCTCCTCGTCACGGCGTTCGCTGATGTCGAGGCTGCCGTAGCTGCCCTGCAGGGAGGCGCTGACGACTACCTGACAAAACCGGTCAAGGTGCAGGAACTCCGGCAACGAGTCCAACTCCAACTCGAACGCAGAGCGCTGTCCACGGAGAACCGAAAACTCAAAGAGCGGCTCGATAAGAGCTTCGGCTTTGCCGGGATCGTCGGACACTCGCGAGGGATGGAAGAGGTTCTCGACCGTCTGCGGGTCGTCGCGCCGACGCGGTCGACGGTCCTCATCGTCGGTGAGTCGGGTACCGGTAAGGAACTGGTGGCCAACGCGCTTCACCAGCGGTCGGACCGGCAGGACGGCCCCTTCATCGCTGTCAACTGCGGCGCCATTCCGGGCGAGATTCTCGAGTCCGAGCTTTTCGGTCACGAAAAGGGTGCTTTCACCGGGGCGCACCAGCGCAGAATCGGGCTCATCGAGTCGGCATCGGCGGGGACGCTCTTCCTCGACGAGATTTCCGAACTCTCGGCCGATCTCCAGGTCAAGCTGCTGCGGGTCCTCGAAGAGCGGGTTGTCACGAGGGTCGGGGGGACGACTCAGTTTCCCATTGACTTCCGGCTGGTCGCCGCGACCAACCGCGATCTCGAGAAGTGGGTGCACGCGGGGAGTTTCAGACAGGACCTCTACTACCGCCTCAAGGTCGTCACCCTTTCCCTACCGCCGTTGCGCAACCGGGTTGACGACATCCCGCTCTTTGTCCAGCACTTTCTCAACCACTTCAACGAGGAGATCGGGCGTCAGGTCAAGGGTGTCCATCCGACCGTGTTGACCGCCCTCAAACGGCACAGCTGGCCGGGCAATGTCCGCGAGTTGCGCAACCTCGTCGAGTCGTTGGTGCTCTTCGCCAAGACCGATGAGATCACCCTCGAAGATCTCCCCGTGGAGTACCGGGTCCCGACGGCGGCGCCGCCTTCCCTCGATGGCGACCGCTGGCAGCCGCGGTCGATGGCGGACATCGAGAAGGAGGCCATTCTCCAGACCCTCGACTACACCGACGGCCACCGCGCGCGCGCGGCGGGCCTCCTCGAGATCGGACTGCGGACCCTGCAACGGAAACTCAAGGAGTATGGCGAGGTCAGATCGAACGACTTCGACGATGACGAGTGAGCGACGCGGTACCATTGTGTTGCAACGACGAAGGGAGCACCCATGGAGATACCCGGCAAGGTCTCCGTCTACTGTCCGCTGATTGACGCCAAGGGCACCGCGGCGACTCTGGTGGCGATCTCGCCGCAGGGTTACTACCACCTGGTGGTGGAGATTCGTGGACGACGCCACGCCATGTTTGTTCCGATCGCCCACACCGCCATGTATTTCGCCGACGCCGAGCCCGCCGTCGACGAGGGTCTGGAGATCGAACGCTAGTCTGCTCGAAGCCCAGCGAATAAGCTCGCGCCATCGGTTGTTACGTGTGGCGTGAATCAACAGGATCTTCTCGAACCGGTCCTCGCGGCGAGATGGGCGGATGTGCTGCAGCACGTCGATGACGCGGTGCTGGTTCTCGACCGTGAGCGCATCCTCCGATTCGTCAATTCTCCCGCGCGGCGCCTGCTCGGTTATGAGGAGGATCAGGCCATCGGCGGACGCTGCCGTCTGACCACGAAGGGTGTGGATTGCGACAACGCATGTCCTCTGACCTTCGCGCTGGAAAGCGACATCGAGCAGGTCGAGAATTTCGCCACCGTCTATCGCACCAAGGACGGACGGGCCGTGCCCCTGAGCGTCACGGTGATTCCGCTGCGGGACGACAACGGGCGGTTTGTCGGGGCGGTGGAGATTCTTCGTCCGCGCGACCCCGATCCGGGGTTCTACCTTGCCGGTACCTCACTCGCCGCGAGATCGCTGAAATCAAAACTGCTGCGTCACGGCCGGAACCGAGACCATCTCGTTCTCGTCGGCGAGCGTCCGGCGTGCCGCGATGTCGGCCGCGCCATCCACCGTTTTGCCGGGTTGCCGGAGGAGCTCTTCGCGGTGTGGTCGGGCACATGGGAGAGCACGACCGTGTGGCCCCCCGGAACCATGTACGCCGATGGCGCAGCGGCAGCCGCACTCCTCGACAGCGACCCGCCCGAAGGGTGGCAGCTCATTGTCGGCGTGGTTCCCGGAGCCCCGCCGGTCGCCGGGAGGTTGATTGCCGAGGTGGTCCAACTCCCGACCATGGAAGAGCTTCGCGACGATCTCGCCTTGATGATTGCGGCGTGGGCCGAGACGTTGTCGCCGGGAACCACGGTGGCGCCGGGGGCAATGGCCCAATTGAGTCGGCTCGGTTGCGGCATGGGACTTGAAGCGCTCGAGAAGGCGATGGTCGCGGCGGTGGCCGCCGCCAACGGCAGGATTGAGGACGAGCACGTGCCCGTGGACGGCTACAGCTGCCATCTGGTCGACGAGCTGCTGCGCACCGAGAATCCGCTGGCGGCGCTCGAGCAACGATTGCTCACCGAGGTGCTCCACCGAAGCGGGTGGAGGATGCAGGAAGCCGCCGATCGCCTGGGGGTGTCACGAGTCACCCTGTGGCGCAAGCTCAAGGACCACGGCATCGAACGCCCGGAGTGCGGCGAGGGCTGATTCCGACTGGCGTACAATTGAAGCAGACCATGGCTTCAGTCGAATCCACACCGAACCCGATCCGTCTTCTGATCGTCGAAGATGACGATCACCTTGCCGACGGCCTGTGCCGAAACCTCGAGCTGGAGGGGTTCTCGACCGCGAGCGTCGGCAGCGGTGAAGCGGCGTTGGCCCTCCTCGACGAGGATTCGTCGCAACCTGATCTGCTGGTGCTCGACATCATGCTCCCCGGCATCGACGGGTTGGAGGTGTGTCGCCGCCTCCGGGACGGGGGCAACCTCATCCCGATTCTCTTCTTGACCGCCCGTGGCAGCGATGCCGACCGCGTCCTCGGACTTCGACTCGGAGCGGACGACTATCTCACGAAGCCGTTCGTGATCGAGGAGCTGGTGTTGCGGGTGCGTGGAATACTCCGGCGGTCCGCGTGGTCCCGGACGCCGTCACAGACCGGCCCGGTGGTGGCTGTGGGCGAGTGTCAGGTCGATCTCTCGACCATGCGGGCCACGACTCTCGGTGGTGAGGTTTCGCTCACCGACCGGGAGGTGATGCTGGTCCGGTTCTTCGCCGAGAGCGATGGCCGCGTCCTGACCCGAGGAGAACTCCTCGAGACGGTGTGGGGATACACCTTCGACACCGCGACCCGAACCCTGGACACTTTTGTTCATCGGCTGCGAAAGCACTTCGAACACGATCCCAGACACCCACGGCACTTCCACACGGTGAGAGGTGTCGGATATCGATTCACGAGCGAGGCTGAGGAGTGAAGGGGTCAGGAAGTGAGCGCTCCCTTCGGTCGCTGTCAGCGCTCGCTACGCTCGCCATTTAGGAGTCTCACCGTCTCGCCTCCTGACTTTCCGACCCCTCACCCGTGATACAATCCGCCGTCCTTCGGAGGTGCCACATGCGTCGATTGACAGTCCCCATCATCCTGGTTCTGGTCTTCGCCGCGCTACCGGCGACGGCCGGCAAGATTGGTTTCGTCGATGCCGAGGAAGCGGTAGCTCAGGTCGACGAGGGGAAGAAGAAGCTCGCCGAGCTCCAGAGCTGGCAGGCGCCCTATCATGCCCGTCTCGACCGGCTCAGGGCTGAGGTGCTCGCGCTCAGCGATCAGATCAATGATCAGCGGGACAAGGCCTCGCCCGAGGCGCTCGCCGAGATCGAACGACGGCAGATCGACGCCATGCGGAAGTTCGAAGACGCCCGTCGTGAGTACGAACGCGAGCTCGAAGCCAAGAAGACCCAGGTCCTCGCGGATATCGCCTCGAAGATCGGCGCCATCGGCAGTGAGTACGCCAAGGCCAACGACTTTGATGCGATCTTCCTCCTCGGCGGGCAGCCGATGATGTATGTCGCCGATCCGGTGAATCTCACCAAAACAGTGGTCGAGATCTACAACAAACGCTACCCGGTGAGCGGTCAATAGACCTCCACCCGGTGCGGCCGGCGGTGGGATGGGTGTTGCCCGTGGCGCCAATGATGCGGTGGCTGTACGGCGTGCTCGTCGTTGCCATCGCCGGCTTGGCCGCGGCCGGCCCGGGCGAGCCCTTCGAACCCGCTGCTGCCCCCGACCCACCGGCGCCGCCCGCCGCCGCACGGACGGTCGCTGTCGATCCGACCGCGATCGACGTCGCGAGTGCGACCGACGCTCCGACCCACGCTTTCTCCTTTGTCCGGGTGAAGACCCCGAGGGTTCTCCGCGCCGGGGGTGATCGGACGGCGCGGGTGGCGCTGCGCAACGAAGGTTCGAGGGTCTGGCCCGGTGACGGGTCGGTTGCACTTTCGTTCCACTGGTTTGCTTCGGATGGTGAGCTGGTGGCCTGGGAGGGACGCCGAGCGGCCGTGACTCGCCCGGTTGCGCCCGGTGAGCTCTTCGAAATCGATGTCGTGGTGACGGCGCCCGCGGTGGCGGGGTTCCTCCGCTTCCAGTGGGACATGGTGGAAGAGGGCGTGTGCTGGTTCTCCCAGCACGCCGATTCTCCCCCTGCGCTCGTCGTCCTGGTGGTTCCGGCCGTCGCGATGGGCCCGATCTGGTGGTCGGTGTCGGTCTTCGTGATCGTTGTCATCGCGGGGATCTTGTATCGCCGCGGCGGCCTGGCCGCGGGGTGGGCTCTGGCGGATGTGCTGTGGTGCGCGGCGACGGTGGTGATCAAACAGGGCTGGGTTCTTTCGGGCGCCGGATTGGGCTGGTCGGTCTCCGGCCTCTGTCTCGCCTGCGCCACCGCAGCTCTCATCGCCGTGATTCTGCTCGCCCTGCCAACGACGGTCAGACCGTGGGCGTCGTGGTTGACCGCGACGGGCGTGACGACGGCTCTTTTTGCCGATCTCATCCACGAGCGGTTCTTCGGCGATCTGATGTCGGTGGCGGCGTTGGCCTCCGCCAATCAGGTCGGCCAGGTCGAGGCCAGCATTCGCAGCCTTCTCCAACCGGGCGATCTCTGGTTCTGGGCCGATCTTCCGCTCGCCCTCATGCTGATGTTGCTGGTCGTGCGAATCCAGAAGAAGTCGGTCGGACTCCGGCGATGGGTCGTGGTGATCGGGGCGGTTGCAATCGGTTTCGGCGTTCTCGGCGCCGTCTTCCTGCGCAACGCGCCGGCGCCTCTCCGACAGATTTTCCACACCACCCACCTGGCCCGGCAAATCGGCGTGCTCAACCTCCACGCCGTGGATCTCGGCGGATTCGTGGTCCGGTCCCTCACCCGATCCGGACTCGAAGAGACCGAGTACGCCGAGGTCCTGGGCTTCTTTGCCGAACGTCGGGAGCTGCGAGAGGGATCAGGTCCTTTCTTCGGCGCCGCTCGCGGTCGCAACCTGGTCATGATCCAGGTGGAGTCGCTTCAGGCCTTTGTCGTCGGCTATCGGATCGAGGGCCGCGAGGTGACCCCGTTTCTGAATTCTCTGGCGGCGGAGAATCTCCTCTTCACCAACGTCACCGACCAGACCGAGGAGGGTCGCTCGTCGGATTCGGAGCTTGCGACCCAGGTTTCGCTGCTGCCCCCCGATCGCGGCGCAGCCGCGTTCCTTCACGCCGCGAATCACTACACCGGTCTGGCGTCGATCCTGGCCGAAAACGGGTACGCGACTCTTTCCGCGGTGCCCTTCGATGGCGCTTTCTGGAATCGTCGGATCACTCACCATGCCTATGGCTACGATCGGCGGCTTTTTGCCGATGCATTCTCCCCCGGCGAGATGATCGGCTGGGGTCTCAACGATCGCGATTTTCTCGGCCAGGCGGTGGGGCGTCTTGCCGAGCTGCCCGAGCCCTGGTGCGCCTATCTCCTGACCCTGTCGCTGCATCATCCGTTCGAGGGGTTCCCGGATCACCTCAAGGAGCTCGATGTCGGAGTATGGGAGGAGTCCCCGTTCGGCAGCTACCTCCACACCATGCACCACTTCGACCAGGCCCTCCGGGGTTTCATGGCCGGGCTCGAGGAGCGGGGTCTGGACAGACGCACCGTGGTGGTTCTCTGGGGCGACCACGACGCCGGGTTCGAGTGGCGGCCGGAGATCGCCGAGGCGATCGGAACCTCCCACGATACCGTCGGCTGGTATCTGAGTCAGCAGGTGCCGTTGCTGATCCGGGTCCCGGATCTCGCGGCACCGGCCGAAGCCCTCGATCTCCCCGCGGGCCACGCCGACGTCGCACCCACCCTGCTCGCGCTGCTCGGAGTGGACCCGGGACCGTACGCCTTCACCGGCCGTAATCTCCTCGGCACGCCGGGTGAGGGACCGGTGGTCGGCGAGTACCGTTGCTGGCGGGATGCAAGCCATCTCTATCTCCGGCGGGGCCCGCTCCTCAGCGATGGTGAATGCATCGAATTGGAGACCATGACCCGGGTGGAACCGCAGGTGTGTTCCGGCGGCTTTGACGCGGCTCGACGTGAAGTCGAAGTCTCGCGTCTCGTTCTCGAACACGACCTTCAGCAAAAACTCGGTAAATCGTTGGCGCCTCGCCCTTGACGCAGCGGGGCCCCACCCATAGGATGAGGCGGTCCCACCACGCTGCATTCTGCAGAAGGAGAATTTCATGAGTACGGATAAGGGCGACAAGCTCAAGGCGTTGGAAACGGCCATTGGTCAGATCGAGCGCCAGTTCGGAAAAGGCGCGGTCATGCGGCTCGGAGAGAAGCCGAGAATCCGCGTCAATGTCATACCGACAGGATCCATTGCCCTCGACGCCGCCCTCGGCGTCGGCGGACTGCCAAGGGGCCGCGTGATCGAAATCTATGGTCCCGAGTCCTCGGGGAAGACGACCCTCGCGCTGCACGTGATCGCGAACGCCCAGGCGGCGGGCGGGTTGGCCGCCTTCATCGACGCCGAGCATGCCCTCGATTCGGAGTACGCGGGCAACCTCGGCGTCAACCTCGACGAGCTCCTCATCTCGCAGCCGGATTTCGGCGAACAGGCGTTGGAGATCGCCGAGACCCTCATTCGCTCGGGTTCGGTGGATGTCGTTGTCATCGACTCGGTGGCGGCCTTGGTGCCGCGCACCGAGCTCGAGGGAGACATGGGCGACGCCGTGGTCGGCTTGCAGGCGAGGCTCATGTCTCAGGCCCTGCGCAAGCTTGCCGGAATCGTTTCCAAGTCCAACACCAGCCTCATCTTCATCAACCAGATCCGCGAGAAGATCGGCGTCATGTTCGGCAGCCCTGAAACCACCAGCGGCGGCCGGGCCCTCAAGTTCTATTCGTCGGTACGGGTCGATATCAGGCGCACCGCCTCCATCAAACAGGGTGATCAGGTCATCGGCAGCCGGACCAAGGCCAAGGTCGCCAAGAACAAGGTCGCGGCGCCGTTCAAGATCGCCGAGTTCGACATCCTCTATGGTGAGGGAATCTCGTCGACCGGCGAGCTTCTCGACCTCGGCGTCGAGCACCGGCTGATCCAGAAATCCGGCTCGTGGTATTCCTACGGCGAGGATCGGATCGGCCAGGGACGCGAGGCAGCCCGGGTCTACTTGAAGGACCATCGCGATACCGCGGGTGAGATCGAGGTCAAGCTGCGCGAGGCGCTCGGACTGATGCCGGGCAAAGAAACCACAGAGGACTGAACCGAAACCAATATTTTTGGGGCCGCGGCCGGAATCGGCCGCGGTTTCAGTTGGTTTGGCTATGTCGGGAGGTCGGATGAAGCTCAATGGAATATCGACCGGGGTGCTGGCCATTTTGACGGTGGTCGGCGGCGTGGTCGTCGATGCCGCCGGTGACCCGCTCCTCGAGCAGGATCCGGTCGTTCTTCGTTTTGTTCAGAGGTCCATTCCATGGTATCCGGACTCGTCGTTCAGAGTGGTCTCCGACGAGCGCACCCAGACACCATCGGGTTCGTACCGGATCGTCCGGGTTTCGCGCACCTGCGAGAACAAGGTCCTCACGGGCGAACCCTCGGTGCTCATCGATGAAGTCACCGGACTCGCCTATCTCGGCAGCGTCGGCCAACTCCCCTTTCAGGAGACCGGAACGGCGCCGCGATCGCTGCGCCCATTCCTCGAAGGATTCCTGCCCGAGGTCCTTCAGCAGAATATGAACATGAAGGTCCGGGTCGGTTGGGATGAGCCGAAGGGAACGAAATCCGGCGCGCTGACCCCCTTCAACCTGATCGTGGACACCGGCTATGGCGAGTTTCCCAAGCCCGTCGCCGTGACCTCGGACGGCAAGTACCTCGTCATGGCCTATGGGATGCCCCTCGACGGCGATCCGGTGGCAATCCGCCGGGCGATCTTCGCCGAGAGTGAATTTGTCGTCTGGGATCATTCTGGAGGCGGCGAATCAAAGGTGGAGATCGTCGAGTTTTCGGATCTCGAGTGCCCGGCCTGCAAGGGCAAGTGGCCCCTGGTCAAAGGCGTCCTGGAGGACAACGGTGGGGTGACACGACACGGGATGGTGAGCTTTCCCTTGACCTCCATCCACCCGTGGGCGTTTCGAGCCTCATCGGCGACGTGGTGTGTCGGCGAGCTCGACAGCGAACGGTTGATCGGGTTCAAGGAACTCTTCTATGACCTGCAGCGCGAGATGGAAGTCAGCCTGGTGACTCAGACATCGCTCGATTTCGTGGCCGGTCAAGGTCTCGACGAGACCGCCTTTCGCGGGTGTTATCTCAAGAACCGTTCACTTGCGGCGGTTCACTCCCAGCTCGCCCTCGGTCACGAGTTGGGGGTCAACGCGACGCCAACCTATTTTGTCAACGGTTGGATGATCCAGATGCCCGCTCCGGAGTGGTTCCCGGATCTCATCAAGCGGCTCGCCAAAGGACAGGATCCCTAGCCCGCACTTCTCACCAGCTATCTACTGCGGCCGGCGATGCACGGCACCCAGCTGGGCTTTCTCACCTCCGGGTGCTCGACGTACTGTCAAGTACGCCTGCGCGCCCCTCGGATCGAAGACCCAGCTGGGCACTGCACCTCGCCGACCTCGCGACGAAACCCGGTGAGAAGTGCGGGCTGGCCCTTCTGATGCCGGGTTTTTCCCGGTTCGGGAATGCGCAAACGTATTCGGCACACAACTTGCAGCGTTCTCGCCCGAGAGGTGAGGTGTGCCTGTTCGAACCTCCCGCGGGCCTTGTCGTGCCGGGCGTCGGCCAACGACTCGTGACCTCAACCGGCAAATCGGCCGCAGCCGTGGACCGGGTGGGCTGAATGTAGCCTCGGTCGCGACCGGCGAAAGCCGTGGTTTTCGTGCCGGAATCGCGTTGCGCGGACGCAGGTCGATGTGCCTCCCCGGTCGGGTATCGCGTCGGCTGAGTAACACCGATGGAGCGGGTCGTGTTACGCGCAGGTGACAGACATGACTTTCGTGGCGGGGGCCGGGGCGAATCCGGGGCGCGTCCGACCATCGCCATGCGGTCGCGTGTGATCGAGCTCGCCGAGGGAATCCTCGATCGTTGTCGGGGCGAGGGTCCCGCCAATTGCGAGGCGCGGTGCCCGCTCCGAGTCGATGCTCACCTTTATGTTCAGCTCGCCCGAACGGGGAGATTTCGCGAGGCGCTGCAAACCGTGCGCGAGAAGCTCCCGTTTCCCGGAATTCTCGGCTATGTCTGCACCCATCCGTGTGAGCTTCACTGCAAGCGACTCGAATTCGACCGGGCCATCCGGATCCGTGACATCAAGCGATTCCTGGCCGAGTCTGAGGAGGGCGAACCCGAGCACATCCTGACCATCGCAGCGTCTCGTCTCGAGCGAGCAGCCGTGGTCGGCGCAGGCCCGGCCGGTCTGCTGGCCGCCCACGATCTCAGACGCGCCGGATTCCAGGTGTCGATCTTCGACCGGGCGCCGCAGATCGGTGGATGCCTCACCACCCGGATACCCCAATGGCGGCTGCCCGCGCGGGTTCGGGATCGCGATCTCTCCATCATCGGGGCGCTTGAGATCGATGTCCGAACGGGTGTCCAGCTGGGAAGAGATCTCAGCCTCGCCGAGCTTCGGGCCCGCCACGACGTGGTGATCCTGACGCTTGGATTCGCGGGTGGACAGGAGCTTCTGCGGTCGGGCGCCGGAGCCCTCGAAGCCAGCGCACGGAACACCATCAAGGTCGACCCGGTGACCTGCGAAACCGGTGAGGAGGGGCTCTTCGCCGCCGGTGACGCCATCGGTGGGCCGACATCGGTCATTGATGCGATGGCCAACGGCCGGCGAGCGGCGGAGTCGGCTCGTCGATTCATCGATGGTGAATCGCAGAAGCTCCTGAGGTCGGTCACGAGTCCACCGCCGCTGCTGTGGGAGCTCAGCATCGACGAAAGCGAACGTCGGCGCCGTGAACGAACCCCGCTGCTGCTGCAGCAGGCCGAACCGCCGATGACCGAGAAAGAGGTCCGCGGCGAGGGCGAACGCTGTCTCGATTGCAGCTGCGACCGGTGTGTGCGGGACTGCGAATTCCTGTCCCACCACTGCAACTCTCCCCGCGATCTCGCGCGGCGTGTGGCGAAGGGAATCGATGACAATCTGGCGACGGTCTACTCGTGCAACGTCTGCGGTCTCTGCGCCACTCTGTGCCCGGTGGGATTGAACACGGGCGAGCTCATGCTCGCAGCCCGTCGTGAGGCGGTTCGGAAGGGCCTCGCGCCGTTGCCCGAGCACCGCCAGGTTCAGCGCGAACTCCGCGCCGGGCTGTCGAACACCTTTTCGCTCGCCGCGGCGGCGCCGGGTCGTCGTCGAGCCCGACGTCTCTTCTTCACCGGCTGCGAGTTGCCCGCCACCGCGCCACGACAGACCCGGGTGCTGTATGAGCATCTCTTACGCCAGGATCCACGGATCGGCGTGCTCATGTACTGCTGTGGCGTGCCCGCCGAGATTCTCGGTCTTGAGGACGAGAGTGCGCAGGCGCGGGAGCAGATCCTGAGAGCCATGGTTGATCTCGGCGCCGAGGAACTCGTTGCGGCGTGTCCCCAGTGTCAGGAGATCCTGACCGAGCGCTTTCCCGAGGTTCGTGTGAGTTCGGTGTGGGAGGAGCTGGCAGAGACCTGGGATCCGGTCCAGCGCTTCGACGACTTGAAATTCGCGGTCCACGATCCATGCCGGAGCCGGCACAATCCCGAGGTCCACTCGGCCATCAGAACCCTGGTCCGCACCAGCGGCGCCGAGGTGGTCGAAACCGAGTACTCGCACGAGCGGACCCGGTGTTGCGGATCCGGCGGCAAGATCGAGAACGTCGATCCCGAACTCTTCTCCCGGATCGCCTCCCGCGCGTCCGAGCAGACCGATTTGCCCATGGTGACCTATTGCGTCGGCTGTCGAGGCGCGCTTCGTGATGCCGGCCGTGAGACGATCCACCTTCTCGATCTGCTGATGACTCCCGATCCGATCCGGCATGCGCTCGATCCCGAGCCCGGCGTCTTCATGCGGCTCGCCAATCGACTCAGATCGAAGTGGTCCATCCGCAGGATGGTTCCTCCGACGCTGGAGTGACGGTCGCATGGAAGCGCTTCCCGTCTCCCTCACCATCGACGGCCGGCCGGTCCGCACAGCGAGGAACCGGTTGCTCATCCACGTGCTCTCGGAGCTCGGGATCAGGGTGCCGACCCTCTGTCACGATGATCGCCTGACCCCGTACGGCGGCTGCAGGATGTGCGTGGTCGAGCGGCTGGATGCTTCGGGGGACCTGGTTCCGGCGTGTTCGACGCGGATTCAGAACGGGATGGTCATCGTCACCGACAGCCCGGCGGTCATCGAGGCGCGGCAACAGCAGCTCCAGCTCCTGGCCCTCAATCATCGGATGGAGTGCCCGGTCTGCGACCGCAACTCCGAGTGCCGCCTGCAGGACCTCATCCACGAGATTGGAATCCCGGACGATATTCTCCCGTTTGACTTCCGGCCGGCGCCGCGCGACCAGGAATCCCCCGTGATCATTCGCGACCCGGGCAAATGCGTTGTCTGTGGTCGCTGCGTCAGGCTGTGTGAGGAAGTTCAGGGGGTCGCGGCCCTGGCCTTTCTCGGGCGGGGCATCGGCACCCGCGTCGGGACGTTTCTCGATCGGCCCCTGGATTGTGAGTTCTGCGGCCAGTGCGTCAATGCATGCCCCGTGGGTGCTCTGGTCGCGCAGCCGTACACATCATCGATTCCGGTCTGGCAGCGGACCCGCGTCACCACCACGTGCTCCTTCTGTTCCTGTGGGTGCGAGGTCTCGGTGGAGAGTCACCGGGGGCGGCTCCAGCGCGTGACATCGATGGTCGATGGTTCGCACAACCGAGGCAAGTTGTGCGTCAAGGGCTGGCTCGGTCTCGATGTGGTGGCGAATCCCGAACGGCTGACCACCCCCCTGGTCCGCAAGAACGGGTCGTTGGCGGAAGTGAGCTGGGAGGAGGGCCTGGCCACGGCGGCGGATGGCCTTCGCCGCGCTGCCGGGCGCGGAGCGGTGATGGTGGCCGGAGGGGGCCGGTTGAGCTGCGAGGACGGTTACCTCCTTCAGGCCCTCGCGCGGGAGGTGCTGAGAACTCCGCACGTCGACATGGCCCCGGTCGGCGGCGCGCCGGCGCTTGTGGACGGAGTCTGGGAGGTCTTTGACCAACCGCGTTCGAACGCGGGGTTCGACGATGTCCGGCAGGCGGATCTCTTCATGGTCTTCGGCAGTGATCCGAGTCGGAGCCACCCCCTGGTCAAGACCGAACTGGTTCAGGCTGCGGTCCAGCGCGGTGTGCCGATCCACACCGTGAGCCCGGTCGCCGGCGGTCTCGATCGGCATGCGGTGAATGTGCTCCGGCTGGTCCCCGGGTCGGTCGCCGATCTCCTGGTCGCCATCGCCCACCGGTTGCTCGTCGTCGAAGACGGCAGTTCGAGGAGGATCGAACACCTGCCGGGCTACGAGAGTTGGCGCGGGTCGATCGCAGCCTACTCGCCGGATGAGGTCGAACGGTCGACCGGGATTTCGGCTGATCGGGTGGACCGCCTGGCGAGGGAGCTGGCGGCGGCCCGCCGGCCGCTGATGATCATGGGCACGGGGTCGGGCGTGCCCGGGGACGAGGCGGCGGTGGCCCGGGCGGCGGCGACGCTGACGGCGCTGCTCGGTGGCGCCGCCGGGTTGCTCGTGCTCGGCGGTCGGTCCAACGTCCAGGGTCTCATCGATGTCGGTCTGCACCCACGTCTCCTGCCGGGACACCGCCTTTTGAACCAGGCAGTCGAACTCGAAGATCTCACGGGACGGGCGACCATCTCGAACCAGGGATGGTCGGTTACGGACTGGGTTGCGGCCGGTCCCGACTCCGCTTCCGGTCTCCTCCTGATGGGTGTTGATCCGATCGACCTGCTTCCCCGCGGCCAGGATCCTCGCCGGGTTCTCGAAGGTGCGGGTTTCTCGGTGGTTGTCGACGCTTTTCGCACGAGCACCGCCGAGCGCGCGGACGTGGTGCTCCCGGCGGCGATTCTCAGCGAACGGGAGGGAACGACGGTGAGCGCCGACGGTGTGCGACGCCCGCTGCGCCCGGCCCTCGACCCACCACCCGGGGTGCTCTCCGATTCCCGGATTCTGACCGAACTTGCGCGTCGGATGGGGTCGTCACTGCCGTCCGGCGACGAACTCCTCAATGAGATGGATCGGGTCGTGCGCTGGAACCGGCCTCGGTCTCAGCCCCGGCGATTGAGCCCGGTCGCCCCGCCCCAGGAGGCCGCCCGCTGCAGCGGTTTTTTGCTCGACGCCGCGCCTCAGCTCTTTCACTCGGGCTCGGTGACCATGCGAAGCTCCCTGCTCCAGGAGCTGTCGCCAACGGTGGCGGTTCGCATCAACCCGGCCGATGCGCGGGCCCTCGGTGTCGCCCGCGGAGAGGTTGTTGCGGTGGCGAGCGAAAAAGGCGAGGTCCTGCTCCGGGCGCGGCTCGATCGTGCTGTTCTCCAGGGGACCGTCGTCGTCCCGTGGGTCGGCAGCCGAGATGGCGCTTCGACCCTTTTTGAGCGGATCGGCGAGGTTCTGGCCGTCCGAGTGAGAAAGGTCTGAGATGCAATTCACCGACGAGATCACCGACACCGGTTTCTTCGGCAGCGAGGGGGGTGACGGCGCCGCGGCCCTCGATCCGGCGGTCATCGAATTGGTCGACCAGTTGCTGGTTCGGGCGCCCGCGGGTCGCGAGGGGCTGATTCGCGTTCTCCTGGCTCTCCAGCGGACCTTTGGCAGGGTCTCGTGGCGTGTGCAGGAGCTGGTGGCGGACCGGTTCGGCCTTTCTCCCGCTCAGGTTGCGGGGGTTGTGAGTTATTACCCGGAGCTGAGCTCGGAGCGCCGCGGTCGCCTCAAGTTCGATGTCTGCACCGGAACTGCGTGTTTTCTTTGCGGCGGTGAAGGCGTGCTGCGGCAGGTTGAAAGCGCCGCCGATGCAAGGAAACCGGTCGAAGGGGAACCGGACCTGGCCGTTCGCCGGCAGCGCTGCCTCGCGGTCTGCGGTCTCGCGCCGACGGTTCGGGTCGAGGGTCGGGCTCGAACCGCAGCCGGGGCGGGCGCCGTCGAAGGAATGGTGGAGGAGCTCATCGGTCCTCCACTGCAACCGGAGGAAAGACGTTGACGATGACGCCCATCGGCTCCGGTGACCGGGACGCCGCGAGGATCTCGGTGTGCGGCGGCAGCGGTTGTGTCGCTCTCGGCGCCCTCGAGGTCATCGAATCCCTGAAGAGCGGCGCGGATGGCATCGGTCTTCCCCTCGAAATCGACTCGAGACCGTGCGTGGTCGGCTGTCGCGGGTTCTGCAGCCAGGGTCCGTTGGTCTATCTTCCGGGGCTCGACGTTCTCTATTGCCGGGTCGGGAGGGAGGACGTGGATGAGATCCTCCGGCGCACCCTCGGTCACGACGGGGTGGTCGAACGATTGCTGTTTTCAGACCCCGTGAGCGGTTGCCGGTACCGGGGGCTGGCCGACAATCCGTTCTTTGCAAACCAGGATCGTCAGGTTCTCGCCCGGTGCGGTGTCGTCGATCCCGAAGACGTGGACCACGCGGTTTCCCTCGGCGCGTATGACGCGCTGAGGCGGGCACTCGCCGATCTCGACCCCGCCAGGATCATCGATCTGGTCAAGCGATCGGGTCTTCAGGAACGGGGAGGGGCGGGTTTCCCGGTGGGTTTGAAATGGGCGGTGGTCGCAGACACCCCGGGAGAGATCCGATACGTCGTCGGCAACGGCGATGCCGGAGACCCGGGGCCGACCGCGGACCGCACCCTGCTCGAAGGAGATCCGCACGGCGTCATCGAAGGAATGGCCATCGCGGGGTTCGCCGTGGGGGCCCGGGAGGGCCGGCTGTTTCTCCGCTCGGAGCATCCCCTCGCCGTGGCCCGTGCCGAGCGCGCGGTGGCGCAGGCCCGCCAGCGGGGGTTCCTCGGCTCGCAGGTTCTCGGTTCGGCGTTTGATTTCTCCATCGAGATCTGCGAGAACGCCGGCGCCTCCATGGGGGGCGAGGAAACCTCGCTGCTCAATGCGCTCCGAGGAGGCCGCGGCGTGGCTCGGCCGCGACCGCCATTCCCGGCGGTCAGTGGTCTGTGGGGTTGCCCGACCCTGATCAACGGCCTCGAAACCCTGGCCAACATCCCCCTGATCGTGCTTCCCGAGACCCTCGGCGCCGATGTCCGCCCGGCCCGGACCAAGGTGGTCAGCGTGTCCGGGGCCGTCTCGAGACCCGGGGTCGCCGAGGTTCCGCTCGGGACCAGTTTGGCCGAGATCGTGGTCGAGCTCGCGGGTGGGAGCGCCGGTGAAGATGCCCTCGGCGTCCACCTCGGCGGTCCCGGGGGGGTGAGCCTCTCCCGGTCGCAGCTCGATACGACGATCGACTTCGGGTCGCTGCGGACGCACGAGGCCAACCTCGGCTCGGGGAGTCTCGTGGTGCTCGGAGCCGGCAGCTGCCCGGTGGCGCTGGCTCGTTTTCTCGTCGCCTTCTGCGCCGAAGAGTCCTGCGGGACGTGCCCGCCCTGCCGGATTGGAACCAGGGCGGTTCTCAACCTCCTCGATCGGATCTCCTCGGGTGATGCGGATGCTTCGGATCTCGACCGGCTGGATCGTCTCTGTCGGCATATTCGTCAGACCTCTCTGTGTGAACTCGGTCGGAACGCCGCCGGCTCCGTCATCACCGGTCTGCAGAATTTCCACGCAGGTTACGAGTCGCATCTCTCCGGCCGGGGGTGCCCGACCGGCGCCTGTGGCTGAGATGGGGGACGGTTGCCCTTGTTGCATGGAGCCGATCTCGGGTATCGTCGAGTTGTTCACATGAATACGACGATGGACCATCACCGCCCGGCCAGGCCCGGGATCTCCCCGACGCGGAGCGGCTGATGGCGCGTCCGACGGTGCTGGTCGCCGACGATGATCCGGTCTTTGTTCGTTCAGTGGCCGCGGTTCTGCGGACGAGGTATCACGTTCGCACCGTCGCCAACGGAACCGAGGCTTTGGCGGCCGTCGAGGACGATCCGCCGGATCTGGTCATTCTCGATGTGATGATGGACCACATGTCCGAAGGATTCGATGTCGCCCGTCAGCTGCGCAGCAATGAAGCGACCGCGCTCATCCCCATCGTCATCCTGACCGGGGTCGATCGCGTCTACAACCTCCGCATGGAAGTGGACGAGTCGTGGGTTCCGGCGGACCAGTATCTCGAGAAACCCGTCTCGCCCGAGGTGCTCATGGAAACGGTCGGCGAGCTCGTCGGACCGGGACAAGCGCCATCCGATCCATGATCGAGTCAGCCCGTACCCGCGCCCAAGGCCAGGTCGCCGTGGGGTCTGGGAGCCGGCATCGGGGTGGTTCCAAAAGGGATCGTTTCAGCTACATTTTCGCCTGGGAACTCCACGAGCGGCTGCTCTGGTTCTGCAAGCTGCGCTGGCTCGCGGCCGCCGGTCTGGCGCTCGCGTCGGTGCTGGGTCCGTATTTTTCCATGCCCTCGACCCGACCGAGCCTGGTCGTCGTCGCCGCGCTGGTTGCCGTCTACAACCTGGTCTTCGTGCATCTTCTCCGTGCGCGGCTTGGTCCCGAGAAGGACTATGCCGCCCTCAGAGGACTCGCCATCCTGCAGATGGTGACCGATCTGGCAGCGCTATTCTTCACGGTTCACTTCACCGGAGGGTGCGCGAGTCCGGTCCTGCCGTTCGTGGTTTTCCACATGGCCATCGGCACGATCATGATCGAGACTCGGATCATGTATGTCCTCGCCTTCGCGGTGTGCGGGGCGGCGGCGAGTCTCTTCGCGTTTGAACACATGGGGGTGCTGGCACAGGTCCCGACGGTTGCGGGCAGCCAGTCGACGGTGGGGAGCTGTGTCCTCAGCATGGCCATGCTCGTGGTTCTGGTCTTTGGCGTGGTCTATCTCACCCATTCGGTGACCGGACGATTCAAAGAGCGCAACATCGAGCTCCACAACACCACCACCGAGCTCCAGCGCGCGCTCGAGGAGCAGGAGCAGTTGGAGCGACGCAAATCTCACTACATGCGAATCTCCGCTCACCAGCTCAGGTCGCCGTTGGGAACCATCAAGACGTCGATCCAGGTCCTCATCGATGGCTACCTCGATCCCGGTTCGCCGGACGGCCACCGGCTGCTGGAGGGGACCGCGGCGCGGGTCGACTCGCTGCTCGCCATCGTCAACGATCTCCTCGAGCTCGCCAAGATGCGCGAGGGTCGGGCGAGGGCGCCGTGGGCCCGCGACGTCAGCGTCAATCAGATTCTGGCCGACATCTTCGATGCGGTCGACCCCTATGCGAGCGAGGCGAACGTGGAGCTCGTGCCTCACTTCATCAACGAGGGCGCTGCGGTCCTCGACTGGGCGGTGCCGCCTGATCTCGTCTACGCCTTCGAAAACCTCATTCACAATGCGATCAAGTATTCGAAGCCCGGGGGCGGCACCGTCACCGTCGCCCTCGAACTCGATCGGACCCACGCGATGGTGGTGGTCGCGGACGACGGGATCGGGATTCCGGCCGAACTCCAGGAAGATGTCTTTCTCGAGTTCGTCCGCGCTCCCAATGCCAAGCATGTCCAGGCCGAAGGAACCGGACTCGGGCTCTCCATCGTTCGAGAGGCCGCGCAGATGCACGGCGGCAAGGTTTCGCTCGAGAGTGCCGAGGGGCTCGGAACGACGGTGACGGTTGTGCTCCCGCTGCACCACATTCCACCCGAGATCATCGACCGCTGACCGCTGACCGCGCCCGCGCGGGCGGGAGCGTTCGCGAGCGAAATCGCCGCCTCCCCGTCCGGTCGGTTTCTTCGCTACGGAAAGGTCGAGCTTCGATCTCAAGATTGAGTTCAAGTACACAAGCCGGCGTCACCTACCGGTAACGCAGACGATGGCTGTTCCAGTTTCGAGACCCGGCGAATCGCCGTAACCGGATGCCGAGTTTCCAGGGGCCGGGCTCGGAGCTTCTTGATCGCGAGACACTTGATCTTCAGCCGAATCGGGTCTCGAACTTTGACAGCCGAGCAATAGCCGAGTGATTTGCTCAGGAATGACGATTGCTCGAATCGTCTGAGTTGCAGTCTCGAAGGCTGTAGCTGTGTGAGCAGCCCGGTGGTCGGAATCGACGATTTTTATCGTGACCGGCACCGAACTGCGGCGCTATTGTCAGCAAGATCGGCTCGCTGAATCAATCTTCGCATGATAGAACGTTATACTGTAGTATGATCATGAGGTGATAATGATGACGACTCTCGCTTACGTGGTCGCGTATCTCGGCCTCGTCTTTTTCTTCATCGCCTGCATCGCCCGGTTCATGATGTGGTCGAAGATGCCCATGCACATCCGCTGGGAGCTCTATCCGGTAGCCCATGAGGGCGGCGGCAAGGCCGCATATGGCGGATCCTATCTTGAAGACACCGAGTGGTGGACCAAGAAACGAGAGGTCTCGCTCTTCGGCGAGATCAAGGTCATGGTTCCCGAGATCCTCTTTCTGGTTGCTCTGAGAGAGCACAATAAGAAGCTCTGGACCCGGTCGTTTCCCTTTCACTTCGGGCTCTACCTCGTGGCCGGCGTGACCGCCTTCATGCTCGCCGGCGGGTTGGTGATCGGCTATCTGCCGGAGAGCATCGCGACGCCGGTGGCCAAGATCGTCGGTCTCGTCGCTCCATTCCTCGGTGGGGCGGGACTCGTGCTGGGGATCATCGGCGCCATCGGGCTTTTCATGCGTCGGCGCGGTCGCGAGCTGCGCGACTACACGGCGCCGGCCGATCTTTTCAATCTCGTCTTTTTCATCGTCGCGTTCGGAGTTTCGCTGGTGTCATTCATCGCGTACGACCGCGACTTTTCCTTGGTCACCGCCTTCATCACCAACCTGGTGACCTTCAACCTCGCGCCCGTCGGGACCGGGGCGGCCGCCCTGATGTTGGCCCTTTCGGTGGTCTTGCTCTCCCTGCTCACCGCGTATATCCCGACAACCCACATGTCGCACTTCATCGGCAAGTACTTCGCCTACCACTCCATTCGTTGGAGTGACGAGCCGAATCTCGCCGGCGGAAAGCAGGAGAAGACCATCGAGGAACTCCTTTCCAGGCCGGTGACGTGGTCGGCGCCGCATATCGGCGCTGACGGCAAGAAGAGCTGGCTCGACGTGACTTTGGAGGACCAAAGCAAATGAAACAGCCCAACAGCGTCAAGGATATGGGCAGGCACCCCGGCGAACCCCTCGCCCAGATCAACCACCTCGAGCAGATTCCGTTGCCGCCCCCCTTTGACAAGATCGACGAGGAGCCCGAGTTCCACCAGCTTTCCGACGCCGCCCGTGAGAAGTATGTCGTTCTCGACGACACCATCGCGGTCAACATCGAGAAGCCGAAGACCAAAGAGGACGAGGACAAGTTGGTCAACGGCTTCCTCAGCGGTCTCGAGAAGCTCATGAGCGTCGATGACAACTGGACCTTTCTCCAGCCCTTCGAGATGTCCATGGAGCACTGCGCCAAGTGTCACACCTGCTCCGACGCCTGCCCGATCTTTGAAGAGAGCGGCGAAAACGAGCTTTACCGACCGGTATATCGATCCGAGATCATCCGCCGGATCTACTTCAAGTACATCAAGAAGGCGTCACCCGCGCTGCACGGGGATATCGATCTCAACTGGGAGACCGTGGCCCGCCTCATCGAGCTCAGCTATCGCTGCAACCTCTGTCGCCGGTGCGCCCAGACCTGCCCCATCGGAGCCGACAACGCGCTGCTCTCCCGCGAGATCCGAAAGATCGCCAGCATGGAGATGGGAATCGTCCCCAAGGAGCTCCACAACGACGGTTCGGTTCTCCAGCTCCAGGTGGGTTCGTCCACCGGCATGACGCCGATGATCGTCAAGGACAACATCGAGTTCATCGACGAGGACACCGCCGAACGCACCGGTTTCCCCATCGAAACGCCGTTTGACAAGGTCGGCGCCGACATCCTGCTCATCCACAACGCCGGTGAGATCATGGCCTGGCCGGAGAATCCAGGCGCCTTCGCCACCGTTTTCGAGGCTGCGGGTCTGAGCTGGACCCTCTCCTCCGACGCAGTGGGTTACGACGGGATCAACTACGGCGTCTGGTACGACGACGTCCAGTTCGCAAGGGTTGCCGTCCGTCACGCAATGGCGGCAAAGAAACTCGGAGTCAAGAAGATCGTTCTCGGCGAGTGCGGTCACGCCCACAAGGCTCTGACGGTGATTGCCGACAAGGTCCTCACCGGCGACCTCAACATTCCGCGCGAGAGTTCCATGGTGACGTTGCGCGACATCATCCGGTCGGGCGTGCTCAAGCTCGACAAGAGCCGCAACGACTTTCCGGTGACCCTCCACGACCCGTGCAACCTGGTCCGCCTCATGGGTGTCGTTTCGCCGCAGCGCGAGATCATCAAAGCCGTGGTTCCCGAGGGCCGGTTCCGCGAGATGGCGCCGCACGGCGTCGAGAACTATTGCTGCGGCGGCGGTTCGGGTTTCGCCATCATGTCGGGACACAACTTCCAGGACTGGCGTCACCGGATGACCGGCCGGCGGAAGTTCCGTCAGATCCTCGAGGCATTCCAGGATGAGTCCATGGAGCCGTCGCACATGAAGTATGTCTGCGCGCCGTGCTCCAACTGCAAGGGCCAGATCCGAGACATCCTTGCCTACTACGACGCGTTCGAGAAGGCGGGCATCTACTACGGCGGTCTCGTCGAGCTCATCGTCAACGCCATGGTCGATGTCCAGCCCGGTTTCATCGATTGGGAATGGCACTAAAAACAACAACAACATCAGAAAACAAACGACCCGCCGAGAGGCGGGTCGTTTGTTTTCTGATCTCTGTGGAGCCCTAACCCGCACTTCTCACCAGCTGTCTGCTGCGGCCGGCGATGCACGGCACCCAGCTGGGTTTTCTCACCTCCGGGTGCTCGACGTACTGTCAAGTACGCCTCCGCGCCCCTCGGATCGAAAACCCAGCTGGGCACGGCACCTCGCCGCCCTCGCGATGAAACCCGGTGAGAAGTGCGGGCTAAAGACCCACGGGTCCTAGTCAATCCCGTACTTCTTCATCTTCCGCCACAGCGTGTTTCTCGAGACACCGAGGCTTCGGGCAGTTTCGGTGCGGTTGTTGCGGTGGCGTTTGAGACAGTCGCGGATGGTCGCCGCCTCGGCCGCCTTCAGCGGGCGCTTCTCCGGTTCCCGGGGCGCGGTCAGCGGTTCCGCGACCTCGCCCTGGATGTGGGGTGGGAGGTCTTCTCGGCGGATGGTGTCACCTGCGCAGACGACAAACGCGTGTTCGATGGCGTTTTCGAGCTCGCGGACATTTCCCGGAAAGGAGTGGCTCGCGAGGGTCATCATGGCGCGCTCGGAGATGCCGCTGATCCGGCGTCCCTGAAGCGTGTTGAAGCGCTCGATGAAATGGGGGACCAGGAGGGGGATGTCCTCCCATCGCGAACGGAGCGGCGGCAGCACGATGCGAACCACGTTGAGGCGGAAAAAGAGATCCTGGCGAAAACGACCGTTCATGGCCTCGTGCGACAGATCTCGGTTGGTGGCGGCGAGAATCCTGACATCGGCCTTGACCGGTTCCGACGAACCAAGGGGGACGTACTCCCGCTCCTGGAGTACTCGGAGGAGCTTGACCTGAACCGCCGCGGAGATGTCGCCGATCTCGTCGAGGAGAAGGGTGCCCCCTTCCGCCGCCGCGAACCGCCCGGGCTTGTTCGTCTTGGCATCGGTGAAGGCGCCGCGAACATGACCGAAGAGCTCGGACTCGACGAGGGTGTCCGGCAGGGCGCCGCAATTGACCCCGACAAACGGAGCGGACCGCCGTGGACCCATGTTGTGAATCGCGCGGGCGACGAGCTCCTTGCCGGTACCGGGTTCGCCCTCGATGAGCACGGTGCTGTCGCTGCGGGCCACCAGGGGGAGGAGTTCCCGGACTCCCTTCATGGCGGCGCTCTTTGAGACGATATCGCCGATCCGGTAGGTCCCCTCCAACTCCCGCCTCAGGGTGTTGACCTCGGTGAGGTCGCGGAACATCTCGATCCCCCCGATGACCTCGCCGTCATCGTCTTTCAGGCTCGCTGTGCTCACGGCCACCTGGAGCTCGGTGCCGTCCCGCTTGACGATGTGGACTTCGCAATCGCGGTGGGGTTGTCCCCCCTCGATGCTGTTGCGCAGGAAGCAACGACCGGCGCAGTGGTTCGAGTTGAAAATCGCATCGCATTTCCTGCCGATGGCCTCCTCCGGGGCCCATCCGGTGATTTCCTCGGCGGCACGGTTGAAGGAGGTGATCCTCCCCTGGGCATCGACGGTGAAGATTCCGTGCGGGATATTGTCGAAAATGAGGCTGCCATAGCGAGGGTCGACGTCGTGATTCATGTCTCAGATTATGGTGCTTCTGTTCCATTTCTTCAATAGAGATGTGACACATGTTCCAATTTCGAGACAATATGTTTGTCCTCGAGTTTCGGATTTTGGATATTAAGCCTCTATATTTCAGCGCCTTAAATAAGATTGTGAAAGATTGGTACAAACCGTGCTTTAGGTGGAGTGGAACGAGAGCCCATCACGGGTGAAGGGACCCCCATGCCGATCAAATGCTCCTACTACCTCGAAAACGTCGATACCACCAACCTGCCGGATCGATTCCTCGAAGCGTTCGCAGCGATCCTGTCGCACTCGAACTACGCGATGGTGCTCGACACCGCCTGCCGAGTGAGCACTCGGTGCGGCCGATGCAGCACGAGCTGCCCCGTCTTCGAGACCTCGGGAGACGACCGGGATATCCCGTGCCGGCGGTCAGAGCTCCTGCTCAAGGTCTACCGCCGGTATTTCACTCCTTTCGGCAACCTCGGAGCGAGGTTCGGGCGATCATTCGAACTTGACGAGGCTCACATCAACACGATGGCGGAGGAGTTCTATCGTTGCACCGCCTGCCGGCGTTGCACCCTCGAGTGTCCCATGGGCATCGACCACGGGCTCATCACCCACCTCGCTCGCTGGGCCCTGGCCGAAGTCGGGATCATCCCCAAAGCCCTGGTGGTCGCGACCCGGGAGCAGCTCGAGGGCTCGACGCGGAACACATCCGCGATTCCGAAGGCGGCCCTGCTCGACACCTGTGAGTTCCTCGAAGAGGACTGCGCGGACGAAATCGGCCTCAAGATCGAGTTCCCAGTCGATCGCCATGGCACCGAATTCGTCTTCTTCCCGGCGGTCAGCGACTACCTTCTCGAGCCCGACACTCTCATCGGCAACGCCGCCGTCATGAGCGCCACCGGCGGCTCGTGGACCATCGGCACCTCGGCGTACGACGGAATCAACTACGGTCTCTTCTATTCCGACCGGATGCTCGATCGGATTGTCTCAATGGAGGCCGAGGAGGTCCGGCGGCTCGGTGCGAAAAAGATCCTCATCGGCGAGTGCGGCCACGCCTCCAGATCTGCGAAGTTCTTCGTCAGGACCTTCTGCGGCGCCGACGATGCTCCCGAAGTCGTCAACTTCATGGAGTACACCCACAGGGCGTGGAAAGAGGGCCGACTCGAATTGAAAGCCGATGTGATCACCGAGCGCACTACTTACCACGATCCCTGCAACATCGCCCGCTCGGGCTGGATCATCGACCAACCGCGCGAGCTTCTCCGCCACATCTGCACCGATTTTGTCGACATGACGCCCAACGGTCGGGACAACTACTGCTGCGGCGGTGGCGGCGGCACGGTGTCCATCGATGAAATCAGAGAGTTCAGAACCATGGTCGGCGGCGCCAAAAAAGCAGAGCAGATCCGCCGTACCGGAGCCGAACTCGTCGTGGCGCCGTGCGCCAACTGCAAGAAGCAACTTCGTGAGGTCTGTGAAGACCACGGCCTCGACCACGTTCGCGTGGTCGGTCTCCACGATCTGCTCATCAAGGCCATCGTGGCGCCGGCCGAGATGGTGATCGAAATCGACGACCCGGCGGTCGTCGCCGCGGAAGGGATGTGAGTTGTCATGGACGCAATGATCGAGTTCGCCCGCGGTCCGCTCTTCCGAATCGCCCTCACGGTGTGTGCGCTCGGGCTCGGATACCGGATCATCACCCTGTCGGGCAAGATCGCGGCGGCATGGCACCGCGCCGGCGATCGACGGGTTCCCCTCGGCGACATCGCCGGTGCGACCCTCGGTTGGATTCTCCCCCGGCGCCTGTTGCACAAGCGCCCGCTCTACAGCTCGGCGTCGTTTTTCTTTCACCTCGGCCTGGTTGGGGTGCCGCTGTTCCTGGCCGGGCATGTGGCCCTGATTGCCGGAGGGTTGCCGGCCTCGTGGCCGGTCCTGCCCGAAGCCGTGGCCGACGGGCTGACCGCGGTCTCCCTTGCGGCGCTCCTTGTGTTGATCATCGGTCGCGTAGGGTCGGCCTCGTCCCGCGCCCTGAGCCGGACCTCAGACCTGCTCATTCTCATTCTGCTGTTTCTCCTCTTCCTCTTCGGCTGGTTGGCGGCCAATCCCGGAGTGAGCCCTTTGGCCGCACGGAAGATGCTGCTGTTCCACATCATCGCCGCCGATCTCGTCCTTGTCCTCACGCCGATGACAAAGATCGCCCACTGTGCGCTCTATCCGTTGACCCGCCTCGTCTTTCAACTCGGCTGGCACTTCCCGGCCGAGACCGGCCGCCACGTCGCGCAGGCCTTGAGCAAAGAGGGAGAACCCGTATGACCAACATGGCGATACTCACCGACGTCACCCGATGCATCGGCTGCGAAGAATGCGTCGCTGCGTGCCGGCGGACCAACGACACCGGATCGGATGCGCCCTTCCGTTGGCAGGGTCGGGTCGACGATCTGTCATCCACCCGTTGGACGACCATCGTCGCAACCGAAAACCGCTATGTCCGGCAACACTGCCGTCACTGCCTCGATCCGGCCTGCGCCGCCGCCTGTCCGGTGGGCGCCCTCAAGAAGACCGCCGAGGGAGCGGTTGCGTACGACGCGGAGATCTGCATGGGGTGCCGCTACTGCATGGTGGCCTGCCCCTTCGCGATGACCCGTTACGAATGGGAGTCGATCACGCCCAGGGTGCGCAAGTGCATCCTCTGCTACGACAAGATCCGAGCGGGGGAACTCTCCCAGCCGGCCTGCACCGCCGCCTGTCCGACCGGGGCCACGATCTTCGGGGAGCGGGAGGAACTGCTGGCGGTGGCCCGATCGAGGATCGCGGCGGCGCCCGATCGGTATCTCGATCATATCTGGGGTGAGCACGAGGTCGGCGGAACATCGGTGCTGACCATCTCCGATGTCAATATCGCCGAGGCGGGCTGGGCGGAGGATCTGGGGGCGAGGCCGCGACCGGTTCTGGCCCGAAAAGTGCTCCACACCGTGCCCTTCACCTTCTTCGGCGTCGCCGGTCTCATGTACGGCGTCCACTGGACCCTCGACCGGCGGCGAAAGGTCGCGGCCGCCGAAGGGCCGACAATGGCCACCGCTGCTGATGCCAGTGCCGAAGGCGCCGACGCCCGACGGATCGAGGAGGAGTCGTGAACGAAGCGAACAACACCCGCCTGATCGTGACCAAAGCAATTCTCTGGACCCTGGTCGGCATCGCCTGCGCCGCGGCATTGGCACGTTACGTGCGCGGGCTCGGCGCCACCACCGCGCTCACCGATGGCACCCCCTGGGGGCTCTGGATCGGTTTCGACGTTCTCTCGGGCGTGGCGTTGGCCGCCGGTGGATTCGTCATCGCGGCGACGGTTTACATCTTCCACCTCGACCGCTACCACGGGTTTGTCCGACCGGCGATCCTGACCGCCTTTCTCGGTTATCTCGCGGTCGCCCTCGGTCTCCTCGTGGATCTCGGTCGGCCGTGGAACATCTGGCGCATGATCATCTTCTGGCAACCGGACTCGCCCCTCTTCGAGGTCGGCTGGTGCGTGATGCTCTATCTGACGGTGCTCGCCCTCGAGTTTGCCCCGGTGATCTTCGAGGGTCTGCGATGGGAGCCGGCCCTGCGGGCCATGCGCCGGGTCAGTCTCCTGTTCGTGATCGCCGGCATCGGTCTGTCGACGCTTCACCAGAGTTCGCTGGGGACCCTGTTCCTCCTCGCCGAAGACCGACTCCACCCCCTGTGGTATTCACCCATGCTGCCGCTGCTCTTCTTCGTGTCCGCCATCGCTCTCGGTTTGATGATGGTTGCGGTCGAGAGCACCACCACCGCCTGGCTCTACCACAGGGAAGGCGAGTGGCCACAGCTCAGAGGTCTGGTGCGAGCGGCGTCGATCGTGCTGCTGCTCTATCTCCTGGTGCGGCTGACCGATCTCGGGATTCGCCGCCAGTTCCACCTCGTCGGTGAATCCGGGTGGTTTTCGGTGCTCTTCGTGGTCGAGCTCAGTCTGTCGGTGGTGATACCGCTTCTCCTGTTCAACCTTCCCGCGCTGACCGGCAGACACTGGCCCGTCGTGGTCGGCGCCGTGATCGGTGTGGCCGGGTTCGTCCTCCACCGGGCGGATGTCGGCGGCATCGTTCACATGGCGGCCACGGGTGAGAGGTACCTCCCCGCGCTGACCGAGATTCTGGTGAGCGTCGGACTCGTCTCCGCCATGGCTCTTATCTTTCTCTTTTTTGTCGAGCGCTTTCCGGTGTGGCAAGAAGCGCCCGCCAATCCCGGCCACTTCACTCCGCCCATCGCCGATCCCTTGACCCGCAATTACTTCGGTGGCGCGTGGTTCGGCCGGACTCAATTGGCCGCTGCGGGTTGGGCCGTCGGTGTTGTCATCGGGCTCGTCGTGCTCGAGATCACGACCGCCGGCGGTGAGTATCCGCCGCCGGTTCCGACTCGATCCGCTCGCGCGGTCGCTGCGCTTCGATTCGCGGTTGACGACGACCGTGCCGCGAACCTCATCTTCCTCGGCAACGAGACGATCCCCGCCGATCTTCCGAGCGGTTTCACCACCGTTTTGCTCATCGATGGCGATCGAGAGGGTCACGCCGTGCTCTTCGACCACATGGCCCACCGTGACCGGCTCGGCGGCGAGGCCTCGTGCAAAAGGTGTCACCACCGCAACTTCCGGCTCGAACGGGGAACGCCGTGTGCGAACTGCCATGCGGACATGTACAGCTGCACCGACACCTTCGTCCATGAACAGCACACCACCGCCCTCGGCGACAACGCCTCCTGCACCCGGTGTCACACTGCAGCCGGAACAGCAAAGGCCCGCGCCACGGCGACGGCGTGCGTCGAGTGCCATCGAGCCGAGATCGTCGACGGTTTTGCCGAGCAGCGGCGCCGGTGCTCGAGCGACGATGCGTTCGGCGACATCGGTTGCATCGGGTGCCACGGCGCGTCGCTGGCAAGCGGTGAAGACGGCGGGATCGATGAACGGACCATCGACGGTATCGCCCCCGGGTACCGGATCGCCATGCACCAGCTCTGTGTCGAGTGCCACTGCGTCCACGAATCGAGCGTGGCGGTGGTGGAGCCGACCATGACCCGGTGTGGATTCTGCCACCGCGGCGTTGAGTCGGAGATCGAGATTCACCCTGAGATCGAGGGCGATGGACGTCCAGTCGTCCTGGCCCGGGCCTTCGTTCAATGACAGATCGAGCAAGCGACCGCCGGACGAAGCGCGGTCGTGGAGACGACGTTTCGTTCGGGAGTTCGGAGGTATCGTGATGATCGGCCCCACCTGGCCGGAGGACATGCGGGCTCGTCTCATTGACGAGATCCCGTCCGGGGTCATGGTGATCGACTCGTCGTTGAACGTGGTCGATCACAACCATGCGTTCGACTGTTGCTTCGGAGAGGCCCGAGGTCGAAAGTGCTACTCGCTGACAAAGAAGCGCGACGAACCGTGTGACGACTGCCACGCCCTCGGGGTCTTTCGCGATGGACGGCCGCGGACCGTCGAACAAAAGGGAATCGACGCTCTCGGCCGCGAGGTGCACTATCTCGTCAACCTGACGCCGATTCCATCCGGCGCCGACGAGCCGGAGTTCGTAGCGGCGATCACCACCGATCTCACCGCCGCCAAACAGCTTCAGAGCGAGTACCAGACGCTGTTTGAGAAGGTCCCCTGCTTTGTCGCCCTCATCAACCGGGACCACCGGGTGGTCAAGGGCAACCACCTGTTCCGTACGACCTTCGGCGAACCCATGGGAGAGCAGTGCTACCGGCTCTTCAAGCGTCGTGGAGAACCGTGTCCCGACTGTCCGGCGGATCGCACCTTCGACGATGGCGAGAGTCACATGTCCCAGCACATCGGGATGAATCGGGGCGGCAAGCCGGTGCCCTACCTCGTCTTCACCACGCCGATCTCCCGTGGCGACGAGAAGGTCTCTCACGTCATGGAAATGGCCCTCGACATGACCGAACTGCGGGATCTCGAGGAGCGGTTGTCGCAGGCCAATGTCCTGCGTCACGCGTTGGTGGAGAACTCCCTCGACGCCATTGTGGTCTTTGACCAGCGGCAGCGAATCCAGCTCGTCAATCGGGCGGCCGAGACCCTGCTCGGCCGGCCGAGGGATCAGATGATCGGGCGCAGGATACCCAGGCGGGCGGCGCCCAAGGAGCTTATCGACGTCCTTTCCGGCAAGAAGGAGAGGATCCTCCTGCACGAGACCTTCGTCACCGGCGAGGCCGGGGATCGGATTCCCGTCAGGCTTGCAGCATTCGTGTTGAAACCCGGCGGCCGGTTCGCAGGTTCGGCGCTCATCACGCAGGATCTTCGGGAGATCAAGCAACTCGAACACGAGAAGCTCGAGGCGGACCGCCTGGCGGCGGTGGGACAGACCGTGGCCGGTCTGGCGCACGGCATCAAGAACATCCTCACCGGGCTCGAGGGCGGCATGTACGTCACCTCCTCAGGCCTCAAGAAGGGTGACCAGGGACGGGTCAGGCAGGGGTGGGAGATGCTCGAGCGCAATATGGGGCGGATCTCCGATCTGACGAGGAATCTCCTCGCCTTTTCCCGCGGCGAAGCCATCGACTGCCGGGAGATCCGACCTTCCGAGATCGCCCGTGAGGTCGCAGAGCTCTTTCGAGATTCCGCAGCCCAATTCGGGATCGACGTCGTCGCCGAGGTCGAAGACGTGGAGCCGGCGTGGATGGATCCCGAGGCGCTCCACAGCTGTCTCGCCAATCTGGTCTCCAACGCCATCGACGCCTGCCAGGTCTCGGGCGAGTCGAACCTCAAGGTGCGGGTGAGACTTCACGAAGAGGGTTCTGATCTACTCTTCGAGGTCATCGACACCGGCTGCGGCATGGACTACGAGATCAAACAAAAGGTCTTCACCAGTTTTTTCACGACCAAGGGCCGCGGCGGGACCGGACTCGGGTTGCTCTTGACGCGCAAGATCACGCAGCAGCACGGCGGAACGGTCAATCTCAGATCCGAGCCGGGCAAGGGGACGACCTTCGAGCTTCGTTTTCCCCGGCATCGTTTGCCGAAACCAGATGCGAACTGATGGAGCGTGAGCAAGGAGATCGATCATGACTGACGTGGCAGGGATGGCTGGAACTCATGTGCGCAGGCCCGAGGATCTGACGGTCCTGGTGGTCGACGACGAACCGGATGTCGCGTTCTATCTCGGGTCGGTGCTCGAGGATGCGGGCCTCAACGTGGTCTTTGCCCATGATGGGGACCAGGCCCTCGATGCCATTCGTCTCAAGCAGCCGGATCTCATCTCGCTCGATCTGGTGATGCCGAGGAAATCCGGAATCCGGGTCCTCGCCGAGCTCAGACGAAATCCGAAGTGGGCGCGGATCCCCGTCGTCATCGTCACCGCCCACGCCCGGGATCCGGAGGTGCGGCAGGAGGTCCGTGAACATGCCGACGTGCTCGCCGGCAGCGTCATCACCGGACCATCCATGTATCTCGAGAAACCGGTGACCCCGCAGAAGTACCTTCGGGGAATCTGCGACATCCTCGGCATCGAGGTCGAAGTGGATCATTCGGGTCTGTCCATGGACTCCCATGCCGATCTGCGTGACGAGGCCAAGAATCTCCTCGATGGGGTGGATGCGGCGACGCTGGAGGAAGTGCTCGGCCGGCTTCGCCAGCACCAGATCTGAGCGGTTTGAGTTTTCCGAAGGAACCAGGGAGAAGCCATGAAAAAGAAACTCGCCATCATCATCGACGATGAGCCGGATGTCGCCACCTATCTCGCCATCGTCCTTCGTGACAACGATTGGGAGGCGCTGACGGCCAACTCTGCCGAGGAGGGAATCAGACTCGCCGAGGAACGGGTGCCGGATGTGATCCTCCTCGATATCATGATGCCGGAACGTGGTGGCATGAGCACGCTCGTGGCCTTTCGCAAACACCCGGTCCTCAAACAGGTTCCGGTGATCTTCGTGACCGGCATCCAGAGCCACCTCACCGAGGATTTCGAGGCCTATCTCGACCGGTTCAAGCACTACCACGCCGACGCGTTCATCGAGAAACCGGTCAAGCCGGAATTGCTCCTCGAGACCCTGGAAAGGGTGCTTTTGGCGACGGTGTCGTAGCCCTCGTCGGGAAGCCCTCGGCACGTCGGTCTCGCTCACGTTACCCCCCGGTAACAATGTCTGGCGATGAGCCGTCGTCTCGACCACCTGAGTTGCCCTGAAACAGCGTGTTCTCAGATACTTTCGGTTCGCTCTCCACGCCCCGCCTCTGGCACAGGGGTTGCAGGACCGGTTGCCGGTACAGGTGTCTCCGATCGGCGCCTGGAGGTTGATCTATTGTTCAGCATTTTTTTGACGGCGGTGTTCTCCAGTGACTGGTCGAAGACCGCCGTTGACGCAGAAGGAGGAGTTTTGTTGGCGGATTCGTGTGTCGGGATGCTTGCTGACCCCGACGCCATCGAGTCACCGTAGGTTTCACGAGATATCGATTGGAAAGGAGTGGCCATGACAGAAATGAAATACAAGACGCCGCTGCTTGACGAGCTCGAGAAGGGACCGTGGCCGAGCTTTGTCAAGGAGATCAAGAAAGAGGCCCATCGCCCGATGGTCCAGGACGTTCTGGGTCAGGTGGAGCGGTCCTACGAGGAGCACATCAGCCACTGGAAGCACGGTGGTCTGGTTGGTGTCATGGGCTATGGCGGCGGCGTGATCGGTCGTTATTCGGATCTCGCTCATGAGTTCCCGAATGTCGCCGAGTTCCACACCCATCGCATCAACCAGCCGTCGGGGTGGTTCTACACCTCGGATGCGCTGCGTACCCTCTGCGACATCTGGGACCGTCATGGATCGGGCCTGACCAACATGCACGGCTCGACCGGTGACATCGTCTTTCTCGGATCGACCACCGAGGCCATCGAACCGTTGTTCAAGGACCTGACCGAGGCTGGTTGGGATCTCGGCGGTTCGGGATCCAACATGCGCACACCGTCGTGCTGCGTCGGCCCCGCCCGCTGCGAGTGGGCCTGCTACGACACCCTCCATGCCTGCTACAACATCACCCAGCAGTTCCAGGATGAGCTGCACCGGCCGTTCTTCCCCTACAAGTGGAAGTTCAAGTTCGCCGGCTGCCCCAACGACTGCGTGGCGTCCATCGCCCGGTCGGACTGCTCTGTGATGGGAACCTGGCGCGACGAGATCCAGGTCAACCAGGCCAAGGTCCTCGAGTACGCCAAGACCGTCGACATCGAAAAAGAGATCTGCGACTTCTGCCCGACCAGCTGCATCGACTGGAACGGTAAGACCCTCGAGATCGACAACTCCAACTGCGTCAAGTGCATGCACTGCATCAACGTGATGCCCAAGGCGCTCAAACCCGGCACCGACCGCGGCGCAACGATCCTCATCGGCGGCAAGGCCCCCATCGTCGGCGGCGCGCTGCTGTGCTCGGTCTTCGTGCCCTTCCTCGAGATGGATCCCGATTCGGACTATGAAGATCTCAAAGAGCTCACCGAGGCGATCTGGGATCTCTGGGGCGAGCACGGCAAACTCCGTGAGCGCGTCGGTGAGTTCATCCAGCGCGTCGGTCTTTCGAACTTCCTCGAAGAAATCGGTCTCGAGCCGATCCCGGAGATGGTCATGGCGCCGCGCTCGAATCCGTACATCTTCTTCGACGACGAGATCTTCGAGTAGGAAAGGAGGATCAACATGGCAGAACAACGCATTACCGATATCGGCCCCCCGAATTATGAACAGTTTTTGCCCCCGGTGATCAAAGAAAACTATGGCAAGTGGGATTACCACGAGATCCTCAAACCCGGTGTCATGGTCCATGTTGCCGAATCCGGCGACAAGATCTTCACCGTGCGCTGCGGATCGCCCCGTCTGCTCGCCGTCACCACCATTCGCAAGTTTGCGGACCTCGCCGACAAGTACTGCGACGGGCACCTGCGCTTCACCAGCCGCAACAACGTCGAGTTCCTGCTCACCGATGAGTCGAAGATCGACCCGCTCATCGCCGAAGTCGAAAAGTACGGCTTCCCCGTCGGCGGTATGGGCAACTGCATCTCCAACATCGTCCATACCCAGGGCTGGGTCCACTGCCACTCGGCGGCGTCGGACGCCTCGGGTACCGTCAAGTCGGTCATGGACGAGCTCATGCCCCGCTTCCAGAGCATGGATCTTCCGGCCAAGCTCCGCGTGGCCTATGCCTGCTGCCTCAACATGTGCGGCGCGGTCCATTGCTCGGACATCGCGATCCTCGGCGTCCACACCCGGGCGCCGGTGATCTCCCACAACGATCTGCCGAAGATGTGCGAGATCCCGACCCTCGTCGCCTCGTGCCCGACCGGCGCGATCCGGCCGGCGACCGTCGACGGCGTCCAGTCCGTCGAGATCATCGAAGAGCAGTGCATGTATTGCGGCAACTGCTACACGGTCTGCCCGGCGGTGAAGATCAACAACGCCCAGACCGACGGTATCTCCATCTGGGTCGGCGGCAAGGTCTCGAACGCGCGCGTCGCGCCGAAGTTCTCGAAACTCGCCATCCCCTTCATCCCCAACAACCCGCCGCGCTGGCCCGAGGTGGTCGAAGCGGTCACCAAGATCGTCAACATCTACGCCGAGAACGCCAAGAAGCACGAGCGGATGGGTGAGTGGATCGATCGTATCGGTTGGCCGAAGTTCTTCGAACTCACCGACATCCAGTTCACGAAGTATCACATCGATGACTTCAAGCACGCCGGCGAGACCTACACCAGGACGGCGCAGATCCGCCACTGAGGAGGACAGCATGGCCGACGAAGTTACAGTTGATCAGGTGGCCGACGCCATGTTCGATCTGGTTTCATCCATGAAGGGCAAGAGGGATCTCAAGCCGATGGATGTCTCCAAACAGATGATGGAGAAGTTCGGTGACAGCGTCGACAAGAAAGTGTGCAAAAAGGCACTGCGACAGCTCATCGACTCCGGCCGACTGACCTACAAATACGCGGGTGGCAGCTATGTGACGCTGCCCGAGGCGTAGGCAGAAAACCACCAACGAGCGGCGAGGAGGGGTCGGGGGCTTCCCCCGCCCCTCCCTCGGCCGCCTCGCATTCACGGGAGGATGCTATGGCGCGAGACAAGAAAAGCGGACCGGAGCGGACCGCCGAAGCGGTGGCCGTTCTTCGGCAGTGGCAGGGCATCGAGCGCGACGCCATCGAAACCACCGCGCAGATCATGGAAAAGACCGACAACCTCCTGATTCGGCAGATCATGGAGATCATCCGCAACGATTCGGTTCAGCACCACCGGGTCCAGCAGTTCCTCATCGACAGCATGACCAAGACGCCCATCACCTTGAAGCCCGAAGAGCTTGCCGAGGTTTGGGGCCAGATCGAAGCCCATGACGAGCTCGAGCGCCAGACCATCGACCTGGCCAAGGGCCTCAGGGAACAATCGACCAGCCCGGTCGCCAATGTCCTCATCGACTACCTGCTCCGCGACGAGGAAAAACACGACACGCTTCTGGGAGATCTCGAGCAGTTGAAACGGCACATGTCGAAGATCTCCTGAGCCTCGGCCCAGGATTGAGTTGACGCAGTGAGGAGACGGGTCTTATGGGATTACTGAAGAAAAAAGACAAAGACAAATCGAGCAAGTTCGAGTCCCGGCTCAAAGGTGGCGGCGGCGGCGGCGGTTCGCAGATTTCCGCGCTGCGGCCGCGGTACGTCGAGAGCCTCCCGCCGTGTACCGGGAACTGCCCGAGTGGCAATGACATTCGCGGCTGGCTGACCGTGATCCAACTGCGCGAGAAGCTCGGACTGAGCCTCGATGAGGCCTGTGAGCAGGCATTCCGGATGGAAATGGAAACCAACCCGTTCCCGTCCGTCATGGGTCGGGTCTGTCCGCACCCCTGCGAGACCGGCTGCAACCGCGGCAAGAAGGACGGTTCGGTCGGTATCAACTCGGTCGAGCGTTATCTTGGAGACTGGGCCCTCGAGAAGGGGCTCAAGGCCGAGATGATCGCGGGTGAGGGACCAAAGAAAGAAAAGATCGCGGTGATCGGCGCCGGACCTTCAGGTCTGTCCTGCGCCTACCAGTTGGCCCGCCGTGGCTACAAGGTCACCGTCTTCGAGAGCCTTCCCAAGGCCGGCGGCATGCTCCGTTACGGCATCCCGGTCTACCGGTTGCCGCGAGAGATCATCGATGCCGAGGTCCAACGCATTCTCGATCTTGGAGTCGAGCTCAAACTGGCCACCAAGATCGGCAAGGATGTCTCCTACGACGAGATCAAGAAAAACTTCGACGCGATCTACGTCGCCATCGGCGCCCACCAGGGCAAGGCCATGGGGATTCCCGGTGAGGAAGGTCCGGGCCTCTGGACCGGAACCGAGTTCCTCAACCACGCCAACTCCGGCAAGAAGGTCGACATCGGGACCAACGTGGTCGTCATCGGTGGTGGCGACACCGCCATCGACGCTGCGCGGGTGTCCAAACGACTCATCGGTGACACGGCCGCCATGGCGACGAAGATGGGCGCTCAGGTGACCATCCTCTATCGCCGGACCCGCGCCGAAATGCCCGCCATCGATCGCGAGATCGAAGAGGCCATCGAAGAGGACATCAGGATCGAATACCTTGCGGCGCCCATCGAGATCCTCCGCGACGACGACGGCGCTGTTCGCGCCATGATCGTGCAACGAATGGAGCTCGGCGAGCCCGACGCCTCCGGACGACGACGTCCGGTTCCCATCGAGGGCGACACCTACGAGTTGCCGATTCAAACCGTCATCACGGCGGTGAGTCAGAAGCCGGATCTCGCCGCCATGCACTCCGAAGAGCTTGGTGACGGGTGGCTCAACGGCGACGAATGGGGCTTCACCGGCGTCGACGGTGTGTGGACCGGCGGCGACAACATCAACCTCGGAATCGCCACCACCTCCATCGGTCAGGCTCGACTGGCGGCCATCGCCATCGACGCCAAGCTGCGCGGAAAGAAACCCGAAATCGAGAAAAAGGGCGAGATGATCAGAAGCGACAAGATCAAGCTCGACTGGTACAAGCCCATCGAGCGGACCCAGCGTCAGGTCAAGGCGCCCGCGGATCGTCTGGCGAGCCCCTTCGACGAGGTCGACTTCGGTCTCACCTTCGACGATGTCCTGATCGAGACCGATCGTTGCTTCAGCTGCGGCAAGTGCTTCAGTTGTGAGAACTGCTGGATGTACTGCCAGGCCAACGTCTTCGCCAAGGTCGATCCGCCGTCGCACGGCAACTTCTTCAAGATCAAGAAGATCGAAGTCTGCGACGGATGCAAGAAGTGCTGGGAGGAATGTCCCTGCGGCTTCATCGTGGGCGAGTAGCGAGGGGCGCACGGACGGTCGACCCATGCAACTGCGGACTCCACGACTCGTGGTCGCCGGTCTATCCGGCGATTGCGGTAAGACTCTGGTCAGCCTCGGCCTGTGCCGGGCGTTGACCGACCGTGGTCGGGTCGTCCAGGCCTTTAAAAAGGGTCCGGACTACATCGACGCCGCCTGGTTGACGGCAGCCACCGACCGCCCGTGCCGCAACCTCGATCCGTATCTCTTCGATCAGCCTGCCCTCGGTCGAGCCGTCGAGGCCGCATCCTCGGCCGGCATCATGATCGTGGAGGGGAACCGTGGTCTCTTCGACGGCGTCGACGCCGCCGGGAGCCACTCAACTGCTACATTGGCCAAGCTCCTCGGCGCCCCGGTGATCCTCGTCGTCAATGTGACGAAGATGACGCGGACCGCCGCCGCCGCGGTGCTCGGTTCCATCCACCTCGATCCAGCACTCAACCTCGCCGGTGTCATTCTCAACCGCGTCGGAACCGCCCGCCAGGAGCGGGTGATTCGCGAGGCGATCGAGACGGCCACCGGTCTGCCCGTCGTCGGCGCCATCCCGCGTCTTTCAGGCGAGGACCCGCTGCCGGATCGCCATCTCGGTCTCGTGACGGCGGTCGAACACCCTCGCCGCGACGAGGCCATCGCACGAGCAGCCGCTGCAATCACCGAGCATGTCGATCTCGATCTCATCGAACGCCTCGCGGCGGCCGCCCCCGAGGTCGCGCTCGAGGTCGGCCAGATTCTACCCGGTCGGACAAGGGTCACCATCGGTTACTTTTCCGACCAGGCGTTCAGCTTCTACTATCCGGAAAATCTCGAATCCCTCGAGGTCGCCGGCGCCCGATTGGTGGCGGTCTCGCCGAGCAGCGATACAGCGCTGCCCGACGTCGACGGCCTCTATATCGGCGGTGGATTCCCCGAGGTTCATGCAGCGCGGCTCGCCGAAAACCGCGGCTTCGCCCGATCGGTGAAAGAGCGGATCGACCGTGGATTGCCGGTCTACGCGGAGTGTGGCGGACTCATGTACCTCGCCCGGGAGATCCGGGTGGGCGACGTCGTCTATCCCATGTCGGGTGTCCTCGATCTCGCGATCGAGCAGACTCCTCGACCACAGGGTCACGGTTACGAAACCCTCGTCATCGACAGAGAAAATCCCTTCTATCCCATCGGCACCGAGCTCCGCGGCCATGAGTTTCACTATTCCAGGATCGCTTCGGGTGGTGATCTGGCAGAGACCGTGGGTGCGGTGGCGCGGGGTTCCGGCACCGGGGACGGTCGCGACGGAATCGTCGTCGGTCGGGTGTGGGCGTCCTATCTGCACGTTCACGCCTCCGCCTCCCCGCAATGGACGACTGGGTTCCTGGCAAGCGCCTCGACCCACGCCGCCGAGTTCACGCAGCCGGCGGCGGCATGGGGCTGAAGGGACGAGTGATGGAGTTGCTCCGGGTCGGAGACGAGCTGAATCTGGGCGCCCTGGCGTCTCGGGAACCGCGTGCGGCTCGCTTCCTTCTGGGTCGACTGTGGGACCCGGACGAGACCCTTCGTCAGCGTGCGGCACGCGCTCTTGGAGTCGCCGGCGCCGCTCATCCCGAGATCGGAAACGATCTCCTTCGTCGGCTCATGTGGGCGCTGAACGATGAGTCGGCCACCAACGGTCTTTACGGCATCCCCGCGGTGGCAGAGATCGGGTACAACGATGCTGAACTGGTCGCTCCGTTTATCGCACCGCTCGCCTCACTGTCCTGGGACGATGGACTCCGCTGGGAGATCATGAGGGCCCTGACGAGAATCGCAGAGGCGGCGCCCGAAGCGGTCCGGTCGGTTTGTACGATCGTTGCCGAGCATGTCGATTTCGAGGACCCGGGAGAGCGCCAGGCGTTCGAGCGTCTCCTCGAGGAGTCTGGAGGACGCGATGAGTCGTGAAAGCCAGAAGGACCGCATCGAGAGGTGCCTCAAGGCCATCGAGGAAAGCCCCGAGTCCGCGGCCGCGCACTACAATCTGGGGCTTGCCTACACCGTTTCCGGACGGGTCAAGACCGCTGAAGAAGCCTATCTCAAAGCTGTGGAGCTCGACCCGACGATGGTCCAAGCCTGGGTCAACCTGGGCGGGGTTCGACTCATGAGGTGGGAATTCGAAGGCTGTCGGGATGCCAATCTGGAGGCCGTCCGGCTTGACGACTCACTGGTCATCGCCCACTTCAACCTGGGTCAGGCATATCTCTACCTCAACGACCCGGAAAACCTCGTGAAATGCAACGAAAAGGTGGTAGCACTCGAACGCAATCACCCGGCGGCCCACTATCATCTGGCGGTGGGTCATCTCGCCCTGAACAATCACGGTGCGGCTGAACGATTCTTGGCAAGGGCCATCGAGCTCGGTCACGCCCCAACGCAGGAATTCGTCAAGGCCATGGAAAAGGCCCAGATCAAAAAGGCCCGCAACGCAAGCACGACACTCGTGGAAATCACCGGTGCCGAAGGCCCGGGAAAGAAAAGGGAGGAATGAGTAATGGCAACTTTTCAACAGGGTAATGTTTCGATCACCGTCGACGAAGACGGCTTCATGATGGAGCCTGAGGCTTGGAACGAGGAAGTCGCAAACGCGCTGGCGACCACCGAAGGCGTCAATGACCTCACCGAGGACCACTGGAAAGTCGTGAACTACCTTCGTGACTACTACCTCCAGTTCGGCGTCGCCCCGATGATCCGCAAGCTCTGCAAACAGACCGGCTTCCAGCTCAAGGAGATCTACGAGCTGTTTCCGTCGGGCCCGGCGAAGGGCGCCTGCAAAGTGGCCGGCCTGCCGAAACCGACCGGCTGCGTCTGATCTTCGACTCTTGTCGTTCTTTCCCTGTCGTCTCTCCTCGGTTCGGGGCGGGGCGGCAGGGCATTCTCTTTTGCTGTCCGGACAGTCGCAGCGCCTCGCTGACCTCGGTTCATGACGACCGGCGCGGTCTGAGACCGCATCACCGTCGTCACGAATTCGGGGAGGATGGGCGAGCGGGAGGAGTTGGTCGTTACGCGACCGAAACGCGTGAGGAGATCGGGGCGGCTTGCCCGATGGTCACCACCGACCCAGGTGGCGCAGGATGAGTGTTTTGCAGCGACCGGTCAAAGTCAGGTCACTGGCACAGCGGTTGCAGTAGCACCCTGGATTCGGGAGGGGGTCGATGTCTCTGAATCTTAACCGGCATGAGCGGGCGAAGATGGTCGCACGGTGGTTCGACCTCATCGTCGACGGCTACCCCGCCGAGACGGCGCGTTTCCTTCGGGAGCAATCAGACCCCTTCGCCAACCCGGTGGGCGCCGGTCTCCGCGAGGAGCTCGCGCCGATCCTCGACGCGGTCGTGGATGGTCGGGACACGGTGGACATCGAGTCGGCTCTCGACCGGATCGTGAGGATTCGAGCCCTGCAGGACATGTCGCCGGCTGAAGCCGTTTCGTTTGTCCTCATCCTCAAGACCGTCTATCGAGAATCTGACCACGACACGACGGGCAATGCGATCAACGAGTTCGATTCACGGGTTGACGGCGTGCTTCTGACCGGCTTCAACGTCTACAGCCGCTGTCGCGAACAGATGTATGAGATTCGGGTCAAGGAAATTCGAAATCGATCTCTCAAGGTGATGGAACGTCTCAACTCGTGGCGCGAAGAACGAGCGGGCGGTCCGCCATCAAACGCGTGAGCTGCATGGGTTGTCAGAGACTCTCTTTAGGTCCTCGACCGCGCGGCGCATCGTGTGGAGATCATCCGGAGGTTCGGTCCCGATTCGGGTCCGGTTACAGACCTCCGGTCTATTAGGAAGGAGGATTCGAGTCGATGGGTGCCTTGGTTTCCCTCGTCGCGGTTGCCGTCCTGGCACTGCTCGCCGTCACGGCGGTCGCTTCTGACGATCTGCGTTTGGTGTTCGGGGCGGTGCTCCCGGGCGTCGCGTTCGCGGTCTTCCTGGTCGGCATCGTGGCCAGGGTGATTCGTTGGGCGCGGGCGCCGGTGCCGTTTCGGATTCCTACGACCGCAGGCCAACAGAAGTCGCTGCCGTGGATCAAAAACGCCGAGTTTGACAATCCCAGCGGTTCCTTCGGTGTCGTGGGACGGATGTTCCTCGAGGTCCTGTTCTTCAGGTCACTTTTCCGCAACACCAAAGTCGAACTCATCACCGACCGCGAAAAGATCAACTACATCGGCACCAAGTATCTCTGGGCCGCCGCCATGGCGTTCCACTGGTCGATGCTGATCGTGGTTTTCCGGCATTTCAGGTTCTTCGTCGAGCCGGTTCCGCGGCTTGTCGAGATCGCTCAGTACTTCGATGGATTCTTCAAGGTCGGGGTACCGGTGATCTACGCCACCTCGGTGCTTCTCATCGTCTCGTTGGGCTATCTCTTGTTGCGACGGCTCGCCGACCCCAAGGTGAAGTACATTTCGCTGCCGACGGACTATTTCGCCCTCTATCTGTTGCTCGGAATCGCCATTTCGGGTTTCCTCATGCGGCATCTGGAGAAGGTCGACATCGTCAACGTCAAGGCGGCCATCGCAGGATGGGCTTCGTTCCAGCTCGTCGCCCCAGAGGGCGTTGGCGCGCTGTACTTCATCCACGTCTTTCTGGTCAGTGTGCTGCTCGTTTACTTCCCGTTCTCGAAGCTCCTGCACGCACCCGGGGTCTTTCTCTCGCCGACCCGTAATCTGGCCAACAACAACCGCGCCAAGCGCCACATCAACCCCTGGAACCCGCCCATCGTCGGCCACACCTATGCCGAGTGGGAGGAGGAGTTCCACGACAAGTTGGTGGCCTCCGGCTTCGTCCTGGACAAGGAGTAGGCCATGGCGGAGAAGTCACCTCAAGAACTCATTCAAATCGATCTCGACCCGCCGAAGAGAAAATGGATGGACCCGTCGGTGGATTTCGAATCCCGGCGCGGAACCTGGTCCTACCCGGGGGGCGAGAAGAGCATCGAGTACATGCACTTCGCCAACCCTCGCGAGTGGTCGCCCACCGACGAGGACTGGAAGTTGCCGGAGAACTGGCAGCAGATCATCCACGAAGGCTTCAAGGAGCGGCTCGCAAAGTACCGCTCGCTGCGGGTCTTCATGGAAACCTGCGTTCGCTGCGGCGCCTGCGCCGACAAATGCCACTTTTTCATCGGATCCGGCGATCCCAAGAACATGCCCGTCCTGCGGTCGGAGCTTCTGCGCTCCATCTACCGCAACGACTTCACCCTTGCCGGGAAGCTCCTCGGGGCTTATGCCGGTGGACGCAAGCTGACCCAGGAGGTCCTCAAGGAGTGGTTCTACTACTTCTTCCAGTGCACCGAATGCCGCCGCTGCAGCGTCTACTGCCCCTACGGAATCGACACGGCGGAAGTCACCATGATGGCCCGCGAGCTCATGATGCTCGTGGGTTTGAACATCAACTGGATCTGCGAACCGGTGGCCAACTGCCAACGCACCGGCAACCACCTCGGGATCCAGCCGCACACCTTCAAGGACAACATCGAGTTTCTCTGCGAGGAACTCGAGGATGATCTGGGGATTCACGTCGACCCGCAGATCAACAAGAAGGGCGCCGATATCCTCTTCATCATCCCGTCGGCGGACTACTTCGCCGATCCCGGGACCTACACCTTCGTCGGCTATCTCATGCTCTTCCAGCAGCTCGGGCTCAGCTACACCATGTCGGCCTATGCTTCAGAGGGCGGGAACTTCGGTCTCTTCACCTCCCACGACACCATCAAGAAGCTCAACTACAAGATCTACCACGAGGCCAAGAGGCTTGGCGTCAAGTGGATCATCGGCGGCGAGTGCGGCCACATGTGGCGGGTCATGCACCAGTACATGGACACCATGAACGGGCCGACCGATTTTCTCGAAGTGCCGCGTTCCCCGATCACGGGTACCGTCTTCGAAAACGCGAGATCGACCAAGATGGTCCACATCTGCGAGTTCACCGCCGACTTGATCCGCCACAAGAAGATCAAGCTCGATCCGAGCCGCAACGACAGGTACCGTGTGACCTTCCACGACTCGTGCAATCCCTCGCGGGCTCTGGGGCTTTTCGAGGAGCCGCGCTACATCTTAAAAAACGTCTGCAACAACTTCTTCGAGATGCCGGAGAACACCATCCGCGAGCACACCTTCTGCTGTGCGGGCGGCGCCGGTCTCGGCAACGACGAGAACATGGAGATGCGCTTGCGGGGGGGGTTGCCGCGCGGCAACGCCCTCAAGCACGTCCGCGACAAGCACGACGTCAACCTCATGAGCTGCATCTGCGCCATCGATCGAGCGACGCTGCCACCCCTCGCCGAGTACTGGGCGCCCGGGGTCGAGATCAGCGGCGTTCACGAACTCGTGGCCAATGCGCTGGTCATGGACGGTGAGCCCGAACGCACGAAGAACCTGCGTGGCGAGCCGCTGAAGAAAGAAACGGAGGACACAACCGATGTATGACGCCGGCAAGATCATCGTCGGAATCGTGATCTTCGTGGTTCTGGCCACTTCACCGCTGTGGTTCAACGCGCTGACCTCTGAAACCCCCGAGGTTCCGGAGCTCAAATTGCCGACCAACGGTTCGACCGAGTGCGTCGAGACCACCGAGTACATGCGCGCGAGTCACATGGACCTGCTCAACCAGTGGCGCGACGACGTGGTGAGAACGGGGCAGCGGGACTACGTGAGCGGTTCGAGCGGAAAGATCTTCGATATGAGTCTTTCCCGGACCTGCATGGACTGTCACTCAAACAAGGCCGAGTTCTGCGACGCCTGCCACACCTACATGGCGGTTGCACCCTATTGCTGGGACTGCCACGTGGAACCGAAAGGGGCCAACTGATGGAAGGGAACAGACGTGATTTCCTGAAGCTGGCAGGCCTCACCGCCGTGGGGGCGGCCGGAGTATCGTCGATCAACGCCACGACCGCTCAGGCGTCGTCCGGAGGCAGCCAAGCAGAGGCGGCGTCGGAGGGCGTTCGGTTGGCCATGGTCATCGATCTTCGCAAGTTCTCCAAGGACGACGCGCTCATCAAGCGCTGTGTCGAGGCGTGCCATCGCGAGCACAACGTGCCCAACTGGGCGGACGATCCCAAAAACGAGGTCAAGTGGATCTGGGCGGAGGACTTCGAGACGGCATTCCACTCGCAGGAATTCCACTTCATCCGCGAGGACCTCAAGGGCAAGCCGACGCTGCTTCTTTGCAACCACTGCGACAACCCGCCGTGCACCCGGGTCTGCCCCACCCAGGCGACCTGGAAGCGTGACGAAGACGGCATCGTCATGATGGATTGGCACCGTTGTATCGGCTGTCGCTACTGTGTCGTGGCCTGCCCGTACGGGTCGCGTTCGTTCAACTGGAAAAACCCGCGTCCGGCCATTGAAGACATCACCATGGATTATCCCACCCGGATGCGTGGGGTGGTCGAGAAGTGCACCTTCTGCGAGGAACGTCTCGCCCGTGGTCTCGAGCCCGCGTGCGTCGAGGTCTGCGCCAACGACGAGATCGTCTTCGGCGACCTCAACGACCCGAACTCGAAGGTGCGGCAGCTGCTCACCGACCGGATGGCCATCAGACGCAAGGCCGGCCTCGGGACCCAACCCGAGGTCTATTACATCATCGACGACCCGCGGACCCTGCAGGAGACCGCGCCGGCGGCCGTGGTCGAGGTTTCGGAAGGGGGCGACCATGCTTGAGAAGGCGCTCACTGGAAACCGCACGTACTGGACGTGGATTTTCTTCCTCCTCGCGATCATCGGGGCGGGGGCGGCGTGCTGGTTCTGGCAGTTCACCACCGGTTTGACCATCACGGGTCTGAGTCGTGATGTGGTCTGGGGTCTCTACATCGCCCAGTTCACCTTCCTGGTGGGCGTCGCCGCTTCGGCGGTGATGGTGGTGTTGCCTTACTATCTCCACAATTACAAGGCATTCGGCAAGATGACCATCCTCGGCGAGTTCCTCGCCATCGCGGCGGTCATCATGTGCATGCTCTTCATCTTCGTCGACATGGGGAGACCCGACCGGATCTTCAACGTCTTTCTCCACCCGACACCGCACTCGATGATGTTCTGGGACACCGTGGCCCTCGGTGGTTATCTCTGTCTCAACATCCTCATCAGTCGAGTGTCGCTGAGCTCGGAGCGACGGGGCGAAGCGCCGCCGAAGTGGATCAAGCCGATCATCATCCTCTCGATCCCCTGGGCGGTGAGCATTCACACCGTCACGGCGTTTCTCTACTCCGGTCTCGCCGCGCGTCCGTTTTGGATGACGGCCATCCTGGCGCCGCGCTTCCTGGCCTCGGCCTTTGCCGCCGGCCCGGCCCTTCTCATCCTGCTTGCGCTCATCGTGCGCAAGCTGACCACCTTCGACCCAGGCAAGGAAGCCATCCAAAAGCTTGCCGAGATCGTCACCTACGCCATGCTTCTCAACGTGTTCTTTGTCGCCATGGAACTCTTCACGGCGCTCTACAGCGACATCCCCGAGCACGTACTCCACTTCCAGTTCCTCTTCATGGGGCTCGACGGCAACAACTTCCTGGCGCCGTGGATGTGGCTGTCGGTGGTTCTCGCCGTGGTGGCGTTGGTAATCCTCGTCAATCCAGCCGACCCGTCGCAGCGAAACCACCCTCGTGGTGGGCTGTATCGCGGTCTTCGGTTCGCTCTGGATCGACAAGGGTCTCGGCATGGTCATCGCGGGTTTCATCCCCTCGCCGTTGGGCAAGGTGGTGCAGTACTCGCCGACCGCGCCCGAGCTCACCATTTCGCTGGCGATCTACGCCATCGGGATTCTCATCGTGACCGGTCTCTACAAGATCGCGCTTGAAGTCCGCGGACAGATGAAGACCGAAATTTAGCGTAAGCCGGGTCTTCGCAACCGTGAAATTCGTTCGCCCCCGACCCACCAGGTCGGGGGCGGTTATTTTGGAGCAGCCATGAGCGAAACAGCAAAGAAGATCGTCATCGTCGGCGCCTCGGCCGCGGGACTTCGCTGCGCGTGCCGTGTCAAGCGTCTTCAGCCGGGTTGGTCGGTGACGGTGGTCGAAGCCAACGAGGTCTTCTCCTACGGCGCATGCGGGATGCCATACGTCCTGTCCGGCGATATCGAGGAGCTCGGCGTATTGCGGCGCACCCCCTACGGCGCCGATCGCGACGTCGACTATTTCTCCTCGGTCAAGGGCATCGAGGTTCTCTCGCCCCGGCGGGCCACAGCCATCGATCCGGAGGCTCGGACCCTCACCGTCTCGGGTCCCGCGGCGGAGGGCGTCATCGAGTGGGACGAGCTGGTTCTCGCCACCGGAGCTTCTCACCGGACGCTGCCCGGGCAGCCGGAGCACGAGAGGATCCGGGCCTTCCACGTCTGGGACGATGTCAAACCGCTCAAGATCGGTCTCATGCGTGGCGAGATCGGCGAGGTCGCGGTGGTCGGCGCCGGTCTGGTGGGCTGCGAGGTGGCCGAAGCGTTCGCATCGCTCTGGGGCGCCGATGTGACCCTCATCGAGGCGGCGCCCACGCCGCTGCCCGAAATTCTCGATCCCGAGCTCGGCGAGGTTGTGGCCAGACACCTCGAGAGCCGGGACGTCAAGGTGATGACCTGCAGTCCCGTGGAGCGCTTCGAACCCGATGACGACGGCGTCACCATCCACGCCGGGGGCGCCGAGGTCCGAGCCGATGTGGCGGTGGTGGCCGTCGGGGTTCGTCCGAATGTGGCGCTGGCGCAGACCGCCGGGGTGGGTCTCGGGCCCACCGGGGCGATCCGGGTCGATGACCAGCTTCGGAACCTCTGTGCCGCACATCTGGGCCGCCGGCGACTGCGCCGAGGTGCGCCACGCGGTCACCGGCGGACCCGCCTACACGCCACTCGGTTCGCTGGCGAACCGCCAGGGGCGGGTGCTCGGCACGCTGATCGCCGGGGGCGGGGGATCGTTCGGGCCCATCGCCGGCGCGGCCGCGGTCAAGGTCTTCGATCTCAACGTCGCGTCCGTCGGGTGCACGGCGTACCGCCTCGGCTCGGACGGCCGGGGTGTACGTACGGTGTGGATCAGCGCCGAAGACCGGGCCCACTACTGGCCTGAATCCAAGCTCGTCATGCTCGGGATGGTCTACGACCCGGCGAGCCGGCGCGTGCTCGGAGTCCAGGGTGTGAGCGAGGAGGGCGAGGTCGCCAAACGGATCGATGTGGCCGCCCAATTGATATTGCGGCGGGCGACCATCGAGGACTTCATCGACATCGAGCACGCCTATGCGCCACCCTACGCCCCCGCGCTCGACCCACTGACGGTCCTCGCCTGCGCGGCGCAGAACGAGCTCGACGGCGTCGAGGCCGAATCGCCGCTGATGGATCTGTCGACGGCGACGGTGCTCGATGTGAGGATCGACGAGGAGCGCGAAGATCGCCCGGTGGAAGCGGGCGCGGTGGTGGAAATCGAGGTCGGCGAGCTCAGAGACCGGGTCGACGAGATTCCCGGCGGGCCACTCGTCGTCGTCTGCGCCCACGGGACGCGATCGGCCGAGGCAGTGCGTTATCTCGCCGGCCGAGGCATCCGGGCGCGGTACCTCGGCGGCGGGATGAGCTGGCGCACGCGGGCAACGTAGGTCGTGAATCGCGAGTCGTCAATCGCGGTCGACTCGAAGCTGACGGGCGCTGGATGATCGGAACGGAGCCGTTCCGGATCCAGCATCCGACTGCACAATTCCCGAGCTCGTTTCCGGAAACCGAGAATCCACCTACAGCTGACGATTCCCGACTCCCGATTCCCGATTCCCGACTCCCGACCAACCTCGATGGAATAGGGGCTTGAGTGACGCGCAGTAATGGCGTCAGACGGGGGTTTGTTCTCTTCTGAGAAACGCCACCATGGTCAGGATGACGAGCGCCTGGACGAGCAAGAGCACGGTCGCAAAGGAGGCGAACTCGGGTCGGTCGAGGACCGTCACCGCCACCACCAGGGCGAGGGCGAGATTGCGGCAGGGAAACTCGATGAGGTAGGTCAACCGGTCGGCCGGCGGCCGGCCGGTGACCCACGCGAGGGAGTAGCCGACGGTCATGGCGAGGAAGGTGAAGATAATCGCGGCGAGAGTCAGCTCGCCGAGGGCGGATGTGATCGCGACCCGCTGGTCGAAGACGACATAGGCCACCAAGGCGAGCAGAGCGATCAGGCTGACCCGGCGCAGCGCCAGGTCTCGCTTCTCCCCCGCGGCCGGTCGCCATCGGCGAAGGGCCATTCCCAGGCAGGTGGGGAGCGCGACGAGAAAGAGCAGCTGGGTGGCAAGAACGGTCATCGGGACCTTGACCTCGGGCTGGTCGTCGAGCCAGAAAAAGAACCCGGCCGCCACGAGAAAGGGCAGAGTGACAAAGGCCAGGAGGCACGAGATGGCGGTCAGAGCGATGGACAACGCCGAGTTGGCTCTGGCGAGACAGGCGTAGAAGTTCGAGATCGTTCCTCCGGGGCAGGCGGCCACGAGCACGAGGCCGGCTATGATGGCCGACGCAGGGTTGAGAAGCAGGACAACAACCGTTGCGATCAGGGGCAGGAGCACCAGTTGGCCGAGGGTGGCGGTGATCAATGCGCGGAGATCGGTCGCCGATCGCCGCAGATCCGCGGCCCTGAGGCCATGGCCCACCGCAACCATCATCAGGAAGGTCACGGCCGGAATCGCAGCATCGACCACCGCATCCATCGAGGATCATTCTGCGCCATAACAGGGAAAAGGCGCAACGGAATCCCACGTTTGTTTCGATGTTACACTTCGCGGCGTGCGTTCGGCGACAGTCGAACCGCTGGAGGATGGATCGCAATGTATCCCGTCATGCTGGATGTCACCGATCGCTCATGCCTGGTCGTGGGCGGTGGGGGCATCGCTCTGCGCAAGGCGCAGGGTCTTGTGGAGGAAGGCGCCCGGGTGACGGTTGTGGCGCCGGAGGTTGTCGATCCCCTGGCCAGGATGGCTCAGGACGGGCGACTCAGCCTCGAACGCCGACCCTACGAATCCGGCGAGGCCGCCACCTACGCACTGGTCTTCGCCGCAACGGATGACCGCGAGGTCAATGCGCGGGTGTTTTCGGACGCCGATGGCGCTGGCGTGTGGGTCAACATCGCGGATGATCCGGAGCTGTGTTCCTTCCACCTCCCGGGGCGGGTCAGGCGGGGCCCCCTCCAGCTCGCCATCGCCTCGGCCGGCGAGGCGCCGTTCGCCGTTCGTCGCCTTCGCCAACTCTTGGAGCGTCGATTCGGCGCCGAATGGGCGGAGTGGGTCGCCGCGGCGAGCCGGTTCCGCGCCCGGGTGTACTCGCTCGGCGTCGCCCCGGCCGACCAGGAGGCCCTCTTCGACCGGTTCTTCTCCTCGACGGTCGACGCAGATCGATGGAAAGCCCGGGTTCCCACCGCTGCCGAGGAGGCGGAGTGGATTTCGGCGCCGGTGGATCACCTCGACCGCGGCGGCGTCGCGCACGACGGGGGATCGCAGGCCTGCCGCGACACCGGGTCCGATCGAGGCTTCGTCTCTCTGGTGGGCGCCGGGCCGGGTTGCCCGGGCTTGCTCACGGTTCGCGGCCGCCAGCGTCTCTTCGAGGCTGACGCGGTGGTCTATGACCGCCTCGCCGCCCCCGCGCTTCCCTGCGGCCTCGGGCCCGAGGTGGCGCTCCATCCGGTCGGCAAGGAGGCGGGCGTCCACCCCATGCCGCAGGAGGAAATCAACGCCCTGCTGGTGCGGCTCGCGCGGCAGGGCCTTCGGGTTGTGCGGCTCAAGGGTGGCGATCCCTATGTCTTTGGTCGGGGAGGAGAAGAGGGCGAGGTTCTCGAGGCAGAAGGCATCGCCTTCGAGGTCATCTCCGGGGTCACCTCAGGGGTCGCCGCCATGGCGTGGGCGGGGATTCCGGTGACCCACCGGCGTGAGGCGGTGCGGCTGACCCTGCTGACCGCCCACGAGGCCGTGAAATCGGACGGCCCGCAGGTTCGTTGGGATCTTCTGGCGCAGGACAGGAGCGCGACCATCGTTGGATATATGGGAGTGACGGCGCTGCCGGAAGTGGTGCACCAGCTCCTCGGCGGCGGAATGGATCCGTCGACACCCGCCGCCATGGTCGAACAGGGCACGACGGCCTCGCAGCGGAAGGTCATCTCGACCCTCGCGGAGCTGCCCGACGCCATCGTCGAGGCCGGACTTCAGCCGCCTGCGCTCTTTGCCATCGGGCCCACCATCGGCCACTCGGACAAGCTCGACTGGTTCAGCCGCCTGCCCCTGGCCGGTGAACGGCTGGTGGTTCCGGACGCCGCCGAAGTGGTGATACGTCGGCTCGAGGCGGCCGGCGCCGAGGTCGTGCCGGTGCCGTTTCCGGTGACGCCGGCGGCCCGCGTGGTGATGGCGGCTCTGCCGGTGACCGGGTGTGTTGTCGGCAGCCCGGCCGAGGTTGATTGGATCCACGATGAACGCGGCGGTCCCGGGTGGGTTGAGGACGCGCCGAGTTGGTGCGTCGGCGAAAAGGCCGCGACCCGGGCGCGGCAGCGCGGCTGGCGGCGGGTCCATGAGTTGTCGGCGGGACTGGACTGCAGCGATCTGGTGGCGGGAATTGCCGGGTCCCGTCGCTGACCGCCGGATGTGCCGCGGTGCCTGCTCGCCGATGGCGATCGCAGCCGATCGGGAGATTCACGGGCGGCCCCGGTGATCCGGCTCGGTCTCCGCGCCCGGTTTTTTCTCTACTCGAACTCGCTGATTGCGGCGACCATGACCATCGTGACGCTTTTCGCCATGGTTCACGAACGGAATTCACAGCACGAGGCCATCGACCAGCGGGGTCGGAGCATCGCCGATGCAATGGCGATTCTCATCACCGAAGCTCTCGTCCAGGAGGAGCTCGGACGGGCCGGCGACCCGGATTACATCGACAAGAGCATTTCCCAGATCGTCCTCCGGAATCAGGACCTGATGCGCTATGTGGTGGTCTGCGACCCCGACGGGCGCGTGTTCCACGCGACGGATCAGCTGCTCATTGGAGGGTTTTTCCCGCGGGCGCTCGGGCCTGAGGGCGTCACCCTTTCGCCGGTGACCGGGAATCGAATGGGAGAGGACGGAGACCGGATTCTCGAGGTCCGCGCGACCCTCGGCACGACTCCCGACTTCCGGGGTTCCCTGGCCATCGGTTTTTCGCTCGAGCCCGTCGAGCGGCGGGTCGCCGATCTCGCACGGCGGGCCATCATTGCGGCGATCATCCTGATGTTGGTCAACTCGGTTCTCACCGCCGTCTATGTCGAAACCCTGATCCGTCCGATCCTGAGTCTGAACCAGACGATGAAGCGGGCTGCGCTCGGCAATCTCGGTGTTCGTGCATCGGCGCGGACGGGCGATGAGGTGGGCGAGCTCGCCGACGCATTCAATCGCATGATGGACGAGCTCGAGGCCGCGCGCGATCGGGAAAAGGTCCAGCGAGCTCAGCTCGCCCACACCGAGAAGATGGCCGCGGTCGGGACCCTCGCCGCCGGTGTGGCGCACGAGGTGAACAACCCGCTGGCCGGGATTCTCGCCTGCGTCGAGAACATGAAGGCGGACCCCGACGATGCCGAGACGAGGGAGCGATACCTCGATCTCATCGTTGACGGCCTCAATCGGATCGAACGGACGATCACGACGCTGCTCAACTTCTCGCGTCAGCGGGAGATGACTCTCGAGGAAACCTCGCTCAACCACAACCTCAAACACGTCGTGGAACTGGTAGGCTATCAACTGCGCCGTGCCGGTATCGAAGTGCGGTTCGATCTTGATCCGGGTGGCGCGGTCGTATTGGCCGATCACTTCCAGATGGAGCAGTTATTCCTCAATCTCGTTCTCAATGCCGTGCAGTCCATGCCGCGCGGGGGTGAGCTCGTGCTTCGCACCCGGGTTGGTGAGGAGTCGATCGTGGCCGAGGTGCGCGACACCGGCAGCGGTATCCCCGAGGAGATCCGCGATCGGATCTTCGACCCGTTTTTCACCACTCGTGAGGTCGGGGAGGGAACCGGGCTCGGTCTCTCGGTGAGCGACAGCATCACCGCCGCCCACGGTGGGACCATCGGAGTCAAGTCCACGCTTGGTGTCGGGACCATTTTCAGGGTCGAGCTGCCGCCGCCACCCGAAGACGGACCCAAAGGAGAGGTCTCGTGAAGATCGGTGGTCATCGTCTCTTGATCGTCGAGGATGAGCCTCTGCTCAGAATCACCATGGCCGACGCCCTTCGCAAGGAGGGTTGGACCGTCGATGTGGCCGAGGACGGCGTCAAGGGGGCGGCTCTCTTCGAGCAGCACCTCCATGACACGGTCCTCTCCGATCTCGTCATGCCGAAGCTCGGCGGGATGGAGCTGCTCAAGAGGATCAAGGCCCTCCAGCCCGAAACCACGGTGGTCATCATCACCGCCCACGGTACGGTCGACCGCGCGGTGGAAGCCATGCGCGAAGGAGCGTCGGATTTCATCGCCAAGCCCTTCTCCATGGCGCAGGTGGTGGTCCGGATCGCCAACGTCTGCTCGGTCCGGCTGCTCCGAGAGCAGAATGTCCGTTTGCAGGAACAGCTCGAGCAGCGGCATTCCTTCTCGTCGATCATCGGTCGCTCCAAGGCCATGCACGAGGTCTTCGATCTCATCCGTCTGGTGGCCGACTCCGACGCCTCGGTGCTCATCCACGGCGAGAGCGGAACCGGCAAGGAAATGGTGGCATCGGCGATCCACTTCAACTCGGGGCGTCGGGCCAAACCCTATATCCGGGTCAGTTGTGCATCCCTGCCGGAGTCGCTCATCGAGTCCGAGCTCTTCGGCTACGAAAAGGGCGCTTTCACCGGGGCGAGCGAACGCCGGATCGGTCGATTCGAAGCGGCGTCGAGCGGCACTCTTTTCCTCGACGAGATCGGCGAGCTTCCGCTGAGTTTCCAGGTCAAGCTGCTCCGCGTGCTCCAGGAACGCCAGATCGAGCGGCTCGGGTCCAATCGGCCCATCGATGTCGATGTCAGATTCGTTTCGGCTTCACTGCGCCCCCTCGAGGAAGAGATCAAGGCGAACCGGTTTCGTGAGGATCTCTATTTCAGGGTCAACACGGTGGCCATTCATCTGCCGCCGTTGCGAGAGCGTCGGGAGGACATCTCCCTCCTGGCTCAGGCTTTCCTGATGGAGTTCTCGCGCGAAAGGGAGCGTGACATCGAGGGGTTCTCGGACGAAGTGATCGGTCTCTTCGAGGCTCATTCGTGGCCCGGAAACGTCCGCGAGCTGCGAAATGTCGTCGAACGGGCGGTGCTCTTCTGTCGTGGCCCGGTGATCACGGCCGACGAGCTGCCCATCGCACTTCGCGGCGAGGACCCCAAAACCGCGCGCCGCACCCAGGGGCGGGTCGAACCGCTCCAGATGGCGGTCGAGCGCGCCGAGATCGAGGCGATCCAGGCGGCGTTGCAGTCGACCGACGGACGGCGGGCAGAGGCGGCCGAGCTCCTCGGCATTTCGCGCAAGACCTTGTGGGAGAAGATCAAGAATCTCGATATCTCGGTGGATTTCTGAGCCAGCGTTTTCAACGCAGAGACGCAGAGACGCAGAGACGCAGAGTCATCGCGCCGTCGCACCGTCGCAAACACGAAGACAGCAAGACACGAAGCGGTGACGAGCCATCTCATTTCTTAACGCAGAGGCGCAGAGGCGCAGAGGCGCAACGACGCAACGACGCAGAGCCATCGCAGTAGATAGCCGGCCACGCCAAGTTTGAACGGCGTGCTGGAAGCACGCCCCAACAAGCGTCGCTGCGATCCTTGTGGGGGAGCCATCTTGGCTGCCCTTCAGTCCCCTTCAGGTTCGAAGCTCGTTTCCACATAGTCAGATTTCCTTGACGAAGGCATCGCCGAGTTTTTGTTGCGATGGCGCGATGGCTCAAAGATGCGATGTCCTTTGCGATGTTCTTCGCGTGCTTGGCGGTCTTTGCGGTGAAATTGCGATGTGCTCTCCATGACTCGGTGACCACGGCTGCGGACCCGAAGGACACACCGCCGCGCATGAGACAGATCCCCCCTCTGTGCCTCCGTGCCTCTGTGGTGAAACTTGTACGCGCCTTGCTCGGCTATCCGATGGGGTGGTTGGATTTGCCACGGGGCGGCGTCTTGTGAAAAACGAGACACGAGTTAAACTCGCACGGTGAGGGGCACTATGCGGTCTTTGATTGGAATTGCACTCGTTGTCTCGCTGGCGTTACCGGTCCTGGTTCTGCCGGTGGCGGCCGAGGAGGCAGGCGAGGAGAAAGCACCCAACTCCATCCTCGCCAAGTACGACGAGGGTTTTCGCTTCACGACCCGAGACGGCAGCTTCGCGCTGCGCCTCAACGGTTTCCTGCAGGCGCGATACACCTTGGTCGACTACGACCCCGCGATCCAATACAACCAGCAGGACTACTCCAACTTTTTCCTTCGCCGCGCCCGCCTCTACTTCTCAGGCCACACCGGGACCCCACGGTTGACCTATCTATTCCACGTCCAGCTCGAGCCCAGCCAGGGTCTCAACGCCAACGACCTCTGGCTCGAGTACGAGTTCAGCGATCTGCTCAGGCTCGGGATCGGGCGCAACAAGATCTCCTACGGCGTCGAAATGCTGAACGCGGGCTCGGCGCTGGGAATGGTCGAGCGCTCATTGATGTACGGTGAGACCGACATCGACGTCGGCTCGTCGTCGGCGCCCGGGCCGCAGTATCCGGGCGGTGGGACCAGCCGATTCGGTCTCAGCTGGATTGCGGAGAACGGATTCGCGACCGGCGGCCTCAACCTGTTCCGGTCCCAGGGACTCCAGCTCCGGGGCCAGCGGGGTTCTGCCGATCGACCGACTTTCGAGTACCAGATCGGCTTCTGGCAGGGGCGCGGCACGAACTCGGCGGCCAACCTCGGCAACGACCATCTGGTATCGCTGCGGGTGGGCTACCACCCATGGGGTTTTGTCGACTGGAAAGTAGTAGGCGACGTTGATCGCAGCGAGCGGTTCAAGCTCGCCGTCATCGGCTCGCTCTACCGCGACAGCACCGACGAACCCGTCGCCTTCGAGGAGAAGGGCGTCAACCTGGCGCTGCTCGCGCGCTGGCGCGGCTGGTCGGTGGACGCCGAGTGGGGCACCGAGGCGTACGATTACGAGGCTTTGCCGGACGGCCTCGATCGGGAGGGCTGGCGGGCGAGCCTGGGCTGGTTCGTGGTGCCGGCGAGGTGGGAGGTCCGGGCGCGCTACGCCGAGATAAGACGGCTGAAGAACCCGACCTTCCAACGCGCCATGGACTCCCAGCTCGGTGTGCCCGAGGTCTGGGACGGCGAGGACTGGACGCCGGCTCTGGAGGCCAAGATCTCCGAGATCAGCGTCGCCGCGAGCGTCTTCATTCCGTCGTGGCGCAACCGGCTGATCGTCGATGTGTCGCGGCTGGTCCGCACCTTCGCCGCCGACCCCGGCGCCGTCATCGACGGCGAGGCGGCGCCCATCGTCAGGGCGCCCGACCAGGTCGACTACCGAGTCAGGGCGATGGTTCAGGTGGGGTTCTAGTTGTGAGTTTTAAGTTATTAGTTTTGAGTTAGATCGCATCCGGTTCCCATCGCGCTTCTGGATGGTTGCGATGAAAACTAAAAACTAAAAACTGAGAACTAAGAACTGCTGGGCGAGAGGCCGAGCCTGCCTCCGTCGTAGCGGTCGCGGGTGACCTCGTCGCACCAGGCTTGATTGGCGAGATACCACTCGACCGTGGTCCGCAGACCGCCGTCGAAGTCGTGGTCCGGCGTCCAGCCGAGCTCGGTCTCGATCCTCGAAGCGTCGATGGCGTAGCGCTGATCGTGGCCGGGCCGGTCGGTGACAAACGTCACGAGAGTGCGGCGCGACGAACCGTCGGGACGGGGGACGAGTTCATCCACCAGATCACAGATCGCGTGGACGACCTCGAGATTGGTCTTCTCGTTGTGGCCGCCGATGTTGTAGGTCCGGCCCTCTCGCCCCTGGCGGACGATGAGGTCGATGGCCCGGCAGTGGTCTTCGACAAAGAGCCAGTCGCGGATGTTGGAGCCGTCGCCATAGACCGGGAGCGGGCGGTTCGCGACGGCGTTGGCGATGATGAGCGGGATGAGCTTCTCGGGAAACTGATACGGACCGTAGTTGTTCGAGCAGTTGGAGAGGGTGACGGGGAGCCCGTAGGTCCGCTGCCAGGCGCGGACCAGGTGATCCGACGCCGCCTTGGAAGCCGAGTATGGGCTCGAAGGGTCGTAGGGCGTCTCCTCGGTAAAGAACCCCTCGTCGCCGAGGGAGCCGAAGACCTCGTCGGTGGAGATGTGGTGAAAACGAACCTCGCGGCGATCGCCCCAGAACGCGCGGGCGGCCTCGAGCAGATTGGCGGTGCCGCGGATATTGGTGTCGATGAAATCCAGGGGGCCGTCAATGGAACGATCGACGTGGCTCTCGGCGGCAAAATGAACCACCGTGTCGATAGCGTGATCCGAGAAGACGCGACGTACGGTCGAGGGGTCGCGGATGTCGCCTTCGATCAAGGTGTATCTCCCTGGGAAGATCTCCGCAACCCGCCGCTGGCTTGCCGGGTGGCCGGCGTAGGTCAGGGCGTCGAGATTGACCACCCTGAGTTCGGGATCGGCTTCCAGCGCAACCGGAAGATAGTTGCAACCGATGAAACCGGCGCCGCCGGTGACGAGCATGGAGCGCGGAGAGTGGGTCATGACCGGGTCCTCGGAAGATCGGCGTCGGCGATGTCGGCGAGGTGGGGCCAGGCGAGATCGCGATCCGAAAGAATGGGTTCGAGACCCCCCAGCGGCCAGTCGATGGCGATGGACGGGTCGTCCCAGCGGATCCCGCGTTCTTCTTCCGGGGCGTAGAAATCCGAACACTTGTACTGGAACTCGGCGATCTCGGACAGGACCAGGAAACCGTGACCGAAACCGGCCGGTGCATAGAGCATCCGTCGATTTTCCTCGCTGAGCTCGGCGCCCACCCAGCGCCCGAACGAGGGACTGCCGCGGCGAAGATCGACCACGGCATCGAAGACCCGGCCTCGGGTCGCGCGAACGAGCTTGGCCTGGGGCCGGCCGAGCTGGTAGTGGAGGCCGCGAAGCACACCGGCCCGTGACCGCGAGTGATTGTCCTGGACGAAGTCATGCGCGATGCCGAGGGCCGCGAAACGATCCTTGTGATAGCTCTCCATGAAGAAACCGCGGTGGTCGCCGTGGACCACGGGTTCGATCAGGCAGACGCCGTCGATGGCCGTGTCGATCCGTCGCATTCAGCTCTCCGAGCGTTTGAGGACTTCTCTGAGGTAGTCACCATAGCTCGACTTGCCCGCGGCCTCGGCTTCGCTGCGGAACTCGTCGGTGGTGATCCATCGGTTGGACCAGGCGATCTCCTGGAGACAGCCGACCTTGAGGCCCTGCCGCTCCTCGATGGCCTGGATGAAGCTCGAGGCCTCGATGAGGCTCTTGTGGGTGCCGGCGTCGAGCCAGGCATAGCCGCGACCGAGAATTTCAACCTCGAGCTCGCCGCGTTCGAGATAGAGCCGGTTCAAATCGGTGATCTCGAGTTCCCCCCGCAGGCTCGGTTTGAGATCGGCGGCAAGGCTGCAGACATCGGGGCCGTAAAAGTAGAGCCCAGGCACGGCGTAATTGCTGCGGGGTTTGGCGGGCTTTTCCTCGAGGGAGAGGGCGCGTCCATGCTCGTCGAACTCGACCACCCCATAGCTCTTCGGGTCGCGGACCCAGTAGCCGAAGATCCGTGCGCCGCTTGTCAGGGTGGCCGATCTCTTGAGCATCTCCGAAAGACCGTGTCCATACAGGACGTTGTCTCCGAGAACCAGGCACGCGGCGCCGCCGGCGAGGAAATCCCGGCCGAGAACAAACGCCTGGGCGAGACCCTCCGGGCGCGGTTGCTCGCAATAGTCGAGCTTCATCCCCAGCCGAGACCCGTCGCCGAGCAATTCGCGATAATCGGGGAGGTCTCTCGGGGTCGAGATGATGAGCACCTCGCGGATCCCGGCGAGCATGAGGAGACTCAGCGGGTAGTAGATCATGGGTTTGTCGTAGACCGGCAGCAACTGCTTGCTGACCACGCGGGTGACCGGATGAAGTCGGGTGCCGGAGCCCCCGGCAAGGACAATCCCTTTCATGCAGCTCCTCCATCAAGACGCCGGCCCGTCAGCTCGGTTCTTCGGCTCGCAACACAGAGCGGAGCCAGCTCGTTCTCGACTGGCTGGTCTGCCCTGCCGCGGTGCGCGGGGTGCGACCACGCAGTCTAACATGTCTCTTTCACCGGCTGCGTTTGAAGCGGTCGGATTCTGTCGAGCTTGAAGATCGGTGTAAAATGAGCCAACCGCTGACCCAAGTTGCTGTTACCATTGGTGTGAGGGGACGATGAGCGAAAGCCGCGGAACAGTACTCGCAGTCGACGACGACCCGGGCGCGTTGTCCGCCCTTGCCGACGCTCTCGGCACCTTGGGCTTCGATGTGGTCCAAGCGGCCGACGGGGCGGAGGCGTTGGAGGTCGCGAAAGCGCGCCAGCCCGACGTCGTCCTCCTCGATGTCCAGATGCCCGGGATGGACGGTTTCGAAGTCTGCCGCCGACTCAAGGCGCAGCCGGATCTTCTCCTCGTGCCGGTGGTGTTTCTCACCGGCCACGGATCGCGGCGGGCGAGGCTCGAAGGACTCGAGGCCGGCGCCACCGATTTTCTCAACAAACCGTGCGATCTCGTCGAGCTCGAAGTGCGGGTTCGGAATCTGGTCAACTTCCGCCGGCTCACCACCGAGCTCGATTCGGCCGAGCAGATGGTCTTCTCCATCGCCCGGGTGGTCGAGGCGCGGGACCAGGACACCGGCGATCACTGCGAGCGGTTGACCCGGCTGGGCGCCGGTCTGGGCGAACGGCTCGGTCTCGACCAGGAATCGATCACGGCCCTGCGGCGCGGCGGGTACCTCCACGATCTCGGCAAGATCGGCATCCCCGACGAGGTCCTGCTCAAGCCCGGCAAGTTGACCCCCGATGAGTGGGCGGTCATGAAAACCCATGTCGAGATCGGCGTCGAGATCTGTTCGCCGCTACGCAGCCTCAAACCGGTTCTGCCGCTCATTCGCCACCACCATGAGCGTTTTGACGGCTCCGGTTATCCCGACGGATTGGCGGGTGATGAGATCCCCCTCCTGGCCCGGGTGTTTCAGGTCGTCGATGTCTACGACGCCCTGACGGTGGATCGCTGCTACCGTGACGCGATGTCCGTTGAAGAGGCGGTCTCGGTGGTCAAGGACGAAACCGAAAAGGGCTTCTGGGACCGGAGGATCGTCGACGAGTTCCTGGCCATGCTTGATGAGGACGGCGAAAGACCGCCGTCGTAGCACGCAGTGTTGCCCTCGCGAGCGGTGCCGGGCACCTTTTCGTCGGACGAAAAGAGAGCCAGGCACGCGCCGCTGGGCGCCTTGTGCTCCGGGCCTCGATTGACCACGCCGATGGTCAACCCATCTGCCGCGGTGAGGTCATCGCCTCCGGTGACAGAATCCGATCGAGATCTTCGGCGGAGAGAACACCCCGGTCGAGGAGGATCTCGCGCACCGATCGGTTGCTTGCAAGGGCCTCCTTGGCAACCTCGGATGCGAGCTCATAGCCCACCACCGGCACGATGGCGGTGACCAGCCCGATGGATCCCTCCACCATCTCGCGGCAGCGGTCGACATTGGCGGTGATCCCTCGGATACAGCGCTCCGAAAGAGTCTTGACCGCCGCCGTCAGCATGTCGAGGGACTCGAAGGTGGCAAAGCTGATGATCGGTTCCATGACGTTGAGCTGAAGCTGACCGGCCTCGGCGGCAAGGGTGATGGTGAGATCGTTACCGATGACCTGGAAGGCGACCTGGTTGACGACCTCCGGGATGACCGGGTTGACCTTGCCGGGCATGATGGATGAACCGGGCTGGACCGCCGGAAGGTTGATTTCGTTGAGACCGCAGCGCGGGCCCGACGAAAGCAGCCGGAGGTCGTTGCACATCTTCGAGAGCTTGACCGCGACCCGTTTGAGCACGCCGGAAAACATGACGAACGCGCCGGTGTCTGGGGTTGCCTCGACGAGATTCGGCGCCAACAGGAGATCGAGCCCGGTGATCGCCGCGAGTTCGGCCACCGCCAGTTCCGGGTAGCGCGGATCGGCGTTGATGCCGGTGCCGATGGCGGTGCCGCCGAGATTGACCTCGAGGAAGAGCCGCGCCGTTTCCTCGAGGCGGGCGATGTCCTCGGCGGTGGTCACGGCGAAGGCGTCGAACTCCTGACCCATGGTCATGGGGACGGCGTCCTGGAGCTGGGTCCGGCCCATCTTGAGCACCGAGTGGAACTCGGTCGCTTTGGCGCGGAGATCCGATTCGAGACCACCGAGAGCGGCCAGGAGATCCACGAGTTCGAAAACCACCGCAACGCGGACGGCGGTTGGATAGGCATCGTTGGTCGACTGCGAGAGGTTGACGTGGTTGTTGGGGTGGCAGTAACGGTACTGACCCCGTTCGTGGCCGAGAATCTCGAGGGCGCGATTGGCGATGACCTCGTTGGCGTTCATATTGGTCGAGGTCCCGGCGCCGCCCTGGACGACATCGACCACGAAGTGGCCGTGCCAGTGGCCGTCGATGATCTCGTTGCAGGCATGGTCGATGGCATCGGCGATCTCGGGATCGAGGAGGCCGAGCTTGCGGTTGGCCCGGGCTGCGGCCTGCTTGACCATGGCCAATGACCGGATGAGGTGGGGGAAGTGGCCGAGGCGGATCCCGGTGATGGGGAAGTTCTCCACCCCGCGAAGGGTCTGAATCCCGTAAAGCGCGTCGGCGGGGACCTCGCGGTCGCCGAGCAGATCGTGTTCCGACCGGGTCAGACCCGGACGATAGATGAGGTCCCACCCGGCCCTTCGCGAACTCGAGTACTGCAGGCGGCGAACCATGACGTGGGCGACGGAAGCGAAGAGCGTCATGGCGGCCTTGGCGTCGTTCTCGATCAAACCTCGGACGGTCTCGACGGAGAGGTGGAGGGCTTCAACCGCGCTCGCTGCCCGCGCCGTCGCGGTGTGGACTCCGGGTTCCAACAACCCGGCCTCGCCGAGGGCGTCGCCCGGTCCGAGGATGATCATGGTTCCTCCGGCGTCGCTGCTCTCGACCCGAACCTCCACCTGACCCGAAACCAGGAGCCAGACATCGAGACGCTCGTCGCCGGAGACAAAGAGCGTCTCACCGAGGGCAAAGCGCCGGTGTTCGGCGGCATCGGCCAACATCGTCAGGGTTTTATCATCGAGACCGCCGAGGATCTCGTTGTTTTTCAGCATCGCGATGGTGTCGATCATGTTTTCGCCTCCGGCGCTCACGCTAACACGAAAGCGCGCGCCGCGACGGAGCGGGGTCGGCATTCGGAGCAGGAATAAACGTGCGGCGGCGGTGCCTGGCTCTCATTTTCGTTCGACGAAAGTGCGGACGGAGCCTTCAAAGAGACATCTTCGGGATCGCGTTCAAGATTGCGGCTCCCCCTTGACAACCGGTACATAGTGACATAGTGTATTACATCAGTGATACACAAAGAAATCCGCCATGCTCGGCCTGCTTGACATCGACCCCGCCGCCGCCGCCCCGATCTGGCGGCAGATCGAGGACGGGATGCGGCGGCTGGTGGCGTCGGGCGCGCTCCCGGCGGGCACCGCCGTGCCGTCGGTGCGCGAGCTCGCCCGCGAGCTGCGGGTCAACCCGGCGACGGTCTCCAAGGCCTACCAGTTGTTGACCGCCGATGGCGCCCTCGAGGTGCGGCGCGGTGAGGGCACCTTTGTCGCCGAACGGCCGGCGGGTGAGCAGGAGGCGGAGCGGGACCGGCTCCTCGAAGTCGGCGCCGCCCGATTCGTCGAGGCCGCGCGCTCTATGGGTGTGCAGGAAGAAGAGGCGATGGCTGCGATCTCGGCGGCGTGGAGGGGAATCAACGACGCCGCCGACGGAGGAACGCAATGAAATTCGACGCCGATCCTTTGGTCGTCGACCATCTCACCGTTCGCTATGGCAGGACCACCGCGGTCGAAGATCTCAGTTTCGCGGTGGCGAAGGGTGCGGTCTACACCCTGCTCGGGCGCAACGGCGCCGGCAAGTCATCGACCATCGGCTGTCTGGTGGGCCAGCGCAAGGCCGTCACCGGCGGGTGCAGGATCTTCGGCATCGATACCTGGCGCGGCCGGCGCCACGTCATGGCGCGGGTCGGACTGGTTCCCGAGACCCCGGACATTCCGCCGGGTGCAACCGCCTGCGATCTCGGTCGTTTTCTCGGTCGAGTCCGTCCGATCTGGAATGCCGGCGACTACCGCGCTCGCCTCGAGCGGGTCGGAGTGCCACAGAAGACCCCGTCCGGACAGCTGTCCAAGGGCCAGCGGCGTCAACTCGCGCTGGCCGCCGCCCTTGCCGCCGAGCCCGAGGTGCTCATCCTCGACGATCCCACCCTCGGCCTCGATGCCGTGGTCCGCCGGACTCTCCTCGAAGAGCTCGTCGGCGATCTCGCCGATCGCGGGATCACCGTTTTGGTCACGACCCACGATCTCACCGGGATCGAGGGCATCGCCGACCGGGTGGGGATCATGCAGCACGGCAGGCTGGTCTATGACGAGACCATGGAGGGCCTCAAGGCGAGATTTCGCCGGCTGCGGTGCGTCCGCAGCGAGGGAACCTCGATCGAGGTGGTTCGGGCGGCCCTCAAACCCCTCGATGTGGCCGCGAGCCGGTTTGTCGGCGCCGGGGTGGACGCGGTCATCGGCCGGGCGGATCACGCTGCGGTCGCGCGTTTCAAGGAAACCGCAGGGGTCGGTGAGATCGACCTCGAACCCCTTTCCCTCGAGGAGATCTTTGTCGCTCTCTGCGGTGATGACAACGGGGGCGCGCCATGAAGGCGTTTCTTGCCCTCGTCGCCTTCGAGATCCGCGAACGCAAAGCGCTGATTCGCGCCGCCGCGGTGGCGTCGGTCTTGCCGGTGCTAGCGCCGATCCTGCGCGGCGACCGGATCGAATACCGCCGCGGACATACGCGAGGCTGGCATGTGGGTGATGGTCGGGCGTTTCGTGCCGCTGTTCGCCCTGCTTATCGGAGTCAGCTTCGTCGGTCGCGATCTCGCCGAAGGTCGTATTGGTTTCTACTACTCCCAACCGCTGTCGGGACCAACCATCTGGTTTGGGAAGATGGACCGCTGTGGTGGTGTTGATCGGGGCGGTACAGCTCCTCTCTGTTGCCGACTGCGCTTCTTGCCGGATCGACTTACGGTCTTATTAGCGATCGGGCTCTTCGATCTACCCGAGCGGAGTGGTTGGCACCCGTCGTTCTCTGGGGTGGCTCCGGTGGCAATCGTCCTGGATCGCCACGCGCTCGGTATCGTCTGGCGCGGCGCGTACGGCGTGGCTCGTCGCGGATCTCATCGCAGTTCTTGCTGTGTTCGGTGGCGCCCTGGTTCGCCTTGGACCATTTCTTCCGGACATCGCCTCGATGTGGTATTTTGGTGACCGGTGGATGCTGTCCCGTGGGCTCTCGCCGGTCTCGTAGGCGGGGGAGCGATCAGGTGACGGTCGGCGGGTCGATGCTCCGACGAAGTCATCGGGCTTTGTCAGTGACGTTGTGGCCGGGTATGTTGGCGCGGTGGCCATGGCCGCGGTCTGGAGTTGGTGGGTTCGGTCGGCGACCCCGGAAGATCTGGTATCGGTCGAGAGACGTACCGGGGTCCGGAGAGTGGATCGCTGTGTCGGCGAATCGTCGGGGAGGTTGGATTACTGTCCCGCGTTTCTTGATCAACATCGACGACGGACAGGTGGATAGCCGCCGGCACAGGTGAACGCTGGCATCCACGAGCGCGAACGTCGGCTTTTCGGCCGACATGAGCCGGGCGGTGTGGACGGTTCCCGCGGGTCGACGAGACTGGACGGTGATGACCGTCGATTTGGAGGTTCGACAATCCTCAACCAAGATCGACCGGGGTCATCGTCAACCAGCGCTGGAGGGACTTGCACGTTCTCGCTGACGGGAGCCGGCTTGTCGCGATTCAAAGGACGGAAACGTAGCGTGTACGAGGTCGAGTCGGCGAGCAACTGCTGCAGCGACCCTGAACGGCAAGTTTGTTCCGTCATGGTCGTTTTCGAGAGTCCTGATGGTCGAGGTCCATGCCGAGGCAAGGACGCTCAGGAGAGCCTCCGGGCGCGACGACTGGGACTACAAGACGTTCCATCTCGATATTGAATCTCAGCGTCTCTCGACGACGGCTCGAGCCCGAAAGACAATGGAAGCAGTGGGTTGTTCGAGGCTGGACGACACACCGAATACATCGTACTCGTCGGAAGCTCGATCGGAGCGGACGACACATCTCAGCTGATCGACGACAGCGACCGGCGCGCGGATCGCCGATCTCGGCACCATGCCGCGACTGGCAAACATCGTCTCGTCGGGGACGGCCGAATCATCGTGGTCCTTCGATCAGAATCGACGAGCGACCACCTCGGGAGTCTTCGACTCGACGGCGAGCTTTCAGTCGCATCGAACTTGCGACCCGGCGAGGCTGGATTACGTCGGCGGGGAGGTTGCTCCGCAGTCACTCGCCGTCGGGAAGGTGAGCTGGGATCGGGGAACGAGATTCGGACGCGCCATCGGACCGGCTGTTCGTCGATCTACCAGTCGGGCGACGATCGTGTCAAGTCCTCGACGGCTTCCGGCCTCTTCTCGGTGGTGTGGGGGTGACATCGTCGCTCCGGCGCCTGGAACGAGGATGCCGTCGCAACCCGCTGCTGATGGTGGGGGATGAGACTCTCCACCTCGGCATCCCGATACCGGCAGAGGTGAGACCGCTGGTTCCAGGTCGGCTCCGGACTGAGCGAACCGGAGCTCTCGGTTTTTCGTACTACTTGGTGGAGGCGCTGAACATGTGGACTTTTATCCTTTGGTTGATCCTGCTCGTGGTGGCATGGCCGCTGGCCCTGCTCGCCCTGGTGCTCTATCCGCTCGTGTGGTTGCTCATGCTGCCGTTCAGACTCATCGGCATCACCGTCGATGCGGTCTTCAGCTTGCTGCACGCGGTGCTGATGCTGCCCGCACGAGTGTTGAAGGGACCGTCGGCGGCGAAGGCATAGGCGACCCGAGGCTCTGGGAGCTCCCGGAAAACGAAGAGGGACGTTCTCTGAGGTGCCTGGCTCGGACAATATTGACCCCGGCCTTCTGGGCCGCCCCTGGCGACCCAGCGTCGCGCCATCGGCGTGGTCGCTCGTGGGTTGATTGGGAGGGCTGCGACCACACCGATGGCACGCCGGCGGCCTGCCTCGTGGCCGGGAGAGCGGACCTCATCGCGCTCCCCGTGGAGTGCCCGGTAGCGTAGTTGTGCGGAGCGCGCTGCGGTGCCGGTTGGTCGATCCGGCACAACCACGTACCCGGCACGTCCCAATGAACGCGATTTCCGCGTACCCCGGCTGGCTTCGGCCGCCGCCGCTCTCGAGGATGCGCTCCCGTCACTGCGTCAGCAGATACCCCGTCAGCCCGCGCAGCACCTGCTCGTCGGTGTGGGCATACGCCGGCATCTCGATGGGGTACTGCTCGGCCATGTAGGCGAGGCGCGGGGTTGCGGCCTGAACCGCCTTCGGGTCCCGCAGATACTCGATGAGCCGCGGCTCGTCCCAGCGTTTGGCGAGACCGGTGAGCTTGGGTGCGGTGCGCTGGCCTTCGAGTTCGGCGCCGTGACACTTGGCGCATTTCAGGGCGACATAGGCGACCTCGGGCGGCGCGCCCGTCAGATCGACCACATCCTGTTGGAACTCGTCCTCTTGCTGGCCGCACCCGAGAACGACGGCGGTCACGATACCGACGACGACGATGCCGATGGACTTCATGATTCCCCCGAAGAACTCAGTCGCCAACGAGATGATCGATGTTGGCGGCGCAGATGAAATCGTTCTCTGAAAGACCGCCGATGGAGTGGGTCGTGTAGGCCACCATGCAGGTGTTGTAGCCGACCAGCACCTCCGGATGGTGGTCCTCCCGGTGCGAGACCCACGCCACGGCATTGACAAAGGCCATGGTCTGGTAGTGGTCCTCGAACTGGAACATCTTCGTCAGGACGCCGTCGTCGATCTCCCAGCCGGCGGTGTGGGAGAGGAGGTGATCGAGCTCGTGGCCGCTGATGGGCTCGGTCCCCTCGGGGATCGGTCGGCAGGTCTTCATGAGCATATGGTTGTCACACATAGGTCCTCCCAGACACCGTTCATCATACCGGAATCGCCCGGCCGGCAGAGCTTGATAATTCTGATTTTTAGGCTAGACTAAAAATATGTCCATCAGCGAGATCCCGACAGCCGGGCATACCCCCGGAAGACAGGTCCTTTCCCCATCTCAGGAGGATTATCTCAAGCAGATCTTCCTTCTCGGCGACGGGGTCGAGAGCGTGTCGACGCGGGATCTCTCGGTTCGGCTCGCGGTCCGTCCCGCGTCGGTGACCGGAATGGTCCAACGCCTCGCCGAGTACGGGTTGGTGAGCTACGAGCCGTACCGGGGTGTCACCTTGACCGGCAGCGGACGGCGAGTCGCGTTGGAGATGCTCCGTCACCACCGCCTGCTCGAGACCTTTCTCCTCGAGGTGCTGGGCTATGGCTGGGACGAGGTCCACGAAGAGGCCGATCGACTCGAACATGTGATCTCGGAGCGTTTCGAGGCCCGGATCGCCGAATCCCTGGGCCATCCCACCCGCGACCCCCACGGCGATCCGATACCCGACGTCGATCTCCGGCTTCCGACCGCCGCCGAAGAGATCGAGCTCACGCGAATCGAGGCGGGCACGATGGCGAGGCTGAGCAGGGTCGGGACCCAGGACCGAGACAGCCTCAACCTTTTGAGCAAGCTCGGATTGGTCCCCGGAGTGATGGTCGAGGTTGTGGAGTCGGCAAAGGATGTGGTGCGGGTTGCCATCGAGCGTGAACGGTTCCTGCTCCCGTCGGAGCTCGCGGAAGAGCTTTGGTTTCAGGAGGACGCATGACAAAGAAACTGCGGATACTCATTCTGCCGGGCGCCCTGGCGGCCGCCATCGGTTGCGGCGGAGGCCAACCGGCCGATCGGGCCCATGGCCCCCTTCGCGTCGTGGCGACGACCTCCATCGTCGGTGATCTCGCGAGATCCATCGGCGGCGACGTCATCGAACTGGACACCTTGATGGGCGCGGGGGTCGATCCTCACCTTTACAAGCCGTCGGCCGGTGATGTCCGGGCGATGGCGGCGGCCCAGATGATCGTCTACAGCGGTCTCCACCTCGAAGGAAAGATGACCGAAGTGCTGGAGGAGATCGGAACGCGCGGGGTCGAGACGGTCGAGGTGGCTTCGTGCGTCCCCGCCGAGTTGCTGCTCGCGGTGGAGGGCTATGGCAATCTCCACGACCCGCACGTCTGGTTCGACGTCGGTCTCTGGCAGTACGCCGCGGCGTGTCTGCGCGACGCATTGATTCGGGTCGATCCCGAGAACGCCGCCGGATATCAGGAACGCGGCGACGCGCTCATCACCGAGCTGGCAGAACTCGATCGCTGGGTGCGGGAGAGAGTGGCGACTCTGCCGGAGGACCGTCGGGTTCTGGTGACGGCGCACGACGCCTTCTCATATTTCGGTCGGGCCTATGGGCTGGAAGTCCGTGGTCTTCTCGGGGTGAGCACGGCGGCCGAGGCCGGGACTGCCGATGTCCAGGCGCTCGCCGCCTTCATCGCCGACCGCGGTCTCCCCGCGGTCTTCATCGAGTCGTCGGTGCCGCCACGGTATGTCGAAGCGTTGACCGAGGCGGTCAACGCCCGGGGTGGCCTTGTCACCATCGGCGGCAGTCTCTACTCCGATGCGCTCGGAAGCCCGGGCGGTCCGGCCGAGACCTATGTCGGGACGGTGCGCGCCAATGTCGATACCATCGTGACCGCGTTGTCGAGGAGTGAACAGTGATCGAGGATCGAAAACCGGCGCTCGAAGTCGAGGACCTGACGGTTGCATACGCGGATCAACCGGTGCTTTGGGATATCGATCTCGTGGTGCCGGCAGGCGACAAGATGGCCATCGTCGGGCCCAACGGTGCCGGCAAGAGCACCCTCATCAAGGCGGCCATGGGTCTGGTGCCCTCGGTCGCCGGCGAGGTTCGCGTCTTTGGTCGGCCGTACGCCAAGGGGCGCGGTGAGATCGCCTATGTTCCCCAGCGCTCGTCCTTGGAGTGGGACTTTCCCACCGATGTTCTCGATGTCGTCACCATGGGCACCTACGGCAGCCTCGGCTGGTTCCGTCGACCGGGGGCGGTCGAGCGCGACCGCGCGAGACGGGCCCTCGACGAGGTCACCATGGGCGCCTTCGAGCGGCGGCCCATCGCCCAGCTCTCCGGGGGTCAGCAGCAGCGTGTCCTGCTGGCTCGTGCCCTGGTCCAGGAGGCGCCCATCCTCATGCTCGACGAGCCCTTTCAGGGTGTCGACGCGCCCACGGAACAGGCCATCGTCGCCGTATTGGACCGGCTCTCGGACGAAGGCAAGACGGTGATCGTCGTCCACCACGACCTGCAGACAGTCCCCGAGTACTTCGACTCGGTCCTGCTGCTCAACGTGCGCGCCATCGAATCGGGGCCCGTCGGCACTGTCTTCACCGAGGAGAACCTCCGCCTCACCTTCGGCGGTCGGGTCGGTGTTCTTGCCCAGCTCGCCGAGACGGAGATCGGCCGCTGATGGATTTTCTCGGCGACTACACCCTGAGGGTCGTGGCCCTCGGATCAGGGGTGCTCGGCGCCGCCGCCGGAGCCCTCGGCTCCTTTGCCTTTCTGCGCCGCCAGAGCCTCGTCGGCGACGCACTGAGTCACGCCGCGCTCCCGGGCATCGCTTTCGCCTTTCTTCTCACCGGCAGCAAAGGTCCATTGCCGATCATGCTGGGCGCCGCGCTTGCGGGCTGGGTTGCCACGCTGGCGGTTCGCCTCGTCGTCCGGCGCAGCAGGGTGCCCTACGATTCGGCTTTGGGAATGGCCCTGGCCGTTTTCTTCGGCTTCGGACTCGTCTTGTTGACCTGGATCCAAAAACGACCCGACGCCGCCCAGGCCGGTCTCGAGTCCTTTCTCTTCGGCCAGGCGGCCTCCCTGCTTCGTGAGGATGTGGTCGCCATGACCATCCTCGGGGTGGGGGCCCTGACCGTCCTGGTTCTGCTCTGGAAGGAGTTCAAGCTACTGAGCTTCGACACCGAGTTCGGCGAGAGCCTCGGCCGACCCATGCGGCGTGTGGATGGCCTCTTCACGCTCCTCCTGGTCGTGGCGGTCGTGATCGGCCTGCGCACCGTCGGTGTGGTGCTCATGTCGGCCATGGTGGTGGCGCCGGCTGCCGCTGCGCGCCAGCTGACCAACCGGCTGGCGCCGATGGTCATCGTCGCTGCCGCCATCGGTGTTTTCTCCGGGGTCACCGGTGCGGTTCTCAGTTCCGTCGTCCCCCGTCTGCCGACCGGCCCGACCATCGTCCTCGTTTTGAGCACCGTCGTCGTGGTTGCGCTGGTCTTCGCTCCCCAACGCGGACTGTTGTGGCGCCGGATACGTCTCGGTCGGTTGCAGCCGGCAGCGGCCCTCGATCCGGTCCTGATGCATCTCTACGCGCTGTCGCAGCAGCACCCAGATGAACCCGATCACGGCCACGGCATGGCGGTGCTCCGCACCATGAGCCCGGTCGGCGCGGACCTCGAGCGGGCCATAGCCGACCTCGAGACGCGGGGACTTGTCAGCGTCGTGGGCGACGGACTGTGGGCGCCGACTCCCATCGGCCGTCGCGAGGCCGAGAAGATTCTCGACCGCGAGGCGGAATCATGAGCCCCGAACTCGAAATCCTCGCCATTGCGGTGGTGACGGCTGTGGCGGCCGCGCTGCCAGGCACCTATCTGGTGCTCCGCCGCACAGCCATGGTCTCGGATGCCATCTCGCACGCCATCCTCCCGGGTATCGTCGTGGCGTTCTTCCTCACCCGGAACCTCAGCTCACCGTTGCTGCTCGTCGCCGCGGCGGCCACCGGCGTTTTCACCGTCGTGCTCATCGAGGCGCTCAACCGGAGTCGGCTGGTTCCGGAAGACGCTTCCATCGGCGTCGTTTTCCCGGCGCTTTTCAGCATCGGTGTGATTCTCATCTCGCGCCACGCCTCGGATGTCCACCTCGACACCGACGCGGTGCTGCTCGGTGAGCTCGCCTTTGCGCCGTTTCAGCGGCTCACGGCGGGAGGGATCGATCTCGGTCCGATGGCGTTGTGGAGCATGGGAGCGATTCTGCTGGTCAATGCGGCCCTGGTCGTCCTCGCCTGGAAGGAGATCAAGCTCGCCACCGTCGACGCATCGCTGGCATCGCTGCTCGGCTTCCAGCCGCTGATTCTGCACTACGGCCTCATGACCATGGTCTCGGTGACCGCCGTTGGCGCCTTCGACGCCGTCGGTTCGATTCTGGTGGTCGCGCTCATGATCGCACCACCGGCAACCGCCTATCTGCTTGCCGAGCGCCTCGGTTCCGTCATCGGCCTCGCTGTCGTCATCGCCGGCATTGCCGCAACCTTGGGGTGGGCCGCGGCGCTTGCCCTGGATGTTTCCATCGCCGGGGCCATCGCCACGGCCAGCGGCCTGGTCTTCGGGGTTGCATTTCTGATGGCGCCCGAGCGGGGTCTCGTGGCCCAGGCGCGGCGGCGGTCGGGCCAGCGTCTCGATTTCGCGGTGCGGATGCTTCTCGTGCATCTGCTCCACCATGAGAACACGCCCGAGGCGGCCGAGGAATGCCGCCAGGACGGTCTGTACCGTCACCTCGGTTGGCGCGAGTCGTGGACCCGGCGAGTCGTCGCCAAGGCCAGGCATCGGGCCCTGGTGGATGCGAGCGGGGATCTCGTGGTGCCGACCGACGCCGGCCGCCACCTCGGCAACAATGCGGTGATCGGCTTCAGCGACTGATAGCTCGTTCGATCCGGTTGAACCGGCTCTCGAACTGCGTCTCCGGCCTCGGCTTCTGAAACGGTTACGGCCACGCCGATGGACCGCCGTCGACCACCGGTGATTCCTGACGCTGGCGCGGATCCTGTCCTCATCGCCGGCCTTCTGGGCCGCCGTGACGCCTTGGCGTCCCGGCGCCCCAGCGTCGCACCATCGGCGTGGTCGCGCGGAGGTTGCGGGTAGGGCTGCGACCCCGCCGATGGCACGCCGGCGGCCTGCCTCGTAGCCGGGAGAGCAGACCGCATCGAGCTCCCCGAGGGAGCCCGGTTGGACATTGTGCTGGAGGCACCGCGAAGCTTGGTGGTCGATCCGGCACAATGTCGAACCCGGCACCCCGATGGGGCGGGGTCTTCCGCGTTCCTTGATCGGATGCGATCTCGGGCGTGGTGCGCGATGGCCTCTCAAAGCCGGTCGGGCTACAATAAAACCTCTGGAGGACCGCATGCGGGTTATCGAAGGAAAATTGGATGCGAAGGGTCTACGGTTTGCGCTCGTCGTCAGCCGTTTCAACGAGGCGTTGACCTCGCGTCTCGAATCCGGAGCGGTGGACTGTTTGGTGCGCCACGGGGCATCGAGCGACGACATCACCGTCTACCGGGTCCCCGGCGCGTGGGAGATCCCGTTTGTGGCCAGCCGGCTCGCCTCCTCGGGCAAGCATGATGCGGTGGTCTGTCTCGGAGCCCTGGTTCGCGGTGGAACCGCCCATTTCGACCTCATCGCCGCCGAGGTCGCCAAGGGGATCGCCCAGAGCGCCATGAGTTCCGGGGTTCCCATGACCTTCGGTGTCATCACGGCCGAGAACCTCGAACAGGCGGTCGAACGAGCCGGAACGAAGATGGGCAACAAGGGGTGGGAGGCCGCCCTGGCGGCGGTGGAGATGGCGCGATTGTACGAGGGTTTCGACGGCGGCGGCGCGCCCGCCTGATTGGGGTGCACTAGATGGGAATGCGCCGTCGCGCCCGAGAGCTCGCGCTGCAACTGCTCTATCAACACGAACACACCAGTGCCGATCTCGAAGTCATGCAGAGTGACTTCGACGAGTGGACCAGCTCGACCGATGGTGTCCGCGAATTCGCCGACTTCCTGCTGCGGGGAACTCTGGCCAATCTGGAAAAGCTCGACGAGGAACTCAGCCTGCAGACGGCCCACTGGCGTCTCGAACGACTGGCCGCGGTGGATCGCAACATTCTTCGGCTGGCGTTGTTCGAACTGACCCATGTACCCGACACTCCGCCGGCCGTTGTCATCGATGAGGCCATTGAGATCGCGAAGAAGTATGGGGCCGAGGAGTCCGGTCGATTCGTCAACGGCGTTCTTGACGGTTTCGTCAAACGAAGGTCCGACGCTCGGTGAAACTCACCCTGATCGGCCTGGTGATCGGTGCGGCCGTATCGGTGGGCGCCGACGAGGCCGTGTACCTGATGCAGGGGCCGATCCTGCCTCGCCCTCATTCCGCCAACGGTTATGCCGTCGATATTCGCGATCGCGCGGACGGCAGGGTCGAGATCCATGTCGAGACGTCCCTCAACCCCATCGGTTCCACGGGTTCCTTTGCCGATGTCAAAGCCGGAGATGGCCCGGACGTGCCGCGAGGGTTCGAGGTGCCGAAGAGACTGCGGTCCGCCCTGCGGCCCGAGATGGATGCCTGGGAGGCGGCGACCGCGGTGCTTGAGTGGGTGTCCGACCATCTCGCCCTCGTCGATGATGATCGCTTTCCGCAGGATGCCGCGTCGGTGATCAAACGCGGCGGAGGACGCTGCTCGGGGCTCGCCAACGCCACCGCGGCCCTGCTCATGGCCACCGGGTTCGAGGCGCGGACCGTGAGTGGACTTCTCATCACCGGGCGAGAGGCGATTCCCCACCGCTGGGTGGAGTGCCGGCTGCCGGGCGCCGGGTGGGTTCCGACCGACCCGACCCTCGGCTGGTGGATTCTGACGCCTCGTCACGTCGCCTTCGAGGCCACCGTCGACCGCGTGCCGGCCATCGAAGTTGTGGTTCCGGCCGTCGGCGATCTGCACCGGCTGCCCCGGGTGGGCACCACCTTGCTGCGTCCGAATCTGGGGGCCGAGCTGGTTTGTCGTCTGACGGACATGACCGACGAGCGGCGGGCGATCGCCAGACTCTCCCGCGGCTCGGACGAGCGACAGGCAGTTTTGGGTCGCGAAGTACGTTTCGGCAGTCTTCTCCCCGGACGTTGGCTGCTGGAGGTCGAACTCGACGGCAGGATCGTGGAACGGCGCGAATTCGACCTGCGGACGGGAGAGCTCCACAGCTATGTCGTTCATCTGCCCTCGGCCGAGGGAGAGGAGGTCGGATCGTGAAACGAATTCTCTCTGGCAGTCTCACCCATCTCGGACCACCCGCGCTCATGCGATTGTTGTCGGCCACTGCCACCAGCGGTGTTCTGGAACTGGTGACCGACGAGGGTTCGTTCCGAATGGAGATCGATCACGGCTGGACGGCGGTACCTCCGTCAGATCAACTCGACACCGCGAGCGCCATCCTGTCCTGCACCGAAGGGGCGTTTCGGTTCGAACCGGGAGATGTGTCGCCCATCGTCGGCCCGTCGCTGAGTCTCGGCGCCTTCGCAGACGCCGTCCGGTCGGGATTGCGGCAACTCGACAGCAGCCAGCTGACCGAGATCGAGGTCGAGAGGTTGGTGGCGGGAGAAATCGTCGAGCTCGCCCAATCGGCGACCCTGCCGAATATCCACCTGCTTGGAACGGAACCCCCTGCCAATCCGCTCGACGATCTGCTGGAGGGTCTCGCGGATCAGGCGCCCCAGGAACTTCTATTCGCCCAGGTGGGCGTCGTGGCGCCGGATCCCCGGCTCTGGCGCGGTGCGGTGGAGAACGAGTGGCGGCGGCGAGGGTGGGAAGTCCGCCAGCTCAGCGGGAAACAGGAGACCGACCTCGCCAATCTCGATGTGCTCGTGGTGCACCAGGCGGCAGGGGTGTCGCGAAGCGGCAGAGAGACGGCCTGGCTCGATCTCGTGCGACGGGCCAGGGAGAACGAGCCTCCTTTGCCGGTGGTGTGGGCGGCCCCCCTGGGCAATCCCATGTGGGTCCACGAACTCGTCAAAGCGGGCGTGACCTTTCTTCTTCCCGTACCACCCGGCGAAGGTGGTGAAATCCAGAATCGGTTTGTCGAAGATCTGACCCTGGTCGTCGATCGCCAGCTCAGATCTCTCCGCCCGTTGAGCCGCTCGGTGCTCCCCCCGGCGGTCGCCGAACTCGTCGACGCGCTTCTCCGGGAGGCTGATTCCGAACAGGCCGTGGGAGTCTTGTTGCAGTTGGCGTCGGGACATCTCCTCCGCGGCGCGGTGCTCATGGTCGAAGAGACGGCCATCCGCTGTCGCGCCGGCTTCGGTTACCCTCTTGCGCGCGGGACGCAGGCACTGCCTCGGGGTTTGAGCATCTTCGAGCTGGTGATCAGATCGAACAACCCCACCTTGGGGATTGATCCCACGGCCGGCGGTTCGCACCGACTTGCCGAGCTTCTCGGTCTTGAAGAACTCCCGTCGGCGACGGCAGTCATCCCCCTGGGGATCGGAGCATCGGTTGCGGGGATTCTCGTTGGTGATCGCGAGGGCGAGAGTCTTCCGGATCTCTCAGAGTTGGTAGTTCTCGCCGGACGCCTTGGAGGAGTGGCGCTCCATTCATAACTGTTCGGGCTTGTAAAATTCTGGTGGATCCGACGGCGGTTCTGGAGTTCGTACCGGCATGCGAATTTCCCATGCGAGAGAGCGGTGAGCGGATTGAGATGGGCACGCATCGATTTTTGTTCTCTCCCTGGACGTTTCGCCAACGGCGATCCGCCAAAGTGACCCGGAATTGCGTGATTGCCATGCGTTGTGCTGAGAATTGACAGACTGTCGACTTTTCGATATGGTCGCAACCGTCCTCATCCGGTTTTGGTCTTTCGAATGACCTCCGATCGCGAGTCTGCGCCTCAAAGGTAGAAATCGTGTCCAGAAACAAGCCACGACGGACCCTCGCATGGTGACTCTGGTCATCGAAGGCAAGGGAGGCTCCCAACTGACCTATCAGTTGGAGAAGCAGTCGGTTTCCGTCGGCGCCTCCAGTCACAACGATGTCGTGCTCCGGTTGCCGGGAGTTGCTCCCCGGCACGTTGTCATTCAACGCAATGGCAAGGTCTTCACGTTTCTCGGCCAGAATCGTCAGGTCGTGGTTCTCAACGGAGAACGGCGATCGCGCGGCGTGCTCAAGGTCGGCGACAAGATTCGGATCGGGACCGCCACCATCATCTTCAAGGGCAGCGACGAAGGCGAAACCGATGTCGAGGTGGTCGAGGGAACCGTCGAACGGGGGGCTTCGGAGGAGTCAGAGGCGAGCTCTGCGGCGAGTGCGGGAAGCGAACGTTCCGAAGTCGTCCTGTTCCGCGAACCCCACCAGCTGAGCGACGCACGGACGAAACTCGTCGAGATGTTTCGTTCGAGGATGCGTTCCGATCTCGTTCCTTCGCTCCGCACCTTCCTTGCGACGGTGTTTACCGATCGCAAGGCTCTTCTGGCGCTCATCGACGACGAGGGGCGTTTCCAGCCGGTCATCTCCCAGTGGGAGGGAGACCTTCCCCGATTGCCCGCCCAGACCTTTTCCGAGCTTGCCTCACCGGGACGGTACGCGGTTCTTCGGCTGGCGGGTCAGCTCCTTCTCGTGTATCCGGTCGACCGAGGTCCGGACCTGGCGAATGCCCATGTGCTGGTCGAGACCACCCCCGAAGATCAGGACGAGGACCGGGAGCTGCTCGGTGAGTTCGCCCGGATGCTCTCGGTTCACTGGGATCGGGTGGAGCGATCGACTCAGGTCTACGGCGAGTGGGTCAAGAAGGCTCAGCTTGCGTTGGAGACCCACCTCCCCGGAAGCTCACAGGCCGTGCATATCCTCCGCGACAGCGTCGGCGAAGCCGCCCGGTTGGTTTCGCCGGTCATGCTGTGCGGCCCGGTTGGAGTGGGCCGGATGTTCCTGGCGAAGCTCATCGCCTCGCTTCGCCCGGGAGGAGAGCCTCCCGTTCGCGTCTTCCAGGCGCGACCCGGCGACGATGCCGCGCTCAGGGTCGAGCTTTTCGGCGCCGAGGGGGGAAGCGAACGGGAGAGCCTCGGGGAACGCTCACGCGGCGCGGTGGTGGTCGTCCGCGATGTCCACCTCATGACGCCTGGTCTGCAGCGCGAGTTGGCTGCAGCGGTGACCCAGGATCTCGATTCTGCTTTCGGCCCCTCCGTTCGCTGGATCGTGACGACCGGTGAGGACGCCATGGCGCTGGTCAATGAGGGCGTCCTCGATCTGACGCTCTTCCGCCTCTTCGATCGCCATCTCATTCGGATTCCCTCGCTGGCGGACCGGCGAGAGGATCTTCCGCTTCTCATCGTCCGCCTCCTCGAGCGGGTCGGCGCCGAACAGGGAAAAGAGATCAGGGGAATCGAGCTGGAGACGCTCAACTCGGTGCTTGACTACACTTTTGATGGGCAGATGACCGAGCTTCTGGGCGAGCTTCGGCGTCTGGTGTCGGCGACCCAGGACGGCGAGATGGTCAGGGGCGTGGTTCCTCGGCGGGCAACCGCCGGGCACAAACGCCGCAGCACCGAGAGCGAAGAAATCTCGGAATCGCTCATGGCCGTCGACGATCTCAAGGTTGTGATTCCAGGGGTCGAAGAACTCATCATCGACCGGGTTCTCCGCCGCGTCAAAGGCAATCAGAGCTTGGCGGCGCGAACGCTGAATCTCTCTCGCGGGGCCCTGATTTCGAAGATCAAGGAATACAAGATCCCTGATTATCGGACCTTGCGGCGAAGCCAGTAGTCTGCTTTCCTCACCGTATCAGATTTTCGGTTTTAATTTCTTGCCCGTGCCCGGCGACTCGCCCTCTTCGACGGTATGCGGGCCGAGCAGCTGGATCACGAGGTCCCAGTTGAACCCCAACCAGATCAGGAACGGGAAGGAAAACCTCCCCGGAAGATCGGTGAAGTAACGCCAGAAACCGTAGAAATCACGCGAGAAGTTCGAGTAATTCTGCAGGCTCCATTCGCCGAGGGACAGGGCGTAGAGACATTTGACGTGAAATAACAGGTTCATGCTCTGGGTGAGGTAGAGAATGCACCAGCCCATGAAGAGCCGTTCGAGCTGGCGCCGCGAAAACGGTTTGGGCAGCGCCAGATAGAGGGCGAGCAGAACGATGGTGTTGAAGTGCTTCTCGGTCAGCGGGATTGACGGGATGCCCGAATCGGTTCGAAAGTCGGCGCGGCGAACGTCCGCTCGGTGATCCTCGACGACGAGTCGCGTCACTCGCGGATACTCGAAGGATCTGATGAGGAGTTGCGCGAAGCTCGAGATCGCGGTGTCGAGGACCGGACGCAAGAGCAACCACACCACCATGGCCACCAACAAGGTCAACGGCAGTCTCTTGAGAAAGCTGCGGTAGAGTGCGACATCTTCGCTCATGACGAGTCCTCCTCGTTGAACGAGTTGGCCATCCGATCCGGATTGATCAATCCGTTTCTCGCTTCGGCGGTGCAGCGAAAAGGTGTGCCCAGGTGATCCACAGCGCGACCCCCGCCAGGATCACCAGCGATTGCCAGATGAAGATATGAGACGAGTTGAAGAGTTTGGGAAGATAGATGCCGATATAAAAGAGCGAAATGATGCGCACCATGTTGATGGCCTGGATCGCGAGCAGACCGCCGATGACCCCGAGGATCTTCGCCGACCATCGGGCGGGAAAGGCGAGGACGCCCGAGATGAAGATCAAGCTGGTGATGAGTCCGTTGCACCCGTTGTAAATGGTCACGGCGAACCGGGGTGATCTGAGGACACACCCATTGATGGTGATGTCTTCACCCAGCACGCCGAGGATCACGCCGGATACCCTGGCGATGAGGGTTGTGTACGGGATGACAAATGCATCGTTCACGGGCCGCAGAGCGATCACCGTGAAACTGATCCCCAGAATGCTCAGAAACAGGATGAGAAAACGTGACTCTGGACGTCGCCAGAGGGTTCGTGGATCCATTCGGTATGACCTCCCGTGTGCGCAGACCGCGCACGGCGCAACGGTTATGATACCTGAACTCCAATGATCGGGATCTCACCGTCACAATTCAACGCAGAGGCGTAGAGCCGCCACACCATCGCCAGGTTGAAGCACAAAGGGCGCGAATTACATCCATCGCAAAGGCGCGCGACGTCATCGCCTATGAGAGTGGATCACGCGTGGCTTGGGTCGTTTGGCCTTGGAGTGGCGATCCCTCACCTGGATGGCGCCTGAAGGGCCGGCGGGACGCCGGCCCTACAAACATCGCAGATCAGGGTTTCGGGTGGAGGAGGCGCCATGTCATGGCTCGGACGTCGTCGAAGAGGTTGAGCGATGATTCGACTTTTCCTGCCCTCGACACTGGACATCCCAGCGGCTGCACGTGCTCTCATGAACAACGCGGGGTGACCATGCCGTGGCAGCGACCGTGGCAGCGACCGTATTCGACTGGCACATCGGCTACGGGTACGGGTATGGTTGCGGAAACGGAAACGGATACGGACTCAGTCGCGGCTGCGGCCGCGGTCTGCGCCGCAGAATCAGCTTCTCAATGCGACCAGTGCTTTGTGCAGCTCCGAGCCGTTGTTGAATCTGGCGGAGGGGTCCTTTTCCAGACATCGGAGAATGAGTTCGGCGAGACGGGGGTCGAGTTGCGGTTCGAGATCGAGGGGATCGGGTGGTGGATTTCTCAAGTGAGCATCGACGATGCTCCCCTCATTGAACGGCGGGCGCCCAGTGGCGAGGTGGAAGGCCGTGGCCCCAAATGAGTAGACATCGGTGGCCGGCGTCGGTCGTTTGCCGCGGATCTGCTCGGGCGCCATGTAGTAGGGCGTGCCGTAGATCCGGAGGTCGCGCCCTGAGGTCAGATCGAGGCGTGCAGCGATGCCGAAGTCGAGAACCTTGACCTCATAGTCGGGGGTCAGGAGGATGTTTGCCGGTTTGAGGTCACGATGGATGATGCGGTGTTGGTGGGCGTAGCCGACCGCGTCGGCGAGTCGAGTCAAGATGAGGTGGATATTGCCGCTGACCCTTTGCCGAGCGCTGCGAACCACCTGATCCAGCGCCTCGCCGGGGACAAACTCCATGGCGATGAAATAGCCGCCGAAACCGGCTTCGAAGTCGAAAATCGTCACGATCCCGGGATGATTGAGGGTTGCAGCGGTCTTGGCCTCGTCCTCGAGCCGCGCCGCCACTTCGGGGGCTGTCTCGCGGAGGACTTTGATGGCCACGTCGCGGTCGAGCCGGGTATCTCTCGCCTTGTAGACCACTCCCATGCCGCCCCGGCCGAGTTCGGTCAGAATCTCGTATCGGTGCGGTCCGGCGCCGGGGGTATATGGCTCCGGCACGCCATCCGAAGAGCTGGGCGGGCGGCCACCGACCCTTTGGGTCGTGGCGAACTCCTTGCGAAGCTGACGTGCGGGTTCGCACGAATAGTCGAACTCGAGGATGCGATCGACGATGCCGACACTCTTGTCGGTGCTTCCCGCCTCGAGAAACAATCTCGCGAGAGCCACCGCCGGTTCCAACCGGCCGGGTTGGAGCGCGACACCCACCACGGCACGCTGGAGGCAGAAGATGGCGTCGTCCAGCGAGATGTTCTCGCGCGCCCAGCCGGCGATATCGAGAATCACGTCGGGAATATCGGGCACCGGGCCCGGATGCTGCCGAAGCACGTGGCAGGCTTCCTCGAGCATCTCGGCGCGGTGGAGTTCGATGAGCGCGTCCTGGAGGTATCCCAGCCGGGCCATGAATAGCGCGGTCTTGTCGGCCCTGCCGAGCCCGCGATAGATCTCGAGCGCTCGGACGTCCTCCCCGGCCCGCTCGGCGCACCGGGCAGCCGACTCGAGATCGCCCGCGAATTCCCAGAGATCACTGGCCTCGGCCCAGCGGTTGAGGTCTTCCAGGAGTGGCGCGGCAACGGTCCAACGTTTTGCGCTGCGGGCGAGATCGACCGCCGCTTCCGGGCGACCGGACGAGACCAGGATGTTCACCGCCTTTTCGATCCGCCCGGACGAAGCGAGGACCTGAACCAGTTCGTCCTCCATCTTGAGGTCGGAGAGGACCGGCAAGAGATCATCGGTTTCGGCCTGAAGAAGCTTGCTGAGCCGGTCGATCTCGGCTTCGGTGACCTCTCCAGGTTGGGTTGTCTGCTGCAGTTGGTCATACAACCGTCCGAGGTACCGAACACGGATCTTGGCCGCCCGGTGGGGATAGCCGGAATCCGACGCCGAGCGCGCGGCCTCCCCCAGGTTGTCGGCCTTGAGAAAGGCGTCGGCCGCCCGGGCGTGTTCTCCGGCCGCTCTCCAGGCGTAGCCCACCGCCTGCCAGTCCCCGAGCGCCTCCGAGAGTCGAGCCTCGGTGGCGTGGTCCCCCAGCTGTTTCGTGACTCGAAGGGCCGGTTGAAACGATGGATCCGATGGTTGGAGTTGTCTCTCCTTGAGTGCGATGTTGGCGATTCTGAGGGCCTGTTTTGGGTCACCGGCGCGAATCCACGCCCCGACGGCCTCGCTGATGTGGTCGTTTCCAACCAGCCACTCGGCGAGTTCGCGCTCACACTTCTGCGCCATCTTGGGATCGTTCGCCTGGCGATAGGAACGAGCGGCGTCGGACAAGCTGCGCCCGCCTGAAAGACGGAAGTACTCACCCGCCTCGGCAAAACTCTTCAAGCGCGTGGCGGTCTCCGCCGCCTTCTGCCAGGACCGACCCTTCTTGAAGTTGGCAAGGGCGGCTTGCAGCTTGCCGTGCTGCAGATAGATTTCGCCCGCCCCCTCGAAATCCCTGCGGTTCTTGAGGGATCGAACCAGCCGGTCAACGCGGCTGCCTCCGAAGAGAATGCCGAAAGCCGCCCAGAGAATGAGCGTGCCGGCGACCAGGTTTGCTGCGATCCTGACCAACGGCAGCCGAAGCCAGACGAGAAGTTGCATGGCACCCGGGTCGTTGGCGTGGGGCGCCGACGCGAGCAGGCCGAGATTGAAAACGGCGGCGATCACGAAACCGAGACCCAGCGGCACGACGTAGCGGCGCTGAGAAAAGGGCGTCACTGCGAGGAGAGTCACCATCGCCACGGTGATGGACGCGTCACACGACATGCCAGCATTCTACCCTGTGCCCGCGCCGACGGGAAACTTGAAATTTAATAATGGTTCGCTCATATTTGTACCGACCGGACATTCTCCCGATGCCGGAGGGTGGTGCCGGGTCACCAAAGGGTGATGGAGGCGAGATTGGCGACTGATTATTACAAGACGCTTGGCGTGCCGCGCTCGGCGGACGCCTCAGATATCAAGAAGGCCTACCGCAAACTCGCGCGCAAGTTCCACCCGGATGTCAATCCGGGCAACAACGACGCCGAACAGAAATTCAAGGAGATTCAGGAAGCGTACGCGGTCTTGTCGGATGCGGACAAGCGGAAGCAATACGACACCTTCGGTACGGTGGATGGGGACCCGACCGCCGGTTTCGACCCATTCCGGCGGGCGGGTCGGAGAAGCGGCTCTCAGGGGCCCGAGGGTTTCCGCGTCGATTTCAATGGTATGGGTGGTTTCCAGGATCTCGGCGATATCTTCAGCCAGTTCTTCGGTGGGACACGACCGGGGCAAACCCGTCAGGCGCCGCAGCGCGGCGCCGACCAGGAACTCGCGGTGGAGGTGAGCTTCGCGGACGCTGTCCGGGGAACCACTCTCAGCTTGCCGGTTCAGCGGCAACTGCAGTGTTCGGTCTGCGGCGGCTCGGGGACGACCCAGGGCCACACGTGTGGCAGCTGTCACGGCGCGGGCGTGGTCATCTCGACGGAGAAACTCAAGGTGAAGGTCCCTGAGGGGATCGCCGACGGGAATCGGATTCGAGTCGCAGGGAAAGGGGCCGATGGCCGCCAGGGAGGCGCTCCCGGGGATCTCTTCGTGCGGGTCAAGGTTCGGCCGCATGCCTTCTTCGAGAGGGACGGTGACGACATTCACACCACCATCCCGGTCACCTTCTCGGAGGCCTATCTCGGGGGCGAGGTGGAGGTCGGAACCATTCACGGTCCGGTGCGGGCCAAGGTTCCGCCGGGAACCAACTCGGGCCGGACCTTCCGCCTGCGGGGCAAGGGGACTCGAAACACCAAGACCCGCGCCCACGGAGATCATCTCTACACCGTCGAGGTCGTGGTGCCGAAAGTGGTGTCCCCGGCCGGCGAAGAGACCGCGCGCAGGGTCGGTGAACTCTATCAAGGGAATCCGCGCGACGCGCTGCCGCGAACGCTCTGAAGAATTTTCAATTCTTAATTCTCAATTTTTAATTGCATCGCAAACGCCTCTGGGATCGATGCGATGTAATTAAGAATTGAGAATTCAACATTGAGAATTCCGTTACTCGGGCCAGATTCCCGTCTTCCGCATCTTGGCGACGCGTCTGAGGAACATCTTCTTTTTGATGCCACGGAGGTGGTGGACGAGGAGACGCCCATCGAGGTGGTCGATCTCGTGACAGATCGCCTGTGCGAGGAGCCCTGAGGCCTCGATCTCGAAGGGCTCTCCGTGTTCGTCCTGGGCGGTGACCACCACCTCGCGGGGGCGAGACAGGGTCGTGAACAGCCCCGGAAACGAGAGACATCCCTCTTCGAGGGTCATTCTGCCCGCGGTCTCGGTGATCGTCGGATTGGCGAGCACGATCTTCTGTGAGGGGTCCTTCCCGACCGAGAGGTCGACGGTGGCGAGCCGCAGGTTGGCGCCGATCTGGGGCGCTGCGAGACCGAGTCCGGGTGCACTCCAGCCGGTTTCGAAGAGATCGTTGACAAGGCTCGTCAGGGCGGCGTCGAAGGTTTCCACCCGAGGATTTGGTGCCTCGAGCCGAGCGTCGCCGAAAACCAGAATCGGTCGTACGCTCATGGGAGGTTCATTCTTCCCCGGGTCGCCCGCCAGGATTCATCGACCCGGGTGCGCAGCGCTTCCGGATGGATCGTCGTGAGTTCGCCGTCGACGACCACGGGTCGACCGTTCACGATCACATGGCGAACATCGGAGGTGGATCCCCCGTGAACGACCCTGGCCACCGGGTCGTCGCCGGGCATCATCGACCAACTCTCGAGCGAAACCACCGTGATGTCCGCGGCTTTCCCCGGCGTGATGGTGCCGACGAGATCGGCGAGGTGGAGCACTCGCGCGCCCTCACGGGTTGCCAGGGCCATGGCGTCCCATGCGCCCAGGGCGGTGGGACCGGACCGCAATGCGTGAATGGTCGCGGCGAGGGACATCTCGTAAAACGCCGACAGGCGGTTGTTGCACGGCGGTCCGTCGGCTCCGAGACCGATCCTCACGCCGCGCGAACGCAACCCGGGGATGTCGGCGATCCCCGATCCGAGCTTGAGATTGGCCCCCGGACAATGACAGATCCGGGTTCGGGTGTCGGTGAGGATCTGGATCTCGGCCGAATCGAGGTGAACCCCGTGCGCGAGGACCACATCGCGGCCGGTCAGACCCACCGAGTCGAGGTACTCGATATTGCTCATCCCGGTGGCGGCGCGGACGGCGGCGACTTCGTCGGTGTTCTCGGACGCGTGGGAGTGGAGCAGCCAGCCGTGTTTCCGAGCAAGACGAGAGCAGCCCTCGAGCAATCCCCGGCTGCACGACAGGGCGAAGCGTGGCGCCACCGCGTAGCGGAGGCGGCCACCGGCTCGACCGTGCCAACGCCCGCCGGTGGCTTCGGCGTCGGCGAGAGAGGCGTCGGCGTCTTCCATGAGGGTCGGCGCCGTGTCGCTCCCCATATCCATGTGGGTCCGGCCGGATGTCATTCGAATTCCCATGCGTTCGGCGGCTTCGAAAACGCGGTCGTGATCATGGGTCGTCCCGAAATCGAGAACCGTCGTCGTTCCACCGGCGAGAAGCTCGGCGATGCCGAGTTCGGCGGCGGTTGCCACCCCGTCGCCATCGAGAGCCGCTTCATAGGGCAGGGTTCGTTGTTCGAGCCAGTCGAGGAGCTTCAATCCGTCCGCCTGATGACGGAGCAGAGATTGGACGACGTGGACATGACACTGGACGAAACCCGGGAGCACGGCGGCCCCGGAAGCATCGAGGACCCGCCGGGCGGTGACCTCGCCGGCGCCGCCGGGGCGGACCTCGGCGATTCGACCGTCGCGGACCAGCACGTCGCCGGTAAACCAGTGTCCGTCGCTTTCCATGGGTACAACGGTGCCGTTGCGGATGAGAAGATCGAATTCCACGTGCGTCAACCGACCTGGTGATCGGCGGGAAAGAGCGGCAGGGTGGGTTCGAGCCGAGGCAGGAGGAGGTTTTCGATGAGCTGGCCCCAGCCGTCGCGGTTCTCGGGATCGAGCCTGACGGGCCGCAGGGCGCGAGCGGCGATCATGCCTTCCAAGAGCAGCTCGATCTGTTCCTGGAACCCGGCGTCCACGGCGCGGACCCCGTCATAGGTCGGGCGAACCCAAAGCGGGACGTGGATCAGCACATCATAGGTTCGGATCCAGTAGTCGAGGAAGCGCTCCCAGATCTTTTGCGTTCCCGCCGCGTGGACCATGTAGCAGTAGTTGTCGAGCAGCGATCGATCACAGAGCACGGCGTCGTGGATCGCCGCCGCCTCGATCTCGGCGGTCATCTGGCTGTGGGCGATCCACTCCTGGGCGGCGATGGTGGTTTCCTGGTTGATGGGCAGGGGGCAGCGGCGCGCCACCTCGCGCACGATCTCGACATCGATGTTGCGTCGTTTCAGGCGGGCGGCGAGCTCGAAGCACAGGGTCGTCTTGCCGACGCCGTGGCTGCCGATGAGAGCGATCTTCATAGCAATCCCATTGTAGATTGGTCTTCCGGGAACTGACGTCGGATCCCGAGCTGTGATGCTCAAGGTATGAGGTCTTAGATTCTAGGTGTTGGCCCCATCGCAGGTGCAACATCGCTCTGCAGTTGAAATGCGATGCACTGACACCTGCCTGCGAATACCTGGTTCCTTTAACGCTGCGTCGGCTTGCCCGTCGGCCGCAACGAACCCGGGAGGTTGTTGGCGGCGTCGAGGAGAACGGCGTGGATCTCGGCGGCGGACTTCGCCTCGAGCAGCCGAGCCATCCGACCGGGATTGCGGACGATCCAAGCCAGACGCGAAAGCCAACGCAGGTGGAGCGCGTCGTTGCGCAGCGCGAGCAGGAAGAAGACGTGGGTCTTTCCCATCTCCGGTGAACCGAAGACCAGGCCTTCGGTGGACCGTGCCATGGCGATGAACTGTTTGGGGAACTTGTCGGCAGCGCGGCGGCGGGCGTGGAGAAACGCCACACCTTCGGGAACCGCGGTCGGCACGAGCCGCTCGCGCGCGGCGAGGGCGGCCTCGAGCCATGCCTGATCCTGCACCAGGCCGAGATCGGTCACATGAGTCACCATGGAGTGAATGACATCATTGCGATCTTTGGCTGTCAGGTCAGGGATGATCTGGCCGACGGTGATGATCTCGTCAAAGGGCGCATCGATGACCTGGTTCGGCGCCGCACCGGATGACCCCACCGACTCCGCGGCGAGAGTGTCGAGGTACTCATCGAGCAGGGCACGGCGGAAGCGCCACTGGCCTCCGATCTTCACCCCGGGGATTCTTCCTTCGTGGGCGAGACGGACCAGCGTCCGTTCGGCGAGTTTGAGATAGTCAGCTGCCTCTTTTGCGGTCAGGTACGCTTCCATGGAACCTCCCCGTCACAGGCCGATTGCGACGTTAAATGGCTGAGTACTCCTTTTTTGGGTCAATGTCAAGGATATTTGGGTGCTTGCACGGGTCGCCGCTGTGTGCTATCACGTATCCTTCAGTCAGTGTCGCGGCCGTAACGGCGGCGGGAATCGAAGCGAGCGAAGCATGGTTGGGGGAAGCAACACCGGCGTTTCGGCCGGCGTCGCGACGCCATCAACGTGCGGTCGGATTCTCGTTTTGGACCCTGTGTGTTGACCGAAAAAAATCGAAATGAAATGACGGAGGAGGGACGCGTTATGAGTATCGAGGCAAAAGTCAGAGAAATTATCGTGCAGCAGCTCGGTGTGGATGCCGAAAAGGTGACCGCGGAGGCGTCGTTTGTCGATGACCTCGGCGCCGACTCCCTCGACGTGGTCGAACTCGTCATGGCCTTCGAAGAAGAGTTCGGGGTCGAGATCCCGGACGAGGCTGCCGAGAAGATCGCCAACGTCAAAGACGCGGTCGCGTTTCTCGAGAGCAACGCGAGCAGTTGATGCCTCGGCGCGTTGTGGTCACCGGCCTCGGGCTGATCTCCCCTCTGGGGGTCGGTACCCGGGCCACCTGGGAAGCTCTTGTTGCTGGGCGGAGCGGGATCGGACCCATCACGAAATTCGATGCCGAGGGGTTCTCGTCCCGAATCGCGGGTGAAGTCAAGGACTTCGATCCCGGGCGATGGTTCGAACACAAGGAAATCAAGAAGTTCGACACTTTCGTTCATTATGCGGTGGCGGCGGCGGACATGGCCATCGAACAATCGGGACTCGAAATCAACGATGACAACGCCCACAGGGTCGGGGTCGTCATCGGTTCAGGCATCGGCGGTTTTCCCATGATCGAGGAGAACCACACCAGACTGCTCGAACGCGGTCCGAAAAAGGTCTCACCTTTCTTCATCCCCGGCAGCATCATCAACATGTGCTCGGGTGTGGTGAGCATTCGCACCGGGGCCAAGGGGCCCAACATGGCGACCTGCACCGCCTGTGCGACCTCGGCGCATTCGATCAGCGACGCCACGCTCTACATCCGTCACGGCTACGCCGATGTCGTCATCGCCGGTGGGTCGGAGGCGGTGATCACGCCCATGCCGATCGCCGGTTTCGCCTCCATGCGGGCTCTGTCGACGCGCAACGACGAACCCGAGCGGGCATCTCGTCCCTGGGACAGGGACCGCGACGGATTCGTCATCGGCGAGGGCGCGGGCATCGTGGTGCTCGAGGAGTACGAGGCCGCCCGCAAGCGTGGGGCGCCGATCCTCGCCGAAGTCCTGGGCTTCGGAATGTCGTCGGACGCCTATCATATTTCCGCGCCCTCGGCAGATGGAGACGGGGCCATCCGATGCATGCGGGCGGCGCTCCAGGACGCCGGCCTCAACCCCGAGGACGTCGATTACGTCAACGCCCACGGCACCTCGACCCCTGCGGGCGACAGCGTTGAAACCCTCGCCATCAAGGGGGTCTTCGGCCCTCATGCGGATAAGATCATGGTCTCTTCGACCAAATCCATGTCCGGTCACCTGCTCGGGGCCGCAGGGGGTTTCGAGTTCGGTGTCGCGGTGATGGCGGTGAAAGACGGTGTCATCCCGCCAACGATCAACCTGGACAATCCCGATCCCGAGAATGATCTTGATTTTGTTCCCCATGTCGCCCGCGAAGCGCCGATCAAGATCGCGTTGACGAATTCCTTCGGGTTTGGCGGCACCAACGGTTGTCTGCTCGTCGGCGCGACGGTCTGAGATCGGATGAACATCCAATCCGCCGGCTCGCCGCCCCCGGCTGCGCTCGGTTGAGCCGGGTCCGGAGACGCCTGTGGAGCTCCAGAGTCCTCGATTTCTCACCGTTTTGAGTCGGCTTGCGACCCGAATCGACCTCTACAACTTCGGCCGGTGGCTGATCCTGGCGCTCCTGATCGGCGTGGTCGCCGGTCTCGGAGCTGCGGCGCTCACCTGGGGAGTCGACGGCGTGTCCGGTTTGCTTCTCAAGCGGGTCGTGGGTTTTGCAGCTCCCGGCCACGGTGTCACCGGCGGGGGTAGTTGGCACCCTGCGGACCGACCGTGGTTGCTGCTGCTCGTGCTTCCGGGTGCGGGTCTTCTCGTCGGCTGGATCGTTACCAGGTTTGCGCCCGAGGCCGAGGGCCACGGCACCGACGCGGTCATCAACGCATATCACCAGAAAGCGGCGGTCCTGCGCCCTCGCATCATCCCCATCAAGTTGGTTGCGTCGGCGCTGACCATCGGATCGGGTGGTTCGGCGGGTCGTGAGGGCCCGGTGGCCCACATCAGCGCCGGGTTCGCCTCCTATCTCTCGCAGTTGCTCCGGTTGCCGACCCTCGATCGCAGGATCCTCGTCATCTGCGGGATGGCGGCCGGCGTCGGTGGAATGTTCCGGGCGCCCCTCGGCGCCGCTCTCTTCGCCATCGAGGTCCTCTATTCGGAAAACGATTACGAGTCCGAAGCGCTCATCCCGGCCATCATGTCCTCCATCGTCGCCTATGTGGTGAATGCGTCACTCACCGGCTGGCATCCGATATTCGAGACCCATATCGAGCAGTTCACCGCGCCCCGCGAGCTTCTCGCCTATCTGGTCCTGGGGATCGTCCTCGCGATGGTTGGCTTTGTTTACATCAAGGTCTTCTACGGCATGCGGGACGTGGTCTTCGCCAAGCTTCCGGTGCCGGCGATGGTCAAGCCCGCCATCGGCGGGCTGCTGGTCGGGATGCTGGCGTTGGTGGTGCCTCAGGTCATGTCGGGTGGATACGGCTGGCTCCAGCTGACCCTCGATGGCGGATTGCCGCTCAAGATCCTGCTTCTGCTGCTGCCGGCCAAGATCCTCGCCACCTCGTTCACCATCTCATCGGGCGGATCGGGCGGGGTTTTCGCACCATCGCTGGTCATCGGCGGCGTCACCGGGGCAGTCTTCGCCGCAGCCGCGGACCGGCTCGCCCCCGGTTTCGCCCCGGCTACGGCGGCGTGCGTTCTGGTCGGGATGGGTGGGTTCTTCGCGGGTGTCGCCAAGGTGCCCATCGCTTCGCTGATCATGGTCGCCGAGATGAGTGGCTCCTACAATCTGCTGGTGCCGTTGATGCTCGTCTGCTCGGTGGTTTTTCTTCTCATGCGCGGCGTGTCCATCTACGAGGCCCAGGTTCCGACGAGGATCGACTCGCCGGCTCACATCGGCGAGCTCCAGATGGATGTGCTGGAGAAACTCACCGTTCGCGAGGTCGTGGACCAGGAGGAGGCGCTCATCACCTTTTCGCCGGGGACTCCGTTCGAACGGATTCTCGAGGTGGTCGCGCCGAGCGAACAGCATGCTTTTCCGGTGGTTGACGCCGAGGGATCGGTCATCGGGCTGTTCAGCATGACCGATGTTCGGCGGATGATGGCAAGCCCGGATGTCTGGTCGCTTCTCGTGGCTTCGGACCTCTCGGTTGCGGCCAGCACCATGGCCTACCTCGAACTCGAGGACGATCTCCATACCGCCGTGCGGAGGTTCACAGCCTTCCGACACGAGAATCTCCCCGTGCTCTCCGGACCGCCGCCATCGATGGCGATCGGCATGCTCTCCTACCAGCGGGTCCTCGAGGTCTATGACGAGGAGGTCCACCGGTTGCGGAGCGAGCACGAGCCGGTCGCGGGTTAGGGGTGAAGGGTGAGCACTCGCTTCGCTCGCTGTGAGAAGGTGAGAAGACGAGACGGTCAGCGCTCCCTTCGGCCGCAGGCCACCGTGCGACCCTGATCTTCTCTCCATCTAACCTTCTAACTCTTAACCCTTTACCCGTGACCCCTCACCGTCAACTCGACCCGGCATTCGCAAGGTCCGAATGCATCATCATCAGCGCGCAGATCGCGAGTTCGCCCCAGCTGTGGAGATAGCCCAACTGCCAATGGGAGATCGCCTCATAGGGGCGGCCGTCGGCGAGAATCTCGAGACCGAGTCGGAGTTCGCGCCGGATTTCTGCGAGACAGCCGGGCAGACCACCGGTCCGACTTCGGTGGCCGCAGATCTCGGCCCAGTCGGCGCGGCACTCGACGGGGAAAGCGCCGGTGAATTCGTCCGGCGGCAGGGCGCGGAGTCCGGCGGCCTCGGGCTCCTGCGGCATCCCGGCGAGGCGAATCCGCATGAGCTTCGCCGCTGAGGCGACGAGTCCTGAAACCACGTGGGTAGCCTGGATGCCGTCATAGTGGCCGGTGGTGGTCGTCGTGTCGAACCAAGCGCAGAACTTCCGGGCCTTGAATTCGAAGAACTGGATATGGGGCTCGTAGCTCACCTGGATATCATCGCACGGGCGTGATCCCTCGTCCGCAGCCGCAGCCGCAGCCGCAGCCGCGTCAGCGACAGGGGCACCGGCACGTGCAGAGGAGCGGCCCATGCCGCACCGTGGCAAGGATCTGCTACACTCGGCCGTGGATGAATGGCTATTCAGTATTCCCCGCAAACCAACCAGGGAGGTAGGCCGTGAACTGTATTGTCTGTGTGACCAGCGTCCCGGACACGGCGTCGGTCATCAAGATCGGACCCGACGGCAAAAACATCGACGCGACGGGCATCAAATGGATCGTTTCGCCGTTTGACGAGTACGCCCTCGAGGAGGCCCTTCAGCTCACCGAGGCAAAGGGTGGCGAGGTCACGGTGGTGACCTATGGTCCCGCCCGGGCCGAGGCCGCGCTCAGGGACTGCCTGGCCCGCGGCGCCCACAAGGCGGTGCATGTCATCGGCGGCGAAACCACTCTCGGTGACAGTTTCACGATCGCCAAGGTCCTGTCCAAGGCCCTTGAAGGGCGTGATTTCGATCTCGTCCTTTGCGGCAACATGGGTGTCGGAACCGACTGCAGCCAGGTTGGTCAGATGCTCGCCGCGTTGCTCGGGATCCCCCACGTCGCCAACGTCACCAAGCTCGAGGTCGGCGACAACTCGCTCACGGCCGGCCGTGACGTCGAGGGCGGCCAGGAGGTCGTCGAGTGCTCGTTGCCCGCGCTGGTGACCTGCCAGAAAGGCCTCAACGAGCCGCGCTACGCCGCGCTCAAGGGCATCATGGCCGCCAAGCGCAAACCCGTGGACAAGATCGAAGTCGCGAGCCTGGGCATCGACGAGGCGACCGATTCGACCTACACCGTCCGCAGCCTCGAGCTGCCGCCTGCCAAGTCGGAAGGCACCATCATCCAGGGCGAGGACAATCCGGCGGCCGCGGCCGCTCAGCTGGTGAACCTGCTTCGCAGCGAAGCGAAGGCGATCTAGGGAGGCGATGATGGCTGGAATACTCGTTTTTGTTGAGCAACGCAACGGCGTCATTCGGCAGGCTTCGCTGCAGGCCGTTTCCGAAGCCCGGCGGCAGGCCGGCGGCGACGTCGCCGCGGTTCTGGTCGGTTCGGGAATCAGCAACGCGGCCGCAGGGCTTGGCGCGCACGGCGCGGCCAAGGTCTTTGTCGCAGATGATCCCAACCTTGCCCTTTATTCCTCTGAAGGCTACGGCGAAGCCGTGGTCAAAGCGGTCGAGGCGACCGCTCCCGATGCGGTCTTCTTCGCCGGCACGGCCATGGGCCGCGATCTCGCGCCCCGGGTCGCCGCGACCCTCGGCGTCGGCGCCCTCGCCGATGTCGTCGCCCTGAACAAGGACGGCGATCAGTACGCGGCCCGCCGCCCCGTCTACTCGGGCAAGGCCTTCGCCACTGTCGACTCCGCCGGCGTCAAGCCCCAGGTCTTCAGCCTGCGGCCCAACGTCTTTGCAGCCGAGGAGACCGGCGGTTCGGCCGAAGTCGTCGCCCTCGACGGTCTCGCCCTCGCTATCCGTGCGGTGGTCAAGGAGCTCGTCGACACCGGCGGCGGCGAGATCGACGTCGCCGAGGCGGACATCATCGTCTCCGGCGGCCGTGGTCTCAAAGGCCCCGAGAATTTCGCCGTCATCCGCTCCCTCGCCGAGGCTCTCGGCGGCGCGGTCGGCGCCTCGCGCGCCGCGGTGGATGCGGGATGGATCCCGCACAAGCACCAGGTGGGTCAGACCGGCAAGGTCGTGAGCCCTTCGCTCTATATCGCCGCCGGGATTTCCGGCGCCATCCAGCACCTCGCGGGCATGAGTTCGTCCAAGATCATCGTCGCCATCAACAAGGACCCCGACGCACCGATCTTCAAGATCGCCGACTACGGCATCGTCGGGGATCTCTTCGATGTCATTCCACCCATGGTGGAGGAGATCAAGAAGCTCGCCGGCTGAGTTGGATCCAGATCGAAGACCAACAGCGGCCCTTCGGGGCCGCTGTTCTATTGACCTTCGAACTGAAGCGGTCTCCCGGGTGGTCGGATAAGGTCTCGGTGAGGATCGCAAACGAGTTCGGGTACGGCAACGGATACGGCCACGGTTTCGGATCGGGCCCCGGCAACGGCTGTCGCCTACCGTCCCCGCCTCTCGGCATAGCCCACCACCTCGTCGGATTGCTCGGCGACGGTGATCCGGCCCTCGATATAGCTGCCCTCGGCGGCGGCGACCTTTGACGCCGTGACATCGGCGACGACGTGGCATGTGGCGCGCATGTCGACTTTGCGGGCCGCACGGACCGTGCCCTGAAGCTCGCCTTCGACTACGAGATCGGTGGCGGAGAGGCCGCCGGCGAAGCGGCTGCCCGGGCGAAGCCAGACGAGGCCCTGAATCTCCAACTCGCCTTCAAAACTCCCCCAGATCTCGAGATCGGTGGCGCCCTTGATGGTGCCCTCGACGGTGGCGTTTCGGCCGATGGAGCTCGCGAAGCCCGCGCGCTCGTCGGTGAAGCGCCGCTGAGGCCGGGGTTGATTCTGTTGCTGGTCCGCCATGGCTCCTCCTCCATCCACGGACTCTCTCGACTCGTCGAGAATAGCAGGCGTCGAACGGTTTCACATCGGCGGTGACCGCGGTGGCGCCCGCCGTGGCGTTCTCTTGCGACAGAATCGCGCCGACGTGGTATCCTTCCCGCCCAGTGTGCGCCCGAAACCGCATTCTCGCCTCATGTCGACGAAGCGGTGGATTTCCAGGCTCGTACGCGGGCGCCGGAGGAACCTTGGACCTGCAAACTCTGATCCTGAAACTCCAGCACTTCTGGGCCGAGCAGGGCTGCGTCATTCAGCAACCGCTCGATCTCGAAGTCGGGGCGGGAACCATGCACCCCGAGACATTCCTCCGGGTCCTCGGCCCCGAACCCTACCGGGTCGCCTATGTCCAGCCGTCCCGTCGCCCGGCCGACGCCCGGTATGGAGAGAACCCGTTTCGCCTCGGCCGGCATCTTCAGCTCCAGGTCATTCTCAAACCATCTCCCGATGATGTTCAGGATCTCTATCTCCGGTCGCTCGAAGCGCTCGGGATCGATCCCGCGGTCCACGACATCCGGTTCGAAGAGGACAACTGGGAGTCCCCCACGCTCGGCGCCTGGGGCGTCGGTTGGCAGGTGCTCCTCGACGGCATGGAAGTGACCCAGTTCACCTACTTTCAGCAGGCCGGTGGGATCGAACTCGCACCGATCTCGGCCGAGCTCACCTATGGCCTCGAGCGGATCGCCATGTTCCTCGGCCGCAAGGACTCGATCTACGACATCGAGTGGGGCGGGGGCGTGCCCTACGGCAAGGTTCGACTCGCCGATGAGCGCGAGTCCTCAACCTATGGTTTCGAGGTCGCCGATGTGGAGATGCTGCGTCGTCACCTCGGTGACTGGGAGACCGAAGCCCAGCGCTGCCTCGACCATGATCCGCCGCTGGTGATCCCGGCCCTCGAAGCGACGCTCAAGACCTCGCACCTTTTCAACCTCATGGACGCCCGCGGCGCGGTGTCGGTGACCGAGCGGGTAGGGCTCATCGGTCGGGTGCGGCGAAACGCCATCCGCGCGGCCCGAGCCTATGTCGCACAGCGCGAAGAAATGGGCTATCCCCTCGGTAACAGCCTCGGAGGGGTGGAATGATGGGCGCCTTCCTGCTCGAACTCCGGACCGAGGAGATTCCGGCCAATGCTCTGCCCGGCGCCAGAAGACAGCTCGCGGAAGGCATGGCTCGGGTGCTCGCCGAGGCGGGTATGGGCGACGCCACGGTGCGCGTTCAATCGACCAGTCGACGGCTGATCGTCACCGTCGACGGTCTGCCGGAACGCCAGGCCGATCGCAGTGAACGGCTGACCGGTCCACCGGCGAAAATCGCGTTCGCCGAGGACGGCTCCCCGACCAAGGCCGCCGAGGGCTTCGCCAAGAAGGCCGGCGTCGCGGTCGACGAGCTCGAGACCGAGTCCACCGACAAGGGCGACTATCTCGCCGCCACCATCGTCCACGCGGGCCGCGCCACGACCGAAATCCTGTCGGAGGCGGTGCCCGCGGTCCTGGCCTCGATGCGATTTCCCAAGATGATGCGCTGGGGCCTCGGTGAGAATTTCTTTGTTCGTCCGGTGCACGGCCTGGTCGCGATCCTGGATGACGCCGTCGTGCCCATGGAGACCTTCGGTGTGGCCTCGAGCCGCGAGACCGTCGGGCACCGGGTCCATGGCGCGGATCCATTCGATGTTCTTTCGGTCGAGAGCTACGCCGGCGCGTTGGCCGAACGTGGAGTGCTCATCGATCCCGATGAGCGGCGTCGTCTGCTCGACGAACAGGCGGTTGCGCTCGCCACCGACGCGGGATGTCGGGTTCATCCCGATGACGAGCTCGTGGCGGAACACGTTGAACTGGTCGAGTATCCCGGGCTTCTGCTCGGCACCCTCAACGAGGAGTACCTCGAGTTGCCGCGCGAGGTGGTGATCACCACGCTGCGCTATCACCAGAAGTGCCTCATCCTCGAGAACGAGGACGGCTCGCTGGCGCCGTATTTTCTCACCGTGATCGACCGTCGCGACGATCCTGAGGGCCTCGTCCGTCAAGGCAACGAGTGGGTCATCGGTGCGCGGCTCGCCGACGCGCGGTTCTTTTTCGACGAAGATCGCAAGCGCAGGCTCGGAGATCTGGCGGGAGGTCTCGAACGACTCGAATTCCACCGGGTGCTCGGCTCCGTGGCAGCCAAGGCCTCCAGGGTGGGCGACCTGGCTGTGATCCTCGCCGACCGGCTCGGGCTCGACCTCGACCCGGATCTCGTCCGCCGAGCCGCTCATCTCGTCAAGGCCGATCTCCTGACCAACATGGTCGTCGAGTTCCCGGAACTCCAGGGCGTCATGGGTGGTCACTATCTCCGTTTGGAAGGCGCCGACGAAGAGGTGTGGACCGCCGCTCGGGACCACTACCGGCCGTCGGGTTTCGATGGCGAGATTCCCCGATCGGATCTCGGCCGGTTGCTCGGTGTCGCCGATCGGGTCGACACCATTGCCGGGCTTTTCGGAGTCGGTGAAATTCCCTCCGGTTCGAAGGACCCCCTCGGGTTGCGCCGCGCCGCGCAGGCGGCGGTCAAGATCGTCTCCGAAGCGGGTTGGGCTCTCGACCTCGACGATGCAGTCCGGGCGGCGGCCGAGGGGCTCGACGGCGTGGTCGAAACTCCGCCCGCCGATGTTGCTGCGGCGGTGAGGGATTTCATGGCCGATCGGGTACGCCACTACCTCATTCAGGAGGTGGGCGTCGGCGCTGATGCGGCCGATGCGGTGATGGCCGCGGGTTGGCGGCGGTTGCCGGAACTCGCAGCCCGCGCGCAGGCACTCGACGCCGTTCGGACGAGCCCGCAGATGAGGGCCCTGGGCCTTGCGTTCAAGCGGGTCATGAACATCACCGAGGGCGCCCCCGAGCCGGTGGTGAATCCCGGGCTCTTCGAAGCCGACGAGGAGCGCGAACTGCACGCCGCATCCGAGGTCTTTGCCGGACGGCTCGCGGAGTGCGTCGGCGCCCACCGGTTCGACGATGCCTTCGCTGCAATGGGAGAGCTCGCCGAGGTGCTCGACCGGTTTTTCGTCGAAGTCCTGGTCATGAGTGATGATGCGTTGGTTCGCGACAATCGTGTCGCGTTGTTGACCGTATTGCGAAGAGAATTCTTGACCCTGGCAGACCTCTCGAGGCTGCAGGTCGACGGAGGCAAAAAGTGAACGAACCGAAGTACGTCTATTCGTTTGGTGGCGGAAAGGCCGATGGCCGAACCGACATGAAGAACCTGCTCGGCGGCAAGGGCGCCAACCTCGCCGAGATGGCCAACATGGGAATTCCGGTCCCGGCGGGCTTCACCCTCACCACCGAGATCTGCACCTATTACTACGACCACGGACGGACCTATCCGCCGACTCTCACTGCCGAGGTGGATGCGGCCATGACCAAGGTCGAGGAGATCATGGGCACCAGGTTCGGCGATCCCGCCGACCCTCTCCTGGTCTCGGTGCGTTCGGGCGCCCGTTCCTCCATGCCCGGCATGATGGAGACGGTGCTCAACGTCGGGCTGTGTTCGGCGACGATCCCGGGTCTCATCGCCAAGACCGGCAACGGCCGTTTTGTCTACGACGCCTACCGCCGTCTCATCATGATGTACTCCGATGTCGTCATGGAGAAGGCCGCCGGTGTCGAGCCCGCCGAGGGCAAGGGCATCCGCCAGCAGCTCGACCACATGCTCGAACGGGTCAAGGAAACCAATGGCTATGCCTCCGATGCCGATATCTCGGAGGCCCACCTCAAGGACCTTTGCGATCGCTTCAAGGCCAAGGTCAAAGAGGTTCTCGGTGTTGAGTTCCCGGACGATCCGATGGAGCAGCTCTGGGGCGGCATCGGCGCCGTCTTCTCGTCCTGGAACGGCAAACGGGCCGTCTCCTACCGTCGGATCGAGGGCATCCCGGATGACTGGGGCACGGCGGTCAACGTCCAGGCCATGGTCTTCGGCAACATGGGTGACACATCCGCCACGGGTGTGGCCTTCACCCGCAACCCGGCCACCGGCGACAACAAGTTCTACGGCGAGTGGCTCGTCAACGCCCAGGGCGAGGACGTGGTGGCGGGAACCCGCACCCCCAACCCGCTCAACGAGGCGACCAAGAACGAGCAGAACGACCATCTCAAATCGCTCGAAACCGCCATGCCCGAGGTCTACAGGCAGCTCCACGATATCCGCGACAACCTCGAAGACCACTACCGCGATATGCAGGACATCGAGTTCACCATCCAGGACGGCCGGTTGTGGATGCTCCAGACCCGGATCGGCAAACGCACCGGCACCGCGGCCCTCAACATGGCCATGGACATGCTCGCCGCCGGCATGATCGACGAGCGGACCGCAGTGAAGAGGGTCAAACCCGAGCAGCTCGACGAGCTTCTCCACCCCATCGTCGATCCCACCGCCGAGAAAACTGCAGAGCCCATCGCCAAGGGTCTTCCCGCGGGTCCCGGCGGCGCATTCGGCCAGATCGTCTTCTCCGCCGACGATGCGGTGAAGTGGGTCAAAGCCGGCAAGACCGTCCTGCTGGTTCGTGAAGAAACCAACCCCGAAGACGTCGAGGGCATGCGCGCAGCGGTCGGTATCCTTACCGGCCGCGGCGGGATGACATCACACGCGGCGCTGGTCGCGCGCGGTTGGGGCAAGTGCTGCATCGTCGGCGCCGGAACCCTCAAGATCGACGTCGTCGGCAAGACCATCAAGGCCGGCGACCGGGTCTTCAAAGAGGGCGATGTCCTCACTCTCAACGGGACCCGCGGACTGGTCTATTCCGGTGAGCTGCCGATGATCGACGCCACCGAAAATCCGCGGTTCGTCGATTTCATGAAGCTCGCCGACGGCATCAGGGCCATGAAGGTCCGGACCAACGCCGAAACCCCCGAGGACGCCGCGATTGCCATCGAGTTCGGCGCTGAGGGCATCGGCCTCTTCCGCACCGAACACATGTTCTACGGCACCGGATCCGAAGAGCCGCTCTTCATCCTGCGCAAGATGATCATGGCGGGCTCGGAGGCCGAGCGCCGCGCGATCCTCGACGAACTCTACCCCTACGTCAAACGCGATATGAAGGCGACGCTTGAGATCATGGGCGAGCGTCCCGTGACCTTCCGCCTCCTCGATCCGCCGCTTCATGAGTTCGTGCCCCAAAACGACGCCGAGCGGGCCGATCTCGCCAAGGCCCTCGGGATCGACGCCGCCGAGCTCAACCGGCGCGCCGACGAGCTCCACGAGCTCAACCCCATGATGGGCCATCGCGGCGTCCGTCTCGGGGTCACCTTTCCCGAGATCTCCGAGATGCAGTTCCGCGCCATCCTCGAATCCGCCGCCGAGCTGCGCGCCGAGGGCAAGAAGTGCTTCCCCGAGATCATGGTCCCGGTGACCTGCGCCAAGGCCGAGCTCGATGTCCAGCGCGCGCTCGCCGAGAAGGTCCACGCCGAGGTCTGCGCCAAGTACGGCGTCGATGAGGTCGAGCACCTCTACGGCACCATGATCGAGATCCCGCGTGCGGCCCTGACCGCCGACGAGATCGCCAAGACCTGCCAGTTCTTCAGCTTCGGGACCAACGACCTGACGCAGATGACCTTCGGGTTCTCGCGTGACGACATCGGTGGTTTCCTGCCCGAATACCTCGAGCAGAAGATCCTGCCGGTGGATCCGTTCCAGGTTCTCGACCGCGACTCGGTCGGCGTCCTGGTCAAGACCGGGATCGAGAAGGGTCGGTCGACCCGCCCCGACCTCAAGGTCGGAATCTGCGGCGAGCACGGCGGCGAGCCCAACTCGGTGGAGTTTTGCCACCTCGTCGGAATGAACTACGTCAGCTGCTCCCCCTACCGTGTGCCCATCGCGCGGCTCGCGGCGGCCCACGCCCAGATCAACTTCCCGCGCGACTGATCACGTCGTTTCCCGGATGCCGTATTCAAGCCCGCGCTCACCGAGCGCGGGCTTTTTCTGAGGGATCGTCGTTGCCCAGGCGTTGGCGTCGAGCGATTCGAATCCGTCGAAGAAGATCAGGATAGGAGCGAGCTTGTATGTGTCGATGTCGGTGACGTCGCCGTCGCCGCCAAAGCGCCCGGGGGAAGCCGCGCTGGCTGTCTCCGGGTCGCCTGCGTCAGAGACATAGACCGTCCTCTCCGGCGGGCGTGGGCGTGATTGGACAACCCGCAGATCACCAACACGATGGGAGTCAGTGCTCCCAGAATGATCGGCGAGCCCGAAGAGATGCAGGCTGCCGAGGGGGGGCGGTCCGACATCAGAAACAGCCTGCCTCAGGTTGCAGCTGTCTGCCGCAGTGCGGCTTGACGGACTCGGTTGGTTGAAAATATTATCGCGAAGGAGTCTCAATACAAATTGGTGGGTGAGTGGTGGGCGCCCGGTCCTCAGCAGGCGGGGCACTATCTTTCGCCCGGAAATCCAACGCGGCTTCGGACTCAGACGCGGGTTATAGTGAATCAGAGATCAATACGGTGACCGAGCCTCTCGAAATTCTCATCGTGTCCGACGCCACCGGATCCACCGCCGAGGCGGTGGTGACTTCGATCCTCGTCCAGTTTGGCCGCGCCAACATCAAGGTCAGACGTGAGCCGTTCACCCGCACGGTGGATCAGGTTCGGGAGCTCGTGGAAAGCACCAGACCCCCTGGAGTGGTGGTTTTTACCTTCGTCACTTCGGAGCTCAGTGATGCCATGCTCGAACTCGGGGCCGCCAAGGGATTGACCGTCGTCGATCTTCTGGGTCCTCTGATGGGGATTTTCACCGAGGCCCTCCAATCACTGCCGAGTCGGACGCCCGGGGTGTTCCGCGGTCAATCCGAGGAGATGTTCAAGATCATCGAGGCGATCCACTTCACCCGTCGCCACGACGACGGTCTGGGTTTGGAGACCATCCACCAGGCCGATCTCATCATTCTCGGAGTATCGCGGACCGGCAAGACCCCGACTTCGATCTACCTGTCATGTCGAAAACTCAAGGTGGCCAATGTTCCCATCATTCGAGGAATCGAGCTGGCGGATGAGGTTCGACGCGCCTCGGTTCCAAAGGTGGGGTTCAAGATGGGGATCGATCGCCAGGTTCAGGTCCGAAAGGAACGGGCCGGAAGGATGGGAACCCGGATCCCGGGCTATTCGGAGCGCGAACACATCATGGCGGAAATTGACTACTGCAATCGGGTCTACCGGTCGGTCGCGGGCATCAGGACCTTGGATGTCACCGATCGATCCATCGAGGAGACCTCAGATTGGATCACCCACTACGTCCTTTGATTTTGAACTCTGAATTCTCGGTTTTGAATGACATCCCGCATCGCGATCGACAAGAAGCTGCACCCCTGCGATGGAAATGGAAAATGAAGAACTGAGAAATGAGGAGTCCGAAGCTTAGTCCTCCGGCGGTTCTCCGGACGGCGCCATCTTTACCAGTCGCGGTTGAAACTGCGCGACGGGAACCACCAGGTCCTTCTGAGCTGCCATGACCTCGTGGATGTCCTTGTAGGCCATGGGCACCTCGTCGAGCCCGGCGGAGAGAAGCCGGATCTGCTTGTCGTGGAGAAGGGTTCTGACATCTGACCAGGTGAATCGTCTCTTGGCCTGTTTGCGGCTCATCCGGCGGCCGGCGCCGTGGGAAGCCGAACGCAGCGATTTCTCGTTCCCCGTCCCGCGTACGACAAAGGCCGATGTGGCCATGGAACCCGGAATGATGCCGAGGACTCCCTGCCCTGCCGGGGTCGCACCTTTGCGGTGCACCACCAATCGCTCTCCGTCGTGCTCCTCGAGCCAGGCGAAGTTGTGGTGGTTCTCCACGTCGGCGATGACCTCGGCGCCGAGAGCTGCGGCGACATGGGCGTGAATCAACGCGTGGTTGGCGGCGGCGTACCTGCCCATGAGCTCCATGGCGCACCAGTAGTCTCGACCGGTCTCGCTCGAGAGATCGAGCCATGCCAGGTGTCTGAGCTCCCTCGGCAGCTCCGGGCGGAGGGCCATGGCGAGCTCGCTGAAGTGACGGGCGACGAGATTGCCGACCCCGCGGCTGCCGCTGTGACTGAGCAGGGCGAGATAGCGTCCTGCATCGAGACCGAGCTCGCCGGAAACGAGTTCGAGAACGCCGATTTCAACGAAGTGGTTGCCGCTTCCGCTGCTGCCGAGTTGCGACCATGCCTTGTCCTTGTAGCGATGGGTGATGGTGGTGATCCGCCAGTCCTCGTCCATGACCGGATGCCGGCGGCGCCGTTCGAATTCGGCCCCGATTCCGAATCTGGTCTCCCTCTCGATGGCTTTGATCAGGGGTTCGGGTCGCGCTTCCAACGCGTCCGGGGGCATGTCCCAGACCGAGAGCTTCATCCTGCAGGCAATGTCGACGCCGACCGCATAGGGGATGACCGCGTTTCGAGTTGCGAGAACGCCCCCGATGGGAAGGCCGTAGCCGAGGTGGGCATCGGGCATGAGGGCGCCGCGAACGGCGATGGGCAGCTCGCACGCCCGCCGCATCTGGTCGATCGACGCGTCATCGATCTCGTTTCCCCACTGTTGCCACGGTACTGGTCGTGCGTCCGCCATTTTCCCCACCCTCTCCCTGCACAGTGTAGGCTCCTCCTATGGGCTTTTTGAAACCAATTCTCTATTGTAGACTCGTGAGATGAAGGGCAAGACCAGCGCCGAAACCCACGAGCAGTACATCGCCGAGGTCGAGGAGGAGCGCCGGGCTGACATCAAGCGACTCCACGATCTCGTTTTGGAGACGGCGCCGGAGCTCGAACCGACCATGGAGTTCGGGATCCTCGGTTATGGCAAGCATGCCTACAGGTACGCCAGCGGTCGATCCGGTGAGTGGATGAAGATCGGCATCGCCAACAACAAGCAGTACATCTCGCTCTATTGCTGCGCGGCGGATGAGAACGGCTATGTCGCCGAGCAGTACAAGGATCGCCTGCCCAGGGCCAGCATCGGCAAGAGCTGCGTCCGTTTCAAGCGACTCTCGGATCTCGATGAAGAGATTCTCAAGGACCTCATCAGAGCCAGCTCCAAAGCCGGCTGGGGCGTGTAGATTTCGACGGTCGTGTTCTTAACGCAGAGGCGCAAAGACGCAGAGACGCAGAGAACATCGCGATGAACACTTGGATTGAGATGTCTCAAAGCCGGTGGTCACCGGCGGCGGTGCGATGGCTCTCAATTGCGATGGCTCTGCGCCTTCGCGCCTCTGCGTCTCTGCGTTGAATTGCGATGTGCTGCGATTTCCTTGCGTTCGTTGCGTCCTTGCGGTTCATTCCAGCGTCGATCGGTGTCGATCGGATATGAGATCCTAGGCCCATGCCCAGCAATCGTCGCTTCACCGAGGGTCTCCTGTTCACCGATTTCTACCAGCTCACCATGGCGCAGCTCTACTTCCGGCACGGGCTCGCCGAGCGGCGGGTCCAGTTCGACTACTTTTTCCGATCGCACCCGCACTACGGTGAGCATTCGGCCGGCTACTCGATCTTCGCCGGTCTCGAGTGGCTTCTCGACTGGATGCGGGAAACCTCTGCCACTAAAGAGGATACGGCCTATCTTCGGTCTTTGAAGGGCGCGGCCGGAAACCGTCTCTTCGATGATGCCTTTCTCGGCTGGCTGGCTCATCACGGCACCATGGAAGGCCTGACGCTCCGTGCCGTTCCAGAGGGTCGGGTGGTTCACCCCAACGTGCCCCTCGTCGTCGTCGACGGGCCGCTGGCCATGGCGCAACTCATCGAGACTCCGGTGCTCAACCACCTCAACTACCAGACCCTCGTGGCGACCAAGGCCTCGCGGATCCGTGAGGCGGCGCAGGGCGCCCCGATCCTCGAGTTCGGCATGCGCCGCGCCCACGAGCGGGGAGCCAACGCCGGCACCCGGGCGGCACTCATCGGCGGCGCTGACTTCAGCTCCAACGTCGGTGTCTCTGGGCTCCTGGGCGTCCAGCCCAAGGGCACCCACGCCCACTCCATGGTGCAGGCGTTTCTGGCGCTTGGCGGCAGCGAGCTCGATGCCTTCCAAGCGTATGCCGAGCTCTACCCCGATGACTGTTTGCTCCTGGTGGATACCGTCGACACTCTCGCGAGCGGGGTTCCCAACGCCATCCGGGTCTTCGAAGAGCTGAGAAGGCGTGGTCATGCCCCGCGCGGGATCCGTCTCGATTCGGGGGATCTGGCCTACCTCGCCATCCAGGCCGCAATCCAGCTCGACGCCGCCGGATTCGATGAGGTCAGCATCGTGCTCTCCAACAACCTCGACGAACTCGTGATCTGGCAGATCGTGACCCAGATCCGCGAGGAAGCGCCACGCTACGGGGTCGACTCCGGCAGGTTGCTCCGGAGATTGGCCCACGGTGTCGGCACCGCCCTGACGACCTCGACGGGCGACTCCGCTCTCGATGGCGTCTACAAGCTCGTCGCCATCGATGACGGCGGTCAACTTCGGCCGGCGATCAAGCTGTCGGAGTCCAAGGCCAAGACCCTCAACCCGGGCGATAAGAAGGTCTGGCGGATCTATGACGAGCGCAACAAGGCCACCGCGGACCTCATCGGTCTGGCCGACGAACGACTCGACGTCGGCGAACCCGTGGTCCTTTGCCATCCGACGGACCAGGCGAGACGTCGCCGGCTTGCGGCCGAGAACATCCGGGCGATCGAAGTCCTTCATGAGGAGGTCTTCGTCGATGGGCGCCGCGTCGGCGAGGTTCCGGATCTCGAATCCATGCGGGCGCGGCGCGCGGCTGACCTCGACCGCCTCGACCCGGGTGTCAAAAGATTGATGAACCCGCATCTCTATCACGTTTCCCTGAGTCAGAAACTCTGGGACACCAAATATGATCTGGTCCAGAGTCTGCGTTCGAAGATCACTCCCAGCGCGCGGTGATGATCGCGTCATTTTTATTGATAGACATACCTGTTCTCAATATTTACAAGAAAATTGCAGCGGCGGGTGAACCTGTTTCCGTTTCCTTCGTATTGGGGGGTAGGAATCGAACACTCCGAGCGAGACCCGATGGTCGGGATGGACCCGGCGGCGAGGGGACGGGGGAAGCTCGCTGGCGGAGATTTCGACTGGCGACCAAGGGAGACGAGATGAAGCACAACAAGATCATCGTTGCAGTCCTGACGGTGGTGACGATCGCAGCCGGCAGCGCGTTGGCGGGCGAGGTTGTCATGACCGGCAAGTGTGTCAAGGTCATCGATGGCGACACACTCATCATCGAATGTGAGAAGAACCGGCGAACCGTGAACATCGAGGGCATCGATGCTCCCGAACTCGACCAGCCCTGGGGTAAGGAGGTCCGGAATTTTGTCCGCGACCTGGTCCGGGGCGAAGATGTCGAAGTCGAGGTCATCGAAGGCGGTGGGGAAGAAGTCGTGGCGCGGGTCACCGTCAACGGCATCGATCTCTCTGAGATGCTCGTGAGTCGCGGCCTGGCGTGGGTGCAAGACGGCAGCACGGATGCCGACCTCATCGTCATGAGCGACAAGGCCAGGGAGCTTCCCTGTGGACTCTTCATGGACTCGCAAGCCGAACCGCCCTGGGAGTTCCGGGCGGCTCGGGGCTGAGTTCCCGACGACCTCAGACCATCGCCGGACGGTCGGCCGTCCGGCGATTTCCCATTTTGGGGATGAGAAATGGTGGTAGGGTGGGTCTTTGAGGAGGCGCCGCCGTGCTCACAGACCGGGTCATCGTCCCGTCGCTTCTCACCTTTGCTGTCCTGGCACTTGCGCCCGGTTGGGATCGGGGTGGATTCCCCAACTGGTTCGGGATCCTCAGAGCGGTGATGATGGCCGTCGGCGGTCTGGTCGTCATCGCCATCGTGCTCGTGGTGGCGGTCGCCGTCATCTCGGGCGTCATGGGAATGATCGGCAACCTCAAGAAGCGAAGTCAGTAGTTTTGAGTTTTGAAATTTTTTTTAGTTGGATCGCAATCGTGCTTCAGGGCTGTGCGATGAATTCAAAACCGAAAACTGAGAACTAGTTCGCTTCCGGTTCAGCGATAAGAACCCGCTGACCGGTACGAATGCCGGTGACCAGCCAGTTTCTGCCGCCATGGCATATCCGGTGGCCCAGATTGGCACTCTCCGGGAGTTCCAGGACCTCGACCGATGCGCCGCCCGCGGAATTGAAGATGACCACCCGCGGCCTGCATCGGTGCGGACCTCCGCCCTCTGAGCCGCGCTGCCCCGGTCTCCGCTCTGCGTGCATGATCGCCCTCCGACACCCTTACCGCATCCGAACCTCGGCTACTATCACCATAACGAAGCAAGAGGCGTGCCGGTTCCGGAAAATCGGTTCGCCGTGGCAATACTCGAAAACTTTCACAGAAATTCACAAGAAATGTCCTCATATCAGGATCCGATCGCCGGAAATAGGAATGCCGTCCCGCACTCGGCACCTCGAGCTCCATTCAGGTGACCACCGAGGGTCTCGCTCCGTGAGAGAAACCCCCGTGATACCATCCGTTGGCCGCGGGGCGTTCGCCCGGCGATCTCCAGGGAGAAGCACATGAAACAAAGGACGTTTGTTCCGGCGCTGGCCTTGACCTTGATGATGGCGGGCACCGGTTTTGGAACCGCCGAGGAAGCGCTCGCCGGGCCAGATGAGACCGTGATTCATCTCACGATCAAGCGATTGGATGCAACCCCTCGCGATCCGGACCTCCTAGGACAGACCACCGAGGAATCCGATGCGATGGTCTCGTCCCTCCAGGAGCGTCTCATGCAGGGCAGGCAACATCCACTAGCGGGTCCTCCCTTCGAAGGTCTGAACATCAGCCCCGACCTCCTCGTGCCTGGAAACCCTCCAACAAACCCAGGTGTTGTGGTCGATGGCCAGACCACGATCGTCCTCCACGTCAACAGCACCTCGAGCAATCCGGCGCCGGTAAGTTACCGTTCGGAAGTTCCGGAGCCGGCGGTCGCCGCCTCCGGTGATCGTGTGTTCTACACGGCGAACTGGTTTGCAGCGACGTCGTCCAACGGTGGGGCGGATTTCAGCTTCGTCAATCCTGGGCCCGGTCCGTTCCCCGCTCCAGCCGGAGAGTCGTTCTGCTGTGACCAGACCATGGCACACGACCCGAGCAGCAATTCGATCTTGTGGCTTCAGCAGTTCTACCCGTCCGGTTCCACCAACACCGGCACCCAGCGGATCAACGTCGATCAGAATTCCGATGGCGTCTGGGACTGTGCCTACGACATCAACACTGTGCTGGTCGGTTTCCCGACGAACACCTGGTTCGATTTTCCCGATCTCACTGTAAGTTCGAACTACCTGTTCCACGCCAGCAATGCATTCACTTTCGCGGGCGGCTGGGCCGGCGCCTATGTCGGCCGCTACCCTCTGTCGGAAATGGCGAGTTGTTCGACCCCCCTGACCATCGATGGATATCGGACCACGTCGTATGGGAGTTTCCGGCTCAGCCGCGGAGCTGACACGACAATGTACTTCGCGGCCCAGCCAAACAACGTGGCGCTGCGGATCTGGAGCTGGCCTGACGCCGACGCGAGTCCGTCATCGGTGTCAAGACCGGTCGCCGCGTGGTCCGACAATCCTCGTCAGTGCCCGGGGCCTGATGGTCGTAACTGGTGCGGTTTCCACGACGGCCGGATTCAAAGTGGTTTCATCTCCGGTTCGACGGTGGGTTTCGTCTGGACACCGTCCCAGGGAGGGAGCTTCCCCTTCCCCTACATGCGGGTCTCGACCTTTGATGCCGGAAATGACCTCGCTTCGGTGGACAACATCGACATCTGGAGCCCCGATGTGGCATTCATGTATCCATCGGCATCCGTGAACTCCGCCGGCGAGCTCGGCGGCACGGTGATGTGGGGTGGAGGCACCGTTCACTACGCATCGTGTTCGGCGTGGATGGCCGAGACCCCGACAGCAGCCGACTTCGTCCCCTTGAACCACACGACGTCCACTGCCGGCGCCTTCGGACCGTCCAACGGGAACAGCCGATCGGGCGACTACACAATGAGCACTTCGTATTACCCCGACGATCTTCAGTTCGCCGGGGCGTGTTTTTCCTATCTCAGTCTCGGTTCGAGCACCACGACATTTGTTCGTTTCGGGAAACAAAGTAATGACGTGGTCTTTGCTGACGATTTCGAAGGCGGCACCACCGGTGCGTGGTCTTCAGCAGCTCCCTGAGGTTCTCCCTTTCGATGACAGCCGACATGGCGTAGGATGAGGCACCGAGCGTGAGTGGGAAGGAAGGACGCTGTGGTCCCAGTCGACAAAGGGGTTTTGTTCATCGTGGCCTCGCCATCGGGCGGCGGCAAGACGACGTTGATTCGTCGGGCCATGGAACGGTTACGCGATCGAGGGCTGCCGGCTCATTTCTCGATCTCGCACACCACGAGGGCCCCCCGATCCAAGGAGACCGACGGCGTTCACTACCATTTTGTCGATCGCGAGACGTTCGAGACCATGGTGGGCCGGGGCGACTTTCTCGAGTGGGCGGAGTACGCCGGAAACCTCTATGGGACCTCACGCCTCGAGGTCGAACACCGACTCGCAGCGGGGGAAGACGTCTTCCTCGACATCGAGGTCCAGGGGGCCAGTCAGGTCAAGACCAAGATCCCCGAAGTGGTCAAGATTTTTGTCTACCCCCCATCGTACGAGGTTCTCAAGACCCGCTTGACCGATCGCCGGCAAGACTCTGACGACGCCATTCGTCGGCGGCTCCGGTGGGCGGTCCGGGAGTTCGGAATGGGTGGGGAGTTCGATTATGCTATTATCAACGACCGTTTGGATGAAGCGGTAGATGCCCTTTTCGGCATCTGCGTGGCCGAACACCACCGAACCCATCGATTGAACAAAAGTCTGGACGCGATCAGAGAAGCGTTCCGGTCGGCCCTGGAGAGGGATGTCACCCCATGATTCAACTGCCTGAAGGATTCGACTCAATCTTCCGATACATCGTCGTTGTTTCGCAGCGGGCCGAGCAACTCGTCAACGGCGCCAAGCCGCGCAGCGAATCGCGGCATGACAAATCCACCCTCGTCGCCGTCGACGATGTGCTCGAGGGCAAGGTCGAGTGGCGCATCCTGACCCAGGCGGAACTCGATGCGCAGCGCCAGGCCATCGTCGATCAACTGCGGGCCGAGGTCGGTGTCAACGACGCCGACGACTCCGCCCCTGTGGCGATTCCCGACGTCCTCCCGACAAGTGATATTTCGGCTGCGGTCGGAGCGTTCGCCGGGAAACTCGAAGAGGACGATTCGGACGACGAATTGGCCCGTTTGCAGAAGCTCCTCGGGATGGCCGGCGGCGGCAGGCGAGCCGCGAGCGCCGCTGGCGAGACCGATCTCGACCTCGACGATCCCGAAACCATCGACCTCGATGAGGCGGCGACCGAGCTCGACGATTTTGCCAATGACGATGATGACGACGAGGAAGACGACGAATAGCCTTCGGGTGTTCCCTGATTCATGAGGCCCAGGGAGCTATCTCGGTATCTGACGGATCTGGGATGGCGCGACCCGCTCGCGCTTCCCGTCGTGCCGTCAGTCGCGGTAACCGCGTCTGACACAGGACCCGCGCTCGATGAAACCGATCTCGGCGGTCTCGCACGCCACCTCAAAGACTGCGCCCGCTGTCGCCTGAGCGAGCAACGCAAGACGGTGGTCTTTGGCGAGGGCGCTCACGATGCCCGGGTCATGTTCATCGGCGAGGGTCCCGGAGCCGAGGAGGACCGCACCGGACGCCCGTTTGTCGGTCAGGCCGGCCAGTTGCTCGACCGGATGGTCGTCGCCATGGGTTTCGAGCGCGCCCAGACCTACATCGCCAACGTCGTGAAGTGCAGGCCGCCCGGAAATCGCGACCCCAAGGACGACGAGATAGCGGCCTGCTCGGGCTTTCTCGATCGCCAGATCGACCTCATCCGACCGGATGTCATCGTCGCCCTCGGGAAGTTCGCCGCCAACCGACTCACCGGGACCGACAAACCCCTCGGCGCCCTCCGCGGCCGGTGGTCGCACTACAGAGGTGTGCCGCTCATCGCCACCTATCACCCGGCGTATCTGCTCAGGACCCCCGCGGACAAACGGAAGGTGTGGGCGGACCTCAAGCTCGTGATCGAGAAACTGGGGGAGAGTCGACAGTCGACAGTCGACAGTTGACCGTTGATAGTTCCATCGCAGACCTCGCATCCAGTTGTTCCGGTGGCGCGATGGGAGGGGTGCCGGGCACTTTTTCGCGGCGAAAAGAGAGCCAGGCACCCGGCCCGCGTACTGACCGGGGAATGCGGAGATGACCTTGAACGGGGTGTCATTTTTTTGTCATTGTTCGGGTAGGTTTCGCATCGACGCAGGTTTCGCTCTGCCGGCCGCAGCAGACAGCTGGTGAGAAGAGCTGGCTAGAGGTGGCTCCCTCGGGCAACCGCGACGGGAGCATTGGGTTCGGAAGCACGAAGACAGCGGGGGAAACGGGGCGGGGTTCACTTGAACTCCCGCCCCTTCGCTCTTGACTGTCGACCGTGAACGGTCGACTCCGCCCTCGGCTACCTCACCGTCTCGAGGTACTTGAGAAACTCGCCCTGGGTGGAGAGCATGAGAATCGTCTCCTTGTCGAGGGTGGTGCGATAGACCTCCATGGTCTTGAGGAACCGGTAGAACTCGGGGTCTTTGTTGTACGCCCCGGCGTAGATGTCGGCGGCCTGGGCATCCGCCTTGCCGCGGATCTCCTGGGCCGTCCGATAGGCCTCGGAGGTGATCTCCTTGAGGTCGCGATCCTTGGAGCCGCTGATCCGGGCGGCCTCGCCGGCGCCCTCGGATCGGTACTCCTCGGCGATGCGTTTGCGCTCCGACGTCATCCGCTCATAGACCTTCGGCCGGTCGACATCGGCGTAGTTGGTGCGTTTGAACTGGAAGTCGAGAATCTCGATGCCGAGGACCACGGTGCGGGCAGAGGCGTTCTTGAGCACTTCCTGTTCGAGAGCGATGCGCCCGAAGGTGATCTCTTTGGCGGACTCGTCAAGGGCGGACGAGACCACGAACTCGCGGTTGGTGCTGCGCACCGCCTCGATGAGGTTGTTTTTGGCGATGGTGGTGCGGGTCTCGCCGTCGAGGATGTCGTCGAGCCGGGATTGGGCGCCGCGTTCATCGCGCAGTCGTTGGAAGAAGAGCAGCGGATCGACGATCCGCCACCGGGCGTAGGTGTCGATATAGATGAAGCGTTTGTCCTTGGTCGGCACCTCGTTGGGCGCGCCGTCCCACTCGAGGAACCGTTTGTCGAAAAAATTCGCCTTCTGCAGGAAGGGCACCTTGACCTTGAGGCCGGGGGTCATGACCGGGTCGCCCACCGGTTTGCCGAACTGGGTGACGACGACCTGTTCGGCCTCGTTGACGACATAGAAGGCGCCGCCGGCGACGGCAACGACGACGAGGATGAAGACGAGAACGACGAGGATGGAAGCCTGTTTCACTGGCCACCTCCGGTCCCCTTGAGGTCAAGGAGCGGCAGGACCCCTGAGAGGTTGTCGTCGAGGATGAGCTTGCGCTCGAGTCCGGGGTAGACCGCCTCCATGGTCTCGAGGTAGATCCGGCGCCGGGTCACCTCGGGCGCCCGCTTGTAGGCGCCGAGGACCTCCTCGAAGAGGACGGCATCGCCTCGCGCCCGGTTGACCCGGTCGATGGCGTAGCCCTCGGCCTGTTGAATGGTCTCCTCGGCCTGGCCGCGGGCCTTGGGAATGATCCGGTTATAGGCCGAACGGGCGTCGTTGATGGCCCGCTCGCGTTCCTGTTCGGCCTGGTTGACCTCGTTGAACGAGGGTTTCACGGGATCCGGAGGATTGACGTCCTGGAGGACGATCTGGTCGATGACGATGCCCGTTTCGTAGCGATCGCAAAGATCCTGGAGCCTCAGCTTGACCTCGTCCTCGATTTCGAGACGACCCACGGTGATGACCTCGTCGACGCTGCGGTCGCCGACCACCGAACGCATGACGGCCTCGTTCATGTCGCGGAAGGTCGTGGTGACGTTGCGCACCTTGAAGAGGTATTTGTAGGGGTCGTCCACCCGGTACTGCGCAATCCACTCGACGACAGCGACGTTGAGGTCGCCGGTGAGCATGAGCGACTCGCCCTCGAAGTTGCGGTCCGAGAACCGGGTCCGGACACCGGCCTCGACGGTCTGGAAGCCGAACTCCTGCTTGAGTTGGCGTTGGACCGGGACCTTGAAGACCTGCTCGAGGGGCGCCGGCATCTTGAAGTTGAGGCCGGGTTCCGCGGTCCGGTTGTAGCCGCCGAATCTGAGCACCACACCAACCTCTTCGGGCTGGATGGTGAAGACGCTCGAGAAGATGCCGATGGCGGCGAGCATGACAAGAACGCCGACCATGATGGTCTTGGCCGGGGGCTTGTTCTTGCGGAACTGGTTGAGATCGATGGTCGGTGGTCCCTGGACTTCCATGTCGCTTCCCTTCGCTTGCGGTGGTTCGATTCGCCTGTAGTCCGGGGCAGTGTAGCGGATCTCTTCATTCTCGTTCCCGTTCACGACCCCGTTCCCGAAAAGTCGATCGAGTTTGGATCGGGAACGGGGGCGGGATCGGGATCGAATCGGACACGGGCGCGGGCTCGGACTCGGAAAAAATCCGGGCCCCCGAAGGGGCCCGTCGGAAGGAGGAGCTGATGACTGTTATTGTTCGCTGCCACTGCCACTGCCACTGCCACTGCCGCTGCCACTGCCGCTGCCGCTGCCACTGCCGCTGTTACCGCCGCTGCCGCTGTTACCGCCGTTCCCCGGGGAGGTTGGACGGAGCACGAGCTCGCCGTCCTCGACCGTGAGGCGAATTCTGTGGTCCGGGCCCACCTCGCCGGCGAGGACGAGATTGGCGAGGGGGTCCTGGACCAGCTGCTGGATCGCCCGCTTGAGCGGTCGGGCCCCGAAATCGGGATCGAACCCGTGTCGAGCGAGCAGCTGAACCGCGTCATCGTCCGCTTCGACCGCGAATCCCTGTTGTGCGATGAGCTCGTTGAACCGAGCGAGCTGGATCCGAACGATCTGCTCCATCTGGGTTTCATCGAGGCGGTGGAAGATGAGCACTTCGTCGACCCGGTTGAGAAACTCGGGACGAAAGTGCCGTTTGAGCTCCGCCTGGACCAGCGTTTTCATCTGTTCGCGCTCGGACTCCCCAAGCTCCTGGATGAGTGAGCCGGCGATGTTCGAGGTCATGATCACCACGGTGTTGCGGAAGTCCACGGTCCGGCCCTTGCCGTCGGTGAGACGGCCTTCGTCGAGGACCTGCAGGAGAACGTTGAAAACGTCGGGATGGGCCTTCTCGATCTCGTCGAGGAGGACCACCGAATACGGCCGCCGCCGGACCGCCTCGGTGAGCTGCCCGCCCTCGTCGTAGCCGACATAGCCGGGAGGGGCGCCGATCATGCGTGAGACCGCGTGTTTCTCCATGTACTCCGACATGTCGATGCGGACCATGGCGCGCTCGTCGTCGAAAAGAAACTGGGCCAGCGCCCTCGCGAGCTCGGTCTTGCCGACGCCGGTGGGGCCGAGGAAGAGGAACGATCCGATGGGCCGGTTGGGGTCCTTGAGCCCGGCGCGGGCGCGACGCACCGCGGCCGCCACGGCGCGGACGGCCTCGTCCTGGCCCACGACCCGGTCGCCGATGCGCTGTTCCATGTGCAGGAGCTTTTCCTTTTCGCCTTCGAGGAGACGGGACACCGGGATTCCGCTCCAGCGCGACACCGAACGCGCGATGTCCTCTTCTCCGACCTCCTCGGCGAGCATGGTGCCGTGCTCATCCTGGTGGGCCTTGAGAGCCTCGGAAGCCGCGGCGAGGCGCTTCTGGACCTCGGGGAGCTGACCGTAGCGCAGCTTGGCCGCCCGCTCGAGATCGCCGTCCCTCTCGGCCCGCTCGGCCGATTCGCGGGTCTCCTCGAGCTGCTCCTTGAGCTCCTGAATCCTGCCGATGAGCTCCTTCTCCTTGTGCCAGAGCGCCTTCATCCCGGAGGTCTTCTCCTGCAGCTCGGCGAGCTCGGATTCCAAGGTCTCGCGGCGTTCCTTCGACGCCTTGTCCTTTTCCTTGGCGAGCGCCCGGCGCTCGATCTCGAGCTGCAGCGAACGGCGTTCGAGCTGGTCGATCTCGGTCGGCAGCGAGTCGATTTCGATGCGCAGCCGCGAGGCGGCCTCGTCCATGAGGTCGATGGCCTTGTCGGGCAGGAAGCGATCGGTGATATAGCGCTGCGACAGCGAGGCAGCGGCAACCAGGGCGGCGTCGGCGATGCGGACGCCGTGATGGACTTCGTACTTTTCTTTGAGACCGCGGAGGATGCCGACGGTTTCCTCGACGGACGGTTCCCCGACGAGGACCGGTTGGAACCGGCGTTCGAGCGCCGCGTCCTTCTCGATGTACTTGCGGTACTCCGTCAACGTCGTCGCACCGATGCAGCGCAGGTCGCCGCGCGCGAGTGCCGGCTTGAGCAGATTCGCCGCGTCCATGGCGCCCTCGGCGGCGCCGGCGCCGACCAGGGTGTGGAGCTCGTCGATAAAGAGAATGACCTCGCCCGAGGAATCGACGACCTCCTTGAGCACGGCCTTGAGCCGGTCTTCGAACTCGCCGCGGTACTTGGCGCCGGCGATGAGAGCGCCCATGTCGAGGGAGACGAGACGCCGGCGCTTGAGGATCTCGGGCACATCGCCGCTCGCGATGCGCTGGGCGAGGCCCTCTGCGACGGCGGTCTTGCCGACCCCGGGCTCGCCGATGAGCACCGGGTTGTTCTTGGTTCTGCGAGTCAGGACCTGCATGACCCGCCGGATTTCCTCGTCGCGACCAATCACCGGATCGAGCTTGCCCGTATAGGCGAGCTCGGTGAGATCGCGGCCGTAGTTCTTGAGCGCCTCATACTTGGCTTCGGGGTTTTCGTCGGTGACCCGGTGCGATCCGCGCAATTCCTGAATTGCGGCCAGGAGGCTGTCGTGGTTGACGCCCTGACCGGCGAGGATTCGAGCCGCGGTGGAGTCCTTGACCGCCACGATGGCGAGCAGAAGGTGCTCAACCGAGATGAACTGATCTTGGAACTGTGGCGCGAGCTTGGCCGCCTGGTCGAGCACGGCACGATAGGAGCGCGATGGTTGCGGATCGGAACCGCCTTCGGCGGACGGGAGCCGGTCGAGGGCGGCGCGCAGTTCGTCCGACAGCGATCGAGTGGACACGCCGATCTTGGCCAGGAACTTGACCGCGACGCCCTCGTCCTGCCCGACGAGGGCCTGCAGGAGATGGGTTGGGGTGGTTTCCGGGTTGCCGCGGGCTGCCGCGGTCTTGAAACTGGACTGCAGGGCTTCGGTCGCCCGCAGTGTGTACTGGTTGTTACCGTTCATGATGTCCTCCACGTGGTTTTGCCACGTGGGTACAATTTAGAACTTGAGTACAGGTTTGTCAAGTTTAAAATTTCGATATCTGCTTAAGTTTTTAGCAGATTTTTTGTAACGGAAACGCAAACGGAAATGGAGACGGAAACCGGCACGGGTCCGGCCACGGAGACGGAAAATGCGACTGGGATACAATATTCTGCACGGCGCTTCCGGGGGAGCCATCCATGGGAGAACAAGACGTCCGACGAGAGTCGGAAGCTGAAGAGATACGGGTCTTTCTCAAGCACCTTCTGAACGATGTTCGGGCCTTCGAGAAGATGCTCGCGGACGAGCTCTTCGAGCGTGATATCCGCCGCGTTGGGGCCGAACAGGAGCTCTTTCTCGTCGATCCACACTGGCGCCCTGCGGCCATCGCCACCGAGGTGCTCGAGGCGGTGAACGACCCCCACTTCACAACCGAGCTCGCTCGATTCAACCTCGAGTTCAACCTCGATCCCCTGGTCTTCGGCGGCTCCTGTCTCAGCGCCATGGAGTGGCAGATCGGGGAGTTGCTTGGCAAGGCCCGCGCGGCCGCCCGAAGCTGCGGCGGCGACATCCTGCTGACGGGAATCCTGCCGACCCTCGTCAAGTCCGATCTCGGTCTCGACAGCATGACCCCGAACCCGCGCTACTTCGCCCTCAACGACGCCATGACCCGGCTCAAGGGCGGCGCCTACGAGTTCTACCTCAAGGGCGTCGATGAGCTCCACCTCCACCACGACTCCATCATGGTCGAGGCCTGCAACACGAGCTTTCAGGTCCACTTCCAGGTTGCGCCGCACGAGTTCGCCCGGATCTACAACATCGCCCAGGCGGTGACCGGTCCGGTCATGGCGGCCGCGGTCAATTCGCCCCTGCTCTTCGGCAAACGTCTGTGGCGGGAGACCCGGGTCGGGCTCTTCCAGCAGTCCATCGACACCCGGCGTTCCATGCCCCACATGCGGGAACAGACACCGCGGGTCAGTTTCGGCCGGCGCTGGGTCAAGTCATCGGCCCTCGAGATCTTCCGCGAGGACATCGCCCGGTTTCGGACGTTGCTCTCCACCGAGCCCGACGACGATCCGTTCGAAGAGATCGCGCAGGGACGAGCGCCGTCGCTCAAGGCGCTCCGGCTCCACAACAGCACCGTCTATCGCTGGAACCGGGTCTGCTACGGCATTTCCGACGGCAAGCCCCACCTCAGGATCGAGAACCGGGTCCTGCCGTCCGGGCCGACGCCCCGCGACGAGGTCGCCAACGCGGCCTTCTGGTTCGGTCTCGTCAGCGGCTGCCTCGTGCGCTATGACGACATCACCAAACACATGTCCTTTGACGACGCCCACGCGAATTTCTTTGCCGCAGCCGAGCTCGGACTCAGCGCCCAGCTCGCGTGGGCGGGGGGGGTGCTCAAACCCGTCGACCAGCTCATCCTCGACGAGCTCCTGCCCGTCGCGCGCGAAGGACTCGAGGCCTCGGGGATCGACGGCGCCGAAATCGATCTCTATCTCGGAACCATCGAAGAACGGGTGAGGTCACGTCGAACGGGGGCTCAGTGGCAACTCGACTCCCTCGCCGCTCTCGGGTCCAAGGGACCGCTCTCGGAGCGGTTGTCCGCGGTCACCGCCGCCATCGCGGTGCGGCAACAGAGCGGCCAATCGGTGGCCGCCTGGGAGCTGGCGAAGCTCGAGGAAGGTGGCGGCTGGAAACAGAACTACCTGACGGTCGAGCGCTGCATGGACACCGATCTGGTGACGGTGGAACAGACCGAGCCGGTGGATCTCGTCGCCAATCTCATGGTCTGGAACAACATTCGCCACGTCATGGTGGAAGATGCCGACAACCGGCTGGTAGGGCTGGTCTCGCAGCGGGCGCTCATCAAGCTGGTGGGCACCTATCACCCAGAGCACCGCGATGGTCCGCTGCCGGTGGCCGAGATCATGCAACGCGACCCCGTGACGGTCGCCCCCGAGACCTCGACCGTGGATGCCATCGAAATCATGCGCCGCAACCGCTGGTCCTGTCTGCCGGTGATCAAGGAGGGTCGTCTTGTCGGGGTTGTCACCGAAACCCAGCTCATGGCCATCGCCGGGCAGCTCCTGGAAGAAAAGCTCCGGGAGTAGTGAGTGAGAAGTGCGGGTTAAACCCATCCGCTGCGATCTACGCTAGAATTCGGCTCGTAACGAGAGGGGAGAAGATGGCTGATCAGGAGTTCAAGCCCTACGTGCCGGCGTCGTCGACCATGGCGGAGCTGACCTTCAAGGCGGTTTTTCTCGGTGTCGTCATGGCGGTGGTCCTGGGGGCCGCCAACGCCTATCTCGGGATGAAGGTCGGTTTGACGGTCGCCGCGACGTTCCCCGCCGCCGTGGTCGCCATGGCGGCCCTTCGTGTCTTCAAGGGCAATATTCTCGAGGAGAACATCGCCCGGACGACGGCCTCAGTCGGCGAGTCCCTGGTCGCCGGGGCGATCTTCACCATCCCGGCCTTCATGATCAGCGGCGCGTGGAGCAAGTTCAATCTCCGCGACGCGACCTTGATCATGCTCATCGGCGGCGTCCTCGGGGTGCTCTTCGTCATCATCCTGCGTCGTGCGCTGGTGGTCGAGGCCGATCTGCCCTTCCCCGAGAGCGTCGCCGCATCGGAGATCGTCAAGGCCGGCCAGAAGGGTCAGACCGGCGCCGGCCTCGTCTTCGGCGCCATGGGGATCGCCGCCGTCTGGGAGCTCTTCAAGAATGACGCCGGACTCCACTTCATCAAGGACAAGGCGCAGAATTTCGTTCACTTCGGCAAGTCGGCCATCGAGATCGTCGGCAACAAGATCGAGTACGCCGGGGGAATCATGCTGTCGACCCCCGAGGCCTCGCCCATGGTCATGGGGGTCGGTTTCATCGTCGGTCTGAGGATCTCGGCGATTCTCTTCGCCGGCGCCGTGGCCGGTTGGCTGGTCCTCGTTCCGCTGGCGCTCTTCCTCAACCCGGCGGTGTCGGCGGGGGTGGCGGAGGACGGATTCATCGCTCTCGCGGTGGATGTCTGGTTCCGCCAGATCCGGCCGCTGGCGGTGGGGACGATGATCGTTTCGGCCTTCTACACGCTCTACACCCTGCGGGAGTCACTCATCAGCGGCGTCACCAAGGTCTATGCCGCGGTCAAGGGCGGCGATGCCGGAGCACCCGCCGTCGAACGCACCGAGCAGGATCTCAACCTCAAGTGGATCATGGTTGCCATCGGTGTCATGGCCGTACCCATGTTCTTTCTCTATCGCTACTTCGCGGCATCGACTCCGGGCGCGCTGGTGCTGACGGTCGTGATGTTGATCCTCGGCGTCCTCTTCGCCGCCGTCGCCGGCTATCTCGTCGGTCTGGTGGGCAACTCCAACAATCCGATCTCCGGTTTGACCCTGTCGGCGTTGGTGATCTCGGCGGTGCTCATGGTTCTCATGGGGGTCACCGGGGTCCACGGGCTCGCCGCGGTGCTCGGGGTCTCGGGCGTGGTCTGCTGCGCCGCCGGTGTCGCCGGCGACATGATGCAGGACTTCAAGGTCGGTCACATCCTCGGCGGGACGCCGTGGAAAATGCAGGTGGGTGAGCTCATCGGCGTCGTTGCGGCGGCCTTGACCATGCCGGTGCTGCTCATGGTCCTCGACCAGGCCTACACCATCGGATCCGCCGAGCTCCCCGCGCCCCAGGCCGGACTCATGGCGCTCATGGGCAAGGGCATCGTCGGCGGCGAGATGGCATGGCCGCTGGTCATCGTCGGGATGTTCCTCGGGATTGCGCTGATCCTGATCAAGGCGCCGGCGCCGATGCTCATTGCGGTCGGGATGTACCTGCCCTTCCCGACGACCTCGGCGGTCTTCGCCGGCGGCGTCTTGCGCGCAATCCTGGACTGGTTCCTCGGTCGCCGGAACGCCTCGGACGAGGAGAAGATGAAGGCCGAGAACTCGGGCGTCCTCGTCGCCTCGGGTCTCATCGCCGGTCAGAGCCTGATGGCGGTGCTCCTTGCATTTATCGTGCTCTATGAGCAGGCCAAGCTCGGCATGGCCGAGACCGAGCATCTGCTGCCCACCCTCGGGAACAGCTTCGGCGCCGGGCTGCTGGTCTACCCGCTGCTGCTGATGCTGCTGGTGTGGCTGCCGCTCCACCGATCGCGTTCGTGAGCGAACCCGGCGAAGCCCAAATTCTGAGCTGCGTGCCCCGACGGCTCGGCCCCTGGCAGGCCGACGGGGATGTGCGGGTTGTCGTGGAACGGCCCAAACCCTCAACTCGGGGGTTGAGGGGCGCGTTTGACCGTCTCCGGTGGCTGATGTCCCATCCCAAGATCCGCCTCGACGCGCTCGGTAGCTTTGTCTGGAAACGCATGGAGGGTGGGGAGACCCTCGCGGAGATCGCCGCCGCCACGGCCGAGGCCTTCCCGGACAGCTCCGAGGGGATGGAGCAACGCCTCGCGCTCTTCGCCACAGCGCTGCACCACCAGGGGCTCATCGAACTCAGGGTGCCGGATCGTGGGGCTGCCCACGAAGCCGACGTGCAATCGTCAGGCTCCTAGGAGGCTGCACCGCATAGAATCGGCGGCGCCTTTCGGGCGGCATTTGGCCCGTTTTTCGCCTGTTTCTTGGCCCAGACCACCAGTATGAACCTGCGAAACAGGAAAAAACGACCTCAAATGACGCTCCGAAATCCATCCACCATCTATGCGGTGCAGGCTTCTAGCTCGGCCGATTGCAGAATTCGAGATCCGGACACCGGGGTCGGCTGACCCTTGTCGCCGTCGGGCCGGCGGGACGCAGGCCTTCCAGTGGATCTCGGGCCCTTGTGGTGCCGGCGTCTCGCCGGCACAAAGACCACGAACCATCGACAACGATGGGTTCACGCAATAGGCTCAGCTATCAGCTCTTAACCCGCTCTTCTCACCGGCTATCTGCTGCGCCCGGCGATGCACGGCCCCCAGCCGGGATTTCTCACCTCCGGGTGCTCGACGTACTGTCAAGTACGCCTGCGCGCCCGTCGGATTGAAAACCCAGATGGGCACAGCACCTCGCCGACCTCGCAACGAAACACGGTGAGAAGTGCGGGTTAACCGTCAGCTCCATCGCGGGGTCGACGTGCCTGATGCGAGGTGCGATCCACGCCGACGGCTGACGGCTCAGGACCATCGAACGCCGTTCGATGCGAGGCCTGCGGGCAGAGTGTGGTACTCTGTTTTGAAATGGCGTCTCAATCTATGAATAACGCGGCCGCCGAGGCATGCTCCCTCTTTGACGGGGGGCGGCGAGTTCGTGGTGTCAACAGTCGCGAAACAAGGGGGAATCATGAACAGAATCAAGCGGAGTACGTGGGTATCGTCGGTCGTGTTCGTTGGGTTGCTTTCGGCCGGTCTCGCCGTCGCGGGGGACTCGCCGTCGGTGGACGAACAGATGGCGGGAGTGGTCAAGATGTGCGCCGACTCCGAGTCCGCGAGGTTGGCCCGCCAGGAGGCGGAGCCGCTTTTCGACCGGCTCGGCGGGTACGACAAGATCCACGACCTCACCGAGGAGATCGTGCGCCTGCACTCCATCAACCCGGACTTCCAGCGGTTTTGGGCCGAGATCGATGAAGAGCGGTTGGTCAAGAACGTCACCGATTTCGTTTCCACCGGCACCGGCGGGCCCAAGGTCTACGAAGGCCGCGACATGCCGTCGGCGCACGCCCATCTCGAGCTGTCCAAGGCCGACTTCCTGTCTGCGGGCAACGATGTCGGGATGGCGATGCAGAACATGGGCTATGGCGAGGAAGAGACCCAGGAGTTCGTCTGCATTCTCGTGTCGATGAAGGATCTCGTCATTGTGAAATAGACCCACTTCATTCTCGGAAGACACAGACCGTCGGACCTGGTCCGGCGGTCTGTGTCTTCCGAGGGAGTGTCATGCCGCCCCGCGAGCGAACACCACCGCCGGTATGGTCTTGAGCATGATCTTGAAATCGAGCCACAGCGACCACTGGTCGATATACCGCAGATCGAGGGCGATCCAGTCCGAGAAGTCGTCGATCCCGGCGCGACCCGAGACCTGCCAGAGCCCGGTGATCCCGGGTTTCATGGACAATCGGCGGCGCTGCCAGCGTTCGTATCGCTCGACCTCGGCGGGAATCGGTGGGCGGGGTCCGACGAGCGACATCTCGCCCTTGAGGACGTTGACGAGCTGCGGCAGCTCGTCGAGGGACCACCGCCGCAGCCAGCGGCCGATGGGGGTGACCCGCGGATCGCGTCTGGCCTTGAAGGCGGGGCCGTTGACCTCGTTGAGGTGGGCGACCTCGTCGAGCTTCTGATCGGAGCCGACGTACATGGAGCGGAATTTGTAGAGATTGAACCGCCTGCCGTTGAGTCCGCACCGCCTCTGGACGAAGAGCACGGGCCCTTTCGAACTCAACCGGACCGCGAGCCCGATGAGCAGCAGCAGCGGAGAGAGCAGGGTCAGCAGGACCACCGAGATCACCACATCGGCGAGCCACTTGACGAAGAGTGGAAAGATCGCGCCGGGGGTGTTCGTGAAGGTGAGCAGCGGAATGCCCTCGAGCTCCTCGAGGATGACCCGCGCCTTCATGTGCGGGAAGTACAGCGCCACCCGTGCGCGGATGCCGAGTTCCGAGCACAGCAGGAAGCTGTCCTCGAACTCATCGAGCTGGCGGCGTGACAGGACGAAGAACACCTCGTCCACGACAAGTCGCTGGAGGATATTCGGAAGGTCGTCGGCGTTGCCGAGGACCGGCAGACCGTTGACGGTCTCGGGAAAACTGCCGTTTGGAGCGACAAAACCGAGCAGTTTGAGGCCCCAGTGCGGGTGTTCCTCGATGATCCGGGCGACCTCCTCGGAGCGTGAGTTGATCCCGACGAGGAGAAGGGTGCGGAAGTTGAGGCCGCGGCTGCGGATGTGTCGCGCGGAGAGCCGCAGGGCGAGCTTTTCGGCGAGCAGGAACGCCAGGTCGAGCAGGCCGAAGAGGATGAGGAACGGACGTGAAACGAAGTCGAGCCGGAGCAGCCATCCAGCCGCCGCCAGCGTGAGGATGCCGGCGCCGACGACCTGGATGACGTGCCACGCCTCCACGGCGAGGGCGACGGTGCGCCGTGAAGTGTAGGCCTCACGGCTGACAAGCAGAAAGGTCCAGATCGCGAGGACCAGAGGCAGCAATCCGATGTAACGCGAGAGGGGATACAGCTCGGTGGGAAAGATCGAGGGGAAGACCTGGGGCAGGACGTGGGAGCGCAGCCACCAGGCGAGGAAGAAGGCGACCGTCGTGAGGACCAGGTCGGTGGTCCACACCCAGTACGCCACGAGTTTCGCCCGCTCTTTCAGCATAGTGACTGCAGCACCTCTTCGTAGGCGTCGGCCACCGCGGACCAACGGTAGCGCTCCGCGACGCGCGCGCGGCTTGCCGCGCCGAGTTCGGCCAACCGTTCGTCGTCGTCGAGAAGCTCGCCGAGTCGCGTCGCCAAGCTCTCATTTCCTGAGAAACGGAAGCCGAGGCCGGCGCCGGACGCGACCTCGCGATTCTCCGGGGTGTCATAGTACAGCACCGGTCGCGATGCTCCCATGGCCTCGACCAGAGCCGGGTGCGTGCCTCCGACCTCGGTGGCGTGGACATAGACCCGGCAGTTGAAGAGAAGTTCGCGATACCCGTCACCGTAAACGGTTCCGGGAAGGACGACCCGATCGTCGGCGAGCTCGCGGATTCTTCGGACCAGTTCGTCGGCGTAGGGCGCGCCGCCGACCATGACGAGCCGGCGGTCGCCGGAGACCCGCGACCACGCCTCGAGCACCCGGTCGGGGTTGTTCTCCGGCTCGAACCTCGAGACATAGAGAACGTACCGGCCGGGCTCGAGACCGAGGCGTTCGAGGGTTGCGGTCGTCGCCGGCGGTTCGAGATCGCCGCCGTAGGCGATCATCTCCGAGGGCCGGTTGTAGAAACGGCGGTAGTAGCGCTGGATGACGCGGGCATCGGTGATGAGCCGGTTGGGCAGCCAGGCTGAGAGCTGTTCGCCGATTCGATAGTAGGCGCGTCCGGCGGCGCCCCATTTGCGGCGTTTTCGTTCCAGACCGTCGACGTTGATCGCCACCGGGATCCCGGTCCACCGGAGAATGGGGATGAACGGGGAGTTCGCGGCGTTGCACAGCAGCACCGCGTCGTAACGCGAGAACGCGGCGTGCAGAGCCGAGAGCAGGGTGTTGGAGACGGTTTCGAGGTGCTTTGTCCGGATCGAGGGCAGGACGACGACGTGCATGCCGCGGTAGCTCGCCAGCGACGGGTCGATGAAACCCCGCCGGCCGTAGACCGTGACCCGGTGGCCGCGATCGGCGAGCCTCCGGCCGAGCTCCTCGGCCAGGGTTTCGAACCCGCCGTAGTTCGCCGGCACCCCGCGGGTGCCGAGGATCGCAACCTTCAATTCGCCTCCATGATCACTTCAACCACCTGATGGCGTTTACGGAACCAGCGGCTCATCTGTCGCGATGAGGCCCTGCGCCGGGACATGACCCAGCGCCGGCGGATCAAGGCATCGCTTCGACCGCGCCAGATCTCGGCCAACGCCGGCAAGGATGATCGCTCGATGGTCAGGCAACCGCCGATGACCAGGAGATCACGGAGCTTCCACCAGGGAAAGCAACGCAGGTGCCAGCCCCAGTCGGCGCAGTGGATCCGGAGCAGGAACCGGTTGCGCACCGACAGCCGGTTGACGGTCTCGTGGCCGCGCCGGCCCGCCTCGGGTTGGAAGCCGCGGCCGTGGACGGCGACGGCTTCGGGTGCATAGAGGCACCGCCAGGTGCGCCACTGGAGCCGCCAGGCGAGCTCGGCGTCCTCGCGATAGGCGAAGAAGCTCTCGGCGAGGATCTGGCCGTCGGGGTAGGTAACATCATCGAGCGCCGCGCGCCGATACAGGGTGGCGGCGCCGGTGCCGCCGAAGACCCACGCCGGGTGCGAGTACCGCCCGTCGTCGGGCTCGCCGGCGCCGCGGTCGAAGTGGCGGCCCGATGAGGTCACCACCATCCCGGCGGCATCGAGGAACGCGGCGGGGCCGAGTGCCTGATCGGTGGATCGGATGAGGCGTCCGGTGATGGACCCGATCTCGCTTTCATTCGGTGTTTGTTTTGCCGCGGCGAACATCCGCGCGACAAAATCCGATCTCGGTGCGCAGTCGGGATTGAGCAGCAGGACCCACGGCGCGGTCGTGGAGCGCAGGCCGCGGTTAACGGCGGCGGCAAAGCCGGTGTTGGCGTGCTCACGAATCAGTCGTAGATCGATATCGGTGAGCGCCGCAACCAGTTCCGCCGAACCATCCGACGATGCGTTGTCGACCACCACGATCTCGGCCGGGGCAGGATCAAGTGCCGCCACCGCATCGAAACACGCGGGCAGCGTTCCGACGTGGTCGTGAGCGACCACGATGACGGCGTAGCTTGAGTCTTTCTCCACGGGGGTAGTGTACGCCGACCTGGGTTCGCGCTGTTTGCGCGAACCCAGCGACGGCACGCGGTACACTGGCGGCGATGTCACAGCACGATGAAAGACAGGTTCGATTCGTAAGCGTGTCGAGGTTGGTTGCCATGGCATCGTCGTTCGCATTCGCCGTCCTGGCCGCGACCCTGGCAGGGGTGGGCCGCATCTCCTGGGTCGAAGCCGCGTGGGCCGCGGCGTGGGTTGCCCTGGCCTTCGTTCCCACCGGATGGTGGGCGCCCGTCGGCTGGCGCCGACGCTGCGCCGAGGCGGTCTTGGTCCTCCCCGCGTGGGCCCTGGTCATGCTCGCAGCCCCGGTCCAGCGCTTGATCCTGCTCCCGCCGTTGTCGGCGGTGGCGGCGTGGGCGGCGCTTGCCGCCGCGTGGCCGCGCATCCCGGCGGCGCGACGGGTCGCCTCGGTGGTGCTCCTCGCGGTCTCCGCCCGAGCTGCGACGGGGATGGGTCTCGTCGGCCACGACTGGTGGCGGATCGCACTCACTTTCAGCGCCTGCGCCGCGGTGGCGTGGGCTGCCGCCCGGCTCGGGGGACGCGATCTCGGGATCGCGGTGGCGCTCTTGGCGGCGGCCGCGCCGCTCCAGTCGTCAGCTCCGGCAGCGGGCGTGGTGCTTCTGGTGGCGCTCACGGCGGGCCCCTTCGGCGACCCGTCGGCGCGGAGGACCGGCGGGATCGGCTGGTTGCCGGGCCTGGCCGGCGGCGCGCTCTTCGCCATGACCCTCGCTGCCTGGGGAGGGCTCGGCGTCGGACGGATCTTCCCCGAGATGGGCGGGGTCGCGATCGCTGCGCTGGCGGGCGCCGTCGTCCTGACTCGAATACTGCCGCCCGGACTCGCCGGCGTCGTCTGGCTGGTCGCTGTGCTGGCCGTGGGCCCGGCGTTGGCGCCGACCCCGGATCGGCGGGGATTCATCCTCGACGGCGATCTCGCCGATGTCGATCTTCCGGCGGGTACCGGCGCGCCCTATGTGCTCGACATCCGCCTCGATGGGCCTCAACGTCCGGAACCGGGGACGGCGGTGGCGTGGTTCAGGGTCGGAGAACGGACCCATCGGCTGGTCTATCCCGATCACGCGGTTCACCGATCGGGCGGGGGCGTCCCGGCCTCGGGGACGGTATGGCGGCCCCAAGCCGTGGGATCGGCTACGAGGTGGCGAGCCGGGATCCGCTCGGTCTACGAGGTTCCTCCCGGCGTGGTGCCCCATCTGACCCGACACCCGGATCTCGCCGAGGAGGTCACGGTCGTTCTCGAGACCGAGGGGCCGGCGCTGCCGACGCCGCCGCGGAACCGCGCCATGGGCTGGTGGATGATAGCCGCGGCGGTGGCGGTGGCGGCGATCCAGCTCGGGTCGGGGGCCTGGCGGTTGTCCCTCGCGGTGGTGCCGTGGACGATTCTCGTCAGCGGCGCGCTCTTTGCCCGGGCTTCGGTCGAACCGCTCCGTCTCCTGGGCGAGCGTTTCGGACCGGATCTCGCCCTGGCAGCGTTGCTCACTGCGTGGCTGCCGGCGGCGGTGATCTGGATGCGACACCGCCGTTTCGCTCTGGCTGTGGCCGCTCTGCTCATGCCGCTCGCCGTGGCCGCCCCCCATCTGACGCCGTCTCTTTATGGCGACGAGCCCTTCCACGTCGCCGTCATGGAGTCCGTGCTCGACGACGGCGACATCGATCTCGGCAACAACCTCGATCTCGAGGCCCACCCGCAGGAAGCGGTCTTCGAAATGAACGGAGATCTCCTCCATTCGCCGGTGCTCGGGGCGCTGTTGCTTCCCGGATATGCGGCGGCGGGGCGGACCGGGGCGCTGCTGCTGCTCGCGCTTATCGGTGTCGGTGCGGTGGCCCTGGTGGCGCGGCGGGCGCGTCGGCTGGGCGTGCCCGAAGCCCGCCTGAGAGGTCTGGCGCTGATCCTCGCGGCGACCTATCCGTTGGCGATCTTCGCGACCCAGGTTTGGGTCGAGCTGCTTGGGGCGTTGGCGGTGGCGGCCATCCTGGTGGCGGCGGCGGGGAGTCGCGGCGGCCGCTGGGCGGCGGTGGCGTGGGCCCTCCTCGCGACGGCGGTCAAGACCCGCCTCGGCCTCCTCGTGTTTCCATCCGCACTGGCCGCGTGGTGGGGGTATCGACGGGGACGGCTCGTCGGCGTCGTGGCGCTGTTCGGAGCGGCGGCCGCCTCGGCGGTGCTCGGCTTTCTGACCATGGGCCACCCCTTCGGGATCTACCGCCGTTTCCATCACCTGCTGCCGTCGGATCCGGCTCAGGCGCTGCGGGTCGTCGGCGGGCTCGTCTTCGACCCCGCCGGCGGCCTGCTCTTCGCGGCGCCGTTGTGGTTGGTCGCCCTGGCCGGTGTGATCGCCCTCTGGCGTCGCGGCGGTCCCGGCGAGCGGATGCTGCTGCTCGGCTGCGGTCTGACGGTCGGTGCGCTGCTCCACTCCCTCGAGTGGTACGGAGGCGGTTCGCCGCCGGCGCGCTATCTCGTGCCCATGCTGCCCGCGGCGGCCCTCGCCGGAGGGATGCTGCTGCGCGAACCGAGACCCTGGCGGCGAGCTGCCGAGGTGCTGCTCCTGCCGTCGCTCGCCGTCTGGTGGGTGCTGGTGACCCGCCCCCACCTGTCGATCAACCCGGGCGACGGCGGCTGGTGGGCGACCGACGCCCTCGCCCGGTCCTATCTCGTCGACACCGCGTGGCTGGTGCCGTCCTTCCTGGTGCCGCGGACGGCGACCTGGGTGGTCCCACTCCTGGCGCTGGTTGCGGTGGCGCTGGTGTGGGCCGCGACCCGGTGGCGACCGCGGCTCGCGCGACGGACGGCCGCGGCGGGAACGGCGCTGTGGCTCCTGGGTGCGGCCGGGCTGGTGGCCGCCATCGAGCTGCGGACCGACCGGGTCGTCGAGGCCGAGAGCCCACAGGTGCGGCGCGCCGGCGGCGAGCCGCACCCGGCCGAGGGCACATTCTCACGCTTCACCCACCGCCGGGGGTGGATGCTCCGCGACGACCAGTCCGTGACCGTGCCGCTCAATCTGCGCGCCGGCACCGAGGTGTGGCTCGAGGGCTGGCTGCTCGGGACCGCGCAGCGCGGGGCCGAGGTCGAGCTCCAATGGGACGGTGAAGATCCGATCCGTCTCCGAGTCCAGGGCGATGCGGCGGACGGCCGGTTGCAGGTGCCGGGAGCGCCCGGCCGGGGCCGCCACCTGCTCAGGATCACCATGCGGACTCAGCCCCACGGTGCGGTGGTGCTCGATCGGGTGGTAGTGGAGGGCGGCGGTTGACCTACGACTGGGTCTTCTTCGATGCCGACGGCACCCTCTTCGACTACGATGCCGGCCAGGCGGCGGCGCTCGAAGGGGCGTTCGAGGCGTGCGGGTTGTCGTATGCGCCCGAGATCGGTCCGCTCTACAGCAGGATCAACGTCGAGATCTGGCGCGACTTCGAGCTCGGTGCGATCAGCCAGGAGGCGCTCAAGACCGAGCGGTTCGATCGGCTCTTCGACGCCTTCGGGTTGACGGCGGACTCGGCGGAGTTCAGCGGACACTACCTCGAGATTCTCGCCGCCCAGACCGCGTTGCTCGAGGGCGCCGAGGAACTCTTAGGGGCCTTGACGGGCAGGGTCGGCATGGTGCTCATCACCAACGGGTTGGCCGAGGTCCAGGTGCCGCGGTTCGCGGCGTCGTCGATCCACGATTGCTTCTCCGAGATCGTGATTTCGGGAGAAATCGGCCTCGCCAAGCCCGATCCCGCGATCTTCGATCTCGCCTTCGAGAAGATCGGCCGGCCGGCCAAGGAACGGGTGCTCATGATCGGCGACAACCTCGGCTCTGACATCCTCGGCGGCGCCAACTACGGTCTCGACACCTGTTGGTACAACCCGGCGGGGACGCTCAACGGCCATGGGGTCGAACCGACCTATGAGATCCGGGAGCTCGGCGAGATTCTCGACATCGTTGCGGTCTGAATCGGAAAAGGGGTGGTGCCGGGAACTTTTCTGACTCGATTCCCGTTGCTTGAGCCGAAGAGGATGATGGCCATCGGCCCCACCGGCGGAGAGGACAATGTGAAGACAACAGCCCGCACGACCCGGTACACCGTCGGTGAGGAGATCGCCAACAGCCTCACCCACGGTGTGGGTGCGCTGCTCGCCATTGGCGGGTTGGCAACACTCGTCACCTTGGCGGCGCTCCGCGGCGATGTCTGGCATGTGGTCTCGTGCAGCATCTATGGCGGAGCCATGGTGGTGCTCTACACCGCGTCGACGCTCTACCACGGCATCACCGCCCCGAGGGCCAAGCGCGTACTCCAGATCGTCGACCATTCGGCGATCTTCCTGCTCATCGCCGGCACCTACACCCCGTTCACCCTGGTCAGCCTGCGTGGGCCATGGGGCTGGTCGATCTTCGGCACGGTCTGGGGTCTGGCGACCGCTGGGATCATGCTCGAGATCGTGTTCCCCCGCCGTTGGCCTGCGCTTGCGCTGACCCTCTACATCGCCATGGGATGGGTCGTCGTCGTGGCGGTCAAACCGCTGCTCGCGGTGCTGCCCACGGGCGGGTTGGTGCTGCTGGTGCTCGGCGGCCTCGCCTACACCGCCGGCATCGGCTTCTACGCCTGGAAGAAACTGCCCTACGGCCACGCCATCTGGCACCTCTTCGTCCTCGCCGGGACCGTGCTCCACTTCTTTGCGATTCTCATTTACGTCGTGCCGTAGCGGACCGACGCGATCGCGACTACCAGCAGAGGTACCGAGGCGTTGCACGGAATCGCGTGCGGCGATCGAGGGAGCCGCAACGAACCCAAAGACCACGTCGCAGTTTCACCGCAAAGGGGCGAGGGTCGCCAAGCCATGGCATTGAACCGTAGGCGGGTCACTTCAGGGCCCGCCTCAGAGTCGCTACAGGCGAGCCGGATCAGCGACCGCGTTCAGGGACGGTAAGTTCTCTTACGATGATTTCAGAAATGAGGGCCGAAACACGGCAAAGAACCACAAAGATGCAGGTAGTCGTGTTGGCGCTCCGCCGGGATCAATGGTCTAGCACATAACCGAGGGCTTCGAGCTGGTCTTTTGTCTCGTCATCCATGATCTGGTCGCCGGGCGCCGGTTGCAGCGCCTTCTGAGTCTCGAGCCAGGCCGTGAGCCGAGAACGAAGCCAGGCAACCTCGAGTTCGTCGGTGCCGGCGAGGTTGTGTTGCTCATCGGGATCACTGACGAGATCAAAGACGTACTCGAGATCCCGGCTTCGCGGAAGACCTCCGCCAGTCGCCGTGGACCCGGACTCGGGAGTTGGCGGTCGTCGAGCATGCACAGGCCGCTGAACAGCGCCCTGGTGGACGGCGGGGTGTTGGGGGCCACCGCGAAGTGGTTTTCGAAGGTGGCGCCCCCGGCCGCGAGTTCGCCGATGTTTGGCGTCGGGTGCCATCCTCGCCGAGGTGCCCGACGTGATCCGCACGAAGCGCGTCCATGACGTAGAGTACGACGAGGCGGGGCGGCGGATCGACGGACAGGAGATCGGCAGGCGCCGCGGGGTTCTTCGCGCTCGATGATCCGCGGTTCGATCCACCGTGCGGGCCGTCCGTGACCCTCCCCGATCAATCTGATCCGAACGAATCCGGCTTCATCGCCCAGGGCCGCCTCGACCCTTTGTGAACCGGCGAGATCCGACTCCTCACCTGACCGCCACGAAAAGACCTCTCGAGGATCGCCTCGTTCTCGTTCCACCATGATGGAGAAGCGTTGGCGTGATTCAGGCTCGGGGGCAGGCTCGAAGCCGACAATCATCCGCGCTCCGGGTTGCACCCGCCGAACCACCTCGACCACCGACCAACCGCTCTGCTCGATCCCATTAGAGCTGATTCGTACTTCGCCGGCTGCCACGCTCGGGGCAATAGAAATACGCTCGACGGCAATCCCGTCCGAGGAGGAGAACTCGAGGGTGAGGGCAATTCGACCCAAGGGAAGATCGGCGGGGAGGGGAATCGTGGCGCCTTCGGTGACCTCGAACTCGCCGAGCTCGCGATCCTTCCACCGGATCCGAACCCGGATTTGGGTGCCTGGATCATCGACTGCTGCCTGGATCTCCAGACTTCGAGGCCGGTTCTTCAAATTGACGAACTCGACCACGGACTCGGGGCCGCTGGGAACCCACCGATGACCACCCGATTGACGGTGAAACCGCCAGCCCCGCAAAAGGCGATTCCGGTCAACCGAGCGAGGATCCGAAAGCACGTGGCGCTCGACCAGCACATCGGCGGCGTGGAAGGAATCGACCAGCGGTCGAGTTGTCTGTTTCTCAGCACAGCCACCTAGAGTGAGGGCAACCGTGCCGAGAACGCAGCAGACTGACAGTGAACGCCCGAGAATCACGGTTTGAGTATGTCGAAGACAGCGGTTTCCGTCGAGGGGATCACGGGAAACAGTTGCGGCGCACGTTTTTCAGCTCCGGTCTCGAACCTTGATTTCCTCAACTCCGGCCTTCTGGGTCGCCGTGACGCTTTGGCGTCCCGGCGACTCAGCGTCGCACCATCGGCGTGGTCGCTCGTGGGTTAATTGTGAGGGCTGCGACCACGCCGATGGCGCGCCGGCGGCCTGCCTCGTAGCCGGAGCAGCTGACCTCATCGCGCCTCCCGGGGGAGCCCCCCTTGACGTTTATCGGAATGTGGGTAGTTGCCGGATCGCGGTCGAAATGAAAAACGTCAAGGACGGCACGCCCGGTGGAGGCGAGGTCCGCGTGCCCTTGACGCGCCTCGTCCTCGTGCCTCGAAAGAACGCGGGATATTTACCTGGATGGTACGCGGTGGTCGCGTCGAACGGACGTGCAGTCTCAAACCGATTTTGGGAGGGAGCGCCTCCCCGATACCGCCGCTCTTCTGGCCCAAACATCGTTTGAGGGGGCACTCTCGGGGAGAGCGATGGGAGAATCTCGTCGGAGGCGCGTTGCCGGCAACGAATTCCGGCTGCGTCCTGCCGCCGAATCCTGACGCTGACCCGAACCCTGCCCTCGTCACCGGCCTTCTGGTCTGCTGTGACGCTGAGGCGTCACAGCAGACCAGCGTCGCACCATCGGCGTGGTCACTCGTGGGTTGTTGGGGAGGGCCGCGACCACGCCGATGGCGCGCCGGCGGCCTGCCTCTACGCCGGAAGAGTAGACCTCATTGCGCTCCCCGAGGGAGCCCGGTTGGACATTGTGCGGTACGCGACGCGGGGCCGGTTGGTCGTTCCGGCACAATGTCGAACCCGGCACCCCGGTCGAGGTCAGAACCGCGTTCCGGCGATGCAATAGCATCCAGCATCCAGCATCGGGGACGATTCCCGATACGCTACAATTGATTCCTGATCTCGTATCAAAGATGACAGCACCACGCGTTCGCCCCCGTTTCGAGCTCTCGCTCGCCGACGACCCCGACCGGGTCATGGAGAAGCTCCGCGAGCGCCTGCCCGAGTGCCCCAACTGCACCGGGGTCTCGGTCGGTCGCCACGCCGAGCTCTTCGTGCCCGAGGCGGAGCAGCGGGTCTGGTCGCCCTGGCTCAGCGTGACCGCCGAAGAGGCGGACGAGGGCGGAGCGGTGGTGCGGGGTCGTTTCGCCCCCCACCCGCACATCTGGACCCTCTACATGTTTCTCTCCTTCGCGCTCGGCTTCAGCCTCCTCGTCGGACTCTCCTGGGGCTATGCCCAGTGGGCCATGGACCAGACCCCGTGGGCGCTGCTCAGCCTGCCACTTGGGGCGGTCCTCGGGATCGTGCTCTATCTGGTGAGCCTGACCGGACAGAAGCTCGGATCGGACCAGATCGAGCACCTCGAGGAGGCGTTGGTGGAGTTGATCGGGAGCGAGCGGAGTCGACAGTCGACGGTTGACAGTTGACGTTGCCCGGGTGCTCACGTCACCGGCCTTCCGGTCCGCCTTCGGCGGCCCGGCGTCGCCCCATCGGCCTCCTTTGGAGCCGGCGCCACCCGAGGTCTTGGTGGCACAAACGCGGACCCGGTACCCCGCCACACGGCCCTTGCAAGTGGAGGCGCGATGGGAGGGGATGCCAGGCACACAACTTTGTTCGCGGCGAACAAAGTTGGAGCCAGGCACCCATCCCGCGTTCTGTGGAGGTCACGCTTTCGGGTGGAGGAGACGCCAGGTGAGGGCTCGTGTCTCGTCGAAGAGCCTCAGGGCGGATTCGGCGCGACGAGAATCGATGGCGCTTGCTCGGACGAGGAGCTGGAGGTGGGTGTCGACCTCTTTCGCGGAACCGTAGGCGATGCGCCAATGGTGCATCCGGTCCCGGCCGGATCGTCCGTGGCCTTCAGAAAGATTTGCGGGCACCGACGACGCGGAGCGAATCACCTGATCGGCGAGGCTCTTGAGTGGCGCCGGTACCCGCATCACGAGCGAGATCGCGATTCCGGCTGCTTCGAGGGCCTTCGAGTGGGCGATGAGGCCGGTGGTTGGTAGGGCGTTGCGCATGATCACCTCCTGGTTGTTCATGCCCTGCCCCCAGCCGCTGAGATCGCCCATGTCAAGGGTCGCCGCCGCGGCGACGTGTCTTGCCCTTGACATGGGCGATCTCAGCGGCTACCCGTGCTCTCAAGAACAACCAGGAGGTGATCATGCTGCCCCGGCCGCTGCCCCGGCCGCTGCCCCGGCCGCTGCCCCGGCCGCTGCCCCGGCCGCTGCCCCGGCCGCTGCCCCGGCCGCTGCTCCGGCGCTGCCCTGCCGGTTCTCACGGCACCGGCCTTCCGGTCCGCCTTCGGCGGCCCGGCGTCGCCCCATCGGCGGGGTCGCTTGGGTGGTGAATTGGAAGGTTGCGACACCGCCGATGGGACGCCGGCGGCCTGCTTCTGAGCCGGGAGAGCAGAATTCATCGCGCCTCCCGGGGGAGCCCGGTACGGCATTGTGCAGGGCGCACCGCGTGCCGGAGGGTCGTTCCGGCACAATGCCGGACCCGGCACCCCGAGGGACGTTTCTTTTCCTCCGACCCGGCGCCGGACGGCCCCGGTCGCTGCCCCGGTCGCTGCCGCTGTCCCCGGTTCTCACGGCACCGGCCTTCCGGTCCGCCTTCGGCGGCCCGGCGTCGCCCCATCGGCGGGGTCGCTTGGGTGGTGAATTGGCAGGGCTGCGACCCCGCCGATGGGACGCCGGCGGCCTGCTTCTGAGCCGGGAGAGCAGAATTCATCGCGCCTGCTAAGCGGCCTCCGGCCGCCGCGACCAGGCCTCACGAGCGGACGACCGCAGGCAAACGAGGCCCTGCCGTCGTTTGCCACGGTCGTACGCCGCTCCCGAGGCCAGGTTCCTCGGGGGAGCCCGGTACGGCATTGTGCAGGGCGCACCGCGTGCCGGAGGGTCGTTCCGGCACAATGCCGGACCCGGCACCCCGAGGGACGTTTCTTTTCCTCCGACCCGGGGCAGCATCTGCCGCTGCCCCGGTACGATCAGCTCACGTTCCGTCTGAGACTCGCGATGTCGACCTCGTCCATCTGCTCCGGCTGGAGGTACTCCTCGCCGTAGTCGCGCCACACCCCCGAGTCGAGGAACAGCTCGAAGAGATCGGGGCAGAGGTGGCCGCTGTCGCGCATGGTGGCCATGATCTTGAGCGCGACGCTCATGGTCTTGGGCCGCATGTAGGGCCGGTCGGTGGCGGTGAGAGCTTCGAAGACATCGGCGAGAGCCATGACCTTCTCCGGGATCGAAAGGTCGGCCTCGCCGAGCCGTCGCGGATAGCCGGTGCCGTCGAGCTTCTCGTGGTGGTTGCCGGCCCAGTCGGCGACGCGTTTGAGCTCGCGCGGAAACGGCAGCCGGCCGAGCATGTTGATGGTCTGGACGATGTGGTCGTTGATCTTGAAGCGCTCTTCGGCGGTCAGGGTTCCCCGCTGGATGCACAGATTGTAGATCTCGCCCTGGTTGTAGAGGTGCTCCGGGACATCCATGTCGAAGCCGTGCGGGTTGTCGCCGAAGACCGGACCGCCGCCAGGCCGCTCGATGAGGTGCTCGATCTTGTCGGCCAGGAGATACTCGGTGGCCGGGAGATTCGCCGCCGGCACCCGCTGCTTGCGTTCGAGCTCCTCGTGCGCCAGCCCGAGGCGGTCGTCGAGATGTCGCTGCCAGGTCTGTGACGCGATCTTGTCGACGCGGTCGAGCCGCTCCTGGATCATGAAGACCTCACCCTGGTTGCACTCGGCGATGAAGGCCCAGTCCCGGCGGATTTCGTCCCACCGTTCTTCGAGGCGCCGGCGGGCCTCCGGATCTTCCGGCAGCCCCTCGGCGCGGTTTCGCAGGTACTCGATCTCGGCGTCGCGCCACAGCACCTCGAAACGGGTGCGGATCTCGTGGATCCGGTCGTAGAGCGTCTCGAGCTTGGTCGACTTGTCGACGACGTACTCGGGGGTGGTGACCTTGCCGCAATCGTGGAGCCAACTCGCGATGTGGAGCTCGTACCACTCGTCCTCGGTGAGCCGGAAATCCCCGAATGGCGGCGCCGCCGAGTCGTGCGCCGCCTTTGCGAGCTGTTTGGCGATCACCGGGACCCGCTGGCAGTGGCCGTGGGTGTAGGGCGACTTGGCGTCAATGGCGCCCGCGACGAGTTGGATGAAGGCTTCGAGAAGGTCTTTCTGGGCCTTGAGCAGGCGGCGCAGATCGAGAGCGACCGCGGCGTCGGACGAGAGAGCCTCGACAAAGGGGACGACCTCCGGGTCGAAGGCGCCGATGCTCCACGCTGCGTCCCTCGCGTTGACGAGCTGCATGAGTCCGACGAGATCTCCCTTCTGGTCGGCGAGAGGAACGCTCATCAGAGATCGGCATTCGTAGTCCTCGTGATTGAAGCGCTCGTGGATCCGACGCAGGTCGAAGCGGAAATCGTCGGCGATGTCGTCGATCCTGATTGTCGTCAGCTCGCGGGCGGTCTCGCCGTCGAGGCCGGGGCGGCCGGCGACATCGGGGTTGGCGTAGACCGGGACCGGTGGATACGGCGGTTCAACCTCGCTCGTCCCGCCGAAGTGGACCCCGGCGCGGTCGATCTCGAGGATGGCGACCTCGAGCGAGGACTCGTCGTCGGTGAACATGAGAATCGCGCCGCCATCGGCGTGGGCGACCTTGCAGGCCTCGCGGAGGATCATCTCGAGCAGCCGGCGTTGGTCCTTCTCCGCGGACAGCGCCCGCGAGATCTCGAAGAACTGTTGCAGCGAGTTCTTCATCACCGACATGGTCTCGGCGAGCTCCGCGACCTCGGTGATGCGTGAGTCCGCCCTGAACGCCCGCCCGAGCTTGAAGCGGCGGATCTCGGCGGCCTCGATCGCGAGGGCGCGGAGCGACTTCGAAACGTTGCGGGAGATCCACAACACTGAAGCGACGGCGAGGGCGAGGATCACCCCCGAGATGAGCAGGCTGCGATTGCGGATCCGGTCGATATCGGCGAGCAGTTCGTGGCGAGGAATCGCCGTGAGGAGGAAGATCTCACGGCCCGACCTGGCCGGGAGAACCGTGACCGAAGCCAGCCAGGTGTCCCCCTCGACATCCACCTCGAATCGGTTCGAGGCCTCGTCGCCGCCGAGTCGCTTCGCCAAGGTCCGATAGACGGGATCGTCGAGATCGGCGAGCCGCGGCATCGCGACCGAGCCCGGCGCGGGTCCCGTCGGCACCGTGGCGGTGAGCTCGGTCCTCGACAGGGCGATGACTCTCCCAATCCGGTCGGTGACGGCGATCCTGGTGGATGGGGTGACGCGTTCCCGGGCGAGACCGCTCTCGAGGGCCGCGAGGGTGATGTCCGCACCGACCACACCGCCGCCGTCGACGAGCCGGCGGGCAAAGGTGAGCCCGACCTCGCCGGTGGTGAAAAAGATGTAGTAGTCGGTGGCGACCTGGGCGTCGCCGGCGATCCCTGATCGATACCAATCGCGCTCGCGGGGGTCGAAAGCGGTTTCCTCGAGGGGCCGCCGTTCGATGAGGTGCAGTCTCTCGTCGAAGAAGAGCAGGGTTCCCACCGGTTCGGTGGTTTTTCGTTCGATGCTCTGGATGGCATACGCGCTGCCGTCGGGCGCCTCGAGCGCCTCTCCTGCGGCCTCGTTGCGATCAATGGTGCGGATGAGAAAGAAATCGCCGTTTTCGTAGCCGATGTAGAAGGCGGAAATCGACGAGTTCAACTTGAGCGCCTCGGCGACCGGTGGGAGTGCGGCCAACCGTTCCTCGAGGGTTGTACCGGCCCAGATGGAACTCCTGGATGTGATGTCCACCAGACCCTGCGCCGGCTGGTAGAGTTCCGCGATGTCGGCGCTCAGCTGGCGGCCGATCCGATCCATCAGGTCCTCGGCGCCGAGCAACTCGGCCCGGCGACCCTGAAGGTAGCCGTAGGCGATCACCGCCACCCCGAAGACGACGAGCGCGGTGGCGAAGACCGCGGCCAGAGTGATGTGCAGCGGAAAGCGCGCAACGCGGCCCTCCGCCGGCGGACTTGATTCGGTTGTCGGCCGTGTCATGGGAACGATGATAGTAGATCAGCGAAATGCCGGCACACTCTCCTCAAGAATAATTCTCGGCCGGAGCTGGAGGCAAGCGACAGAAACGGCCGAGAATTATTTCCAGTGGCTCTTGACGAACTCCTCGGTCTCGGGCAGACCGCCCTGGAGGATGAGATAGCCGTTGTGCGGTTCCCGTTCGGTGATCTCGTGGCTGATCGGGGTGCGCATCATTTCCATCACGCGGTCGTGGTCGTCGGTGTGGCCGAGGACCCAGCCGAGCTTCATGAGCGCGGTTTCGGGGAGCATGTTGTCGAGCGGCACCACGCCGATGTCCATGAGGTCGCGGCCGGTCTCGTAGACATACATCTGGGCGAAGCCCCACAGGGTCTGCACCGTCATCACCACGTGGACCCCGGCTGCAGCGGCGCGCTCGAGCGCCGGATAGAGCGGACTGTTGACGTGGCCGAGGCCGGTGCCGGCAATGACGATCCCCCGGTAGCCCTTCTCCACGAGCGCATCGACGAGGTCGGGCTTCATCCCCGGGTAGTAGTAGAGGATGGTGACCCGATCGTCGTAGGCGGTGTCGATCTTCACTTGGCGCGAAGGGTCGCGACGGACGCAGTCCTCGTTGAGGATGGTGAAGTCGTCGCGGCTGACGATGGCCAGCGGGATGTCGCCCACCGTGCGGAAGGTGCTGCGGTAGGAGGAGTGCATCTTGCGGCAGCGGGTGCCGCGGTGGAGCAGACCGTAGCGGTCCGAGGTCGGTCCGAACATGCAGATCTGGACCTCGGCGATGTCGCCGAAGGCCGCTGCGCGGACCGCGTGGATGAGGTTGAGGGCGGCGTCGGACGACGGCCGGTCGGAGGAGCGCTGGCTGCCGACGATGACGATGGGGACCGGCGAGCTCTGAACCATGAAGCTGAGCACGGCCGCGGTGTGACCCATGGTGTCGGTGCCGTGGCCGATGACGAGCCCGGCAGCGCCGCCTTCGATCTCACGGCCGATGTTCTCGGCGAGCTCGCGGTACTGCGGCCAGCTCATGTTCTCGGAGAAGACACCGAAGATCTTGCGGGTCGTGAGATTGCAGATGTCGGCGAGCTCGGGCACCGCGCCGTAGAGCTCACCGGGGGTGAAAGCCGGGATCACCGCACCGGTGCGGTAGTCGAGCCGGGAGGCGATGGTGCCGCCGGTGCCGAGCAGGGTGACGCCGGGCAGATCGGGACTGACCGGAAACTCCTTCTCCGGGATCTTGTAGTGGGCTTCCTTGTAGCCCAGCTCCGCCATGCTCTCCACCCGGTCGATGTGGACGCCGACGTTGTAGCCGGTCTTGAGCTTGAGGACGATGTGGAGATCGTCGAAGTTGCCGGAGCGGGGCAGCACGACGCCTTCGAAGACGCTGCCCGCGGTGTTGACCAGCCGGACATCGGACCACACCCGGACCCCGAGTTCCTCCAGGCGGGCGCGGGCGCGGCCTCGGTAGCCCTTGAGGGGATCGACCTGGTCAGTCATCTTGCTCTCCCATCTCGGTCCGGACGGCGACCGCGACCTCGGTTGCGGGCACCCTGCCGCGGAGCTCGTTCATGGCGAGACCGAGGAGGAACCGGAAGCGTTGCGCCGTGCTCCCATCCGGGTGATCGAGGTCGTGGTCGGCGACGAGCCCGGGAATGCGATCCTCCCAGTCGTCCGGCGCTTTTCCGAGACCGCTGTCGTGGACATAGGTCACGACCTCGTGCTCGGGGTTCTCCGCCATCCAGGCGACGAGATCCGCGCGAGCCTCCCAGATCACCGGCAGGCTGCCGGCGAGCTCGAAGAAATCGATCCAGCTGTAGGTCGAGATTCGGTCGACGGCGACCCCGGCCCGACGCAGACCCTTGAGCTGCTCGCCGAAGAAGAAACAGGCCCGGCGAAGGTCGGCCGAACCGCGTGCGACGACGGCGTCGACCGATCGGGCGCCACCCCGTCGGATGAGATAGTGGATCACCGGACGAGGCACGCCGGCAGCGCTGTAGCGTTCTTCGCGTTGCCACGGCGGTGCCGGAAGCGGCGCCCGCAGCGCTTCCACCCGCTCGCGGGTGATCCGCTGCGGCGGGCTGTCGGTGTCCGGGTACATCCGGTCGGGACCGGGGAGGATGCGCTCGAAGTCGGTGGCGCCGTCCTCGAACGGCTGGCGCGTCTCGTTGGGGATGCCGTCGGTGGCGTCGACATAGCGCAGGCGGATCTCCTCGGCGGCGGTGAGGGTGTCCTGCTCGGCGCCCCAGACGACGGCCACGGCGTCGGCGTCTCCGCAGCCGAGCTCGGCTCGGATTCTCGTGAGATCGTCCGCCGCCTTCCCCGGCCAGTCCTCCGAGTGGAGGAGGATGGGTTGCTGGTCGAGACCGGCGATGACCCGCACCCGCCCGCGCAGCTCGTCGGCAAAGGTCTTGCCGGGTTGGGTCGGCCACGCCAGGGTGCCGGCGAGCCCTTCGAGCTTGACCGCGCGAACCCGAAAGGCGCCGGCGCCGCACTCGAATCCAGGGCGGCGGTCGTCGCCTGCGAGGAAGAGCTCCCAGGTTGCTCGGTTGAGGACCCTGGCGGCCGAGCCGGCCACCACATCGGTCACATCGCGGTCTTCGATCCGGAGATCGTCCGCGGAGGTGAAACCGCGCCGGTGAAGCTCATCTCGAAGCTCGAGCAGATTGACCTGCCGGACGGCCTCGCCGTGGACCAGCCGCGGCGCCCAGCCGGCCTTGGGTACGCCCTTGATCTCGACCCGGCGGCCGCCGCGGACCGAGACGTTGACGTCCTGGCGGCTGGCGCCGATTCCGACCCGGACATGACCGGTGGAGCGGCAGACCCGGCCGACGAGCAAGATGGCCTCCTCGACCTCGTCCGGGGTGCGCAGGTCGGGCCCGGTGACGGTCTCGATGAGCGGCATTCCCAGTCGGTCGGTTCGCCAGACGATGAGGTGGCCGCGATCGGAGACCTCGCGGCAGGAGTCTTCCTCGACGCTGACCTGGGTGATCGAGATCTCGCGGCCGCGAAACGGCAGGCGGCCCTCGACGCCGACGATGGCGGTGCGCTGGAAGCCCGTCGGAATCGACCCGTCGAGGTACTGCTTGCGGGCGATGTGGACCTCGTCGACGATGTCGCAGCCGAGCATCAAACACTGCTCGATGGCGACATCGAGCGACTGCTGATTGACGAGAAACGGCGGCGTGTCATCCATTTCGTAGGTGCAGGTGTTGGACCGGTGGAGCAGATAGATGATGTTCTTTCGGGTCTTGAACTCCATCAGCGCCGTGCCGTCGTACTCGCCGAGCTCCGACAGGGTCGGCCGCATGTGGCGCAGGATCGATCCGTCGTGCTCGGTGGTGTAGAGCCCCGCCGGGCAATGGCAGAACATTTTCTTTTCGGTGAGCAGTTGTTGGTGGACCTCGAGGCCGACCCGAAGACCGACCTCGGCGTAGTCGATGGTGTCGTGCAAGATCCCTCCCGCGCCGAGTCGGTCGATGATAGCAGGGGAGGGCGCCTCTCGGCCCCGAGATGAGCCGACGTGGATGGATCGAAATTTTGCGCATGGGTCTCTTTTCACGATTTCCGAGCGGGATGGTTTACTATGAGTGTCAGTTCCACAATATGGGTCAAGGAACCACAATGTGATCTATTCCGCATTTGTCTCGGGCGCGCCGACCTCCCTTGCGTGGTGCTTTCGGTGGTGCCCGTGATGCTTGCGCCGCCGCCTCCGGCCGACGCGTCGATGGATGATGCGACCCGTGCCCTAGCCCGCTCTTCTCACCGGCTTTCTGCTGCGGCCGGCGATGCACGGCACCCAGCTGGGTTTTCTCACCTCCGGGTGCTCCAGCCCACGCTGACCCCTGCGGGGTCTCCCGACTCCGTCGGGTCCGCCCTCGCGGGCGGTGCGCGAGGTCCCTACGTACTGTCAAGTACGCCTCCGCGCCCCTCGGATCGAAAACCCAGCTGGGCACAGCACCTCGCCGACCTCGCAACGAAACCCGGTGAGAAGTGCGGGCGAGCCGGGCTTTTTTCGCCGCCCACAACCCAGTCGAAACATGGCTTCCGAGATGACTCGGAGTGCTTTCGGTGCGTCCCGGGAATCGGCGCGCATCCTACGGGGAAGGGGACCGTGTCGGTGCCACCGGTTTCCGGACGTTCGATGAAATTCCATGGCAAAGGGGGAGAAGCATGAGTAGACGAGTTCTCACTGTATCGATGGCTGTGGTGGTGGTCCTGCTCTTCAGCCTGTCGGCCTCGGCGCAGACCAGAACCGGCCGCATCTTGGGTCAGGTCAATGATCTCGAGGGTTTCCCGATGCCTGGAGTGACGGTCACCGCGAGCAGCGAGGCCCTGATGGGTGGTTCGCGGACCGCGGTCACCGGCGACACGGGCGCCTATCGTTTCGCCGCGATGCCGCCCGGTGTCTACACGGTGCGGGCGGACCTCAACGGATTTCGATCGCAAACCATCGAAGGTGTCGTCGTCGGTCTCGGCACAACCGGCACCGCCGACTTCATCCTGCAGGCGGAATTCTCGGAGGAAGTGGTGGTCACGTCGGAAAGGCCGTTGCTCGACGCCACCAGCTCGAGCCCGAGCGCCCTCTACACCGCAGAATTCCTCAAGAACCTCCCGACCACGAGGAACTTCTACGACATCATCGCGGTCGCGCCCGATGTCAGCCTCGCAACCGAGGATTCGGATCGGATGATTGCCGCCGGCTCCAACGTCCAGTCCAACAACTGGTTCATCGACGGCATCGAGACCACCGCGCCGGAGACCGGCACATCCTGGATCGGGGTCAACCCGGATTCCATCCAGGAGGTCCAGGTGATGGGCATCGGCGCCCCGGCCGAGTATGGCAACATGCTCGGCGCGGCGATGAACATCGTGACCAAGTCGGGTTCCAACAAGTTCGAGGGCGGAGTCAACCTCTACTGGTTCGACGACTCTCTCGTCGATTCGCAGATCGACTTCGACTCGGAGGACCCCGAGTTTGTCCAGAAGGAGTTCTGGGATGTGACCGCCACCCTCGGCGGACCGATCGTCAAGGACCGGTTGTGGTTCTTCGTCGCCTACGAGTACTGGCGCGACAACCACACCTTCCCGGGCAGCGACCCCGACACCAACCCGACCCAGTATCAGGATCGCTATGACGCCAAGCTGTCGTGGCGGATCAACGACTCCAACCTCATCGACGCCAAGGGCTATATGTCCGACTGGGGCTACCCGGCCGCGTCGAGCCCGTACACGACGCCGTCGGCGAGCGCGGGTGAGATCGGCAACGACGTGATGTGGGGGATCAACTACCAGTCCATCTTCTCGGACCGCACCTTTTTGGAGGCCCGGTACACCGGCTGGTACAGCAACGACGACAACCTCTCCCAGACCGGCAGCATGGAACCCGCCTACATCGACTACTCGCCGCCGGGCGGTGGTCCGACGCTCTATTTCGGAGGTGTGTGGTACCCCTGGACCTACGACACCTCCCTCGATCAGGCGAGCGTCTCGCTCTCGACCTTCGCCGACGACTTCATCGCCGGCGACCACGACTTCAAGTTCGGCGTCCAGGCGAGCCGGGGCGAGTCCATCACCCAGACCCAGGTCGCATACGGCGGCACCTACTATGTTCACTACACCTACGAGTACTACGGCGAGACCTACGACTACTACTACAGAGCCGTCCAGACGCCCTACTACTACGGCAATCAACAGGATTCGATCTCGGCCTTCGCCGACGACTCGTGGAAGGTCAACGACCGGCTGACGCTCAACATCGGGCTCCGGTACGACCACCACGTCGGCGCCATCCCGTCCTTCAACCGGCTCGACCTCAACGGCCAACCGACCGGGGAGGTCATCCCCGGCGTCGACCCGGTCTTCACCTGGGACAACATCTCTCCGCGTCTCGGCTTCGCCTACTCCCTCGGCGAAAACAAACAGACCGTGATCCGCGGTTCATTCGGGGTCTATTACGACGGCAACGTGGGCGGCAACTGGAATGCGCCGGCGCCGGAGGCGCCACCGATCAACGCCTACTACGGCGAGTCCTGGGAGGGTCCGTGGGATGACGAGCCCGGTTGGACCTGGAGCCCCGGGGCGACGACGGTCGATCCCAATCTCAAGGCGCCGCGGACCCTGCAGTACTCACTCGGTTTCGAGCACGAGATCGGCGGGAAGTACTCGTTCGGTGTCACCGGCGTCTACAAGGACACCACCGACCTCATCGGCTGGCAGGTGATGGATGACGGGGTCTACGAGGAGTTGCAGTTCACCGATCCGTTCACCGGCAACCAGTACACCCTGCTCGACCCCATCGTCTATCCTACGGTGCGCAAGGGCAACACGCCTGGATTCACCATCGACCCCAACGCCGACAGCTACTGGCAGGAGTACTGGGGGGTGACGCTGACCTTCAACCGGCGGATGACCGACTTCTGGAGCATGCAGGCGTCGTACACCTACTCGCAGTCGACCGGACTCATCGCGGCGTACCTCTCCCAGTGGCAGTCCAACCCGCTCTACGGCAGCCACACGGGCTCCGATCCCAACTCGTTCCTCAACGCCAACGGCCAGCGATTGCAGGGCGACCGGCCGCACATGTTTCGGGTCCAGGCCAACTTCGTCCTGCCCTGGAACATGAACGCCAACACCATGCTCAACCTGCAGAGCGGCCGGCCGTACAGTCGGCAGTATCGGTTGCCGACCACCGGCGGTCCCTCCGCCATCATGGCGCCGGCGGGCGACCCGGGGCGCCACGGCTTCCAATATCTCTGGGACATCGGTATCGGCAAGACCTTCAAACTCGGCGGCAACGTCGGATTGGTGGTCGATCTCCAGTTTCTCAACGTGCTCAACAGCGCTCCCACCGACTGGTTCGAGACCGTGGTGCTCGACGCGGGCGAGGACTTCATCCCCACCTACTGGGTGAAACCGCGGCGACTCCAGCTCCACGTCGGGATCGAGTTCTGACCGTGAGCTGACAACCGACCTCAACGGTCATCTTCACCGGGCGGCGAGACCCCTCGCCGCCCGGTCGTTTTGTCAGCGCCCGGAACCCGTCATGACCTCGATGAGCTCTCCCTGCGGAAGCGCCTTGGCGTAGCGGCCCTGGTCGCCGACCATGTCGCGGGCGGCAACCATGGCATTGACGACCGCCTCCTCGACCGCCTGCACGGTGGCGCTGAAGAGCGGGTCGAGGACGTCGTTGGGCAACGAGTGGTGGGTCAGCACGCGGTCGCTCGCACCGAGCGAGGCGTCGGCGGTCGAGAAGGCGACGAAGATGTCCCCCGAGCCGTTGTGGGCGATGGAACCGAGACGGCCGAGACCGAGCGCCGGCCGCCGCGCGATCCGCTCGAGCTGGTGCGGCAGCAGCGGTGCGTCGGTGGCGACGACGACGATGATCGATCCGGTCCCGGAAACCTCCGGGTCGGGCTCGGAATAGACCCGGTGGTCGCGCAGCTGCCGGCCGACCGGGACGCCGGCGATGACGAGCTCGTCGCGCAGCCCGTAGTTGGCCTGGACCAGCACGCCGACGGTGTAGCTTTCGCCGAGAACCTCGACGACGCGAGATGCCGTGCCGATGCCGCACTTGAACTCGTAGCAGACCATGCCGGTGCCGCCGCCGACGTTGCCCTCGGCCACCGGCCCGCCGCGCGCACCGTCGAGGGCGGCGTCGACGTGCTCGGGTTTGACGTGAAAGCCGTTGATGTCGTTGAGGTGGCCGTCCCAGGTTTCGGCGACCACCGGGAGCGACCAGTAATAGCCGCTCGAATCCGGACCTGCCCGGCGGATCCGCCAGGCGATGGTGGCGTCGCGAACCACGCCGACGCTGTGGGTGTTGGTCAGCATGACCGGACCTTCGAGCTGGCCCGACTCCTCGATCCAGGTCGTGCCGGTCACCTCGCCGTTGCCGTTGAGGGCGAACCAGGCGCCGAAGACCGGCCGCTGAAGCGTGTCCGTGCCGCGGGGAAGCACCGCCGTCACCCCGGTCCGCACCGCGCGTCCGTCGGCCAGGTCCTCGATCAGGGTGGCGTGGCCGACGGCGACGCCGGCGACATCGGTGATCGCATTCAGCGGGCCCGGGGTGCCGTCGAACGGGACCCCGAGGTCGCGGGCCCGCGGCGGCTCGCCCGCGGCCGCCGGCTGGGTCATCAACAGCGAGACGATGAGGACGAAAACTGACCGCATGAGGAACCTCCTCGAAGAAGACCGAGCATATCAGGAGGGCAAACCCGCCCGTGACGGAGCCGGACTCCCATTGGCGATACCACTACGGAATGTCGGCGGCCTCCGCGAGACTTGCCTCCAGGATGGCGAGCGCCTCGTCGACATCACCTCTGGTGATCATCAGCGGCGGCATGAATCGCACCGTGCTGACACCGCAGGAGAGCAGGATCAGCCCGTTGTGAAAGGCGCGGTGCAGGATCCGGGCGCAGAGCTCCGCGGCCGGGGTCCGCGATTCGCGATCCCGCACCAGTTCGATGCCGATCATGAGTCCTTTCCCGCGCACCTCACCGATGACTTCGTGCCGGGAGGCGAGCTCGCGTAGGCGATCCATGAAGTACGAACCCACCTCCGCCGCGTTTGCGGTGTACTCGTGCTCGACGAGATCCAGGGTCGCGAGGGCGGCGGCGCAGCAGATCGGATTGCCGCCGAAGGTGTTGCCGTGGGCGTTGTGCGGCCACTGCTCCATGATCGTCTTCTTGGCGACCACGAGGCCGATGGGCAGACCCGAGCCGAGGCCCTTGGCCAGGGTCATGATGTCCGGCGCCACACCCCAGTGCTGACAGGCGAAGATCCTCCCGGTGCGCCCGACGCCGCACTGGACCTCGTCGAAGATGAGCAAAATCCCGTGCCGGTCGCAGAGCGCCCGCAGACCTGCGAGGAAACCGTCGGGCGGGACGATGTAGCCGCCCTCGCCGAGGATCGGCTCGACGAGAATGGCCGCGACCTCCCAGGGCGGCACGTTGGCCTTGAAGAGCACGTTCTCGATGTAGTCGAGGACCGCAGCTCCCTGGTCGGCGCCAGCGAGCAGCGGCCGGTAGTTGTTCGGGAACGGCACGTGGGTGACGCCCGGCATGGTCGGGAAGAAGCCGCTCTGCTGCGTGACCTTGCTCGAGGTGAAGGCGAGCGATCCCATGGTCCGGCCGTGAAACCCACCGAGAAAGCCGATGAAACGGGGCCGTCCCGTGACATCGCGGGCGAGCTTGAGGGCGCCCTCGACGCTCTCGCTGCCGGACTGGGCGAAGAAGCTCAGCACCGGCTCTCCCAGCGGGTCGAGCTCGGCGATCCGCTCGCCGAGGCGCACCTGGCCTTCGTGCCAGTAGTCCGAGCTGATGTGAAGGAACTTCTCGGCGGCGTCCTTGATGGCCTGCACCACCAGCGGGTGCGAATGGCCGGTCGCGCACACCGCGATCCCGGCGGCAAAATCGAGGAAACGGTTGCCGTCGACGTCCCAGACCTCGGCGCCCCGGCCGTGCGACATCACGAAGGGGTAGTCGCGCGGGTAGGACGGCGACACGACCTTCGCGTCGCGCTCCAGGATCGCCCGCGCCTTCGGGCCGGGAAGCTCGGTCTTGATGTGCTCGGTTTTCATGGCTCCACCCTCAGTCTGACCTCCATCGAGGTCGGTCGAACGCCATCGCGCCGGCGGTGCCCCGCCGAGAATTCCGTCGAATCGTCGCCTCACTCGACCACGGTCTGGGACTGCTCGCGCAGGTACAGCGGCAGGTAGTAGACCGATCCGATCGCCTTGCCCGTCGAGCCCGAACCCTTCCAGCCGCCAAAGGCCTGGTAACCGGGCCAGGCGCCGGTGGTCGCTCCCTGCGGCCGGTTGACATAGAGGACGCCGGCCTCGATGTGGTCGAGAAAATAGCGGACCTCCTCGTCGTTGCCGTAGCAACCCGCGGTCAGGCCCAGCGGACTCTCGTTGGCGAGGGCGACGCCCTCGCGCAGGTCCTTGACCCGGCACACCATGAGGATGGGCAGGAAGAGCTCTTCGCGGAACAAGTGGGTGATCGGCCGGCGCCTCGGCCACGGTGCACTCGACGAAGTGGCCGTGGGCGTGATCGCCGTCGCTCAGACGACGGCCGCCGAAGAGGATGCGGCCTCCGTGAGCCTCGAGTTCGGCCGAGTAGCGGGCGTAGTCGCGGGCGGCGCCGGCGCTGATCACCGGTCCCATCCAGTTGTCCCGCGCACAGGGATCGCCGACCCTGACGGCCCGGGTCGCCTCGACCACGCCCTCGAGCAGCCGGTCGGCCACCGCGTCCTCGACATAGACCCGGGAGAGGGCGGAGCACTTCTGCCCGCTCAGACCGAAGGCGGAGCGGACGATGCCGGGGACCGCCCGCTCGAGATCGCCCCGCGCGGTGACGATGCAGGCGTTCTTGCCGCCCATTTCGGCGATGCAGGGCCTCGGGTAGAAGCCGCCGGCCATCTTCCGGTAGATCCGCATCCCGACCTCGTGCGAGCCGGTGAAGGTCACTCCGGCGAGATCGGGGTGGTTGATCAGCGCCTCGCCGACGACGCCGCCGGGCCCCATGACATAGTTGAAGACGCCGGCCGGAAAGCCGGCGTCGCGGATGCAGTCGGCGAGCAGCCGGCCCGCCCACGGCGTGGCGGTCGCGCCCTTGAGGACGACGGTGTTGCCGGTCACCAGCGCTGCTGCCACCGGGCCGCCGCCGAGGGCCAGCGGAAAGTTGAACGGGACGATCACCGCCCAGACGCCGTGCGGTTTGAGAACGCTGCGGTTGTGCGAGAGGTAGTTCGGCAGCGGATCGTCCGGCATGACGAGATCGTAGCCCCGGTGCTTCTTGAACTCCTCCGCGTAGCCGGAGAAGAAGTCGGCCGTCTCCTGGGTCTCTCCCAGCGACTCCATGCGGTTCTTGCCGACCTCCAACGCGAGCGCGGCGCCGATCGAGTAGACCCGTTCCTCGATGAGTGCGGCGGCTGTCATGACGAGGCGGATCCGCTCCTCGTGCGGCGTCATCCGCCAGCCGGGGAAGGCCCGTTTGGCGGCGGCCACGGCGCGCGTCGACATCGGCGGCGCCGCCGACCGGAAAGCGACCCAGAACCAGGCGCTGGTCGATGGGGCTGAGACTTTCGGCGTTGTGTTCGGTGCCGACGTCGGCGCCGTCGATGTGCATCGTGTGGGTCGCGCCGAGACCGGCGCGGACCTCGGCGAGGGCCGCCTCGAAGCGGGTGTGCATCTCCTCCGGGGGGTCGAACATGGTCGAATACGTGAGTTTGAAGCTCATGACCACTCCAATTCGTTGAGCAGCCGCTCCATCAGGGAGAGGGCGTCCATGAGATCCTCCTCCACGATGACCAGCGGCGGCGCCAGGATGATGAGGTTGCCGCGGGTGGCGAACGAGACGCCCTCCTCGCGGGCCCGGGCGACAAAGGTTGTGAGCGATGGGTGGCTCTGCGGCCAGGGCGAGACCGGTTCGCGCGTCGTCCGGTTCCTGACCAGCTCGACGACCGCGAAGAGCCCGTGCCCGCCGCGCACGTCGCCGATGATGTCGACGCGGTCCCGGATTCCGCGCAGCTCCTCGATGAGGCGAGGGCCCAGGGCTCGCGAGCGCTCGATGAGACGTTCGTCCTCGTAGGCCTCGACGGCGGCCACTCCGGCCGCGCAGGAGAGGGGGTGGCCGCAGTACGTCAGGCCGGTCAAGAGCATCTCGTGCTCGAACCGGGCTGCGACATCGCGGGACAGAACGACGGCCGCGAGGGGAAGGTGCGACCCGGTGAGGCCCTTGGCCAGGCTCATGAGATCCGGCCGCCCGGCCTCGCCGTGGCGCTGCCAGGCGAACCACTCGCCGCAGCGGCCGAAGCCGCTCATGACCTCGTCGGCGATGAGCAGGACCCCGCGCCGCCGGGTTTCCTCCCGGAGCAGGGGCCAGTGGTTTTCCGGCGCGACGATCCCGTTGGTCCCGGCGTTGGGCTCCATCAGGACCCCGGCGACCTCGGCGGCGCCGCAGTCGTCGATGACGTCACCGATGTGGCGGCTGCTCCGCTTTCCGCACTCCTCTTCGGAAGCCGAGCCGAAGGGGCAGCGGTAGGCGTAGGGCGGCGGGACGTGGATCACCTTCATGGCCGCCGGGTCGATCTGGCGGCGGGTGCGGTCGTCTCCCGAGAGGGCCATGGCGCCATAGCTGGCGCCGTGGTAGGAGCGGTCCCTCGTGATGATCCATCCGCGGGGTTTCGAGCTCGCCTGGCGGGCGAACTTGACGGCGTGCTCGTTGGCGTCCGCTCCGCCGAGGGTGAAGAACACCCGCCCGCCTTCGAAACCGGATTTCTCGAGCAGCAGCTCGGCGAGCCGGGCGCGGGGCCCGGCGCCCCAGGCGGAGGAGACGAAGCAGAGCTCGGCCGCCTGGTCCCGGATGGCTCGGACCAGAGCGGGGTGCTGGTGGCCGAGGTTCATGCTCTCGACAAGGCTGCTCATGTCGAGATAGCGGCGGCCGTCTTCGTCCCAGAACCAGGCGCCCTCGCCGCCGACGATGGTAGGCGCGTCCCAGTCGGCCTGGACGCACCAGCTGTGGAGCACGCTTTGCCGTTCAGGGATCATCGTCGTGAACCCCTTCAGTCCATGGTGTGGATCCGAGGCGCCAAACCGGCGGCGGCCGACGCCAGGGCGAGACCGAGCACATCCAGCCGTTGGCTCGTGAGCCGGCTGGTCGGGCCGCTGAAGCTGATGGCGCCGACGGGTTGCCCGATGGCGTTCCGCAGAACGGCGGCGGCCGCCGAGGCTCCGGCTTCGACCTCCCCGATCGCGGTCGCGTAGCCCTGGATGCGGATACGTTCGAATTCGCGTTCCAGTTCCTCGATGTCGATCACCGTGGCGGGAGTGAACCGGGTCAACGGCGATCGCAGGAGCCCCCGCCGCGCGTGCGGGGACAGCGCGGACAGGTACGCCTTGCCCGTCGAGGTGGCGTGGATCGGCCAGCGGGTGCCGATCTCGGCGGCCACCGTCACCAGGTGGCTGCCCGAGACCTCGGCGAGGATGACCATGTTGCCCTCGAGAGGCACCTCGAGGGTCGCCGTCTCTCCGGTGCGCTCGGCTAACAGCCTGAGCTCGGGCTCGACGACGGTCCGCAGATCGTTGCTGATGAGAGCCAGGGTGCCGAGGGCGAGGATCGCCGGCCCGAGGTGGAAGGACCTGGTGACCGGGTTCTTCGCCACCAGGCCCTCGCTCTCGAGCGCTCTCAACAACCTGTCGGTGGTGGTCCTGGCGAGGCCGGCCGCCTCGCTCATCTCGGCCAGACTCAGCTCGGGCCGGGCTCGGGTGAAGATCTTCAGCAGACCGAGCGCGCGGATCACCGCCTGGGTGCCCTCGGGAGCCTCTTTCTCGCTCATGGTGCCGCTCCCGAGCCCGCCGGGTTCCGCCGCCACCAGAGATAGGCCGGGATGCCCGTCGCCAGGAAACCGAGGCCGATCATCGACTCCATCGGCTTTTCCATCAAGGTGTTGCCGAGCAGGAGAATCGAGGCCAGGACGAAGAGCACCGGCACCCAGGGGTAACCGAAGACCCGGTAGGGACGTTCCGCCTCGGGTCGCCTGCGCCTCAGGACGATGACCGCGCCGGCGGTCGCGACGTGGAAGAAGAGCATGGCGAAAATGACATAGGTATAGAGCTGCTCGTAGGTTCCGGAAAGCGCCAGGACCACGCCCCAAAGGCTCTGCGCCCACAGACTTCGTCCGGGGGTGTGGAAGCGTGGGTGGACGGCGGCCAATCCGCGAAAGAAGACGCCGTCGCGGGCCATGGGGAGATAGATCCGCGAGCTGTAGAGAATGGTCGCGGAAAGACAGCCGAAGGTCGAGACCAGCACCGCGAACGAGACCACCTTGCCGCCACCGTCGCCGAAGAGCGCGGTCGCGGCGGTCTCGGCGATCCGCCGGCTCGCCGTCATCTCCTCCATGGTCAGGGCGCGGAAGTAGACGAGGTTGATGAGGGCGTAGAGCGCCATCACGATCACCGTGCCCCAGACCAGGCCGAAGGGGAGGGTGCGCTGCGGGTCGCGCATCTCACCGGCCGAGAAGGTCGGTCCGTACCACCCGTCGTAGGTCCAGAGGGCGGCGATCATGGCGACGCCGACCCCGGCCGCCAGGGGGACCGAGGGCAGCGCGGCGAAGAGTTCAACCGGTGCCCGCGCATGGACGAAAAACGCGAGCGCGGCAAAGACGACGATGGCGCCGATCCGGAACACCGTCAGAAAGTTCTGCACCCCGGCGCCCTCGCGCAGACCGATGTAGTTCACCGCCGTGAGCAGGAGGATCGCGAGCGCGGCGGCGATCTGTCCGCCCGAGAGCGACCAGGACCACGGGCCGACGGGCACCGTCAGGAGCACGTTGGTCATGGAAAACACCGGTGCGAAACTGCCCAGGTACTCGGCGAAGGCGACGGCGAGCGCGGCGATGCCGCCGGACATGATGATCAGGAAGCAGGCCCAACCGAAGAGAAAACCCCAGAACGGTCCGTACGCCTCCTTGAGGTAGTGGTACATCCCGCCGGCCCGGGTGAACATCGCACCGAGTTCGGCGTAGGTCAGCGCGCCCGCGAGGGTGAGGAAGCCGGCCAGGGTCCAGACCAGGAGGATCATGCCCTGGTGGGGCAGCACGCGGGCGATGTCGGCGGTGGTGATGAAGATCCCGGTGCCGACGACCGAACCGATGGTGAGAAAGGTGGCGTCCCAGCGCCCGAGACCGCGGACCAGTCCTTCGGACGTGAGCGTCCGCTCGGGATCGGGGCTCATCGCGTCCTCCTCCTGCGGTTTCATGGCGCCGGCACCAGGGCCGCGGCGCCTCGGGTGGCAGCGGTCGCTGCCTGCAGGCGCTCGATCAGGGCATTGAGTTGGCGACGGGCGAGGTCCCAGTCCTGCGCCTCCGCCGCCTCGCGAACCCCCGGCAACGACATCGCCGCATAGGTGTAGCGCGGTGCGTACAAGCTGTGTTTGAACCACGGCCGACCCGGGATCCCGTCCGCCAGCAGGAGCCCGCGTTCGACGCCGAGCAGGGCGGTGTTGAGGTCCGCGAGCGACGCGGCCGGCGGGTCGTCCCCGGCGGTCAGCAATCGGTCGAGCTTCTGTTGCAGGTTCTCCGCCGCGTCGCGCCACTCGTCGGCCGCGGCCACGGCCACCGTCAGGTCGAGCTCCTCGGAAAGCTCGGGAACCTCTCGCAGGGAATCGATGAAGCCGCGAACGGTCGCCGCGTACCCCCGGTAGTCGAAGCCGTGAACATCGGCGTTCGCGAGCCGCAGACCCAACCGGACCCAGACCTCGGCCATCGCCGTCATGTAGCGGTAGCCGGGATCGCCGAAGTGCTCCATCCAGTAGAGATCGTCGTACTGCGAGTGGTAGACGCCGTAGGGCCCGGCGAAGGTGAGGTCGACCACCGGTATGCCGAGGAAGTTGAGGAAGACGGTGTAGTCCGAACCGCTGCCGAGGTTGTTGTCGATGAGCGGGCCGGGAGCGCCGCCATCGTCACCGGCCGTCGCCGCCTTCCCCCACGCCTGCAAGAGGCTGCGGCGGCTGTTGGGGTCGGTGACATCGCGCGCGACCTCGACGATCGTCGGGTTGAGGCTCGCGACGGCGCTCACTTGGAAGTTCGGGCCGCTGGTCGAGCTGTCGACGTTGAGGTAGGCGACGGCGCCCTTGCCGAGCTCGGCGGCGAACTCCTCGCCCCACTCCGTCGAGCCCGTGAGGTGCCACTCCTCGGCGTCCCAGCTGGCGAAGACCAAGGTACGCCGCGGCCGCGCACCGTCGCGGGCGAGTGTGCCGAGCACGCGCGCCGTTTCGAGGAGGGTGGCGGTGCCGCTCGACGGGTCGACGGCGCCGTACACCCACGCGTCGCGGTGGTTGCCGAGGATGACGGTTTCGTCCGGTCTTTCCGACCCGAGGATCCGGCCCTCGACCACCCAGATCGGCCGCGTCTCGCCGTCCATGTCGACCTCGACGCGGAGCTTCGCCGGACCCGGGCCGACGTGATAGGTGATGGGCAGAGCGCCCTGCCACGAGGGTGGCGCGACCGGTCCGTCGAGGCTCTCCAGGATCGGTTTCGCGTCGCGCCACGACATCGGCACGGCGGGGATCCGCGGCACCGAACGCGCCTCTTTCTCGGGGATTCTCCTCGCCCCCTCGAGCGACGCCCAGCCCGGGGTCAGCGGGTCCCCGGGAACGATGAAGTCGTAGGTGATCGCGCCGCGCTGAATGTGGCTCTCCGGGCCCCATGGGCCGCGGGGGAAGACGTCTCCCTTGCGATAGCCGTCGTCCATGGGGTCGGAGTAGATGATGAGCGCCGCAACGCCGCGCCGCTCGGCCTCCCAGGCCTTGAACCCGCGGTAGCTGTACGGGTTCGAGTAGCGGACGACGGCAATCTTGCCGCGCGGGTCGATGCCCTGCGCCACGAGCCAGTCGTAGTCCTCGGGGTTGCCGCTGTGGGCGTAGATGACGTCCGCCGTCACATCGCCGGAGCCCGACATGCCGAGATAGGTGAGACCAGCGCCGACGGCGTACGAGTCCTTGTCCACCGCGTAGCCGTCCTCGGCGAGCGAAGCGGTCATCGGCGCCGGTTCGAGCATCGACACCGCGACCTTGCGCGGCCACGGCAGCAGCACGTCGTAGCGGTGGATCGTCACCCCTTCGAGACCGGAGGCGACAAACTGGTCGCGCACGTAATGGGCGAGCTTGAGGTTTTCGGCGGAGCCCGCCGGGTGCGGCTCCTCGGTCAGCAGACGGAAGTGGCGGGCGGTGCCGGCCGGGTCGAGGAGGCCGGCCAGCCGCCCCTCGATGGCGCGCTCGCGGCTACTCGACGCGGCGGTGAAGCCGGGGATCCGGACGCTCTCGGGTTCGGTCGGTTCAGCGGCTCGGATGCCGCCGGCCGCGATGAGCAGAGCGCAGGCCAGGGCCGCGACCGCGTGTTTCACGGACCGCCCCCGGACGCCGTCGTCGGCCCCGGGACGTGCGCCGCGAACCACGAGAGGAGGCGTTCGTAGAGGTCCTTGTTGTACGACGGCGTGGTGAAGACGTGGAACTCGCCGGGGTAGACCACCAGCTCGGTGGTCACGCCGAGGCGCTTGAGGGCCTGGTAGAGCTGCTCGGAGTTGACGATGGGCACGTTCCAGTCCTGCTCGCCGCCGACGATGAGGGTGGGTGTGACCACCTTGTCGACCTGAAAGTAGGGCGAAATCCTGTGGTACATCTCGGGGGTCACCCACGGCAGCCCGAGCTCGTTTTCCCACCACAGCTGGTAGTGGTCGTGACCGTAGTTGGTGATGTAGAGAGCCGCGCTGGCGCCGGTGTAGGCGGCCTTGAAACGGTCGGTCTTGGTGATCACGTGGTTGGTCAGCATGCCGCCGTAGGACCAGCCGCCGACGGCCAACCGATCGGAGTCGGCGTAACCCCGGGCGACGGCGTCGTCGACCGCGGCCATCACGTCCTCGAAGTCCTTGCCGCCCCAGGCCTGCCAGATCGCGGTCGAGAAGTCCTGGCCGTAGCCGGATGAGCCGCGCGGGTTGGGCATGACCACGACGTTGCCGGCGCCGGCAAAGAGCTGTCCTTCGAAGTGGAAGCCGAAGTCGTACTGCATCATCGGTCCGCCGTGGATGCGCAGCACCGTCGGGTAGCGGACGCCCGGCTCGAAGCCCGGCGGTTTGATGATGAAGCCCTCGATCTCGGCGCCGTCCTTGCTCGTGAAGTGGACGTTCTCGACCTCGCCGAGCCGGATGCCGGCGAGCGCCTCGTCGTTGGTGTGCGTCAGCCGCGTGAGGCTGTCACCGTCGCTGAGAAACACCTCGGGCGGCAACAGCGGTTCGGATACCACGGCGGCGATGCGCCCGTCGCTCCCGACCGCGAACTCACCGACCGAGCGCGGACCGCCGATCGCATGGGTGATTCGACCGCCGTCGACCGGCACCCGGGCGAGATACTGCTCGCCGTCGTCCTCAACCGCAGCGAGCACTGCGCTCCCGTCGGCCGAGAACTTCGGGTAGAACACGTTGCGATCGAGCTCCCGGGTGAGGACCGTGGTCACGCCGCCGGCCGAGGGCGCCACGGCGAGGTGGTTCGTGGCGTAGACGTCGGCGGCGGTGTCGACGGCGCAGCGGTGGGCGATGAGGGCGCCGTCGGGAGAAAAGGCGGGCGATTCGTCCGGCCCCGGATTGGTGGTCACCTTGATGAGGGTCTGACCCTGGTCGGTGTTGCGCGCGTCGACGACCCAGATGTCGGTGTTGTAGTTGCTGTCGGGATCGCTCGACCGGTTGCTGGTGAATGCGATGGAAGCGCCATCCGGCGACCACGCGGGCTGGGTGTCGTCATAGTCCCCGGACGTGATCTGGGTCAGGGCCTTCGTTTTCAGATCGAGGACATAGAGGTGGGTCCGGCGGCTGTCGAGATAGCCGATGTAGTCCTCCTTGAACTGGCGGCGGGTGATGACCCAGGGCGGCGGATTCTCGGGTTTCTTCTCGCCGGCCTTGACCGCCAGCTGCACCGGCGTCGGATCCTGCAGCACGAGGACCATGCTCTTGCCGTCCGGCGACCAATCGAAGTCGCTTCACACCCTGAGCGGTGTCGGTCAGCCTGGACCGCCTCGCCGCCCTCGCGAAACAACGTCCACACCTGGTCCTCGCCATCCTCGGGCGCCGCCAGGAACGCAAGAAACCGGTTGTCGGGGCTCCACCTCGGGTGCGAGGCGGACCGCTCCTCGGAGGTCATGGCCACCGCCTCCCCGCCGCCGGCGGGGACCATCCAAACCCGGCTCTTCACCTCGTCCGTTTCGAGATCGGATGTGGCGACGGTGTAGGCCACCCAACGCCCGTCCGGGCTGATCTGCGGGTCTTCGACGCCGCGGATCTCGAAGAAGTCAGCGACGGTCAGCGGGCGGGGTGGGGCAGGGTCGGCCGCCTCCCCGGCAATGCCGTAGCCGAGCGAAAAAAAGATGCTGATGCTCAGGGTGATCGCCACAATCGATCGGTTCATCTCTTCACCTCGGTTCGAAGGTTTCTGGCGGTCGGGCTCGGGTCAGGGCAACCCTACCATGATCTGGTATGAAAACCCACAATATGGATGCGGATCGGCCCCGTCAGGGGTCGCTCTCGACCGGCGGGCGCAGCTGACCCCAGTTGAGGATCGCGTTCCACAGCAGTCGGTAGTCGGAACGGTTGAGGTCGCGGTGCATCGGGTTGAAGTTGTACGCCACGACGACGCCGAAGCCGGAGGGCACCGCGAGAATCGCCGGCCGGCCCGCAAGCGCGTCCTCGGCGAGGGCGCCGCCGCTGACGATCATGCTCCCCGCCGCAGGATCGGTCGACCCCCACTGGAGAACCACCCATCTCGGATCCACCGGTCCGTCGAGACACGAGGTGCAGTAGGCCATACGAAGCCAACGCCGCGGGAGATCGTAGACCGGGAAGTCGGCGCGGAACACCGATATGGTGTCGTGATACCCGTATCCCAGGGGGTGGCCGGGCTCGAGGAAGCGCGCGGTGAGCTCAACGCCCGGGGTGCGGATTCCCGTGTCGAGGGTGCGGCGGACGTTGCGCACCAGACCGCTTTCGAGCACGAGTGAGGTCCCGTTGCCGAGGGTCAACAGCGCGCCGCCCTCCTCGACAAAGCGGCTCAGGGCCGCGAGACCCTCCCAGCCGGGACCACCGGTGATGTCGGCGGAGGCTTCCGGCAGCCCGAGGCTCGGGGACTCGGGTGTTGCGGCGAAGGCCATCGGGCCGGTGGTCGGGGGAATCCCGTGGATCTGGCCCTGCAGGTCGAGATCGACGTTGCCGTAGAGGATCACGTCCACCCGATCTCGCAGCCCGCCGGCGCGAATGTCTTCGTCCCGCAGGTAGGTGTAGGGCACCCCGCGCTGATCGAGGGTGTAGCGAATCCAGCCGATGGAGTCGGTGTCGGCCCACGGCACCCACACCCCGATTCGCGGCGCCGGCGCATCGTGGTGCGCCACCTCGGGTATGGCGGCGGCGCTGTCGATGTCGAGAGCGAGATCGCCCGCCACGCCATCGAGGGCCTGCTCGAGCCCTTGCTGCGGCGGCAGGATCCACGTTCCCTCGGGGTAGGATCGCGAACCCGAGGCGAAGGCGGCCTCGGCGATCCTCAGCGAGAAGTCCCGCAGCCGGTAACGGGCCTCGAGAAACGCCTCCTGGCCGGTGTCCGCAACAAGGAAGACCGGTCCTCGGCCGTTGATGCGACCGGTTGCCGCAAGATCGGCATCGACCGGTTCCAGCGCCACATCGAGGACCCGGCGGTCGTCGATCCGGACGGTCTCGACGCCGTAGTGCACCGGCAGCGCCCACGACACGTCGTCATACGGCAGCTCGCCGGCGGCGAACTGGAAGTCCTGCGGCTCGAGGAGATCGACGGCATAGTTGCGGAAGGGCTGATCGAGCCGGACGACGAAGCTGCCGGCGGGGAAGGCGCCCTCGTCGAGGGTGAACGCGTTGGGTGATCGCGAGACCTCGATGCCCTGACGGCGCAGCAGGTTGACCATCTGCGCCGTCCGCCGCCGATCGCGCTGTTCGTCGCGGATGACATAGGCGAACGGGTCGCCGGCGACGCCCTTCCGCCACGAATTGAGCCCGGTTCGGTAGAAGTCGCGCAGCATTTCGGCGGCGTTGCCCGCGGCGTAGTCGAGGATGGCGAGCAGCCCGGTCTGGGTGTAGTTGACGCTATCGCGCATGGACCACCGAAGCGGGCTCGTGGCGGGCCACGGCCGGAACCAGGTCTTGCTGGTCTCGGAACCGTCGAGGACCCGCTCGACGGTCTCGGCGGTGGCGTTGCCCATGGTTTCGTAGCCCCGCCCGATGGCGTTGTGGTTCATGGCGATGGAATCGGCGTAGTGGTGGCCGTAACCGTCGCCGAAATCCCAGGTCCACACCCCGGGCATGCCGAGGGCCGTCATCCGCGTGACCTCGTGGAAACTCATCTCGAGGAACGCGCTGGTGACGATGGGTTCGAGATTCGGGTTGTACGGGCCGGTCCCGTTCCAGGTCTGGAGCAGGGGGAAGCTCTCGTGCAGATCGTGGATCACCGTCGGGTGGAAGTCCCAGAACATCCGGTAGATCGCCCGGGTCTCCGCCTGGGTCTGCTGGTGGGCGTCGCGGTTCATGTCGACGAAGACATAACGTCCCCAGTAGGGCGGTGACTGTCGCGGCAGCTCGTCATAGTCGGTTCGGCCCTTGAGATAGCGGTAGAACCAGTCGGCCATCTTGGCGCGGCCGTCGGGGTTGGCGACCGGGTTGATGAGCACCACCAGCCGCTCGCGGATCCGACGGATCATGGGCTCCTCGGAGACGGCGAGCCGGTAGGCGAGCTCCATCACCGCCTCGGGGGCACCGGTTTCGTCGGCGTGCAGCCCGGCGTTGATGTAGTAGATCGGCCGCGCCCGGGAGATGATCGCCTCGGCCCGGTCGGGATCGGTCGTGCGCGGATCGGCGAGGGCGGCGGTGGCGGCCTTGAGCTCGGCGAGGGTGCGGATGCCGTCCTCGTCTGCCGCCGCGAGCAGAAGAATCTCGCGCCCCTCGTCGGTGCGGCCGATCTCCTCCACGTGCACCCGAGGCGACGCCGCCGCCAGCGCCCTGAAGTAGCCGAAGATCTCCTCCGGGCGAGTCATCTCGCCGGCGGCGCCGGCGATCCTGCCGAGATAATCTCCCGGCGAAGGAACAACCTCGTCCTCGGGCACCGAGGCGACCCACGGGTTGACAAAACGCGGATCGGTGGTCGCGGCCGCGATCGCCGCCGCCGATCCGGGCTCGGGCCGGTCCGCCCGTCCTCCGTCCGCCGCAAAGAGCGGCATCGGCAGAAGCAGGAGCGCCAGGGAAAGCCGCGCGGCTGCCTTCAGGTGCGCCGTCGGGGGTTCCGACTCGCGGTGCAACGTCAACATGGGCGCCCTCCTTCGAAGCGGCGTGTTTGCCCAGGAGTCTAGCAAAGGCGCCACCTCCGCCCGGCCCCGCCGTGGCGTATGATTTCCACGAGGGTGAAAACATGAACGATGCAGAGATCGTCCGCCCACGGATCACCGTGCTCGACGAACGGCAGGTGGACCTGGTCCACTTCTCCTCGCTGCGCGTCCTCGCGACCACCGGGGTGCGCGTCGATTCGGCGCCGGCCCGGAGGATCCTCATCGGCGCCGGGGCCAAGGAGGACGGCGACCGGGTTCTCATCCCGGAAACCCTGGTCGAACGGTCGTTGGGGGCGGCGCCGTCGAGCCTGGAGATCTTCGACCGGCGGGGCAACCCGGTTTTCCGGCTCGGCGACGGCGCCGAGACCCGTTTCGGCATCGGTGTGACCGCGCTCAACTACCAGGATCCGATGACCGACGAGATCGAGCCCTTCGCCCGCCGCCACATGGAAGCGGTGGTTCGGCTCGGGCAGTCGCTGCCGTCGTTCGATGTGATCTCGACGATCGGGGTCATTCAGGACACCCCCGCCGACCTGTCGGATCTCTTCGCCATCCTGGAAATGATGGCGAACAGCACCAAGCCGCTGGTCGTGCTGGTGTCCGACGACGCCCGATACGAGGCCGTGCTCGATCTCATCGAGCACCTCCATCCCGATGTCGGCGAAAAACCGTTCGTCGTTCCCTACTTCAACCCGGTCACTCCGCTCGTCATCAACAAGGGGACCGCCGACAAGATGACGGCGACCATCGATCGCGGTCTGCCATTCATCTACTCGAACTACGGGATGGCGGGGGCGACCACGCCGATCACCCCGGCCGGCATCCTCGCGCTGCTCAATGCGGAGCTGCTGGCGGGTCTCGTTCTGAGCCAGTCCATCCGGCCCGGGGCGCCGGTCATCATCGGCATGCTGCCGGCCTATTTCGACATGCGGGGAATGGCGAATTTCTATGATCCCGTCAGCTATGTGCTCAACCTGGCCTGTGCCGAGATGACCGAGTTCTACGGGTTGCCGCACTGTGGCACCTCGGGGAGCGGCATGGGCTGGGGCGCCGACCTCATCGCCGGCGGTCACCAGTGGGCCAACCACCTCCTGAGCTGTCTGGGTAAGGTGGGACTGGCGCCCTTCGTCGGCGACACTCTGGGATCGACGACGATGTCGCCGGCGATCATCGTCTACGCCGACGAGGTCATCGCCCAGGCGCGCCGTGCCGCGGTCGGTTTCGCGTTGGACGAGGCTGCGGCCGCCCTCGACGATATCGCCGAGGTCGGTCCGGCCGGCAACTTCTTGATGGCCGCCGGCACCCTGGAGAACTACCGCACCGCGTACTTCGAGAGCGCGGTCTTCCCCAACCTGACGGTGGACGACTGGCGTGTCCAGGGGCAGCCGCGTGCCGACCACCGGCTGCGCAGCCGGACCAGGGAGCTGTTGGACAGTGCCACGGCCGCGGAGGACCACGACGAGGTCATCGGGCGCGGGGAGGCGCTCATTCGATCGCTGGTGGGCTGAACCGCGGCGCGCGCGAGTAGAATTCAATCTCAAGAGCCGCGGGTCGGGGAGGAATGAGCATGACGGAGTTCCTGGAGCTGGCACAGGCCGTCGAGAAATACGTCAATCCAGGTTGTTCGGTGGCGGCGGAGGGGTTCACCCACCTCATTCCCCACGCCGCGGGGGCCGAGATCATCCGCCAGGGGGTCGACCATCTCACCCTGATCCGGATGACGCCGGACATCATCTTCGACCAGATGATCGGCATGGGCTGCGCCGACAAGGTGGTCTTCTCGTGGGGCGGAAACCCGGGTGTCGGATCGCTGTTTCGCCTGCGCGACGCCTACGAGAACGGCGTCCCGCACGCCGTCGAGTTCGAGGAGCACGCCCACGCCGCCATGGCGAACGCCTTCGCCGCCGGCGCCGCCGGGCTGCCGTGCGCGGTTTTCAAAGGCTATCGCGGCACCCAGTATCCGGAGGTCAACCCGAAGATCAGATTCATCGAGTGTCCCTTCACCGGTGAAACCCTCACCGCGATCCCGTCCCACCGCCCGGATGTGGCGATCGTCCACGCCCAGCGGGCGGACCGCCACGGCAACGTCTGGATGACCGGGATCCTCGGCGTCCAGAAGGAGGCGATCCTGGCCTCGGCGCGCAGCATCGTCACCGTCGAGGAGATCGTCGACTCGGTCGACGAGAACGCCGGCGGAACGGTCATCCCCCGCTGGGCGGTGGACGTGGTGTGCGAGGCCCGCCTGGGCGCGTTCCCGTCGTACGCCGAAGGCTATTACGACCGGAGCAACGAGTTCTACCAACGCTGGGGAGAGATCAGCAGGGACTACGACGGATTCTGCGAGTGGATGGAGCGCTACGTCGTCTCGACCGACGATTTCGGCCACACCCTCGCCCGGTTGAAGGAGGACGGCTATGTCTGAGCCCGCCTACAGCCCGGAAGAGATGATGGTCGTCGCCGCCTCGAGGATGCTCGATCCCGACGACGTGGTCTTCATCGGCATCGGACTGCCCTCCAAGGCCGCCAACCTCGCCCGCCGAACCCACGCCGCCGGGATCTCGATGATCTATGAGAGCGGGACCCTCGACACCAAACCCACCGTGCTGCCGCTCTCCATCGGCGATCCGGAGCTCAGCCGGACCGCGCTCGCGGTGGTCTCGGTGCCCGAGATGTTCAACTACTGGCTCCAGGGCGGCTGGATCAGGACCGGATTTCTCGGCGCCGCCCAGATCGACCGCTACGCCAACCTCAACTCGACGGTCATCGGCGACTACGACAAACCCAAGGTGCGGCTTCCCGGCGCCGGCGGGGCGCCGGAGATCGCGGGTTTCTGCCGGCGCACCCTCATCCTGCTGCGCCAGAACCCGAAGACCTTCGTCGAGACCCTCGATTTCGTGACCACCGTGGGGATGGTTCGCAACGGCGAATCGCGGCGCGAGCTCGGCCTTCCCGGCCGCGGTCCGGAGGCGGTCATCACCGATCTCGGGATTCTCGAACCCGATGCCTCAAGCGGCGAGCTCACTCTCACCCACCTCCACCCGGGGGTGTCGGTCGAGACCGCGGTCGCGGCCACGGGTTGGCGGCTTGAGGTCGCGGACACCCTCGTCACCACCGAGGCGCCGACCGCGCGAGAGCTCGAAGTCCTCCGCGCGCTCGTGCCGTCCGGGGCGTCGAACTTCGCGGAGCTGATCCCGGCCGCGGGCGAGAAACCGCGTTGACTGTTCCTCTGCAACGGAGTTCATGATGACCGAAGCCTTCATCTGCGATGCGATTCGAACCCCGGTCGGCCGCTACGGCGGCGCCCTCGCCGCGGTCAGGCCGGACGACCTCGCCGCGATTCCCATGCGGGCCTTGCTGCAACGCAATCCGGGGCTCGACCCCAGTGCCGTCGACGACGTCGTCTACGGCTGCGCCAACCAGGCCGGCGAGGACAACCGAAACGTCGCACGGATGGCGCTTCTCCTCGCCGGTCTGCCGCCCGAGGTCACCGGCACCACGGTGAACCGGCTGTGCGGCTCGGGGATGGACGCCGTCGGGATCGCGGCTCGCGCCGTCAAGGCGGGCGAGCAGGATCTCGTCATCGCCGGAGGGGTCGAGTCCATGTCGCGGGCGCCCTTCGTCATGGCCAAGGCCGCCGAGGCGTTCAGCCGCAAGGCCGAGCTCTTCGACACGACCATCGGCTGGCGCTTTGTCAACCCCGCCCTCGAGCGCCGGTACGGCGTCGACTCGATGCCGGAGACCGCCGAGAACGTCGCCGAGGAGTTCGGAATCTCGCGCGAGGATCAGGATCGGTTCGCGTTCTGGAGTCAGGCCAAGACCGCGACGGCGCAGGCCAACGGCAACCTCGCCGAGGAGATCACGCCGGTGGCCGTGCCGCGCCGGAAACAGGATCCGTTGATCGTGGTAACCGATGAGCACCCGCGTCCGGGAACGACCATCGAAGAGCTGGCGAGGCTCAAGGCGTTGTTCCGGGAGAACGGGACCGTGACCGCCGGCAACGCCTCGGGGGTCAACGACGGCGCCTGCGCCCTCGTCGTCGCATCCGGCGCTGCCGCCGAGCGCCACGGGCTGACGCCGATGGCCCGCGTCGTGGCCGTGGCCACCGCCGGCGTCGAGCCCCGCATCATGGGGTTCGCCCCGGCGCCGGCGACGAGAAAGGTCCTCGCCCGGACCGCGATGAGCCTCGAGGGGATGGATCTCATCGAGCTCAACGAGGCCTTTGCTTCGCAGGCCCTCGCGGTCACCCGCGACCTCGGCCTCGCCGACGACGACCCGCGGGTCAACCCCAACGGCGGCGCCATCGCCATCGGCCACCCCCTCGGCATGAGCGGCGCGCGGCTGGTGACGACCGCCTGCCATGAGCTGCGGCGGAGCGGCGGACGCCACGCCCTGTGCGCCATGTGCATCGGGGTCGGACAGGGCATCGCCATGATCATCGAACGGGTCTGAGTGAACACGGACCCGATCCCGGGAGGAACATGAAATACACGTACGCAGTGCTCGGTGGCGGACGCCAGGGAACCGCGGCGGCCTACGACATGGCCAGGTTCGGCGATGCGAAAAAGGTCGTCATCGCGGATGTCGATCTTCGCGCGGCCGAGGCCTCGGCCGAGCGGGTCAACGACCTCCTGCAGACCTCCATCGCTGCCGCCGTCGAGCTCGATGTCGCCGACGAGGCGAAGCTCGAGCCGTTCCTCGCCGGGGTCGACTCGTTCCTCTCCGCCGTGCCCTACTGGTTCAACCCGGCCATTACCAAGGTGGCGATCCGGGCCCGCGCCTGCATGTGCGATCTCGGGGGCAAGACCGATCTCGTGCTCGAGCAGCTCAAGCTCGACGGGGCGGCGCAGAGGGCCGGCATCGCCGTCATCCCCGACTGCGGTCAGGTGCCCGGGATGGGCACCAGCCTCATGGTTCGCGCCATGTCCCTGCTCGACCGGGCGGATCACGTTTTCATGTGGGACGGCGGCAACATGCAGCACCCGGAGCCGCCCCTCAACTACCGCTGCACCTTCAACATCGCCGGGCTCACCAACGAGTACTACGGCGAGGCGGTCTTCCTCAGGAACGGCAAGGTCACCATGGTGCCGACCTTCCAGCGCGAGGACTACGAAGAAGAGGTCCTCTTTCCGGCGCCCATCGGGGCGATGGAGGCCTTTGTCGCCGGCGGCGGGACCTCGACGGCGCCCTGGACCTTCGCGGGCAAGGTCGAGACCTTCCAGAACAAGACCCTGCGCTGGAAGGGGCACTTCGAGCAGTGGAAGGCCGTCATCGACATGGGCCTGCTCGATCTCGAGCCGGTCACGGTCAACGGCGTCGAAATCGTGCCGAGGGACGTCTTTCACGCCTGCATCGAACCCAGAATCCGGGCCGGCAAGGACGACAAGGACTTCGTCATCCTGAGGATCAAGGCCGTCGGCGAGAAGGGCGGCAGACCGGCGGAAGCGCTCATCGAGGTCATCGACTACTACGACGAGGCGACCGGGTTCACCGCCATGGAGCGGACCACCGGTTTCGACGGCGCCATCGTCGCCATCATGAACGCCCGGGGCCAGACCCCGCGCGGCGTTCACCCGGTGGAAACCGGCGTCCCCGCCGACCTCTTCGTCGAGGAGATGAAGAGGCGCGGCTTCCCGCTGACCGAGAAGCTGACGGTTTCCTGATTCTCCGCTGCGGTCGCGAGCTAATCGTAGCTTGTGGGGACGAAAAGGAGGGCGAGCTGACGATTGACGGCATAGGAAATGCCGTTGGAATCTCGACGACAGACGACGTAGAGCGAGTGCGGGCCGGCCGTCACCGGGACGATTCGGATCATCGCAATCGACGTGCTGTAGATTCCCGAAGGCGCGCTCGCCGGCACATTGTGGATCTGACGTCCGTCGTAGAACGGGGTGTTGGAAGTTTCACTGATCGAGCAGTCGATATAGTTTTGCCCCCCGACCGAGTGGGAGAGGTCCAAGCCGACAACGGCTGAGGCCATGATGAATCCCGCCGTCGGTGGGGTCATGCTCTTTTCGAGGACATCCCCATACGAGAGAGGCAGTTGCAGGCCTATGGTTTCCGCTGCCTCGGCCACGCCCGGCTCATTCATCATCTCGACCGCCGAGACGGCGCCGGTCGGCAAGACCACAGATGCATCTCCTGTTGCGCCGGAAAACACGCCGAACTCGGATGTTCCCCAAACCTGGAAATCCGGCTCACCACCGACGCCCATGCCCTGAGCCCGGACCGCCGATCCATCGGGGCCGTAGACCACCAGATAGCCCCCCTCGCCGTCGCCGTCGGGAATGATGAGCGCGGTGTTGGCGCCGGCCTCGTCCCTGAAGTAGATCCCGCCGCCTCTGCCGGAATTGTCCGCGTCGATACGAACCCCCTCGGGCTCTCCGACCTGGACATCGGCCGCCATGATTATTTCGCCGGGCCCGAGGAACTTCGTGTCGCCCGGGATGGAGTCAAAGGTGATCTCGGAAATCGGGGTGAAGCTCTTGGTGACGGCAGCCTGTGAGACCACGACCTCGCCATCGGCGTTCCACGCGGTCACCACGTAACGGAAGTCCCCGGTTACACGGTCACCGACAGGCCAGCTCACGAGGGTTCCCCGGCGCGGTCCGCTGTCGTAGACCACGGCGTCCGTTTCAAGGACGTAGACCTTGATCGAGATCGCGACGGCGTCGGCGTGGTCGACGCGGAAGGTCACCAGGCCCTCATGAAGGACGGCCTCGACGGAGCCCAGAAGTAGAGCGGGACGGCCGCTTTCGGCAGCTGTCGGGATGCCGGACGTCGCCGCAGCGGCCAGCAACAGGATCATGACCCATTGGACGAATGTACAGTTCATGTTTGCTCCTCCCCGTTGATCGAGAGTTCTCGCTCTGCAAAGGTCAACGACGGAGTGATCCGAATGCGCACATTCCGAGAAGCGCCGGAGCGCACCGGACGTCGCCCGGTTGGTGAGCCTGCTGGGGATCCGAGCCGACGTTGCAGTAGACTGCCTGGGATGATGCCACCACGCACCACCGTTTCCGGCGAGGCGGTGTTCCTCAGCGACGGCAGGGTGACCGCGGCGCCGACTTTTCCGCTGGCCGAACGTGCGGCGGTGCCATGAGTCGGTCTCGGGTCGGCCCGGCCGGTCGCCTCGGAATCCTGTTGGGCGCGCTCGCCGCCCCGTGCATCGCCCTGTTCGGCGGCGATCACGGTCCCGCCGCGCCGGCCCCGTCGGCGGCGGGGTACCGGGTCGAGATGCGCGAGGCGCGGATCGCCATGCCCGACGGCGTCGGACTCGCGGCCGACATCTACCTGCCGGCTGGGGGCGGGATCGGCGAGCGCTTTCCGGCCATCCTCGAGTACCTGCCCTACCGCAAGACCGAGTCCCGCGCCCGCAACCTCGGGCTCTACTCGTACTTCGTCGAACGCGGCTACGTGGTTGCGCGGGTCGACATCCGCGGCACCGGCAACAGCGAGGGGCGGCTCGTCCCGCACGAGTACTCCGACCAGGAGCACGAGGACGGCGAGGCGGTCATCGACTGGCTTTCCCGGCAGCCGTGGTGCAACGGCAGCGTCGGCATGTTCGGCATCTCCTGGGGTGGGTTCAACGCGATCCAGATGGCCCGCAGGGGCCCGCCGGCGCTCAAGGCGATCATCGCCGTGGACGCCACCGAGGACCTCTACCAGGAAGACGTGCACTACATCGACGGCATCATGCACGTGGACTCCTGGGAAATGAGCCAGGACCTGGACAACGCCCGTCCCGGCGCCCCCGACTATGTCATCGACGAGGCCTACTTCCGCGACCGATTCGACACCGAGCCCTGGATGCTGACGAGCAAGCGCCGGCAGCGGGACGGCCCGTACTGGGACCGGGCCTCGCTCAAGGGCCGGTACCACGAAATCGAGATCCCGACCTTCCACATCGGCGGCTGGTACGACGGCTACCGGGACAGTCTGCCGCGGATGCTCGAGAACCTGAAGGCCCCGGTCAAGGCGATGATCGGCCCCTGGTCCCATGCCTGGCCGCACGATCCCTACCCCGCGCCGGGGGTGGAGTGGCGGCACGAGGCGGTGCGCTGGTTCGACCACTGGCTGAAGGGCGTCGACACCGGGATCATGGACGAGCCCCGCTTCGCGGTCTGGGTCCGCACGTGGCACCCTCCCGGGCCGACTCTCGAGACCGTGCCCGGGTTCTGGCGCTGGGAGGAGGGCTGGCCGGTCGAGCGTATCGAGCACCGGGTCTTGCATCCGCAGCCCGACCACACCCTGGCCGCCGAGAAGCCGGAAAGCGCCGCGCACCGGCTGCGCTGCCTGCCGAGCACGGGGGTCGAGGCCGGCGGTCCAGTCATGTGGTGGGGCGACGTGGCCCACGATCAGCGCGGCACCGATGCGTTCAGTCTCGTTTACGACAGCGCGCCGCTCGACGAGGACACCGAGATTTTGGGCCTTCCCCGGGCCGTTCTGCGGGTGGCCGCCGACGCCCCCCGGGCCAACTGGTTCGTCCGTCTCTCCGACGTCGCACCCGACGGTACCGTCACCCTGGTCACCGGCGCCGGTTTCAACGGCGCCCACCGGAAATCGGCCCGGCAGCCCGAGGCCATCGAGCCTGGTCTACCCTTCGAGCTCGACATCGAGATGCACTTCACCTCGTGGGTCTTCCCGCGCGGCCACCGCATCCGTCTTTCAGTCAACAACGCCCAGTGGCCGATGTTCTGGCCGACGCCCGACGCCGTGACCACCTCCCTCGAACTCGGCGGCGAGGGCGGCTCACGACTCGTGCTCCCCGTGGCGCCGCCGGGGGCGGGCGCGGCGCCGGCGTTTCTCGAGCCGGCGGAGAGCCCGGAGCTGCCCGGCTACGAGAGCCTGGATCTCGGCACCGGCTCGGGCTACGGCGAGATCTCCTCCGTCGACCGCAACCCGCAGACCGGCGAGGCCGTCGTGACGGCGACCAACGGCGCCGGCACGCGCTACCCGTGGGGCGCCGAGACCTACGACGAGACCATCGAGCACCGCACCTCCGACGCCAATCCCGAGTCAACCGCGGTCCTCGGCCGGCACCGGATGGAGGTCGCGCTCGAGGACCGGGTTCTGGTCTGGGAGGGCGAGCTCTCCTTCACCAGCGACCACGAGAGCTTCACCTACCGCTACACCCGCTCACTCGAGGTCAACGGCGAACCGGTGCGCGAGAAGACCTGGACCGAGACCATACCGAGGGACTTCCAGTAGCGTCGACGACGGTGGCGAGGTGGGTCTTCAGGTGGTCGGCGGCGCGCCGGTTCCGGCGGTATCCGCGAGCGCGAGCCGGGCCTGTTCGTAATCGCGCCGAATCATGGTCTCGCCGGGCCGATTGCGCCAGCCTGCGCGAAGAAGGGCGCGCATCGGCTGCTCCTGGATCCCGCCGAGGACGACGAGCACGCCGGCCCGGCGCATCCGCGCGACGGCGCTTGCGAGGTTGACGACACCGGTGGCGTCCATGACGGGAACCTCCCGGAGGTCGATGAGGACGGCGCGGGCCCCCGGATCCACATTGTGAAGCGCGCCCATCGCCTTGGCCGCCGCGCCGAAGAAGAGGGGACCGGCGACCCGGTACTCGACGACTCCCGGCAGGCCGCCGCCATGGGGTGACGACGGCGCGGCGGAAACCAGCTCGGCGCCGGACACCTCGGCCATGCGGCGCATGAAGAGCAGAGCCGCGAGGACGACACCGGTGAGAACCGCCACGACCATGTCGAAGGCCACTGTCAGGCCGAGGCACGCGACGAGCACGAGGACGTCGCTGCGTGGCGCGGTGCGGACGGTGTGAACGACGTGCCCGACCTCGCTCATGTTCCACGCCACGACGAGCAGCAGCGCGGCCAGCCCCGCCATCGGAAGGTGGCCGAGAAGCGGCGCCCCCGCGACGACCGCGGCGAGAACGACGACCGCGTGGACGAGCGCCGCCACCGGAGACTGCGCGCCAGACCGCACGTTGGTCGCGGTCCGCGCGATGGCTCCCGTCGCTGCGATGCCGCCGAAAAACGGCACCACCAAATTGCCGATACCCTGGGCCACGAGTTCGGCATCGGGGTCATGGCGGTGGCCGGTCATGCCGTCGGCGACCACCGCCGACAGCAGCGACTCGATCGCCCCGAGGAGGGCGATCGCCAGCGCCGCGGGCAGCAGGTCCCGCACGACTCCGAGGCTGAGATCGAGGGGCAGACCGCCCGGGCCGGCGAGAGACCAGGGCGCGATCGGGAACGGCGGCGTGCGCGGGATGCCGGCGACCGGACCGCCGGCCGTGTCGGTGACGAACCGACTCGCGATTGTCGCCGGCTCGAACTGCGGGGCGAACCGCGAGAGTGCCCACCCTGCGACGGCCGCCACGACGAGCGCCGCGAGCGGGGCCGGAATCCGCCGAACGATCCGGGGCCACAACAAAAGGATCGCCAGCGTCAGGACACCGATCGCCGCGTCGCCCGGACGCCAGGTCGGGAGCGCCCTGAACAGGGCCACGGCGCGTTCGGGGAACGCTTCGGCGGCGATCGGTGCGGTCAGACCGAAGAAGTCCTTCAACTGCAACGTCGCGATCACGACTCCGATACCCGCGGTGAAGCCGGTGGTCACCGGATACGGCACGAATTCGATGAGCTGGCCCATTCGCGCGAGCCCGAGTCCGATCAGGATGACGCCGGCCATCGCGCCGGCGAGGAGCAGACCCGCCGGGCCGAAACGGGCGACGATCGGCGCCAGGATGACGACGAACGCCGCCGTCGGCCCCGACACCTGGACGCGAGAGCCGCCGAGCACGGCGATCACGGCACCGCCGACGATCGCCGTTGCGAGGCCGAACTGGGGCGGCATGTCGACCGCGATGGCGAGCGCCATCGAAAGGGGCAGGGCGACGATGCCGACCACCAGGCCGGCACCGAGGTCGGACGCAAGCTGCGGCGCGCCGTAACCCTCGGCGAGGGCGGCCCGGAGCCCGCTGGCAACGCGGAGTGACTTTTTAGATTCGGTTGGGCGCTTCAAATTCGTGGGTTCCTTTTAGGAGGCAAATGATACCCCTGAATCGGACGATGGTTCTAAACCCGCCCCCCTGCGGCGCGGAATGAACGGGTCCCGGTGACCCGACGGCGGCGACCCGGATCAGTCCGGGACGATCCGGATGAAGTCCTGACCGGTGATGGCCGTCCCGTCGAAGGTGCCGGCCTCGAGGACGACCACCGAGTCGCCGATTTCGAGCGTGAGCTCGTCGGTGACGACGTGGCACATGAGGTCGTCCAGTCCGTCGCCGTCGACATCCTCCGGCTGAGCCAGGTAGCGCTTGCCGTTGCCGACCAGCTTGACCGAGGCGCCGGAGACGCTGATGGTCGCGGGGTCCACCATGGTCGCGTCAAAGCTCGGGGAGCTCAGAATGGCAACCGGAATCACCCCGGCAGAGCCCAGGTTGATGGTGTTGGCGTCGCTGCCGGGCTTGACATCGATGGCCACGGTCAGGACAAAGAGGGTGTCGAAGCTCTGGACCTCGATGGTGGAGCCGTCTCCGAGCCCGACATCGACGCCCTCGAGGTGGAACGAGCCCCACACACCCTCGGATGCGCTGAAGTCGAGTCCGCCGAGGACCGTGCCGTCGTCGCCGACCACGAGGTGGCGGAACGGCGTCGGCTCGACGCCCATCCGGGTGCTGCCGAGATCGGAGAGATAGCTGATCGCCGCGTCGCCGTCCACCGGGGACCCGGTTTCGGGATCGACGACCCACCGGAAGGGCGATGGTTCGACCCCCATGACCTCGCAGCCGGGATTCGTGATCGATCCCGATCCGAAACCGCGATCGCCGAAGCGGTTCGAGTCCACCACAAGGTCCACCTGGCGCTCGTTGGAGGTGACCCTCTCGATCACGCGGAGGTCGACTCTCGTGCCGACGAGGGTGAGCCGGTCGTTACGGTCGAAGCTCTCGAACACCTCGAAGCCGAGCGACGACCCGTCGGGAAGCATCAGTTTGACGTCTCCGAGCGAGAGCGCGCCGAGCGCGCCGGGGAAGGTCCCGCCGATCTCGCCGAAGTCGAGCTCTCCGAGGATCGCGCCGCCGAGGCTCAGGGACATCCTGAAAGGCGACGGTTCGACCCCCGCGACCTCTCCGCGCGGGTCGAGAGAGAAGCCGGCCACTTCCCGGCCGTCCGCGGCCGGGGTGGAGTCCTCGTCGACGGCGAGCCACTTGAAAGGCGACGGTTCGACCCCCATGACCTCGCAGCCGGGGCAGAGCAGCCAGCCATTGGCGGCGATCCCGAGGTCGCTGTCGTCGGAGCTCGCGAGGAGCCCGACGACGCCGGGCTCGTCACCAACCGCGAGCGCGATGAAGCGATCGAATCGGGTTCCGCTGAGCGCCACCTTGTCGGTGGCGTCGAAGATGTCGAATCCGTCGAGGTCGACCACCGTGCCGTTTTCGAGAACGACCCGCACCCCTTCCAGGACGAGCGACCCGAGCGGTCCCGGGAAGGTTGCGGTGGCCTCGCTGAAGTCGAGCGCGCCCGTGCCGCCGTCGTCGAGGTCCAGAAACACCCGGAAGGGCGACGGTTCGACGCCCATGACCTCGCTGCCGGGGTGTTCGAGGTTGATGGTCAGAACCGCCTCGCCGACAGCGGGTTGTTCTCCGTCGAGATTGAGGGCCCGCCACCGGAAGGGCGACGGTTCGACCCCCATGACCTCGCAGCCCGGGCAGGAGAACTCCCCGAACGAGACGGCCTGCTCACCGGCGACCCCCCACAGGAGATCGAGGTGACGATCTCCCGCGTCGTCCGCCCGGAGATCGAGGTCGGCGCGGACCCTGGTGTGGGTCCCCGCCCGGACAACCGCCGGGGACTCGCCGACGATCCCGCTGAGAATGATCTCCGCGGAGCCCGGCAGCCTGAGAAAGAAGCTGCGATCATCCGGGAAATAGGCGTCGTACGGCGTCGGGATCTCCAAGGGCAGCGCATCTGACGCGAACGGCGTTCCATCATCATCCCAAAGCGCCACCTGGGCCCAGGCCCCTCCGGTGGGCGCACCGGCCGCCGCGGAGTAGTCGGCATAGCCCTCATTCAGATTCACGTAAATGGCGCTCGTGTCCTCGCCGGCGAGGGTTGCCCCGGGGACGCCAGAAACCTCCACGCCGCCGATCACGAGGGTCAGATTCGTGACCGCCCGGGGTAGTTTCCCGCGGTCGGGCTGGCGTCGAGGTCCACCACTCCGGATTCGAAGGTGTAGCTCAGACTCCATGGATCGCCGACCGCAGCCTCCTGGAAAGGAACCGGCGGCGTCTGGGAAACCTCGGTGATCTCGCCGCTGAACGTCAGCGTGACGGTCTCCGCGAGCAGCGGCGGCGCCGCAAGAAGAACGCACGCGATGACAAGTACGGACACGCGGGCCCGCTTCGGGGTTGAACACGCCATGACACGCCTCCTCCCGTTCAAGTTGTGCTGTTGTTGTGCTGCCGGGAGTCTAGCACTTTGAGAAGGACAACACCACAACGGGAGGGAATCCGCGAACGGCTTCGGCATCTGACCCGGCGCCGGTGTTTTCGACTTCGTCAGGGTCGCGTCAGACGATAGGTCCGGACCTTTTCCTCCGCACCGTCGATGAAACCGAGGTGGGTTCGATACTCGGCCTCGAAGGCTCGACGGCGACGAGCCTTGGTCAATCACCGGCTCACCGTCGGCAGCTCTCCGACGATCGCGGACCGGTTCTCGATCGATCTTCAGGCGGAGTGGATCAGCGAACCCGGGGCCGTTGTCGTTCGGCTGCTGGCCGATATTGACTTGACCCGAGAGTCGGAATACGATGAGCGGGTGAAGAGATGGAGTCTCATCGGCGTTTGCCTGGTCTGCGCGATGCTGGTGTTACCGGCCGCGGCGATCTCAAAGGGCTGGTGCCGGGTCGGCAGTTCGGCCTCGATCTGCTCGACCGCGATCGCTTCGAGCGGCGACCGGTGCTGCCGGATCGCGCCGATTGAGGACTCCTGCTGCCGACAAGATCAGCCGGAAAGCTGGGAGTGGAGCTGTTCCTGCTCCGCTCGCGCTGCCACGGACGCGGTCCTGCCGACCGACTCGAGGGACCGCGCCGGTCTGCCGATCGCGTCGTTGCCGCTCGACACGGAGGATGGCCCGCCGGCGGATTCCGTCTCGCCGCGCGGGAGTGCCGATCTCCCGCCGGTCAGCCACACGCGACGACAAGCCACATTGTGCGTCTGGCGGCAGTGATCCTCGATCTGGGTCTCGTGGTTTCCATCGATTGACGAACCAGCTTGGAGGATCTCCATGTTCAAGAAAATGCTCCTCGGTCTTGCCCTCGTTGGGCTTCTCGTCGCCGCACCCCTCGCGATGGGTGCGTTCGACACTCCGGCCTCGTCGGCGCCGTGCTCATGCTGCGGTGACGCGTGCAGCTGCGGGGACTGTTCCTGTGACACGAACGGCTGCGCATGCGACAGCGGCGGCGATTGCGCCTGCGGCTCCGACTGCTGCAAGACCTGTTGCGCCGACTAGGCCGAAACCGACGATATTCGAACAACACCGCCGTCCGGGCGCCGCGCCCGGGCGGCGTTTTCGATGGGTGGATCGACGCCACTCTGCAGGGCCGGCGCCTCTCATCGGTCGAAGGTCGGCGCGGTTCGACACGGGGTAAAATGGGGACGGTTGTCATGGGCATCACAATCAGCTACTCCGAGGAAATCGACTCCGTCGTCGTGACATATGCGGGTCTCGCGTCTCCGGCGGAGATCCAGGAGACGATTCGCGCGGCCCTCGCCATGGCCGTCGAGCGGCAGTGCCGACGATTCCTGGTGGATGCCAGCGAGCTTCAACATCGAGGCGGAACGCTGCTGGACACCTACGAACTGCCGAACCTCTTCGAGCATCTTCCCGACGTCAGAAAGTACAAGGACGCCGTCATTCTTCCCCGAAGGCTAGCAGAAGCGCAGGACCTCAAGTTCTTCGAGACCACCTCGCGCAACCGCGGCTACAACGTGCGGGTGTTCCCCGACCGCCAGACCGCCATCGGCTGGCTGACGGAAGAGCCATAGCCGCGACAGGATTCCCCTGACCATTTCGCCGCCATCAGCTTCCAGCTCGCCGGCATCGGCGGCATCGCTCCCGCCTGCCCGATCTCAGCCGGCTCGCCCAGCGCCCCATGACCTGCGGTTTCATCGCGGCCCGCACGACCGGCACTGTGGTCGGCGTCTTCCCGGGTGCACCAGCGCGAACGGTCCTGTCTCAGAGCCCCGGCTCGACCGGTCCCAAAAGCTCTTGACAACCTCTCTGCTCAGAAACCTCCCCCGCTCCTCATCGTACAAACAGTGTGCTTCATGACATCTTCGCTGTATCGATCGGGTTCTTGAAACCGCCGGGCGGGTTGCGCCCGGCGCGATGAGGAGAAAGAAATGAAATCCATGGTCCGGTTGATCGCCGTCGTTTCACTTTTGTTTGCGGTTCCCTGGGCGGGCGCCGAGGAGATCGCGGGCCTGCCCCTGCACGTGTCGAAGATCGATGACGGGGTGATCCGCCTCTGGCTCGGCGACCACATCTCGTCGACGGCCATCGTGGCCTTCGCCACGGAGAAGGGCATCGTCGTCGTCGACACCTTCGGCGTTCCGGAAATCGACGCCGGGACTGCGCCGGGTCATCGCCCGCGAGCTCGGCCGCTCCGACTTCGCGTACCTCATCAACACCCACGAGCACGCCGACCACACCGGCGGCAACTCGGTCTACGCCGACTGCACCATCGTCGGTCACGAGCTCATCGCGGCCGGGATGGCCGAGGCCGCCGGCCACCGCGACCGCATGCTCGCCTGGTACACCGATCGCATCGCCGAGACAGGAGGCCGAGCTCGAGGCCCTCGCCGGAGACGACCCCGAGGCGCCGCGCTCGTGGAGGACCTCATCCTCAACCGCGCTCAACCTCGAGGTAGCTCGAGGTCGGACCGGGAACCCGTTCCCGCCGACACTGACCTTCTCCGACCGCATGACCCTCGACCTCGGCGACACCACCTTCGATCTGTCCTACATCGGCGGCATGCACACCGCGAGCGACACCGCCATCTTCGTCCCCGAACACGGCCTCCTGCTCACCGGCGACACCATGGCCGATGTCTGGCTCACCGACACCCCGGGTTGCCTCGCCAGCTTCTCGGTCCGCGACGGCATGCCGCACGACTTTCCCGCGCTGGCTCGCCAACTGGGACCGTCTGCTCGCGCCAGCGCGACCAGATCACGACCCTGCTGCCCGCGCACTGGAACGGCGAGCTCTCCATCGAAGGCGCCGAGGCGCGGGTCGAGTACGTCCGCACGCTCTGGGACGGCATCCGCGAGGCCGCCGCCGAGGGCAAGAGCCTGGTCGATGTTCAGACCGAGTTCAGCCTCGACACCCGCTTCCCTGAGCTGGTGGGCAGCCCCGGCTTCGACCCGCAACGGAACTACGCCTCCATCACCGAGCTCTGGAGGGTCATCACCGATCAGGCCTCGGCCGCCAGAGCTCGTCTTCACGCTGCTCAGCGAAGGCGCCGACGAAGCGGCCATCGCCGAGGTGCTCGCCGACCGCGACAGCGCCGCACCCGGCTACTTCTTTTCCGAAGCCGAGTTCAACGCCTACGGCTACGCCTTCCTCCAGCAGGACGGGTCGACGAGGCCATCACGATGTTCAGAATCAACATCGAGCTGTATCCCGAGTCGTGGAACGTCTACGACAGTCTCGGCGAGGCGCTGCTGAGGGCCGGAAGAACCGAGGAGGCCGCGGCATGTACGAGAAATCCCTCGCTCTCAACCCCGAAAGCCCTACCGGCAGGGAAGCGTTGAAGAACCTCCGGGAGGGCGCTCCGGAAGCCTAAGCGCTCCGGTCGGGAAGGGATTGTGCGATGGCCCAGACCGCGGCGCCGAGGCCTTCGCCCACGATGCAGGTGACCTCCGTTCTGTTCAGATCCGGTTTTGCCCGCACACATTCGCGAACGGCGGCGACGGCTTTGACCCGGTCTTCGCGGACCAGGTGAACCGCCGCCAGGGCGAGGCGAGGCAGGTACAACCGGTCGTCTTCACCACAGGCGGTTTCAGCCGCTTCCATCGCGGTGTCCAGTTTGCCCTGCGCCAGCAGCGCCAACGCGAGCGCCGCCCCCCAGACCGACAGCCGGCTGTCCGCGGGGCTGCAATTGATGCCTTCTCTCAGGTACCTTTCTGCACTCCCGTAATCGCCCTTGAGCATCAAAGCGGACCCGAGGGCCGTCTTCGCATGGCCGTTTTGCGGATCCACCTCGATCGCCTTCCTCAAGATCGGGATCGCCCGGTTGACCTGTCCGGTATCGGCGAGGGCACACCCGGCCAGGCCCAAGATCGTGGAATCCTGGCTGTCGAGCTCGAGTGCCCTTTCCGCCGCCGCGATGGCGGTCGGCACGATTGACTCATCGTCGCGCAGAAGCCCGACCCGATGCCCGAGGGCCTTGAGCAGGGCGAGATAGGCGTGCGACAGCGCAAATTTCGGATCCTGTTCGATGGCCCTTTCAATCATCTCGGTGGCTTCGACAAAGGTCGTTCGGTGCCACCCTTTCAGGCTGAGCAGTGCGATGGCCTGCAACAGATCGGCGCGGGGAGTGGGCCCGCCGCTGGTCGTCTGCATTTCGACCACCATGGCCTGCACCAGCCGGGGCTCGATCCGGCCGATCATTTTGTAGAGTAGGATTTCCTGTTCGCCTGCGCCGGTCGCAGTCTCGAACCGTTGCGCCCAGATCTGGAGCCCGGTCCGCGTCTCGGTCAGAGCCGCGTTGGCCTCCAGCACCTTCCCTGTTCGTTGCAGGCGGACCTCGAGAATGTGGGTGATTCCAAAACGGGAACGCAATTCGCGGGGATCCACCAGATGGTCCGCCTGTGAAAACGAAGACGCGATCCGCAGCAACGGGATGCGGGTCAGAATCGATCCGGTGCGGACACGCAGGACCCGGGACAATTGATCGAGACCCGTGTCGCCCATGGTATCGAAAGGGCGGACATAGATCGCGGGCTGCATCGCGATGTCGGGAATCGGCGGCCGGTTTTCAAATGCCGATGTCTCGGCGGTTGCAAACGGCACCACGAATTGAATGCCGCGCCCCCGGATCGTCCGGATGAACTTCTGATCCCTGCCGGTATCGCCCAACGCCTTTCGCGCCGATTTGACGGCGGTGGAAATGGCGCTTTCAGAGACGATTCGCCCATCCCAGACGGATGCAACCAGCTCATCGCGGCTCACCACCACCCCCGGCTGTTCCAGCAGTAGCGTGATGAGATCGAAAACGAGCGGCTCTACGGGAACGACCACCGGTCCGCGACGCAGCTCGAGCGCCCCGGTGTCCAGGGTGAAATCGCCAAAACTAAAGACCTTGGCCATGCGGCCCTCCCGTCGCACCGGTGTCGTATCTGATCCCCACGTGATCCCCACGTTGTCCCCACTCCGACCTCAAGCTAGAAGGTGCTCCCAATAGTAACTTCGTTTTGTCAGCCGGGTCATTCCACCAGGGCGACCGACCAGAGAAAGGACTGTGAAATGCCGCTTGTCGATATTCATGTCATCGAGGGAGTTTTCAGCGCTGCAGAAAAACAGAGCATGATCAGCAGGATCACCGACACAATGGTCGCCATCGAGGGCGAGGCCCTGCGCGGCGTGACCTGGGTGCGCATTCACGACGTGCCCAGCGGACAGTGGGGGATCGGGGGCAAGGCCCTGACCACGGACGACGTCAGAGCGCTGCAGGCGAGCGGGTGAAGCGCCATGACAAAGGCTGATCCGAACGGACAGCACGACCTGATCATCATCGGGGGCGGGATCGGCGGCATCATCTGCCTCAAGTACGCGAAGGATGCCGGTCTCGACGCCATTCTTCTGGAAAAGGGCGATGCCGTCGGCGGGTTGTGGCGCGATCTTCCCGCCTGGCAGGATCTCCAGATCCGCAAGGAGGACTGGACGCTGGGTGATCTGCCGATCGCGGGCGAGGACCAGGCCAGCGTTCTTGCCAACATCCGTGCGTGGGTGGAACGTTTCGAGCTCGCCCCCTCGATCCGCTTGGGCACTCGGGTGAGCTCGGCCCGTCCCGTCGATGGCGGATGGGAGATCCGTGGTCCGCGGATTCGCCGGCTACTCGCGATATCTCATCGCCGCCACCGGCGGTCACAATCGGCCCGTGATTCCTCGGATCGACCGAGCCCTCGCGACACTGATGGAGTATCACTCCTCGGCGTTGCGGAAACCTTCCGAGCTCACTGGCAAGGACGTCGTCGTCGTCGGCGGAGGCGCCTCGGCGTTCGACCTCCTCGATCTGTGCTTCGAACAGGAGGCGCGCAGCGTCACCTGGGTTTATCGCTCGCTCAAGTGGATGCTGCCGTCGTTGCGGGCCAAGCACCACGCGTCGAGCCTGCGCGCACTCGCGAGGATGCAGATGCTCGGCACCTCGGTCGCGACCATGAACAAGCGGGCGAACCTGAATCTGCTCGCTCGCTACAAGAAGGCCGGTCTCGACGAGCTGACGCCCGACCGACCCATCGACCTCGGGCGCCAGATGCTCATCCCCGGCCGCCGGGTCATGGTCAGGAACCTGGCGAAGATCGTGCGCCATCGTGGCGAGATCGTGCGCATCGAGGGAGACACGGTTCAGCTCTCCACGGGGCAAACATGTCGCGCCGACCTTGTGCTGTGGGGCACCGGATACGAGACCGATCTGAGCTACCTGGAGGCGGGCGATCTGCCGCGGCTCACGCGTCTCGAGGCCATCGGCCGGCGCTGTGGCGCCTACTTTCTCGCCCTGGATGCGCCGAACCTCTTCATTCTCGCGCCGGGAGTCCTGGAGACGATCACCTCGACACCGTGGGCCTATGCCCACGCCGCAAAATCGATCATGTCTCACATTCAAGGCAATGCGGTGTTCGGCTCGGTGCCGGAACTCGACAACCCAAACTACTTCGACCTCGTCCGCTTTTTTTCAAAGCGCGACCGCGCCAGCTATCCCCGCGTGCGGTGGTTTTTCAAGTACCTCAATCTCGCGCTCCGCCAACCCGCCGATCGGCCGATGCCCATCCCCTGAGAACTCACGGAGACGCCGGCCGCCGCAGCACCCGGCCGGGGGTGCGTCCGCTCGGGTGACCGTCCTGGAAGACCGGGACGCCGTTGACCCAAACGACCTCGATCCCGATCGACGTGGTCTGGGGGTCGAGGGCCGTCGCCCGGTCGGCCACGGTCGCGGGGTCGAAGAGCACGAGATCGGCGGCGGCGCCGGTCTCGATCCGGCCGCGCTCGGACAACCCGACGTTGGCCGCCGCCTGGGAGGTCATCTTGCGGACCGCGTCCTCCAGGGTCAGGACCTTGAGCTCGCGGACATAGTGCCCGAGGACGCGCGGGAAGGAGCCGAACCCCCGCGGGTGCGTTCCATCGAGCTCGCCGTCGGTGCAGAAGTTGATCCACGGCCAGGTGATCAGGCGTTCGATGTCGGCCTCCTCCATGCTCGTCGCGATGACGCTCTCGATCTCGATCTCCCCGTCGGCGGACCCTCGTGATTTCCGAAGCGCCTCCGCCTCCCGGATGAGATCCATGAGCGTCGCCGCCGGATCGGCGCCGCGCAGCGCCGCGATCTCGGCCAGGGTTTTGCCGGCGAGCGACGGGTCGGGCGCGAAGACCGGGATGAGCATGTTCTCGGGAGCCGCGAGCTCCTCGACGGCGAAGAGCGCGGCCTGCCGGTCCTCGAAATCGCGGTCGGGGAACATCACGGTCAGGGTCGACTGCCAGTAGGTATAGGGGTAGATGTCGGCGGTGACGTCGATCCCGGCGGCCCGGGCCTCGTCGAGAATCTCGATCAGCCTGTCGGCCTGGCCGTGCAGGCTCCGCAACGCGAGCTTGATGTGCGAAATCTGCACCGGCAGCCCGGCCTCGCGGCCGATGGTGAGGATCTCCTCGATGGCCTCCCAGAACCTGCGGTCCTCGCTTCTGATGTGGCTGACGTAGCGGCCGCCTTCCGAAGCCGCAACTCGGGACAGCGCCACCACCTCATCGGTGGTCGAGTAGATTCCTGGGTCGTACTCGAGCCCGGTGCTCAGACCGAGCGACCCGGCCGCCATGTCCTCGGTGAGCAGCTCCGCCATTGCTCGCGATCTCGGCGGCGGTTGCGGCGCGGGTGTAATCGTCGCCCATGACCTGCATCCGAAGGGATCCATGACCGGTGTATGAGGCCATGTTGATCGCCGCCGGCTCGGTCTCGAGTCGGGCGAAGAACTCGCCGAGGGGCAGCTGCGACTCGCCGTCCTGACCGACCACCGTCGTCGTGACGCCCTGGCTGACGGCGGCCACGGCGTCGCGGTGGTCGAAGGTCGCGGTGTCGGCGTGGCTGTGGGTGTCGATGAAGCCGGGCGCGAGCACGAGACCGCGGCCGTCGATGACCGGCTCTCCGGACCCCGGTTCGAGATCGCCGACGGCGGCGATGCGGTCGCCCTCGATACGGACGTCGGCGGCGAATCGCGGCCCGCCGGTGCCGTCGACCACGGTGGCGCCGGCGATGAGCGTCGAAGGATGGATGAGATCGACGATCCGCCCGGCGAGCTCTTCGCTCTCGAAATCGCTGATGTTCGACAGGACGATGACGGTCAACCGGCGTTCCGGGTAACGGGCGATGAAGTTGGAGAATCCCAGCCAGTGGCCGCTGTGGCAGACCCGCTCGCCGAGACCGCCGTAGTTGCCGAGGCGCCACCCGAAGCCGTAGGGGGACTCGTCGCCACCCGCCAGACGCACCGTTGACCACGCCTCCTCGAGAGTCTCGCGCCGCACCAGCGTGTCGGTGTACAGGGCCTTGTCCCAGCGCACGAGATCCTCGACCGAAGAGTACATCCCGCCGGAGCCGATGATGTGGTTGAGGTTGTGCTCGTCGTCGAGGGTGAAGCCGACTTCGGCGCGTTGGTAGCCGAGGGCGCGGTTGGGGATCTCCGGTTCCGAGCTGTCGCGGATGACGCTGGCGTTCATCCCGAGCGGCGCGAAGATGTTGTCCTCCACGAACTGGCCGAAGCGCCTCCCGGCCGCCCGCTCGACCACGAGCGCCAGCATTTCGTAGCCGGGATTCGAGTACTCGTAGCGCTCGCCGGCGGGAAACAGGGGCTCGCCCCAGCCGGCGAGGAACGTCATCGCGGCCTCGGTGTCGGGCATGGTGCCCGTCGATGCCTCTTCGAGGGCGTCGTAGTAGTCGGGCAGCCCGCCGGTGTGGGTCAGGAGATGCCGGATGGTGATCCCATCGCCGAACCTGCCGAGCTCGGGCAGGAACTTGACCACCGGGTCGTCATAGGCGAGCTGACCGCGTTCGGCGAGGATCATCACCGCCATGGCGGTGAACTGCTTCGAAACCGAGGCCAGCCGGAAGGCGGTCTGCGGCGTGATCGGGACCCGGCGCTCGAGATCGGCGAAGCCATAGCCGGCGGAGTGGAGCAACTCCCCGCCCCGGATCACCATGACCGCGGCGCCGGGGGAGTCTCCTGTGGTCGCGGGCTCGAAGAGCGCGTCGATCCCGGCCCCGAGATCCGGGCGTCGACTGGAGGGGTCACCGTCGCTGCAGCCGAAGAGGGCGAGGCAGAGGGTGGTCGCGAGGACGAGGCCGATGCCCAACTTCTGATGACGCAGCATGCGAAACCTCCTGCGCGGCGAGCATTTCCGGCCGCTGATGGCCGAGAGTAGCAGAGTGAAGGCCGCGTGCTAACCTGAGAAAATCATTTCCTGGAGGCGCCCGATGGCAAGCGAGATCACCGACCAGAAACGGCTGCGGACGAAACGCCGGCCCTGGAGGTTCCCCGGAATGATGGTGCTGCTCTCGGCGGTCGCGTGGCCCGTCGCGGCGTTCGACCTGGCCGAGGCGAAGCGCGAACGGCTCGCGAACGGCCTCACGGTGATCGTCCTCGAAGCGCCCGAGCTGCCGGTGGTCAGCGTTCAGGCGCTCTACCGGGTCGGGGCCCGCAACGAGGACGTCGGCCGCACCGGTCTGACCCACTTCCTCGAGCACATGGCCTTCCGGGCGAGCGCGAACTTCCCGGACACCGAGCTCGTGAGCTCGATCTACGAGGTCGGCGGCGAGTGGCACGGCTACACCTGGCTCGACCAGATCACCTTCTTCGAGACCCTGCCGGCCGAGCACCTCGATCTCGCCCTGCGCATCGAGGCCGACCGGATGGCGCGGCTCGAGATCCCGGCCGAGGAGGTCGCGGCCGAACGTGGCGCGGTGCTGACCGAAATGCACGGTTACGAGAACGACCCGGCGACGGTGCTCAATGACGCGGTTCTGGCGGTGTCCTTTCTCCAGCACCCTTACCGCAACAACACCATCGGCTGGGAGAGCGATGTCGAGGCCATCACCCACGACGATCTCGTCGAGTTCTACCGGCGTTGCTTCAGCCCGGCCAACGCGGTCCTCGCAGTGGTCGGGCGGGTGTCCGCCGATGTCGTCGTGGCGCGCGTGCGCGAGCTCTTCGGCGACCTGCCTGGGGGCGAGCGAACCCCGCCGCCGCCGACCGTCGAACCGCCGCAGACCGGGGTCCGGCGGATCGAGCTTCGGGGCGGGGTCGACCGGAACCTCTTCCAGGTGGCCTACCGTGCGCCGTCGGTCCTCGACTCCGACTACCCGGCCTTCCTGCTCGTTCAGCAGGTGCTCGCGGGCGGCCGTGGGATCAACTTCGGTCAGAACGAGTTTGGCGATGCGGTGCCGGCCACGGCACGGCTGGCCGGAATCGGCGACGATCTGCGGACCTGGTACCCGCCGCAGGCCGCGCCCTATGTCTTCACCATCGCCGGGAGCATCGACCCGGCGGCGTCGACGGCCGGAGCTCGAGGCGCGGCTGCAGGACGCGGTCGATGGGCTCATCAAGGAGCCACCGACCACTGACGAGCTGGCGTCGGCCTGCCGGCGGCTCCTCGACGAGCTCGTTTTCGATCTCGAGACCACCGAGGACGCGGCGCACCAGCTCGCCTTCTTCGCCGGGCTCGATGCCCTCGACGTGCTGCTCGCACTGCCGGATCGTCTGGCGGCGGTCACTCCGAGCGAGATCTCGCGGGTCGCCGGCCGCTACCTCCGACCGCATCAACGGACCATCGGCTGGTCCATGGCCGGGCCGGCGGCGGTACCGGTTGTGACGGCGGTTGCCACTCCTGAAACCGGTGAAACCGCGGTTGCCCGAGCGCCGGACGCTGCCCCGCCGCCGCTCGAGGCGGTCCCGCCGCCCCGGGTCGTCCGACTCGGCGGCGGGATGCCGGTGATCTTTCAACACCACCCGTTGTCCCCAGCGGCCTTCCTCCGCATCCTCGCGCCGACCACCGGGCTCGAGTTCGCGGCCGACGCGACCATCAACTGGCCGGTGTGGCGACACACCTCCGTTGACTTCAGGTTCCGCCCGCAGGCGTTGGAGGCTACTCTCAGGCAGGCGCGCGCGGCGTTTCTTTCGGCGACGCCGGCGGCGCCGCTCTCCCCCGCCGATGTCGACGACCCGGCGGCGCGTCTCGCACTGGCCTTTGACGAAGCCCTGGCAACCGGTCCTCCGTCGGTGAGCGGCGGCGCGACCGCAATTGCGCTGGTCGGCGATCTCGAGCTCGACGACGTGCTGCCGGTGCTCGAGACGGCCTTCGGCGATCTGAAGCCGGTCAATGCCGAACTCCCGGTCCCGAGAGCAGGCCCGCGCGCGATCACCGTCGACCTTACCGTCGCCAAGGCCCAGGACCAGCTCGGCTACGTCGTCGCCGCGCCATCGCCGAGCGACCCGGACTGGTATGCCTGGCGGATGTTGCTCTGGGTGCTGAGCCACGGCTACGAGGGGCGGTTGGGCGTCGAGGCCATCAGCCGGCGCGGCCTCGTCTATTACATCGATGCCGAGTACCTCAACGACGGCGAGAGCGGCCGGGTGTCGCTGGCCATCGGGGTCGACCCGGCCAGGCTCGGCGCCATGCGCGAGCTGCTCGGCGAGACACTGCGGGGTCTGGCCGAGGCGCCGCCGACCGAGATCGAGCTGGCCACAGCCAAGGCCGCTCTCATCGGCCGCCGGATCAGCGCCGCCCAGAGCAATGAAGAGGTCTCGGCTGAGCTCATCGAGGAATGGGTCGGCCGGGGGCGTCTGCTGTCGGATGAAGAGTTCGCGGCGGCCGTCAACGCGGTCTCGCGGCAGGATCTCGAACGGGTGACCCCCGCCTTTCTGGCGGGCACGACCATCGTCGTCAAGGGAGCCGAGTGATGCAACCGAAAGATGTGATGAAGATTTCGCTCGTACCGGTCCTCGTGGTCTGCCTGGGGCTGCTCGGCGGATGTGCGGGACCCGGTGACGATGGGGCTCGGGGGACGACGGCCGCAGACCTCATCGTCAGCGGCGGCCGGATTTTGACCCTGGGCGAGCCCGAGAGCGTCGAGGTCATCGCCGTCGGCGACGGGGTCATCCTCGCCATGGGCGACCGGGAGTCGGTCGACGGGCTGCGCGGCCCCGACACGGTCGATGTCGATCTCTCCGGTCGGGTCCTGGCCCCGGCCTTCGTCGATCACCACGTCCACCTGCTCAACCTCGGGTTTTCCTTGCTCTACCGGGCCGAGCCGTCGCCGGCGTTCGTCGACCTGGCGGGGTTGGGCTCGCTCGAGGCGATCTCCGAGGAGGTCCGGACGCGGACGACGGCGCTTGCCGCCGGGACCTGGATCCTCGGTCAGAGCTGGAGCCAGGGCGTCTGGGGCGCGACCGAGCTGCCGACCCACGAGGCGCTGTCCGCCGCCGCGCCCGAGCATCCGGTTTTTTTCACCCGCGTCGACGGCCACGCCGGCTGGGCCAACAACGAGGCCCTGCGGGCCGCGGGCATCGACGCCCGAACCCCGGATCCGCCGGGCGGCGTCATCGGCCGAGCCCGCGATCGCAGCCCCGACGGAGTTCTCCTCGAGCGCGCCAACGAGCTGCTGCGACCGGTGCTGCCGGAGCCGTCGCCCGATGAGATCCGGCACGCCTTTCGCCTGGCGGCCGAGGCGCTCTCGGCGCAGGGCGTCACCGAGGTCTTCGACGCCGGTTTTCTCGGGTTGCCGGGAGTCGTCGATCTCAGCCTCGATTTCGAGCGCTACCTCGAGCTGCTGGTGGAGGCGGATCTCGAGAAACCGCTGCCGCTTCGGGTGCACCTCATGGTTCCGGCCCCGAGCCCGCTGATGGCGAAGATTGCCGCCGACCCGGCGCGGTACCGGGAGCTGACTCCGCGCATCGGCATCACCCACGTCAAGCTCTTTGCCGACGGCGCTCTGGGGAGCCGGGGCGCGTGGCTCTCGCACCCCTACGCCGACGACCCCACCACCCACGGAGTCGAGAGGATGAGCCGCGACGAGATCAAACTCGAAGCCGAAGCGGCCCTCGACGCGGGCTTCGACGTCGCGACCCACGCCATCGGCGACGCCGCCGTCGAATTGGCCCTCGATGTCTATGCGGAGATCCTCTCCGAGCGGCCGGAACTGGCGCCGGGACGACTGCGCATCGAGCACTTTTCCTACGCCCAGCCGGAGGACTTCGACCGCGCCGCCGCGCTCGGGATCGTGCTCGCGGTCAACCCCGATTTCGTTGCCCCGGACGATCACGGGCTGGCCATGGAGGACGCGCGGGTCGGCGTCGACAACAGCGACCGGGTCTACGCCCTCGGCCGGATGGCGGCGGCCGGCGCGCATCTCGCGTTCGGCTCCGACTACTTCACCGCCCCCGCCCAGCCGCTGCTCGGTTTCTACGCGGCGACCACGCGGCAGAACGGCAACGGGTTGCCGGCGGACGGCTGGCAGCCGGGCGAGCGGCTCTCGCGCATGGAGAGCCTGAGGATCCAGACCCGGCTCTGGCCGGCGGGGGGCGGCGGGCCCGAACGCGGCGTGCTGGCGGTCGGCGGTCGGGCCGATCTGGTGGTGCTCAGCGACGATCCGCTCACCGTCGAGGCCTCGGAAATCCTCGGCATCGGTGTCGAGGCCACCCTCCTCGCCGGAGCGAGGGTCTTCGAGGCTCAACCCGCGCGAACCGGCGGCGGTCCGTCCGAAGGTTAGGTCGTGACCTTGGTGCCCGACACCCATGGGTGCGACTTCCGATGAGTGCGGCCGTCGAACTCCGTCGCGAGCTCCACCGGCGCCCGGAGCTCGCCGGGTCCGAGTCCGAGACCGCCGCCAGGATCTGCCGGTTCTTTGAGCCCCTGCGACCCGACGACGTGATCCCCGGGCTGGGAGGGCACGGCGTGGCGGTTGTGTTTTCCGCCGCCGAGCCTGGACCGACCGTTCTTCTGCGCTGCGAGCTCGACGGATTGCCGATTAAGGAGCTGAGCCGGGCAGCGCATCGCTCCATCCTCGAAGGCAGATCGCATGCCTGCGGTCACGACGGCCACATGGCGATCCTCGCCAGCGTCGGCGAGAGTCTCTCCGCGGTTCGACCGCCACGGGGTCGGGTCGTTCTGCTCTACCAACCCGCCGAAGAAAACGGCGACGGCGCCGGGGCCGTCATCCGGGACGACCGGTTTTCCGAGATCAGACCCGACTTCGCTTTCGCCCTCCACAACCTGCCCGGGTTTCCGCTCGGCAAGATCGTGGTTCGGTCCGGCACCTTCTGCTGTGCGTCCCGCGGGGTGGTAATCTCGCTCGAAGGGACGGCATCCCACGCCGCACTCCCGGAAGCCGGCACCAGCCCGACGCGGGCGATGTGCCGGATCATGAAGCTGATCGACGATCTCTCCACGCGGATTCAAGCCGGTGACGAGGTCGCGTTCGCCACCATCGTCGGCGCGCGCCTCGGCGCCGACGATGGATTCGGCACGGCGCCGGGCGACGCCCGGGTGATGGCGACCCTTCGCAGTGAAACCGACGCCACCCTCGACCGGATGGTCGACCATCTGGAAGCCTCGGTGCGGCGGATCGCGGCCCGGCATGGCTTGCGTCACAACGTTGCCTATCGCGACGAGTTCAACGCCACGGTCAACTCGGCGAAGGCGGTGGCCGTGGTCCGTCGCGCGGCCGGCGGGGAATCTCTCCACGGCATGGAAGAACCGTTTCGGTGGTCCGAGGACTTCGGTCGGTTCACCGCGCTGGCGGAGGGGGCTCTGTTCGGGATTGGAGCCGGAGTGGGCGCGCCCGGGCTGCACAACCCGGCCTACGATTTTCCGGACGAACTCATCCCGTTGGGCGCCACCGTCTTCACGCGAATCATCCAAGACTGCCTGGGCTCAACCTGAGTCGCGCCCCTTTTCCCTCGCCGTCGAGGTCGGAGCTGACCGGCAGGACAACGCCGAGTTCCACCTCACGATCCGGTGTTGCCGGCACCACGGTCGCGGATCTCAGTCCGCTGGGACCGGCGGCGGGCCGTCGGGCAGGTAGCTCACGTAGTCGACGCCGCGGGTTTTCTCGTCGAACTCCGCGCGGACTGCGGCGAGCTTCGCCGGATCGGCGTAGAGATCGACCATGGTCGCGGCCATGGCTCTTGGCGGCGTAGGTCATGCCCTTGTGGCCGATGGACATGCCGCCGGTTGCGACCACCGGCCAGGCGTGCCAGGGCGCGCCGATGGGCGCCGTGGTCACCGAAAAGTGGAGGGTGGGCACCTGCCAGCTGACATCGCCGACATCGGTCGAGCCGCCGGCGACGCCCTGCGGGATCGAGGTCCAACGGCTTCGGCGCGCCCTTGAGCCCGACCGGCTCGGCGTCGGTCGCGCGCTGGATCTGACGCGCGAACTCATGCTCCTCGTCGGTGAACTCGATCGGACCCAACCACGTCATGTTGTCGTGGATGAGCGTGGCGCCGGCCATGTTGAGCAGGAGCTCCCAGCTGCCCGACTGCACGGTGAGGCGGGACGTGGTGCCGGTGGCGAGCGCCGCGCCCTCGGCGATGTGCCGCGCGCGCTCGAGCAGCTGGTTGACGCCGGTGGCGTTGACGTCGCGCAGCCAGCACCAGACCCGGGCATAGGCGGGTACGACGTTGGGGACGTCCCCCGCGTCGGTGACCACGTAGTGCATGCGCACCGTCGGTTTGACGTGCTCGCGCATCAGGTTGAGCGCGAAGGTGAAGACCTCGGCCCCGTCGGCGGCGCTGCGCCCGTTCCACGGATCGTAGGCGGAGTGGGCCGTGCGGCCCTCGAATTCGACCTCGAAATCGACGACGGCCTGGTTGGGCTGGGTGTCGGCCCCGACCTCGACGTCGGGGTGCCAGGCGAGGACGGCGTCGAGGTCGTCGAAGAGACCGTCGCGCACCATGTAGAGCTTGCCGCCGACGGTCTCCTCGGCGGGCGTGCCGTAGTAGCGCACGGTGCCTTCGAGCTCGCCCGAAGCGATGAGCTCCTTGATCGCCAGGGCGGCGCCGAGGCTGGCGGTGCCCAGGAGATTGTGGCCGCAGCCGTGGCCGGCCGCTCCCGCCACCAGGGGTTCCATGGTCGGCTGCGCCCGCTGCGAGATCCCGGGCAGCGCGTCGTACTCACCCAGGACGCCGATGATCGGGCGGCCCTCCCCGAAGCTCGCGACAAAGGCGGTCGGCATCCCGGCGACGCCCCGTTCGACGGTGAAGCCCCGCGCTTCCGCGTAGTCCGCAAGAGCCGCTGCCGAGCGGGTTTCCAGGAGCGCGGGCTCGGCGAGGGCCCATACCTCGTCGGCGAGCCCGACGATCTCCGCCCGGTGGGCGTCGATGGCGGCGACGGCGGCCTGCTTGGTCGACTGGAGATCGCCGGCGACGCTCGGTACGGCGGCGAAGAGCGCGGACGCGAGGCATGCGAGACGCAGGGTTTTCATCATGGTCGGAGATTCTCCTGGCTGGGCGATCGTCGGATTTGGGGCCGGATCGGCGGCGGGGATGGCGTGTCCGTCATCGCACCGAGGCTAGCACGCGCACGGCGTCAGCTCACACTGCGAGGCGCCGCGGTGCTTCCGCGGGCTATAATCGCCGTACTACGGAGGCAGCTGATGCGGCATCGATGTCTGTTCCCGCCCTGATCGCCGGGTCCGGGATCGCGGGACGCTGGGTCCGTGGCGCGGGCGTTGGTGGCGCTGCTCGCGGTCTGTCTGGCCGGTCTCGCCGGGGCGTGCGCTGTCGCCGGGCCCCGATCAGCCGGTGGTGGAGCACAACGTCGCCGTGCCGATGCGGGACGGAGTCGTCCTGCGGGCCAACGTCTGGCACCCGGCGGCGGGCGGCCCCTTCCCGACCCTGGTCTACCGGACGCCCTACGGCAAGGACCACACCGAAACCTGGTACTCAACCCACCTGCGCGCGGTCGAGCGCGGCTACGCGGTGGTGCTTCAGGATGTCCGCGGCCGTTACGAGTCCGATGGTGAGTTCTTCCCCTACGTCAACGAGGGCCGGGATGGTTTCGACACCATCGAGTGGGCGGCGCGACAGCCGTGGTCGAACGGTTCAGTGGGAACATGGGGGCTGTCCTACCCCGGCGCCGTGCAGTGGCTGGCCGCCCTCGAGGGGCCACCGCACCTCGCGGCGATGGTGCCGGCGATGACCTTCTCCTCGCCGCGGAGGTTTTTCTACAGCAACGGGGTCTGGGATCTCTCCTGGTTGGCGTGGGTGCACAACTCCATCGCTCCGGACACGCGCCGGCGGCTCGGGTTGCCCGGACCCGCATCCGGGGACGAGGCCGGCGCCGAGTGGCCGCTGGTGGCCGACCGGTTGCGTTCCTTCCTGCCGTTGGCGTCGCTGCCGGATTTCGACGAGGCGGCGCCGTTCTACACCGAGTGGCTGCGCCATCCGCCCGAGGACCCGTGGTGGGACTTCGCCGAGTTGCCCGGCCGCTACGACCAGGTCGACGCCGCGGTCCTGCACCTGTCGGGGTGGTATGACGAGTTCTACGGGCCGGAAGGAGCGACGACGAACTTCTCCGGTCTGCTCGCGAGCCGCGTCGGTGAGAGCGATCCGAGAACCAGGCTGGTCCTCGGCCCATGGATCCACGGCGTGGGCGCGGTCGGCAGCCGGCGGACCGGCGACCTCGACTTCGGACCCGATGCGGCCCTCGACTACGACGGGCTGATTCTCGGATGGATGGACCGCCATCTGCGGGGAGTCGGAGGCGGCCTCGACCGCGAGGCGCCGGTGCGGATCTTCGTCATGGGCGAGAACCGCTGGCGCGACGAGCCGGGGTGGCCGCCTGAGAGCATTGCCCGGACTCGATATCTGACCCCGAGCGCCGGGCCCGGGACGAACGGCGGTCTGTCGCAGGCGCCGCCGCCGGCGGGTTCGGCGCCGAGCGTCTTCCGCTCGGATCCTGCGGCGCCGACCCGGGACCCCTACGAGGCCTTCGGGCCGCACGACTACAGCGGTCTCGGCGCAACCGAGAACGTGCTCGTGTTCGAGACCGAGCCCTTCGCCGAGGACACCGAGATCACCGGCGCCATCAGCGCAGAGATCTTCATCTCGTGCGACCATCCGGACACCGATCTGTGGGTCAAGGTCCTCGATGTCGGCCCCGACGGGATGGCCTTCAACCTCATGAGCCCGGGTTCGGATGTCCAGCGCGCCAGCCTGAGGGATCCGGGCCGCGGCCGCGAGCTGCTCGAACCCGGTGAGGTCTACCCGCTGAGCTTCGATCGCCTGCTCACGAGCCAGGTGTTCTTCGCCGGGCACCGGCTGCGGATCCTCGTCACCGGCTCCTTCTTCCCCCACTTCTCGAGGAATCTCCACACCGGGGAGTCCGAGGCGTTCTCGTCCGAGATGGCGACCGCGGAGATCCGGATCCACCACGACGCCGAGCATCCGTCGCGATTGGTTCTCCCGGTGGTCCCCTAGCCCGCTCTTCTCACCAGCTGTCTGCTGCGGCCGGCGATGCACTGCCCCCAGCTGGGTTTTCTCACCTCCGGGTGCTCGACGTACGGTCAAGTACGCCTCCGCGCCCCTCGGATCGAAAACCCAGCTGGGCACAGCACCTCGCCGACCTCGCGACGAAACCCGGTGAGAAGAGCGGGCTAAAACGGACCCCAGTTCATCCAGTGCGAGATGAGCAGCAGGATCAGACCCGTCCCGATCCACAGACACTCGAGCGGCCAGATGAACTTCACCCAGTCCTCCCAGGAGACCTTGATGAGGGCCAGACCGGCCATGAAGTAGCCCTGGGTGGGGGTGAAGACGTTGGTGAAACCGTCGCCGAACTGATACGCCAGGACCGTCGTCTGCCGCGTCACGCCGACGAGATCGGCGAGGGGCGCGAGGATCGGGATCGACAGTGCGGCCTGGCCGCTGCCCGAGGGCACCAGGAAATTGAGCAGCACCTGGATGCCGTAGATCCCGGCGATGCTGATGTCGGCCGGGAGATTCTGCACCGCCGAAGCCATGGCATTGAGGATGGTGTCGGTGACGCTCGAGGCCTCGAATATGACGAGCACGCCCCGGGCGAGACCGACCACAAGCGCACCGCCGGCAATGGCGGCGGCGCCCTCGACAAAGCGCTCGGCGGTGCCGTTGGCGCCGAGACCGCCGAGCAGGCCGGCGAGGATGGCGACGCCGACAAAGAGCCCCGAGAGCTCGAAGATGCCCCAGCCCCAACTCATGGCGCCGACGACGACCGCTGCCAGCGCGGCGAGCAGCACCAGCAGCACCGACCATTTCCTCGGACCCAGCGGAGAGGAGCCCTCCGGATCCTGCGCTGAGGTCTGATCGTCGGTCGCCGGCTCGGTCTTCCGGCGCCGCGACCAGGCGACGATGTAGACCACCGTGACGGTCGTCAGGACCACCCACACCACGAGCCGGAAGCCGATGCCCGAGAAGACCGGCAGACCGGCGATGTCCTGCGCCACGCCGACCGTGAACGGGTTGAGAAAGGCGCCGGCGAAACCGGCGCCGGCGCCGACCAGCCCGATGGCGCCGGCGGTGATCTCGTTGTAGCCGAGGCGCCTGGCCAGTACCACCAGTGCGGGCAGGAAGACGAGGGTCTCCTCGGCCATGCCGATGGTGGCGCCGCCGAGGGAGAAGAGCACGACGAGGACTGCGATGACGACCTCGCCGTTGCCCCGGCAGGCGCGGACGACGCCGTGGATCATGGCTTCGATGGCGCCGGTGGCGTTGACGACGCTGAATGCGCCGCCGATGAGAAAGATGTAGAAGACGATGTGGGCGGTTTCCAGCAGGCCCTGGGGAAAGGCGAGGAAGACCTCCGTGACCCCCGCCGGGTGGGCCTCGACGTGGTGGAAGGAATCGGGATCGACGATCTCGCGGCCCTGGATCTCGACGCGGTCGAAGGCCCCCGCAGGGATGAAATGGGTGGCGATGGCCGCGAGCACGACCAGAACGAAGAGCAGCGCGAAGGTGTGCGGGACGCGGGGCTTCATGACGACCGGCCGCAAAACTCCGCGGCGGTGAGCGCATAGATCCGCGCGGCCTCGATGATCTGCGCGGTTTCGATCGACTCTTCGGGCGAGTGGGCCACGGCGAGATCGCCCGGGCCCAAGATCAGGGTCGGAATCTCGGCAAACTCGGACAGCAGCGCGCCGTCGGTCCAGGCCGGGAACGCACCATACTCGCAGTCCCGGCCGGTGACCCGGCGGTGGGCGGCGGCGACCGCCTCGACGACGGCTTCCGATGGAGCCGTCTTCAGCGCGACGTGTTCGAGGGTCGCCATCCCGCCTGGCAGCCGGCGGAGCTCGGTGCCGAGACCGGGCATCTCGGCTTTGACCGCGGTCAGGATGCTCTCGAGCTCAGTCCGCATGAACTCGTAGGTTTCGCCCGGCAGCGAGCGCCGGTCCGTCGTCAGGATGCACGACGCCGCCACCGTGGATGGCTGATCACCGCCGCGAATGGTGCCGAAATTGATGGTCGGCGGACCGAGGAGGGCGTCGGCGCGGGCGGCGAACTCGGGCAGCAGCGATGTCCGGACCCGCTGGACAAAGCTCGCCGCCGCGTCGATGGCGTTGATCCCGGCGGTCGGGGTGCCGCCGTGCGCGGCCTTGCCGGAGAAGACGATCTCGAGCCACTCCAGGCCCTTGTGGCCGATGCAGATCTCATTCATGGTGGGCTCGCCGACGATGGCGCCGTCGGCGGTGAACCCCGAGTGGATGAGGTGCTCGGCGCCGAGGCTCTCGGTCTCCTCGTCGATGACCGCGGCGAGGGTGACCCGGCCCGCGGCGAGCAGCCCGGTCCGGCGCAGTCCGACCAGCGCAGCAGCCATCGCTGCGATCGCCCCCTTCATGTCGACGGCGCCGCGGCCGAAGAGCCGGCCGTCGTGGACCTGACCGGAAAACCCGTGACCGGGGCTGCCCTGGTTGAGGGGCACGGTGTCGGTGTGACCGCAGAGGACGAGGTGCGGACCCGGCGCGCGGCCTTCGAGGGTGCACATGAGGTTGGGCCGGCCGGCGGCGACCTCGACGAGCTTCGGACGCAGACCGCCCTCCTCGAGATAGTTCGCCAGCGCTTCGGCGACCTCGGCCTCCTGATTCTCGACTCCGGGGTGGCTGGGGATTCGGACAAGGGTCGTCAGGAGTTCGACCGGCGCGGCCCGATCGATCCGGTCGAAGATGTCATGATCGTCGTGCATACGGCCTCCCCAATTACTGGCGGTTCAGGGCGTCATCACGTACGGCACCGAGAGCTCGAGCGCCAGCTCGTTGATCCGCGACAGGTCGTCGGCGAGGAGACCGGCGAGGATCGACTCCTGGGTCTGAAGCTCTTCTTCGAGGGCCGTCGCGACCTCGGTCATGCCCTGGGTCGGCGGTCCGTCGTGGTCGCGTGCGGTGTTGAACAGCCAACCGAGACGATCCCAGAGCTTGGCCCCGCCGTGGCGGCCGCCGAGGACGTCGTAGTCGACCTCGGCATGGGGGCTGTGGACGGCTTCCTCGACCGCCGTGAGACCGGCGATGAGCGCCTCGCCCGCTGCGGTCAGACCCGCGCCTTCGGGGTCGTCGGCGAGCCGTCGGTTGCGGTCCTCGAGCTGCGAGCGAAGCCCGCGGATGGTCTCGACCATGACGGTGATCCGCGCCAGTCGATCGCGAACGCCGAGGGCGAAGTCCACCTGCGCCTCGATGTCGGCGATGGAGGCCGATGACCTCGGGTCGGCCTCGACGACGAGCGGTTGGGAAATGGATCGACCGCCCACCGTCAACCGCAACACGTATTCTCCGGGCGCCGCCATCGGGCCCGGTCGGGGCCCGCCGGTGTCGAACCGCGCGCCCGCGGGCCACGCCACCTCGTCGTACTCGAGATCCCAGGAGGTGCGGTTGAGACCGGCCTCGGCCTCGAAGTCGGCCTTGTCCTCCTGGTCCGGGTCGCGGTCGGGGTGGTCCTTCGGCGTGTACGGCGGTTTGACGACGCTGCTGAGCCGCCGGACGAGGTCGCCGCCTGAATCGAGAATCTCGATGGTGACCTCCCCCTCGGGTTCTTCAAGCAGCGTGAAGGTGATGATGGCCCCCTTCAGGGGGTTTTTCGCCGCGCCTGCCGCGCCGCCGTAGGGTTCGCTCGCGTACCGCCAGCGCACCGCCGGCAACGGTGCGAAGAGGTGCTCCGGCGCCGCGGCGATCTCCGGCGACATCTCGCGCACCGGCGTCAGATCGTCGAGGATCCAGGCCGAGCGGCCGAGGGTCCCGACCACGAGATCGTCGCCAGCCACCACCATGTCCACCACGGCGACGGTCGGCATATTGAGGCGAAGCGACTCCCATTCTGCGCCGTCGTTGCGCGAGACCATGACGCCGCGTTCGGTTCCCAGGTAGAGCATGCCCCGGCGCCGCGTGTCCTCGCGCACCACGTGCAGATAGGTCTCGCGGTCGAGACCCTTTGTCAGGCTCTTCCAGGAGGCGCCGAAGTCATCGGTCTTGAAGAGGTATGGGGTCTCGTCGTCGAGGCGGTGGGCGTCGACGACCACGTAGGCGGTCCCGGAATCCCAGCGCGACGCCTCGATGGTGGTGACGGTGCCCCACTCGGGAGTCCCGGGTGGTGTGACCCTGCTCCAGGTGACGCCGTTGTCCCTGGTGATGTGCACCAGGCCGTCGTCGCTGCCGGCCCAGATGACGCCCGCTTCGACCGGCGACTCGGCGACGGCGAAGATCGTGCAGTAGAACTCGACCCCGGTGTTGTCGCCGGTGATGGGCCCCCCCGACCAGGCCTGTTTCCCCGGGTCGTCGCGGGTCAGATCTGGGCTGATCGCCTGCCAGCTCCGGCCGCCGTCAGAGGTCCGGAAGAGGACGTTGGCCGCGTGGTAGACGACCTGTGGATCGTGGGGAGAGATGACGATGGGAGCGGTCCACTGAAAGCGGAATCGTTGATCTGCCGCGCCGTGGCCGGAACCGTTGTCGGGAAAGATTCCGACGTGGGGCGCCTGGCCGGTGCGACCGTCGAAGCGGGAAATATAGCCGAGATACTCTCCGGCCCAGACGGTCTCGGGATCGGAGGGGTCGGCGACGACATGACCGGCCTCGCCACCGCCGACCGAATGCCAATCCGAAAGCCGGATGCCGCCGCCGTGCAGGCTGTTGCTCGGTCCGGAGACGGTGCCGAAATCCTGCAGGCTGCCGAGGACTCGGTAGGGCGTGTTGGTGTCCACCGAGAGGTGGTAGAACTGGGCGATGGGCATGGGCGGCCGCGTCCAGGTCGCGCCGCCGTCCGCGGAAAGCGAAACGCCGGCGTCGCTGCCGACGATCATCCGGCGCGGATCGGAAGGATCGATCCAGACATCGTGGTAGTCCCAGCCGCCGCCCCTGGCCGTATGCACCGTGCGGCCGCCGTCGATGGTCTTGAGCATGGCCACCTGGGGGAACCAGACGACCTCGGCGTTGACCGGGTCGATGGTCAGGGTCGTGTAGTACCAGGCCCGCTGTCGCAGACCCCACGACGGGTTGATCCGGACCCACTTCACGCCGCCATCGTCGGAGCGGAAGAGACCGCCGTCCTCGGCCTCGATGAGGGCGTAGACGCGATCGGGCTCGGAGGCGGAGACGCGAACGCCGACCCTTCCCCAGATCCCCTCCGGAAGACCCTCGCCTTCGAGTCGCTTCCAGGTGTCGCCGCTGTCTCGCGAGATGTAGAGACCGCTCCCCGGGCCGCCCGAGGTCATTCCCCACGGCTGCCGCCGGGTCTGCCACAGACCGGCGAAGAGGACGCGCGGGTTCGCGGGATGGAAACAGACATCGGAGGCGCCGGTTTCCGCGTCCCTGTAGAGCACCTTCTGCCAGCTTGCGCCGCCATCCGTGGTGCGGAAAACGCCGCGATCGGGCCCGGGCCCGAACGGGCTGCCGAGGACCGCCGCGAAGGCCGTGTCCGGGTCGGTTGGATGGACCGCCACGGTCCCGATCTGACCCTCGGCTTTCCACACGTGTGACCAGGTCTCGCCGGCATCGGTCGAACGATAGATCCCGTTGCCCTCGCCGACGTTGCCGCGGATGTTGGCCTCACCGGATCCGACCCAGACGATGTTGGGGTCCGACGGCGCCACGGCGATCGACCCGATGGACGAGATCGGCTGATCGTCGAAGACCGACTCCCACCTGGTGCCTCCGTTGGTCGATTTCCAGACTCCGCCCGCCGCGGTCGCGGCGTAGTAGGTCAGGGGGTCGCCGGCCACACCTGCGACCCGCGCCACCCGTCCGCCCGCGGCGGGTCCGACGAGCCGGTACTCGAGACCGTGGAGCGGGTCGTCCGCGCCGCTCTGGTCCGCCGCCTGAGCCGGAGAAAAGGCCAGAAGGGCTGCCAGTATGAGGATGTTCCAGCTCTTGTTCACGTCGATCTCCCTTGCTACTGCCGCTTCGATCTGGCACGCAGTCCTCCACATCATGAGATCTCATTCCAGATCGTGGCACGACGATGATGCCACAGTTCGACGCCGGGCCGGTGTTCCGGACGATCCGAAATCTCAGCCTCGGTATCTGGTCGGAGCCGTTCTATTCGCCGCCGGCCCCGAGCGCCCCGTCCCCCGCCGCCCGGAAGGCGCGGCCGACGCCGGCAGGGCCGAGCTTGACGCCGCCGAAGAAGCGCGAGACGACGATGACGCCTTCGAGGTCATTCCTTCGGAGCTGTTCAAGGAGAATCATCCCCGGGCGGCCGACCTCGCCGTCATCGCGCGCCTGTTCGACAAGCCGGCCGTCTTTGTCGAGGACCCGGCACGCCCAGCAGTGGTGACGGGCCTTGTGGTGTTTCTTCCTGCGTTCGGCGACCACCTTTTCGGCGTCGGCGATCGTCGATGCGGGTGCGGCCAGTGCGAGAAAGCGCGAGCGTTTCTCGGTGACGGTGAACTCGGAGGAGGAGGCGATGCGGCGCATGGGAGAATGATGACATGGCGGGTCGACAGCCTCATCGCAACGTCGCAATTCTCAAGGCGCCCATCTCGCTCAATCGCGTCACCTCGAGAACCGCGACGCCGCGGTGCTTGGTTCTGTGGGCCCCGGCCTTCTGGGACCTCGGACGTCCCAGCGTCGAGCAATCAGCGTGGTCGTTCATTGGTTGCCGGAAAGGGCATCGACCACGCTGATTGCCCGAGCGGCGGCCTCCTTCTGAGCCGGGAGAGCCGAAAATCGAGGCGCTTTCCGTGGGAGCCCGGTCGGCAGTTGTGCGGAGCGCGCGGCGATGCCGGATGGTGGATGGGGCACAACTGCGGACCCGGCACCCCGCCGCACGGCCTGTCTAGGGCAGTTGACAGGGGAGGTGGGGTACTGTTCGCTGCCCCTCCCCTGCCCCTGCCGCTGCCCCTGCCGCTGCCCCTGACGCTGCCCCTGACGCTGAACATCTCATCGGGATCGGGATCGGAATCGGTATGGGAATCGGAATCGGGAGGGGGAGCGGAAGCGGACACGGACACGGACACGGAAACGGAAACGGTCACGGACGTGGGACAGCTATAGTCATTCGTAACGGAGGACCGACATGCGATCCACGGTTTTTGGTTTGGTTCTGATCATCGCCGGCCAGATCTCGGCGACAACCCCCGAACAGTCGCACCGCCAGATCATCCCGGCGGTGGCCCACACAGAGGGTGTTGGCGGATCGTTCTGGCGAACCGATGTGGTGATTTTCAATCCGTCGGATCGCGCCGCGATTGTGAGTCTCGTCCTGCTGCCGACCGGGTTCGGTGGTGGGTCAGGCATGCCCGGATTCGAGCTGTCGACGCCACTCGATCCCACGCAGACTCTCGTTTTGTCGGATGTGGTGGGGCTGTTTCCCGGGTTCGCCACCGGCGCTCTTGTCGTCGAGACCCGGGACAGCGACGGCCACCCGGTTCCCATCGTGGTGGACTCAAGAACCTGGACGGGAGAGGGCGGTTCGGTCGGTCAGGGGATCCCGGCGGTGGCCTGGCGCCAAGACGGCGCTCTGACCGGAGTGGAACGGCGGGTGCTGGATCTCGAGTCGTCCGACGACTTCCGAACCAACCTCGGCATCGTCAACCCGGCCGGCTCCCTCGAACAGACCTTCATGGTCAAGATCCTCGACGCGGGGGGTGCGGAGGCGGGCAGGGTCTACTATCGCCTCGGTCCGCACGCCCACATCCAGCGCAACGACATCCTGCGCGAGTTGGGGCTCGAGGGCTCGGGTTTCACCGCGGTGGTGCAAAGGACCCGGGCGGAATCCGTGGGCGGAGGCACGGCCACCGAGGCGCCGGATTTCGTGGTCTACGGTTCGAAGGTCGATGAGCGATCCAACGATCCGACCTATCTGGTATCCCAGACCGAAACCACCCAGTCCGGGCTGCCCAAGCACCGGGTGGTGCCCGCCGCGGCCAAAACCGAGGGTACCGATGGTTCTTCGTGGCAGACTGATATCACGATCCACTCGGCGGGAGAGGCCGGCGTCACGGCCATGGTCGTCGAGCTCATCCCCACGGGGGGCGTCGGCATCGGTGGCGGCAGTCCCGAACGCTACGTGACGACCATCAGCGGCGGCCAGACCAAGGCGTTGAAAGACATCATCGGCTCCCGGTTCGACGATCATGAGGTGGCCGCCCTCGTCGTGCAGGGTCTGGTCGGCGGCGGCGGCAACCCGGATCTTCGGGTGTCGTCGCGAACCTGGACACCGACCGGTGACGGCGAGGCGACCATGGGACAGGGGATTCCGGGGATTCCCCGCCGATCGGTCGCCGATCCCGTGGTGATCCCGGGTCTCGAGGCGTCCGACGGGTTTCGGTCCAACCTCGGTCTGGTCAACCCGTCGCAGAATATGAGAGAAACACTCGACATCACCTTCTACGATGCCTCGGGCTTGGTCAGAGGCGGCGCCGATGTGATCTTGGAACCGTGGTCCCACCTTCAGCTCGACTCGATCCTGGTCGATATCGGCGTGGAAGGCTCGGGATTCACCGCCGTCGTCACCATGACCGAGTCGGAAAACCTCATGCTCCGCCCCAGCGAATCCTGGGAGCCGGTCTTCATGGCCTACGGATCGCGGATCGACCGATTCACCAACGACCCGACCTTCATCGAGGGTGTCAGGCTGACGCCGGCGCCGGCCGAGGGCCGGGGGGACTGGGTCGACTTCACCACCGACGAACCCTGGTACCGCTGCCCGGATGAGCCGATTCCGGGGGAGGCGACGGTGGTTCGCGCCTTTGACCGGGATCTCCACTGGTTCGGATCGGAAAACCACCGCAGCATCACCCGCGAAGTCGATTTCCCTGCGGCGGCTGAGTGGAACCAGGTCGGGCTCAGGCTCGAGCTCGAGTGTCCGGAGAACGGGCTTTGCGACCACTGGGATCGGACCGGCAGCCTCCAGCTCGTGCTCAACCCCGATGACCCCGAGGAGGACTGGGAGTATCTCGAAGTGATGCGGCACATCACTCCCTATCGAGTCGGGATGTGCCAGTACGTGGACATCACAGCCCTCGCTCCGATGCTCACGGGTCGGCGGACGCTGGTGTCGTGGATCGACACCTGGGTCGGACCCGGGCACTCGGATGGAGAGGGTTGGCGGATCAGCTTCGACTTCGTCTTCTATCCCGGCGATGATCGAACCCCGGACGAGGTCGTCAACATCTGGGGCCGGAGGAGCATCGAGGTCGGCAACCTCGATCCGGAGCACACGGTGGATGCCCAGACCGAGCCGGTGGCCGTGGTCATCCCGGCGGATGCGAGCCGGGTCGAAGCGAGGTTGATCACCACCGGGCACTCGTTCGGGAACTCCGAAAACTGCGCCGAGTTCTGTGTCATGCGTCAGGATCTCTACCTCGACGGCGAACGCCGGTCGGTGCTGCCGTGGCGCACGGACTGCGAGTACAACCCGGTCAACGATCAACAGGGAACGTGGCTCTATGACCGCAACGGCTGGTGCCCGGGCGCCATCACCATCGGCTCCACCATCGATCTCACCGACATGGTCACCCCCGGCGAGACCGCCATCCTCGACTTCGACATCCGGATGGCCGACGGCTCCGAGTACGAGAACACCAACCCGGGAGGTGGCCTGACACCGATCGAGTGGGTTTCGCTGCAACTCTTCATTTACCAAGATTGAATGCACGGACAGTGTATTTTTTCGCCGTCTGGGAACTCTGTTCCCAGACGGCGAAAAAAACAAATGGTGAAAAGCTCAGGCTTGATCGTACATGGACTCGATCACATCCGCGAAGCGCTCCATGGCGACGTTGCGCTTGACCTTGAGGGTCGGGGTGAGAAGCCCGTTCTCGATGGAAAACTCCTCGAGGAGGCGGAACTTCTTGATCGTCTCGAAGGAGGCGAACTCCTTGTTCTTGGCATCGACGATGCCCTGGATGAGGGCGTTGATCCCCTCGTTCGCGAGGAGCTCATCGAGGCTCTCGCCGGCGATCCCGTGCTCGGCGGCATAGGCGCGGATGTTCGGCTCGTCGACGGTGATGAGCGCAGTGAGGTACCTGCGGCGATCGCCGATGACGCAGACCTGCGAGATGTACGGCGAGGTCGCGATGAGGCCCTCGATGGCCGACGGCGCCACGTTCTTACCGCCGGCGGTGACGATGAGGTCCTTCTTGCGTCCGGTGATCTTGAGAAATCCCTCGGCGTCGATGGCGCCGAGATCGCCGGTGTGCTGCCAACCGTCCGAGGTCAGGGTTTCGGCGGTCTCGGCGGGCATCTTGTAGTACTCGCGCATGACGTTGCGGCCGCGGTAGAGCACCTCGCCGTCCTCGGCCGTCTTCTGTTCGATCCCGGGGCCGGTCGGTCCGACCCATCCGAAGCGGTAGTTGTCCTCGCGGTTGACGTTGGTGAAGGAGGTGTTCTCGGTCATGCCGATTCCCTCGAGGATGAGCACGCCCGCGGCGTGGAAGAACTTGCCGATGGACGGATCCAGAGGGGCGGCGCCGCTGATGCACCAGCGCACCTGACCGCCGAGGGCGGCCTGGACCTTGGCGAACACGAGTTTGGTCGCGAGCGCGTACTGGAGTCGGGTGATGAATGGGATCGGCTCCTTGGCGAGCAGGTGGTCGCTGACCCGGTCGCCGACGCCGCACGCCCAGTTGAAGAGCTTGAGGGCGACGCCGCCCTTGGCGTTCGCGCCGGAGAGGATCTTGGTGTGGACCTTCTCGTAGATCCGTGGGACGCTCGGAAACCAGTGCGGGCGGGCGATCTTGAAGTCCTCGCCGATGGTGTCGATGGCCCGGGCAAAGGTCGTGTTGCAGCCGGCGAACAACGCGGTGAAAACGCAGGTCCGGGCAAAGATGTGGGCGAGCGGGAGAAAGAGCATGGCGGTGTCGTCGGGATAGATCTTCGCGGAACCGAAGACCGACTGGGCGGTGAAGGTGATGTTGTCGTGGGTCAGGACCGCGCCCTTGGGAACGCCGGTGGTGCCGGAGGTGTAGACGATGGCGGCGACATCGGTGGCGTTGACGTCGGCGATCCGGGCGTCCAGTTTTTCGTCGGCAACCTCGGTGCCGAGTTCGAGGAAGTCCTCGAAGGTGATGACCCAATCATCGCCCGGCGGGGGAGCGCCCTTGAAGAGCACGACCTTGCGAACCTCGGGCAGTTGACCGCGGATCTCCGAGAGCTTGGCCACTTGTCCTGGATCCTCGGCAAAGACCAGCACTGCGTCTGAATGTTTGACGATATAACCGATGTCCTTGGCCAGGAGCGAGTGGTAGATTCCGACAGTGACCGACCCGATGGAGGCGGTTGCGACATCGGAGAGAACCCACCGGTAGTTCGAGTAGCTGAGTATGTTGACCTTGTCGTCCTTGCCGACCCCGAGGGCGATCAGGCTCTTGCCGACCCGGCGCACCTGTTCGGCAAACTCGGTCCAGTTGAGCGACTCCAGAGAACCGTCGTCGCGAATCGTGCGATAGGCGTCGTTTCGAGGATAGCGCTCGACGGTGTGGGTGAGCATCTCGTGGATGTTCTTGAAGTCTCTGAATTCCATGGTTCCCCCCCTTGGCAGGCCCGGTCGTCGCAGCTGATCTGCTGGTTCGCTCCGCACTTCGAATTGGGCACCGCAGAGTTTAGCAGGCTCGGTGCTCGATGGCGGATGGGAGCGTCGCAGGGATGAACCGCAACGGCGCAAAGGACGCGAGGACATCGCAAACCCATCGCTGCCGCCGTGGAGTGCCATGTGAGCCTCATGCACGATTCAAGAATCGGACGCCGGGGTCCTCCGAAACTCGTCACCATCAGGCCGGCGAGACGCCGGCCCCACAATGGATCTCAGCCCTTTTTAGTGCCGGCGTCTCGCCGGCACGGAGACACGGACACGGACGCGGACGCGGGCTCGGTGTCAGACCCAGCGATAGACCACCGAGTTGATGTTCATCCCGGCGCCGACCGAGGCGAAGACCACGACATCGCCCGGGTTGAGCTCGTGGCCCTTCATCTTGCCCCGGCACACGAGATCGAGCAGGGTCGGGACGGTCGCCACCGAGGAGTTGCCGAGCCACGAGATCGACATGGGCATGACCGCCGCGGTGTCGGGTTGACCCGCGTCGTAGAGCCGGAAGAGCCGGGCGAGGATGGCTTCGTCCATCTTGGCGTTGGCCTGGTGGAGAAAGACCTTGACGACATCGGACAGATCGAGTCCGGCACGGTCGAGGCTCTGCTTGACGACGCCGGGGACGTTGGTCAGGGCGTAGTTGTAGAGCTTGCGCCCGTACATCTTCAGAAACAGCGTGTTGTCCTTGTAGTCGGGATTGTAGGATTCACCCATCCAGAGCAACCTGGCATGGTCGATGGTGTCGGACCGTGCGGCGTGGGCGAGGACGCCGATGGGATCGTCGCCCTCGCGGGCCTCGACCACGGCTGCCCCAGCGCCGTCGGAGTAGATCATGCTGTCGCGGTCGTGTGGATCCGAAATCCTGGACAGGGTCTCGGCGCCGATGATCAGCGCGCGGGAAGCGTCGCCGGAACGCAGGAAGTAGTCGGTCTGGATGACGCCCTGGACCCAGCCGGGACAACCGAACGGCAGGTCGTATGCGATGCACGACGGGTTCGCGATGGCCAGGTTTTGTTTGACCCTGGCGGCGAGGGAAGGCACGAGATCGATTCGTGGATTGTCGGCGAGGATGTCCCCGAAGTTGTGCGCGACGACGAGGTAGTCGAGACTCTCGGGATTGATGCCGGCGTCCTCGATGGCGTTGGCGCCCGCTTCGGTCGCCAGATCGGACGCCAGAACGTCGTCGTCGGCGTACCGCCGCTCGCTGATGTCGGTGATCTGGCGGAACTTTTCGATGACCCGCTCGTTGCTGCCGGCCTCGATGGGTTCGCCATAGTCCATGAAGAACTCGTTGTCGATGAAGCTGCTGTTGGGAACCACCTTCGGTGGGATCGAGGAGCCGGTTCCGATGATGACGGTGTGACGGTTGCTGGGCGTCATAATCGGGTGAGCCTACACCAGATCGTCGGGAGGTCAAGGTCCGTCGCGGCGGTACTTTCCGCGTGAAATCGAGAAAGAGCGCCGGGGTATTGTGCCTTTTACAGCGGAGTCGTTGGGCGAGGAAAACGTCGGATGGCGCGTCGGGCTGCGAGATACGCCCCCGATTGCCTGGGTCGGACAAGGGCTCGCCCGGCCAGGGACCACCCGAGGCCGATACGGACCAGCGGGAGGTTCTCCGGATGGTGGATGGCGGCATAGCGGAGGAGATTTCCACAGAATGCGGTGAGAAATGCCGCCCGGTCGAGCTCCGCGAGGCTCGACCCTCCCCGGTGGCGAACCCGGGCTCGCGGAACCACCACGAATCCCTCATCGCTCGGGAAATCGTCCGCCCCCAGACGGTGGGCCAGCCGGGCGCAGAAATCCACGTCCTCCCACCACGCCGGGACGAAGGACTCGTCGAGTCCTCCGAGGGCCCGCCACACGCCTCGCCGGACCAGCCACGCCGCGGCCGCCGGTTGGACTGCAGCCGCCGATGCGGCGGGGGGCGATGAAAAAGCCGGTGCGCCCGACCGACCCGTGGCCAGGCGGGCGACCGTGGGCAGACGACGGAACTGCCAGCGGTGCTGGGGCGAACCATCCCGGTTGATCAAAAGCGGCACCGCTCCGGCGGTTCGCGGCCGCTGCTCGAGCGCCTCGATCAGGGTCGCCACGGCGCCGGCTTCGACTTCGGTGTCGGGGTTGAGCAGGAAGATGAGGTCGTCGGTGATCGCGGCGACGCCGGTGTTGGCGGCGTGGGCGAACGATCGGTTCTCGGCGAGGGCGATGACGTCGACATCGGGGTAGGATGCGGCGAGGCGCTCGGCGCCGCCATCGCCCGAACCCGAATCCACCAGGACGATCCGGCCCAGGCCGGAGCCGCGCTCGGCGAGGAGCGACCGCAGGCAACGGTCGACCTCGTCGCCTCCCCGCCACCGGACCACGACCGCCGCGACCGTCACCCTCGCCGCCTCCGCCGGCCGAGACCCATGGCCACCACCGCCGCCCGCACGAGGGACGGTGCGAGCGCGCCGCGGTGGACGGAGGTGAGGTTCGGCAGGGCCTCCACGAGCGGACCCGCGACCCGTGACCAGCGCCAGTGGTTGCGGTGTTCCAGAATCGCCGCCCGGCAGCGTTCGTGGCCCTCGGGTTGGAGAAGCCGTTTCAAAGCGTCGCTGACCGCCGCGGGATTGCCCGGGGCGACGACCTCGCCCCACCCGAGGGCGTCGGCGAGCCGGGCGACCTCGCCGCCCGCCGAGAGGAGCATGGGCGTTGCCGACCAGAGCGCGTCCATGGCGCGGGTGCGGAAGGAGAGTTCGGATTCAGGCTTGGCCTGGTGAAGAAAGGCCATGACGGCGGCCCGGTTGAGGGTCAGATGCCGTTCGTCGTAGGGCGCCCAGTGCTCGAGGGGGACCACCTCCGGCGCCGAGAGCGCGTAGCGGGCGGCCATCCGGTTGAGATCGGTGGCGGTGAACTGGGCGAGCGAGCCACCGGGCCGGGTCGCGGTGGGGACAACGATGCTCACGGGGACGCGTCCGAGGCGGGCGCGCGCCGCAAGCAGGGTGTCGAGGTCGAGCCACGGCCAGACGCCGCCCCACCAGAGCACCACCGACCAGTCCGGAGGAACGCCGATGATCTCGGCCGACTCCTGCGGCGGATCGTGCTCCTGGATCCCGAACGGCACCTCGAGAATGGGAACCGCGGGCCGGCGTTGCAGCACACCCCGCCACCAGTCATGCTGCGCGGCGCCGGCTGCGAGCACCGCGTGCGCCCTGGCAGCGACCACCGGCAGGCGAGCCGCGGCGGTTCGCCGCCGCCGCCGAATCTCGGGTGTCGAAGGCATGGCCTCGAGTTCGGCGAGGAGGGGGGTCGCGCCGTCGATCACGAGGCGATGCCGACCTGCGAAGGCGGGAAGGTGGAGGCTCCACGGGGGCGCGACGACGACCTCCGCCCAGCGCCAATCCGGCGCCTCGACGAGCTCGACGGGGGAGTCGTGGGGCTTGGACGACTCTCGCTCCGCCGAGAGCCGGACATCGTGTCCCGCGCCCGCGAGGGCGTTGGCCAGTTCCCAGGCGCGAAGGGCCGATCCGGCCATGGCGGGACCCAGTCGATCGTCGGTGAGAAAGAGAACACGCATGGTCAACTCTCCGGTAACGCCGTGAGCCGCGGGCCGGGGCTGGGTCGCCCGAAGGAGCGGATCACGATCCAGGGAAGGCAGGTCAACACCGCCGCCGCCGTCGGCATGACCCTGGGGTTGGTGCGGGCGAGAGTGCGAACGGCGCGGAGTTCGCCGCGAAAAAGAGTGGGGAGCGCGGCGCAGACGGCGGCCGCCGAGAGGTTGCCGGCCAGGGCTCGCCAGCGATTGGTCAGCACCCACCAAGGGTGGCGCCAGCCGAGATGCTGAGCAGTGGCCGAACCCTCGTGCTTCGCCCATGCGCCCGGCACCCACGCGGACCTCCAGCCGAGACGGCGCATTCTGAGGCCGAGATCCAGGTCCTCGTGATAGCTGCCGAAACGGGGGTCGAGGACGGCGCCGTCGGCAAGGACCGATTGGCGCAGCGCCCGGGTCCGATACAGCGATGCGGTCCCGGACACGGCGATGACGGGTCTCGGAAGGGCGGGTTCGGGTACGGGCGAGGAACCGCGGTCCACCTGGACCGGCAGCGCGGTGTCGTCCAGGGTGATGCCGCGTCCGTCGACGGCGGCACCGAGGGCGTCGGTGACGGTGCCCTGGACCGCGGCGAGGGTGGGATCGCCATCGAGCGCCGCTTCAAGCGTCCCGAGCCACCCCGGCGCGGGAACGGCGTCATCGTTGAGAAGGGCGATCCGTCCGATGTCGTTCCCGAGAGCGCCGATGCCGGCATTGACGGCGGCGGCAAACCCGAGGCGGTCCCCGGTGGCGAGCATCTCGACGAAGTCCGGATGCTCCGGCGCTTTCGCGCCGCCGGAGAACACCACCACGGCTCGGTCCGGCGGAGGGTCGAGAGCGATCACGGCGGCGAGGCAGTTCCTCAGATGGGGACCGCCGAGCGACGGGATCACGATCCCCGTCATGGGCCCGACCTCCGAAACGCGAGGAGAAAAGACGAAATGCTGGCCGTCATGCGAGTTCAGTATAGCGAGGGCGCGAGTCCTCCCCGTGCCTTCTGCTGCCGGCGCGCTTACAATGACAGCGTGCGAGTGGCCATCGATGCCCGCAAACTGACCGATTTCGGGATCGGTACGTATCTCTGTTCCCTTCTCAGGGGAATGGAGGATCGGCGTGATGTGGAGCTTTCGGTGGTTGCCCGACCCGGTCACGAAGGGCGGGTGAACCAGCTCGCACCATCGGCGAAGGTGCTCACGGCGGCGGCGAAGGGGTACTCGCTGGCCGAACATATCCAGATGCCCGCCACCCTCTGGCGCGAACGCGTGGATGTGGTGCACATCCCGCACTATGTGGTGCCCGCCCTTTCGCCGCGGCCCATCGTGACCACGGTCCACGATGTCATCCAGCTGTTCTATCCGCCCAAGGTCCGCGCGGGCCTGGCCCAGTTCTATCTGCGGGTGGTCCTGCGTTCCGCCCTCAGGAGATCGCGAATCGTGATCACCGTGTCGAGGACCTCGCGGCGCGACCTCATCAGTCTCTTCAAGGCCGACCCGGGTCGGCTGATGGTGATTCCAAACGGCGCAGACCCCGGACTCGCGGCGCGACCAAAGGCCACCGAGGTCGAGGAACTCAAGGAGTTCTACGGGCTCCATGCCCCCCTCGTGCTCGTCGTGGCCAACGACAAACCGCACAAAAACCTCGATGTGGTGCTCCGCGCCTACCACCTCGCGGTGCTGCGGCATCGGATTCCCGGCCAACTCGTCTTTGTCGGCGGCGTCGAACCCTCGAGCCGGCTCGCCGCTCGCGCTGTCCGCCTCGGTTTGACCGATCGGGTCCGTTTTCTCGGGCGGGTCCCCCAGAGTCACCTGAAGGCGTTGTACCATGTGGCCGCAGTGCTGCTGCACATCTCGTTGTACGAGGGGTTCGGCCTCCCGATACTCGAAGCCATGGGGGCAGGTCTGCCGGTGGTGACCTCGAACGTGGGAGCCATGAGGGAGCTCGGTGAGGATGCGGCGAGATTGGTCAATCCCCTCGATGTGGACGAGGTGTCCGGTGCGATGGAACAGGTCCTGGTCGACGATCCTCTCCGTCGCAGGATGGTGGAGGCCGGCCGTCGACGGGCCGAGCGGTTGACGTGGGAACGAACGGTGGATAAGACCGTCGAGGCGTATCGGCGGGCGTTGGGGGAGGGTTGAGGTGAGGGTCGCCCTGGTTCACGACTGGTTGACCGGGATGCGCGGTGGGGAGTGGGTGCTCTACGAGATCGCCAAGCTCTTCCCCGATGCGCCCCTCTACACGCTCGTCCACCGAAAGGGTGCGGTGATGCCGGCCCTCGAGGAACGGAAGATCAACACCTCGTGGCTCCAGAAACCGTCGTTCGGCGGCAGGAAGTGGCGTTATCTTCTGCCGTTGATGCCCGCGGCCATGGAGAGCTTCACCTTTCCCGATGCCGATCTCGTGATTTCCACGAGCCACTGCGTCGCCAAGGGAGTCATCCCGCCGCCGGGCGCCTTCCACCTCAGCTATGTCCACACCCCCATGCGATACGCCTGGGACCAACGCTCGCTCTACACGGCCCGTATTCCGTCGTTGCTCCAGCCGGTGGTGGAGAGTCGGTTGGCGAAGCTGCGGCAGTGGGACATGGTGTCGTCGGCCCGGGTCGATCGGCTCATCGCCAACTCGCGGCTCGTCGCCTGGCGGATCAAACACTATTGGAACCGTCAGGCGGAGGTCCTCCCGCCGCCGGTGGCCACCGAGTACTTCACACCGGGAGGCGAGAGGGGTAACAACCTTTTAACGGTTGCGGCCCTGGTTCCGTACAAGAGGGTGGAGGTCGCGATCGAGGTGGCACATCGGCTGGGGAGACCGTTGGAAATCGTCGGCACCGGACCGCGGATGGCGCAGCTCAAGCGGCTCGCCGGCCCCAATGTCCGATTTCTCGGTTGGCTCGACCGGAGCGAGCTCCGCGATGCGTACCGGCGCGCGGCGGCGGTTCTGGTTCCCAATGTCGAGGATTTCGGGATGGTCACGGTGGAAGCGCTCGCCTGCGGCACGCCGGTGGTCGGGCTGTCGGCCTCCGGCACCGCCGATGTCGTGCGCACCGGGATCGAGGGCGAACTCGCCGAGCAGTCGGGACTCGCGGCCTTGGAAGAGGCCGCTGCCCGGGCGCTCGACCGCGAGTGGGATCCCGCCGTCCTGAGACATCGCGCCGAGTTCTTCTCCCGCGAACGGTTCAGATTGCGTTTCGGCTTTCTCCTCGATCGACTCGGTTTCGGAAAGGCCCTGGAATGATCCAACGGCGTCGCCAGATTCAAGTCGTGCTCCAGCTGTTGGGCGATATCCTCGCCACAGCCGCCGCCGTCGTTCTGGCGTACTGGATCCGTTTCGACATTCCGATTCAGCCGGTCACCAAGGGCACTCCGCCGATCCAGATGTACCTCCAGCTCATCCCCGTCACTGCGATCATGTGGCCGACGGTCTTCTACTTCCAGGGTCTGTATCAGCGACGCCGGCTGCGGTCCCGGTTTGACGAACTGCTCCGGGTCGTTCTCGCGGTCATGCTCGCGACCATCCTGCTGACGGCCTTTCTGACCTTCTACCGTCCCTCGGATTTCACCTACTCCCGTCTCTTCCTGCCGATCTTCGCCGGCGTCGATGTCGTATTCGTGGCGTTCTCGCGGTGGTTGATCTCGGACATCCTGCGACGGGTTCGACGTTTGGGCGGAAACCTCCAGGTTGTGCTCATCATCGGTGCGGGCGAACTCGGAAAGCGGCTCGTCGAGAGCCTGCAGGCCCACCGTGAATACGGTTTCTCGGTGGTCGGCTTTCTCGATGACGATCCCGGAAAGCAAAAGCGGAAGATCCACGGCGTGCCGGTTCTCGGAACGACGAAACAACTCGAGGCCATCGCCGAGGAGCACCGGATCGACCAGGTGATGATCGCCCTGCCCATGGCGGCCCATCAGCGGGTGGTCAAGCTCATCCGCCGCTGCGGCCAGTTGCTCGTGGAGATCAAGGTGGTGCCAGACCTCCTCCAGTACTATGTCGTCCGGGCCAGGACCGAGGAACTCGACGGGCTGCCGATCATCAACCTGACTCAGATCCCGCTCGAGGGCTGGAATCAGATCGTCAAACGGGTCTTCGACGTGGTTGGCGCCACAGCGTTGCTGTTGGCGACGGGGTGGCTCTTCCCCATCATCGCCTGGCTCATCAAGCGCGAGGATGAGGGGCCGGCGTTCTACTCCCAGATTCGGATGGGCCTTGACGGCCGATCGTTCAAGCTTTACAAATTCCGTTCCATGCGGATCGACGACGACGACAACGGCCAGGGCAAGTGGACGCGGACGGACGACCCGCGGGTGACCAGAATCGGCGCGATCCTGCGGCGCTACAACCTCGATGAGCTTCCCCAGCTTTTCAACGTCATCAAGGGCGACATGTCTCTGGTCGGGCCGCGGCCGGAGCAACCCGAGTTTGTCGATCGCTTCAAGGGCAGGTATCCCGAGTACCAGGCGCGTCACCGGGTGCGCGCCGGGATCACCGGGTGGGCGCAGGTCAACGGACTCAGGGGCGACACGTCGATCCGGCAGCGGGTGGTCCACGATCTCTACTACATCGAGAACTGGAGCCTCGCACTGGACATGAAAATCCTGTGGCGAACCCTGCGTCTCGCGGTCCAGGAAGCGAGGGGCTAACCCTCCAGATTCCGAAAATGCCGTTGATTTCGGCTGCCGAAATCAACGGCATTTCGGAAAATCACTCTGACCAATCAGGAGTTTCTTTGCGCTCGAGAAAGGTCTTCACCCCCCGAACGCACTCGGGGTGAAGCCGGTGCGACGCGTTAACCCTGGCGGCGTGGGCGAGCGCCTCCCTCCACCCCATCCCGGCGGTTGCGTTGAGCAGGTCTTTGGTCGCGGCGATGGCGGCGGGGGAGCATTTTCCGGCGATTCGTCGGCCGAGTTCCCTGGCCCGATCGAGGGTCTTTCCCTCTTCGACGAGCTCGTCGGCGAGACCGAGGGAGACGGCGCGTTCGCCGTCGATGCGCTCGGGGTCGAGGAGCAGGCGGCGGGCGACATGGCCGGGAACCCTCCGGGTGAGGAAGGTCAGGACGAGAGCCGGAACATAGCCGATGGTGACCTCGGTGTAGGCGAAGCGCGAACGGGGTTCCGCCACCACGAAATCGCAGGCCGTGGCGAGACCGCAGCCGCCACCGATGGCGGCGCCGTGGACCGCGGCGATGGTGAGTTTGGGGTGGCCGAGAAGAACTTCAAAGAGCTCGCGCAGCGATTCCGAGTCCCGGCGGAGGCCGTCGGGATCGCTCCCGGTCGCAACCTGGTGCAGGGCCCCGAGATCGGCGCCGGCGGAGAAATGGCGGCCTGCGCCGGTGAGAACCACCGCCCGGACCTCGGGTGAATCCGCGGCCGATCGGAGCGCGTCGGTGAGCGCAATGACGAGTTTGGATGAGAGTGGGTTGGCGCGATCGGGGTCGTTGAGGGTCAGGACCCTGACGGCAGCCTCGTCGCTGGTGAGAACCGGGGTATTCATGGGGTTGATCGTAGCACCGACGGCGGCTGCGCCCCGCCGGTGGCGGTTCGTGTAAGATCCCCTCTCATGACCAGGTTCCGTTCCACCGCACGTTTTTTCGGGCACGTGGGGCGTGATTTTCTGGGCACCCTTCGAGCCCGGGTGCGGCGTACCTATGAGTGGATCGTCTACGGCACCGACGATGTCCATGTCGGTGTCGATGTCTTCCCTTTCGCCGAGACCTTGACCGGAGTTGGCTGGTACGAGTGGAATCTCCTGAGCGCCCTCGATGAGCGTGAGGACGGACTCCGGTTCAATCTCTACGCGCATACCTTTCTCGCGCCCGGGGAGCAGCCTCCGCCGGTGCCGGGCCACCGCAGGATGCGGTTGCGGACCCATCAGATTCCGGATGGTTTTCTCCTCCCGGTGAATCCCTCGCTGTGGCTCCTGCGGCACCTGGTGGAACCCGTGCTCTGTCTGCTCGACGGCAACGATGTCATCTTCGCGCCCAATTTCAAACCGGCGCGTTATCAGCGGTTCCTCGGCCGCCGGATGGTCATCACGGTGCACGATCTGGCCTTTGCGGTGATGCCCGAGGTGGTCGCGCCGGAAACCCTGGACGAACTCCGCTCGCGGTTTGCAAAGTCACTCCGGCGTTCCGAGCGGATCATCGCCGTCTCGGAGGCGACGGCCGGAGATCTCGTCGAGTACTTCGCCGTCGCACGGGGTCGGATCCACACCATTCACGAGGGGCTCGATCCGCACTTCGCCGCCGTGGTTGACGACCGGGAACCCGATGCCTCCCTGCCCGAGGACTACCTGCTCTTTGTTTCGACCATCGAGCCGCGGAAGAACGTCATCGGCGTCCTGCGAGCGTTCGCGCTCCTGGCCGAATGGGGCTATCCCGGCAAGCTGGTCGTCGTCGGCCGTTGGGGCTGGCGCACCGAGACGATCCGAGCCGAGCTCGAGGCGTCGCCGGTTCGAGACCGGATCGTCCATCTCGACTACATCGAGCGCGACCGCATGGTCTCGATCTACCGCCAGGCGCGGGCGCTGCTCTTTCCATCGTGGATCGAAGGCTTCGGGCTGCCGATCCTCGAGAGCATGGCGTGTGGAACACCGGTGGTCACATCGGGTCGATCGGCCATGCCCGAGGTGGCCGGCCCGGCCGGGGTCTATGTCGATCCCGAGAGTGCGCACGGGATCGCGACCGGGGCGGCCTCGCTTCTTGACGACCCGGATCACCACGAGCGGCTGCGGGGTCTCGGCCGCGAGCGCGCACGGCGGTTCTCGTGGGACAAGGCGGCAGCCGCGACAGCAGGCGTCTTCCGCCGAGCAGCCGGGAAGCGGCCGGTCGGACCCGATGAATATCGGGTGTGACGCCCGGGCGCTTGCCGGGCCGCGGACCGGGGTCGGGACATGGACCGAGCGGGTCGCGGGGGGGCTCGCCCGGGCGGGGGCGGGGACGGTTCACCTCGCAGCGTCAAAACCGATTCGACTCGAGCCGTCCGAGCTCCACCCCAACCTGATGATCGTCCCGGCGCCGCGGTGGCCCACCCTCGGACCTGTTTGGCTCAACACCACCGTGCCGCGTCAGCTCGAGGCGTTGAATGCGGAGGTCTGGATCGGATCCCTGGCGATCCTGCCCATCCGTTGTCCGGTTCCCGCCATCGCCATGGTGCACGATCTGACGCCGCGGACCCACCCCGCCCGACACACTCTCGCCAACCGGATCGTCTTCAAGCTCTTTCTCGAACGATCCCTGAGATCGGCGCGCGCCGTGGTCACCGGTTCCGCGGCCACCGAGCACGAACTGCTGGCGGCGTTCCCGTGGGTCTCCCCAAAGCTCGAGCGAATCGGTTATGGGGTCGATGAGTGGTACTCACCCGCTCCATCCGGCGATGATGGGGACGTCATCCGGGCACGATTCTCCGCCGGCCGGCGCTATCTGCTCCATCTCGGCACCATCGAGCCGCGCAAGGGGATCACGGACCTGGTCGCGGCTTGGGAACGGCTGCAGGCGGAGCTTGCGGATCCGCCCGATCTCGTGATCGCGGGAGGACAGGGGTGGGGGACCGGGCCCATCCTCGACCGGATTCGATCGTCTTCGTTTGTCGATCGGATCCACCAGCCCGGATACGTCAGCCGCGAAGACGCTCGGGATCTCCTGCGTCACGCCGAGGTCTTCGCGCTGGCCTCCGAGGCCGAGGGATTCGGTCTGCCGCTGGCCGAAGCCATCAGTTGCGGGACGCCGGCAGTGGCGACGGAAATCCCCGCGTTGCGCGAATCCGGGGGCGACGCGGCGCTGCTGTGTCCGCCAAACGATCCGAAGGCGCTTGCGGCAGCTTTGGTCGAGGCCTTGAATCCCGCCACCGCCGCGCGGTTGCGCGAACGCGCCCGCGATCGGGCGCCAAAGCTCCGCTGGGGTCCGGTGATCGACGCCTGGACCGATCTCCTCGAGCGCGTCACCACCTTCGGACGGCACTGAACTTCGACGTGCTCGGGTTTTTCACCACAGAGGCACAGAGACACAGAGAAGTCCCGAACCGTATCGAGGTCGTTCCGGTCTACAGATCGTCGAGAGAGGTGATGGAATGAGCGTCGATCTCGATGGCCTGACCTTCGAGGGCGATGGTGCAGACGGTGGCGGGGATCTCGACGCCGGCGAGGGACCAGCGCGCTGCATCACTCCGATGGCCGGAGACGGCGATGAGACGCGGCGGACGGGTCGGGTCGGGCTCGGTCTCGACCTCGCGGAGGGGCATGCCGACGCCGATTCCGGTGGCCTTGAGCCAGGCCTCTTTCTGGGTCCAGATGCGGAGAAAGGTCAGGTCGCGTTCGGTGCCGCCGGCCGAGCGGACCGCGGCCTCCTCGGCCGGGCTGAAGAACCGGCGCGCCAACCGCTCTGCCCTCTGCACTCCGCGGAGCCGCTCGACGTCGACGCCGACGGCAGCCGGCGCGAGGGCGAGCACCACGATGTCGCCCGAGTGCGAGAGGTTGAATTCCGGGGCGGTCTCGACGGAAGCGAGTGAGGGTTTGCCGCGCTCCCCGAACGAGATGGCGAGGCTCCGAGGGTCGGCTCCGACGGCGGCGCCGAGCATCTGCCGCAGCATGGCTCGACCGAGCACGAACCGGTGGCGAGCCGAGTCCACAGCGAAGCGCCCGGCCCGCCGCCGTTCTCCTTCGGGGAGCCGGGACATCAGGTCATCTATCCGGCCGTCGAAGTCCGATACGCGGGCCCAGCGAAACAGAACGGCGGCGTCGGTCATCCTCGCGATGCTACCGTTCCTGATCGCCGCCTGCTACCCTCGCCGGCATGGACCACTTGCCGTTTGTCACCGAAATCCAGGTGAGATGGCGCGACATCGACGCCAAGAGCCACGTCAACAACGCCACCATCGTGACCTATCTCGAAACCGCGCGGACCGAGCTCTGGCGCCATCGATTCGGCGGTGGAATCGACATTCCATTCGTCGTTGCTCGGGTCGAGGTCGACTATCGGCGCCAGATCACCATCGACGACCGTGTGCGGATCGGGCTCTGGGTGGAGGATCTCAAGGGGGCGAGCTATGTCTTCGCCTACCGCATCGAGGTCAACGGGATCCACGCCGCCGATGCCCGCACCCTGATGGCCCACATCGGACCCAACGGGAGACCGATCCGGATCGGACCCGAGATGCGCGCCAAGCTCGAGACGCTGACGCTCGATTGATGACCGAAGCGACCGCCGTTTTGAAACACGAAGGTCACGAAGATCCACAAAGGCTTCACCAAGCAGCGTAATTTTTGACCCGGGCTCCTTCCGAGCCTCGACGCGCACCTTCGCCTGAGAAGCCGCGATGAGCAAAATAAATGCCTTCGTGATTTCTTGGTGGTTCTTTGTGATCTTCGTGTTTCAAACAACTCGCTGACGGCCGGACTGCCGATCCACGAAGTCCAGATCCGCCGACGATGCTCTGATCCGTGGCCATCCGTCCGGTCCGCGCGAATCCGTGTCCCAACGCGGTGGACTGTTGACCGTCGACTGTGAACTGTCGACTTCGGTCAGCTACCCCCTCGACTCGAGCCAGTGGAACCAGATCGGGTGGTGTCGCTTGTACCAGGCCAGGACCTCCTTGATGAGGGCCCTCTTGTCGGGTGGGAGGACCGAATCGTCCACCTGATCGAAATTGATCACCATCCGGTCGTTGGGGAGGTACTCGATGGCCTCGGAGCAGAGGGTCTGGAGCTCGTTGCGGATGCGACCCGAGTCGGAGATCTTCACCGCCCTGGCGCGGAAGTCCTGGCCGGCGTAGAAGCGGTCGAGGAGCGGTGAAAACACCATCCGCATCTCGTCCATGGGTTCCATCAGCCGAAGGGTCAGGGTGACATCGAGCATCCCCGCGCGGGTCGCGGCGCGGGTGGTGACCTTGTAGACCCCATCGCCCAGAACCTCGACCCCGGGCATCCCGGTGTAGGGGTCGGGGAGCATGGCGGAGCTCAAACTGAGAACTCGCCACTCCTTGTTGGGGAAGAAATCGTCGGCCGTCGCCGTCCGTTTGTCGGCGGGAAGGCAGGCGGCTCTGGCGTCGCGGAGATTCTCGCGGTAGAGCTCGATGACGGCGGGATCGACCTCCTGATCCGTGATCGCTGCCAGTCTCTCGCCGTAGTCCTCGGCTTCGGGATCGAGCCGCATGAGGAGGTGTTCACGGTCATAGGCGATCTTGAACCGTGATGAAAAGAGGCACATGGAGGTGAAGGTGTCGAGGATCGGATCGAGGCTGGCGCCCTGCATGGCCTCGGCCGACGCCGAGTAGCCGTCACAGATGAAGAGGTGGCGTTCGTGATCACGCTCGGACTCACCCACCAGGTAGACCGGCGCGTAGGTCCCCGATTCGGTGAAGGCCGGAATCCCGGTTTCCGGGATGATCCAGCCATCCTCCACGACGTGGGCGCCCAGGGAGCGCCACTCGTGCCAGAGCTTGCCGATACGGTGCTCTCGAGATGGGCCGCCGAGGGTCCAGACGTGGACATTCTCGGTCTTGATGCCGGGATAAGTGGCGAGGATCGCTTCCATGACCAACCGGCGAGGAGTCAGAAAATCGATGAGGATCGAGCCTTCGGCGGCCTGTTCGACGACCTTCCTGGGGAGGATGAGATTGCCCATGTACCCCTCGTAGGGACGGGCGACCTTGAGCGGTTGGTCAAAGAGGTGGAAGACCGCGAGTGCGCCGGTCGGCGCCCCCTTGGCAAAGCGGGAGGTGTTCTCCAGGGTATCCAGCGCGGCGCCCCAGACCGTGATCCCGGCGGCCTGAATGTCGCGCCAGAACTCGGACCACTCGTAACCGTCCTCATTGAGCATCCGGTGGACGCGGCGGTCGAGAAAACGGGCGACCTGGGGTCGGGCGTAGACCCGGCCGAAACCGAGTTGGGGGTTGGAACCCATCTCGGGGGTCTCTCCGGCCTTGGGCATGAGTCCCTCGCCGAGGCTCACCATGACCGCGTGGTTCTCCGGAAGATTCCGCGTGAGATACCAGAGCGCCTCGGAGAGCGCATACGCCGAGACCGCGTCCGCGTCCTTCTTGACCCGATTGACGGTGGCCTTGTCCTGACCCTTGCCCTCGGCGTAGCGGCCGAAGAGCCTCGTTCCGAGAGCGGTGACCGCGTTGGCGATGATGAAGGCCCGTTCGAGGGACTCGCCGACAAATGCGTGATCGGTCTCTCGACGATCTCCGAGCCAGGTCTCTTCGACATCTTCGAGCCAGAGATGGAAGCGCCCGAGAACCCCGCGGGTGTCGTAGGCCCACTGGGCGACGCGGTTTCGGCGGTCATCGGTCATGCAATCCTCCAACTCGGCTCTCTGTCGATCCAGTACCGCTCACTTTGCCACGGAGGCGCGTTGTTCTCAAGGAAAAAGGAGGTGGCGGTCGGAACAGTAAGTCGACAGTTCTCAGTCGAAGCAGGAAGTTGACAGTCAACAGTTGACAGGCCATCGCCATGGGATATCGATTAGAGGGGCGCTGGCGTAGCTGGACTGCGGGCATGGGTGATCCGATCTTCAGCGGTTTGTTTGAAACACAAAGATCACAAAGATCCACCAAGAAACCACGAAGGCACCCATTTGGGTTATCGCAGGTCCTCAGGCGAGGGTGCGCCTCGAGGCTCGGAGGGAGGCCGGGTCAATATTGCGATGCTTGGTGGAGCCTTCGTGGGTCTTTGTGACCTTTGTGTTTCAAAACATTGGCCCGTTCGGCCTCTTACACCGCCTCATCGGAGAACACCGCTCCTTTGTGGTGGCGATTGATCGTTCTCTGCATTGTGAGTGCTGCGATGGGCTCGACTGTCAACTATCGACCATCGACTTTGATCGCCACCAATTGAGGAGATCGAGGAGGGTCTGCTCGAGCGGGATCTCGGCGCGCCAACCGGTGGCCGCTTCGATCCGCGACGGGTCGCCGACAATCCATGGGATGTCGGAGGGGCGGACCCGGGCGCCGTCGACCTCGACCGAGATCTTGCACCGGCTCATTTCGATCAGCAGCCTGACAACCTCGGAAATCACCACCGGGCGGCCGGTGCAGATGTGGAAGACGCCGCCTGCGTGGCGGCGGTCCGCAATGAGTCTGCAGGCGCGCACGGCGTCGCGCACATCGGTGAAGTCGCGCACCGAGTCCAGATTGCCGACCTCGAGGACCGGGGGCGAGAGTCCCGCTTCCATCCTTGCGATCTGGCGGGCGAAGGATGAGGCGACAAAATGCGGCGGTCGTCCCGGGCCGGTGAGGTGGAAGAAACGCAGCCGGATGGTGGCCAGGCCGAGACCGGCGTGGTATTGCGAAGTCAGGAGATCCTGGGCGACCTTGGAGGTTCCATAGGGTGAGAGCGGAGCAAAGGGCGCGTCCTCGCGGAGCGGCGAACTGGTGTCGTCGATGCGGCCGTAGACCTCCGCCGTCGAGGAAACCACCACCACCGGATCGAGTTCAGCCTCGAGCACGGCATCGAAGAGGTGAGCGGTCCCGACGGCGTTGATTTCCAGGGAGCGCGCCGCTGAGCCCCACGATCTCGCGACCGAGGTTGCGGCCGCGAGGTGATAGATCAGATCGGGTCGCGCCGCCTCGAGGATCGGTTTTACCGAAACACGATCAACGAGATCCCCTTCGATCAATCGAATGCCGGGAGCCGTTTTCTCGAGGCTCTCGCGGTCGTAGTCACCCCAGGTGAGGCCCCAGATTTCGGCTTGGGCATCGTGCGCTCGGAGTTCGGCCGCCAGGTGGGCGCCGACAAAACCCGTGATTCCGGTGATCAGGATGCGCATCGTGCCTCGAAATAGCGCGTCAGAGCGTCCTGCCAATCCGGCAGTCGGCGGCCGATCAATGCTTCGATGCGGGACGTGTCGAGCCCCGAGTATGCCGGGCGCCGGGCGGGCCGGGGAAACTCGTCGGTGGCGACCGGAACCACCTCGACCCGAGCCTCGAGGAGCCGAACGATCTCGGTGGCGAATCCGTGCCAGGAGGTGATGCCGGAGTTGACGGCGTGAACGGTGCCGGTCGCACCGACGGCTGTAAGATCGAGGATCGCCGCCGCGAGATCGTCGCAGAAGGTCGGCGATCCGAACTGATCTGCGACCACCCTGAGCTGTCGGTTTCCGGCCTCGATCTGGCGCTCGATGGCGCCGACGAAATGACGGCCGCCCAAACCGTAGAGCCAGGCGGTTCGGACGATGAGGTGATCGTCGGCCCCGCGCGCTGCTTGTTCGCCGAGAAGTTTGGTTCGGCCGTAGGCGCTCGCCGGCGCAACGGGGTCGTCCTCGCGATAGGGTGTGCTGGCCGTCCCATCGAAGACATAGTCGGTGGATATCTGGATGAGCTTCGAGCCGCTCGTGTTGCAGGCGTCGGCGAGATGGGCGACCGCGGTGGCGTTCACCCTGCGGGCTTCGTCCTCGTGTTGCTCACAATCGTCCACCGCGGTGTAGGCGGCGCAGTTGACGACGATTCGTGGGCGGGCCTTGGTGATCCATGACATGACCGCATCGCGGTCGGTGATGTCGATGGTATCCACATCGCGACCCTCGGCGGAGAATCCGCGGGTCTGGGCCTCCGCTAGGACGGCTTTGCCGAGCTGCCCGTACGACCCGGTAATGAGGAAGTTTCTGTCGGCGTCCATGGCAGCGGATGGTAGCAGAAAGGGCGTGAGGGGGTGAGGGCCCAACCCTACGGCTCCTCAATCCCATGTGGCGGAGACACCGGACAATCCCTCACACCCTCAAGGCCAGGCGCCGAAAACCAAGGCCGCACCTTCAAGTCCTCGAGCCCTCATCCCCAATGGGGTCGACTGCGATGGAATAGCGTGCCTGACAATTGGATTACCTTTGACGACCCGAGGAGGGAATCATGGCAGAATTCTCGATCACGGCAGTGAACGACACCCGAAACCCGAACCAGCCGGCGAACGGCGACAACTCGATTCCCAAAGGGGATGACGAGGGTCTCGTCCAGCGCATGGCCGGCCACATGGCCGGAATCATGAGCGAGCTCAACCTCGACCTCGAAGATCCCAATTTTGCCGAAACCCCCGAGCGGGTGGCAAAGATGTATCTGGAGATGTTTCACGGTCTCCGCGAAGGCGCCGAGCCCAAGGTCACGACCTTTCCCAATGAGGGCGACTATCACCACATGGTGATCGAGAAGGAGATTCCCTTCTATTCCATGTGCGCGCATCACTTCGTGCCGTTCTACGGCCACGCTCACATCGCCTACATCCCTGGTGAGACCATCGTCGGATTGTCGAAGCTGCCGAGGATCCTCGAGTTCTACGCCAAACGGCCGCAGCTCCAGGAGCGTCTCACCGAGCAGGTTGCCGAGTTTCTCTGGGGCAGGCTCGCGCCGCAGGGCGTGATGGTGGTCATCGAGGCCCGCCACCTCTGCGTCGAGATGCGGGGGGTCAAAAAGAGCGGGGCGCTGACCACGACGAGCGCTCTCCGCGGCTGCTTCGCCGACCGCAAGGTTCGTGAGGAGTTCCTGGCGCTCCTGAGCCGCACGACCACCTGGTAGCGCAAATTTTGAATTCTCAATTTTAAATTTTGAATTACATCACAGCCCTTCCCGGGAACCTTGCGATGAAAATTGAGAATTAAGAATAAAAAATTGAGAACTAGTTGGTGACTTCAAAGAAAACATAGACCCTTTCCACGGCCTTGATCTTGGCGGCCGGGAGCCTGACGGTCTCTTTCCTCTCTTTGAGGCGGCCGGCGGCGAGCTTGAACTGTTTTGTTTCGATGCGGTCGAGAGGATTGCCGTCGGCATCCTCGAGCAGGAGAATCACGAGAATCCTGGCACTCGCGCTGCTCCGATTCTCGAACTCGTTGGTGATCTCGACCTCGGCTTCGTCACCGTCAAAGAGGGTAGCTTCGTCGGGCGCCTCGATGGTGAGAAGCCGCCAGCGTACGCCCTCGACCTCGACCCTCGGCCTGAAGGTGCTGCCGAGGGTGTATGAGATGTCCTCCTGGTAGGGATTCTCGACGACCCGCCAGTCGTCGCTCTGCGCCAGGGCGGGAATCGAGATCGCGACCGTCGCAACAACGGTTGCGATCGAGACGAGGAGTCGGGACATCGCTGACGATGCCTGGCGGTGGCGTTCGCGAGTCATTGCTCCGATTATACAGGGCCAGGCCGAGCCGAATCACGTCTGCCGGGCTTTCCCCTGAGAAGAAAACGCGGCGCCGGGCGCCGCGTTTCAGTCGAGATTCTCTGAAAAGGACCGCTCAACGAAGGTGAATCGTCATTCCCTTGGCGACGGCTCCGGCATCCCCGGAGGTGACGGAGCAGATCGAGAGCTTCTCTTTGACCTCGGTGACCTGGAGGGCGGCGATTTCGGTCATGTCCTCGTCGAGGACTTCGCCCGTGTCCGGATCGCGGAGGACCTCGACCTCGCCGACGGTGAAGGTCTGGCCGACAGCCACTCCTTCGCGGGAGCCGCGGTTGACATAGACCTTGTCGTCCTTGGTCATGACCACCGAGCCGGTCCACTGGATGTTCGGCAGCTGCGCCTTGATGAAGTCGACGGCCTGGGCGCAGGCCTCCTGTACGGCCAGTCCGACATTGTCGTTCTTTTCGCCGCCGAAGGCCGCTCCCCAGCTGCCGGTCGAGTAGCCGAGATTCGCGCCCTTTTTCTTGGCGACGCCGACGACGTTGGTCGAGGCCAAGACCATGCCGGTGGTCGAGTCGACGACGTAGATCGTGGCGTTGACCTCGCCCTTGCCGCCCTTCCCGCCGATGTTGAAGCCCTTGATCCGGACCCCGCCGCCGCCCGAAGCGGTGTCGTCCTGGACGTGGGTGATCGCACCCTTGACCAGCAGTTGGGCCGGGGTCATCTGACCGGTCACTGGCGCCTTGGCGCCGCCGGCGGTTCGTCCCGAGGCGGCGAAGTCCTGCTCGTCGAGGGCCGCCCCCCGCATGTCGCTCTCGCCGAGGACGATGAACTGTCCGGTCTGGTTGAGCATATCGGTCAGGACGGTGCCCCAGGCGTCGCCGATATCCCACCGGCCGTACCACCCGGCCTGGTTTTCGAATTTTGTAACGGTGATCGAGTAGCGCAAGCCCCCCGCCGCATCCTCGGCTGCGACCGGCATGGCGAGGATCAGAAGCGTTGCAAGAACCGAGACATGCAGAGCTTTCATGGATTCTCCTTCCGAAGTAGCGATAAGAGTCATCATTTTAGGGCTGCACCGAGGTCGCTGTCAAAAAGATCTCCAAGATCCCCGGTCAATCGATGGCGTGCCGTAGGAAAAAGCGGCGAGGCCTCAAGGCCTCGCCGCTTGAAGTCGAAACGGTACTGGTTCAGTCGTGGCCGTAACGCTGCGCCTTGCGAACGCAGAGGGCGGCCATGTTGACGATGTCGTCGACGCCGACGCCGCGCTGGAGCACGTGGACGGGGGCGCCGATGCCGGTGAGGATCGGGCCGATGGCTTCGACCTTGCCGAGACGCCAGAGAAGCTTGTAGGCGATGTTGGCGGATTCGAGATCGGGGCAGACGAGGATGTTGGCGTCGCCGTGAATCCTCGACAGCGGGAAGTTCTCTCGCGCCAGGGCCGGATCGACGGCGGTGTCGGCCTGCATCTCGCCCTCGATGACGAGCTGCGGCCACCGTTCCTTGGCGATGGCGACGGCCTCGCGGACCTTTTCCGACCGGGCGTCGGTGTTGGACCCGAAGTTGGAGTACGAGAGCAGGGCGATCCTCGGCTCGACCTCGAAGTAGATGCGGGCGACCCGAGAGGCCATCCCGGCGATCTCCGCGAGATCTTCGGCCGAAGGATTGTGGTTGACGGTGGTGTCGGCGATGAAGAGCATCCGGTCCTCGAAGAGGAGGAGGTAGACACCGGCGGCTTTGTGGACGCCGGGAAGGGTCTTGTGGATCTGCAGAGCCGGGCGGATCGTCTCGGGGTAGGAGTGGTTGAGTCCGGCGATGAGGCCGTCGGCGTCGCCGGAGTGGACCATCATGTTGCCGAAATAGATCGGGTCGCGGAGCAGTTTTGTGGCGCCGTGCTCGGTGACCCCGTGGCGCCAGCGCATTTCGAAGAGCTTCTGGGCGTAGTCCTCGGCGTGAGAGTCCTTGAGCGGATCGATGACCACGACCGTGTCGGCGGGAACTTCATGCTCTTCCAACAGCGCGTTGACGATCTTCTTGTTGCCGAGCAGGATCGGCTGGCAGATTCCCTCGTCGGCGAGGATCTTGGCCGCCCGGACGATGCGAGGCGCTTCGCCCTCGGGGAAGACGATCTTCTTGGGGTCGAGTTTGGCGGACTCGAAGACGACGTGCATGACCTCGTAGATCCGCGACAGCCGCGCTTCGAGCTCGCGCACATATTCCTCGCGTGAAGCGTAGGGTTTGCGGGCGACGCCGCTGGCGATGGCGGCATCGGCGACGGCGGGCGCTTCCCAGAGCAACACGCGGTGATCGAAGGGTTTGGGAATGAGATACTCGCGGCCGAACTTGATGGGGTTGCCGCCGTAGGCGCGGATCACTTTGTCCGGAACGTCCTCCTTGGCGAGGTTGGCGAGGGCCCGGGCCGCGGCGAGCTTCATCTCCTCGTTGATGTCGGTGGCGGCGACATCGAGGGCGCCGCGGAAGATGAAGGGGAAACCGAGGACGTTGTTGACCTGGTTCGGGTAGTCCGAGCGCCCGGTCGCCATGATGGCGTCAGAGCGGACCTCTGCGACCTCCTCCGGGGAAATCTCGGGATCGGGGTTGGCCATGGCGAAGATGATGGGGTTTTCGGCCATGGTCGCGACCATCTCCTTGGTCACCATTCCCTTGACCGAGACTCCGGTGAAGACATCGGCGCCGACCATGGCTTCGCTCAACGTCCGCAGCTCGGTTTCGACCGCGAAGCGTTCCTTGTACTCGTTCATCCCCGCGGTGCGGCCCTTGAAGATGACACCCTTGGAGTCGACCATCAGGAGGTTCTCGGGTTTGACGCCGAGGGAGAGGTAGAACGTGGCGCAGGCGATCCCCGAGGCGCCGGCGCCGCAGAACACCACCTTGACCTCGTCGAGTTTCTTGCCCGCGACCTCGACGGCGTTGAGCAGGGCGGCGCCGGAAATAATGGCGGTGCCGTGCTGATCATCGTGGAAGACCGGGATGTTACAGCTCTTCTTGAGAGCCTCTTCGATTTCGAAACACTCGGGCGCCTTGATGTCCTCGAGGTTGATCCCCCCGATGGTCGGCGCGAGCATCTCGCAGAAACGGATCACTTCTTTGGGATCCTTGGTGTCGATCTCGATGTCGAAGACGTCGATGTCGGCGAAACGCTTGAAGAGGACGCCCTTGCCCTCCATGACGGGTTTGCCGGCAAGCGCGCCGATGTCACCGAGGCCGAGCACCGCGGTGCCGTTGGAAACAACGGCCACGAGATTGCCCTTGTTGGTGTACTCGTAGGCGAGTTCCGGGTCCTTGGCGATGTCGAGACAGGGTTCGGCGACGCCGGGCGTGTACGCCAGCGAAAGATCGCGCTGGGTGGCGCAGGGTTTGGTCGGCACGACCTGGGTCTTCCCGTGTCGTTTGCCGGTGTGGTAAGCGAGAGCTTCCTCGCGGGTGATCTTCTTCATGTGAAGCCTCCGGAGTGGTGATCGTGTGAAATTCTAGCGAAGAATTTCACAAGGCGGAACATAGCCCTTGAAGCTACGTGCGTCAAGGTGCAATTCCCGACCGGGATTTGCTGCAGACCTCGGTCAGGAATTGCAGATTGGGAAATGCGTGGGCTTCAGCGCCTCCCGTGACGTTCGCGGCCGAGTCGAATGAGCTCGTCGAGGAGGGCGGGATACGACAGTCCCGTCAAACCCCACAGTCGTGGATACATGGAAATCGAGGTGAATCCCGGGATGGTGTTGACCTCGTTGACCCAGAACTCGCCCGTGGTGCGTTCGAGGAAGAGATCAACGCGCGCCATCCCGGCGCAGCCGAGGTTCGAGTAGACCGCGAGAGCGAGACGGCGCGCCTCGGCGGTCTGCTCGGGATCGAGAGGGGCCGGCGCGTGAAGCTCGCACGAGTTGTCGAGATACTTGTCGTCATAATCGTAGAACTCGTGCCCGGAAACGACCTCGCCCGGAATCGAGGCCCGAGGTTCCAGGTCGCCGAGGACCGCGATCTCGATCTCTCGGACGTCGAGGCCGCGTTCCACCACGACGGATCTACCGTGGCTGAGAGCCGTCTCGACGGCATCGTCGAGCGCCGCCGGTTCGGACACCTTCGAGATCCCCACCGAGGACCCGAGTCTCGCCGGTTTGACAAAGAGCGGGAGCCCCAAGCCGAGGCACCGGGCTTTGAGTTCGTCGTGGGTGTCGGTCCATGATTGCCGATCGAGCTCGACCCAGGCCGGCGTCTTGAGCCCCGCCTGGACCAGAAGTCTCTTGGTCAGGGCCTTGTCCATGCACACCGCGGAGGCCGTGGGGTCGCATCCGACATAGGCGAGATCGAGGATCTCGAAGAGCCCCTGAATCGTCCCGTCTTCCCCGTAGGGTCCGTGCAGCACGGGGAAGGCAACGTCGATGCCGTCACCGAGAAGCCTCGAATCGAGCTTGCTCGTGCCGTCGAAGGCGAGGACCTCATCGGCGCGGTCGCCCGACTCGGAGAGAACCCGGGCGGCGTTCTCCGGGTCTGCCCAGAGGCCGTTGCGGTCGATGGCCATGGGGATCACCTCGTAACGCTTACGGTCAAGAGCCCCGGCCACCGAGCGGGCCGAGACGACGCTGACGTCGTGCTCGCCCGACCGGCCGCCGAAAATGAGCGCCACCCGGAGTTTTCTGTCGGTTGCGGGCATGAGTGCCTCCCATGATCAATCTGCGGGTCCATTGTGACCCAGACGAGGCGGATTCTTGGCAAGTCAGAGGTTGCGACATCGCAATTCAACGCAGAGCCGCAGAGGCGCAGAGACATCGCACCATCGCAGGGTTGGATCTTAAAACCCCGGCCTTCTGGACCGCCGTGACGCATTGGCGCGCCGGCGGCCTGCCTCGTAGCCGGAACAGCAGACCTCATCGCGCCTCCCGGGGGAGCGCCGACGCGGGTTGGTTCCATCGCCCACCAGACGTGGGCGCTACAAGGGGCGCTGTGATGCTTGTAGCGCCGGCGTCCCGCCGGCGATGGTGGTGTACCGATGCGGGTTGGTCTTATCGCCCACGGATACGGAAACGGCCCCTGTCCCGGTCGCTGCCGTTGTTCCGGACCCTGCCCTCATCCCCGGCCTTCTGGTCCGCCGTGACGCATTGGCGTCCCGGCGCCCCAGCGTCGCGCCATAAAGGGCGCTGCGATGTTTGTAGCGCCGGCGTCCCGCCGGCGATGGTGGTGTACCGATGCGGGTTGGTTCGATCGCTCACGGATACGGAAACGGCCTCTGTCCCGGACGCTGCCCCGGACGCTGTCCTCATCACCGGCCTTCTGGTCCGCTGTGACGCATTGGCGTCCCAGCGCCCCAGCGTCGCACCATCGGCGTGGTCGCTCGTGGGTTGACGGGGAGGGCTGCGACCACGCCGATGGCACGCCGGCGGCCTGCCTCGTTGCCGGGAGAACAGACCGCATCGCGCTCCCCGTGGGAGCCCCCCTTGACGTTTTTCCGGTCGCGCTCAATCCGTCAGGGTGGTGGAAATGAAAAACGTCAAGGACGGCACGCCCGGTGAAGGCGAGGTCCGCGTGTCCCGCGTCGGCTTCGGTTGCGGATCCTGACGCTGCCCCGGACGCTGCCCCGGACGCTGCCCCGGTCGCTACCCCGGTCGCTGCCCCGGTCGCTGCCCCTGATGGCGGACTCAGGCTCCGAGCGCGTTGAGCAGCCCGAGCACCTGGTCGATCTCGGCGCCGACGAGACCCGTCGGGACCGTGATCTCGCCGGTCGGTGAGAGCAGTGCGTCCGGCCAGTTCGTCAGAACCTCGCCGAGTCTCTCGGGCGGTTCGACGGCGGGATCGAGCTTGATGCGCCAGCGTCCGCTCCTGCGCTGGACCGCGGTTGCCCCGATCCGCTGGGCCGCCAGACGAACCCCTTGCGCCCGCGCCAGCGTCTGGAGCTGCGGTGGCGGGGGGCCATAGCGATCGATGATCTCCTCGATGAGGCCGGCGATGGCGTTCTCGTCCTCGGTGGCCGAGAGTCGTTTGTAGAAGCTCAAACGCAGCTCGGGCTCGGAGATGTAGGCGTCGGGCAGCTGGAGATCGAGCCCGAGCCGAAGCTCGACCTCGCGGCGCGAAATGGCCGGTCGTCCCTCGAGTTCGGCGACCGCCTCCTCGAGCAACTGGCAGTAGGTTTCGAAACCCACGGCCTCGATAAAGCCGTGCTGTTCGGCGCCGAGGAGGTTTCCCGCGCCGCGGATCTCGAGGTCACGGGCGGCGATTCGAAAGCCCGCCCCGAGTTCGCAGAACTCCTGGATGGCCGCGAGCCGGGCCCGCGCGGCGCCCGACAACGCCTCGCCCGATGGAACGAGAAAATAGGCATAGGCGAGCCGATCCGATCGGCCCACCCGCCCGCGGAGCTGGTAGAGCTGGGCGAGACCGAAACGGTCGGCCCGGTTGACGAGCAGGGTGTTGGCATTGGCGATGTCGAGCCCGTTCTCGATGATGGCGGTGGCAAGGAGGACATCGGCCTTGCCGTCGAGAAACGTCCGCATGGATTTCTCGAGCTGGCCCTCGGACATCTGACCGTGGCCGACAACGACCCGGGCCTCGGGCACGATCCGCTGCAGCCAGACGGCGAAGGCGCCGATGGACTTGACCCGATTGTGGACGAAGTAGACCTGACCGCCGCGCTCCATCTCGTAGAGGATGGCCTCGCGCACGACCTCTTCGGAAAACTCGCGGACGCTGGTCTCCACCGCCTGCCGGTTGACCGGCGGCGTCTCGATGAGGGAGATGTCCCGCAGACCGCTCATGGCCATGTTGAGAGTGCGCGGGATCGGCGTCGCGGACATGGAGACCACATCGACCTCGGTGCGCAGCCGTTTGAGCTTTTCCTTCTGGGCGACGCCAAAACGCTGTTCCTCGTCGAGGACGACGAGGCCGAGATCGCGGAAACGAACATCGGAGCCGAGCAGCCGGTGGGTCCCGATGACGACGTCGACTCGACCCTGAGCGAGCTCTTCGAGGGTCTGCCTGGCCTGTGCGGACGAGACAAACCGGGAGAGCATGCGGATTTCGACGGGGAATCCGGAAAACCGGCGCTGAAAGGTCTCGAGGTGCTGGCCGACGAGGATCGTCGTCGGGGCGAGGACCGCAACCTGTTTGCCTTCGAGGACCGTTTTGAAGGCGGCGCGGATGGCGACCTCGGTCTTGCCGTAACCGACATCGCCGCAGAGGAGGCGATCCATCGGCCGGTCCGACTCCATGTCCTTCTTGATCTCCGAGACGGATCTTTCCTGGTCGTGGGTGAGATCGTATTCGAAAGCATCTTCGAACTCGTGCTGCCACGGGGAGTCGGGCGAGAACTGGAAACCGCGCGCACCCCGTCGCACGGCCGCCAGACGGAGCAGCGCGGCCGCCATTTCGCGGACCGCCTTTTTGACCCGCGCCTTGCGTTTGGCCCAGGTCGATCCTCCGAGCCGGTCGAGCTGGGGGCCGGTCTCGCCGTCCCCAGATGCGTACTTCTGGATGAGATCGGCGCGTTCGACGGGAACCAGGAGATTGTCGCCACCCCGGTAGGCGAGAACCAGCATCTCGAGCTCGCGGTCTTCCACCACCACCCGGCGGAACCCGTCGAATCGCCCGATGCCGTGATCGAGGTGGATCACGGTGTCGCCGGGCCGGAGATCGCGGAGATCGGAGACGAACGCGGCAGCGCCGCCGCTTTGGCGACGTGGCGGCGGCGCGGCGGTGAGATCTCGTCGACCGTAGACCGCGAGACCGTCGCGAATGACAAATCCGTGCTGAATGCCTCCCACGACGATGGAGACCTCGCCCACCGCCGGGGGTTCCGCCACCGGCGCGATGTCTCCCTCCTTCAGGAGATGTTCGAAACGTCGAGCCTCGCCTTTCGAGGCGACCACCAGGATCTGGGTCAGATCCTGGGCCCGGCGGTTGCGCAGGGTGGGGACGAGATCGGGGATCCGCCGGGAGAAATCCTCCATGGGACTGGCCGCGATCCGCCACCATTTGGTTTCGCCATCGACCACCTCGAGTTGCTCGAGGCGGAGATCGGCGGTCTCGAGTCGACGGGATGTCTCATCGACGTCGAGGAGGATCCGATCGGGTGGCGGCAGAGCGAAGGAGCGCCCCTCGAGGGTCTTCCACTCGCGATCCTGGACCTGTCGCCAGCGGTGGAGCTCTCCGACCGCGTCGTCGCGATCGCAGAGGACCGTGACATCGGCGAGATCGAGCCAGCTCGTGACCTCGTCTTCGAGGTGGAGGGCCGACCACCAGAGACGTCTCTCGGCGCCCGAACGCATGGCTTCCGCCAGCGCCGGCCATTCGGGTGCGAGGGTGTCAGACACCACCGCGAGCCGTTCGGGTTCGGCCGGAAACGGATCGAGGGGGTAGAGCGAGATTTCACCGAGGGCTTCGCCGGTGGTGCGCTGGCTCGCCGCGTCGAAGCGGAGGATCTCGTCGATCCGATCGTCATCGAGGACGATCCGGAGCGCGCGGTCGCCGCCGTCGTGAATATCGACCACCCATCCCCGGATCGCGAAGTCGCCGGCCTCCTCGACGAGATCGACCCGGCGATAACCGGCCGCGGTGAGTCGTTCCGCCAGAGCTCGCTGATCGAGCGTCTCGCCCGGAATCAACCGTTCGACGTGGGCTGCGACCGTCTCGGGCAGGGGCAACGATCCGAGGAGAGCCCGCACCGGAACCACCACCACTCGGATAACGCCATCGGCCACGCGCCGCAGCAGTCGGACCAGCTCGAGTCGAGATGCGAGGGGTGGCTCGGCGCCCCGGTAGGGGGCGCAGAGATCGCCCGGAACCCGCCCCACCCCGAGTCCGGGGGCGAGGAGCTCGATCCCGGCCGCGAGATCATCCACGTCCGCCACGTGGGGCACGACCACCGCTGCGAGTCCGGGCCGCCAGCCGCCGGCGGCAAGGGCGGCCACGGCCACCGAACGGGCGCCGGGGACGACGCCCCCGACGGCCAGCGGATGCTGCTTCTCCTTGAGAGCCTCGACAAGCGAGGCCAGATCGGGCAGCGGCAGGGGTGAGCGGTCACTGCTCACTGATGACGACTCACAACCGACGACTCACGACTTACGACTTACGACTCACGATCTAAACCATCTTCAGCAGGTGGCCCATCTTGCTTTTCTTGGCCTCGAGATAGGAGCGGTTGGTGTCGTTGGGCGGGACCTCGAGAGCGACGCGCTCGACGATCTCGAGCCCATATCCGCGCAGCGCGGTGTACTTTGCCGGGTTGTTCGTCATCAGCCGCAGACGCCGGGCGCCGAGGTCGTAGAGGATCTGAGCGCCGGTGCCGTAGTCGCGGGGATCCGCCTTGAACCCGAGGTGCAGATTCGCCTCCACGGTGTCGGCGCCCTGGTCCTGGAGTTCGTAGGCTCGGAGCTTGTTGAACAGCCCGATGCCGCGTCCTTCCTGGAGCAGGTAGAGCAGCACGCCTTTGCCCTCGAGGGCGATCCGTTCCAGGGCGGCGGCGAGCTGAACGCCGCAATCGCAGCGCGCCGAACCAAAGACATCGCCGGTGAGGCACTGGGAGTGGACCCGGACCAGGACCGGTTCATCCGGGTCGATCTCGCCCATGACCAGGGCCACGTGCTCCTCGCCGTTGACGGTGTTGCGGTAGGCGTGAATCCGAAACGAACCGAACTCGGTGGGAAGCTCGGGTCCGGCCACCTGCTCGACGAGTTTCTCGTTCTTCATCCGGTAGGCGATGAGATCGGCGACGGTGGTCAGACCGAGACCGTGCTCTCGGGCGAAGGCCGCCAGTCGCGGCAGACGCGCCATCCGCCCGTCTTCATCCATGACCTCGCAGAGGACGGCGGCCGGGGTCAGACCGGCCATCCGCGCCATGTCGACTCCGGCCTCGGTATGGCCGGCTCGTTTGAGGACTCCGCCGCGGCGGGCGCGTAACGGGAACATGTGGCCGGGCCGCCGAAGATCCCCGGGGCCCGAGGTCGGGTCCGCCAGGACCCGAACGGTCTCGGCGCGATCGTGCGCGGAAATGCCGGTGGTGGTGTTCCTGGTGGCTTCGACGCTGACGGTGAACGCGGTCTCGTGCGCCGAGGTGTTCTTCTCGACCATGAGCGGGAGTTCGAGCTCGTCGCACCGCTCGGAGGTCATGGCGACGCAGATCAGGCCGCGGCCGAACCGCGCCATGAAGTTGATGGCCTCCGGGGTGACCGCATCGGCGGCGAAGATGAGGTCCCCCTCGTTTTCGCGGTCTTCATCATCGACCACGAGGATCTGCTCGCCACGACCGATCCGCCGAATGGCCTCTTCGGTCGAGATGAAGACATCGCCCGCGATTTTCAGAAACTCGTCAGTCACTGCGCTCTCCTCGTCACCCTCACTGTGGTGGTGATCCATGGGTCAACGGTCCGGCAGGCGCTTGCCAGTGCATCGTGACACCGGACGCGAGGCTCGAATGGTAGCCCGAAGGCGGGCAGGCTGCAAGTCTTGCCCGTTATTTCAGACCCAAGGCGGCGCGCCGCCTTGGGTCTGAAAAAATGGGAATTACGAATTGTGAATTATGAATTGGGCTCATCGCGATAGGATGATCCCATGACTCGAGTGACCACCGGTCTGGATATTCTCGCCGCCGACCCTGCCGTCATCACCGGGCGGCGCTGGGCGCTGCTCGCCAACCACGCTGCGGTCAACCGGAATCTCGACCCCGCGAGAGGCGCCCTCGCGGCCGCGGCAGGACCGCCGACGAGAATCTTCGCCCCCGAACACGGACTCGATGGCGTGGCCCAGGACATGGAGACCGTGGATGATCAACGCGACGGTCTGACCGGTGCGCCCGTGCGGTCGCTCTATGGAAGCACGGCCGCGACTCTGCGACCGCGGTCCGAGGATCTCGGCGATCTCGACATCCTGGTCGTCGACCTGCCCGACATCGGAAGTCGTTACTACACCTTTGCCGCCACCATGGACGCCGTCATGGCCGGGTGTGAGGCGGACGGGGTCGAGGTGCTGGTTCTCGACCGGCCCAACCCCATCGGCGGGGTGCGTCGAGAAGGCGGGCCTGTGACCTCCGGGTGCGAGTCCTTCGTGTCCCAGATCCCGACACCCATCCGGCACGGACTCACCCTGGGTGAAATCGCCCTTCTGCTTCGGCGTGAGCGGTATGCCAACCTCGACCTCGGGGTGGTCACCTGCCGCGACTGGCCGCGGCGAGCATGGGGTGACGAAACCGGTTTGCCGTGGATTCCGCCAAGCCCGAACATGCCGACCCTCGAGACCGCGGCCATCTACCCGGGTGGATGCCTGATCGAGGCGACGAGTCTCTCGGAGGGGCGGGGCACGACGCGGCCGTTCCACCTCATCGGGGCGCCGTGGGCGGACGCCGAGACCGCCACCGCCGAGCTCCGGGCTCTCGATCTTCCGGGTGTCGCCTTCCGTGCGGCCCGCTTTCGTCCCCAGTTCGGCAAACATGCGGCCAGGATCTGTTCCGGTGTCGAAATCCACCTCACCGACCGCAAGGCTCTCGAACCCGTGGCTCTCGGTCTGCACCTGCTCAGGGTCTTCCACGATCTCAACCCGGGAGAATTCTCGTGGCGCGCCGAACCCTACGAATTCGTCAGCGAGGTGCCCGCCCTCGATCTGCTCACCGGATCACCGGCGGCGCGGCGCTGCATCGAGGATGGCACACCGTTCGATCCCCTGTTCGACGAGTGGCGAGGCTGGGTTGCCACCTTCGAGGACACACTTGAGGGGATCTTGCTGTACCACGGGTAGGGCACGCGAATTCACCACAGAGCCGCTCCCATCGCAGTTCAACGCAAAGACGCAAAGACGCAAAGAACATCGCAAAGGGCACCGCATTTTTTTGATCCATCGCATCATCGCAGCGTTTGATCGACTATTTCGTGTGTGAGGCGAGTTCGGGCTTCGCTTCCGATGGCAAGACCACTGTCACCCTGAGCACCGCCCCGCCGCGAGGCAGCGCCTACTCATGGGAAGAACAAGGGTTCGATCCGGCAACGCTCCGTTGCACCGCCATATCGATAATCGAGTGCGGAACTGCCTCAATAGAAATCACCTACCAAAAGTGGACGAGTTCGATTTCTTCCATACTCGTGGCGCGCGCGATTGAAACACCAAGGACACAAGGAGCCACGAAGGTCCCACGAAGCATCGCAATATTGACCCGGGCTCCCTCCGATCTTGAAGGATCGGACAACCATGCGATGAGCCAGGCACAACTTGGTGGTCTCTTTGTGGTTCTCGGTGACCTTTGTGTTTCAAGACGCGGGTGCCGACGACCCGAAGACATCCAATCCGAGAGTTGGGCTCTCAATGGAGGCTCGATCCTTGGCCCGGTCAAGAGAGATTCTGCGCCACTGCGTTGAGAACTGCGATGACTCTGCGTCTCTGCGCCTTTGCGTAAAGAACTGCGATGTCTCTGTGGCCGCCTCGTGTTTACGCGCGTTTCCGGTTCGACCGGCGGTGAGAGCCCCTGCCCAACCGGGCCGGCATGTTTTGCAGCCGGGTCACCTCTTCGACGATCCGGGCGGCCGCAATATCCACCTCCTCCTCGGTGGTCCACCGCCCGAGACTGAGCCTGAGCGACGAACCGGCGAGTTCGTCATCGACACCCATGGCGCGGAGCACCGGCGATGGTTCGGGGTGAGCCGAGGTGCACGCCGAACCGGTGTTGATGGCGAGATCCGGCAGCGACGCGAGCAGAGCGTTGACATCGATCCCGGCGATGGAGAGATTGGCGGTGTTGGGCAGTCGATTCGCGGCGTCGCCGTTTCGCCGCGATCCATCCAAGGATGCGAGAATCGAGGATTCGAGCCGGTCGCGGAGGGTCGCGAGGCGCGCGCGCTCCTCGTCGCCCAGATCGACGGCGATCTCCATCGCCCGAGCCATCCCGACCGCACCCGGGACGTTGGGGGTCCCTGATCGGAGACCGCCCTCCTGGCCACCGCCAAACATGACCGGTGCGAGCCGAATCGGCGGCCGTCGGTGACGGATCCACAGCGCGCCAACCCCCTTCGGACCATAGAACTTGTGCGCCGAGGCGGTGAGGAGATCGATATCGAGTTCGGCGACATCGACCGGAATCTTGCCGACGGCCTGGGCGGCGTCGCAGTGGACGAGGGCGCCGCGCGAACGGGCGAGGCCCGCCGCCTCGGTCACCGGCTGCACGGTGCCGGTTTCATTGTTCGCGAGCATCAGGGAGACCAGGACGGTTTCGTCCCGGAGCGCTCGGGCGAACTCATCGAGATCGATTCGACCGGCGCGGTCGACTCCGACCAGGGTGATCTGCCATCCGCGTCTCGCCAGGGCCGCCAGGGGCTCGAGGACCGAAGCATGTTCGGTGCGTTGGCTGATGATGTGGCGGCCCCGGTCCGCCAGTGCTTCGGCGGCGCCCATGAGAGCGATGTTGTTGCCCTCGGTCGCGCCGGCGGTGAAGACCACCTCGCTCGCCGCGCGTCCGCCGAGCAGGCGGTCCACCGTGGCGCGGGCCCCTTCCAACTCGGCGGCTGCATCGCGCCCGGGCCGGTGGTTGCGGGTCGTCGGGTTGGCGTAGCTCTCGGTCAGCAGCGGCAGCATCGCCTCGACCACCCGCGGATCGCACGGGGTGGTGGCGTTGTGATCGAGGTAGATGACTCCTTTGGCCATGGCGTCGATCATCTTACTCGTGTTCGACCCATCGCGGCGCTACTATTGATCCATGACCCGTCCAACCAGCTGCGATCTCGGCCACGGCGTCAGAGTGATGCCGGGCGATGGCGGCAGGATCGTTGTCCTGAGCGCGGATTTCGATCTCGGGTGGCGGCTGCGGGAGGACGGCCGACCGGGAGCCGCGGTGATGTGGGAGGGATCCGGGTTCGAGGTGGTGGAGCGTGCGGCCTGGCGTCGCGGCGCCCGCTGGATCCTGGCGCCATGGACGGGCGAGGACGTGATGCGGGTGGTGTTGCCCCTCGACAGAGATTCGGTGGTTGCTGCGGCCCGGGCGGCGCGGGCTGGAGCCCGCGCCGCCCGACTGCGGCCCTGGCTCCTGATCGGCGCGCCGATTCTCGGTCTTGCTCCGGCGTCCGTCCAGCGTCGCTGGCGTGATGACATCGCATTTCCGGCGACCCTGGCGACGGCGCTTTCCGCCATTTCAGAGATCGTTGTGGGCAGCATGTGCGTCGTCGAGCTCATGCTGTCCGCATTTGGGGACGAATCGCTCTTCCCGTGGATCCCGGAACCGGTGGTCCCCCTCGGTTTGGTGATCTTCGTGGAGGGCGCCATTCGCATGGCGCATGTCGTTTCCGAAAACGGTCCCCTGGGATCGCTGGTCGGGCTGCCGGTGACCCTCCTCGAACGACGGAAATCACCGCCCTCGGAACCGATCCCCGCGCCGACGGTGGAGAACTTCGATGCATCCACCGGCCGTCTCGAGTTGCTGTCGACGATTCACCGGCGCGACTGGGATGAACCCGGATTCCTGCCGTATCGCGGCGAGGTCTTCTCGCTGGCCGCCATCGACAGGCTCGGGAAAGACTGGGTCTATGTCTTTCATCGTGTCGTGGATGCCGACCAACCACCCGCCGCCACGCTCCGTCTCGCGCCGCCCCGTTCGAAAATGGAGGGCCGATCGTTCGCCGATCAACGCGGCGCCGCCGAGATCGTGCTGCTTTCCATCGCTGCAACCCTGGCCCCGAGGCGATTTCAGGAGCGGTGGGCGCGGGAACTCGGGGTGCGGCCGTTCTGGTTCACCTTGATGGGCGCCTCGGCCGAACTCATCGGGGGCGTCACCAACCTGGATGCGCCGGGGGATCCAAAGGTGCTGATGGTGCTGCTCAACCTCTTTTTCTGCGCCGAAGCCCTGGTGCGGTTTTGCTCACTCCTCTTCCGGGGTCGACCCCTTGGCAGCGTCTTTGGCGTGCCCCTGGCCGCCATCCTGGAAAAGCGCCTTCCCGAGTCCGCGCGAGCGATCTGACGGTGTTCAGGAGGGTTGAACAGCCCTCCCCCGATAGTGCTAAGCTCCGCGTATGCGGCGACGTATCGCATATCCGGGCGTTTTTGTTTGTCTGTGGCTGACCCTCGGCTGCGGGACCGATGAGGGCGTTGTGGCCGTGGTCGGTGACGACACGGTCGAGCTGGCGGTGTTTCAGGAGCACCTCGTGGCGGCGACCGGAGAGGCGTGGCAGGGAGTGACCGGTCCGGTGGCCTCTCGTCTGCTCGACCAGTTCATCGACCAGGAGGTCGTGGTAGCGGCGGCCGGGCGCAGCGGCGAAGGCGTCGTCCCCATCGAGCCCGGCGCACGATCGGCCCGGGTCAGGCTGCTGCTCGACGATCTTTGCGGACCGCCGTCCCCGCCGGCGGAGGAGGTCGTCGAAGCCGAGATCGCCGCGGCGCAGGTGGTTTCACGTCCGGCTCGAGCCTCCGTGCGCCAGATGCTGCTCGACACTCAAGAGGCGGCCACGGCGGCCCGGCAACAACTCGATGACGGGATGGATTTTGTCGAGCTGTCGCGTCTGGTCAGCCGCGCTCCCAACGCCGCCGGCGGTGGCGAGCTCGGCATTCTCACCCAGGGAGGCCTGTCGGATAACCTCGACGAGGTCATCTTCGCGCTCAAGGCGGGTGAGATTTCCGCGCCGGTTCCCGGCCCGTCGGGTTACCATATATTCCAGGTCCTCGAGGTGGTGCCGGCCGGGCCGCCGCCCCGCGGGGAGATCGAGCCCGATGTTCGCCGCCGACTCGGCGAGATCGCGGCGCGGAAACACGCCGCCGAATGCGTGCAGAGGCTCGCCAGCGAGGTCGGTGTGAACGTGAACCACAATCGGTTGTGGTTCGACTATCAGGGCCGGTATGCAGAGGAGATTCATGCGAGCTAAATCGGTTGCGTTTCTGGCGGCCCTCGCCCTCGTGACCTCGGCGGGCATCGCGACCGCCGAACGCGAAGTCCTGGAAACCATTTTGGTTCGAGTCAACGATCGCATCGTGACCGTCAACGATTTCAAGATCCGACTCCGGCAGGAGCTGGCGCAGGTCAATCCGATACCGACGGGCAAGGACCTTCGCGACTATACCGAGAATCTGTTCCAGACCATGATCGATGAGATGCTCCTCCTCGAAAGGGCCGAGGATCGACGGATCAAGGTGGATGAAAAGTCGGTGGATGCGGCCATCGACGGTTTGCGGGAACAGAACGATCTCATGGATGATGAGGCCTGGGAGGCGGCCCTCGAGAGCTCCGGGATGGAGATCGACGATCTCCGCGAGAGGTACCGCCAGACCATCCTTCTGTCGCGCACGGTTCAGTCCGAAATCCGCGCCACCGAGATCACCGAGGAAGAGGTCCGGATCAAGTACGAGCAGGACAAGAATCTGTACAAGGTTCCGGCCAAGGTCGACCTCGAACAGCTCTTCTTCCCGGTTGCCGAAAACGGGTCCAACGAGGCCGAGGTGCTCCGGGTCGCCAACGGTCTCGTCAAACGGGTCTCCGAAGGATCGGATCTTCAGGCCGAGGCGACCCTCGCCGGAATCGAGGTCCAGGACCTCGGTTCGATCCCCCTGGCAGACCTCCGGAGCGATCTCCGCGCCGCCCTCGATGGAGTCGAAGACGGCGGTTTCACCGAACCGCTCGTGACCGCCGGCGGGATCCAGGTGATTCACATCGTCGAGCGGATCCCCGAAGGCTATCAGCCCTTTGACGAAGTCGCAGAGGACATCAAAAGGCGGATGGGGAACGCCTCCTACCAGGAGCAGTCGCGTGGATTTGTCGAACGTCTCAGGGAGGAATACCTGGTGACGATCGACCAGAAACAGCTCGATTTCATCCTCGATGTCGTCGAGACCCTGTGATGACGTCTTCCGCCGGGAGTGACGGCGTGGCATCGAAGACCCAGCGGACCTGGATCAGCGATCTGCAACCCGGGACCGAGATCGAGGAGAGCTTTGTCGTCCGCTCCAAGGATGTGCGTCAGCGACGGGGGGGAGGGCCCTTCCTGGCGGGGACTCTCGGCGACCGGACCGGCGAGGTTGCGGCTCTGGTTTGGGAGAACGTCGGCGAGCTCGGCAAGATCCTCGAGGTGGGATCGGTGGTGAAGGTCAAGGGCCAGGTCCAGCGCTACAACAACCGGCTCCAGGTCGTCATCCGTCGGGCCGCGGTGGTGCCAGCGGAACACATCGACGAGGCGCTCTATGTGAGGTCTTCGGCGGTGGATGTCGATCTTCTCTGGCAGCGGCTCAACGCGCTCGTCGATGGCGTCGAGAACAAGGACCTGAGGCAGCTTCTCTTTCGGGTGATCTCCGATCCCGAGGTTGCCGACCGGCTGCGGATTGCGCCGGCGGCGCGGGGCATGCACCACGCATTCCGTTCCGGGCTCCTCGAGCACACGGTGTCCATGGCGACCATCGGTCTCGAACTGGCGCGCCACTACGCGATCAATACCGATCTCGTGGTGGCGGGGTGCGTTCTCCACGATCTCGGGAAGATCTGGGAGCTCGAGATTTCATCCTCCATCGAGTACACCGATGAGGGGCGTTTGCTGGGTCATCTGGCCATGGAAGTGCTCTTTGTCGATCGCCACATTTCCGAGATGAGCGCCTTCCCGGATGAGACCCGTCGTCAGCTCTTGCACATCCTGCTCGCTCACCACGGTCGCTACGAATACGGTTCACCGCGACGACCGAAGACGCCCGAGGCCCTCGTCGTCCACATGGTGGATCTCCTGGACTCCAAGATGGCGGGGATGATGGAGGCGATCAACGCCGATGGCGATCCTGAAGCGGCGTGGTCGCCGTACTCGAAGATCCTCGATCGGTTCATCTACCGCCGGAGGATCGACGAGGGGTGAGGAGTTAGGGGTGAGGGGTAAGGAGTAAAGAGGGTTGGATCACCTCGAACCGCCTACTCCTCACTCCTAACTCTTGACTCCTAACCTCTCCGTCACAGCGCCTTGATCGTCCTCACCACCTCGCCCGGATTGGGGAACCGGCCTTCTTTCTTCTTCGAGAAGACCAGCTTGCCGTCGACCTCGACTTCGAAAACTCCGTCCTTGCCCTTGATGAGGCGGGTGTCGGCTCCGAACTCGCTCTCAAACTCGGCCGCCAGCCCGGCGGCGCGTGGTTGGTAGTTTCAAACGACGCAATACTCGATGGTGATGTCCATGATGGCTCCTGGGTGGATCACGCCGGGGTCACCAGTATCGTTCCACGTAGATGGAACCCGGCGTTTTTCGTGTGTGTTCGGTGAATCCGTCTTTGCTCAGCAGCTCGACCATGTCGTCGATCATGGCGGGGTTGCCGCAGAGAAAGATCCGCGAACTCTCGGGGGTCGGTTGCTCGTTCCACTCGCCGGCGAGTACTCCGCTCTGCCACAGATCGAGCACGTAGCCGGCGCGGCCGATCCACGGCACGGGCTCTTCGGCCGGACGGGAAATGATGGGTAGATAGGTGAAATCCTCGCTGAGTTGTTCCATGGCGACGAGCTCGGCGTGATACCCCAGGTCCCACGAGTGTCTCGCACCGAGCAGCACGGCGAATCGTCGTCCGTTCGAGGCGGCGAGTTCGCTTCTCAGCATACTCATGTACGGGGCGAGACCGGTGCCCGTCGCAACCATGATGACGTCCTTGTCGGTGGGCGCCTGATCCAGGGTGAAGGTTCCGGTGATCTTCGGCCCGAGCCAGACCCGTCCTCCCGGTTGGAGATTGAAAAGGCGAGGGCTCAGCGCCCCCGAGTGAACCATGGTGACATAGAACTCGAGGTACCTGCGCGCCTTTGACGACGATGCGATGGAATAGGCGCGGCGAATGAGTTTTCCCGGTTTGACGGGTTCATCCTCGGCGTCGGCGTGGGTCGACCTGCCGGCCTCAGGGGGAAGACCGAGAACCGCGAACTGCCCGGGCGCAAACTCGGGAAGGTCCCATCCGTCGGGAACCACCCTGATCACCATGAGACCGGGAGCGACATCGATCTTGCTGGTGACCACCGCATTGAGTTCGGATCTCGACATGAACGGAGCTTCCTCTCGGGGAGCGATCATAGCACCCGGAAAGGCATGAACAGCGTCGTCGCCACGGCCATTCCAGGCGAAACGCGCGGGGCCGAAGTACACTTTCCGGCATCGTGGGAGTCGAGACCGTTTTCGGGTCGCCGTGGGTTTTCTTCGCGGTCTGCCTCGTGCTCGTGGCGGCCGAGACGATCTATGTCCTCCTCGGTTTCGGGGCCGGACTGGTGGCAGTGGGCGCACTGGCCCTGCTCCTGCCCGATCTTCGCGACGGTGTGGTCTTGCTCCTGCTGGTGAATCTCCCCGCGGAACTCTTCGTGGTCGTGTCGTCGTGGCGCGACATCGCATGGCGGGGAGTGGCGATGCTCATGGTCGGGGTGGCCGTCGGGATCCCAATCGGCGCGTGGCTGCTCGGTTGGGGAGATCCGCGTTTCCTGTTGGTCGTTCTCGGTGGCGTTCTCCTCATCGTCGGGGTGGCGTTTCTCGTGTCGCCGGCGGGGCGGTCGTGGCGCTGGCCGAAGTGGGTTGTCGCCCCCGTGGGGCTGACATCGGGGCTCCTCACCGGGCTCTTCGGCACCGGAGGCCCGCCGTTGGTGCTCTATTACCAGCTCGCCGGCGCCGACAAGGCGGCTTTTCGCGGCAATCTCATGGCGATCTTCCTTCTCATGACCCTCGTCCGAGTGCCGTCCTATGCCGGAATGGGGTTGATCACCACCGAGCGGCTGTGGTCGAGCCTGTTGGTTCTTCCGGCCGTCATCGCCGGCGCGTGGATCGGCAACCGCCTTCACCTTCGCGTCGAGGAGTCGGTATTCAGGAGGCTGGTGGCCGGAGCGTTGGTGGTTCTGGGAGCGCTGTTGCTGGTCGGGTGAGGCTGGAAGAGAAAGATCCTGGATACTGGATAGAGGAAGATGCCGAACCGTCGAGTGGAACCGCAAGGGCGCAAGGGACGCGGGGCCATCGCACCATCGCCGGGTTGCATCGCAAAGATCGCCGAACCATCGGTTTTTCCGGTTAGGATCGGCGGCGCCCGGGACAACAATTTCAGGCTCGCGAAACGAGGCTACAGCGCACATTCTGCAGCTTCGGCGGGATGTGAGGTACCATGGATGGGTATCCCTTGGGCGAGGTGAGGTACCCAAGATGCGCAAGCAATTGGTGTTGACTGCGGTGGGCAGGGACAGGTCCGGGATCGTGGAAGAGTTCACCAAACTCATTCTCCACTACGACGGCAATATCGAAGCGAGCCGGATGGTCCGCCTCGGTGGCGACTTTGCCATGTTGATCTTTGTCAGCGCGCCGGAGGATCGGGTCTTCGAACTGCGCCGGGCGGTGGACGATCTCCACTACACCAAGTTCGACGTCCTGACTCGACTCAGCGAAGTCGAGGGCGAGGACGAAGATCCCCAGGAGAGCCGCTGTACGATCACGGTTCTCGGCGCCGATCACATGGGGATCATCAATCAGGTGGCGCAATACCTCGCGGAACAGGGGATCAACCTCGAAAGCATGCACACCGAGGTCTCTGCGGCGCCGATGAGCGGCACACCGCTCTTCACCATGTCCGCCGAGGTCGTCGTTCCGCCACGATTGGCGACCGACGATCTTCGCGAGGCCATGGAGTTCATCGGTGACGAGATGGGGGTCGATACCAAGGTCTTCGAAAAGGGGGGGCATGAGGGCTCGGGGCCTTGAGGGATTGGGAGTTGAGGTCCCGCGTCTCGTTTTCCTCAGCGTCCCTTTTTTTCCCTGAATCCTGAATCTCGACGAAAAAGACGCGGGGCGACCCGCGTCTTTCCACGTTCCGGGTGAACTGAGATCCCGGTCATCTGGTCCGGAGTTTGACGCTCCCGGAGAAGCTCTCGATGGAGATTCGCGCCCCTCCGGATCCGTTGGTGAATCGGAGTTCCGTCCCGGGAGCGTACTCGTCGGTCCGCCTGGGCTCCGGTCCCATGTCGTTCTTGATGGAGCCCGAGTAGGTCTCGATGTAGAAATCGGCGTCGATCTCGGAGGAGACCACCATCTCGACCGTTCCGCTCATGGTTTCGATGGTGAATCGTCCGCGATCGGTCGGGCTTGCGGCACAGAAGATCGAGCCCGACACCGTTTCGGCGTCAAAGCTGTCGAGGTTGCCGTCTTCGATCTCGATGCCGCCGCTCACCACGTTGGCGTCGAGCCGTCCGGTCGCGCGGCGGACGATGATGTCGCCGCTCACCGATTCGAGTTCCGAGCTGCCCGAGGTCGAGGTTGCGATGACGTCGCCGCTGACCGAGGACGCCTCCACCGACCGGGTCTCGCCGGAGATTTCCACCCGGCCGCTCACCGACTCGAGTCGGAGTTCTCCCATGACGCCGTCGACCGAGATGTCGGCGCTCACGGTCTCGACCTCGATGGCGGCCGACGTCGGCACCTTGATCGTCAGGTAGGCGCTGCCGTTGTTTCGGGTCCGGCGCTCGAGTTCAACCTCGATGCTGATGCGGTTGCCGCCGGAAGAAATGGCGAGTTCTTCGACCCCATCCTCGAGTCTGCCGGTAATGGACACCCCGTCACCGGACCAGCCGATGATCTCGATCGTGCCGGAGATATTGCTGACTTCGACTCGTCCGTCGGCGGCCAATGGCCGGCGTTCGTCCACGGTCCGATCGGCCTGGGCCATTCCTGCCGCCGCAAGAGCCATCACGACGATGAGTATTGTCTTTTTCATGCTGACCTCCGCTGCATTTTCCATGATTGTTGTTTCAGACCTCTGCGGGCAGTCGGGTCGCCCGTTGAAGCAAACCGATCTGCTGGCGATACGCCATGGCGAGTTGCCGGTTGAGCCGTCCGTCGTTGGGGTTGTCCGCCAGCGCGACTTCGATCCGTGCGATGGCGTTGTCGATCACCAGCAGATTGTCCATCACCACCGACCAGGTTTCGGGCGAAAGCTCGTGCTGCCGTTCATCGAGGGTGCTGCGGAGCTGATTTCGGGCGAGTTCGAGACCGGTCCCGAGATCACCGTAAGACGCCTGGACGTAGGAGGATTCCACCGGCGGCGCCTGCGCGGTCTGCGGTCGCCCCCGTTCGAGACCCGCCCGGTAGGCGAGACCGACCGAGAGGACCAGGATCGCCGCTGCAGCCGCAGCCATCAAGAGGTGGCGAGACCGGGGTGCGGTGGGGTTCTCGAAATCACCGCGCACGACCCGCCGGGCCTCGATCTGACGGGCGATTCCCGGCCAGAGATCGTGTTCGGGTTCGCTGGATCGGGGCAATGATGCCGTCGCGCCTTGGAGCTTGAGAGCGCTTTCAACCTCGGCGCGACAGCTCGGACAGGCTTCGAGATGGGACCGCGCCGCGGACCCATCGAGCTCGTCCAACCCGCCCTCGATGAGATCGTCGATCATCTCCAGGAGCTGATCACAGGTGGTCGTTTTCATGATGTCAATGCCTTTCGCAGCAATTGCCGCGCTCGGCTCAGCTGCGCTTTCGAGGTTCCCACCGCCATCCCGGCGACCTCGGCGATCTCGGTGTGTTTGTAGCCCTCCACATCGTGGAGAACGAAGACCGTCCGTGCGCCCGCGGGAAGGGATGCGATGGCTCGTTCGAGATCCATCGCCACCCCCGGGCGCTGATGGGCGACGCCGCCGTCGCTGTACCATTGCTCGCCCGCGGCGGTCTCTCTGTCCTGACGGCGCCCGGCGCTGCGCTGGTGGCCGAGAACGACATTGACCGTCAGCCGGTGCATCCAGGTCGAGAAGGCGCTCTCGCCGCGAAAGGACGGCAGTTTCTGCCAGGCCCTGACAAACGCTTCCTGGGTCAGTTCCTCGGCCTCGGAGCGGTTGCCGCACATTCTCAGAACCAGACCGTGGACTCGGCCCACCGTTTGTCGGTAGAGGGTCTCGAAGGCCTCGACGTCGCCGGCGATCGCCCGCTCGACAAGCCGGGCGGCACCGTCGTCCGAAGACCTCGTCACGGACCCGGCCACGGGAGGCCGGCGGTTCGAACGGAGAGGGATGACCATTTCCACATCCTCTGAGATACCGCCGGGTGCGTGATGGTTGCATGCATTGTCTGACTCGGGAAGAAAGATACAGGAAAACCGGGTGCCAGGGAGCAGGATTCAGGATCCGGGATTCAAATCCTCAAGTCCTCAGGCCCTCAATTCACCGTCATGGGCTCGCTGAGGGCGAACTGGCCGATGGTGGCGAGAAACGAGGTTCCGCCTTCGGCCACCATCTGGTAGCTTCCCTCCATGGTCCCGAAAGGCGTCGTCAGAGGGCAGAACGAGGTGTATTCGTACGACTCCCCGGGAGCGAGGATGGGTTGGTCGCCGACCACGCCGGGACCCTTGACCTCCTCGACGTGGCCGTTGGCGTCGGTGATGATCCAGTGGCGATTGAGCAGTTGAACGACATCGGAGCCGACGTTGCTGATGCGGATGTCATAGGCGAAGAACCATTGACTCTTTGCGGGGTTCGACTTCTCGGGGATGTACCGGGATTGGACCTCCACCCTGACGCCTCGAGTCGTTGCTTCCGATGTGTTCACTCGCGCCTCCCTCTTTGCTCCCATGGACCAACCACGGACGGCGGTGAGCGATTCCCGGGATCGAGTCCGTCTCCCCGGGGTGGAGGCGGGAAACTAGAGACAGCGGCAGGGACAGCGGAGCGTCAGGGACAGCGACCGGGGCAGCGGCAGCGTCAGGGACAGCGACCGGGGCAGCGGCAGGGTCGGGGACAGCGGCAGGGACGGCGGCAGCGTCAGGGACAGCGGCAGGGACGGCGGCAGCGTCAGGGACAGCGACCGGGGCAGCGGCAGCGGAAGGGACAGCGGCAGGGACGGCGGCAGGGTCGGGGACAGCGGCAGGGACGGCGGCAGAGCGTCGGGGACAGCGGCAGGGACGCGACGGGGCAGCTGCGTCAGGGACAGCGGCCGGGGCGGCGGCAGCGTCTGCGGCAGAGACAGCGCGGGCGACCGCTCCCGCTCCCGGAATGCAACGGCGACGGCCGGGACAGCGACCCATGAGCAGGCTGGAAGCCTGCTCCACAACGTTGCATCCAACACAGTGCTTGGTGATGGTAGGGGCGGTTCCAGCCTGATGTTCAGACACCCCGCCGTCGGAAGCGCGCCTCTACGCGAGTCGGACAGCCCTCAACCCACGCTTCGCCGACTTTCAGATGCAGGTGTTTCTGCGCCTCTGAGTCAAGACTGCGGTGTCTCTCGGCTCTTCCGAGATCTTACCGTGCTCGAAGGGTTGCCCTCGAGTCGTTTGGCCTCTTCCCAGAGCTCATCCTGTTCTTCGAGGCTGAGCTCCCGCAGATGTTCACCCCGGGCCCGCGCCAGGGCTTCCATGGTTTCGAAGCGCCGTTTGAAGGTCGTGTTGGTCCGCTGGAGTGCGGTCTCGGGCTCGACGCCGAGGTGTCGAGCGAGATTGGCCATGACGAAGAGCACATCACCCATCTCGTCGCGCGCCCGTTCGGATGGTGGACCACCGCCCTCGTCGAGCTCGTGCTCGAGCTCGGCCATCTCCTCGCGCATCTTGACCATGACATCGCCCGGTTTGCGCCAGTCGAAGCCGACCGCCGCCGCCTTCTCGGTCATGCGAAAGGCCTTGAGCAGACCCGGCAGCGCCGCTGGAACCCCGTCGAGGGCCGAGCTCGTTTCCTCGTGCGCCCGTTCTTCGCTCTTGATCTCTTCCCAGTTCCGGATGACCTCATCGGCGTCCTTGACGTGCCGGTTGCCGAAGACGTGGGGGTGGCGCCGGACCATCTTCTCGGAGATGCCGTCACAGACGTCGTCAAAGTCGAACCAGCCGTTCTCGCGGCCGACGCGGGCCATGAAGACGATCTGCAGGAGGAGATCGCCGAGCTCCTCGCGGAGCTTGGCCGGCTCGTCGGCAGCGACGGCCTCGGCCACCTCGTGGGCCTCCTCGAGGAGGTAGGGCGCGAGGGATGAAAGAGTCTGCTTGCGGTCCCAGGGGCACCCCCCGGGATCGCGCAGCCGGTCCATGATTCCACAGAGGCGGTCGAGAGAGTCCGACATCAGGCCGGTATTCTAGCCTGGACGTGATCATTCGAGGTCGTACCAGCCCTTGATGGCGTCGGCGTTGGCGGCGATGTCACGACCCTCCAGACCCCACCGAGCGCACAGCGCCGCAGCTTCGTCGGGATCGGCAACCAGGTCTTCAAAGATCGCGGTGGCGCGTTTGCTCTGCTCGGTAGGCGCGAAAAAGCGGATCACGGCCAGGCCGGTCATGGACTCGCAGCGGAAGCGGCGATCGGGATCGAAGCGCGCCATGTTTTCGGCGGCGTCGATGATGTGATTGGGCGGACGGAGCACGAGCTTTCCTTCCGCGTCGAGAGAGGCGTAGGGTTTGAGTTCGACCCTGGTGGCCCGCTCGGACGTGAGCAACCGTTGGGGCGCGACCTCACCGAGGACGATCGAGGCGATCAGGGCGAGATCGGTGTCGCCGCGGGCCGTCGCCAGTTGGTAGATCCCCTCGGCGCCCGCCCGGATGCAGGCCAACCCAATGAGATCGGCGATCACCGTTATGTCCTCCTGGCGCAACAGTCGCCCGAGACGGATCGCCCGACGGCAGTCCGCGAGGGCGTCTTCGTAGTCTTCGGTTTCGAGACCGCGCATCACCCAGGAACGGGCGAAGGTCAAGGGCACCAGAAGATTCGGCAGCGCGGTGGAGACGCCCTCGAAGGGCAGAACATCGGGATAAAACCGCATCTTCGCCTGATCGGCCCAGGGTTCGGCCTCGAGGAGCAACGGGTCGTCGGGCGGGAGGACCTTTTTGAGTCGCGGAGGCCCGTCGACTCGGCGCGTCATCATCTTTTCCGCCTCACGATAGCGTTCGCCGTCGGGCTTGCGGAACAGCGCGAACCACTCAGCGGCGTTGGCCGGGCCCGTTCCGAGGGGCGCGAGCAGGTCGAGATCGGTGCGGAACCTGAGAGGCCACTTCTGCGCATCCGGGCAACCCCAGCAGGGGATCTCGAGTGCATCGGGCGACTCGATGACCGCCGGTTTCGAAACTGTGCCTACTGGTGGTACCAGCCGTTCCGAGGCGGCCGTACGGTCGACCAGCTGAAAAACCAGAATCACGCTGAGGATGACGACCAGGCCTACGGCCAAGAGTACGAACACTCTGTTTGATCCGCTCGTTGTCGGCAGGTGTTTCATGACAGATCCTCCGAATCGAGTTGGTCGGTGAGGGACTCGCCCCGGCGGCCGATCTCCCCGTGGCTTGCCAGCCTGAGGGGAGGAAGATCGACGATGGCGGCGATCTCCGGGTCGGGAGCGATGAGAGCGGACGGCGCCCTCGGGTCGAGTGGCGGTGTCATCCAGCCGCTGAGGGCGAGATTCGCGGCGCACAGGACGGCAGCGGAGACCGCCCACGCGAGACGCAACCCATGATTCATCCGGAGGCGACCCCAAAAATCGGCACGGGGCATGGGAGCGCGGAGCGCCGCGCGAGCGCGCAAGAGTACTTGCTCCTGCAGGTCCTCGGGGACGTCGGGTGAGTCGAGACCCGGGAACAGTTGTCGATCGTGGTCGTTCATGGTGCTCCCTCCATCAGCCGGCGCAGCGTCCGGATACCGCGCCGATATCGGCTGGCCGCGGTGAAGGTCGGGACTCCCACGACATCGCCGATGGCGGCGAAGGTGAGGTCAGCGAAGAGATGCAGATACACGGCGTCTCGCTGAGCCGGTGGGAGGTCGAGAAGGAGCCGGGTCGCCACCGATTGGTCCATGGATCTTTCGGGGCCTATTGAAAACACCGAGAAGAGGGTCGTATCGTCCAGCGCCGAGGCGCGACGGACCTTTCGACGTCGAGTGAGGTCAACGGCGATGCGGTGGGTGACCGCGAGCAGCCACGAGCGGGGATCTCTGACTCCCGGCAGATCCCGGCGGCGCTCGGCCACCCGGACAAACACGTCCTGTACCACGTCGCGGGCATCCTCGATAGAGGCTGTCCGCCATAGGGCGAGACCATAGAGCGAGCGTGCGGAGAGCTCGTAGATTCGGTCGAGGGCGGCCTCATCGCCGGTGGCGATTCTCGAGAAGAGCTCGAGCCACTCCTTTCGGGGCAGGTCATCAAAGCCCCGAGAGGGCAGGTTCCCGTCGCCTGAATGGGGCCGACCGTGGTCCACTGATCTCATGCTAGTCCGAGAGACGCACGAGGAACCGATAGTTGTTCAATTTTTTTGGTGATCTTGGCGCGTCGGAAGGGATTCGAACCCCCGACCGTCGGATCCGAAGTCCGATGCTCTATCCACTGAGCTACCGACGCGTCGGGTCCAGGATACCGCGCCGGCGCGCCGGGTGCACCCGTAAAAGTGAAAATCCGACCACGGCCGACCGCAAGCGGCCCGCTGATGGTGTGGTTGACCCGGACGCGAGACCGGTTTAGGTTCGATTGATGCCGGCTGCCGGTCCACCTGTGGAAACGACGATCGTGGTCGCCGCCGTGATCCGTGATGCGACGGGTAAGATCCTGCTCACCAGGCGCCCCGATGGTTCGCACATGGGTGGGCTCTGGGAGTTTCCCGGCGGCAAGGTCGAGGCCGGAGAGGCGCCCATCGCCGCCCTCGAGCGGGAGCTCGACGAGGAGCTCGCGATCGCGGTGAAGATCGGATCGCCCTTGACCTTTGCGATTCACGAGGAACCGGGGATGCGGATCGTGCTGCTGTTTTTTGCCGCGACCCTCGGTAACGCCCGACCGAAGCCCTTGGAAGATCAGCAGATCGCCTGGGTGGCGCCAGGGGATCTTCCCTCCTATCCGACGCCTCCGGCCGATGCCGAGCTCATCAGGATCCTGTCTCGCCACGTCACGCCTTGACCGGCGATGGGTTCGAGACCTAAGTTGGAATCCGGTGGTTTGCGGCGGTCGAAGCAATCCGCGTTCACCGAGGAGGGGAGGGAGCGGCATGGAAGCCAACACACGTCATCCAGCGGTTGCCGGCGTCTTCTATCCGAAACAGCGTGATCACCTGGAAAGCTCGCTCTACGCCCTGGTCCCGGAGCAAACCGCCCGCCACGAACTCCTCGCCTGCATCTCACCCCATGCGGGGTATGTCTACTCCGGAAGCGTCGCCGGTCGTCTCTTCGCCCATCTGACGATCCCCAAACGGGTCATCATTCTCGGTCCGAATCATACCGGCATCGGCGAGAAGATTTCGGTCGCCCCGCATACGGGCTGGGAAACCCCACTGGGTGAGCAGGCGGTGGACACCGATTTTGCCCGGCGCCTCGTCGATCGTCATCCCGCCGCCGGGTTCGACGAGCGCGCCCACTCGCGAGAGCACTCCATCGAGGTCCAGTTACCGTTTCTCATGCGGCGCCGACCCGATCTCCTGGTCGTGCCGGTGGTCGTCATGCATCTGAGCCTGGATGAGTGTCTGGAATTCGGGACTGTGATCGCCAACCTCATTTCCGGACTCGACGAGCCGGTGGGAATTGTCGCCTCGTCCGACATGTCGCACTTTCAGCCCGACGAGATCGCGCGCCCCCTCGACCACCTCGCCATCGACGCCGCGTTGGAGCGGGATCCAGCCGGGTTGTACGAAACCGTCCACAGGGAGCGGATCAGCATGTGCGGGGTCATCCCGGCGACGGTGGCCTTGGCTGCGGCCAACGAACTCGGCGCGGTGGACGCCCACCTCGTCGCCTACGCCACCTCGGGCGACGTCAGCGGCGACTATTCTTCGGTGGTCGGTTATGCGGGGGTGTGTATTCACCGGTGACGGGGGGCAAGAGAGCTCGGTATTCGGGCTCCTCGGCTCCGGCCTTCCGGACCGCCTTCGGCGGCCCGGCGTCGCCCCATCGGCGGGTTAGCGTAGGTGGTGAATTGGAAGATTGCGACCCCGCCGATGGGACGCCGGCGGCCTGCTTCGTGGCCGGGAGAACCAGGATGAAGCGCGCCTTCCGGGGGAGCGCCGATGCGGATTGGGTCCATCGCCCACGAGACGTGGGCGCTCCAAAGGGCGCTGCGATGCTTGTAGCGCCGGCGTCCCGCCGGCGATGGTGGTGTACCGACGCGGGTTGGTTTTATCGCCCACGGATACGGAAACGGCCGCTGTCCCGGTCGCTGCCGTTGTTCCGGACCATGCCCTCAGCACCGGCCTTCTGGGCCGCTGTGACGCTTTGGCGTCCCGGCGGCCCAGCGTCGCACCATCGGCGTGGTCGCGCGGAGGTTGCGGGGAGGGCTGCGACCCCGCCGATGGCACGCCGGCGGCCTGCCTCGTAGCCGGAGCAGCAGACCGCATCGCGCTCCCCGGGGGAGCCCGGTAGCGCCATTGTGCGAAACGCGTTACGGTGCGGGATGGCGGTTCCGGCACAATGGCGTACCCGGCACCCCGTTGGGGCGGGGTTTTCCGCTCGCCAGGGGCAGCATCGGGTTGGTGAATCAACGTCTTGGGTTGAGCAACCTCCATGTGATGGCTCGCACTTCGTCGAAGAGGTGGAGTGAGGACTTGGTGCCTGACGTATTGACGGCGCCGACGGCAACAAGGAGGCGAAGGTGGGTGTCGACCTCTTTGGCTGATGCGTACGCGATGCGCCAGTGGTGGATACGATCTCTGCCGGATCGTCCGTGGCCTTCTGAGAGGTTTGCTGGAACCGAGGAAGCTGAGCGGACCACTTGATCCGCGATCGACTTGAGCGGGGCGGGGACTCGCTTCACGAGCGAGATTGCCGCGGCCGCTGCAACGATCGCCTTCTCGGTGGCGATGAGGTTGTTCTTCGGGAGCGCGTTGTTCATGGTCACCTCCGGGTCGTTCATGCATTTCCCCCAGTCGATGGAATCTCCGGGGTCAAGGGGTCGCCCTCCGAGGGCGATGCATTTCACCCCTTGACCCCGGAGATTCCATCGACTACACGTCCATCCCTGAACGACCCGGAGGTGACCATGGACATCGGGTTCAGGAGGGCGCATCGATCGCTGATCGCCGTCGCTGATCGCCGTCGCTGATCGCCGTCGCTGATCGCCGTCGCTGATCGCCGTCGCTGATCGCCGTCGCTGATCGCCGTCGCTGATCGCCGTCGCTGATCGCCGTCGCTGATCGCCGTCGCTGATCGCCGTCGCTGATCGCTGTTGACTGCCGCTGAGTCCTGTAGCTGTCCCTGCCGCTGAGACCTGACGTTGTTCCGGTTGCTTTCCCTCGTCCCCGGCCTTCTGGGCCGCTGTGACGCGGTGGCGTCCCAGCGGCCCAGCGGCGCACCATCGGCGTGGTCGCTCGTGGGAAGCGGGGAGGGCTGCGACCCCGCCGATGGGACGCCGGCGGCCTCCTTCGTGGCCGGAGCAGAAGACCGCAACGCGCCTGCTAAGCGGCCTGCGGCCGCCGCGACCAGACCTCACGAGCGGACGACCGCAGGCAAACGAGGCCCTGCCGTCGTGTGCCACGGTCGTGCGCCGCTCCCGAGGCCAGGTTCCTCGGGGGAGCCCGGTACGGCATTGTGCAGGGCGCACCGCGCGCCGGAGGGTCGATCCGGCACAATGCCGGACCCGGCACCCCGAGGGACGTTTCTTTTCCTCCGACCCGGGACAGCATCTGCCGCTGCCGCGGTCGCTGCCCCGGACGCGGGCGCTGTTACCGGTTCTCACGGCACCGGCCTTCCGGACCGCCTTCGGCGGCCCGGCGTCGCCCCATCGGCGGGGTCGCGTGGGTGGTGAAATTGGATGATTGCGACCCCGCCGATGGGACGCCGGCGGCCTCCTTAGTGGCCGGGACAGAAGACCGAATCGTTCTTCCCGGGGGAGCCCGGTACGGCATTGTGCAGGGCGCACCGCGCGCCGGAGGGTCGATCCGGCACAATGCCGGACCCGGCACCCCGAGGGACGTTTCTTTTCCTCCGACCCGGGACAGCATCTGCCGCTGCCGCGGTCGCTGCCGCTGCCGCTGCCGCTGCAGCTGCAGCTGCCCCCGACAGGCTGGAAGCCTGTCGCTACACAGCGGCCGTTCTTGATTGTGTAGCGACAGCCATCCTGGCTGTCGTCGGCGACGTGCCCGAACGCGGTACCCTGCCGCTGCCCCTGCCGCTGCCGCGGTCGCTGCCCCTGCCGCTGCCGCGGTCGCTGCCCCTGCCGCTGCCGCGGCCGCAGCCCCTGCCGCTGCCGCCGTCTCTGATCCAAACGCTGCCGAAGCTTCGTGTTTGCCCCCTGCGACCAACTGTGGTGGAATCGGCCCGTGCCCTTGACGGGCAAGGAGGCGTTCATGGATATCGGGTTGGTCAAAGACAGACGGCCGTTCGAGCACCGCATCGGCCTCACTCCGGGCGCGGTTCGGGTCCTCACCGAGCACGGTCACCGGATCTGGGTCGAGGACGGGGCCGGGGTCGAGGCGGGCTTTCCCAACGAGGCCTATGAAAACGTCGGGGCCACGGTTGCCTACTCCGAGGATGACGTGCTGCTCCGCTCGGAGCTCATCGTTCGGGTGTCACCGCCGAAGCCGGCCGATTACGGCCGATTCCAGCGCGATCAGATCGTGGTTTCGAGCTGGCACCTCGCGCTGGCGCCGGCGGATGCCTTCGCCGTTCTCCTCGAGAACAACGTGACCACCGTCGGGTACGAGATCATCGAAGAGGACGACGGCCACGCGCCGGTGCTCGAGGCCATGTCCGAGATCGCCGGACGCCTGGCGGTGATCATGGGTTCGGGTCTCCTGCTCAACGAATTCGGCGGCAAGGGACTGCTTGATCTGTGGGTCGCCGGGTATCCCACCGGCTTCCATGGTGATCCTCGGCGCCGGGACGCTCGGCCGCGCCGCCGCCCGATACGCCCAGGGCATCGGCGCCCACGTCGTGGTCCTCGACCGCGATGTCAACGCCATGCGACGTCTTCAGGATCACGTCGGTTATGACGTTCCCACCATGATCGCGACCCGACCGCACATCGAGAAGGCGCTGGCGTTCGCGGATCTCTTCCTCTGTGCGGTGGCGGTCCACGGCGAGCGGACACCGATTCTGGTGACCCGGGACATGCTCAAGAACATGAAACCGCGGTCGCTCATCATGGATCTCTCCATCGATCAGGGTGGGTGCTGCGAGACCTCGCGGCCGACCGATTTCTCGAGCCCGACCTATGTCGTCGACGACATCATCCACTTCTGTGTTCCCAACCTGCCGTCATCGGCGTCCCGCGCCTCGACCCGTGCCCTGACGAACTCGATGCTGCCCTATATCGAGGAGATCGCCGATCGGGGATTCGACGGAGGCGATCCGGTCCAACAGTGCGATCCACCGCGGGACGTACACCTACAACGGCCAATGCGTTCGCCGGAGGCTCGCGGAAGACCTGGAGCGCCCTATCTCGATGTCGACGGCAGGGTGAGGAGTCCGTCATGAAATGGGTCGACATCTATCGCCATCGTACGACCACCGCCGCAGAGGCGGTCAAGGACATCAGATCCGGCGACCGGGTCTGGATCCATCCCGGGTGCAACACGCCGGTCCAGCTCATCGACGCCATGGTCGATCGCGCCCCCGAACTCGAAAACGTCGAGGTGGTCCACATTCTCACCCTGGCGGCGGCGCCCTATGTCGCCCCGGGGATGGAGCCGCACTTTCGCCACCGGGCGCTCTTCACCGGCGCCAACGTCCGTCAGGCGGTCGACGACGGCCGTGCCGATTTTGTCCCCATCCACCTCCACGAAGTGCCGTCGCTCATCACCGGCGGACTGATGCCCGTCGATGTGGCGCTGGTCCATCTGTCGCCGCCCGACGAGCACGGTTTCTGCTCGTTCGGCGTCGGTGTCGACGCCACGAAGGCAGCGGTCGAGAATGCGCGATCGGTGATCGCCCTGGTCAACCAGCAGATGCCGCGCGCGCTCGGCGACTCCTTTGTCCATGTCTCCAAACTCACCCGCGTGGTCGAGGTGGACACGCCGATCCTCGAACACCCCATGGCGCCGGAGGTCTCGGAAGTGGCGCGGATGATCGGCGAGAACATCGCGTCGCTCATCCCCGACGGCGCGACCCTGCAGATGGGGATCGGCGAAATCCCGGACGCGGTGCTCGATTTCCTCGACGGACAAGCAGCACCTCGGAGTCCACACCGAGATGTTCTCCGACGGGTCTGGTGGATCTCTTCGAGGCCGGGGTCGTGACCAACGAGAAGAAGACCCTCCACCGCGGCAAGATCGTGACCTCGTTCGTGATCGGAACCCGCCGCGCCTTCGATTTCGTCGACAACAACCCGTTTATGGAGTTCCACCCCAACGAGTACGTCAACGATCCGTTCATCGTCGCCCAGAACGACAAGATGGTCGCCATCAACTCGGCGATCTCGGTGGATCTGACGGGGCAGGTCTGCGCCGACTCCATCGGCACCCGGGTCTACTCGGGTTTCGGCGGCCAGCTCGACTTCGTCCGCGGCGCGGCGAGGGCCAAGGGCGGGGTGCCCATCATCGCGCTTGCCGTCGACCGCCCAGGGGGGCAGGGTGTCACGCCTGATCAACACCCTGCTCGCAGGGTTCTGGGGTGGTCACCACCCGTGCGGATGTGCACTACGTCGTCACCGAGTACGGCATCGCCAACCTCTGGGGCCGAAGTCTGCGCGACCGGGCGAGGAGCCTGATCGACATCGCTCATCCCGACTTCAGGGAGGAGCTCGAACGCGCGGCCGGCGAGCGGAATCTCCTCTGATCATCGCCCTCGATCAAGGTGGTGGCCGGTGAGCAATGACGAGATGATCACCTCGGCGGCGCGCCGGTTCCTCAAGCTCGGCGGGTCTGGCGGGCAGGGTCGGCGCGTCGGTGGTGACGAACCAGGCCCTCGATGTGGTGCGCTCGGGTCCGAACCGAAAACATCCGTCAGACCGAGAATCTGGTCAAGAACGCGCTGCGGATCGTCGAGACCCTGGGTGAGCTCAAGGGCGCGGCCATGAAGGTCGGTCAGATGCTGAGCCTGCACGAGGGCCTGCTCCCGCCCGAGGTCGCGGAGGTTCTGCGCGGTGTTGCAGAAGGAGGCGCCGCGGGTCCCCGCCGAGGTCATGGAGTTCGAGGTCAGGGGAGGGCTGCCCGATTTCGACGAGCTCTTCGAGACCTTCGACTTCGAGGCCTTCGCCGCAGCCTCCATCGGCCAGGTCCATCGCGGACGGCTTCGCGATGGTCGAGAGGTGGCGGTCAAGGTCCAGTACCCTCTCATCGACGAGATCGTCAAGGCCGATCTGAAGAACCTCAAGACCATCTTCAAGCGACTGGTTGCGCTCTTCACCGACGCCGACATCGAGCCGCTCTGGGCCGAGCTCAGCGACGGGCTGCTCGCCGAGATCGACTATCTCCACGAAGCCGAGAACATCCGGCGCATGACCGAGCTCCACCGCAATGTGCCCGAGATCGTCATCCCCCGGGTCGTCGACGAGGCCACTGCGCGGAACGTGCTGACCATGGAGTTCGTCGAGGGTATCGCGCCGGTCGATGCGTGTTCGCAGCCGATACCCGACCGAGCTCAGGGATCGTTGGGGAGTGGTCCTTTCCGAGTTTCAGATGCGGGGCATCATCGAACACCGTTTCGTCCACGCCGATCCGAACATGGCCAATTTCGCCTTCCTCGATGACGGGCGGGTGGTGGTCTACGATTTCGGCTGCGTCAAGGAGGTCCCGGTCGATCTCGCCCGCGCCTACGCCGATGCTTTTACGGCCGTGATCGATGACCGGGTCGGCCGATCTGCCGGCCATCTTCGCCGGGATCGGGTTGCTCATGCGAGACGGAAGTCCGCTGGACGTCGATGCTGATCGAGCCGTACATCGCGCTCATCAGCGAGGTCTTCCGAGCGAGTCCGCCGTACACCTTCGGCGAGGACAACCAGGAGATCTACAGCGAGATCATCCGGCTCGGGTTTCAGGACTGGGAACAGAAGTTCGACTTGGAGTTCCCCGAGGACGTGATCTTCATCAACCGTTCACTCAGCGGCCACTTCGGCAATCTCTCGCGGCTGAGGGCCACCGGGCCTTGGCGGGATCTCGTGCTCAAGTACGCAACGGCCTCAACCGTCGCTGGGGATACACTCTAAGATCTCGGGAATCGGTTTGCTTTCGATTCGCCGAAAGCAAACCGATTCCCGAGAAAAGGGACTCATCTCAACTCCCCGATCGGCTTGCTGAGCGAGATGATCTGACCTTCTCGCAGCACCTTGAGTTCGAGAAGACCGTCATCGCCGAGGGCGTCGATGGCCAGCTCGACCTTGGGTCCGAAGTTCTCGGCACCCACCGGGATTCCCTGGATGGCGAGGATGATATCGCCGCCGACGGTGAGTTTCTGGCCCTCGATCTCAGCCCGGTACGAGCCCGGCTCGAGACCGATCTTTGCGGACGCCGATCCCGCCGCCACGCCTTCGACGAGGATTCCCGCACTCTGAGGCAGGTTGAAGATCCTGGCCCATTCGCCCTTGATCTGGAACCCGTCGATTCCGCTCCAGAAGGGCTTTTTCTCGAGCATCTCGGTCCGAGCCATGTTCGAGGTCACGACGAATCCCAAGCCCTGGGAACCGCCGGACTGGGAGAAGATGTGGCTGACCACCCCGATGGCTTCGCCATCCATGTTGAACATGGGACCGCCGGAGTTGCCCTCGTTGATGGCGGCGTCGGTCTGGAGAAGTTCAACCGGCTCGATGCCGCCAAAGAGGTCTTCCGGTGTGCGGCGGGCGCTCACGTGTCCGACGGTCAGGGTGTTGGCGTAGTTCCTGGGTGCGCCGATGATGAAGACCTCGTCGCCGACGCGAACAAGGTCGGAATCGGCCAGGACCACGGGTTTGACGGCGTCGGGTACGCTCTCGGCCTGCAGCAGCGCGACATCGGCGTTGGGGTTCGACGATACGATCCTGGCCTTGCTCACCTCACCGGTCACCCAGCGGATGGCGACATCTTCGGCCATCTGGACGACGTGAGAGGCGGTCATGACGAGGCCGTCCTCGGAGACCAGGAAACCTGAACCGAGCCCGCCGCTCCGCGTTCTCCTGGCGGGGCCCTTGTCCGCGATGGTCTCCTGGATCGTGGCGATCTCCACCACGGATGGACCGACCCTCTCATAGAGATCGGCGAGGGTCGCCCTGGCGATCCGCCGCTTCCGCCGAGATCGAGAAAGCGCAACAGACCGCAAGGCTGATCAGTGGTTTCATCGGCGGATGGCCACGTCCTCGGCGGCAAAGAAGAACGCCGAGTTCTCGAGGTCGATAAACTCGGTTTGGAGCTTTTGCAGATCCGCCATGAGACTCTTCCCGGGTTCGCGGCTCAGGGCTTCGATGGTCCGAGGCGCATTGGCGATCGAGAAACTGCGCCACCCCGTCATAGGGCTCCGACGTGCCCCGCGAGAGCATCACCTGGAGGTTCTCCTCGACATTCAACGTGGTGCAGAAGGTGAGACCCTTGGCGTTCATGGCCTCGGCCAGTTCGGTTGCCCTGGCCTGGTAGGTCGTCCAGAATTGGCGAAACTCCTGGATCGAAAGTTCCGGTTTTTTTCGGATGCACTGGATGAACTTGATCATGGCTCTCCCTCCGGAGACTCTGGCGGGCGGCTTTCGACGGGGAGATTGTATCGCAGGCCGGAAACGATCCTACCCGCCGAAGTGGATCATGACGCCTGCGTTGACGGTGTACTGCCAAATGATCGAGGTGTCGGGGTAGCCGATGCAGATACCCCTCGGAGCAGGTGATGGGATCCGATCCGGTGGAGATCCCGAAGATCCGGCCATCGAAGCGAAAACCGAGATGGTCGGAGACCACCATCTTGACGCCGCCGCTGAGGGACCCGGAGAATCGGGTGTCGCTGTCGCCGCCGACAACGAACTTCGAGGCGCCGAGAGAAATGCCGATATAGGGGTTGACCGGCCGGTTCGGGGCGTACTGGTGGATGGCGCCGATCTGGAAGTGATCGACGGTGACTCCCACCGGCGGATCCGTTCCGCGATTGAGGTCGGTGTCCTGGCGCGAGTAGTAGATCTCGACCTGCTCGAGATCGGTGACGCTGAAATCGAGCAGGAGACCCCATGTCGGGTTCTGGTCGAGATCGCGGGTGATCGGTTCGTCGCCGGCCTCCTCGAGTTCGCCGCCGAACTGATAGCCCACGAAAGGCGTGATCTCGATCTGTTGCGCCTCGGTCCGGACCGCCGCTGCCAGAACGAGCGCCACGAGCATGCCGGAGAAGAGAATTCGTTTCATGAGCTTCGGGTCCCCTTCAATCGCACCCTCAGACGTGGAAGCTGAGTTGCTGTGAAGATACACCATCCTGCTCGGGTATTCGTCCTGTGCCGTGGGTGGGGCCGGCGCACGGGCCGGCGCCGCTTGCTATGATGACGCGACGATTCAATTGCTGCGATTCCCAAGGAGGCAGATACATGAAACGGTTTTTGATTCACTGGCTCGTTATCGCCCTGGCGCTTTGGGTGACGGCCTGGGTCCTCCCGGGAGTCAACGTCGACTCGACCCAGGCTCTCGCCATCGCCGCCATCGTGCTCGGTCTGGTCAACGCCCTGATTCGTCCGGTACTGACCATCCTCACGCTGCCGATCACGATTCTCACCCTCGGACTTTTCTACCTCGTGGTCAACGGACTCACCTTCTGGCTTGCGGCAATTGTCGTGCCTGGATTCCATGTGAACGGCTTCTGGTGGGCGGTGCTCGGGGCCCTCGGGGTCAGCATCATCTCGTCCTTCGTCGGGATGTTCACCGGCGAGGATTGAGAGCGGACATCGCCCGGCACGACCTGAAGGTCCCCGGTGTCGTTCGCATTTTTGCGACGGGGGGGCGATAATAACGAAGGGTCTTGATCCTTGCGGAGGGGTGTTGATGGGTTTCCGACAGTTTCCTTCAGTGAGCGTATGTGTGATCGCGCTGGTGGTCTTTGCGATTCCTGCGGTGGCCGAGGAAGATCATCCCGAGTCCGGCGAACACTCGAACGCCGCCGAGCACCACGGCGAACAGGCTCACCAATTCAAGAACGCCTTCGCTCTCTTTCTCGGTGCGACCAATGAACACGGCCATGGAACCGAGCCGACCTGGGGCATCGAGTACGCGCGTGTCCTGTCGCCGCATTGGGGCGTCGGCGGGTTGATCGACTATGCCGGCGGCCAGCAGAGAAACACGGTGATCGCGCCGATGGTCGTCTGGAAGCCCTTCGCCGTTGTTGGTTTCGTCCTGCTCGCTGCTCCCGGCGTCGAGTATCACAACGGGCGCGGAGCCGGCGAGCACCACCTCCTCAAGGCCGGTGCAACCGCGGTCGACGAGGACGAAACCTATTTCGTCCTGCGGCTCGGAACCGCCTACTATTTTCACGTCGGATCCCGCTTCGGCATCGGACCGACGGTCAATCTCGATCTTGTCGACGGCCACGAGGTCTGGGTGTATGGCGTCAGTTTCGAGGTGATGTTCTGAGCGGTCGCACGACGTTTTTCGCCCGATCCACATCGGCTGTGCTTCGTGCAACCGCGGCGCCGGGGTTGATGCTGATCCTCCTCGCAAGCGTGGCTTCCGCCCAAGTACCCGTCCCGCCGTCCGCGAGCCCCACCTCGACGCCGATACCCGAATCGGGCCCGCCGGTCGAGGCCGAGTCGAATGAAGAGCCTGCGGTCGAGCCTGAGCCTGCCGACGAGGCCGGATCGACCCCCGAAACGTCGCCGACAGCCGCTGACGAATCCGCGTCCGGCGATGAAGCGGCGGCGACCCCGATTCCGGATACGGAGTCCGACCAAGAACCAGACGTGGCGGCAGATGCAGCAGCGACACCGCAAGCAAAGAGAGAAAACGAGATCCCCGAGGAACCCAAGCAGCAGTTCGACCTCAACGCCTACCCCGAAACCGCCAAACAGAAGCCCGGTGAGAAATGGCGGACCTTCAAAGACGCCGCTCGGGGGCTCCTGGTCTGGGATTTCTTCGACGGCAGGGTGACGATCCGCGGCAGCACCAGGTTTCAGCTCGACGGGACCCTGGCGAAGGCCGACGACAAGATGGCGCAGTCGAGCATCGGAGAGCTCGGCCACGGCTTCGACATCCGGCGTTTTTCGCTCTACGCCCAGGGCACCGTCGACCACCATCTGCGCTACAGCGTGTCGTTCAACTTCGGGGCGGATCCCGGCTTCGGCGACATCTTCGTTGAAGGCCGCGAACACGGCCTCAACGTCTTCGGCTACCGCGTCGGCCAGTTCCGCCTGGGCCAGTTTCAGGAACCTTTCAGCTTCGAACGGATGATGAGCAGTTACTTCGTCAATTTTCTCGAACCGTCGCTGCCGGTGTGGACCTTCACGCCCGGCAACAACATCGGCTACATGGTCTACGACACCGCCCACCACAAGCGGATGACATGGGCGGTGGGTTTCTTCTCCTGGGGGCAGCAAAACGAGGCGAACGCTTCAAACTCCGTCCTTTCGGTCACCTCACGGGTCACCTGGCTGCCCGTCTACCGCGACGGCGGCAGGAAGCTGCTTCACATCGGCGGATCGTTCAGTACCCGCGACCCCAACGGAGACAACCAGTACCGGTCTCGGCCGGAAGCGCGGTTTGTCGATTTCTTTGTCGATACGGGGAATTTCGCGACCTCGAGAATCAAGCTCTATGGCCTCGAGTTTGTCGGGGTTCGCGGCCCGTTGTCGTTCCAGGCCGAGTACATCCAGTCCGATGTCAACGGTACCGATTCCGGGAATGCGAGCTTCTGGGGAAGCTACGTCCAGGTGAGCTGGTTTCTCACCGGCGAGCACAAGTCATACGACACGGGGCTGGCCACCTTCAGTCGGGTGGTGCCGAAGCAAGCGAGCCGGGGGATTTTCAGGAAGAGGCCGGGCGGAGCGCTCGAGCTGACGGGCCGCATCTCCAACGTCGATCTCAACGATGGCGGCATCACCGGCGGCGAGATGATCGATATCAGCTTCGGAGTCAACTGGTATCTCAGCAGCACCTCCGCGCTCAAGTTCAATTTCATCAACTCCAACGTCCAGGACAAGGGACGCGCCAACATCCTCTCCTTGCGATACCAGTTCCGGCCGCTGCCGGTTCCCGGTTGGCGATAGGGTCGGCCGCAGCAGCCGGCTCGTGAATGAGATCGGGCCGGGCTCGAGGTCGGACATCATGGGTTTTGCGGCCGGTGAGGTATGATGCGCCGCTATGAGCGACTGGTCTCCTTCTTCGTGGCGTCAACGCCCGGCGAGTCAGCAGCCGACCTATCCGGATCCGGAACGACTCAACTGCGCCATCGGCGAGCTCTCGTCCCTGCCGCCGCTGGTCACATCGTGGGAGATCGAACGTCTCAAGTCGCAACTCGCCGAGGCCGCCGAGGGACGTCGATTCCTCCTTCAGGGCGGCGCCTGCGCCGAGCGTTTCGACCAGTGTTCGGCGGCCGTCATCACCAATAAGCTCAAGGTTCTCCTGCAGATGAGTCTGGTGCTGACCTTTGGCCTCAAGCGCAGGATCATCAGGGTGGGCCGTTTCGCCGGCCAGTACGCCAAACCGAGGTCTTCGGACATGGAGACCCGCGATGGGGTCAGCCTGCCGTCCTACCGCGGCGATCTCGTCAACGGGCCCGACTTCACCGAAGCCGACCGCATCCCCGACCCCGATCGCCTGCTGCGCGGATACCAGACCTCGGCGCTGACCATCAACTTCATCAGATCGCTGGTCGAGGGTGGTTTTGCCGATCTCCGCCACCCCGAGTACTGGGATCTCGACTTCGTCGAGCACTCGCCGCGGGCCCTCGAGTACCAGGCGATGGTGCAGTCGATTTCGGACTCCATTCGATTCATGGAGGTTCTTGCCGATTCAAAAGCCGGCGAGATCAGCAGGGTCGACTTCTTCACCAGCCACGAGGGTCTGCATCTGCCCTACGAAGAGGCCGTGACCCGGCAGGTGCCTCGTCGTCAGGGGTGGTACAACCTGGGGACGCATTTCCCCTGGATCGGAATGCGGACCTGCGAGATCGACGGCGCCCACGTCGAGTACTACCGGGGCATCCGCAACCCCATCGGGGTCAAGATCGGGCCGGGCATGACGCCCGAGTGGCTCACCGAACTTATCGAGATCCTCGATCCCGACGACGAACCCGGGCGCCTGACCCTGATTCACCGATTCGGCCACGGCAAGGTGACCGACGGGCTGCCGCCGTTGATCCGGGCGGCCGAGGCGAGCGGTCGCCGCGTGGTGTGGTGTTGCGATCCCATGCACGGCAACACCGAAACCACCTCCGAGGGAATCAAGACCCGGAGGTTCGACAACATCATCGGTGAGGTGGAGCAGAGCTTCGACATCCACCACGAGATGGGTTCGTATCTCGGCGGCATTCACTTCGAGCTCTCCGGCGACAACGTCACCGAGTGCGTCGGCGGGGCGCGGGGGCTCGCCGAGGCCGATCTTCGTCGCGCCTACGAGTCGCGCGTCGATCCACGACTCAATTATGAGCAGTCGTTGGAGATGGCGTTGCTCATCGCAAGGAAAATGGCGATGATGAACGGCAAAGGTGGGTAGACGGCTTCGCCGGCGGCCCGGGGCGCAATTCCCTCGCGCCGGCGCGACCCGCTCTTGACAACCGACCCGGGTTTGGAGAAACCAATGATGCTTCGTCGCCAGCTCGTCACCTCCCTCATCGCTTCGGTTCTGATCGTGGGGTGCGGCGGCGCCGCCGTCGACACCGGTTTGAGCCCGGCGTCGGATTATCGTCGGTTGCAGATCGATCGGGCCCTCGCAGGTGTGACGGTGGTGGACGGATTGATCGTGGCCGAGCCAGCACCGGCGTTGTCCGCGCCGGAGATCCGGGCGTTGAGGGACGAGGTCGACGATCTGCTCAACCGCGGGCTCCGAGCTCCTGCCATCGAACGCGCGGTTGCCGGTGTCCGCGGCGCTCCCGATCACGCCGAGATGTTGACGGCTCTGGGACGCGCCCTGCTGACGACCGGCCGGACCGAGGTTGCCGTGGCCGCGTTGTCGGCGGCGGTGAGGGTCGATCCGGCCAACACCGATTCGCGTTTCCTGCAGGGTGTGGCTCTGCATCGCCTCGGAGAGCGCGGCCAAGCCGCGGCTGCGTGGCGGGAGGTCATTGAGCTCGATCCGGACCACGGTGATGCGCATGGCCTCCTCGCAGCGGCCTCCTGGTTGGATTCCGACCCGGTCGCGGCGGGCGAACACCTCCTCAGGGCCGAGGCTCTCGGCGCGCCGGTGCCGGCCCAGCTTGCGCAGATGATCGCCACCGGAGAGGCGCAGACGGCGGTTTTTGACCTTCCTCGCGACGGGGCGGCCGATCCGGTGGTCGGCCCACAGGTGAGGCTCAACCCGACCCTGGGCTCGACGCGGGCCAACGAAACATCGGCGGCGGCCGGGGCTCAGACCGAAGTGGTGGCCGGGTGGAACGACTATGGTTCGGGGGCCATCCGTACCGGGGTCGCAGTGAGTCTCGATGGCGATCTCTGGACCGATCAGGTGGTGCGCGCCCCGGTCGCGAACCAGTCGGATGTGGAAGGCGACCCCATGACCGCGAGCGATCCCCGCACCGGCACGGTGTGGATCGGGGCCATCGCTTTCGGTGCCGATGGAGGTGTGTTCGTCGCCCGCAAGCAGCCGGGCACCGACACCTTCGAGCCGTCGGTCACCACGCTTGTCAGCGGTTCGGCGGACAAGGGCTGGATGGCAGCGGGGCCGCGGCCGGGCATGCCCGACACCACCCGTCTCCACCTCGTCTACAATCTCGGTCTTCAGTACTCGGACGACCTCGGTGACAGCTGGTCCTCCGCAGTACCGCTCGGATCCGGGATCGGCTTTCTGCCGCGGGTGGGGCCGGATGGAACCGTCTACGTTTCCTACTGGAACTACGGCAACCGCCACATGATGAAAAGGTCCACCGACGGCGGCCAGACCATCACCACGGTTGGCACCGTGACGACCCTTCTGGATGTCTGGGATGTCAGCTTCTCTCCCCAGATTCCGGGCGACTTTCGCGTGCCCCAGCTTCCGACCTTCGCGGTGGATCCTCTCGATGGGACCCTGTTTTGCGTCTATTTCGACACCAGCTCATTCATCGCCGGCGAGTCTGATGTCGATCTCTGGCTGACCCGTTCCGACGACCAGGGCGTCAGCTGGACTCCTCCGATCGTGATCAGCGAGGATCCGGACCCGGCGGGAGATCAGTTTTTTCCCTGGCTCGAGATCGACGGCGACGGCCGACTCCACCTGCTCTATTTCGACACGAGTCTGACGGTGCAGAGCGACGCCGCTTCCAACGCCTGGATCGATGCCTTCTACGCCTGGAGCGACGATCGCGGTGCGAGCTGGTCAAGGCACCGACTGACGGCGTCGAGCTTCGACTCGGCCCTGACCGATCTCGGCAACGGTCAGTTCATCGGCGACTATCTCGGGATGGCGATGACCGGCAACCGGGTCTGGCCGGTCTACTTGTCCACCGAATTCGGAGTTCCGGCGGTGTACTCGCACGAAATCACGCGCGGTTTCGCCGATCTTCAGCGATGATTTCGAGTCGGGCGACACCTCCGGCTGGGCGGCGACGAGTCCCTAGCAGATTCCATCGCATTGGGAGTTGGGTTTCGGGCCCGACGGGGTCTCTGGTTTCGTAGAACGGTCCATGCCTCTTCAAGGTCACTGAAGGGCAGGCAGGATGCCTGCCCCACAATCGACCCATGGCGATGCGATGGTTGTGGGGGCGAGCTTCCAGGGGCTGTCTCAAAAGCCTGGATGTGTCTGAATTCTATTGACAGAGCACTCCGCAAAGCATTGAAATAGATATACTTAATGGTATAATCGTTTCATGAAAAAGCCCTTTGGATTTCTGCTTTGACGCGCGAGATGAAAACCGACTACAGCCAGGTTTTCTTGTTCCCCCCAGCTCTTGAAGACTGGGTGGGTGAGGATCACCCGGCCCGGTTTGTTCGCGACTTCGTCGACAGCCTTGATCTACGTGGCCTTGGCTTTCAGGGCAGGAGATCACCCGATGGTCGACCGAGCTACAGCGATGATCTCATTCTGAAGATCTGGATCTTCGGCTATTTCAATGACATCCGTAGCAGCCGCAAGCTCGAGAGAGCTTGCCGGGAGATGATGGGGTTTCTGTGGTTGACGAGTACGTTGGTGCCGGACCACAACACCTTGTGGCGGTTCTTTTCCCGCTACTCCGATGCCATCCAGAGCGTCTTTCAGGAGACAGTATCCCTGGCCGCTCAGGCAGGTCTCATCGGTATGTCGGTACACGCCGTCGATGGAACGAAGATCCGGGCACGGTGCTCGGACGATGGGGCTTTGAGTAGGCAGACACTAGCCAAGGCGCTCACCGAAGTAGAAAAACATATCGCTGAGTACATGGAAGACGTCGCTCGTGCCGAAGGGGAGGAGGAAGGTCAGTACCAACTTCCCGAAGAACTCAGGGACGCGGAAACACGCAAGAAGTGGATCAAGGAGCGGTTGGAAAAGTTGAGATCCAAAGGAGTTGAGTCCGAGCAACCGAATGAGCCCGACGCGCGAAAAATGAAGAGCCGAGGGTCCTTCCATTTTGGCTACAACGCTCAAGCAGTTGTGGATGTCGACTCTGGGCTTGTCGTGGCTTCGGATCTCACCACTGAACAGAATGACTTGCACCAATTGGGATCCATGGCTCGCCTGGCGAAGATGAATTTGGGGGCAGACGCCGATGAATTGCTGGCAGACACCGGCTATGCCACCCTCCCGGATATCGGCGAGCTATTCGAGGAGGGCGCAAACTTGACCGTCGATCTTCCTCGCCGGCTCATGGCGGGTCCCAGGGATTCCGAATTCCACGCATCACATTTCCGGTATGACGAGAAGAACGATGTCGTGATTTGCCCACTGGGAAACCATCTTGAATTCTCGTGTGAGAAAAACGAACGTCACGGCCGATATCGGGTGCGAGTCTATCGCTGTCGAAACTCGAAGGACTGCCCACGACGATCCGAATGCTGTAAGGGAAAAAGCGCTCGCACCATTGAAATCTCTCCCTACCAGAAGGCGCTCGAAGCTCAACGAGAAAAGTACAAGGACCCAGAGAAGCGGCGCGCCTCAAAGGTACTGAGAAAACGCGTTGAGACCCTCTTTGGGCAGACCAAAGGCAACCGCGAATTCTGGAGATTCTCTTCCTGGGGCGTGATCAACGCAAAAACCCAGTGGGTTCTGCTGTGCGCCACCGGAAACCTGCGTAAACTCCACCGCGTTTGGGTCGCTCAGATGGCTGGAACCGCATCGTAGGGTCCATTTCTGGCATCGCTCAAAATCCCCGATTCTCCGCCCTTCCTAGCGCCCGACCAAACATCCTGCCGGATTTCTAACGAGACAGCCCCTTCCAGCTTGCCCTTCAGACACGCTCCAGTCGATAGGTCGTCACTACGAAGTCCGACAACCCTCAAGGTACGCGTTACCCACTCACTGTTGGGATGGCCTGGCGATGCCTTTGCGCCCCTTGCGTTTTTGCGGTTCAATCCTGCAATCTGTGATTACGCTCAGTGCTCGAGCACCTTGACGCTTCCCGATGAGGTGCTGACCCCGAGCTTCACCGCTCCCGAGCCGCCGCTGAAGGTCGCTCTGCGCTTTTCGAAGGTGCCGGGGAAGTCGCTGCGGATCCCTCCCGAACTGGTCTTGGCGCTCCCCGAGATCTCGGTGCCGGGCGGAAGCTCGATGGTGACGCTGCCGGAACTCGCTCCCGCGTCGATCGATGCGCCGGGGGGAATCGAATCCCACTGGGCCGAGATGCTGCCCGATGATGCACTCAGATCGGCATCGCCGCTGAGACCCGAGAGGGTGATGCTGCCCGATGAGGTGTCCACCGAGGCTCTGTAGGCGCCGCCGCTCAGCCGGACGCTTCCCGAAGAGGCGTCGGCGTCGAAGCTCTCGAGAGGGCGAGTGGCCTCAACCTTGATCGAGCCGGACGATGTGTCCACATTGAGATGCTGCATCGAGCCCCGCACGGTGACCGATCCCGAAGAGGCATCGCAGTCGACGATGGCGTCACCGAGATCGCCATCGATGAAGATGGAGCCGGACGAACTGTCCACCGTCAGGTTGAGATCGGGCGGCATGGTCACGGTGACCTCGCCCTTGATCTTGCCGGCGGACCAGCCATTCCAGCCGCCCTTGCGGGTCGATCGGATGATGATGGTGTCGCCCTTCTCGGAAAAGACCGGGGTGAGCTCTTCGATCGCCCTTTCGGCCTTGCCGGTCGAGCCGCTCGCGGAGAGGTCGACCACCGCGTGGACCACGGATCCCGGTTGGATCTTGACCTCGACCCGGTGGAAGGACACTTCGATGGAGACGGTCTGCCCCGGGCGAGCGTCAAACGAGTGTTCCTGGTGGAGTTCGATCTGGGCCTGAACGACGGTCGCGGTCAAGATGAGGGCGGCAGTCAGGATGAGCGATCGGATTTTCTGCATGGCTTCCTCCCGGGGTTGGATGCATCAGGCGCTCCGATAGTTGGAACGAACGAACCCGGAAAAAGTTCCAGATTTCTCGACGACTCCCCGAGTCGGGTCGAGGTCGAAAGGCAAACCGGGTTCTTGTCTGCCCGGCCCGGCGAAGGAAATTCCCGCTCCCGATTCTCAAGTGAACCGGAGTCTCGATTACAATGGACCCCATGAACAGCATGACAACTCGAATCGTGTGGCTCTCCCTCGTGGTGATTGGCGTTTTCGCGGCAGCCGATGGTGCCGCGGACGAGAACCCGACCGTCGGCCTCGCCTTGACCGGACCGGAGGCGGTGGCGTTTCTCCAAACCGCAGATCCCGTCAGCAAACCCGAGGACTTCGATGACCAGGCCATCACATCGCCGCGCCGTTTGGAGCTCAGCGACGAGGCCAGGACCCTCAGGGTGATCTTCAAGGACGAAAACACCCTGCATCGGGGGATTTTCCGCTATGGCGACGGGCGCGAAGTGCCCATGGTCAAGGACTCCTACCGCCACGAAATCGCAGCCTACGAGCTGGCCCAGATGCTCGGGCTCGAGATGGTGCCGCCCTGCGTCGAACGCAAGCTCTTTTCCCGCAAGGGATCGCTCTGCCTCTGGGTCGAAGAAGCCATCACCGAGGACGAACGCAAGGAGCGGGGAATCGAACCTCCCGATCGCACCCTCTTCAACCAGCAGATGTACGATCTACGGTTGTTTCAGCAGCTCATCGCCGACCAGGATTTTTCCAACATCCGAAACATCCTCGTTGATCGGAACTTCCGGGTCTACAAGATCGACTCGTCCATGGCATTCCACGACGAGAACAAGCTTCTCGACGACCTCGACCCGCCGGTCTACTCACGCCGATTCCTGACCGCGCTCGAGTCCCTCGATCGGGAGCAGCTCGAGGAACGGCTCAAAGCGAGCCTCTCTCCTGCGGAGATCAAGAGCCTGTGGCAGCGCCGGGAACGAATCCTCGAGCTGGCCGGAAAGCGCATCGCCAAACACGGCGAGGACAAGATTCTGTACTGACACGGAAGCTTGACAGAGGAATTCCATACATATATTTTTGTATGTATGAGTAGCAAGACAATTGCGGTTGACACTCGTGTCTACGAGAAGCTCGCAGGGGTAAAACGAGAGGGCGAGTCCTTTTCCAAGGCCATCGATCGGCTCATCGATCATGTTGGTCAGGCTCACACCGGGCGCGACATACTCAGCGGGCTGGAGACCGTTCCGCAGCTTTCGAATGACGACGCCCAGGTCATGTTGGCGAAAGTCGCGGAGAACCGAGAAAACGAAACCTGGGATGATCATGATCTGCGTTGACACGACCTTCCTTGTGGATCTGTGGCGGATGCGAGATCAACCCGGGTCACCGGCCAAGGCAATTCTCGCCTCAGACCCGGGAGCGGTCTTCGCGGTCCCGGCCCACGCGGCCGGCGAGTTTCTGGAAGGAGGTGCGGCGATCTCGCCGGAACGCCTTGCGGAGTCTCTCGCGTTTCTGCGGCTCTTTCGGATCGGCGATGTCGACCTCGAAACGGCCTATCGCTATGCGGCGATCGTGGCCGAGCTTCGGCGCGAGTCCGCCCTGGTTGGGCGATCGAAACCGGATCTCTGGATTGCCGCGTGGGCGGTCCAACACGCCGCCCCTCTCGTCAGCCGAAACACCAAGCACTTCAAGGGCATCCAGGATCTCGAGCTCGTCGACTATTCGATGAGCTGAGCGCTTCTGTAGCCGCGAGCTTCCAGCGTGCGATCCCCACCAATAGAGACTCGCTCATCCTTTTTGGTTGGGTCAATGCTGAATAACACCGTCCGGAGCGATTCGTTTCAGCTGGGTGAGCTGATCGAAGTGGGTGTCAGCGGTGATGATGGCGGTGATTCCGTGGGTGAGCATGGTGGCGGCATGTACCGCGTCGCGTGGGGGAAGCTCCGGCATCGATTCGAGGAGATCGCACGCCGCTTCCATTTCGGCGGCTCCGACCTCGAGCAGGGCGGGAAACACAGCCAGGATGTTCCGAGCCAGGGAAAGTGCCTGGGAACGAAGGCCCCTTCGTGTCAGGACGTAGAGAACCTCCTGCACCACTTCAGAACTGGTCGTGCCGTTGAGATCGCCCTCGGCAACCCGCCGGAGGATGTGCTGGCAAGGCTGTCGATACGGGTGATCGCCGCCGGCAGCATAGAGGAAAATATTCGTGTCAAGAAAGTACGTCACTGTGAGCCTCTGCGATTTCGACCTCGGCTTCGGCCCAGGTGATGACCGGCAAGCCCATGGAGCAGATGGACTCCACCCCGGCGCGACGGTCCGTACCATCTGCGAAGTACCGCTCCCGAACGGCGGCGCGGATCAGTTCGGCTACCGAGGCGTTCTTTTGCCGGGCAATTTCCTCGAGGCGACGGTAGTCGTCCGGCTCCATCAAGATCTGTGCGCGTTTGCTGGCCGTCATGTGCGCCTCCGTTCTGGGCAGGTCGAATATACTCCTGCACATCATGATCAGTATAACGCTTGCGTCCCCTGGTCGCAAGCCTGTTCAATCCTCTCGGCAGACCGTGACAGGCACCCTGCGATGAATAATTGAGAATTGAGAATTCAAAAATGAGAACTTGCGATGCCCACCACGTCGGTACCGTCTTCCACCCGGTGGACGATTCGGGATCCCGCACCACCCGCAGATTGGTCAGCGTTTTGAGCTTGAAGGGACCGATCTGTTTCCTGCCGATCGGTACGGCTTTGGAACCAGACGAGGAATCGCGCTATGGTGGAGGAAGCCAAACCCAACGGAGGTGAACCATGCCGCGTTTCGTCCTGATGACCCGTCTCGCACCGGAGAGTCTGCACGATGCCGAGGTGCGCCGCGCCATGGGCCGCGCCTGGCTCAAGAAGGTCAAGACCGCCTGCCCCGAGGTGACGTGGATCTCGCACTACGCGATCCTCGGGCCCTATGACTTCATGGATGTCTACGACGCGCCCGATGTCGGGACCGCCCACAAGGTCTCGGTGATCTCCCGCGCCGAGGGCGCCGTCTCGGCGGAGTCGTGGCAGGCGATGGAGTATGACGAGTTCCTGGAGCTGCTCGAGGAAGTCCAGCCGTAGTCGTTGAAGCCGTCAGCCGAGCCTCCTGCAAAGACCGACCGGGTTTGACGGCTCGTGGTCCTTGTGCCGGCGAGACGCCGGCACCACAAAGGGTCGAGATCCGCTGCAGGGCCGGCGTTTCGCCGGCCCGACGGTGACAAGGGTCAGCAGAACTCAGTGCCCGAACCTCGAATTTCGTAAGCGGCTGGGCCGATCGCTTGGAGCCATCCAACCCTCTCCACAAACTCCTTCACACCTGAGCTATCCTCATCGTCGCCGAAAAGGAGGCGCCTTGTGTGCGGCATTGTTGGAATCATCGGCGGTGAGATCGAGCCCGGGACGGCCGCTCGGATGGTGGCGACCCTTCGCCACCGAGGTCCCGACGATGCCGGCGTCTGGGAAGGCGAGGGCGCCCACCTGGGTCAGAGCCGGTTGTCCATCGTCGATCTGTCATCGGCCGGACACCAGCCCATGGAGCTCGGCGATCTCGTACTGGTCTACAACGGCGAGACCTACAACCACGAAGCGTTGAGGGTCGAGCTCGGTGGGAGATACCACTCGACGACGGATTCGGAGACCATCCTCCATCTCTTCCGCGAGCACGGCGACGGCTGTGTGCGTTACCTGACCGGAATGTTCGCCTTCGCCATCTGGGACCGGCAGCGCCGGCGGCTCTTTGTCGCCCGCGATCGATTGGGGATCAAACCGCTCCACTATTGGATCGAAGGTGGCCGGTTGGCGTTCGCCTCCGAAATCAAGGCTCTGATGGAGCTCGGGACCCCCGCGATCGACCGGACAGCCATCCGCGATCTCTTCACCTACCGCCACATCCCGGCGCCCAAGACCGTCTATGAGGGAATTCGCAAGCTTCCTCCGGCCCACACTTTGGTCTGGCAGGACGGCAGGGTGGAGATCGAGCGGTATTGGAAGCCTGAGGTGAGCTCAAAAATCACCGACCCGCGAGAGGCCGAGGAAGGTCTCGATGCGGTGCTCAAGACCGTCATGCCCGAGCACCTCATGTCCGATGTCCCGGTGGGCGTCTTTCTCTCCGGCGGTCTCGACTCGGCGGCGGTCACCGCCTATCTTCGACAAACCGCGGACCTTCACCCTCGGGATCGATGTCAAGCACCGTGACGAGGCGCCGGCGGCGCGGCTGGTGGCCGAAATGTACGGCACCGATCACTACGAGGAGCGGGTCGGCGCCACCGAGCTCGAGCCCGCCCTGGCCCTCATGCCGAAGCCTCTTCGACGAGCCCTTCGGCGACTCGGCGGCGTGGTCCAACTGGGCGGTGGCCCGGATGGCCAAGAAACACGTCACCGTGGTGCTCAGCGGCGAGGGTGGTGACGAGCTCTTTCTCGGTTATCAGCGCCACCAGAAACAGACCGGGGCGGTGCTCAACCCGCTGTATGCGGGCGGCCGGCGGCCTGGTTCCGGTCCTGAGCCTCACCGCCCGTTCGCTCCAGCGCAAGTCGTTGACCGGGTTCGACCGCTACGTCACCCTGGTCGGTCCCTTCAACCCGGTCCAGCAGGCAGCCTTGCTCCATCCCGATCTCCTCGATGCGTCGGACGAGGACCCGGCGTGGAATCTGAGGGCTTTCTGGCGCGACGATCTCGATCCCCGAAAGTCCATGCAGTGGGTCGACATCAACACCACCCTGCACGACGGGATCCTGACCAAGGTCGACCGGACGAGCATGGCGCACAGCCTCGAGGTGAGACCGCCGCTGCTCGATCACCGGGTCGTCGAGTTCGCCCTCCGCCTGGCGCCGGATCTTCTTCGCGCCGCCGATGGCGGACCGGGCAAGCTGCTGCTCCGCGGGCTCATGGAGCCCAAGTTGCCGCCGGGACATCTCGATCGGCCCAAGAGCGGGTTCAACCTGCCCATCCGGCGCTTCATCAAGACCCAGCCCGAACTCCTCGACGGCGCTCTCGACCGATTGGCCGATGCAAAGATCATCCGCCGGCCGCGTTTCGCCAAGTTCTCCAGCGAACAGGTCTGGACCATGCTCGTCCTCGATCGGTGGCTGACCGACAACGGTGTCGAATAGGAATGATCACCGCAAGGACGCAAGGATCGCCAGGCATCTCAATTTAGCTGGGGTCAGGTGAAGCCCGCCACACCTGACCCCAGCTTACTGGTGTTCGCGATGGACCTTGCGTTCCTTGCGTCCTTGCGGTTCTAATCGTTGTCGAAGAGCATCGGCTGCTCGCCTGGATCAGGGGGAGGCTCAGGTGGGGTCGGTTCGGGCAGCGGTGTGTCGCCCGCGCTTGTACCTCCTGAGCTTGGCCACCGGTTTCGGCGCCAGTCTCCTGCCGAGGGCGGTCACTCCCTTGAACTCGAGCTCGGCGAGATCGAACTCGGCCTCGCGCACCCGCTGTCTCTTGGCGGGGACGAAATCCATGTGGACGAGATCATCCGAGTCCCCCTCGATGAGAAGATCGACCCTGCCCTCGGGATCCTTGACGAGCTGGTACTCGCGGTCCTTGATGAAGGCCCGGATGTGGATCTTCTTGCCATAGGTCATCTTGTCCGACATGCGGTAGACGACGGTGAACTCGCGCCCCTCGTCGGGATCGAGCACTCCCGGCCCAGATGACCGTTCCGGGGACGAAGATCTTCTCCTCGGGGCTCACCACCCGGTAGGTGCCGTCCCGCGAAATGAGCAGGATCTTGTCGTACTCGGAGACCGTGAGCTGGAATCGGTCGCCCTTGACCGCGGTGCCGAAGAACCCGGTGTCGTTCTCGTAGGACACCTTGAGGTTCTGACGCGCGACGGCGCGGATGTTGACGGTTTCAAAACCGGTGATCTCGGTGCGCCGCGGCCAGCGGTCGCCGTACTTGGCGAGGATCTCCTCGATCCACTCCACGGTGGTCTCGGTGAGCGTGCGCAGCTTGCCGCGAACCGCCTTGAGCGCCTTGATGGTGGCGGCGATGTCGACGCGGTTCTTGTCGATGTCATATTGCGAGATCCGGCGGATGGGGATCTTGAGCAGGCGTTCGATGTCGTCGTCGGTGACCTCGCGGTCGAGCTCGCCGAGGAATGGTTCGAGCCCGATCCTGACTTCGGAGACGACCTGCTCGGCGGTCGTGGCGTCTTCGATTCGCTTGTAGATCCGATTCTCGATGAAGATCCGTTCGAGATCGAGCCAGTGCTTCTTGTCCTGCAACTGCGCGAGTTCGAGCTCGAGTTCCGCCCTGATGATCTCCCGCAGCCGATCGGTGAGAAAGCAGAGCATCTCGGAGACGCCGATCTCCACCGGACGGTCATCCTTGATCATCACCATGTTGCAGCTGACCGAGACCTCGCAGTCGGTGTGGGCGTAGAGCTGGGGGATGACCTCGTCGGCGTAGACGCCGCGCGAAAGACCGACCTCGATCTCCACCTTGTCGGTGGTGAAATCGTCGATGGAACCGATTTTGACCTTGCCCTTGAGCGAGGCCGATTCCAGGGAGGCGATGAGCCCCTCGGTCGTCGTCGTGGGCGGAATCTCACGGATGACGATGGTCTTGGGATCCTTGCTCTCGATCCGCGCTCTGACTCTGACCTTGCCGAGACCGTCGTTGTATTCGCTGACATCCATGAGCCCGCCGGTCGGGAAATCGGGGAAGATCTCCATGGGCTCGTTGCGGAGGATCTTGATCTGCGCTTCGAGAAGCTCTCTGAAATTGTGCGGCAGGATGCGGGTCGACATCCCGACGGCGATGCCTTCGGCGCCGGCGAGCAGCAGTACCGGGAGTTTGGCCGGGAGCACCACCGGTTCTTCGTTGCGTCCGTCGTAGGAAGGACGATACTCGGTAATGGCCTTGTGAAAGAGGGTTTCTCGCGCGAGATCGGTGAGGCGGCACTCGATGTACCGCGGCGCGGCCGCACTGTGTCCGGTGACGATATTGCCGAAATTCCCCTGGCGCTCGATGAAGTATTCCTTGTTGGCGAGCACGACGAGAGCATCGCCGATCGAGGCGTCGCCGTGCGGGTGGAGCTTCATGGTGTCGCCGATGACGTTGGCGACCTTGTGGAACTTGCCGTCGTCCATCTTGGCCAGGGTCGCCATGATCCGCCGCTGCACCGGTTTGAATCCGTCGCGCAGATCGGGGATCGCGCGATCCATGATCACGTATGAGGCGTACTCGATGAAGTTCTGCCCCATCAGCGATTTAACTTTTGTCATGGCACTCCTGGTTCTTTTTCTTGCCTGATTTTTTCGAGCAGAGCTCGAAAAAATCAGGCAAGAAAAAGAGAGAACTCAGTTACGCAATATCGGCGATAAGGTGTTCAATGATGTATTCCTTGCGCGCCGGGGTGTTTTTGCCCATGAAGAAGTCGAGGGCCTGCTTGACATCGCTCATGGAGCCCATCGTGACTTCGCGGAGATGATCGTCGTCGCAGATGAACTGTTTGAACTCTTTCGGGCTGATCTCCCCGAGACCCTTGAAGCGGGTGACCTCATTGTTCTTGAGCGTCTCGACGGCGGCGTCGCGCTCGGCCTCGGAGTAGCAGTAGATCGTCTCTTTCTTGTTCCGCACCCGGAAGATCGGTGTGTCGAGGATGAAAACGTGACCGGTTGAGACGAGTTCCTCGAAAAAGCGCAGGAAGTAGGTCAGCAGAAGATTGCGGATGTGCATCCCGTCGACATCGGCGTCGGTGGCGATGACCACCCGGTTGTAACGCAGGCCTTCGAGATCGTCCTCGATCCCGAGGGCGCGCATGATGTTGTAGAGCTCTTCGTTCTTGTAGACCGCTTCCCGGCCGAGACCGTGGGTGTTGAGAGGTTTCCCCTTGAGAGAGTAGATCGCCTGGGTCTGGACGTCGCGCGCCTGGATCATGGCCCCGCCGGCCGAATCGCCCTCGGTGAGGAAGATGGTGCTCTCCTCGCGCCGTTTGCCCTTTTCGTCGGACAGGTGGATCTTGCAGTCGATGAGCTTGGGAATCCGGATGGCGACCTTCTTGGCTCGCTCCCGCGCCTCTTTCTTGATCGCCGAGAGCTCTTTTCGAATCCGCTGGTTGTTCTTGACCTTGTCGAGGAGCCTGTCGGCGTCCTCCCGGTTCTTGTGCAGCCAGAGGACCACCTGCTCCTTGACGGCGTTGACGACCCACGAGCGGACATCCGTCGAACCGAGCTTGTTCTTGGTCTGGGATTCGAAGACCGGGTCCTGGACCTTGACCGCGACGGCGCCGATGAGCCCGTCGCGGACGTCCTCACCGGCAAACCCGTTTTTGGCGAATTCGTTGACCCCCTTGAGGATGCCTTCGCGAAAGGCGCTCTGGTGGGTGCCGCCGTCGTTGGTGTACTGGCCGTTGACGAAGGAGAAGTAGTTCTCCCCGTAGGCGTGGGTGTGGGTGAAGGAAAACTCGAGCCTGTCGAGTTTGCAGTGAATCGGCTCATACAGAGCCATCTCGTCGCCGAGCTCGTAGGCGAGGAGGTCGGAAAGGCCGTTCTTCGAAAGAAACTTCGTACCGTTGTAATCGAGGATCAAACCGCTGTTGAGAAAGGCGTAGTAGCGCAGACGGTGCTCGAGGTATTCCTCGCGCCAGTCGAAATCGCCGAAGATCTCGGGATCCGGGACAAACCGGATGAGGGTTCCGGTCTTCTCCCCGGTCTCCTTGCCGCCCTTCTCGCTGGTTTTCCTGCCGCGTTCAAAGGTCGCTCGTTTGAACTTGCCGTCGCGATAGCTCGCGACCTCGAAGCTCGCCGACAGGGCGTTCACCGCCTTGGTGCCGACGCCGTTGAGGCCAACCGAGAACTGGAAGACATCGTCGTTGTACTTGCCGCCGGTGTTGATCTTCGACACGCAATCGACCAGCTTGCCCAATGGAATGCCTCTGCCGAAATCGCGAACACGGACCTCATGGCCGTTCCGGGTGATCTCGATGCGTTTGCCCTGGCCCATGATGAACTCGTCGACGGCGTTGTCGATGACCTCTTTGAGCATGACGTAGATGCCGTCGGCGGGGTTGGATCCGTCGCCGATGCGGCCGATGTACATTCCCGTGCGCAAACGGATGTGTTCGAGGGCATCGAGGGTCTGGATCGTCTTCTCGTCGTATACTACTTTTTCAGCGGTCATGATCGCCTTGATTACACCCCTTTCCCGTGGGCTAGAATAGCACTCCTGGTCGCGGTCTCATTGCGGACCCGACCAGAACCCGGAACGCGGGTTGACCGTAAGAAAATCTCAGTGATGGAGGATTCTCATGCAGAGTAGAAGAGCCGTGACGATCATCGGTGCGTTTTTCCTGATCGCCTTTCTCACCGGCGCGCCGGCGTCGGTTGTCGACGCCAAGACCCGGATCGAGAATCTCGATGAGTTGCCGCGATTCAGCTACCCGGTCGAAGGGTCGGTGGTCGACGTGATCACCTCTGACGAGGTTTTCAACGAGTTTGCTGGCAAGGTCCGTGCGGACATCGAAGGCGTCCTCGAAAAATACGAGATCGGTGATGCGGCGACGCTCCAGGGCTACTACAGCGTCCTTGCCCGGCTCGATCTCATGGCGGGGAACTACGAAGAGGCGCTCGCGCGAATGGATCAGATTCGGGACCTCGAGTCCAAGGAGGCGGGCAAGCTCATGACCGGTCTCTTTGCCAAGGCCTGGGTCGCGGCCCGCGGCGAGGCGGATCCCGGCACTGATTTCGAGGCCTTCGCCGGGGCTTTCGCCACCCACCTCGACGCTCTCGCCTCGGCCCTGCCCTGGGAGATCGTTCAGGACGAGATCAAGGAGGCCAAGGGCCGCGCCGAGATCTTCTCCGAGAACTTCGTCCTCGGCGTTGCCAAGAGCCAGGTCGACCCGGCGGTCACGGCCAGCGGCGCGGTGAGCTCCGATCTCGTGCCGACGGTGGTGGCGTTGCGATACGCGCTGACCACGGGTATTCCGCTCAACAACGAGGTTGTCCAGGTCTACACGAGGTTGATCGACGCCAACAAAGTCGCCAAGGACAACATCTGGCTGACCCGGGAGTACATCCTCGGAACCGACGAGGGCCAAAAACCGGTCATCATCGGCATCTGGGATTCGGGCACCGATGTCTCGGTCTTCGAGGGCCGGCTCTGGATCAACCCGAGCGAGACCCTCGACGGTCAAGACAGCGACTCCAATGCCTTTGTCGATGACATCAACGGCATCGCCTACGACAAGGAGGGCAACAAGTCGCCGTTCCTGTTGCATCCGATGGGCGATATGGCCGGGCGCGTCGACAAGGCGATGAGCTTTACCAAGGGATTCATGGATCTCACCTCGTCCATCGACAGCGAAGAGGCCACCGAGCTCAAGAAACACCTCGGCTCCATCGAGCCGGATAAGGTCAACGACTTCATCGAAGAGCTCTCCTTTGCCGCGCTCTACATGCACGGCACCCACGTCGCCGGGATTGCGGTCGAGGACAACCCCTTTGCCCGCATCATGGTCGCCCGGCTCAGCTTCGACTATCACAATCCGCCGACGCCCCTGACCGTGGCGAGCGCGAAACGGATCGCCGAGTCATTCAAACGCACGGTTCGCTACTTCAGATCGTATGGTGTGCGGGTCGTCAACATGAGCTGGGGTTGGTCGCTCAAGGAGATCGAGTCCATGCTCGAGGCCAACGGAGTCGGCGAGACTCCCGAAGAGCGGGCGAAGCTGACCCGGGAGCTCTTCGACATCCTCTCTGACGCGCTGCTCGGCGCCATGCGAGAGGCGAAAAACATCCTTTTTGTCTCGGCCGCCGGGAACTCGGACAACGATGTCGAGTTCGATCAGATGATCCCGTCGAGTTTTGATCTCCCCAACCTTCTCGTGGTCGGGGCCGTCGACCAGGCCGGGGATCCGACCGGATTCACGAGCCAGGGGAAAAACGTCCGTCTCTACGCCAACGGGTTCGAGGTCGAGAGTTATGTCCCGGGGGGCGGTCGCATGGCGGCCTCGGGGACCTCCATGTCGTCTCCTGCGGTGGTCAATCTCGCGGCGAAAATCATCGCCGTGGAGCCGTACATGACCCCGGAGGCGGTGATCGAGCTGATCCTGGAGGGCGCGACGCCGCGTGATGGCGACGAGAGCTTCCTCCTTCTCCATCCGAAGAACACCATGACGATCCTCGAGTCCAAACGGGCCGACAACAAGATCAAGCGGGGGCTCAGGCCCGACCCGGCGCGGGTGGAGGTCGAGTAGTAATTATGAATTTTGAATGCCCAAGTGCTTGGTTCAATCCACCGGCTTTAGCCGGTGAGCTTCAGCAAGTAGACTTGCAGACGCGGAGGCGAGATGGCGAAGGGCAAGTACTTGCATCGAGGGCATACGGTTACGGACATCAAGTATCACTTTGTATGGGTGACGAAGTACAGATATCCGGTGCTCAAGGGGGCAGTCGCGTTGAGGGCACGAGACATCGTGAGGGAAGTGTGCGAGGCGCGGGAAATCACGATCATCAAAGGAGTGGTTTCGAAAGACCATGTGCACTTGTTTGCGGCGTGTCCCCCTCAGCTGTCGCCGGCGAAGGTGATGCAGTGGGTCAAAGGGCGGTCGTCGAGGAAGCTTCAGCAGGAGTTTGCGGAACTGAGGAAGAGGTACTGGGGCCAACACCTATGGGCACGGGGTTACTTCTGTGCGAGCTCAGGCACCGTGACCGACGAGATGATCGAGGCCTATATCGAAGGTCATACAGCTGGGGCCACGGATCCAGAGTTCACGGTGGAGGTGCCTGAGTGAGCACCTTCAGCCCGCACCAGCGGGGAGCCTTCAGCCGGCGCCAGCCGGAAAATTCGACTTTTAGTCGTACTTCACGCTACCGGCTTGAGCCGGTAGCGGTTGACTTTCATCGCACGTCGCACGTCGCAGGTCTTGTGCTGAATGATCTTGGTTAAGACCTGAGAATTCAACGCACGAGGGTGAACTGACGGTCCCAGCGGGTCTCGCTGAAGAAATGCAGCGGTGTGTAGAAGAGCCGAGCCGGACCGCGGGCGGATGCTCGGTCGTCGCTGTCGAATGACCAGTAGACGAGAACGGCGCGCCCCCGGATGGTCGATCTCGGAACCGGTCCGAAAACCCGTGAATCCTGCGATTCATCGCGATTGTCTCCGAGGCAGAAGAGGTGATCATCCGGGACGGTCAGGGGCATGAGGTTGTCGCGCACTCGTTTGCTCGGTGGCGTCGACGAATCATCGGGCCAGATCTGCGGATCGGTGAACTGCGCCCACGGTTCGTCCACCGGATTCCCGTTCCGGGTCAAGGTCTTTGATGTGATCGCCACGGTGTCGCCGGAGAGCGCAACCACCCGTTTGATGAGATCGCGACGCGGTCGATCGGGCTGCGCGAAGGTCACCACATCGCCGATGGTCGGATCCCGATAGGGAAGAAGGCGATGGATGGGTGTGTCGAGGTGCGGCGCGTAGGCGAAGCGATTCACGAGAATGTGATCGCCGACGAGGACAGCCGGGACCATGGATGGCGTCGGGACGTTGATGTGCGCCACGACGAAGGTGCGCACGAAGAGCGTGAAGATCACGAAGATCAGCAGCAGTTCGACAAACTCGCGCGACCATGACCGGGCATGCACGGAGAGATCTTATCTCAGCCCTTCACCTGCCGCGGTGTCCGGCGGTCAGAAGTCGAACCCGAGGAAGAACACCAACCGGAAGTCGTCCTGCTCCGGTAGCACACCGTTCTGGTTCGGTTGCGGGTTCTCGATGCGGTCCCAGATGAGGGTGATGTCGAAGTCGAGCAGGCTGGTGAGCTCGAACTCGAGACCGGTCTCCAGATGATGGGTGTAGGTACCCGACTCCTCGTTGACGATCATGAAGTCGTAGGCGAAGAGAAAGTCCATCCACCTGGTCAGCTCGTGGTCGTATGAGGTCCCGAGGTGAAGCGCCGGGGTGTCTGCCGAGTCGTCCTCGCCATCCTCGACCGAGACGAAGCTCGTCGACTGGTAGGCGAGGCCGCCTTTGACATCCCACGTGATCTTCGAGGTTTCGATGATCTCGTAACCGGCGCCCACCCCGATGGTCCACCGGTTTTCGATGTTGACAAAGGGGTCGCGGTACCACTCGCCGTAGACCGGAGTGAGATAGAAGCGCTTCGAGAGGTACCGGTTCCAACCGACGTTGGCGCGTTGGTTGTCCGCCGCGGTCTCGCCGTCGGTTCGGTTGAAGGTGGAGAGCCAATCGATGTCGATCCGGTTCTTCGGGGTGCGTCGGATGGCGGTGAGCTTCCCGGTCGTCTCAACCTGCTCGGTGTTGCCTTTCCGAATGTTGGCGCCGACGCTGGCTTTCAGCGACCAGTAATTGATTTCCTTCGGGGCGCCGGCTGTGATGGACAGGAGGCCGGAGCGCGGAAACGTCTGGTCCTCGTCTCCCATGACCCGCACGTTTTCCTGATCGATGAAGAGTCGGCCGACGGCGATGGTGCCGTCCTCGAAGGCGACCTGCATGACGCCCACCGAGCGGATTTCTTTGACGTCGCCCCAGTCGACGGTCTGCATGTCGAACTCGTCGCTGTCGAACTCGAGGCTGTCGTCGTACATGGAGATGAGCTCGCCCTTGAGCCACTCCTGGGAGGTCATCTGCATCCAGTCGAACTTCTCCGGCATGGGCGGCTTGGGCAGGAAGTACTCTTCCTCGGAGAACGCGGGCAAAGCCGCGGCGATGATCAGGGCCAGGGCGGCGGTCAGGGCGAGGTTCCATCGGTGGGGAGCGGGTGCCGGGTTGGTCGTGAGTCGCGTCATTCTTCCTCCAAGGAATCTCTCTGTCCATTGAAGTCATTTCAGTGAGAGGGAATTCCGAGAGATCCCTGGGGGCGGGGGTTCCACCCGCTTCCACTGCCGAAGAGACAGGCCGAGACGATCGCGTGCGCCTCGCGCTCGAACTACGCCCAGCAATACTGCCGATCTCATGACCGCGCTACCAGCCCCGGAACGGCCGCCACTCATCGATGATCTCGGTACCCCGTACCACGTGGAAGCTCTCGAAGCAGGCTGCCGAGAGACAGCTGTGGTTGGGTAGGATTCGGAGGCGGATGCCCGGCCGCAGCGCGGCGGCGCCGGGGCCCCGGATCTCTCCGTGCTCCTGGGATAACGCGGTGAGCCGGAGCCCGGGGAGCGGGTGCTGGTCCTCGACCGCCACGATCCGGCCGAAGCCGCAGTCGGGATCGACGTGGGTCGGGCCGGAGTCCTTGCTCAGGGCGAGGGCGCCGGCATCGATGACCGCGCGCTGCTCATCCGGGTGCACGCTGACGACGGTGGCGAGGACCGAGAAAGCAACGTCGGAGAGAGCGCAGCTGCCGATGGAGGCCTGGAAGACATCGAGGAAGGCGTAGTTGCCGGGTCGGATCTCATGGATGCCGTCGAGGCGCTCCACCGCCGTCATGGTGGGTGTCGAGCCGATGCTCACCTCGGCGATGACGACCTTCTCTTTGGCACAGCGATCGACAAACGCGCGACTCACCGAGCGCTCTTCGGCTGCGGTGACCGCCGCCTCTGCTCGGGTGGCAGCGTGGTAGGCGTGGCCGGCATGGGTGAGGATGCCGCGAAAATCGATGAGCTCGGACCGGTCCAACCGGGCGGCCAGCACCGCTGCGTGATCGCTGGCGGGGTCGATGCCGGCGCGGTGATAGCCGCAGTCGATCTTGAGCCAGACCGGGAGAACCACCGCGTGCGAGCGCGCGGTTTCCTCGATGGCGGTGATGGTCACCATGTGATCGACGAGCACCGCGAGGCGGTCGATCCTCGAGTTGATCTCGACGACCTCCGCCAGCTTCTGCGGCGCCACGGGTACCGCGTAGGTGATGTCGCGGAAACCGGCCGCAGCGAAGCCGCGAGCCTCGGCCAGGGTTGAGACGGTGATGCCGCCGAAGTGGTCGCGGATCTGGATCCGGGCCGCCTCGACGCACTTGTGGGTCTTGACGTGGGGCCGGAGGCGGACTCCGAGGTCGTGAGCGCGATCGGCCATCCGGGTCGCGTTGCGTTCGAGACGGTCGAGATCGACGACGGCGGCGGGGGTCGAGAGGTTGGTGATCTTCACCGGGTCAGGATAGCCCATCGAAAGATTCGAGAATCGTGATGGTAGGGAAGTGCGACGCGCTATCCAAGCCTGGAGCGCGCCGCCAGGCTTGCGGACCGCAGCACCGGCCTTCTGGGACGCCCCTGGCGTCCCAGCGTCGCCCGAACAGCGTGGCTGTGAGGTAGTAAACGGGGAGGGCTGCAACCACGCTGCTCGGGCGAGCGGCGGCCTCCCTCTGGGCCGGGACAGGAGACCGCCTCACTCTTCCCGAAAGCCCTCTTTGACGTTTTTCGCGGCGCGAAGAGGTGCGGGGACATGCTTCCGAGAAAAACGTCAAAGACGGCACGCCCGGTGAGCGGCTCCTCATTGTGCTTTCATCAAAACGCGGGCTCGGTGCCTGGCATCCACCTTTGTGAGCCGCGAACAAAGGTGCGTGCCTGCGCACCGCTCCCATCGCGCCCACATCCGCGCGTCCTCAGTCTCGATAGTGATCCCGAAGTTCTCGCCGCATGAGTTTGTTCGAGGCGGTTCGGGGGAGGGATGCGACCAGGATGAGGTCGTGGATCTTGAAGAGGGGATTGAGTTCGGCGGAGACCATCCGACGGAGATCGCTCAGGAGTTGGTCCGGGTCGGCGTCCTTCGCGGCGATGACGAAAACGACGAGTTTCTCGGCGCCCTCGCCACCCGTCTGAACCGCCACCGCGGCGGACTCCGAGACCGCCGGGTGGTGATCGATGACGCGTTCGAGTTCCAGCGACGAGACCTTGATGCCGCCGAGATTCATGGTGTCGTCGGCGCGACCCTGGGCGCGGTAAAAGCCCCCGGGGAGTCGGGCGAGCTGGTCGCCGTGGCGGCGGAGGACCTCGCCTCCGGGACCGGACGGGCACTCGTCGTGGTAGACCTTTCCGTGGTCGCGGTTGAGCAGGTTCTGCGACAGACCAATGGATGGCGGCAAGAGGAAAACCTCGCCCTCCGCGCCGTCGGTGACGGTTGTGCCGGCGTCGGTCAGGATCACCAGGTCGAGCCCGAGCGCCGGGGTGGTGAAGGTCGATGGCGATGCCGGCTGCGCGACGGTGCCGGTGATATAGCCGCCGCCGATCTCGGTGCCGCCGCAGTACTCGATGACGGGAGCGCGGTGGTCGGTGAGGCCGGTCAACCACAGGTAGTCCTGCCGATTCGAAGGCTCGCCGGTGGAGCTGAAGGTCTCGATCCGTGACCAGTCGGCGTCCGCGCAGGCGCCGGATTCCCGCCATGCGCGAACGAGTGACGGTACGACGCCGAGCATGCTGACGCCGGCGCGTTCGACAAACCGGGCAAAATCCGGGCCGCTCGGGAGACCCTCGTAGAGCGCGATGCAGCCGCGGTTGAGCAGGGTGGCGTAGATGAGCCAGGGCCCCATCATCCAACCGATATTGGTCGGCCATGCCACGACGCTGCCGGGCCCGATGTCCTGGTGGAAGCGACCGTCCATTGCGCACTTGACGGGCGTCAGGTGGGTCCACGGGATGGCCTTGGGGTCGCCGGTGGTGCCCGAGGAGAAGAGCACGTTGGTCAGGGTGTCGGGTTCGGTCGTGACCGATTCGAAGATCCCGGACGAACCGAGAAAGTCGGACCAGAGGAGATCTCCGGCTCGAAGGAGGGGAGAGGTGACCTCTTCGTCGTTGATCACGATCGCTCTCGGCGCCGAGGCCTCGCAGACCTTGTCGTAGAGCGGGATCGCACGACCGCCCCGCGAGAAGACATCCACGGTGATGATCCCGTCGGCCTCGGCGATCTCGAGCCTGCGCGCGACCTCCCGCGGCGCGAAGCTGTCGGCGATGGAGATGACCGCACAGCCGGCGCGGACGATGCCGAGATAGGCGGCCACACACTCGACGGTCATGGGCATGTAGAGGGCGATGCGGGCGCCGGGGGCGAAGCCGTGCCCGACGAGGCCGTTGGCGACCCGGTTGACCAGCCTCTCGAGCTCGCCGTAGGTGAGATAGGTGTCGTTCTCGGCGCCTTCGGAGCCCTGGACGATGGCGAGAACGCAGCCCTCGGGTTGGAAGCACGAATCGGTGATGTTGAGCCGGGCGCCCTTGAGCCAGCGCGGGTCGGTGGGGCCGTTCGCGAGGTCGAGGATCTCGTCCGGGGGGGTGTCGAAGACGATCCCGAGACGGTCGATCACCGTCTGCCAGAACTCGGCGCGGTGTTCCACCGACCACCGGTGAAGCTCATCGTAGGTGTCGAATCCGCGTTCGACCATGAGCCGTCCGACATTCGACGCCTCGATCCGCTCGGCCGAGGGCACCCAGGTCGGCAGCGGTCCCATCATCGGGTCGCGAGTCTCGCTCAGCTCGAGAAACCGTGCCCACTGCTCGTCGAACGAGATCGAAGGGTCCGTTCGCACACGTTCGACAAACGCGAGCCACTCCTGCGTCTGATCGTCAATGTCAGATTGTCTCATTGGACAGATGATAGCCGAACGCTGAGGCGATTTTCTTTGAAACACGGAGGACACGGGGAACCACGGTGGATCCACGGGGAGCAGGGATGGTGGCTCGGGCTCTGTCTGAACCGCTCATCACCAGTGCCCCGGGTGACGGTGAGATGGATCGACAAAACCTCCGTGGGCTCTCCGTGGTTCCCCGTGATCCCCGTGTTTCAGAAGTCAACCGCTGCGGTCGTTGAAAACGACACCTTGAGGAGCGACGTCTACCCTCGATCGACCCTGACGACTTCATCTTTGGGCAGGAGCTCGAGGAGGCGGTCGACGGCCTTGCCGACGGCATCGGTTGTGGCCGCTTCAACGGTGATCCAGACCTGGTGGTCAACTGACGCATCGTGGAGTGGATAGGAGCCGATCTTGACCTCGGGGAAGGCCGCGTCGACATCGCTGAGGGTGTGGGCGACGGCGCTCTCGTCCGAGCTCAGATAGAGGTTTGCGCTCGCGTGTCGCTCGCCGCGGAGGACCTGGCGAAGCGCGCCGATCTTGGCGTGGAAGAGCCGCGGGATCCCGGGCAGGAGATAGACGTTGCGGCAGACCACGAGCGGCATGTTGCCGTCGGAGGAGTAGAGCAGGGTGCTGCCCACGGGGACATCGGCCATCCGCAGGGCGCCCTCGGTGAACCGGTCGCCCCACCAGGTGCGGATCATCCGCTCCAAATCGGGGCTCCGTTCGATCCCGACGCCGAAGGCGCGCGCCACCGCGGCGACGGTGCGGTCGTCGTGGGTCGGACCGACGCCTCCCGAGGTGATGACCGCATCAAAGCGTTCGGAGCAGAACAGCACCTCGGCCGCGATCTCCTCTTCCTCGTCGCCGATGGTGATGATCCGGCGCAGCTCCACGCCGAGATCGCACATGAGATCGATGATGGACTGGGTGTTGGCGTCGCGGACCTTGCCGGAGAGGATCTCGTCGCCGATGATGAGGGCAGCTACTGTAGTCACCGGATCAGAATAGGCCGTCGAGCCAAGCTCGGCAACAGCAAGATCTCGAGATCAGAAGACATCCGCCCCGAAGAACCTGCCGTGGAAGATCACGAGGGCGACGTAGACAACGACACCGATGAGAAAGAGCGGGAAGGAGATCTCATCGGCCCGGAACCTGGTCCGGCCGCGGACGATGGCGACAAAGGGGATGACCGATGTCTGGCGGCAGAATTCGGCAAAGCTCTCGCCGCGCTTCTTTTTGAGTCGTGCATCCATCAGGAACGGACCCACCACGCCGAGCACGAAGAACGAGCCGAAAAAAGCGACGTCACCGACGGTGCCGTTGGCGAGAAGGTGCGCCAGCCCGAAGAGGGCGAGGCCCATGTTCATGGGGTGGCGGGTCACGCGCAGAATCCCGCGGGGTTCCCTGCTGCCCGGCAGCATGCTCGCGGGACTCGGGTCCGCCAACATCAAAAAGAGGAACTCGATGGCAACGAGCATGAGCACGAGCGCGATCCCGCGTTCGACCCACGGGTTGAACTGCCAGAGCACGGGGCCGAGGTGACGATTCTGCCACCACAGCACCGACGCCGGGCCGAGAGTCAGAAAGGCGGCCAGCGAGTAGAGCCCGAGAAAGGGGCCCGCACCGAGCTTGGCGACGAGGCCCTCGCGGATGGCGCCGTGCGACATGCCGAGATGGGTGACGACAAACAGCGCCGAGAACACAACGATAAGAGTCAGGATCATGGTGGAGCGAGTATAGCGCTACGGCTGAAAATGAACCGCAAGGACGCAAGGATCGCAAAGAAACACAATTGAGCCGGCGTCGGACGCCGGCTCAATCAACTCTCAGCGATGGTCCTTGGGTACCTCGCGTCCTTGCGGTTCGATTCGTGTTACCCCTTCCAGGTCCGGTAGAAGAGCGCCTGCTTGTGGATCGGTTCGGCTCGCTCCTCGAGCTCGGCGAGCTGCTGCTCGTTCATGGGGTTGAACGAGCGGGCGATCTCGACGTTCTCTTCGAGCTGCGGGATGTCGTCACAACCGACGATGACGGTGCTCACGGGGAGCGTCAGCACGTAACGCATGGCCTCGGTCATGTTCAGCGTGCCCGGCACGGTCCCGGCGTGACGCGCCTCGGGATCCTCCGGCGCCTTCCACGATGTGAGGAGCAGTCCGCGGGAGGGGATCTTCATCCCGATGATTCCCATCTCCTTCTCGACCGCCAACGGCAGGAGCTTTTCCTTGAAGCTGAGGTGGTGCGGATCGGCGGCGTTGACGGCGAGCAGCACGCAGTCGAAATCGAAACGCTCGATGGCGGCGATGAGCACCTCGGGATCGGCGTGGCCGGAGATCCCCAGGTTGCGGACGATGCCCTGATCGCGGGCCTCGACAAAGGCCTCGATGGCGCCGCCCTTGGCAAAGGACTCCTCGACCTGATCCATCCGCGACAGGGCGTGCATCTGCCAGAGATCGATGTGATCGGTCTTGAGCAGTTCGAGGGATTTTTCCAGCAGCTTCAAGGAACCGTCGCGGGTGCGGTCGTGGCTTTTTGTGGCGAGAAAGGTCTCCGACCGGCGGCTCTTCATGACCTCGCCGAAGTACCGCTCGGACCAGCGGTCCTCGACACCGCCGTAACGCGCCGATGTGTCGACGTAGTTGACGCCGAGGTCGAGCGCCCGTTCGATGAGGGGTATCGCGACATCGAAGTTGTCGGCCTTCTCCAGCGCCGACTGACCGCCGAGCGAGAAGATGCCGACCTGGTAGCCGGTCTTGCCGAGGTTGCGGGTCGGCATGGACTTGGGCGTCAGGGGATTGTTCGGCAGGGCGGGCATCGTCCTGGTTTCGCCCCCCATCACGCTCTTGGCGACAAATCCCGCCGCGGCGGCGGTTCCGAGCTTGAGCAGATCGCGTCGTTCCATCTTCGAGTCGGTGTTCCTTGAATGAGTCATGGCGCCTCCCGGATTCATCATACAGGGTGTTCAGCGGACCCTCCGAAGATCTCTGAAGGAACCGTCCCGGCCGTCGTGGTCAATGATGTCGATGTGGTGATTCCGTCGGCATGTGATGAGTCAATACCGCACTCCGTGGTGTCTCCGTGGTGTCTCCGTGCCCGCTGTGTTTCAAGCGCGGTCGACCGGGAACGCAATGACTTCGTCGATGCGCTTGACGCCCGCAGCGAGCATGACCAACCGATCGACGCCGAGGGCGACTCCCGCGCAGGAGGGCATGCCGTGCGCGAGGGCGGCGAGGAGCCGTTCGTCGAGCGGCACCTCGGACAGGCCGCGGGCGCGGCGGGCCCCGAGGTCGGCCTCGAATCGCCGCCGTTGCTCGGCGGCGTCGGTGAGCTCGTGGTAGCCGTTGGCAAGCTCGACACCGTCGATCCAGGCCTCGAAGCGCTCGGCGACCGGCGGGTCACCGGGACGGATCCGGGCCAGCGCCGCCTGCGAAGCGGGGAAGTCGAAGACAAAGGTCGGGCAGTTTCGGCCGAGTTCCGGTTCGATGATGTGGCTCATGAGGAGGTCGAGCCAGCCGTCGCGGTCGTCGCCGAGATCGGGGGGGCGATGACCGAGAAGCTCCGCGGCGCGCGCCGCAAGGGCGTCGACTGCGGCGGTGAGGGGATCAATCCCCACAAACCGTTGAAACGCCTCAGCATATGTGATTCTCTCGCTGCCGCTGCCGCTGCCGCTGCCGCTGCCGCTGCCGCTGTCTCGGTCAACGGTGTCCCTCGATTGGGCATCGTCATGCCCCTCGATGGATGTTGCTGCCGGATCGGATCGACGACCCTCAACGGGTTGGTCGCGGGGCCTGAAGGCCCCGCCTACGATCCTCGGTTTGTCAGCGCAATCGCTGTGTCCGGTCCCGAACACCGTACCAAAAAGATCCGCGACCTCGGCCATGAGCCGATGGTGATCCCAACCCGGCCGGTACCACTCGAGGATCGTGAATTCGGGGTTGTGGCGGCTGCCGGCCTCACCGTCGCGAAACGCCTTGCACAGCTGGTAGATGGGACCGCTCCCCGCCGCGAGCAGCCGCTTCATCGCGAACTCGGGCGAGGTCTGGAGCCACAGCCTGAGGCCCTCGTCGTGGCCGGGCCCGCGGTAGGGAGTGCTGAAAGCCGCGAGGTGGAGATCGGTGACCGGCGCCGAGGCGAGCAGCGGCGTCTCCACCTCGAGCACGCCGCGCTCGGCGAAGAAGGCTCGGATCGTCGCCATCACCCGGGCGCGGATGCGGAGGGTTTCCATGGAGGCCGTGGGTCGCCAGTCTTTGATCATCGGAGAATTATGACGCAGTCCGGGAAAAGACACGGTCGTGCCGGAAACCCGAACGTGGACGTGGACGCGGGATCAGGCGCGGCTGACGTAGTCCCCGGTCCTGGTGTCGATCTTGAGCTTCTCGCCGATCTGGACAAAGAGCGGAACCCTGACCACGGCGCCGGTCTCCAAGGTTGCCGGTTTGTTGCCGCCGGAGGAGGTGTCGCCCTTGAGACCGGGGTCGGTCTCCGCGACCTCGAGGATCACAAAGGTCGGTGGAACGATGACGATGGGGTTCCCCTCGAAGAGGGTGACGGTGCAGACATCCTCTTCCTTGAGCCACTGTTTGGCCTCGCCGACGGTTTCCGAGGTGGCGGCGATCTGCTCGAAGGTCTCCTGATCCATGAAGGTCCACATGTCGCCGTCGGAGTAGAGGTACTGCATGTTGGTCTCGTGGACATCGGCGGCTTCCACCGAGTCCGACGATTTCATGGTGATCTGGTTGACGCTTCCGGTGACGTAGTTCTTGTAACGGACGCGGGTGAAGGCCTGGCCCTTGCCGGGCTTGACCACATCGGTGTCGACGATGATGCAGGGCGCATTGTCCATCAGGATCTTGAGCCCGACCCGGACCTGGTTCATGTTGTAGGAAGCCATGTTTCTCACTCTCTTTCTTGCTTGCGTCGATCATACCGAAGCTGCGAGACTGCACCGGTGAAGAACGCGTTCGAACCGTGGCCGGCGGGTCAGTGGCGTCGCCATCTTTCCGGCGTCGTTCGCGATCTTGGTGAGTTGCTCGATCTCGTCGGCCTCGACGCCGATTTTCGTGGAGCCGGAGCAACCTCTCGGGCCGCTCTCCGATTCCCGCTCAGGGTACCACGAGGCTTTGTTTTTCGGATGAGACGGGGCGATCCGGACGATCCGTTGTTGCGCCAGGTGCTCCCGGCGCCGGCCGAGGACGACGATGTCGCCGGTTTCACCGACAACCCGGTCGGGGAGTTGGGTCTGATCCGCGGCGACGGTCTGCTGAGCAAGTATCACGGCCGCGCCCTGCTCGTGGCCACCGGAGCCTGCGCCATCCACTGCCGCTATTGTTTCAGGCGGCATTTTCCCTACGACGGGGGACAACCTCTCGGCGGCGAGTTCTCGGCGGCGCTCGACCGGGTCGCTTCGGACGGCTCCATCAGCGAGATCATTCTCTCCGGGGGCGACCCGCTGGTGCTGCCCGACGAAGGTCTCGCCCAGATCGCCTCGGCCATCGCCGAGATCCCGCATGTCCGCCGCTTGCGGATCCACACCCGGATGCCCGTGGTTCTTCCCGAGCGGGTCGACGAGGCTCTCGTGGGCTGGATCGAGGCGTCACGGTTGCCCGTGGTGGTGGTCATCCACGCCAATCACGCGAACGAGATCGACGACTCGGTGGTCCGCGCCCTCGGCGTCCTCGATGCCGCCGGTGTGACCCTGCTCAATCAGGCTGTGCTGCTCCGGGGCGTCAACGACTCGGTCGAGGCGCTCGAGGAGCTGTCGAATCGGCTCTTCGATTGCGGTGTGCTGCCGTACTACCTTCACCTCCTCGACCGGGTCGCCGGCGCCGCCCATTTCGAGGTCGACGAGGCTCGCGCCATGGAGATCATGGAGAACCTCCAAGCAATGCTGCCCGGCTATCTCGTGCCGCGCCTGGTGCGGGAGGTCGAGGGCGCCCCGTCAAAAGTAGCGGTCAAGTAGGCGAAGAGCGGTCGTGCTCGATGGCCTTCGCGTCATCGCGGTGAATGACTCACCTCAGCCGCGGAGGATGGGCCGTGTCAGACAGGTGGCGCCGCCCTCGGCCTTGAGTGAGAGCTCCCGGCCGCGGTAGGTGAGCACTTCGCAGCCGGCGGCTTCGAGCCGGGCCCTGGTCCCGGGGTTGCCCTCGAGCATGAGACAGCGCCGCGGCGCGAGGGCGAGGACGTTGGGCCCCATGGTCGGATACTCGCTCGCGGGAACCTCGACGAGCTCGATCCCGCGATCCCCGAGCAGCTCGACAAAGGGCACGGGGAGCAGCGGCAGGTGGACCACCGCGAGATCGTGGTCGATCATTGAAATGAGCGACATGAGGTGGAGACACGCGGCCGGGCCGCCGGCGTGCGGAAGCTGAACCTCGACGGTCCTCGCCCCGAGCGGGCGCAGCGTGGCCGTGAGCTGGCGAAAACCCTCGGCGTTGGTGCGGTAGCCGCGCCCCACCGCCAGGGTCTCGTGGTCGAGCCACATCAGGTCGCCGCCCTCGGCGGTGGCCTCATCCTCGAGGGTGGCGAGGATGGGCACTCCGAGATTTTCGAGGGTCGCGGCGATGGCCGCCTCCTCACCGCGCCGCTTTCCCTTGCCCATGCGCAGCACGATGGCGCCGGCATCGGTGACGATGACCGGATCGTGGGTGAAGATCGCGTCGGCGTGTTCCGGCAGCGGAGCGTCGTGGAAGACCACCTCGCAACCGAAATCCTTTAGCGTCGCGACGAGCGCTTCATGTTCGGCCCGCGCCCCGGCCAGGTCGGGCCGGGACGTGTAGTGCCAGTCGGTCGGGTCGGCGTTGCCGAAAGCCGCATCCGGGCGGCGCACCAGGACCCGTTTGAGCTCGTCCACCATGCTCTGGGAGCCGTATGTCTTCATGGTTCTTCGTCCTCTTCGAGTCGCTTCGGGTGGGCGTGGACGGTGGTGAAACGGCGCAGCGTGACCTTGCCGGGCGCCATTCCCCGCGATTTCCCGACATCGCCGGCGAAGGCCATGTGGACCGCGGTCCTGCCGCCGTGGCGGGCCTTGGAGTAGCCGGCGGCGAGGGCCGCGGCGAGTCGTTTGGTGTCCCGCGGAAGCGTATCTGATTTGTCCGGGTTGCGGACCACCACGTGCGAGCCGGACTCGCCGGCAACGTGGAACCAGAAGTCGCGCGCGGCGGCGAGCTTGAGCGAGAGCAGATCGTTGTCGGCAGCCGTCCGGCCGACGAGGATGATCATCCCGTCGGGCGAGGTCGTCACGCGGGCCACGGATCGGCCGTGAAGAATACCGGCGTCGGCATCGGTCTCTCCCGGTGGCTGGATTGGTTTTCCCATGGGTCCATCATATCCATATCCGTACAAGATAAGAGCCCGGCTCGAGTTGAGCCGGGCCCGGATGTCGTGATCGGAAGTCAGACCGGCGGGGATCAGTTCCAGGCCGAGGTCCCGCCCGACTCGAAGCCGTCACAGAAGAAGCCGCGAGGGGACGAGAGGTCGAAGTAGGGGATTCCTTCCGCCGCCAGATAGAGCATTCCGTGGGACCCGATGCAGGGGGCGCCGATCCACTCGATCTTGGTTTCGGTGGCCGACATCGTGTCGAAGTTGCTGAACCAGATCGGTTCGCGCCAGGGATTCGTGGTGTACCCCGGGCGTGACCGGACATACGCGTAATCGACGGCGCCCTCTTCCAGGTGGTATGTGGCGAAGCTGCCGTTTCCGCCGCTCAGCGACACGGCCGCACCGTACGCGAGGGGGTCGCCGGAACCCGGTTCGTAGATCGCACCCCAGCTCCAACCCGTGCCGTAGTTGTAGCTCACGTCATATCTGATTCCGTTGCCGCCGGAGAAGCTGTATTCGTAAACGACCATCACGGTATTTTCATAAGCCGAAATCGACGTGTACTTTTGAGTGCCGGTGATCGGCGCCGACCTCACCTGATCCCATGTCCCTAAGAAGCTCATACGCCATACGACGACGTCCCCGGTGGTGGAATAGTAGGACAGGTAGGCAACATAGCCTGAGGTCGATAACCCGCCAGGCGAGTAGGTGAAGTCGATGTTGTCCTCGGCGTTGGTGATTGTCGGGGAGTAGTCGGAGAAGCTGGTCCCGGCGAGATCATCCCAATAGGTCCGAACACTGTTGTCGCTCCCGACGATCGCGACATAGACGGCGGTGGAGACATCAGGTTCGTTGTTGATGAGGGCGACGTCGACCACCGTTGCCGGGCTGATATTCGCAACCGTCTCAAATCCGTAGCCCGTATCGGATGCCCCGTTCGATGTGAAGAAACGACGCATCCGCAGTTCGTCGTCATCCCCCATCGGCGAGTATGCTACCCAGGCGCGGTTTCCGCAGACCGCCAGGCTGACTTCGGCCTGCGCGCCGAAGGAGAACGTTTCCTGCCATGTGATGCCGCCATCGAGGGAGACATTCATGGTCCAATTATCGGCCCAGCCGATGGCCGCGAAGATCGTGGATTCCTGGCCGTCGTAGTCGAGATCGAGGATTTGCGCGCCGGTGCGTACGCCACCGATCCGAACATCCTGATAGACACGGGGCTGTTCGCTGACAATGGGCACTTTCCAACTGATCGCCGGAATATAGCTGAAACCGGCCGAATCGAGTTGTTGGAGAGCGAGGAGCGCTTCGTTGAAACGGCCCTCATTCCAGAGTGCGGCCACGTCGGCCGGGCCGGGCAGACCAAAGGGCACGGAATCGGAACGAGTGGCTTCGAGTTCGATGAAGGCGTTGTTTCTGCCGGCCTCGTCGAGAGCCGCGAGGATCGTCAATGCCGATGGTGCAGTTGCGCCTTTTCGGTGATCACCGAGGTTTCGCCCCTCGACCGGGGTTCCCTTCCCCGTCGTTTCCGTTTGGGGCGGGGTGTTTTCTCCAAGGGCTTCGAGCTCGGAAGCCGCAGCGCCCAGGCCAGCGGTGATGACAACAGTCAAGGTGAGAATCAGAATATGGCAGTTAGCTTTCACTGTCTTCCTCCAGGTTGAAGATCACGTCGAGTCAAATCTAGGTTGAAGGAAGTCGTTCGAACATGGAGGAACGCGCCAGGTTCCTGGACAAAAGCGCCAATCGTCCCATCTCAACGCCGTTTCTTTGGAATTCGATGCAACCTTCGGCCGTCGCTGACCGCACCCCGCTGCGCCGCTCCCATGAGGCGGCTTCCCTCGTCGATCCTCGCTTCGTCTGCCCAAGGAGACGAGGGAATTCCCTGGAGCAGCGGAACCGAAATCGTTCCCTGTGCGACCAGCACTCTCAACCCGACCGCCAACCAAGCCCGGAAACGACCCTGTATGGAGGTCTCTGGGAATACCCGAGGAGCGTCAGCAGCTGCGGTGGAGCACCGCTGGAGGTTTGATCCCGGCGGCGGCAAAGCCCTCGACGACCCGCTCGGTGACATCGGTTTCGAAGGTCTTTTCGAAGCTCACGTCGAGAACATACGCCTTGCCCCGGAGCCGCAGGGCGAAGTAGTTTTCCTGCACCACCTGCGAGATGGTGACCGACCACGGGCGTGCGGTGGAGACGAATCGCGAGCTCGTGAGAGCCTCGGAAACGATGGCCTTTGCTGCGGCGAGATCCTGATCCATCCCGATGTAGTAATCCATCTGGACCATCATCTCGACCGAGCCGGCGTTGCCCGAGGCGACGGGATCGGTGAGGAACTTGTTGTTGGGGATCGTGACCTGGGTGTCGTCGAGGGTGACGAGCTTGACCGACCGCAGACCGATGTGGCTGATCTCGCCGTACCAGCCGTCGAAGGTGACCCGGTCGCCGACCTGGAAGGGACGGTCGACGAGGATGATGAGCCCGGCGACGATCGACGAAACGAGGTCCTTGAGGGCGAAGCCGATGGAAACCGCTGCCGTGCCGCCAAGGGCGAGCAGAACCTCGGGAGTGACCTCCAGCACGGTGAGGGCGGCGCTGAGACCGCCGATGAGAAAGACGGCGAAGCGGACAAAGGAGCCGGCCTGGTTGATGACCAGACGCTTGTCGGTGAATCGCCGCCCGAGTCCGTCGAAGAGCTGCCGAGTGAACCGAGCCGCGACCACGGCGATGACGAGGATGAGCAGGGCGTACGGAAGATCGCCCGGCTGGAACAGGGACAACAGATTGCTCTTGGGGTCCATCAGTCCCTCCCGATGCTCATGCCGGCAAGAGGTTGCGGCGGCGCAACAGGCGGACCGCAGCGCGGTGCCAGGTGGTGGAGACCCGGTACATCTCGTCGTCGAGACTGATCGCCCCGACCTCGAGCAGCCGATCGAGGTGGATGAAGCACTGCGAGCGCTCGAATCGGGTGACCTCGACGAGATCGTCGAGGCTGATGCTCTCGTGGGTGACGATGGCGGCGAGGACGAAGAGACCGTCCTGCCCGCCGTCCTCGAGGAGACCGACATCGGGCGCCTTGAAGAGGCGGACCCGCACCCTGCCGCTACGCTCGGGGTCGAGCGAGCGCAGAAAGAAGTGCAGGGCGGCGCGCGGGTTGCCGTCGGAGTAGTCCCACAGGAGTCGGGAGTAGGCATCGGCGGATTCGATGAGGCTCGAACTGAAAGAAACCCCCTCGAGCCGATCGACCACGACGTCGGCGAAGTTGAATTGAATCTTGCTTGCCTTACAGCGGGTGCGGATGAGCTCGGAGATCTGGTCCTCGCTCCAGCCGGTGAGGTGTTGGCGGGTCCGAAAGACCGTTGCGTCGGGTCGTACCGCGCGCAGGTGGCGCCATGCATAGCCGCTCATGCTGCACAGCCAAAAGACGTTGTTGCAGGTTCGGTTGACCAGGGCTGCGAAGGCCTTGAACGCCTCGTAGCCGCCGACGGCGGTGAGAAAGAGGTGCTGGGACATGTCGAGCACGATGACCATTTTGGGTCCGGCGTGGAGCGCCCGGCCGAGCTCGCGCGGTCCGGCATCGGGTCCGGCGTCGACCTCCAGAAGCTCGGCGAGGCGGGAGCAGAGATCGGCCGGATCGGTGACTCTCCGGCCGAGCATGATGCGCCGGATCTCGAGGTCGTCACGCCGGACCTGATTGAGCCAGGAGGTCTTGCCGATGCCGCGTTCGCCGGTCAACAGATACGAACCCCGAGTTCCGGTCTCGCTCCAGCCGGTCAGGATCTCGTGCAGCTCGCTGACCCCGGGGAAGTTGGACACCACGAGCGGTCCGCTCTCGATGGGTTCCTCCCGGAAGGCCTCGATGAGACCCTCGGGCAGCTCGGCGACGTCGCCCTCGGCGTAGCCCTGCTTCTCGGCCTGTCGCTGCACCCGCTGGCGGAAGAGAAAGGCGAGCGCCTTCTGGGTCTGCTCGAATCCGAGTGCGAACTCGCGCGCCACCGTGGCGGCGCCGTGGCCGGCGAGCCAGACAAAGGCGGCGGGTGCGAGAAAAGCCCCGTACCAGCGGGATTGGCTCGCGCGCAGGGCGTCGGCCAGCCGGCCGTCGGGCTGCAGACTCAAGAAGGTCTCCACCATGACGCCGCGCCAGCGGAAGAGCTCGACGAGAACCGCAGCCAGGACCACCAGCCAGGAGAACTTCACGACCATCGTCGCGATGAAACCCTGGCCAAGGGCGAGGGACACGAGGTGGATGAGCACCAGGACCGTTGCGACCCGAAGGACGAGGCGGATGCTGTGCAGCAACATGGTTCGGCGCTCGGGGGTGGTCGTGAGTCCGTAGTGCACGGCGGCGTTGACGAATGCGGCGGCCACCACATCGACGGCCAGCCGGTAGACGCCGAAGACCGTCAGGAGGGTGAGCAGGGCGTTGATCTCCCCGGCCCGGGCGACGGGTCCGAGAGCCCAGCGGAGGACCAAGAGCGTGATGAGAAAGAGGGCCCACGGGCCGATGGTCTCGCACCACCTGTAGAGCCGCTGCGCCAGCCGTTTCGCGCTGACGCCGGTCAACGATCGGAAGGTTGATGTCCGAAGCTTCTCGAGCCAAACGCGCCATCGCCGGCGTAACCACAGGGCGCAGACCAGCACCGCCGTCACGAGCAGCAGCCGGCTGAAAGCGGCGCCGAGGGTAAAGACATCGCGGGCCATCCGCGGCACTTCGTCGATGGAGTGCCGGCGCGAGACGAGGTGGTACCGCGCCACCAAGACAATGGTTCGCGCTTCCCTCGCGGCCTGGTGCAGACCGGTCCGCCCAAAGCCCAGAACGGCTCGCCGGTGCTCCTCGGTGAACAGGTCCCGCGCCGTGGTCCGCAGCCGCATCAGCTGCAAGATCGCCTTTCCGTGGACATTGACCGCCCGCCACCGGAGCTCCGAGTCGCCGGTCGAGGGAGCCGCCTCGAAGCTGGCGAGTGCCTCTCTGAGCCGGGCCTGTTGCCGATCGATCATGGCGACGATGTCGGTGTCGATCTCGTCGACCTCGGCGGTCCCGGGGGCCGCGGCGGAGAGCCGTTCGGCGAGGGACTGGATGCGGCGGTCGAGATCGGCCTGGACCCGGTCGAGATCAGCCTCGGCTGGGGCGAGCGATTCGATTTCGGGATCGGCGAGGGGCGTCGCGGTGACGACTTCGGCCACACCGGCGAGATCAGGATCGGATGCAGGGACCGGCGCGGGCGTCGGCTTGGCCGCCGCCGTCGGGGTGGATGCCGCCGTCGGGGTCGATTCGTCGCCGGCGCAGGACGGTGCGATGCCGATGACGGCAGCGGCGAGGAGGGCGGCCCGCAGGAGAGATGAGTTCAGGATCATGAGTGTCTGTCTCAGAGGGGTGCATGATACCAGGAGTCTGCCGGCGCGACGACGGGTTGCCTGGGCATCCGGGGGGTCGGGAGCGATTGTGAAGCGGGTTCCCAGGTTGCCTGTGCCCCGGTCGCTGCGCTGACGCTGTCGCTGCCGCGGATGCTGCTCGCTGACGCTGACGCTGCTGTCGCTGCCGCGGATGCTGCTCGCTGACGCTGACGCTGCCGCCGATCCTGCTCCTGTCGCTGTCTCGGACGCTGCCGTCGGGCGCGGTAACGGACACGGACACGGCCACGGGCACGGGCACGGGCACGGGGAAGGGAGCGGGAGCGGGAGTGGGGGTGTCAGAAGGTCCCGAGACCGGTCGTCTCCTGCGCCCAGGCGGCGAACCGGCGCAGCCGCGAGGTGTCGCGAAAGCTGGAATAGGGCAGCGTGTAGACGCCGCCGTCGTTGGTCCAGATCCGGTCGAGATAGAGCTTGAGCTCGCGGTCGAGATCGGAACCCCGCGGCGCGTGGACCCAGAACGAGGCCTCGAGGTTGAAGTCGTCGAGGTTGCGGCGGGTGAAGTTGGCCGAACCGAGGACGGCGTCGACGGTGCGTTTGCTCCGGATGACGATGAGCTTGCTGTGGAACTGCTCGCCGCGGGTCGCGTACCAGCGGATCGCGAGACCGCCGCCCGCCGTCCGGGTCAGATACTCGGCTGACTGGCGATTCGGGATCCCCGATTTTTCGTGCCCGAAGGCGTCGCGGTTGGGATCGAGGACGGCTCGAACCCAGACCCCGCGTTCGGCCGCGTCGCCGAGGGCGCGGATGATCTCCCGGTGCGAGAGATAGAAGAGCGCGAGGTCGATCTCGTCGCCCGACTCGGCGGCGTTGACGAGATCGAGAATCCGGTCGCGGATGGCGCTTTCGGTGAGCCAGGCGACCTGGTGGTCGCGACGTTTCCCGCTCGGACCGAGGTCGGGGAGGGTCTCGAACGGCGGGGCGCCGCCCGAGAGACGGACGACCTCCATCTCGGCGCGGTAGACCTGGCGGGCGGCTTCGTCGCTCGTCACGCGGAGCGCGACGTTGGAGTGTGCGCTCGAGGCGTCGTGGGGGTTGGCCGAGGTCGCCAGGCTGACCCATCGGTTTTCGTGATCGGCGAGGATGATCTTGCGGTGGTTGGCTTTGAAGTTGGCGAGGCGGAAATAGGTCCGCAGCCCGACCTCGCGGCCCTCGGGTTCGAGGGGGTTCGGCAGCCAGCCCCCGGCCGGGGAGTTGCCCCACCACTGGAGGCCGAGACGCCAGAGCGCGGAGTAGCTCGGGTTCGAATCCCTGAGACGTGAGAGATCGGTGATGACGACCTGCACCCCGGCGTCACGGAGCGAGCGAAGAAGGGGCGACGGATCGCCGCCGTAGACGTCGTTGATGGGATCGGTCACCAGGACGATGGGCATCTCGGGCGCGCGGGCCCTTGCCGAGATCAACGCGTCGACGACCTCGGAGCTGATCGGCCGAAAGGCCTCGCCCTCGGCGCCGAGGTGGTCGTTGAGCAGAAAGAGATCGAGCACGAGGAGACGCTCGGCGCCGCCGATGAGCGCGAGGACCTCGTCAAAGATCTCCTGATCGTGGACCGCGAGCCCTGCGGGATCACGATAGGTCAGATCGGCGAGGAAACGGAGATCGGTCCCGGCGACGGCCACCGGGTCGCCGCGGAAGGCGAGATCGGAGGGAAGGGGCTTGACGGTCTGGTACCAACCGACGGCGATCCAGAGAAGAGCCAGCGCGACGCCGGCAAGCAGAGCCCTCCGGCGCCACGTGAATGCCCAGGCGCCGAGCCGGGTCAGCGCGGTCCTGATCACCCGAATTCCCGGAAGACCGGGGCGAGCAGCGCGGGGTCGTCGCTCATGAGACCCGTGGCGCCGGCCGAGAGGAGCTTGCGGGCCTCCCCGGGATCGTTGACGACCCAGTAGTCGGCGCGAATCCCGAGGATGCGGCAGCGTTGGAGAAAGCCGCGCCGGTCGAGGCGGACCGGCCCGGATTGCACGGGGATCTGCGCCGCGTGTCCGCGGATCACCCTTCGAGCCAGCGCGAGCGGCGCGAACCTCAGGGCCGCCACCTCGCCCCTCGTCAGGGCGGTTCGGCCTTGCCAACCCAGGCGGCGGGCCCGCAACAACAGGCGATCGTGAAAGCTCGCGACGGTGACTCTGGCCTCGCCACCGTGAGCGGAGAGCACCTCGAGGAGAGGCGCCACCGCCGTCGGGTCGTTCGGTTTGAGATCGATGCTGACGGGGGTGTCGGGAAAGGCGTCGAGAAACTCCGGCAGGGTCGGGATGGGCTCGCCGCCGGCCCGCCAACGACGGATCTCGGCGAGACCGATCTCGGCGATGCGCTCGTCGCACCCCGCGGTCCGGGCGCCGTCGGGATCGTGGGCGACGACAAAGTGGCCGTCGGCGGTGCGGTGGACATCGAGCTCCAGCGCGTTGGCCCCGTCGCTGAGCGCGATCGCGAAGGCCGAGAGCGTGTTCTCAGGCGCTCTTGCCGACGCACCGCGGTGGGCGTAGAGCCGGAGCCTGAAGGGCGTCGTCACTTGATCGGGCCCAGGGGCGCCTGCGAATCGAGCGCCTCCGGAACGGTGTTCGCTTCCAGCGCGGCGAGGTCGGCTCTCACCGACTCGATGTCCGGGTGATCCGCGGGCGCCCGCTCGAGAAACGCCTCGAACGCCTCTTTGGTCCCCTCGACATCGCCGAGGGAGGCGCGGCAGACACCGAGATTGAGGTATGCGTTCACCGGGTCGGGTGAGATCTCGGCCAGCACCTCGTACATGGCCTCCGCCATGAGGTAGACCTCGTTTTGTGAAAAAGGCCAGGGCATGCTCTTCGATGGAGTCGATGGTGAATGGGTCAGCCTTGGCGAGCCGCCTCGCCGCCTCGCCGATGCGAAGGTGGTGGCGCATGATCACCATCGAGAAATAGAGCGTCCGGATGGCGTCGACGTCGTTGGGATTGATCCGGATGAGATCCTCCGAGTAGCGCGAGGCCTCGGCCCAGTTCTGGTTCTTCATCGCGAGGCGGCTCAGCATGATGAGCGGTTCGGCAAAGGTCGGGTCGAAGGAGGCGGACTGGCGGATCATCATGAGCGCCTCCTTTTTCTCCATCTCCTCCGCCGAATCCCCGGCGCTCTTCGCCTTTTCCCACGCCGCCACGCCCTTGTTGTAGAGCTCGATCGCCTTCTTTCTCTGCTCGGTCATCACCAACGACGGCGGCGGGGTCGGGGTCGATTTCGCCGGCTGTGTTGACGGCACCGCGAAGTTGGGTTGCATGACGACGCTGATCCTGGCGACCACCAGCTGCTGCGGGCTGATGGGCAGGGTGAGATCGTTGTAGCCGTCTTTGCGGAAGAAAAGCTCGAACCCGGGCCGGATGCTCGCCATGGGAATCGCGAAGTTGCCTTCGTCATCGGTGAGCTGCTCGTCGATGGAGCCGGGCTCGCCGGGCGCACGAAGCACGACCTCGACGTTCTTGATCGGTTTCTCCGCCGTGTTGACGACGGTTCCGCGCAGCGGTTCCACCTGGGCGGCCGCCTGCCGGCAGAAGACCGCGGACGTGATCGCTGCGATGGTGAGGACAAGGATCCGGGCCGAGCGGTGCGTCATTCAACCTCCGAGAGTCGAGCCTCGAAGAAAAGTAACACCGTGACAATGGACATACAAGCGCAGCTCGCACGGCTCGTCGGGTCCCGTCGGTTCTTCCGGGCGGGAGGACCGGTGGGGTATTCTCGGTGATCGAATCGCAGCGGGGGATTCAAGATGTTCGAAACCGCAGAGCTTGGCCGCAAGGTGTCGAAACAGGCCTACGAGACCGTGGTGCCGGGTCTTCGCGTCGAGCTCCTCGAGCTCCAGCAGGCCCTGAGGCAGGCGGATTTTCCGGTCGTCGTCCTCTTCTCGGGGGTGGACGGCGCCGGCAAGGGCGCGACCGTGAACCTCCTCAACGAGTGGATGGACCCGCGTTGGATCGACACCCACGCCTATCTCGAGCCGTCCGAGGAAGAGCTCGAACGGCCGGAGTTCTGGCGCTACTGGCGGGATCTTCCGCAGAAGGGCCACTTCGGGCTCTTCTTGAGCGCGTGGTACTCGCCGCCCTTTCTCGACCGGGTCCACGGTCGGATCGCCGACACCGAGTTCGACCGCCGGCTGACCCGGATCATCGCCTTCGAGCGGCTGCTCGCCGATGACGGTGCGTTGATCCTCAAGTTCTGGATGCACCTCGGCAGGACCGCGCAGAAGGAGAGGCTGACGACCCTCGAAAAGGACCCCTTGCGTTCCTGGCGGGTGACCAAGACCGACTGGCGGCACTGGAACATGTACGACCGGTTCGTCATGGCGGCCGAGCACACGATTCGCCGGACGAGCTTCGCCCTCTCGCCCTGGAAGATCGTCGAGGGAGCGGATCCGCACTACCGCTCGCTGACCGTGGCCACCATCATCCGGGACGCCGTCAAAAACCGGCTCGAAGGCGGCCGGTCCGAGGCGCCCGCGGTGGACGTGGAGATCGGCGAGGAGCCCGAGGCGATGACCGAGGACCAGGCGACGGCGTCGCTCGCCCCGACCCTCGAGCGTACGGTGCTCACCGAGCTCGACATGGACCAGACCGTCGCCAAGAAGGACTACCGGCGAAAGCTCCCCAAGCAGCAGGGCAAGGTCAACGCCCTCTTTCGTCGCGCCCGCGACCGCGGAACATCGGTGGTGGCGGTCTTCGAAGGCTGGGACGCCGGCGGCAAGGGGGGGGCGATCCGCCGTCTGACCCAGGCGCTGGACGCCCGCGATTCGCGGGTCATCGCCGTCGCCGCGCCGACCGACGAGGAGCGCGCGCAGAACTATCTGTGGCGGTTCTGGCGCCACCTCGGGAGGGCGGGGAGGGTGACGATCTTCGACCGCTCCTGGTACGGCAGGGTTCTGGTCGAACGGGTCGAGGGCTTCGCCTCGGAGTCCGAGTGGCGCCGCGCCTACACCGAGATCAACGAGTTCGAACGCCAGCTCACCGACTTCGGAATCGTGCTCGTCAAGTTCTGGCTCCACATCACCCCGGAGGAGCAGCTCGAGCGCTTCAAACAGCGCGAGGTCGTCGCCTACAAGAAGTGGAAGCTTACCGACGAGGACTGGCGCAACCGCGACAAGTGGGATCTCTACGAGCGCGCGGTCCAGGAGATGGTCGAACGGACCTCGACCCACGACGCGCCGTGGACCCTCGTCGAGGGCAACTGCAAGAGCTTCGCCAGGCTCAAGGTCCTCGGCACCGTGGCGGAAGCGCTCGAGAGGGCCCTCGGGCCGGAGCCGAAGAAGAAAAAGAAGACCAAAAACGGGAAATGAAAGAAGCGGCGCGGTGGGCCCGCGCCGCTTTGATCAGTCCAAGAGAACGAGCTCAGTGCTTGCCGGGATCGAGAGCCACACCCCTGCGTTCGTAGGTGATGTAGGCCTCGAGCGCGATCATCCGCGGGTCGTCGAGCTCGAGGACCTCCCCCTCGAGGGGGTTCATGAGGCACCAGTTGATCATCTCGCGCAGGGCGATGACCCGGCCGAGCTGCTGCTGGAACTTGGGGTAGGTCTCGGGGTGGGTGTTGGCGCCGTTGGGGTGGCACTGGGCGCAGGCGACGCCGTTGGTCCCGAGGTCTGCGCTGCCCCAGAGCGCCCGGCCCTCGGCGACGACGCTCATGTACTCGCCCTGCCAGCGCTCGACATCGGTGTCGGTGAACTCGTCGGCCTGAAGCGACACACCGATGACGGTGAGTGCCGCGACCACGACCGCGAGGGACATCCACAGGTGTTTCTTGGTCATCGCGCCCTCCTTCAGTAGTGAATCTGCGGCGGAACCCGGTTTCCGGGATCCTGGAACTTGGTGTCGACCGGTTTGCCGCTCGCGGGGTCCTAGGCCACGGTCCGGTTGGTGTTGTTGGCGAGGTTGTAGGACATGGACACCCGGCCGTCGGACACGTCGATGAACTGCCAGCCGGTGGCGTCGCGCTCGAAGAACGGATCGGCGCGGTTCATCGGCACCGTGAGCTTGGGCATGGCGTGCTCGGCCTGGGCATAGGTGCTCGGGTAGGGCCACGGCCAGGCGGTCGCCATCACGGCGTGGAAGCTGATGTTGCCGATCTGGTTGTACTGGATCTGGTGGACGTGGCCGTAGATGACCGTCGCATCCGCGAAGGGTGCGAGCAACGCCTGGATCTGCTCGGCGTCGTCGGTCCAGAAGTTCCAGCCCTTGTAGATCTTCTGGATGGGGGAGTGGGAGAAGACCACCACGGGGGTGTCCTTGGAGACCTGCTCGAGGTCCTTCGCCAACCACGCCCGCTGGGCGTCGCCGACCATGAAGGGCGATCCGTTGGGGTTGTCGAGACCGGCCATCTCGAGCATCCGCTGCTCCGGCGTCGGCCAGCGGTCGAAGGTCCACTCGTCGAAGGTGATGATGCTGTTGAGGACGATGAAGTGGACGCCCTTGTGGTCCCAGCTGTAGTAGTGGTCGCCGAAGAGCTCCGACCAGTACTCGCCGAGATCGAGGTAGTAGTCGTGCTCGCCGAGCACGTGGTAGGTCTTGTAGTTGAGCTTGGCGAGCATCTCGGCGCCGTGATCGAGCTCGGCCTTGGTGCCGAGCTGGGCGAGATCGCCGCCGAAGACGACGAAGTCGGGTTTGGGCTGCAGCAGGTTGGCTTCGGCCACCGCCCGGATGAGCCCGCGGTCCCAGTTGTTGACGAACTGGCCGCCCTTGATGTGCTGGATGTGGGAGTCCGAGATGTAGGCGAAGGTGAAGTTCTTCTTCGGGTCGGCAAAGGCGAGTCTCGACGGTGCTCAGCGGCAGGGTGCCGGCGGCGGCGATGGCCCCGGCGCCCTTGAGGAAGTCGCGACGATTCGGTTTGATTTTCATGACACCACCTCTATCCCTGGTCCGGAGCGAACTCGGGGCTGGTCAGAGCTTCCATGAAGGCCACGAGGTCGTCGATCTGCTCTTCTTCGAGATTGAGAGGCCGGATCCCGCCCGAGAGGAAGTCGTTGACCGGATCGCCGACATCGGTCACGCCGCCGTTGTTGTAGTGGACGACCACGTCCTTGAGGGTCTCGACGCTGCCGTCGTGCATGTAGGGAGCGGTCACCGCGACGTTGCGCAGGGTCGGTGTCTTGAACGACCCGAGGTCGTCGAAGTCGCGGTTGATGGCGAAGCGGCCGAGCTCCGAGGTCCGGGCGTCGGTGAGCACCTCGACGTCCACCTCGGACACGGTTCGCTCGGCCTCGAGGAAGTTGGTGGCGAGCTCGGGGACGTCCTTCTGGATGTTGTTGATGCCGACGCCGATGTTGTGGAAGCGGTTGTCGGTGAACAGCGCCTGGGTCTGCTCGATGACGTGGCAGGAGACGCAGCGGCCCTGGTTGACGAAGAGATCGAAACCGCGCTTCTGCTGATCGGTGAGCGCGTCGGTCTCACCGCCGTAGAAATAGCGGTCGAAGGGGGAGTTTCCGGCGATGACCGTGCGCTCGAAGGCGGCGATCGCCAGGGTGACCTCCCTCATGGTGATCTCGTCGCCCGTCTTCCCGAAGACCTCGGAGAAGGCGGCGACGTAGTCGGGATCGGTGCGGACGATTTCGAGGATCGGCCCGTGATCGGCGAGGCCGTGCTCGACCGGGTTGATAAAGGGGTGGAGCGCCTGGTCCTCGAGATCCGGCGAGCGGCCGTCCCAGAACTGGCTGCTGAAGTAGGCCGAGTTGATCACGGTGGGTGAGTTCCGCGTCCCGGTCTTCTTCTCGATCCCCTCGGAGGTCTTGAGCGGCGAGTCGGTGAAGGCCTTCTCGGGGTCGTGGCAGGTGAGACACGCGACGTCGCCGGTGGTGCTGAACCGCTCCTCGTGGTAGAGCTTCTCGCCGAGGGCGATCTTCTCCGGCGTCTGCGGGTTGTCGGCCGGGATCGGCACCGGCGGCAGCCCGAGAAGGGGGTTCTCGGCGGTGTCACCGCCGAAGACGGCGATGGCGCCGAGCAGCCCCGCGACAAAGACCAGGGCAAACAGGATTTTTCTCATGAGCTCCTCCTATTTCTCGTTGTTCCTACAGCGGCCGCAGATCCCGCGCAGCTGGACCCTGAAATCCCGGACCTCGAAGTCGAAGCCGGTTGTATCCGGGACCGTGAGCCGGTCGAGACCGGTGTCGGAGATGTCGATGACGGCGTCGCAATACAGACAGATGAGGTGGTGGTGGATGTCGACGTTGCGGTCGTACCGGGTTGCGCTGCCCGGGTGGCAGGCCTTGGTGATGAGCCCGAGTCGGGCAAAGCCCTCGAGGGCGCGATAGACCGTGGTTCTCGAGATGTCGGGGTGATCGCGGGTGACGATTTCGTGGACCCGGTCGGCGGTTGGGTGGTTGTCGAGGCCGAGGACGGTCTCGAGGATGGCGCGCTTCTGGACGGTGACCCGCAGACCCTGCTCCCGGCAGATCCGGCGATAGGCTTCCATGCGAGCGGTTTTCAGGAATTCGTCCAACCAATTCCTCCGCGTCATCCAAAAACTTAATGCAAATATGTAGCATTAAGAAGAAGATGTCAATAGCTATGGGTGTTTTCACTGAATATCTGCGCAATTATTCATGGGTGGACTCTGGCCTTTTGGGCCGCCGGTGGCCTGCCGATGCGGATTGGTTCCATCGCCCGCGGGGACGCGGGCGCTACAAAGGGCGCTGCCGCGGCCCCGGACCATGCCCTCATCGCCGGCCTTCTGGGCCGCCGGGACGCATTGGCGTCCCGGCGGCCCAGCGTCGCACCATCGGCGTGGTCGCGCGTGGGTTGATTGAGAGGGCTGCGACCACGCCGATGGCGCGCCGGCGGCCTGCCTCGAAGCCGGGAGAACCAGGATGAAGCGCGCTTCCCGAGGGAGCCCGGTAGCGCCATTGTGCGGGGCGCGGGGCGGAGCCGGATGGTGGTTCCAGCACAATGGCGTACCCGGCACCCCGATGGGGCGGGGTTTTCCGCGTGTCCAGGTCGGCTTTGGGTTCGGGTCCACACCAGGGTGGGCGGGCATTGTGGGGGCGGGCTTCCAGCCTGCCCGCCAGAGACGTTGAAGTTGGTTGGGCGTATCCGAGAGAGTGCGGGACGGTCAGGCTTGGTGGGATTCCCGGCCGCGGTCACGGCTACGGCAACGAACACGGCTACGGGGTTCTATTGGCGCCGGCCTTCTGGGCCGCCTGGACGCATTGGCGTCCCGGCGACCCAGCGTCGCACCATCGGCGTGGTCGCGCGTTGGTTGATTGAAATGGCTGCGACCACGCCGATGGCGCGCCGGCGGCCTGCCTCGTCGCCGGGAGAACCAGGATGTGGCGCGCTCCCCGAGGGAGCCCGGTAGCGCCATTGTGCGGGGCGCGGGGCGGAGCCGGGTGGTGGTACCAGCACAATGGCGTACCCACCCCGATGGGGCGGGGTTTTCCGCGTACTGTGAAGTGGGTGGGAGGCCCGTTGTTGGCCGGGGACTTCGGCTAGGTGGGGATTGGGTGATCGCGAGTCGTGAGGGTTGTGGCCCCGGGTTTTGGGGACTTTGATCTTGGTGAGATCCCGATGACACAGGTGTTGCTTGGAAAAACCCGGGACCATATCGCGTCGCGAACGAGAGCGGTGTCGGACCGGCGTGCGGCGCGACGCGGATCGACGCGGGCTCTGATGGGCCGGCGGGACGCCGGCCCTACAATCATCGCAATTGTGATCTCGGGTGGAGGAGACGCCAGGTCATGGCTCGGACGTCGTCGAGGAGTTGGAGAGTAGAGGCGGTTTGGGTGTTGTCGATTGCGCCTGTTCCGACGAGGAGACGAAGGCGGGTGTCGACTTCTTTGGCGGAGGCGTGGGAGATCATGCTGCCCATGCCGCCGACAGGCTGGAAGCCTGTCGCTCCACAGCGGCGGTTTTTGATTGTGTAGCGACAGCCATCCTGGCTGTCGTCGGTGACGTACCGGAACGCGGTACCCGGACGCTGCCCATGCCGCCGACGGCTGGAACCTGTCGCGCACAGCGGCGGTGATTGTGTAGCGGCATCCGGCTGTCGTCGGTGACCTACCGGAACGCGGTACCCGGCACCCCGCCGCGCGCGCTCTCCACGTACGGTGCGGTCAGGCTCGGTAACGGACACGGAGCCGGATACGGGTACGGTCACGGCCCCTGTTTCCGCCCGCGATGGTGTAGGCTTTGCGGAGTCTGTGTTGGGAGGCGATGAATGGGTCAGTCGCAGTTGTTGGAGTATCTGCCCGAGGACCTCTTCGACGGTACCGTCGTGTTCGTCACCGGCGGCGGCAGCGGCATCAACCTCGGCATCGCCCGCGCCTTTGCCTCGCTCGGCGCCGATCTCGCCATCTGCGGCCGTTCGGCCGAGCGGCTGGAGTCGGCGGCCGCCGAGCTCGAGGACCTCGGCGCCCAGGTCGTGGCGGTCCCGGCCGATGTCCGCGACTACGATGCCCTGGCCCACGCCGTCGAAGCGGCCCGCGACGAGCTCGGGCCCATCGGCGTGCTGGTCTGCGGCGCCGCGGGCAACTTCCCCTGCAAGGCGGAGGATCTCAGCGCCAACGGTTTCAAGGCCGTGGTGGACATCGATCTGCTGGGTTCGTTCAATGCGGCCCGCGCGGCCTTCGACCAGCTCGCCGAGACCTCGGGCTCGATCATCTTCCTCTCCGCCGGCCAGGCCTTCGTCCCGTACCCGGCCCAGGCCCACGTCGGGGCGGCCAAGGCCGGGGTCGATCACCTCATGCGCAACCTCGCCCTCGAGTGGGGCAGGCACGGGATCCGGTGCAACTCCATCGCGCCGGGGCCCATCGAAGGCACCGAGGGGATGCGCCGCCTCGGGCCCGACGACCCGAGCTATCACGACCGGCTCAAGAAGGCGATTCCCCTGGGAAGGTACGGCACGGTCGAGGAGATCGGCGCCGCGGCGGTCTTTCTCGCCTCGCCCATGGCGGCGTATATTACCGGCACGCTGCTGGTCGTCGACGGCGGGCAGAACCTCGCCGGGTCGTGTCCGTTCGGGGATCTCCTGGACGAAGCCATGAAGCGCGATCACTGAGGACCCGGAGAGGAGACGGACGGCTGAGAATCGGGCCTGGACATGAGATGTGATCGAGGACACTGCGGCGCGATCCGGACCCGAGGAACCTGCTGAGCAGTTGACCATCGAGGTGTCGGGCGTTGGAATGAACCTCGACCGAACTGAATTGAGTGGCCGGGGTAGAGAATTCGTACCGGTCGACTTCGCGACGAGACGCAGGAAAAAAGTGAAACCACATCAGCTCAAGGCAGTATTCGCCACAGTCATGGTCCTGGCCTCCGTTCCCGGTGGGGCTGTCGAACTCACCGGGAAGATCGTGGCAGGGATCAGAGTCGTGAATCCGAAGGCGATCCTCGACGAGCTCGCCGACCGACCCCGGTTGCAGGAAGAAGCGGAGTTCTTCGTCAGTTGGACCGAGCCCCTCGACGGCACCGCCGAAATCGAGGTCGCGGACGCGATCCGTTCCGCCGGCGCGACACCGTGGCTGCGGGTGGTCTTCACCACCCCGGCGCCGCTGGTCGAGAACCTCGGCGGGTTGGAGAGTGAGCTTTCGGCCCTGGCGGCCATCGTCCGGACGACCGGCGACGATGTCTTCCTTCAGGCGGTCTGGCGTCCGGAAGGCGGCGGGCTCACCGCGGGCGATCTCGCCTATCTCATCAAGCGGGCGGCGGTGGTGGTGACCGGCGCGGCGCCCGGCGCGGGATTCACCGCCGGGCCGCTTCCCTCCGATCCAGCGGTTCTCGAGTGGTTGTATGTCGAAGACGTCGCGGCCTACATGGATGTGTTGGTGCTCGCGCCGGGAGAGACCACGGTCGAGGCCATGGCGACGCTGGCGCAGCTCGATCCGGGCAAGCCGGTGGTCGTGGATTCCGTGGACCTGCAGCACTCGGGCTCGTCTCCCCTCGGAGAGATCGCCAGGTGGGCCGCGGCCGGCGCCGCGATCACGTTTGTCGATGCTCGTTCGCCGGAGGACCTCGACCTGAGATCGCTCAAGATCGCGTCGGGTGAGCTGGCCGGCGGTCTGGTCCATGATCCAGGCTCGGATCCCGATGGCGCCGGTGGCGCGTGGTCCTTTGTCCGCGAAGACCTCGGACTCAGGGTCGTCGCGGCGAAGAAACCGGATGAGAATCGCGTCCGGTTGGTGTTTCCCGACGACCAGCTGCGGGCGCCGAAGCAGGTGGATCTGGAGACGGGAGAGGTGCGTTCGGTGACCGGCGTCCCCAGGGACGGGAGTTTCGTCGTCGTCGTCGACGATGCGCCCGATGTCGTGTTGCTTCGCCTCGATCGGCCGAGCGCGGCCGATCTCGAGGGCTTCGATGAGGAGATCGAGGTCGGCGGCGGCCGTGAGATGCCGGTCGAGGAGATCCTCCGCCGGCTGCAGGCGTTCGAGGACGACCAGGACCGCCGGCTCCGCCACTATCAGGCGCACCGGGATTTTTCGCTGCGGTTTCAAGGCCAGCAGGGTTCCATCGACGTCACCTACGCCGGCGAGTTTTTCTTTCGCGACGGCGCCTTCGACTGGGTGTGGTCCGATTTCTACATCGCGGGTGTCAGGTGGCGTTCGCGAAAGATGCCGAAAGTGCCGCTGATCCAGCCGGAGAAGGTCGCGTCGCTGCCCACCGACATCAAGTTCTCCAAGTACTACACCTTCCGGTTGCGCGGGACCGAGGTCATCGACGGCCGCGACTGCTGGACCGTGGATTTCAAGCCCATCGAGGCCGCGCCCGGCCGGAGTCTGTACCAGGGCACGGTGTGGGTCGATCGCGAGATCTACACCCACGTCCGGACCCGGGTGGTACAGGTCGGTCTCGAGGGCGAGGTGCTCTCCAACGAAGAGATCTTCCACTACAGCCCGGTCGACGAAAACGGTGAGCCCGCGCCGTGGTCCCAGACGAGCTATGTCCTTCCGCTGAGGATCACCGGCCAACAGGTCTTTTCCCTGCTCAACGCCACCTTCCCGGTCGAGGTCGACAACCGGTTCACCGAGATCCGGATCAACGGCGACGACTTCGACGCCAACCGGGAAGCGGCGTTGGCCTCGGACGCGACCATGGTCCGCGACACCGATGAAGGCCTGCGCTATCTCAACAAGGACAAGACCGGCGAACGGGTGGTCGAGACCGAGTTCGACTCGAGCCGCCTCTTCCTCGTCGGCGGCGTCTTCTGGGACGAGTCGGTGGACTACCCGCTGCCGGCCATCGGCATCGACTATCTCGACTTCGATTTCAAGAACACCGGCGCCCAGGTCAACGCCTTTTTCGCCGGCGCGTTCCTCGCGGCGAACATCGCCGACCCCGACTTTCTCGGCAGCCGCTGGAACGCCGGCGCCAACATCAACGGGCTGTTCTTCAAGGGCCGCGACGAGCTCTATCGCGACGGAGCGGTGGTTCCGGAGGAGGACGTCAAACGGCGCGGCGGCAACATCGGCGTCTCCCTCGGACGGCCGCTGGCCGAGTTCCTCTCGCTCGAGTTGGACTACCGCGCCCGCTATCAGCAGTATTTCCGATCGGAGGACACCGCCGCCGACTTCGTCCTGCCGCAGGACACCTTCACCCACGTCCTCGAGGCGAGCCTCGACTACAACCGCTCGGGCTATCGGGTGACCCTCGCGGGTGATCTCAACCGGCGCGCCGACTGGGAGTTCTGGGGGCTGCCCGGCAACACCGAGTACAGCCCGGATCAGCAGCAGTACGAACGGTGGCAGTTCAACTTCGCCAAGACATGGTGGCTCAACAAGTTCCGCAAGATCGGCCTGGTGCTCGAGTACCTCGACAGCGCCGACACCGATCGCTTTTCGGGCTATGACTTCGGCCTCTTCGGCGATGTCACCGTGGGCGGCTATCCCAGCGGTCTGGTGCGGGCGGAAAAGGCCATGGGCGGTCACCTCAACGGCGGCATCAACATCTTCGAGATCATCCGCGCCACCGCCGGCGTCGACGCCATGTGGGCGACAAATGAGGTTACCGGGCTCGACAACGAGCTTTTAGCCGGCTTCTCCATCGGCGGCACCGTGACCCTGCCCTGGCAGCTCATCATGAACTTCGATCTCGGCTACGCCCTGACGGGACCCGGCAAGGGCGATTTCGCGGTGCGGGTCTTCTTCCTCAAGCTCTTTCCCGGCGATCATAGCCTGACTCTCGAGCCGAAAACCGCCGTCTGCGGACGCCGGTCCGGCTATGGCACGCTCCTCCGGCGAATTGACGGATATCAATTCTCAATTCCACACTGGATGATATGATCAAATACGAAACTAGCGGCCGGAGTCCGAGATCTCGGTCGATCCGGAGGGAATGTGGATCACCGTCCTGTGCACCTTCACTCCATCGTGGTCCACGCGGCCATCGCGCTGGCGCCGCTCGCGGCCGGTGCTTTCGTGCTCGAGGCGTCGTCGTCGACGGTTCTCGGCATCGGTCCGGCCGTGTGGGCGCTTCTCTTCCGCGGCTCGCTCATCGGCATCCTCCTCATCTCGCTGCCGTCGATCCTGACCGGAATCGCCGAACGCAACCACATGTACGTCAACTGGCCGACCAGCCACCGCATCAAGCTCGGGTTGTCCATCGCGCTGGTGGTCCTCGTCGGTTTTGAGCTCGCCGCGGTCTCGGGTTCGGCAACGCCTCTCAGGCTCGGTTCCTGGCTTGCCCTGGCGGTGATTCCGGGCAACTGCGCCCTGGTACTGGCGCTCTCGGCCTTTGGCCTGCGGATCACCCTCGGGCGGCAGAGCCTCGCCGGGACCTCCTACCAACCCGATATGGACTTCGACCCGCCCATCAACATCCTCGAGTGCGTCGCCGACTTCGCCGAGGATCCGCCAAAGCTCATCGATGTCCGGGAGGAGAGATGATGGATTTCAGTCCGAGCGCGGAACAGACCGAGTTGGTGGAGCGGGCGCGCGCCTTTACCCGCGAGCACATCGGCCCCAACTCGATGAAGTACGACCGGTCCGGCGAGTTTCCGCGCGAGATCTGCCGCGAAGCGTTCAAGCAGGGGTTCATGAACCCGCATATCCCGGCAGCGTACGGCGGCTCGCCGCACACCGTTCTCGACCACTGCATGGCCCTCGAGGAGATGGCGACCGGGTGCTCGGGGATCGCCACCGCCATCGACGCCAACGGTCTCTCGCAGTACCCGGTGATCCTGGCCGGCAACGACGACCAGAAACGACGCTTCCTCGCGCCCATGACCGAGGAGCTCATGTTCTCCGCCTACGCCGTGACCGAGCCCGAGGCGGGCTCCGATGTCTCGCGGGTCAAGACCTCGGCGGCCAGGATCGGCAGCGACTATGTCCTCAACGGGATCAAGTGGTGGATCACCAACGGCTCGGTGGCGAGCTGGTACTTCGTGCTCGCCCGGGTCGACGACAAGCCGACCGGGTTCATCGTCCCGGCGGACAGCCCCGGGATCATCCGCGGACCCAAGGAGATCAACCTCGGCCAGCACGCCTCGAACACCGTGCGGGTGACCTTCGAGGACGTCAAGGTCGAGGCGAAGAACCGGCTCGGGGAGGAGGGCGAGGGCTTCCAGATCGCCATGAAGACCTTCGACCACACCCGGCCGGGCGTGGCCGCCGGCGCCAACGGGATCACCAAGGCCGCTCTCAACATCGCCCTGTCCTACGCCAAACGGCGCCGCACCTTCGACAAGAAGCTCATCTCCAACCAGGGGATCTCGTTCAAGCTCGCCGAGATCATGACCGGGCTCGATGCGGCCCGCTACCTGACCTACAAAGCGGCCTGGCTCTTCGATCAGGGCGAGGACAACGCGCGCGAGGCGGCCGAGGCCAAGTGGTTCGCCGCCGATGTCGCCATGAAGGCCGCCATCGAGTGCTCGCAGGTGCTCGGCGGTTATGGTTTCACCACCGAGATGCCGGCGGAGAAGCTCATCCGCGACGCCAAGATCTACCAGATCTACGAGGGCGCCACCGAGATCCAGAAGATGATCATCGTCGGCAAGCTCATGCGCGTGAAAGAGGTTCACTGATGTTCGCCGACATCCGCAGGATCACGGCCGGGATCGCCGAGAGGTTCAAGCGGCGGTTCTACGGCAGGACCTTCAACTGCCCGGTCTGTCACTTCGAGCTCGCGGTGGTCGATGCCGGATCGAACCGGCTGCTCGTCTGCCCGGTGTGCGGCGTGGTCATCGACATCGAAGAGGTCTACGGCCACGCCGTGCCGGTGGTCCTCGAGGTCGAGCTCTACCGGCCGCAGCCCAAGGCGAGGATCCACCCCCTCGCCACCCACGTGCCCATCGGGCTCTACCCGTTCGCCGTCCTCGGAACCCTGCTTTTGGCTGCGGGCTCGCTGGCTCGGCCGTTCTTCCCCGCCATCGAGCCGCTGCTCGCCCGAGCGCCGGTCATCGCGGATGCGACACTCGTGCTGCTGGTGCTCTCGGTCGGCTTGTCGGTCCTCACCTTCGCCTCCGGTCTGTGGGACTGGAACCGGCGTTACCGCCGGCGGTCCTACCGCCAGATCCGGCTCAAGATCGCGTTCTCGGTCCTGTTCCTCTTCCTCGGCGGGTTCGCCATCGTGCTCCACGCTTCGGGCGCGGTGTTCTCGGCCGGCACCGGTCTCGTCGATCTCGGCTCGACCCTCTCCATCACGCTGGCGGTCGTCGAGCTCGCGCTCCTGGCCGCGGGGATGGTGGTCATCGCCACCCTCGGCCACGTCGGTGGAACGCTGGTCTTCGGAAAATAGGCGCGCGGGCCACCGGGTGGATTGCGGGCGAGACGCCGGCACCACAAAGGAACGCGTCGGCTTTGTGGCGCGGGCGTCTCGCCGGCGTGAGGACCACCGCCCTCGAGACACCGAGAAGTGGTTGCCGGCCCTACCGTGGGTGGAGCCAGGACGGCAGCAGGGAGTAGGGATCGAGATCCATCGCGCGGTTGTAGACCACCGAGTTGGACGAGAGCATGGTCTGGAGCTCGCCCGCGTTGAAGGCGTCGAAGGTCTCGGTGGCGCCGCCGATGTGGCGGCCGCCGACAAAGATCTGCGGGATCGTCCTGACATCGAAGCGCGCGTTGATCGCCGCCCGGATCTGTGAGCCCCAGTCGTTCTGCTGGTAGGCGGCGGAGTCGAGATCGATGGACCGGTAGGGGACGTCGACGGCGGCGAACATCTTGCGCACCGACCAGCAGAATTCGCACCACTCGAAGGCGAACATCACCACGGGTTTCTCGGAGTCCGAGAGAACCGCGTCGACGAATGCCCCGGCCTCGGGGGTGACAACCGGGGGTTCGGCCGCCGACGGTGGCGGCGAGGAGGGCGCGTCAAAGCGAAAGGACGGGGTCGATCTCGAGATCTCCATTTCTTCCCCGGTCATTTTCTCGGCGACATCATAGAAGAGTGGAGTGCTCAAATAGCGCTCGCCGGTGTCAGGAAGGATGCACAGCACCGTCGATCCTGCGGCCGCCGACTTGCAGACTTCGAGCGCGCCGGCGAGGGTCGCGCCTGCCGAGATCCCGACAAAGATGCCCTCCTCGCGCGCCAGTCGCTGTGAGCATTCCAGCGCGCTCTTTCCGGGGATGGGGACGAAGTCGTCGACGAGACCGAGATTGAGGGCATCCTCGGCGAGTTGCGCGACGAAATCCGGGCTCCAGCCCTGCATGAGGTGAGCGCGGAAGCCCGGGTGGCTTCCGGCGATGGAACCGTCGGCGTTTCGCGCCTGGGCGATCCCGCTGCCCAACATCACCGAGTTATCAGGCTCGCAGACGACGATCCTGGTTTCCGAGCGCTCGGCCTTGAGGACCCGCGAGATGCCCTTGAGGGTCCCGCCGGTGCCGAATCCGGTGACAAAGTAATCGAGTCTCTCACCGGCGAAGTCGGCGAGGATTTCCTGCGCCGTCGTGGCCGAGTGGACGTCGGCGTTGGCCTCGTTGGTGAACTGGCGGCAGAGGAACCAACCGTGGGCCTCGGCGAGCTCCTCCGCCTTCCTGAGCATCCCGGTGCCCTTCTCCGCCGCCGGGGTCAGCACCACCTTGGCGCCGAGAAAACGCATCATCTTGCGGCGTTCGACGGAGAAGTTTTCGGCCATGGTGACCACGAGGGGGTAGCCCTTCTGGGCGCAGACCATGGCGAGCCCGATCCCGGTGTTGCCGCTGGTCGCCTCGATGACCGTCTGTCCGGGTTTGAGCGTGCCGCGTTTTTCGGCATCCTCGATGATCCCGAGAGCGAGCCGGTCCTTGACCGATCCCATGGGGTTGAACGACTCGATCTTGGCGTAGAGGGTGACGCCATCGGGCGCCATTCTGTTGATTCGAATCACGGGCGTGCGGCCGACCGCACCGAGGATGTTGTCGTACTTGGCCATGCTGAGTCTCCTGAATTGTGGACCCAGCCTAGCATGTTGGACTTCTGGCGGTCTTTGCCGGAGTCATGACCTCGAACTTCGTCTTCCTCCCCGTTTCCATCGATCTGAAGACCTGGTACGGCGCCTACTCGGCATTCAACCTCGTGGTCGTGATCGGGTTCGCCGTGTGGGCCGGGTGGCTGGCGCTGGCCGGTCAGCCTCTGTTCAAGGACTTGTTGGACGAGAGGTAGCAAAGCCCGCACTTCTCACCAGCTATCTGCTGCGGCCGGCGATGCACAGCACCCGGTTGGGTCTTCTCACCTCGGGGTGCTCGACGTACTGTCGAGTACGCCTCCGCGCCCCTTGGATCGAAGATCCAACTTGGCACTGCACCTCGCCGGCCTCGCGACGAAACCCGGTGAGAGGAGCGGGCTAGCACTCGGTGACATTGATGGCGAGCCCGCCCGTCGAGGTCTCCTTGTACTTGGCCTGCATGTCGCGCCCGGTCTCGCGCATGGTGGCGATGACCTGGTCGAGGGAGACGTGGCGCGCGCCGTCGTCGCGGAGCGCCATCCGAGCGGCGTTGACCGCCTTGACCGCCGCCATGGCGTTCCTTTCGATGCACGGGATCTGAACCAGCCCGCCGATGGGGTCGCAGGTGAGACCGAGGTTGTGCTCCATCCCGATCTCGGCGGCGTTCTCGACCTGACGAGGTGTGCCGCCGGCGGCCTGGACGAGGCCTCCCGCGGCCATGGAGCAGGCGACACCGACCTCGCCCTGGCAGCCGACCTCGGCGCCCGAGATCGAGGCGTTGGTCGCGTAGAGCGCGCCGATGGCGCCGGCGGTGAGGAGATAGTCCCGGGCCGCGTTCGGCGGCGGCCGTTTGACGATCCGCTCGAGAAACCGCAGGCATGAAGGAACGATCCCGGCGGCGCCGTTGGTCGGGGCTGTGACGACGCGGCCGCCGGCGGCGTTCTCCTCGTTGACGGCAAGCGCGTAGAGCACGATCCAATCCATGGCGCCGAGGGGATCGCCGAAGGTCTGCTCGTTCTCGGTGGTCAGCGTACGGTGCAGGGCCGGCGCGCGGCGCTCGATCTTCATCCCGCCCGGGAGCACGCCCTCGGTCCGGCAGCCGCGTTCGATGCAGGCGTTCATCGTTGATTGGATCTTTTCGAGCCCGGCAGCGATTTCGTCGCTCGACCGCCACGCGTGCTCGTTGGCGAGAACGATCTCGGAGATGCTTTTACCGGTGGTGCGGGCGATCTCCAGCAGTTCGTCGCAGGAGGAGAACGGGTGCTCGACCGCGACCGGGTTCTTGATCAACCGGTCGCTCTCGGCGGTCGTGTCGCCGACCACGAACCCGCCGCCGATGGAGTAGAACTGCTTGACGTAGATCTCGGCGCCGCCGCCGTCGAAGACGGTGAACCGCATCCCGTTGGGGTGGTGCGGGAGCTGTTCGTCGGCCCTGAAGACGATGTCGCGGTCGGGCGCGAATCCGATGGTGCGGCGTCCGCCGAGCCGCAGCTCGGAGGAACCGACGACGCCCAGGTAGAGCGGGTCCTGCTGATCGGGTTCGATGGTCGCGGGCTCCTCGCCGAGGAGGCCCCAGATCACCGCCCGGTCGGTGTGGTGGCCTTTACCGGTGGCGGCGAGGGAGCCGAAGAGCTCGCATCGAACTCGCTGCGCCTCATCGAAGATTCCCTGGCTGTCGAGCTTGTCGATGAGGAACCTCGCCGCCCGCATCGGTCCCACCGTGTGCGAAGAAGAGGGCCCGATCCCGATCTTGAAGATGTCGAAAACGCTCAGCTCCATGAATGGAGCCTAGCACCGCGCACCTCACAGTTGCAGGCTATTGACTCTTGCTAATCGCTCCATCGCAGAACTCTCTTGGCTTGTGAGGCTGCGGGTTCCTGGAAATGACCTCGATACCGGGGCGTCATCTTTGAAACACAGGGGACACGGGGAACCACGGAGTTTCCACTGAGCACAGTCCCTCTGGCCTGGGCTCCATCAGTGTCAGAGGGTTGTGGGACTTCTCCGGAAGATCTGATGAGTCGAGCGATCCCCCGTGGCGACTCCGTGGTTCTCCGTGTCCTCCGTGTTTCAATTCGAGCTTTCAACTGGCAAGCACCGACGCCGATTCTCCGGAAATCGGAGGTCTTGCAGGAGGCTGAGCTAACCGCTACCGCCTATTTGCGCTTTGCACCCCTCGCGTCCTTGCGGTTCATTCTTCCATCGTTCAGTCCGCCATTTCGATGAGGCGCTGTTCGATGTAGGCGAAGAACGGGTTCGAACGCAGCCGGTTGAACTGGTCGGCCGGGATGCTCAGGAGCCCGCGCTCGCCGCGCGCCTCGAGCATACCGAGCGGGATGCCGAAGCTCTCGGCGGTATTGGGGAGGAAGCCGTATACGGGATCGTCCGGCGGAAACGGAATGGCGACGTGCGACAGCGAGTAGAAGCCCCGCGGCCACTCCAACCCAAGATCGGTGACGACCGGTTCGGTGGCGCCGCCCGGCCGGCTCCACGCATGGAGGATCGCGCCGCTGTCGTCGAGGGTCGAAACCGCGGTGACCCGGTAGGGGGTGGTTTGCCGCTCGGTCAGGGTCCGTAGCCGACCCACCGGATCGGTGCGGAAGAAGTCGCGCATCCTCGCCTGCCGGTTGATGTCGAAGATGACCAGCTCGCTCTCGGGGCTGGTCAACCGGTCGAAGAGGCCGCTGACCACGGCCTCGACCAGGACGGTGGCGTCGGCCAGCGACATGAAGGCCAGCACCGGCGGAAAGGAATCGGCGCCGTCGCCGAGCCTGGCCAACCGGTCTCGAATCGAACGGGTGAGGACGTGGGTCTGGTAGCCCGAATCGGTGGGGAAGGAGCTGTACTTGAACGGGTCGAACTCGGGTTGGATGTCGCTCCACCCGAGCTTCGAGAACCACGGCATCCAGCTGAGGAGGTTGGGAGTCCTCGCGAGGACGGCGGCGCGGGTGATCCCGATGGCGGGCGAGAAAAGCACGATTTGACGTGGCGTCCGCAGGCTCTCGTCCTCGAGGGTGTCGAGGGTCAGATCGAGGGACAGGGCCCCGCCGTTGGAGTAGCCGGCAACGATGACCGGGATGTCGTCGCCGACGGTCGCCAGGAGATGTTGATAGGCGATGCGGACGGCGGCGCGCCAGTCCTTGACCTCGGCGCGGGCCAGCATCGACGGCGCGGTGCCGTGGCCGGGAAGGCGGAGCCCCACCACGGAGAAGCCCTGGGCGTGGAGGATCTCGGCGGTCCGCCGCATACTGTAGGGCGAGTCGGTGAGGCCGTGGATGAGCAGTGCGCCGCCGGTGGGGTTTGGCGTCGACAGCTCGAACGAGCGGTTCCAGTTCCTGGGGAATCCTGCCGGGTTGTTGACACCGCCGTCGGCATAGCGGTTCCAATCCGGGTCGGCGTCGCCGCCGCTCGGTTGGACGATCCGCCGATCGAGTTCCTCGAAGAGGCGGTCCTCGAGCTCGAGATAGTCCTTCCACGAGAAGTCGTCGATCGGCGTCGGCGGCCTGGAACTCCTCCTTGAGGTTGACCGTGTGCCAGAGCGAGAGATCCGGTTTGGAGCGCTGGGAGAGCCCGGCGAAGACGATGAGAAGGACCGCCAGCGAGGCTGCGACGATGGCCGTGATTCGGAGGATTCGATGGATCGGCGTCTTCATCGGCTTGGTCTCCCTGCCCGGATATACTGGAACCGAAGCGATCATGACACACACTCCCCGCGAACCCCGTCCTCGTCGTCGTTGGAGAATCTCCTTCGGTCGTATTGTGGTCATCTTCGCGGTCGTGGTCGCCATCGGGGTGGCGCTGCCCTTCGGGTGCGTCGGCAACCGTGAGTTCAACACGGAGCCCGGTGACTTCCTGCGGATCGCCCGGACACCCGGTGGGCTGCCCTACGCGGTGTCGGTGGTCGAGTTCGACGATCAGGGACAACCCTGGAACCTCGCGCAACTCGATGCGGTGGTCGAGCTCATCCGTAGGCTCAACGACGAGAGCCCGCACGGCATCGTCCTCCACCAGTTCATCCACGGCTGGAAGAGCAATGCATCCAGGGACAGGAAGTCGGGGCAGCGGTTGGCCTGGTTCGAGGGCGAGATTGAGCGCGTCGCCGGCTACTCGGAGGCGGCCTCGACGAGGGTCGGCGCACCCGGCCGGCCGGTGGTCGGTCTCTTCATCGGTTGGCGCGGGCGCACCTACTCGCTGCCGGTCCTCATCGACGCGTCGTTCTGGAACCGCCGGGTGGCGGCGCACCGGGTGGCGTCCATCGGTTTGATCGAGGTCCTCCAACGGACCCTTCGAGCCGCGAGTGAGAACCCGGACTCCAAGTGCTTTCTCCTCGGCCACTCCATGGGTGGTCTCATCCTCGAAAAGACCATCGGTCCGGCGGTCATGGGCGAGATCCTCGAGGTCGAACGGGACGGTGTCTCGCTGCCCATCAGCTACGATCTCGTCGTCTCGGCCAACCCGTCCACCGAGGCCCTCTACACCAAACAGCTCATCGATGTGCTCAAGAGATCGCGCGTCAGACCTGTCCTCGAGGACGATGCGGGCCGGCGCTGGCCGGCGAATGGTCCCCTGATGGTCTCCCTGACCTCCGAGAACGATGGAGTCACCAAGTGGATGGTGCCGCTGGCCATGAGGGTCAACTCGATCTTCGTTCGCTATCGCGGCGGCGCCGATGCGACCTTGCCGTCGCAGAGGAGCCTGGGCCTCCACACCGCCGGTCATCTGCCCGCTCTCTTCAGCCACACGGCCGAGGTGCGGGGTGACGAAGTGACTCTCACCGAGATCCCCGGTCGCTGGAACGACACGCCGTTCTGGGTGTTTCAAGTCCCGCCCGAAGTGAGCGCCAACCACGGCGACATCTCGAGCCCGCTCTGGGGCCGGCTCATGCTGGAGTTGATGAACCGCAACGAGGTTTTCAACCCCGATCTCGAGCTCCGGCTCGCGGGCCCCGCACCGGTCGACTGACCACTCGACCCCGCCCAAGAGCGACGACGAATGAAATCCGGGCGGAGGCGGTTGCTATCATGCGGCGTCATTCAACGCTGATCGACGGGTACTCTGAGGTGATTTCTGGTGGGCTGGGAAACGACTTTCGTGTTTGCGCTCGTGCTGGTCGCCGGGATCGCCATGGCGAGCGGACGTGTCCGGATGGACGTGACGGCCTTTCTGGTCGTGCTGGCGCTCGGGCTGAGCGGGATTCTCAGTCCGCTGCAGGCGCTCGCCGGGTTCTCCGACTCGGTGGTGCTCACAATTGCGAGCCTTCTCATTGTCGGCGAGGCCCTTGCCCGCACCGGGGTCGCATCCCAGATCGGCGAGTGGATCGTCCACGTCGCCGGCGCCAGCGAGGGCAAGACCCTGTTCCTGCTCATGGTTGCCTCTGCGGTTCTCAGCAGTGTCATGAGTTCCACCGCGGTGGTGGCGATCTTCATTCCGGTGGCGGTCAACATCGCTCACAGCACCGGCATCAGCCGATCGCGGCTCCTCCTGCCGCTGGCCTACGCCGTCATCATCGGCGGGATGATGACGCTGCTCGCCACCGCGCCCAATCTGGTGGTCAGCGGCGCCCTCGAAAAGAGCGGGTTCGACCCGCTGGCATTCTTCAGTTTCACCCCGATCGGTGTCGCGGTCCTGCTCGCCGCCATCTTCTATGTTCTGTTGTTTCGCCGGAAGCTCTTCCCCGGCGGTGAGTCGGGCGCCGAGTCGGCTTCCACAGTCGGAATCCGAGAGCTCGCCGCGCGCTATGGAATCACCGGCGGCCTCCACCGGATCGAAATCCAGGATCGATCCCGACTTGTCGGCAAGACCCTCGCGGCCTCCGGTCTGGGTTCGACCTTCGGCGTGCGGGTCCTCGGAGTCGAGCGCGCCGAGCGTTTTGTGGTGAGGGTCATCGGGGCGCCGAGCTCCGACCTCGTGATCCGCGTGGGCGATGTCCTCATCGTCCAGGCGCACGGCCCCGGGTTTGCCCGCTGTATCGAGGAACTCGAGCTCAACGTCCAGCCGATGCAGCGCCGCCATGGTGAAGTCATGGTCCGGGACATCGGGCTCGCCGAAGTGCTCATCCCCCCCGAGTCGGCGCTCAAAGGCAAGACCCTGCGCGAGAGCCAGTTCAGGTCGCGCCACCAGCTCGAGGTCATCGGCGTGCGGCGGGCGAGCCAGGTCATCGAGGATCACCTCGACGAGAGGTTGAAGCCGGGCGACACCCTGCTGGTGGCTGGGCCGTGGGTGAGGATCCAGCACCTCCACACCGATCTCGGAGACTTTGTCGTTCTGACCATGCCCAACGAGGTGGAAGTTGTCGCGCCGGCGCGGAAACGGGCGCCGATCGCCGTGGCCGCCGTCCTGGCCATGGTCGTGGTCTCGGCCCTCAACATCGTCCCGGTCGTGTTCGTGGTCATGGCGACGGCCATGTTTCTCGTGTTGACGAGGTGTCTGACCATGCAGGACGCCTATCGCTCGATGCACTGGAGCGCGGTCTTCCTCATCGCCGGAATGCTGCCCATCGCAGCCGCGCTGCAACAGACGGGTGGAGTCGATCTCATCGTCGGCAGGATGGTCGGCCAGTTCGGCGGCTTTGGCCCGATGGTGATGATGGGCGCGCTCTTCCTCGTCACCGCGATGCTCGGCGGCCTCCTGTCGAGCTCGCCGACGGCGGTGCTCATGGCGCCGGTGGCCGTCAGTATCGCGGCAGCCATGGGTGTTTCTCCCTATCCCTTCGCCATGGCGGTGGCCATCGCCGCGTCATCGGCCTACATCTCGCCGATCTCGTCGCCGGTGGGGACCCTGGTCATGGAGCCCGGCGGCTACCGCTATGTCGATTTCATCAAAGCGGGGGTGCCGCTGTTGATCCTCACCTGGCTCATCGCCATGGCCGTGATCCCGGTGTTCTTCAAGTTCTGAAGACATCGCAGGGTTGTAACGCAGAGGCGCAGAGGCGTAGAGACATCGCACATCGCAGTTTCACCGCAAAGGCGCAAGGTACGCAAAGACATCGCAAAGCACCGCAGCCGATCCGGACTGCGGAGTCGGCGACGGTCTACGACCGCCGCCACCGTGGAATCGTGCCGGCGCTCCGAAAACGAGTTTTCGTCCCGCCGACTCGATCCCACGGCTACTGTGCGCTGCGCACAGCGGCTCCGCCTGGGTTTTGCTCTCGATCTGTATTTTTTGGAGAAAGGACGGGAAGTCGGGCAGTCACAACAGAACAGTGCCGTCCGGCCAGTTCACGACCATTTGATCGAGCGCGTCGACGTCGGCAATGGGCCCGGTCTCTGCGTCTCTGCGCCTCTGCTTTGAACTACGATGGCCTTTGCGAACTTCGCGTCCTTGCGGTTCATTCCAGCGGTGTTTTCAACGCGCTCGGAGTACACTTTCGGCGATGGACTCGAGGATGCGCTGGATCTTGCTGCTCGTCATCGCGCTTGTCGCGAGCGCGGCGCCGGTTGGGGCCGACCAGTGGTACGAGCACTACGCCCGGGCCGAACAGGCATTGATGAACGCCGATCACGAGACCGCCATCGCCGAGCTCAATTCGGCCATCGAGCGTCGTGGGGACTCGGGAGCGCGGGTGCGCACCTACGGTATGCGGGTCACCGACTACTTCCCCTACCTCAAGCTCGGTATCGCCTATTTCGCGGCGGGTGAGTACGAGGCGGCGCTCCGCGCCTTCGACACCGAAGAACAGCTCGGTGCGGTCAAGGACTCGCGAACCGCGTCCGACGAACTCGGTCGGTTCCGTGCGCGTGCGTCCGAGGCGCTGACGGTGGAGCGTGCTCGGCAGCAGAAGATGGTAGAGGACCTCGTTGGTCAGAACCTGACGCGGGCGCGGGAAGATCAACGTGCCGGACGACTGGACGAGGCCCTGGCCGCTGTCGATCGTGCCCTCGCGCTGGAGCCCGACAACAGCGATGCCCTGGCCCTTGCCGAAACGCTTCGCGGGGAGCTGGTGCGGCGTGATGACGACGCCTCTCGACAGCGTCGCGTGTCGGACCTCGTCGGTGAGGGTGAGGCGCTGCGCGCGGGCGGTCGCCTTGCCGAGGCGGCGGCGCGGTTTCGTCTCGCCGTGGATCTCGATCCCGAGGGTGTCGCGGGTCCGTTGCTCGCGGAGGTTCAGACCGAGCTGGCCGGGCTTTCGCGGACCGCTCCAGCCGTGGATCACACAGAGACCCTGAACCGAGCGGATGCACTCCTCGAGCGAGGCGAGCTCGAATCGGCCCTCGGCCTGGTCCAGGAGGTTCTCGCCGGCGAGCCCGACAACTCTCGCGCCGCCGGTCTCGAGGATCGTCTCCTGAGACGCATCGGCGAAGACGAGAGCAAGGCCGAACTCCGGGAAAATCTCGCCGCCGCGAACATCCGTCTCGCCGCTTCCGATTTCGAGGCCGCCATCACCGCCGCCAATCTCGTGCTGGCGCGCGACCGCGGTAACGCGGATGCACTGCGGGTGATCCAGACGGCCTACGCAGCGCTGAGCCGACGGTTGCTCGGTGAAGGACCGGTGCAGAATCTGCCGCCGGCCATCCGTTTTGCCGACATGCGCGAGACAGCTCCCGACGGATCGCTCATCCACGCGCTCGGGGATCCCGATTTCAGGTTGAGCGGGGTGGTCATCGACGACACCGAAGTCGCTCTCTCGGTGACGACGATCGACGGGGCCGAGGCCGCTGTCGACCGGACGAGTCAGGTGGTCGGCGCCGTGACCATCACCGAGTTTCGGATTCAATCGATCCTGCCGGTCGGGGTCACGGTCTTCGAGGTGACGGCGACCGATGCCGGGGGCCTGAGCTCGCGCGGTGAATATGCCGTCCGTTATCAACGCCCCGTCGTGCGATCTCCGTGGTTCTGGGGATCGCTCGTCGCGCTCTCACTGTCGCTGGCTGCGGGTCTTCTGGTTCGCCGGTTTCTTCGTCGTCGGCGTTTGCTCAGACGCCGGTTCAACCCCTATGTCGCCGGGCCGCCGGTGCTCGATCCGGGGCTCTTCGTCGGACGTGACGACCTCGTGGATCGGATCTTGGCGACGGTGCCAAACAACAGTCTGCTGCTGCTCGGCGAACGGCGGATCGGCAAGACCTCGCTGCTTTATCAACTCAGCCTTCGCCTGCCGCAGCTCGACCACCCGCGCTTCTGTTTCGTGCCGGTTTCCATCGATCTTCAGGGCGTCGCGGAGGAGGTCTTCTTCGCCGCGGTCGCCGAGGCGGTGGGAGAGACCATCGGTGACGATCAGATGTCGGCCGCCAGAACCGCCGACGGCTATGACTCACGCGAGCTGGTGCGGGATCTCAGGCGGGTGCTGCCCACCGTCGAGTGCGCCGACGGAAGACAGGCAAAGCTGGTGCTGCTCTTTGACGAGATCGACGAGCTCAACGGCTACTCCCACCGCACGAACCAGCGGCTGCGCAGCCTTTTCATGCGGGGCTTCGCCGATCAGTTGGTGGCGGTGGCCGCCGGAGTCGGCATCGCTCGTCAGTGGGATCACGAGGGCAGCCCCTGGTACAACTTTTTCGAGGAGCTCGAGGTCGGACCCATCGATGCGGCGGCAGCTCGGACGCTGGCGACCCAGCCGCTGCGTGGGGTGATCGCCATCGACGACGACGCGGTGGAACGGCTGCTCGCCGAGGCCGACGGCCGGCCGTATGTCCTTCAGAAGCTGGCGCTCGCCGCGGTGCAGCGGGTCCACGAGGATCGCCGGAGCCGAATCACCGTCGAGGATGTCGACTCGGTTCTCCGGATCTGAAGAAAACTCCTCTCTCGATTCTCAGCCGGCGGCTTCGAGCCGACGGCTGAGAATCGAGTCAGAAGGTGAAGATCATCGAGATTGAACCTATGGTGGTCCTCTCGGAGAAGTCCGCCCCGAGATCGAGCTGGAACTTCTTCCAGGCGAAACCGATCCCGCCGGAGTAGTGCATGACGCTGCCGGCCTCGAAGAACCCGGTGTCCGGGTCTGTCGTGGCGAGGGTGCCCTTCGGGTCATACCACAACCCGGCGCGGAGTCCGATGAGGGGTTTGGCCTTGAGGAAGACCCACTCGCCGCCGAGGTGGAGCCGATTCCGGTTCTCGAGCCCGCCGAGATACTCGACCTCGGCGGCGACGGTGGCGCTCCCGCCAGCCGACTTCCAGCGGGCGCCGGCGGCGAGAATGTCGGGAATCGTCGCCCGGCCGCCGTCGTGGAAATCGAAGTCGGCGCCGCTCCGGTATGACGCGCCGAGCGACCACGCATCGGTGAGGCTCCACAGGACACCGGCCGTCGCTCCCGCATCGGTTTGGCCATCGCCGTCCCAGAACGGATTCGTCTCGTCGGGGTCGAAGCTCCCCTCGGTGAAGACGCCCGCGAAGGCGGTGAGTCCGAAACCGATGCTCACCTCGTCGCTCAGCCGAAGCGCGGCCGAGACGCCGAAGTTGCCGACGACGAGACCGGAAAGCGGATCGACGTCACCGCCGTTGTCGCTCCACTGCGTCGGGAACTCGAGGCTCGACAAGGTCTGCAGATAAAACGCGATGGACCACTTCTGACGGGGCAGGACAAACGACAGGAACCCGAGGCTCGATTGATTCGACGCCGCGCCTTCGCGGTCCTCGCTCCACGATCGCCCCTCCAGCGAGATTTCGGGGCGGACCAACTGCGTGAGCCCCGATGGATTCGCCCAGGCGGCGGTGGCATCGTCGGCCACCGCGACAAAGGCGCCGCCGAGGCCGAGGCTTCGGGCCCCCGGACTGACGATGGGGGGTTCGATGGTCGACTGGGCTCCGGCGAGCGGGCAGATCAGCAGCGCGAAGGTGGCGCCGATCCACCTCAAAGCGGAGACATGCTTGACGATCACGGGCGATATCCTATCCGAATCCTCATCCAAACCTCACAACTCCGTCAGGCGCCTCGGGCGCCGAGGGTCGAGACTCATCATGAAATACGGAGCCGGCAGGAAAACGGCCCGATCACGGAGGAAGAAATGAAAAAGACCAACCTGACCGCCCTCATGCTCATTCTTGTCGTCGTCGCTCTCCTGTTATCCATGGCCTCGAGCGCGTTTGCTCACGAAGAACCCGTCTCTGAAGAAGGAGCGGCCATCGAGCAGCCGAAGGTCCGCGACTGGATCCTACGCTTCGGCCTCGTCGTTGCGGAGACCAGCGGGAGCACCTCGGTGGAGGTCGATCCGGGGACGGTCGACATCAGGCTCAGTGGAGGAGGTGGCGGTTTTGCCAACATCGAATACAAGGTCCTTCCTTTCCTCGGCCTCGAGTTCGGTTCCACCACCATCGGCTCTGACATGAACGTCTCGGCCGGCGCAGGAACCAAACACGTCTACACCGATGTCGATGTTCTCGGGATGAGCTCCCTGAGCATCGCCGCCAACTTCCGCTTCGTCAGGACGCCGACCGTCAACGTCTATGCGGGACCCATGCTCGCCTTCAATCGCTACAGCAAGTGGACCGTCCACTCGGGCTGGGACGATGATTGCTGGCCGGCCAAACACGGTTGTGACGAATGGGTGTCGGTGAGGTCCAAGAGCGACTCGGAAATCACCTGGGGCGCCAAGCTGGGGATCGACATCGTTCTCACCAAGAGGGGCAACTGGGCCCTGAGCGGGTCGATCTCCTATCTCGACGCCACCTACGACTTCGACGAGGGAGACGGGCAGGAACGCGGATCCATCGACTTCAATCCCGTCATGTTCAGCTTCGGCGGCGGGTTCCGCTTTTGATCCGTGCTCGTGCCTGGGTCTCATGTGATGAGTTGGCGCAGTTGTCGGTCGAAAATCAACAACAAACGGAAGGGGGGTTTCATCCCCTTTCTTCGTTTTCTTGAGGCGGCCGACTTCCCGAAGGCGCGAGAGTGGAAAGCTGGAAGCTTGCCGCTACAAGGGCGATCGACGGATTGTAGGGGCAGGCATCCTGCGTGCCCTTCAGAGTCGACGATGCAGGTTGTGATTCCTTGGGTCTATTCCTGACCGGAGAAACTAGAATGCTCAGTAATGAAATCCGCAACCGCCCCCTTCATCCTCGGCGAATGGACAGTTCAGCCTCAGCTCAACCGGCTGTCGCGTGCGGGCGGCGCCGATGTCCAGCTCGAGCCGAAGATGATGGATGTCCTGGTCTGTCTCGCGCGAAGCCGCGGTGATGTGGTTTCGCGTGAGGCTCTGATCGATGCCGTGTGGCCGGAGGTCTTCATTTCCGAATCGGTGCTCACCCGCGCCATCGCCGGTCTTCGCCGCGCCCTCGGCGACGACGCGCGGAAGCCTCGCTTCATCGAGACCATCGCCAAGCGCGGGTATCGCCTCATCGACCCGGCCGCACAGATGCCGGTCGTTTCGGTTGCGCACAGACAACCGGGGTTCCCCGGCGGATCGTATGTGGTGGGGCAGTGGGTGCGTGCTGAAGGCTTCTACGGTCGCGATCGCCAGCTCGCCGAGGTGCTCGACGGTCCGCGCAACGGCTTCTGGGTGGTTGGCACCCGGCGCCGCGGCAAGACCTCGTTCCTCAAGCAGCTCGAGCACGTGGCGATCAGCGAGCCCGCGCGGGGACTCGTGCCGATATTTTGGGATCTTCAGGGGGTCGATGATCTCGACGCGCTGTCATTCAGCTTCGAAGAGGCGCTCGCCGATGCCGAGCCGCGGTTGGAAGGTGCCGGTTTTTCTCTGGACGAAATCATCGATCCGGATGTCTTTCGCATGCTCGGCACCCTTCGTCGTCGGCTGAACGCCGACGGCCGAGAGCTCTTTTTGCTCTGCGACGAGGCCGAGTCGCTGCGAACTCTGGTCGACCATTCGGAAGCTGCCATCGGACGGCTGAGGCGTGCTCTGCTGGCCCACGAAGGGGTGCGGACCGTGATCTCGTCGGGTCCTCGCCTGTGGGATCTCGCCACCGGTTCTGCGACGTCGCCATTCCTCGACGGCTTTCTTCCGCCGCTCTACCTCGGTCGCCTGAGGCCCGAGACCTCGCGAGCCCTCATCCGCCAGCACCACCTCGCCGACGACGAACGTCCCGATCTGACCGATGGCGATGTCGAAGCCATCTGTCGCTGGGGAGGAGGTCACCCGTTCCTGCTCCAGCTCCTGAGCAAGCGGGTCATCGAGTACGGCGATGTCGACCGGGCGGTGACGGCGGTCGCCGGTGATCGATCGGTGACGAGCCTCTTTGAAGTCGATCTCGAGTTGCTCGACGAAGACCAGAGATCTCTCCTCGCGGTTCTCGCTCTGTCAGCTGAGGGCATCGCTTCGAACACGGCTGAGTCGCCGGTTCTCGGCGAACTCCATCGTCTCGGTCTTGTCGAAATCGCTGACGATGGTGCGAGGCGCATCGCGGTTCCTCTTCTGCGTGACTGGCTGGCCACGGGATCGGCGCCTCGCCGACCACGCGACTAGCCCGCACTTCTCACCGGGTTTCGTCGCGAGGTCGGCGAGGTGCTGTGCCCAGCTGGGTTTTCGATCCGAGGGGCGCGGAGGCGTACTTGAGAGTACGTCGAGCACCCGGAGGTGAGAAAACCCAGCTGGGGGCCGTGCATTGCCGGCCGCAGCAGACAGCTGGTGAGAAGAGCGGGGCTAGACCTCGTGAGCACTTCAGATTTCGAGGCCGACCGCGTAAGCGAAATCCTCTCGGGGAAGGGAGGGAGGAAGGCGCGCCTTGAAGCATCCTTGTTTCTGGAGTTTGGGAATAGTGCCCGGCGTTCTTCCTCGGTTGCGAATGATGGGCCTGAAAACACAGGCCCCTGAGGCATTCGCCAAAAGAGGTGCATCGACACCTTCCCTGATCGAGAGCGCCGGCCGGACGGCAGTCTGCAAACGTCGGACCCGGTGGGTGCCCTGATGGGCCCTTCGCTTACTTCTTGGCTGCGGGTTTCTTTGCAGCAGGCTTTTTCGCTGCGGGTTTTTTGGCGGCCGGCTTTTTCGCTGCGGGTTTCTTTGCTGCGGGTTTTTTGGCGGCGGGTTTCTTGGCTGCCGCAGGTTTCTTGACCGCGGGTTTCTTGGCGGCCGGCTTTTTCGCTGCGGGTTTCTTTGCGGCCGGTTTCTTCGCTGCAGGTTTCTTTGCGGCCGGTTTCTTCGCTGCGGGTTTCTTGGCGGCGGGTTTCTTCGCTGCGGCCGGTTTCGCTGCCGCTTTCTTCGCTGCCGGTTTCGCTGTTGCCATCATTCCTTCTCCTTTTCCTCGGTTGGTTCCGGTTGAAAAATACGCAAACTAAAAAGATCTCAATCAACTCTATACAACTTTTTTGAAATTTTTGCGCGTGGTTGAAGAAATTTTTTTCACGCGGATCGACAGGACGCGACACAACCGATTGTGAATCGACACGCAATCCGGGTCCTGACTTTGCCGAAATCCGCAGGACCGGCTTCGATCCGGATCGTGTTCCACCGATGTAAACTCACGTGATGAAGCGTCCGGTCGCGGCGCTTCTCCGCGTCCCGCCGGCGCATCGAAATCGAAGAGATCGCCGGTGGAATGGCGCTTCGAAACGCACGCAAACTCGCGACCCGGCACGGGATCAAGGATTCGGGTTTCAGGGGGTGAATTCGATGATCGTGGACGGTCCGGCATACGAACGAGACGCGTTCCTCGCCGAGCTATCGACCGAGGTGACCGAGGTTGACCGGGAAGGGACGCGGCTCTTCGCCGTCACGGCCGACACCGTCTTCTATCCCGAGGGAGGCGGTCAACCGGCGGATCTCGGAACCATGGGCGGGATTGACGTCATCGATGTCCAGAAGGTGGACGGGGTCGTCCGTCATTTCTTGAGCGGCGAGCTGCCGCTCGGCCCGGTCCACCAGGTGCTCGATTGGGCTCGACGTTTTGATCACATGCAGCAGCACACCGGTCAGCATCTGCTCACCGCGGTCGCGCTCGGGCGATTCGGTTGGGCGACAACGGCGTTTCACCTGGGATCCGTGGTGAGCGATATCGAACTCGGCGTCGGGTCGCTCGGTGGTGACGATCTTCGCCGGCTCGAGGATGCGGTGGCTCGGGAGATACACGCCTCACGTTCGGTGACCGTCCGCCGCGCGGGAATCGACGAGATGGAGGCGCTCGGAGTCCGGTCGCGTCTCCTGCCCGAGGGACTCGGCGGCGAGATCCGTCTGGTGGAGATCGATGGCCTCGACCTCAACACCTGCGGCGGCACCCACCTCCGCTCGACGGCGGAGATCGGCGCGATGGCGTTGATCGGCACCGAACCCATGCGCGGCGGCACGCGGGTGTTTTTTGTCGCCGGCGATCGGGTGCGCCGGCGGCTCGCTGCGCACGAGACGAGGAACGTGAAACTGCGGGCGCTGCTGGGCGCAGCGGATGACGATCTCCCCGAGCTGGTCGAGCTTCGCCTCGGCAGGGAGAAAGATCTGGCAAGAGACTGCCGTCAACTCCTGGTCGAACTGGCCCGTGCCGAGGCCGAGCGACTCGCAGCGACGGACGACGCGGTGATGACGGGCCACTGGGACGGCCGCGATCTGCCCTTTCTCCAGGAAATCGGAAAAGCGCTCGTCGAGCGCACACCGGATCGAGTCGCGCTGCTGACGGTGGGTCGCGGAAGCGATGGCGCCTTTCTTCTGGTGGCGAGCGAGGCCTCTGGTGTGGACATCGGCCGCGTCGGCCGTGAGATCTGCGCCGTCCTCGACGGCCGCGGCGGCGGGCGGGCGCCGTTTTTTCAGGGCAAGGCGGCCGCCGTCGGTCGGCGAAGCGACGCGATCGATCTTCTGATCCGTTGATCCCGGCTTCAGGTCGACTAGAATGGTCGCATCCGACATCGGAGAGAACCGCCATGGGCAGAAGCCGCAAGCAAAAGGACAAGCTGTCCGACAACGACTTTGAAAAGGAGCTTGCCCGGCTCCAGGGCGAGCTCGTCAAGCTCCAGCTCTGGGTCAAGGCGACCGGCGCCCGCGCCATCGTCGTTTTCGAGGGCCGCGACGCGGCCGGCAAGGGCGGCGTCATCAAGCGGATCACCGAGCGGGTCAGTCCACGGGTGTTTCGCGTCGTCGCGCTGCCGGCGCCCACCGACCGCGAGAAAACTCAGATGTACATCCAGCGCTACATGGCCCACTTTCCGGCGGCGGGGGAGGTCGTCCTCTTCGATCGCAGCTGGTACAACCGGGCCGGCGTCGAAAAGGTGATGGGTTTCTGCACCGATCACGAGTACAAGAGCTTTCTCAAGGCGGCGCCGATCTACGAACAGTTCATCGTCAAGAACGGAATCCATCTCATCAAGTACTGGTTCGACGTCGGGATGGAGGAACAGGAACGCCGCTTCAAATCGAGGAAGGAAGACCCGCGCAAGGTCTGGAAGCTCAGCCCCATGGATCTCGCGTCCTACGATCGTTGGTACGACTACTCGAGGGCGAGAGACGCCATGTTCGAGGCGACGGATACGGATTTCGCCCCCTGGAACATCGTCCGCGCCGACGACAAGAAGCGCGCCCGCCTCAACTGCATCACCCACCTGCTCGGAGCAGTTTCCCTACAAGGATGTCCCGATCGAAAAGGTCAAGTTCGGCAAACGCAAGACCACGGGCGCCTATGACGACGAGGCGTCGATTGCCGATCGGCGGTTCGTGCCGGAGGTGTTCTGACGCCGACGATAGCATCACCGACGCGAGGTACAATCCTCCAAGCAAGGGAATGCTCCAGTTGACTCAACGGGCAGATTCGAAACAAGGGCAAACCACGCGAAGCGCCCACGACATCAAGCCTGCCCGCGTCGCCGTTGCGGCTGTCATCGGGATCGTCGTCTGGTTCCTGCCCGTGCCGGACGGCCTCAGCGTCGAGGCGTGGCATCTCTTCGCCATCTTCTTCACGACGATCCTCGCCGTGCTCATCCAGGCCGCGCCGATCTTTCTCGCCGCGGTTCTCGGGATGGTGACCGCCATGTTCACGGGCGTTCTGCGCCCCGATCAGGCTTATGCCGGTTTCAGCAAGGAGTTCATCCTCCTCATCGTCGCCGCGTTTCTGGTTGCCCGGGCGGTCATCAGATCGGGTCTCGGCCGGCGGATCGCGTTCCACGTCATCCGGCGGCTCGGCCGGTCGACCCTCGGTCTCGGCTACAGCGTGATGATCACCGATGCGATCATCGCACCCGCCTTCCCGAGCAACACCGCGCGCAGCGGGGTGCTCTATCCCATCGTTCATGCGATCTGTCTCGGATCCGGTTCGTCGCCCGACGACGGTACCGAAAAAAGGCTGGGCAACTTCATGATGATCATCGGGATGGCCAGCCTGACCGTGTCTTCCGCTCTGTGGTTGACGGCCATGGCGACCAACCCGGTCGGGGCGACCATCGCGCTCGAATTCGGTGTCGAGGTCGGCTTCGCCTCGTGGTTTCTCGCCGCCGTGGTCCCGGCCCTATCGGCATTGGTGGTCCTGCCGATGATCCTCCTCCGGGTCGTCAATCCGGAGACCAAACACACACCCGAGGCGCCCGTGGCCGCGGCGGCCGAGCTCGAGAGGATGGGCCCCATGACCGCCCGCGAGCGGCTCACCGCCGGGGTCTTCGCCTTCATGATCGTCGGTTGGGCGCTCTCCGAAGCTCTCTCCCTCGACAAGGCCGGGATCGCTTTCCTCGGTCTCGCCATCCTCGTCTTGGCGCGGGTCTACACCATGGCCGACCTCAAGACCGAGGGCGAGGCGTTGTCGATCTGGATCTGGTTCGGAATCCTCTTCACCCTCAGCACGAGCCTCGACGAACTCGGTTTCATGGCGTGGCTCGGCGACAAGGTGGCGATCCGGCTTGAGGGACTGGCCCCGCCGGTCGTGTTCGTGTCTCTGATCGTGATCTACGTTCTGCTGCACTATCTTTTCGTCAGCCAGACCGCGCATCTGCTGGCCCTGTTCAGCGTCTTCATGTCGGTCGGAGTCGCATCGGGGGTCGACCCGGCGCTGATGGCGTTGATGCTCCTCTTCGCGACCAATTTCTTCGCCGCCATCACACCCCAGGGTTCGAGCGCCAACGTGCTCTTCGTCGGCAGCGGCTATCTCACGACGAGCGATCTCTACAAGTACGGCGCCGTCATCACCATCGCCAATCTGCTGATCTACCTCGTCATCGGAACGCCGTGGATTCTCCTCGTTTCGTGATCAGCTTGACGCCGACTCCCTCGATTAGGGAGAATATCCCGCTATGGCAATAACCAAAACCCAGATCGTTCGCCGCAGTCTTCTTCTGCCCATCGTCCTCGCCGCCGCCGCCGCGGGGTGCCGGAAGGCGCCCGAGGTGGTGCCGCCGCCGCCGCCCGAGGTCACGGTGGCGACACCGCAGCAGCGGGACGTGACCGTCTTTCAGGAGTTCGTCGGCTCCACCGAGGCCTTCAAGTCGGTCGACATCCGCGCCCGGGTGCAGGGCTTCCTCGATGAGATGAGCTTCGAGCCGAGCTCCTTCGTCCGCAAAGATCAGCTGCTCTTCGTCATCGAGCCCGAGCCCTACGAAGCCCAGCGCGACCGCGCCGCTGCCGGGCTCAAGGGCGCCGAGGCGGGTCTCGCTCGCGCCGAGTCCGATCTCGATCGGCTCGAGCAGGCGGTCAAGACCAACGCGGTCTCGCAGCAGGAGGTCACCCGCGCCCGCGCCGAGCGCGACCAGGCGTCGGCGGCCCTCCTTCAGGCCCAGGCGGAGTTGACCAACGCCGAGATCCAGCTCGAGTACACCACGGTGACCTCGCCCATCGACGGCCTCGTCAGCCGCAACTTCGTCGATCTCGGCAATCTCGTCGGCGCCGGTGAGGCGACCCTGTTGACCACGGTTCGCCAGATCGATCCCATTTACGCCTATTTCGAGGTCTCGGAGCGTTTCATCGCCCAGGCCCTCGAGCAGCGAGGCGGTCACAAGGGGCCGAAAGATGGGGGGGTCGTGTCGGCGACGCTCCTGTTGGAAGAAACCGGTCTCGAGATCGAAGGCGTCATTGACTCGATGGAGAACACCGTCGACGCCGCCACCGGGACCATCCGGGTGCGAGGCGTCTTCCCCAACCCCGACGCCCTGATCTTCCCCGGTTTCTTCGTTCGGGTCCGGCTCCCGGGCGAGCTCCTCGAGGATGCGCTGCTCGTCGAGGAGATCGCCCTCGGCACCGATCTCGGCGGCCGCTATCTGATGATCGTCGGCGAGGACAACGTCGTCGAGCGACGCTATATCGAGCCCGGCCCGCTTCAGCCGGACCAGACCAGGGTGATCCTCGCCGGTCTCGCCCCCGGCGAACGCTACATCATCGACGGGCTCCAACGCGCCCGGCCTGGAATGCCGGTGACGCCGAGCCCCGCCGGCAGCGGTTCGTGAGCTGACGCATGTTCAGCCGGTTCTTCATCTATCGTCCCATCTTCGCCTCGGTCATCGCCATCGTGATCGTCCTCGTGGGCGTTCTGTCGATCCCGCTGCTGCCCATCGAGAGCATGCCCGTGATCACGCCGCCCTCGGTCCAGGTCAGCACGAGCTACCCGGGCGCCGGCGCCGCCGTGGTGGCCGAAAGCGTCACCGCGCCCATGGAGGAGAAGATCAACGGCGTCGAGAACATGCTCTACATGTCGTCAAAATCAGCCTCCGACGGCAGCTGCAACATCACCATCACCTTCGAGGTCGGCACCGATGTCGACATGGCCACCGTCCTCGTCCAGAACCGGGTCAACGAAGCGCTCCCGATCCTGCCGGAGGAGGTCACGCGGCAGGGCGTCAAGGTCGAGAAGCAGAGCACCAATATCACCCTGATGATCAACATGGTGTCGCCCGACGGCACCTTCGACGAGCTCTACATCTCCAACTACACGACGACCCGGATCAAGGACGTCCTCGCCCGGGTCAACGGGATTTCCAAGGTCCAGATCATGGGCGCCAAGGACTTTGGGATGCGGATCTGGATCGACCCGCTGCTGCTCCGCGCCCGCGGTCTGACGACGCTGGATCTGCTCGACGCGTTGCGGGAGCAGAATGTCCAGGTGGCGGCCGGTCAGATCGGCGGCCAACCGGCGCCCAAGGACCAGCCCTTCGAGTACTCCATCTCGACCCTCGGCAGGCTGGAGTCGGTGGAACAGTTCGAGAACATCATCGTCAAGCGCGGCGAAGAGGGACAACTCGTGCGGATCCGTGATGTGGCGCGGGTCGAGCTCGGCGCCCAGAGCTACATGTGGTACGCCAAGCTCGATGGCGCGCCGTCCATCGCCGTCGCCGTCTACCCGGCCCCCGGCGCCAACGCCCTCGAGGTCGCGGAAGGGGTCAAGACCGAAATGGAGCGGCTCGGCGCCGCGTTCCCCGAGGGTCTCGAATACCGAATCCTCTATGACACCACCGAGTACATCCTCCAGTCGCTCAAGGAGGTGGTGACGACCCTCATCATCGCCATCCTGTTGGTGATCCTGACGGTCTACCTCTTCCTCCAGGACTTCCGCACCACCCTGGTGCCCGCCATCACCATCCCCGTGTCCCTGCTCGGCACCTTCGCGGTCATGCTCGCCCTCGGGCTGTCGATCAACGGCTTGACCATGTTCGGTCTCATCCTGGTCATCGGGATCGTCGTCGACGACGCCATCGTCGTCGTCGAAAACACCATGCGGATCATTGACGAAGAGGGTCTCGGGGCCAAGGAGGCGACCGCCAAGTCCATGCTCGAGATCACCGGGCCCGTCGTCGCCACCACCCTAGTGCTGCTGGCGGTCTTTGTCCCGACCATCGTCATGCCCGGAATCACCGGCCGGCTCTACCGACCCTTCGCCATCACCATCTCGGTCGCCACCATCTTCTCGTCGATCAACGCCCTGACCCTCAGCCCCGCGCTCTGCGGCATGCTGCTCCGACCCTCGGTGGAGCGGACCAAGGGTCTTTTCGGAATCTTCAATCGGATGCTCCACACCGGCACCGAGGGCTATACGCGCATCGTCGCGATGCTGCTCCGGAGGGTTGCCTTCACCATGCTGCTCGTCGGCGGGCTCATGGCCGGCGCCTATTTCGGCATGATCTCCATGCCCTCGGGCTTTGTCCCCTCCGAGGACGAGGGCTACTTCATGGTCGCGGCCCAGCTGCCCGACGCCACCTCGCTCGGCCGTACCGAGCAGGTGCTCGACGAGGTCGCCGCCATCCTCGACGACACTCCCGGGATTCGTGGGGTCATCACCATCGGCGGTTTCTCACTGCTCGACTCGGTGGTCTCCTCCAACGCCGGCGCGTTCTGGATCGTCCTCGATCACTGGGACGAACGGCAGACCCCGGAGACCCAGATCCAGACCATCGTCGACAACCTCAACGCCCGTTTCGCCGCGATCAAGGGCGGGATCGTCTTCGCCACCCGGCCGCCACCGATCCAGGGTCTCGGCGCCACCGGAGGCTTCCAGATGGAGCTCCAGGATGTCGGTGGTTCCGGTCTCGAACTCCTCCAGCAGGTCGCCACCGACCTCGTCCAGCAGGGCCGGGCGAACCCGGTGCTGACCAACATGAACACCACCTTCCGCGCCGGGGTGCCGCAGCTCTTCCTCGAGGTCGACCGCGAGAAAGCCAAACGCCTCGACGTCCCGCTGAGCGTCATCTTCGCGACCCTCCAGGCCAACCTCGGCTCGGCCTACGCCAACGACTTCAACCTCTTCGGCCGGGTCTGGAAGGTCATGATCCAGGCCGACGAGTCCTACCGGCTCGAACGCGCCGACATCTCCAAGCTCGAGGTCCGCTCGAGATCGGGCAAGATCATTCCCCTGGCGACCCTGCTCAACGTCAGGGACACGGTGGGCCCGACGGTCCAGTCGCGCTACAACCTCTACTCGTCGGCCTCCATCACCGGCGATGCGGCGCCGGGTTACAGCTCGGGCCAGTCCATCGCCACCATGGAGGAGATCGCAAAGAACTCCATGCCGCCATCCATGAGCTTCTCCTGGACCGGGGTCACCTATCAGCAGCTCGCGGCCGGTGGTGCCGCCGGGATCATCTTTGGTCTGGCCATCGTCTTCGTCTATCTCTTCCTGGCCGCCCAGTACGAGAGCTGGACCCTGCCCTTCGGGGTCATTTTTTCGGTGCCCATCGCCATCTTCGGCGCCTCGGTGCTGACCCTCGCCCGCGGGCTCGACAACAACGTCTACACCCAGATCGGCTTTGTCCTGCTCATCGGACTGTCGGCCAAGAACGCGATTCTCATCATCGAGTTCGCCAACCAGTTGCGCGAGGAGGGGAAAACCGCCTTCGAATCGGCCATGCAGGCTTCGCAGCTCAGATTCCGGCCGATCCTGATGACCGCGCTTTCGTTCATCCTCGGTGTGCTGCCGCTGCTCTTCGCCACCGGCGCAGGCGCCGCGAGCCGAGTCGCCCTGGGCACCGCGGTCTTCGGCGGAATGGCCTTCGCCACGGTCTTCGGGATCTTCGTCATCCCGTGGCTCTACTACGTGATCCAGAGCGCGACCGAGAGGATGGGTGGCGGCAAACCGATCGCTGCTTCTGAACCGGAACCGGCCGAAGTCGGCGCCGAGAGCTGAGGAGCGAGTCATGAAGAACAAACATCTGTTGTTTCTGACCGCCGTGATCGGTCTCCTTTCGCTCGGTGGTTGTACGGTCGGCCCGGACTACGAAGAACCCGAACTCGCCACCGTGCCCGATGCCTGGCACACGGCGGCTGTCGACGGCCTCGGCGAGGGCGATGCGCCGCTCCAGACCTGGTGGTCGGTGTTTGGCGATGCCGCCCTGAGCTCGCTGATCGAACGGGCGGGGGCGTCCAACCTCACCCTTCGCGAAGCCGTGTGGCGGGTCGAGGAGGCCCGCGCCCTTCGCGGTGTCGTGGCCGGTCAGCGGCTGCCTCAGGTCGGTGTCGATGCCGAGGCCGGTCGCAGCCAGCCGTCCGACAACGGTGTCCTCGGCGAGCTTGCTCCTGACGGTGGTTTCGACTCGGCCGATCTCTACGACCTCGGAGTCGGCGCGAGTTGGGAGCTCGATCTCTGGGGTCGGATCCGACGTCAGGTCGAGGCGGCCGATGCCGAGGTCGAGGCCTCGGTCGAGGATTACCGCGATGTCCTGGTCACCCTCTATGCCGAGGTCGCGACCAACTACGTCAACGTTCGTTCACTGCAGGAGCGATTGCGGCTCGCGCACGATAACGTCGAGGGTCAGGAAAACACCCTCAAGCTCACCACGGATCGGTTCGATTCGGGGCTCGTCTCGGCCCTCGACGTCGCCCAGGCCGAGAGCAATCTGGCGAACACCCGGTCGCTCATCCCCAGCCTCGAGAACAGCCTGACCATCGCCCGCAACCGGCTCGCCGTTCTCCTCGCCATGAATCCCGGCGCCCTTGACGACGAGCTCTCGGACGAGGTTCCCATCCCGACCGAACCCGACGCCGTGACCACCGGACTGCCGGCCGATCTCCTCCGCCAACGGCCCGACATCCGCACCGCCGAACGACGGCTGGCCGCCCAGACCGCACGAATCGGGGTCGCCACCGCCGAGCTCTATCCCAAGTTCTCCCTCAGCGGATTCCTCGGGCTCCAGGCGACCTCGGGAGGCGACCTCTTCAGCTCGGATCAGCATCAACTGGTCCATCGGTCTGCCGATCCGCTGGAACCTCTTCGCCGGCGGCGCCATCCGATCGCAGATCGATGCTGAGAAGGCGCGGACCGAGCAGCTCATCCTCAACTACGAACGCGCGGTGCTCCTCGCCCTCGAGGAGGTCGAGGACGCCATGGTCTCCTATGACAAGGAAGTCGCCCGCCGGGGACACCTGATCAACTCCGTCGACGCCACCCAGCGTTCGCTCGATCTCGTCCTCACCCAGTACCGGGCCGGTCTCACCGACTTCCAGAATGTCCTCGACACCGAGCGCTCGTTGCTCGTGCGCCAGGACGACCTCGCTGCCAGCGAGGGTCTCGTGATCCAGAACCTCGTCGATCTCTACCGCGCCCTCGGCGGCGGCTGGGATCCCGAGACCGCGCAACCGCCGGCAACGCCGCCTTCATCCTTCGACAAAGATGCCGAGGTGAAGGAGTCCGAGGAGGAAGGGGCGCGGTAGGGCGTCGAACGCCGGCGATGACGCAAGTAGAATGCTGATTTGCCCGGCCAGGAGATTCACGTTTGCGAGGTGCTCGATGGAGAGAGAAACCGAGGTCAGAGTCTTTTCCTCGTTTGAAGAAGAGAACACCGCAGAACATCGGAGGCTGGCCGGAATGTCTCACGATGACCGGTTGCGGGAGTTTGCGGTGTTGCAGGCGCGTCGTTGGGGAGATGACTGGGGCCGGACGCCCATGGAGAAGCGAGCGACCTGGGAACGAGTGTCCTGGTAGGAGCCACACATGCAGTTCTCCGCCGACATGAAAGAGCTTCTTCGTTTGTTCGAGGAACACGGTGTTCAATACACACTCGTCGGTGGTCACGCGGTCAATTTCTATGGTTATATGTTCCTTTTGCTTGCAGATTGATCGTAAGCGGATTATGATAGAAACATGAATCGGAGAGTTCGTGCCTACCTCGCGGAGATCGGCCGTCGCGGCGGCCGGAAGAGCCGCCGCACGCTCGATCCGGAAGCCGCTCGAGCCATGGTCAAGGTGCGGGAGGCGCGGCGGGCGTACCGCCGATTCCACTCCCAGTGCTTCTGGTCCTACGATCCCGAGTACGTTGTCGGTCCAAGGGACGTCGGCTGGGTTGCGGAACAGCTCAGACGGCACGGAGGCCGCGAAGCGTGGGAGGTTGCGGGGAGGCTATGCCGCTAACCGGGTACCAGGCCGAGCTCGCGAGGCTGCTGTCCGGGAACCGGAGCCCCGACTCCTTCCTTGCCGGCGGCGGCGCGGTCCTGCTCGAACCGAACACGATCCGGTACAGCCGCGACCTGGACTACTTCCACGACTCGGAGCAGCGGGTGGGGGAGACATTCGCGGCCGACCGAGAGCTCATGGAGGGCGAAGGCTACAGCATCGACGTCGAGATGCGGCAGCCGGGTTATGTCAGGGCGATTGTCAACCGAAGGGGCGACGCGACGAAGGTCGAGTGGGCTCACGACTCGTCGTGGCGTTTCATGCCGACGGTCCGCGATGAACGAGTGGGCTACCTTCTCCATCCGGTCGACCTCGCCGTGAACAAGGTGCTCGCGCTTGCCGGTCGAGACGAGCCCCGCGACGTTCTCGACACGCTGCAGTTCCATCGCGATCTTCTTCCGCTCGGGGCGCTGTGTTGGGCTGCGTGCGGCAAGGATCCCGGGTTTTCGCCGCTGTCGCTGCTCGAGCTTCTGCGGCGACGTGGGCGGGTCCGGGGTGAGGATCTCGAGCGACTCGACCTGGCGGTCAAGATCGACCTTCAAGCCTTGAAGCGAGAGTGGCTCGAGGCCCTCGACTCGGTCGAGCCGTTCGCCGCATCTCGCCCAACCGATGAAATCGGTTGTCTTTACTTCAGCAGCTCGCTCCAGAGATTCGTGGATCCACGTGGTGTCGATGACGCAGTGCCCCACCACGGTCGGCCCGGGGGCGTCCTCCCGCGGGTGGTCGAAACGGGCGGATAGTGCCGGAGCAGATCCGAACTGAGAGATGCTGAAGAAAGGTGACATGATCATGATGCAGGCGACTCCGAGTTCTCGATCCTTGATGCTGGTTCCGATGCTGCTCATCGGTCTTGCCGGCTGCCGGACCTTTTCTCCGGCGCCCATGGAGCAGGTTGCCTTCACCGAGCGCGCCCAGTCGGCGTCGAGAAACGGAATCACGGTGACCGCCGCCGTCCTCTCCAAGGACGAGGCGCAGGCGGTCTTCGACGTCAAGCTGTACAAGAAGAACATTCAGCCGATCTGGATCGAGATCATCAACAGAAGCGACCAGCTGCTCGCCTTTCTCCCCAGGAGCGTCGACCCGGACTACTTCTCGGCCCTCGAGGTCGCCCAGAAGAGCCACTGGACGTGGTCGAAGCAGGCCAACCGGGAGAAGCGCGCCTACTTCTACGACCATCGTATGCGCTACGTGGTGCCGCCCGGAGAGACCGTGTCGGGCTTCGTTTACGGCAACCGCGACCTGGGTGCGCGGTGGGTTCGGGTCACCGTGATCAGCGAGCGCTCGGCGGAGCACTTCGAGTTCGTCTTCGAGCTTCCCGGTTTCACGGCCGACTACCACCGGATCGCCGATGTCGAGATCTATGCCGAGGATGAGATCGTCGACCTCGACGACCAAGGGCTGCTTGCCTGGATCGAGACCCAGCCGGCCTTCGTCACCAACAAGGACGGCAGCAAGACCGGCGACCCGCTCAACCTCGTCATCATCGGCGAAGAGGAGGCCGTGTGGCCGGCTTTTCTCCGCATGGGTTGGGATCCGACGGCGGCGCTGAGCGCCGGCTCGGCCGTCAAGACCGGGGTGTTCGGCGTGTTCGGTGGAGCGTGGCGGCACGCTCCCATCAGCGACCTCTACGTCTGGGGCCGGCCGCAGGACATCGCGCTGCAGAAAGTCCGTTCCAACATCCACTACCGAAACCACCTTCGGCTGTGGAAGGCGCCGGTGACCTACAAGGGGCTGCCGGTGGCCATCGGCCAGATCAGCCGCGACATCGGCACCCGGATCACCACCAAGAGCCCGACGCTGACGACCCACCGTATCGACCCCGACGTCGACGAGACTCGGGCCTCGCTCCTGCAGGATTTCCTGTGGGGCCAGTCGCTGGCGGTCTTCGGCTGGGCCGGCGGGGTGGGGGAGATCGACATGGACTCACCGCGCGGCAACCTCACCGGCGACCCCTTCTTCACCGACGGGAAGCGGGCGGTGATGCTGCTGACGGCGGACACCACGCCGATCGAGGAGATCGAGCGCTTCCACTGGCACGAGCCGGCGGCCACGGGCACCGAAACCGAGGATTCCGGCGGACTGTAGGCACTCTCGCTGCTCAGCCGGCGCGGTTTTGGCTTCCAGCGGGCACGGACCTGCGGAGTTGGGGATATTGACAGACCTGGTCTGGTCTGGTCAGAATACAGACAGGGAGGCTGCCATGCCCATCACCAACATTTCCGAGGCGAAGGCGCAGCTGTCGGCCTTGATCGAGCGGGTGCTTGCAGGGGATGAGGTCATCATCGGCAAGGCCGGCAAACCGGTCGCCCGGCTGGTTCGCTACGAACGCCCCGAGGGTCCGCGCAAGCCCGGGGCTCTCAGGGGTAAGATCAAGATCGCGGACGATTTCGACGAGCTGCCCGACGAGCTTCGGGAGGCGTTCGGGATGGGCGAGTCATGAACCTGCTTCTCGACACCCACGCGTTGCTGTGGTGGCTGAACGACGACCCGCAGCTGTCGGAGCCGGCGAGGAAGGCCATCGCCGACCCGGAAAACACCGTGTTCCTGAGCGCGGTCGTCGTGTGGGAGATCCGGATCAAAGAGGCTATCGGCAAGCTCGAGATTCCCGGTGATTTCAGCGAGGTGTTGGCCGAGCAGCCGTTCTCCGACCTCCCGATCACCGTCGAGCACGCGCACGCGGTTGCCGGACTGCCCGCTGTCCACCGCGACCCCTTCGACCGGATGCTCGCCGCGCAGGCGAAAGCGGAACGGCTGACCATCGTCACCCGCGACGACGACATCCGGCGTTACGGAATCAAGATCGTCACCGCGTGACACCCGTCCGCATCGGTAAGAAGGTAAGAAGGCAGGGCGCCCCTACAAGAAGTCTTGACTTCTTGTAGAGGCACCTCTCTTCGTTTGTTCGAGGAGCACGGTGTTCAGGCATCACACCCTCACAACGGCAACTGCCGGCGATCCGAACCTTCACTCGGCAGGGCACATCTGGATTTCGCAGCCGATGCGAGAAGTCCGGGTCGAATCCGCTCAGCCGCTGAAACCACCGTTCAACCGCCCCGGGCGCCGCTCGACCGTCGAATCGACCGAAAGCTCTCACTCGATTCACGCTGAATCTCGAAGACCGCTTCACCACGGTAGAGGTTCTCGGTCCTTGAAAAAGCCGCCGGTGGGACCGTCACCGGGCAGCGTCGCCAGCCAGAGGGCGGTGTCGGCGGAGTCCGCGATCTCGCGGGTGGCGTTGGGTCCGCCCATCTCGGTCTTGACCCAGCCCGGGCACATGGCGTTGACGAGGATTCCTGTTCCGCTCAGTTCCTGCGCCAGGATGCGGGTGTAGGCGATGAGGGCGGTCTTCGAAATCCGGTAGGCCGGGTAGAGGCTGCCCATGTCGGTGAGCGACCCGAGCTCGCTCGCGAGGTTGACGATCCGGCCGTAGCCCTGCCGGCGCATCAGCGGGACGGCGGCCTGGCAGAGGAGGATGGGACCGTAGGTGTTGGTCTCCATGGTGAGCCGTACGCGATCGAGATCGATGGTTTCGGCCCTGCCGTCCTTGTCGAGAAAGACCCCGGCGTTGTTGACCAGGATGTCGAGCCGGCCCGAATCGTTCTCGACGGCCTCGACCGCGGCGGCGGTCGACTCGCCCGAGGTGACGTCGAGGGTATGAGGCTTGACGGTGAGACCCTCGGCCGCGAGCAGGTCGGAGGCGGCTCGGGCCTTGGCGGGATCGCGAGCGCAGAGAACGACCTCCACCCCGGTCATGGCGAGCTGCCGACAGATCTCGAACCCGATCCCACGATTCGCCCCGGTCACCAATGCAACTGTCTTTGATGAAGTCATTTCGAGATGATACGACAGCCGCTGCTATACTTCAGTCGAAGAGACAAGAGAACAAATGAACAATCGCGACGGAGACGAGACCGATTTCCTGGGGTCGTTCACGACTCCGTTGGAATCGGGCGGTGAGCTTCCGGGCTTGGCTCCCGGCCGGCGGTTCGGGTCCTATGAGGTTGTGGCCCGACTGGGCGCCGGCGGGATGGGTGAGGTGTGGCGGGCGTGGGACCCGACCCTCGAGCGCGAGGTGGCTCTCAAGGTGCTCCCCGCGAAGACGACGGCCGACGAGACCGCCCGAACCCGGTTGCTCCGCGAGGCGCGGATGGCTTCGAAGCTCAATCACCCCAACGTGTGCACGATCTACGAGGTGGGCGAGGCCGATGGTCAGGCCTACATCGCCATGGAACTGGTGGCGGGCGAGGCGTTGAGCAACCGTGTCTCCGAGGGGCCGATGGGGTTCGAGGAGATTTGTCGTCTCGGCCGCCAGATGGCGGACGGCTTGGCGCATGCGCACTCCCACGGAGTCGTTCACCGGGATTTCAAGAGCGCCAACGTCGTGATCACTTCGGAGGGCCGAGCCAAGGTCTTGGATTTCGGGCTCGCTGCCCGGATGAGCAAGACGGAGCTCGACGACGCCACTACTTTCACCGCCGACTCGCTGGAGCTGCCGGGCATGATCGCGGGGACCCTGCCCTATATGGCGCCGGAGCAACTGCGCGGAGAGCCGGCCGATGCGGGCAGCGATATCTGGGCGCTTGGGGTGGTCTTGTACGAGATGGCGTCGGGTGAGCGGCCGTTCAAGGGCAACACCGGGTTCGAGCTGAGCTCCGCCATCCTGAGCTCGCCGCCGCCGCCGTTGGTTTCGACTCCGGGAGGCCCAACGTCGACCCGGCTGCAAGGGGTGGTGGAGCGCTGCCTCGAAAAAGAGCCCGGTGCCCGGTACCCGAGCGCCGGCGAGGTCCGTGCGGCATTGGAACTGGCGGGGATGGCGGTTCCCGAAACGCTTGCGCCGCCCCCGAAACCGGTTTCGGTGAGTCGGCGATGGCTGATGCCGGTGCTGGGTCTTGTCGGCGTGCTGGCGATCCTGGCGGCGCTCGATGTAGGTGGCGTCCGGCGGCTTCTCGGAGGAGGAAGCGTCGGCGGCGTCAAACCGGTGCGGATGGCGGTGCTGCCCTTTGTCAATCTCTCGGGCGATCCCGAGCAGGAGTACCTCTCGGACGGCCTTACCCAGGAGATGATCACCCAGCTCGGCAAGCTGCACCCGGAGGGTTTGAGCGTGATCGCGCGGACATCGGTCATGCGCTACAAGGGGGGTGACACGCCCATCGACCAGATCGGCCGCGAGCTCGATGTCGATTACGTGCTCGAGGGGAGCACCCACCGCGAAGCAGGTCGGGTCCGGGTTGCCGCCGATCTGATCCAGGTCAACGACCAGACTCAACTTTGGGCGGACAGCTTCGAGCGCGAGCTTGCGGGAATTCTCGAGGTTCAAGGGGCGGTGGCCAAAGAGGTCGCCAAGGCCCTGGCCCTCAAGCTGCTGCCGGTCGAGGAGGCCCGTCTGACCGCCGACCGGAGCGTCGATCCCGAGGCCTACGAGGCCTTCCTCAAGGGGACCTACCACTGGCAGATGTTGTCGCCGGAAAATCTCGACATGGCCGAGCGATATTTCGAGCAAGCGCTGGAGAAGGATCCGTCGTATGCAGCGGCGTACGCCGGTCTCGCGTGGGTCTGGGTAGCTCGACAGCAGATGCAGGTATCTTCTCCCAGCGAGGCCGGTCCAAAAGGAAAGGCGGCGGCCGAACGGGCCATCGCGCTGGATGAATCCTCCTATGTGGCACACGAGGCCCTCGCAGTGATCAGTACCTGGGTCGAATGGGACTGGCAGGTTGCCGAACGCGAGTGGCAGCGCACCTTCGAGCTCAACCCCAACAACGCCAGCGCCCACGCGTACTATGCGCATTTCCTCAGTATCATGGGTCGTGTCGGCGAGGCGGTGGAGCACGCCGAGCGATCGATCGAGCTCGATCCGTACAATCCCCTGTTCCATGCGCTCTATGGGGTCGTCTTGGTTTTTGACCGTCGTTACGACGACGCGATCGCCGCAGCCCGCACGGGCCTCGCGGTCCTGCCCGGGAACCCGGTTGCCGGAGGCGTTCTACAGGAGGCTTTCCTCGCGAAAGGAATGGAAGAGGAGGCGCTGGAGCCGCTGAAGGAACGGGTCGCACGTGATCCGGAACGCTTGGCGGCCTTCGAACGAGGCCTGACCGAGGGCGGCTACGAGGGCGCACAGCTGGCCAACGGCGATCTCCTCGCCGAACGGTACGAACTGGCGAAGGGCGTCCCCGACGCGGGCACCAAACGTGTCTTTTTGCCCTGGGGGATCGCCGTTTGTTACCTCGACGCCGGCGACTACGAGCGTGCCATCGACTGGCTCGAGGAGGCCTACGAGGTCCGCGATCCAAATCTCACCTACATCGGACTGCCGAGTTTCGATCCCCTGCGCTCCGATCCTCGGTTCCAGGCGCTGGTGCGCAAGATGGGTCTCCCGCCGCTTTCAGCGCTGCCGGAGTAGACGACCCCAACACGGTGCCGTGACAGGGTGGGTGGTTGATCGTGACTCGTCACTCGTCGCCGCAAGCGAGTCCGAGGGTGGAGTGTCCGCACTCTCTCGGAAAGGCGAAGTGATGCGTGGCCGGCTCTGACGGGCACCCAGGATGGCTGCCCCCACAACCATCGCGATGTCCGAGCGGGCATTGTAGGGGCGACCTTCCAGGTTGAAGGTGCCGTGACAGGGTGGGTGGTTGATCGTGACTCGTCACTCGTCGCCGCAAGCGAGTCCGAGGGTGGAGGGTCCGCACTCTCTCGGAAAGGCGAAGTGATGCGTGGCCGGCTCTGACGGGCACCCAGGATGGCTGCCCCCACAACCATCGCGATGTCCGAGCGGGCATTGTAGGGGCGACCTTCCAGGTTGAAGGTGCCGTGACAGGGTGGGTGGTTGATCGTGACTCGTCACTCGTCGCCGCAAGCGAGTCCGAGGGTGGAGTGTCCGCACTCTCTCGGAAAGGCGAAGTGATGCGTGGCCGGCTCTGACGGGCACCCAGGATGGCTGCCCCCACAACCATCGCGATGTCCGAGCGGGCATTGTAGGGGCGACCTTCCAGGTTGCCCGTCAGAGGCGTGGTTGTGAGCAGCGCATTTCCGAGAGATCGCGGACGCTCCCCGTTTGTGGACCCTGCGATGAGCCAATCTGCGGCTTCTCCGCGACGATGCGATGGCATCTGAGTCCATCCGTGTGATCCGTGGGCCTCGGCTCCCGAGGCCGAGGTGGAGCTTCGGCGGTCCGAGGGGTGGTCGGGGGAACTCAAGAGATGATGGGCGGGTTGGGGAATCCGCGACAATCCGCGCCCCATTTCAACGGATGGATGGTAGCTCTGCGCCCCTGCGCCCCTGCGCCTCTGCGTTGAAACCAAGTTGCCCTAGTAGAACCCGAGCTCGAGCTGCGCGGCTTCGCTCATCATCTCGGGGTCCCACGGCGGGTCCCAGGTGATCTCGACCTCGGCTTCGGTGACGCCCTCCACCGCTGCAACCACGGTTTTGACATCGTTGGGCAGCGACTCGGCGACCGGACAGTTGGGCGAGGTCAGGGTCATGAGGATATGAGCCCTGCCATCGTCCGAGACATCGACCTCATAGATGAGTCCGACCTCCCAGATGTTGACCGGGATCTCGGGGTCGTAGACGGTCTGAATCGCTGCGATGATGTTGTCTTTGAGGGTCATTGTTGGCTCTCCGTAAGGCGATGGAAGGGGAGCCAGGCACGCAACATTGTTCGCGGCGAACAATGTTGGAGCCAGGCACCCATCCCGCGTGATCTGATCGTCATTCGGTGGTGACTTTCTCTTCGCCTTTCATTGCCGCGTTGAGCGTGTGCCACGCCAGGGTCGCGCACTTGACCCGTACGGGGTACTCGCGGACGCCCTCGAAGACCTGGAGCTTGCCGAGCTCGAGACCCTGCTCGGCGGCGACCCCGGTGAGCATGTCGTGGAACTCGTCGAAGAGGTCCTTGGCCTGCTCGACGGTCTTGCCCTTGACCGACTCGGTCATGAGCGAGGTCGAGGCGGTGCAGATGGCGCAGCCGGCTCCCTGGAAGCTGATTTCTTCGATGACGCCGTCCTCGATCCGGAGATAGACCCTGACGGTGTCGCCGCAGAGCGGGTTGTGACCGTCGGCCGATTTGTTGGCGCACGGCATGACATAGCAGTTTCGCGGCCGCTTGTTGTGATCGAGGATGATTTCCTGGTAAAGCTCGCGCATATCGGACATGGGAACCCCCTTAACTCGCCAGGTTTCGTGGCGAAGGGTGTGAGGTACAAGCGTGGTGGTGCTCTCGCAAGGATCGAGAGCGTAGGCGTACCCGGGGTACGTTGAGCGAACGATTCGAGAAAGCGCCGCCACGCGCCGTGCATCGCGCCCTGCAGTAGACAGCCGGTGAGATAAGGGGGTTCAACACTAGCCGAAGACCTCCTGGACCTTGTGCAGCCCTTGGGCGAGCCGCTCGATCTCTTCCATCGTGTTGTAGACCCCGAAGGAGGCCCGCACCGTTGCTGAGATATTGAACCGTTGCATGACCGGCTGGGCGCAGTGGTGGCCCGCGCGGATGGCGACCCCCTCGCTGTCGAGGATGGTGCCGATGTCGTGGGGGTGGATCCCCTTCATGACAAAGGAAAGCGCGCCCGCGCGGTGCTCGGCGGCGCCGATGAGACGGACGCCCGGGACCGCGAGAACCGCCGCGGTGGCGGCGTCGAGGAGTTCGGCCTCGTGGGCGGCGACGGCGCCGGGACCGAGATTCTCGAGATAGCCGAGCGCCGCGGCGAGCCCGATGGCGCCCTCGATGTTGGGCGTTCCGGCCTCGAAGCGGTGGGGCGGCTCGGCATAGAGGGTCTCTTTCCAGCTCACCGACAGGATCATGTCCCCGCCGCCCTGGTAGGGGACCATCTCGAGCAGGTGTTTTCGCTTGCCGTAGAGGGCGCCGATCCCGGACGGGCCGTAGACCTTGTGGCCGGAGAAGGCGTAGAAGTCGCAGTCGAGATCGCGGACGTTGACCGCGCCGTGGGGCACGGCCTGGGCGCCGTCGACGAGGACCGGGATCCCCTTGGCGTGGGCCATTTCGATCATCTCTTTCACCGGGTTGACCGTGCCGAGGGCGTTGGAGACGTGGACCACGCTGACGATCTTCGTCCGGTCCGACAGCAGCTCGGCATAGCCGTCGAGCTCGAGCTCGCCCGAGTCGGTGATGGGCACCACCTTGAGCACGGCGCCGGTCGCTTTGCAGAGCAACTGCCAGGGGACGATGTTGGAGTGGTGCTCCATCCCGGTGATGAGGATCTCGTCGCCGGGTTCAATCCGCGGCCGGACGAAGCTCGAGGCGACGAGGTTGATCGCTTCGGTGGTGCCGCGGGTGAAGACGATCTCGCGGCTGTCGGCGGCGCCGAGATGGCCTTTGATCTTGGTCCGTGCGCTCTCGTAGGCCACGGTCGCCCGCTGCGAGAGCAGGTGAACGCCGCGGTGGACATTGGCGCAGTCGCGCTCGTAGAACCGGGCCACGGCGTCGATGACCTGGCGCGGTTTCTGGGTGGTGGCCGCGTTGTCGAGATAAACCAGCGGCCGGCCGTGCACCTCCTGGTGGAGGGCCGGGAAGTCGGCGCGCACACGCTCGACGTCGAGCGTAGAGGTGCCAGGTCCGCAGTTCCGCAGTTGTGCCCCGCTGGGTTCCGTGTGGCGAGCTGACGACATCGCACAACTTCGGAACTGCGGACCTGGCACCTTCGTGGCCATCAGAACGCCTCCCGCGCGAGCTCGCCCTGGGGCAGGCGCTCGACGAGGTGGCGCTCCATCCTTTCGCGGATCTCGGCGACCGGGACCTGCTGGACGATCTCGGCGGCGAAGGCGTAGGTCAGGAGGCTCTCGGCGGTGGCGCGGCCGATGCCGCGGGAGCGCAGGTAGAAGATCGCCTCTTCATCGAGCCGGCCGACGGTGGAGCCGTGGGTGCAGCGGACGTCGTCGGCGTCGATCTCGAGCTGCGGGTTCGAGTTCACCAGGGCGCCCGCGGAGAGCAGGAGGTTCCGGTTGGACTGGATGGCGTCGGTCTTCTGGGCGCCGGGATCGACGATGATCCGGCCCGAGAATACCGCCCGCGACGAGCCGTCGAGGATGCCCTTGTAGAGCTCGTGGCTCGTGCAGTGCGGCGCCGCGTGGCGGACCTTGATCTGGGTGTCGGTGTGCTGGGTGTCCTCGACGAGATAGAGACCGTTGAGAGAGGCGTGCGCTCCGGGCGCGCCGAGTTCGGCGTCGATATTGGTGCGTGCGAGCGCCGCACCGACGTTGAGAGCGATCGACTCGAGGCGGCTGTCGCGTCCCTGGCGGCTCGATTGCAGCGCAATGTGGCGTGCCTGGCGGGTCTCCTCCTGGAGCCGGACATGTTTGATCGTGGCTCCCGGTGCGAGGTGGAACTCGGTGACCGGTGCGGTCAGGGTTTCGCCACCGGTCGAGACATAGTGCTCGACGATGGTCGCCTGCGAGGTGGAGTCGGCCGAGACCAGGGTGCGCGGCGCCGACCAGGTCGGCCGGTCGCCGCCGACCGCCACGAAGATGAGGTGGATGGGTTTCTCGACGAGGGCGCCCCGGCCGAGGTGGATGAAGGCGCCGTCGACGAAGTTGGCGGTGTTGAGCGCTGCGAAGGGGTGCTTCGTCAGATCGACACCCTTGCCGAGGGCGAAGGCTGCGCGCTCGGTCCCGCCGGCAATGGCAGATGCGAGGGGGCCGACAGTCGCGCCATCGGGGAGCTCGCCGATGTCTGAAAGTCCGGCGGCGTAACGGCCGTTGACAAAGACCAGCCGGTGGCTGTCGGCGATCATCCAGGGGGTGATGTCGGCGGTTCCGGGTCCGGCGAGATCGTGCGGCGTTGCGGCAAGAGCCTTGAGGTTGGTGAAGCGCCAGTCTTCGTTCTTTGTCGTCGGCACTCCGGCCGCGGCAAAGGCGCGGCTGCCCTCGAGCCGGAGGGCGAGCACGTCCTCCGACTCACCGGCGATGCTGCCGATGCCGGCGTCGAGCCCTTCAACAAAGGTCGTGACGGTGGTGGCGGTGCTCATGGGCATGCCTCAGACCGCAGCCGCGGCGGGCTCTTTCTCGAGCCAGTCATAGCCCTGGTCCTCGAGCTGGAGGGCGAGCTCACGACCGCCGGAGCGGACGATCCTGCCGTCCATCAGGACATGCACGAAATCGGGGACGATGTAGTTGAGCAGCCGCTGGTAGTGGGTGATCAGCACGAAGGAACGGTCCTCGCTGCGGAGTGCGTTGACCCCTTCGGCGACGATCCTCAGCGCGTCGATGTCGAGGCCGGAGTCGGTTTCGTCGAGGATCGCGAGCTTGGGCTCGAGCACCGCCATGTGGAAGATCTCGTTCCTTTTCTTCTCGCCGCCCGAGAAGCCCTCGTTGACCGGCCGTTTGAGCAGTTTCTCGTCGAGCTTGACGAGCTTGGCCTTTTCCTTGACGAGCGCGAGGAAATCCATGGCGTCGAGAGGGCTCTCTCCGCGGTGATCGCGGATCGCGTTGAGGGCCGAGCGCAGGAAGTAGGTGTTGGACACTCCGGGGATCTCCACCGGGTACTGGAAGGCGAGGAAGATGCCTTCGCGGGCCCGGGTCTCGGCGTCGAGTTCGGTGAGGTCGGCGCCCGAGTAGAGGATCTCGCCCGAGGTGATCTCGTACTCCTCGCGGCCGGCGAGGACGCTCGCCAGGGTGCTCTTGCCCGAGCCGTTGGGGCCCATGATCGGCGTGGACCTCGCCCGGCTTGATTTCGAGGTCGATCCCCTTAAGGATCTCTGTCCCGTCGACGGATACGTGGAGGTTGTTCAATCTAAGCATTTCACTGTCCTTCTAAGCTGTTCCATCTTTCTTTTTCGGCCGGTGGTTTCTAGAAACCACCGGCCGAAAAAAGAACTGAGTGTTAGCCGACGCTGCCTTCCAACGAAACACCAAGCAATTTTTGAGCTTCAACAGCAAATTCCATGGGGAGTTCCTTGAACACTTCCTTGCAGAATCCGTTGACGATCATGGAGACGGCGTCCTCGGTGGTGATGCCGCGCTGGTTGCAATAGAAGATCTGATCCTCGCCGATCTTCGAGGTCGTGGCCTCGTGCTCCATCTGGGCAGTGGGATTGTTGATCTCGATATAGGGAAAGGTGTGGGCGCCGCAGTCGGAGCCGATGAGCATGGAGTCGCACTGCGAGAAGTTGCGCGCGTTGTCGGCCTTCCTGGTCACCTTGACCTGGCCGCGATAGGTGTTCTGACCCCTGCCCGCCGAGATCCCCTTTGAGATGATGGTCGACGAGGTGTTCCTGCCGAGGTGGATCATCTTCGACCCGGTGTCGGCCTGCTGCCGACCCGAGGTCAGGGCCACCGAGTAGAACTCGCCCACCGAGTCATCGCCCTTGAGGATGACGCTGGGGTATTTCCAGGTGATGGCCGACCCTGTTTCAACTTGGGTCCAAGAAATCTTGGAGCGCTTTCCGCAGATGCCTCTCTTGGTCACGAAATTGTAGATCCCGCCGGCGCCGGTCTCCTTGTCGCCGGGGTACCAGTTCTGCACCGTCGAGTACTTGATCTGGGCGTCGTCGAGGGCGACGAGCTCGACCACCGCGGCGTGGAGCTGGTTTTCATCGCGCTGGGGTGCGGTACAGCCCTCGAGGTAGCTCACATAGGAGCCTTCATCGGCGACAATGAGAGTGCGCTCGAACTGACCGGTGTTCTCGGCGTTGATCCGGAAATAGGTGCTGAGCTCCATCGGGCAGCGCACGCCTTTGGGAATATAGACAAAGGACCCGTCGGAGAAGACCGCCGAGTTGAGAGTGGCGAAGTAGTTGTCGGTGTAGGGCACCACCGAACCGAGGTGCTTCTTGACCAGCTCCGGGTGTTCCTGGAGCGCTTCGGAGAAGGAGCAGAAGATGACACCGAGCTCGCCGAGCTTGTCCTTGAAGGTCGTCGCCACCGAGACGCTGTCAAAGACCGCGTCCACGGCGACGTTGGCCAGGAGCTTCTGCTCGTCGAGGGGAATGCCGAGCTTTTTGTAGGTCGCGAGGATCTCGGGATCGACCTCGTCGAGGCTGTCGAGCTTCTTCTTCGGCGCCGAGAAGTATGAGATCGCCTGGTAGTCGATGGCGGGGTAGTCGACCTTCGCCCACTCGGGCTCTTCCATCTCGAGCCACTTGCGGTAGGCCTTGAGCCGCCATTCGGTCATCCACTCGGGCTCGTTCTTCTTCGCCGAGATCGCACGGACGACGTCTTCGTTGAGCCCGGGCGGAAAGGTGTCCTGCTCGACATCGGTGACAAAACCGTGCTCGTACTCCCGGTTGGCGAAGTCCTCGATGATCTTGGTCTGTTCGGACATGGTGACACGCTCCAGACACCCCGAAGGGCGGATTCGATCGATTCAGTTGTTGGGAGTCGCCGCGACCGGCAGCAGGCGGTCTCGGGAGCCGGCGCCGCCAGCGACGATGTCCGCAACCGTGATCCCGTCGAGAAAATTGCCGATGACCGATCGCAGACCCCGCCACACCGGTTTGAGCCCGCAGCCGGCGCTTTTGATGCACGGTCGCGAACCCGGGCTCATGGTCTGGCAGAAGTCGCTCGAGAAGACCTCGGCCTCGAAAGCGGAGACGACGGTTCCCAGCGAGATCTCATCGGCGGGACGAGTGAGGGTATAGCCTCCGTTGCGGCCGCGGACGGCCTCGACCAGACCCGCGCGGCGGAGCTGTCCGACGATCTTGGCCACCGTCGTGTCGGGCAGGTCCTCGCGCTCGGCGAGCTCGCGGATGGTCAGCTGAGCGCCGCTCACCGCGAGGCTCATCACCAGCCGCAGGCCGTATTCTTCAGACTTCGAAACTCTCACAGTCGCTCCTTCAGAAGGGAAAAACGCAAAACTGGAAAAGAAATTCCACTTTTTCAAATTCTCGCCCAATATTCGCGACGAATCTTGGGCGAGAATTTGAGGAGATGACTGTTGAATGACGTATCCTGATCCATTATGAAAGCCTATTTGTCGCGGTGGGTGTGTCAGGACGTCGAGTCGAATCTGAGGCGGTTCGAGGCGGAAGCGGATCGGGCGGTCGAGGCTGGCGCTTCGATCGTTGTGTTTCCGGAGTTGTTTCTCACCGGATACTCGCGGTCGGTGGATCTGGCGGCGGTGCGGGTGTTGTTCGCTCGGATTTCGGCGGACGCGCCCGAGGTGCTCTTTGTCTTCGGCTCGATCTCCGAGGACCGGCGCAACCGGGTGACGGTGTGGTCCGAGGGCGAGCAGATCGCCTGCTACGACAAGGTCCACCTCTTCCGTCCCAACGGCGAGTTCGATTACTGGGATCAGGGCGATCGATACGTCGCCTGCAAGTGGAACGGCCTCACCATCGGGCTCATGAACTGCAACGACTTGCGGTTTCCCGAACAGGCGAGGGCGTTGGCGCTTCGGGCCCGCTGCGACATGCTCATCGCCCCGGCGTGGTGGCCGTGGCGGCGCGACTGGGTGTGGTCGAACCTTTTGCGAACGCGCGCCATCGAGAACGGGGTTTTTGTGCTCGGCTGCTGTATCGCCGGATCGGTCTTCGAAGGCGAGGACTTCGCCGGCGCCGGCAACCACGCCTTCGATCCGCTCGGCGAGGCCGTCCGCACCGCCGATGACGTGCTCTACGAGCTCGCGGTCGAAGATCCGCCGAAGCTCATCGTCGATCCGCGAGACGACGCTGTCGAGATCACCGAGATCGAGGTCTTTGACTGAGTTTTTATTCTGAGCCTCCCGGGGCCCACAGAACGACAGAGCGAAGGTCGACATTCCCAACGCCGGCACCTCTGAATGCTCAGCTGGAGGCTCGCCACCCCAAGATCCCGGGAAACTCGGGCAACCACGGTTCTTCGAATGCGCAAATGCACAACATCTATATTTTCAATACTTTACTTGAAATATCCGTCGTCGAGTCATAGGATTCGATCGACAAGGAGGTCCCATGGCAGACAAACCTCAGGGATGCGCTCGGGTGACCGGGGCGGTCCTGGGCGAACCGTCGTCCGAGAAACCGGCAGCGCAATCAGATGCCACAAAGACCAAGGAGGAGACCATGACCGCACGTGTCGGGCAGAAAGCCCCCGATTTCAACGCACCGGCGTACTACAAAGGCAGCTTCACCAATGTCCAGCTGTCAGACCACTTCGGCAAGTGGCTCCTCCTCTGTTTCTATCCAGGCGACTTCACCTTTGTTTGAGCGACCGAAGTGTCGGCGGTCGCCGACAAGTATCAGGAGCTCAAGGATCTCGGCTGCGAGGTCTTCTGCCGGCCTACGGCGTCTATGCCGAGGAGCAGGGGATCGAGATGCGAGGCCGGTTTATCATCGATCCCGATGGCGTCATCCAGGCCATGGAGGTCTTGACCCCGCCGGTCGGCCGGCGTATCGCCGAGTCCATCAGGCAGGTCCAGGCCTACCAGGTCGTCCGCGCCAGCGGCGGCGCTGAGGCCACCCCCGCCGGGTGGATGCCGGGCGATCCAGTGCTCAAGCCCGGACCGGACCTTGTCGGCAACGTCTGGAAGGTGTGGAAACCGAACGAGTAGGCGCGACGGCCGCGACGAACTCAGCAACTCGCTGCGGGTGTGCTTCCCGATGAACGCTACAGATCGTCCTGTGCCGACTAATGTTCCGCCCAGCGGGGAGATGCCAGTTGCTCGGTCAGGGCCAGCTCCTGGTTCAGGTAGCTTGTGAAGTCGTCGCTCGATGCGGTCATCGAACGTTTCAGACCCATGAGAGTTACACGGGGCAAGCCGCCGAGGCGGTCCGCCACCTCGAGGGCCTCCTCCTCGAGCCGACCAGGCGAGGTCAGATGATTGACCAGTCCGAGGGCGAGGGCGTCCTCGGCCGACAATCTCGGGACATCGAGCAGGAGCTGCGTGGCCTTTGCCCCGCCCAAGAGGTTCGAGAGCAACCACGGGAGACAACCCAGGGGCGCTCGGGGAAAGCTCTGCGTGGTGTTCACGAAGACCGTGTCGGGACTGACGATTCGGTAGTCACAGGCAAGCAGCGGCGCCGCGAGCGGCAGCGCCAGTTCGCCACCGGCGATGCCGATGACGAACGAATCCAGTCGTCGGACTCCCTTGATGAAGCGTTGAATCACATTTTCCTCGCGGATGATCCGCGCTCTGATTTCGGAGACGGTCAAGCTCTCGTCGGCGTTTGGACCGCCAAGAAGCCGCTCGAGGTTGGCTGGACCGAGCAGATCCGGTGGGGCGAGCACCACAAGAACCGGCTTCGGGTCAGCGGTCTCGTCTTCGAAGAAGTCCCACAAACTACTGATCAACCTGAGATCGGTTCCGGCGAGGGAATCTCGGCCGTGGAGACGAAGCACCGTCCTGTCCGGGGACCGCTCGACGGAAAATGTCGCGGGGTGCTCCCGATGGGCCCCACTTCGCCGGGGGAAGGTGGTGTATCGTTTCTCCTTCTTTTCCGGTTTGCTCGGCGTTTCGGCGGGTCTGCGAACCGTGATTACCGGGACTTTGGCGATCTGGGTGACCCGTTCGGCGACCGAGCCGAAGAGCGCGTGGGTGATGCCCGAGAGACCGCGGGTCGCAAGAACCACCAGATCGAAGTCGTGCGATGAAGCATATTCCGAAATTCCATCCGCAGCCTGCGCGTAGATGACGGCGGTGTCGTGGGTTACCGCCTTGAGGTGCTCGGCGCCGATCTCGGAGAGGGCCTGGTGGCATCGTTCGCCGAGCTGGTTCAGGTGATTCTCGCGGAGGGTGTAGTGGGCATAGAAATCAGGATAGGTGATGGGTTCCATGGCATGAATGAGGGTGATCTCCGCCGACAGGAGCGGCGCCCACTCCGCCGCGAGCATCACGCCCTGCATCGAGTCTTCGGATGAGTCGTAGGCGACGAGGATCTTTTTGGGCGGGAAGCTCCCGTCGGTCTTCTCCCGGGTTGTCAGAACCGGGACCGGAGATCGATGGACGACCTCTTTGGCCACGGAACCCATCATGAGGCGTTTGAGGCCGCGGCGGCCGTTGGTTCCCATGATCACGAGGTCGGTGTGGTGTTCGGCGATGCCTTCGATGATTGCGTCTGCAGGAGTGGTTCCCCGCGCGATGTGACAATGCGTCGGAACGTCGATCGCCGCCGCCGCCTCCTCGAGGGTCTCCTCGATCTTGGCATCCGACATGGCGAGGATGTGTTCGACCTCGTCGAGGTCATCGGAACCCACGACGGGATTGTCGATGACGGTGCGGACGTGGAGCAGGTGGATCTCCGCCTCGAACGGGCCGGCGAGTTCGCTCGCAAGTCTGAGAGCACTTTGCGATGCAGGTGAAAAATCGGTCGGAACCAGAATCCGCTGTGGTGTGTGTGGCATCGTCCGTCCTCCTTTGGCTCGGTTCTCGGTGTCGATCGAAGGCGTCGTCCACGATCAGGCGCAGGCGCGCGCGCCGCTTCCGGCGGTCGGCTCGGTGGTTTCGAGCGGTCTCGGGTGTGCTCGATATTCCTGAGGGAGACTCTGTTTCACATGAGTGGTGGGGCCGGTCCTGGGTTGTCGAGCCTGCGCGAGCAGATGACCGGTGAGACGTTCCGGGGTTCCGAGGTCGAGCCATCCGCACGCCGGCACCGGGTGGACCCAGAGCGTCTCTGCAGCGATTTCCATCAGGTCCTTCGAGAAGTCGAAAGTGGGGATCGAGCGGTAGAAACGGGAGACATCCCGCTCGGTCCAGGATCCGTTCTGGTTGTTTTCCCGCAAGGGTTGAAATGACCGCCACAACCGCGGCAGAGAGGATTCGAAAAGCGTGAGCAGGAAACGGCCGCCGGCGAGGAGGATGAAGCTGTTCAACAGTCCGCCCTGGGCGAGGAGTCGAGCCGCGGTCGCTGCATCCGGTTTTTCGCGAAATGAAGCGACCGGAAGGAGGCGGCCTTCGGTCCCCGGTTTCGGTACGATCCAACCGTAGTCTGTCTCAGGTCCTTGCGGTTGCACTCCGAGGAGGACCATTTCCGAATCCGGGCATGGAGTGCAGGCGAGGGTGTCGGTGATCGCGTTGTGGAGGGTCTCCTCTGAGGCAACACCGTGGTCGGACGGCAGGATAACCAAGCGAGCGTAGGGATCGCGCCGGAGGACCCACAAGAGAGGCAGGAGAATGCCGGCGGCGGTGCCTCGATTCTCCGGCTGAGAAATGACGTTCTGGGCGGGAAGACCGGCCAGTTCGGACGCCCACCAGCGACGGTGCTGCGCGGCGACGACGGTGACGATCCGTTCAGGAGGAGCGATCTTCCTCGCCCTCTCCAAAGTGAGATCGAGAAGGGTCGTTTGGCCGTCGATGAGTGAGTACTGTTTCGGTGCCGGCCGGCCCCACCGGTCGCGCGTCAAGTTCATGACTCGCTTGCCCTCACCCGCTGCCAGGATGATGACCCAGACGTGGTCGGGCGGTTGCATCGCTCGGTCCTCCCGGTCGATGCCCTCTATCCGAATCCGGATGGTGAAGCGGTACCGAGAATCGGCCGGGAGGAGGCGCGTGTCGATTTTCGGGTGGCGTCGGCGGTGACCGCGGCGGCTTCGTGACGGTAGGCGGGGCCGAAATCGGAAAAGGGTAAGTACTGGAAAATGCGTCGACCGCTGTAGTCGAGCACGCGAAGATCGCACCCTTTCCCGAGGGCCGCCTCGATGACGTCGAACTGCTGGCCATACTGGCTGCGCAGGTCGTTGACGGGAACCTCACGGGCAATGAACTTCGCACATCCGATCCGGTGCAACTCATCCAGTATGGGCTTGCTACGGATCGGGTGTCGTGTCAGAACCAGAACCGGCTCGTTCGATGAAAAAATGACGTAGGCCTTCATGGTCGCACCTCCCGGGATCGAGTCGATCTCCCCGCCCCTTTCTGCGATGGCCGACACCACCGCTGCCCTGAAGACAGCAACCCTCATGCCAACTCGGGCAATTCGAACCGAAACAAGAACGACGCCCACGGCGACACAGTCTCCGGTCGGAATTCAGCCGCGAGGGTGCCTCGGATCGGACCCACCGCCATCCGGATCTGAAAATCGACTTTTCGTTTTGAAAATGTCGATGGCCGGGTCTGCCCGCCAATTGAAGGGGGGCGGCAGGTTCGAACGGTCCGGGGTTGCCATTGCGCGCCGGTTGCGGGAATCGAGCCGGCGAGGCGCCGTGACACCGTCGCAAAATCGAGGCCACCCGCTGTTGCCAGGCCTTCAGCAACGCGTCGCGCTCGTCCGGGCGGCGGAGCAGCGGTGGATGTTTTTCCGGTCGTCTCGGGGAGTGCCGCCGCTGAGATTCACACGCCCAGGTGGCTCGAGGTCAATGGCCGGTGTTGCTGGCATAGGGGTTGCAAAACCGTTTGCCATGGAACTCGCGGGACCCGCTTGGAACGGCGGTGCGCCTCCACGATTCCGGGCCATCGGCCGGAGGCAGATCGGCCGAGTCCGGCAGTTGGACGGACTGTCACGGGATCAGCTGATCGATCTCGAGGTCGCGTCGGCCGTCCTGCCGTTTCGGGTCAATGACTATGTTCTCGAAGAACTGATCGATTGGACCGATGTGCCGTCCGACCCCATCTTCCAGTTGACCTTTCCTCAGACGGCCATGCTGGATCGGGCGGACTATCACCGGCTGCGAGGACTGCTGGCGAAGGGTACGGCCGACGACGTGATCCGGCACGCAGTGCGAAAGCTCCACATCGGAATGAACCCGCACCCGGCAGGCCAGATGGAACTCAACGTGCCCGTTCTCAACGGCGTGGGACTGCCCGGTTGCCAGCACAAGTATCGAGAAACCGTGCTCTTTTTTCCCCGCGCCGGGCAGACCTGCCACGCCTACTGTACCTACTGCTTCCGCTGGCCGCAGTTCGTCGGAGCCGAACATCTCAGGTTCGCCGCGAACGAGATCGACCCTCTGGTGGCCTACCTTCGCGAACATCTCGAGGTGACCAACGTGCTGCTGACCGGTGGTGATCCTCTGGTCATGGGCAGCGGCATGCTGCGAAGGAACATCGAGCCGCTGCTCGGGCACGGGCTCGACCACGTGACCTCGATCCGGATCGGGACCAAGGCGTTGTCGTACTGGCCGTACCGATTCACCTCCGATCGAGATGCGGACGATCTCCTGCGACTCTTCGAGGATGTCCGCCGAAGTGGCCGGCAGCTCGCGTTGATGGCCCACTTCACACACCCCCGAGAGCTTCGGACCCGGGTCGCGAGAGAGGCCCTCCGCAGGGTGAGAGACACCGGTGCGGTGGTTCGTTGCCAGTCCCCGCTGATCCGCCATGTCAACGACCGCTGGCAGGATCTCGTCGAGTTGTGGAATGAAGAGGTCCGACTCGGGCTGGTGCCCTACTATCTCTTCGTCGCTCGAAACACCGGCCCGAGATCCTACTTCGCGGTCCCCTTGGCGGAATGCCTGGAGACATTCTCCGCTGCGGTCTCCCGTGTGTCCGGCCTCGCCCGGACCATCCGCGGGCCTGTCATGTCAGCCACACCGGGCAAGGTTCTGGTGGTGGGCATCGCCACTGTCGCAGGCCGAGAGGTTTTCGTGCTCAAAATGATCCAAGGTCGTGATCCCGAATGGGTCAACCGTGTCTTCTTCGCCGGTTTCGACCCGGCAGCTGTGTGGATCGACCAACTCGAACCCGCCCTCGAGAGCCCGGAGAGCTTCTTCGAGCGTTCGCACCAGAGATTCCCGTCGGTGAGAAGGGGGCCCGCATTCGCACGAGCCTTGAACGGGGGTCCTCCGTATTCACGTGCCGGAGGCGGGGAAGGATGCGGGGGAGTGGGAACGGAAGAGGAGGCCTCGACAGCTGGATAGTGGCCGGCTTGTCGACTGTCTGACCGGTGTTCGACGTGCGCCATGGGACCGCGCGCACGGGCAGGAGGTTGTCATGGATGCGGTCGAGCACCGGCGAGAGGGAAGCCTGGGGGTGACCGGAAATCCTGCCGGCGCCGGCCTTTCCCAACCCGGGAATTCAAGACCGCCTCCGGCCCGGCGCCCCGCGAGGTTTCAGTGGGGTCCGGCATAGGCGAAGCGGAGCCGCGCCGGCGGTCCATCGGCGATGGTTCGGTCGCCGGCCTTGTCCGGTCACTGTCCTCTCAGCTTGTACTGCACGCGGGCTCGATCGAGAAGATACGTTCCCTGTGCATCGAGCTCGGCGACAGTCTCGGATGGCCCCCCTCGCCTGATGATCTCGAGCGGCTGCGAACCCTTGCCCACAGCCTGCAAACCGCGATGGGTGAGAAGTCGACACCGGTCGCGGACCTTCTCGTGGCGGTTACCGCCTCGTGCCCGACACCGTGGACCCTCGTGGCCGAGTTGTTGAAGGCGAGGGAGAGAAAGGTCGCGCATCGTGCTCTCGAGCTTGCGGGCGAGCTTGCTGCGTCGGACAGACTGCCGGATGAACCGGCTGTGGTCGGGCTGTTCGCAGAACTCGTGGTGGGTGAAGGGTCCCACTTCGCTGATCGGGCGTCGCTCGAAGCCATCGCCGGAATCGTCCGACGGGCGTCGTCAGCCGCCGACAGGGATCCCCTCGTCACGGCTCTGCTGGACTCTCGAGATCAGCGGGTCAAGCGGCTGGCGGCACGCCTCCTCGACCTCGACCATAAACCCGCCCCGGACGACGTCGCCCGCCGCCTGCTCGGCGGTGCGGCGTACGACTTGCTCTCCCCATATATCAGCTACACGCGCGCCTGCCACGAAGACCTGCTCTCTCTGGTGGCTTCGGGTAGCGCGGACCCTCCTGCGGCAGCGGCGATCCGGCACGCCGAGGAGGTCTGCAGCGAGGAGTTGCTGCGTCAGGTCATCTCCGATCTGGGCTGGTCCCGTCTGGCCCTGGGGTTGGAGGTCCGCCACCTGGTTGGGATCAGCATCGGCGGTTCGTTGCCGCTGACGGTCACTTCGACCGAGGCCTCGCTCGTGAGAGCGTGCTCGGGAGAGGCGCGCCAGGTCGGGGAGTGGATGCTCTTCGTTGCCCACGGTGGAACGGTGTCGGAGGACGACGAAGATCGCGAGATCACCGGCGCTGTCGGAAGCTTCCGCACGCTGAATGTCCTTCACTCGGAACTCCTCGAGGTCATCCTCGACGTGGCGCCTTTGACCGTCGCCAGAGTGGGCCTCATCGTCGCGGCCATGGACCGGATCGTCGACGACTTCAAGACGCTCTTCACCGGTCTGACCGCAGACGCAGCAATTCTCGACGACGTCTACGGCGAGCTGCGGGCCAGGATCATGGGTGGAATCCAGAATCAGCCCGGCGGCAACGCTCCGGTTTCTCCTGACGTGACGCGCCTGGCGACCTCCTTTGAGGATCCCGCCAACCTGGGCGAAGTTCGAACCCTCCACGGTCTCAAGCGCTACCTTCACCAAAAGGGACTGGCTCTCGGGTCCAGTCTCGCCGGAGCACGAAGCGGGCCGCAGCATCACGTCGACCTCGTGCTCGCGAGCCGCGGCGAGACGCAGACGATCCGGAGGATCCGATACACCGATTTCGAGGGTGCGAGTTCACTGGGCCGATGCGGATTTTCCATTCCTCTTCCGGTACGTATGGTGGTCGAAGGGTACGCGCGGCAGCTCCTTTGCGGTCAGACCCACTTCCCGGATGCGGACATCTTCTGTTACGGGAACGAGGTGCATTACTTTCTCGCCTTCCGGAACCACCCCGCCTTTGTCCGTGTTGATTTTTCGCCGCCGTTGCGCGGCGGGATGGCGGATCTGGACTTTTTCGGCATCAGCGCCTACGAGCTCGACAACCACCCGACCCTCCGCCTCGATGCGGTCGGTGCCTTCCTGCGCGCGATCGGGTTCGACGTCACGCTCGACGAAACTCACGTCAACGCCCGATGTGACAAGGACTCGGTGCTCGATCTGGGAACACTGTGCGAGCGGGCGGACGCTCTCTTTCGACTCGCACCTCACCTCATGGACCTTGACTGGACCATCGGTTCGCTCGACCTCGACGTCGCGGCGCGGAACATCGTCATCCGGTCTTGGGCTGAGTCGTTCAGACATTGGGGGGCGCTGCCGCTGGAACAACTGCTGACCGGCGACCGCAGGGGGATATTGATCGGAGTCGAAGCCGGCGCAACTGGAGAGAGGGAGATCACGTGGTCCGGTGAAGGCCTCCTGCGGGACCGGTTCAACCCGCGTCCGACGCCCGAGTTCCTGGAGCGGTTGAGGGAGTCCCTCAGGGAACTTGGTGTGGAGGTCCCTCCCGTGCCGGAGGAATACGGTCGCCGCCAGATCGGCCAGGTCGAGTTCGAACGCAGCTTCCTCGAACCCCTGCGGGCGGCCGTGTCTCGAGGCCAGGTAATTCTCACTCCAACCGGCCTTCAGAAGAGCCGGCCCGATGTGTTCATGATCGAGCATGAAGTGGAGCGCTTTGCCGAGTTCCTGTCAGCCGGCGACGAGATGGCAGCGCCCTTGGTCAGGTTGGCGAGAGCGGCCGCGCCGCTTGAGCGAATGCTCGATTTCAGAATTACCGGCCATGTCGCAGGACGAGTCGTCGAACGTGCCCGGCTGGCATTGCTCGGTGATGAGCTCTGGGTCTACGTACTTCGCGACGATCAAGGGTGTGCTCGGCTGTCGTTCTACTCAAAGGGGGACATCCTATTCCGACGCCGGGAGAACCCGCATGCCCGGTGGTGTTCGAATGCGTCCAGCGACACCGTCGGGTTCGTGGCGATTCTCCGGCACAACAACTATCTTGCCGAGGGTCCGGATATCTCGGAGGCGGAGGCTCAAACCGCAGCGAGGAGCCTCCTCGACGAGATGGCGGCGGGGGCTCTCCCCGTTGAACCGGGGCCGCTCCCCGGTGAACGGATGCTCAACGGCCTCCGGGCCTCGCCCGGGCGGGTCGTGGGTCCGGTGGTTTTCGGTACCCAGGGGCGGTCGCCCCAGGATCTCGCCGGGGCCGTCCTCGTGAGCCCCTCCGTGAGCCCGGATGACACCGCCTTTCTCTTCCATGCGGGAGGGGTCGTCTCGACGGGCGGGGGCGTCCTCAGCCATGCCGGCCTGCTCGCGATTCAGTTTCACAAGCCGGCTCTCATCATCCAGGGACGCTGGCGAACGGAGGAGGACGGATCGCGGACCCTGTGCTACCGGGTGCCGGAGTACCGGGAAGAGGAGCGCGAGGTGGCCGGGATGTCTTTGAACATTCGGAACCAGGTGCGGGAACGGGAGCACCTCATGGTCGAGGGTGATCTCGTGATCCTCAACGCCACCCGTGGAACCTTGAGGGTTCTCGGTCACGATCGTGAGGCCTTTGCCGTTTATGACGGTCTGCGGAATCTGGGCGAGGCGGTCACCCGTCTGGAGGAGGCCACGGATGATCGGGAAGTGATCGCCCTGCGGGGTCGTCGCGTTCAGGCCCGGCATCGCCTTGAAAAGCTCTTCGCCCGGGTGGGAGATGTCGTGCTGGCGCGATGGGCGGTGCGCGAAATGCTCATGGGCGGATTGGTGCCCGGTGTCGGCGGCGGTCGTGCCGACCGTGGGGTGCTGCTGCACGTGCTGCTCCGCAACGAACGGGTGGGAGACGCCAGCAGAGTCTTTGTGAAGCGCACGTGCGCCGACCTCGATCGTCGGCTGGCGGCGGCAGCGGCTGCCGCGGAAGGCTCGATTGTGAATGCCCGCTTCCTCATCGATGTCCTGCAGCCGCGGATCGACGTCCTGCGCGTCCGTGACAGCGTCGAAGAGGCAGCCGCCTGCCTGGGATCGGGAAACGCAGCGTCGGGGGCGGTTCCGACGCGCACCGACCACATCGACGATCTCGCCCGGACTTCGCTGCAGAGCATGAGGGGGCGGCTCTCGGCGGAGGTGATGACCCGCGACGCAGACGACCCCGAATTCCGACATCTGGTGCGTCAGGTCGAGAGGATCGACGCCGTCATCGGAGCTTCAGACAGCGACCGAGAGGAGATCGAGCGGGCCGGCGAACGTTTGGCTCGTCGCGAAGACACCGCCCTGCGATCGTGCGCTGACAAGCTTGTTCTCGGCTCCCGGGAGTGCGGCCTCGAGCTCTTTCAAGTGGTCGGTTCCAAGGCGGCGAACCTGGGGGAAATCGAGCGCCTCGCAGGGCGCGAATTGGTGCCGCCCTGGTTTGTTGTCACCGATCGCGCGTTTCGACTCGCACTGGATTATCCGCCGGGTTCGCACGCGCTCGCGGGTGACGGCCCCGAATCCAGTCCTCCGACCCTGCGGGGAGCCATCGACGCCGTTCTGGACAGGGCGGACCTCGACTACTCGGAGAAATCCACCCGGATTCGCACGCTGTGGGAGAGCGCCGTACTCCCGGACGACCTGGTTGCCCAGGTCCTCGCAGCCTATCGCGGTTTGGAGTCGACCGAGGTCGGCGACCATCCGGGAGAAACAAACGGCGCCCCGTTCGTCGCTCTGCGCTCTTCATCGCGGGAGGAGGACACCGAGACGGCTGCCGGCGCCGGTCAGTTCGACACATTTCTCTTTGTCAGCGGCTCGAGTTCCGTCCTGGAACACCTGAAGCGGACCTGGGGTGGGCTCTGGACAGAACGCGCGATCCACAACCGGGCGATCCTCGGCAAAACCGGGATGGTCGGAGGCGGAGCGGTCATCCAGCGAATCGTCCGCTCGAGAGTCTCCGGTGTCCTGCTGACCGTCAACGTGGGGAAGCGCAACCTGCAGGAAATCCAGATCAACGTCGGCCTCGGCCTGGGTGAGGGGATCGTTTCCGGGCAGGTCGCCGCCGATCAGATCACCGTCAGCAAGGCAGGTGATCTGTCGGCCGGAGAATTCCGTTTCAATTACGTCACTGCCGACAAACGAGAACGCGTCGTCTTCAACAGCCGCGCCGGCACCGGGACCGTGAGGACCGTGACCCTGTACCACCAACGCCTGAGGCCCGCGCTCGAGTATGTGGAGCTGTGCGAGCTGGTGCGGGTCGCCTCTCGTCTCGAGGCGGCCTACGGGTACCCCCTCGACATCGAGTTCGCGATCGAGGGTTCCCGCCTGTGGATCCTCCAGGCCCGGCCGGTGGTGACCTTCCTCGCCGCGATTCGAGAGACGATTGACAGCTACCCGTTGGCAGCGAAACGCGACCGCCCGAGATCCGCAGATTCGTGGGGGGTGAGGCCATGATCCGACGAGAGGATTCGCTCAACTACCACAGCGCCGGCCGACCCGGCAAGATTGCCATCAAGGCCACCAAACCCTGCTTGAGCCCTCGCGAAATGCGTCTCGCCTACCTGCCGGGGGCGATGTTCCCCGCCGAGGAGATCGTTCGCGATCCGGCTGCCGTCTACCGTTACACGGCGCGGTCGAACCTCGTCGGCGTCATCACCAACGGAACGGCATTGACCGGAGTCGGCGACGTCGGCCCGGCGGCGGCCAAGCCCATGCAGGAGGGGATGGCGGTGTTGTTCAAGCGTTTGGCCGACATCGACGTCTTCGATCTCGAGCTCGACACCACCGACGTGGACCGGTTTGTGGACACTGTGGCCGCGCTGGAACCGACCTTCGGGGCCATCAACCTCAAGGACATTCGCGCCCCCGAAGGGCTTCAGATCTACGAGCGGTTGTGCGAAGTGCTCAGCATTCCGGTGTTCCACGAGAATCTCTACGGAGCGGCGGTTGTGGCCGTCGCCGCCATCATCAACGCCCTCGAGCTGGTGGGGAAGTCCATCGACGAGGTGCGCGTCACCCTGTGCGGCGCCGGAACGGTCGGGACCGGGTGCGGGCGGTTACTGCTCAGTCTCGGGGTGCATCAGGAGAACCTCTTGGTGTATGACAAGGAAGGACTGCTCCACCCCGGCCGTGAGGATCTCAAGGACTATCAGAGGGCCTTTCAGCGCGACCACCCGGCTCATCGACTCGAGGAAGGCATCGAGGGAGCGGACATCTTTCTCGGCGCCTCTGCCGGCGGCGTCCTCAGCCAGGAAATGCTCCGCAGGATGGCACGATTTCCCATCGTGCTCGCGCTTGCCACACCCGAGCCGGAGATCGCCTATGAAGAGGCCGTTGCCGCTCGTCGGGACATCATCGTCGCCACCGGTTTCGGGGTCCATCCGAATGCCATCCGCGGCACTTTGAGTTTTCCGTACATCATTCGCGGCGCCCTCGACGTCCGAGCGACGAAGATCACGGAAGGAATGCTGCTTGCCGCCGCCCGGGCCCTCGCGGAGCTGGCGCGCGAGGAGGTTGTCGAGGAGGTGGAGCGAGCCTATACGAACGAGCGTTTCAGCTTCGGCGCGAACTATCTGGTACCGAAGCCGATCGATCCCCGGATCCTGGTGTGTGAGTCGTCGGCGGTGGCCGAATGCGCGATGCGGGAAAACGTGGCTCGGTTGACGCTCGACGGCGATGCCTACCGAGAGAGCCTCAGACTTCGGCTGGGGACGGGGCGGGAGACTCTTCGCGGGCTCGTCCTCAGGGCTCGTCAACATCAGCTGAGGGTGGTTTTTTCAGGTGGAACACGCGAGGCCGTCCTGCGCGCCTGTCGGATTCTCATCGATGAGGAGATCGCGTCGCCGATCGTCCTCGGAAACGGAGATGAGGTGCGCCGCGCCATCGATCGTATCGGTGTCAATCTCGGGGGACTTCCCGTCGTCGACCCGGATCTCGACCCTCGGCTGGAGAGGTATGTCGAGGAGTACTTCAGAATGCGCGGCCGGCGGGGTGTGATGCGGCCTGCCGCGGCGGACAGGGTCCGACATCGCGACCGCTTCGCCGCGATGATGGTGCACGCCGGCGATGCCGATATGATGATCGGCGGTTCGCGCACCGATTACGCAGAAACCCTGCGCACGATCCTCGAAGTCATCGGGACGGCGCCCGGTGTCCGTCGGGTCTCGAGTCACTACCTGGTGCTGTTGCCGAAGGACGCGGTGCTCATCGCAGACTGTGCGGTCAACATCGAACCGAACGCCGAGGAGCTCGCCGAAATTGCCCTCCTCGCCGCACGGACGGCAAGGGCGATCGGGATCGAGCCGAAGGTGGCGATGTTGTCCTTCTCCAACTTCGGCACCATCGCCCACCCTCACGCCGACAAGATGCGGCGCGCGACCGAGATCGCCAGGGAACGCGACCCTGGCCTCGTGATCGATGGAGAGATGCAGCTCGCCATCGCCCGTGACAGCGCCCTGCGTCAGGCGTACTTCCCGTTTGCCGCACTCGACCACGACGCGAACGTGCTCATTTTCCCCGATCTCCAATCGGGCAACCTGACGATGCAGTCGCTGCAGTACCTGGGCGAGGCGGTGCCGATCGGACCCATTCTGATGGGCACGAGACTCCCGGCGCATCTTCTCCCGTATGGAGCGACCGTCGAGGAGGTGGTGAATCTGACAGCGATCGGCGCAGTCGAAGCGGCGGCGCTCGGTCACAGGGAGGTTCCGCTCAGGGCGGACTGACCTCGGTTGGACGCTGCCGGTGTCGTGCCTGGCGCCGGGAGGGGCCGGTTCGGCGGCCTGCCGCCGAGGGATCAGCGCTCCGGGTGACAGAGTCCACACGAGGCGTCAGAACCACTCTCACCGTGGCACCCGAGGCAGAGGCCGTGGTAGGCACCCTTGAGACCGATCACCTCGAGCTGCTGAGGATCGAGCTCGGTGGGGTGGCACGAGACGCAACGGAGATCTCCGGCCGCCTGTTTCTCATGACAGCCGGTGCACTCCTCGACCTCCCAGTGGAGCTCGTGGACAAAGGCCGAGGGCGCCACGGGGTCGGTGTGGCAGCTCACGCATGGCGCCGGGACGCCAAAGGGCTTGTGGTGGCATCCGGTGCACTCACCCTCGGCCTCGACATGAATCGAGTGGTCGAAATCAACCGCCGGGTAGAGGTTGGCCAGCTCGCCGATGGCCACCCGGTCCGGGACCGAAATCTCGGAGGCGGTCGCCGGCAGAACGAACGCACACACCAGCAGAACGGACAGCGCCCCGATGTCGGGACGGATCGGGTTCTCCCGCTGCGGCTTGATCGAGGAAACCCCGCCCGTCGAGACCCGCCATGGCAAGCGGTAGGCGCCTCCGGCGCCGGCCGAAGCATCGGCGCCCCCCGGCCGCGTGACCGGAAGGTAGTGGATCGCGAGCCCGGCCGCGACGAATCCGAGGGCGATGAGAGCCAAGCTGATGACGAGCTCCTGCCAGGTCGGGAAATAACCCGTGGGGTGGATGAGCTGCATTCCTGAAACCGCGACGTTGAAGCGGTGCATGATGAAGCCGAGCACGGCGCTGAGCGACGCCAGAAAGAGTTGGCCGGTCGTCATTCGTCGGGCGGAGCGGAACACCACGACCACAGGCACGATGACGAAGAGCAGGTTTTCGAGCCAGAACAGGAAAGCCGGCATGCCGGGGCGGAACGCCTCGAGCAGGGCGTGGCGGACGGCGAGGTCCTCGCAGCGGAAGACGAAGTAGACCACGAGGATCAGCGCCATGACGCGGGCCAGGTTGGGCAGCAGGTCCATCCGAGGCGGGTGGCCGAGAAATCGCCAGCTCAGGAATCCCTCGAAGCAGACCATGGCCAGTCCGGCGGCAAGACAGGAGATGAAGAAGTGCACCGGCAGGATCGGCGAGTACCACAACGGGTGGAGCTTGTGCGGGACGATGGTGAACAGCGTACCGAGAGTCGATTGGTGGAGCGTCGACAACAGCGCACCGATGATGACCAGCGGGATCAGAAACCGGTGCAGCGCCCGTTCGACGCGGTGCCAGCCGAGCCGCTCCCAGAGGACCTGCGAGAACTCGAGCATCAGCACCGTCGTGTAGAGCATGACGCACCACGCGATCTCATAGAGCGGCGAGTGGAAGTTGTGGTTGACGATGCAGCGCCAGATGTTCCACGGCCGCCCGATCTCCAGGATCAGCCCGGTGATGAAGAGCAGATAGCCGATGAGAGCCGTCAGGATGGAGATGCGAACCAGCGGGCGATAGCGCTCGATGCCGAAGACATACACCACTGAGGCCATGATGAAACCACCCGCCGCCAGGCCGATCCCGGCGAGGATGTCGAACCCGACCCAGATCCCCCACGGCGTTTCGTCGCTGAGGTTGGTCACCGAGCCGAGGCCGAACGCGAAACGGACGGTCACGATGACCGCGGCCAGCGTCAGCAGCAGCGCCACCAGAACCCTCCACGGGGTCAGCGACGAATGAAGGCGCTCAAACATCGGGACCTCCCGACTCGGCGTCGCGGCGACGCCCCGCAGGATCGTTCTCGGCCGCCGCAACCGCGTCGCGACGGCGGAACAGCCAGTACGATGCCCCCAGGAACCCGGCGCCGAGCAGCACCACGTTGGGCACGTGCATCAGCAGCCGCCAGGTGAGATCAGGGAGCGGGAACGACGCCACCGCGGTGTCGAAGGCGAGGTCCTCGAAGGGCACCGGAGAGAGAAACAGAACCGAGGTGCCGCCGACCTCGGCCAGCCCGTAGATGTGCGGGTGATAGCGCTCCGGTCTTGCGGCCAGACGAGCGTGAGCCGCTGCCACCAACGTGTCGCGGTCACCGAAGATGGTCGCCTCGGTGGGACATGCCTCGGCGCAGGCGGTCGGCAGCCCGCGGTCGAGGCGCGGCGCGCAGAGGATGCACTTGCGGATGCGCGGCGCCGCCGAGTGCCACTCGAATTTCGGAATCCGGAACGGGCAGCCGATCATGCAGTAGCGACAGCCGAGGCAGATGTCCTTGTTGTAGAGGACGGGGCCGTCCGCACGCTTCACCAGCGCGCCCACCGGGCAGACGGACACGCAGGACGGCTCGACACAGTGTCGGCAGAGGTCGCGAACGAAGTGTTCGCTCCCGCGTTCGGTCACCACCGTCCAGGTGTCGGTGGTGAGCACATCTTCGATCTCGGCGGGGAGCTCGTTGGCGGTCTTGCATGCCTCGGAGCACGCCCCGCAGCCGATACAGCGCGTGATGTCGATGAGCAGGGCCTTCGCGGCGCTCACGTCGGCACCTCCTCCCCGGGTCCCGCCTCGGCCGCGAGGAATCCGTCTTCGAATGCGGGCCAGGCTCCCTCGGCGGCTCGCGCCAGGGCTCCTTCGACCGGCGATTCAAGAGTGCCCTCTTCGAACAGGCGCCGAAGGTGGCCGATTTCGCCGTTCATCCAGGCGGCGGCGTCCTTGCCGATTCTGAGCGATGCGATCTCTCGAGTCGATCCAAGATCGGGCTCGAGCCGATACGCCCAACCCTCTTTGTAGGGGCGCCACCGCAACCGGACGGAGTCGCGGCCGAGGTCGTGGTTCGCGGCGGTCACCCTGCCGCTCAACGGGGCGACCAGCCGCAGCCGCCGTCCTCCCTGAAGAACGGTCATCGCCGGCCGGCCGGCGACCACACGGTCACCGACCGACGGCAGCTCCACCGTCGACAGGTCGCCGATCACGGTGCGAGCGAAGTCGTCGATCCCGACGGTCACCCCGCCGTCGTCGTCGACCCGCGCCCAGACGTGACCGGGGTGGAAGAAGAGCGCGCGGGGCACCGCGAACTCGAGCGCTGCGTCCGCATCCGGTGCTCGCCCGGGCAGGTGCCTTCTCTCCCACGGCCGGATGACAACCACGTCGAGCAGGAACACTGCGAGGAGCACGGAAACGAACGTCAGAGTAACCATGAGGAGTACCTGGTGCCCTTCGGCCGATTCGGGATGGCCCGTGCCGGCGTCGTTCCGAGGTGACGACTCACCTATCCAACTCTAACCGCATTTTGCAATTTCCGGGCCAAACCGCGCGTGAATCGCGGACGCGATCACCGGGAATCGGCTCGGGATGGGCAGGCCTGTGGTGCGGCCTCGTCAATCTCCGATCCGCCGCTTCTGCGGTCTGTCCTCGATCTCCTTGAGGCGTCTCCAAAGCGTGGTCACGCTGATGCCGAGGATCTCCGCCGCCTTGCTGCGGCTGCCGTTGGTGTGGCGAAGCACCTTCTGGATGTGTGCTGCCTCGACCTCCTTCAGGCTGAGAGCGGGACCATACGAGGGGGTTTGCCCCGGAATGACGCCGGTAAAGACGCAGGGAGGCAGACCTGCTCTTGAGATTCTCCCATCCTCGGAGAGAACGGCCGCGCGTTCGAGAGCGTTCTCGAGCTCGCGGATGTTGCCCGGCCACGAGTATCGCTGGAGGTGTTCGATACAGTCGGCATCGAAACGAAGGCTGGGCAGGGAGAGTTTCGCCGACAGCTTTTTCACTATGAAACGGGCGATCGGCAGGATGTCCTCGGGGCGCTCGCGCAACGGCGGAATTCGGATCTCGACGACCCGCAGGCGGTAGTAGAGATCGTCACGGAACCTGCCGTCCTTGATCTCGTCTTCGAGATCTCTGTTGGACGCCGCGAGAACCCGGACGTCGATCCGCCGCTGGACGTTTTCGCCGATTCGGCGAATTTCCCGCTCCTGCAGGACGCGGAGGAGATTGACCTGGAGGGCGGGGGAGATTTCACCGATCTCGTCGAGGAAGATCGTACCGCCGTTGGCCTGCTCGAAGAGCCCTTTTCGGTCCCGGTTTGCGCCGGTGAACGACCCTGATTTGTGGCCGAATAGCTCGCTCTCGAGAAGCGATTCGGGGAGCGCCCCACAGTTGATCGCGACGAACTCCCCGGCCGAGCGGGGCGAGTTGTCGTGGATATAGCGAGCCAGTACCTCCTTGCCCACCCCGCTCTCACCGCTGATGAGGACCGACGAGTCAAACCTCGCGACGCGTGACGCCAGGTCGAGGATCTTGCGAAACGATGCGCTCCGCACCTCGGCAAGCCCGGGTGGGATGAGGGTCCCGAACTCCTGAAATCGCTTTTGTTGACGTTCCACCTCGCGGGTTTTCTGTCTGAGTCTTTCGGTGAGATTGGTGATCTTGGCCTGGATGTCCTCGGTTTCGAAGAACTGGAGAGCGTCGTCGATGTCGGATCCCCACGACTCTCGATCCCGACCGACCGCACGGCAGACCTGATCTCCCTGTGCCGCGCAGTCCTGCTCGACAAAGAATATCTCCCGGTCGAGGCAGAATGAGGAGTAGCCGCTGGCATATCCGCACAGTATCCAGCACACCGGTTGATCCGCCCGTCCGAGCATCTGCGCGTGTTCCTCGGCCTCACCGGAGTGGTACCAGTCGATCTCCATGTAAAAGGACGAATTCCCCTCGAGGACGAGCGATCTCACCACGGCCCTGGTGACTCCCTGAAGTGCGTGAAGCACCGGTCCGGCTCGCAACAGCTCTTCGGTGCTTTGCCATCTGAAGACGCGCTTCATCGCGCCGGCGTCTGCCTGGCCCCAGGCGAAGCCGAAACGGGTGAGGATCTTGCGTGTCGGCGCCAACCCCACCATTTCGATGAGGTCTTTGCGGAGCTGCGCGACGGCATGGGCGTCGTGCAGCACGACCCGTCTTCCGCGGAAGCTCAAAGCACCGTTGTCAAAGGTGACGAGTTCTTCGAGCTTGAGGTCTTCCGCTTTCACGAAGTCACCCCCAAATCGAAACAGACAATTTCATTATGAAATGTCGAGCACTGTTTGGCCAGGTCGAGTTTGCTTCAATTCGTTGAGGTGGAGTCACTCGCAGCCGGCGAAAATCAATGGCATGCGCCTTGCAAATGTGTGCTCCGGATCGACCGAGAGGTGCATCATGTACCACCATCTCCGGAGCGAAGTCGAGAAACACAGCGGCGATGTGATTCGCTTCACCCAGGATCTGGTCAGGATTCCCAGCCCAAGTCTCCACGAAGGGGGAGTGGCGGGCAAGGTTTCCGAGGTGATGCATGGGCTGCGCTACGACCTTGCATTCACGGATGATGTTGGAAACGTCATCGGCGTGATTCTCGGAAGCGATCGGGGCCTCTCGATCGTCATCAGCTCACACATGGACACGAAGAGGCCCGAGACGATCCAAGGCTGGAGACGATCGCCGTTGAGCGGAGACATTGTCCACGGTCGGATCGAGGGCGTCGGCGCTGCCGAGTGCAAAGGGGCACTGGCGTCGCAGATCTACGCCGGGCATGTGCTTGCATCCAACTGTCTCGCCCCCAAGGAGAACATTGTTGTGGCAGCGACTGTGGTCGGGGACAGCGGCTGTGGAGTCGGGATCCGACATCTGCTTGAAACGACGCTCCCTGAGCTCAACATGGAGCCGGTATTCGTTGTCCTCGGTGATCCGACGAGGCTGATGATTGGTTACTGCCAAGATGGTTGGTTGGAAATCGACATCGATCTCATCAGCCCCGTCGATGGGGTCGCGCGAAGCGCCGCCGAACACGTCTTCCAATCCTTGAGCGCCCATTGTGACGAGAGCGATTTCCCTGGATCTCGGGCAATCATGACTGTCGAGCCGCCCCGAGCCGGGCGCTCGGATCATGGGTTCTTGGAGACGGTTCGGTTGTGCCGCCGGTTGTTTCACGGTGAGTCGGAGGATGAGGTCCTCCGGTGGCTCGACCGGACGGTTGTGGAAGGCACAAGGGAGATGCACGCGGTTTTCCTCGCGATGAAGGTGCGCCAAGAGGAGCAACAGCTCTATACGGGCCACAGGAGGATGATCAGGAAATCCGTTCCACCATGGTCCACCGACCTCATGCACCCGTTGATCGACCGCGCCCGCAAGGCCATGCGCGGCGCCGGATGTCGTTGGGCCCCTCATGCCGGGAGGTCGAGCCGTTTGGGAGTCGGGTCGGCCGGCGGCGTTGTGAGTCGTACGCTTGGGATTCCGGTACTCGCCTACGGGCCGGGCGAAGAAGAGCAGGCCGGCGCGTGCAACGAATCGGTGAGCCTCGCGGCCCTCTCCGACGCCGTCTTCGGCACCGCGGTTCTCATCCAGGGTTTGAGTGGGGCGCCCGTGGCCCTTCCTGTGCAGGGTATGCGCTTTGATGATGAGCGGCTCACGGTTGCGGTCCCCAAGACTCGAGCCTGATCGGCACCACCTCAAACCCGAGACCGACGACTCTCGATTTCCTGGTGGTGAAACGAACCCTCGCGGACCATGGCCGCTCCGCAGCTTGGGCAGCGCGCCTCGAGACACGGCATCCCTGCCTTGTGCGGGGTCCGCCGCCCGCATTTGGCGCAGATGCACATCCCGGGGTCTCCAATTCCGACACCGCCGCCACAGCGCCCGTTTCCTCGACCGGCGCCCTGACCGTTCATCATTCTCTGCCCTTGGCCTCGTCCTGGTTTTTGCATGATCTGACTCCTTCGTTTCCGGACTCAGTGCTGCCGACATCCGCCCTGACCGTGGGTTCCATGGTCGTGGCCGCAGTCGTGGAATCCGTGTTCGTGACACGCCTGACCGGTGGCGTCGAGGGTCCCGTCAAGGTACCCCTGGACCACTGTTTCCGGATCGTCGCCCTGGACGCCGAGCACAACCTCGATGCCCTGATGGCCGAGAATGTCGATGGCGCGCGGGCCCATGCCCCCCGCCAGCACGACGGTCGTACCCTTCTCGCGCAGCCACATGGGAAAGACTCCCCGTCCGTGCTCCGGGGGATGGTCGACCTGTCGTTCTTCGACGGTGCGGTTCGCCGCATTCACCGTATAGAAGGCGAAGTTCTCGGCACCGCCGAAGTGTTGGCTGAACCTGCCTTGTTGTATTGGGATTGCGATTTTCATGTTGTGGTCTCCTTCATTCATCGTGTTCGTCTGAGTTCCGGCCTTGGCCGGGTTTGCGGTGGCCGTGTTTGTGCCGACAGCGGCATCCCCACCCCCGCCTCGCCCCGTCGCCGTGGACGGGGCAGGGGAAGGGCTCATCGGCGGTTGCCACGACGGGGCCGTCGCCGATCACCAGGAAACGTTCTTCGATGAGCGCCGTGGCGACGGCCTTCCTCGCGCGGGCGAGGATGCGGGCAAAGGTCGGACGGGAAACCCCCATCCGCGCGGCGGCGGTTTCCTGGTAGAGCCCTTCGAGATCGGCGAGGCGCAGTGCTTCGAGTTCGTCGTGCCTGAGGATCTCGACCTCGAGCTCGCGGGCCGGCCGCCCGACGGGTTTGAAGCCTCTCCCGATGGCTTCGCATCCGACTTTTCTGAGGATTTCGGGTCGCGCCATCTCGCCTCCCAGTTACGAACATATGCTCAAAATACTTCTGTGTCAAGGCCTGGAGAGGGATCTCAAGGTGAGGTGGGATGAAGTGAAAATCGGGCGGGCCGTGCGGCCCGCCCGATGGCGCCGGTTTGATTGTCTTTCCGCGGGAGGGTCCCGCGGATGGTCTCAGTGCTGCAGCGCCGGCGACGAACCCGGCTCGGCAGGACCCGACGTCGCGAACTGAAGCTTGCCCTCGCGGAACTCACCGCCGCGCAGGGTGTGCGAGAGCGCCTCGCCGAGCTCCTCCACCAGGTGAATGGTGAGGCCCTGGCGGATCTCGTCGGGCAGGTCGTCGAGATCGGCCTCGTTTTCCTTGGGCAGGACCACGCTCGTGATTCCGGCCCGAACCGCGCCGAGAACCTTCTCTTTGACGCCGCCGATGGGCAGGACCCGGCCGGAGAGGGTGATCTCCCCGGTCATGGCGACATCGTTGCGGGCGGGTCGCCCGGAGAGCGCCGACACGAGTGCGGTGGCCATGGTGATCCCGGCCGAGGGGCCGTCCTTCGGGATGGCGCCCGCCGGGACGTGGATGTGGACATCCTGCTGGAAATCGCGCGGGTCGATGAAGAGCGCCTTGGCGTGGGCCTTGGCATAGGTCCACGCAGCCTGGGCCGATTCCTTCATGACATCGCCGAGCTGACCCGTGAGCACGAGATTGCCCTTGCCGGCCATCGGCGAGGCCTCGACAAACATGATATCGCCGCCCATGGGGGTGTAGTACATCCCGGTGGCGACGCCGATCTGATCGATCTCGGCGGCGTGCTCGGGGTGGACCTTGGGTCGGCCCAGAAGCTCGGCCACCTGCTCGCGCCCGACGGTGAAGTTCTCGACTTCGTTGGCCGCGATCTTGCGCGCGACCTTGCGCGCCAGACGCCCGATCTCGCGCTCGAGCTGGCGGACGCCCGACTCACGGGTGTAGCGGGTCACCACCTCCTGGACCGACTCGTCCTCGAAGGTGATCTGCTCGTCCCTGAGCCCGGTCTGCTTGACCTGGCGCGGGATGAGGTAGCGCTTGGCGATCTCGAGTTTTTCTTTTTCGGTGTACCCCGCGAACTCCACCACTTCCATCCGATCCTGCAGCGGTCCGGGGATGTTTTGGAGATAGTTGGCGGTGCAGATGAACTGGACCTCGGAAAGATCGAAGGGCACCCCGAGATAGTGGTCGGTGAAGGTGTCGTTCTGCGCCGGGTCGAGAACCTCGAGGAGCGCCGACCCCGGGTCGCCCTGATAGGAGGCGCCGAGCTTGTCGACCTCGTCGAGGAGGAAAACCGGGTTGCGGCTGCCGGCCTGTTTCATGCCGTGGATGATGCGACCCGGCATGGCGCCGACATAGGTCCGCCGGTGACCGCGGACATCGGCCTCGTCGCGGACGCCTCCGAGCGAGATCCGAACATACTCGCGACCCATGGCGCGGGCGATGGACTGGGCCACCGAGGTCTTGCCGACTCCCGGGGGGCCGGCAAAGAGCAGGATCGGGTTACGGCCCACCGCGTCGCGCGCGAGGGTCGGGGAGGGTGTGGTTTCCACCGCGTCCGCGTCTGCGTCCGCATCCGAGACCGCACCCGTTTCCGTTGCCGCGTCCGACGCCTCGGCCTCAGCCTTCTCTTTCTTCAGCTGGAGGAGCCGAACGGCGAGGAACTCGAGGATCCGGTCCTTGACATCACCGAGACCGTAGTGGTCCTCCTCGAGGATGTCGCTCGCCTTGGCGATGTCGAGGCGCTCGTCGGTGCGCTTGTCCCACGGCAGCTCGCAGATGGTCTCGAGATAGGTGCGGATGACCTGTGCCTCCATGCCTTCCGGGCCCATCCGCTCGAGCCGCGACATCTCGCGGTCGACCTCCTTGCGCGCGACATCGGGGAGGGGAAGCGCATTGAGCTTTTCCTTGAGCTCTTCGAGGTCCTCGCGACCGGTGTCCTCACCGAGTTCCTTCTGGATCGCCTTGAGCTGTTGCCGGAGGAAGGCCTCGCGGTGACGGTCGCCGAGCTCTTCCTGGACCTGGCTCTTGATGCTCTCCTGGGCGTCGATGACATCGATCTGGCGCTGGATGTGGAGCAGCACCGAGCGCAGACGTTCCTCGGTGGAAAGGCCCTCGAGCAGACGCTGAGCCTCTGCGGGTTTGAGGTCGAGGTGGCCGGCGACGAGATCGGCGAAGCGACCGGGTTCGTTGGTTTCGGCGAGAAACTGCTGGACGGCCTCCTTCGGCATCCCGGCGCGGCGGCCGAGCTCCGAAGCGCGTTCGCGAGCCTCGGCGTAGAGGGCCGTGAACTCGGGCGCCTGTGGATCGAGGGGCGGCATTTCCTGGGCCTGGCGAACGGCGGCGACAAGATACTCGTCCTTTTCGTCGTAACGCATGGCGACACCGCGATAGACGCCGTTGAGGAGGAGGCGCATTCCGGAGGGACCGCGCTGAACCGGCCCGATGGTGGCCACCGTTCCCATGGTGAAGAGGACTTCCGGGGTGACGTCCTCGAGGTTCTCGCGTTGCGCAACCACGAAGATGGTCTTGTGTTCGGTCTTGAGCGCAGCTTCGATGGCGCGCAGCGTGGCAGGGCGCCCCGCCGCGATGGGAGAGGTGACACCTGGGAAGAGAACCGCCTCGCGAAGCGGGATGACAGGAAGGGTTGTGACATCGATCATGAGTGTGCCTCCTGGGCCTGAAACCCTGTACATCAATCTATACCTCAGACGGGAGTATTCAAGAGCTCCGGCCGTGGTAACAACAAGAACCTGAGTGAGTCATCATCAAATTCCCGAAACGGCGAGAATTTTCAAGCTTCTCCGGGGTTCTCGACCGCCCGGACGCTCTGTCGTCCGGGCCGCGGCGGCCGGTCTCGCAGCCGGGACAGCAGACCGCATCGCGCCTTCCGGGGGAGTGCCGATGTCGGTTGGTTCCATCGTTCTCGAGAAACGGGCGCTGCAAAGGTGCTGCGATGTTTGTGGCGCCGACGTCCCGTCGGCGATGGTGGCGTATCGATGCGGGTTGGTTCCATCGTCCGCGACACGCGGGCGCGACAAAGGGCGGTGCGATGTTTGTGGCGCCGGCGTCCCGCAGGCGATGGTGGTGTACCGACGCGGGTTGGTTCCATCGTCCGCGACACGCGGGCGCGACAAAGGGCGGTGCGATGTTTGTGGCGCCGGCGTCCCGCCGGCGATGGTGGTGTACCGACGCGGGTTGGTTCTTTCGCTCATGGATACGAATACGCCCTGTCCCGGAGGCTGTCCCCTGATTCCTGCAGCTGTCCCGGTTTCTGCCCTCATCCCCGGCCTTCTGGGCCTCCGTGACGCTCTGGCGTCCCGGCGTCCCAGCGTCGCACCATCGGCGTGGTCGCGGTTTTCTTTCAGGTTGGGCGGACATTGTGGGGGCGGGCTTCCAGCCTGCCCGTCAGGGTTGTTGAAACCGGCCGTGCGTTGCCGAGAGAGTGCGGGGTATTGGGTCTTGTGGGATCTCGGGTTCCTGACACCCTCGACCCCGGCCTCCTGGGACGCCGTGACGCTCTGGCGTCCCGGCGTCCCAGCGTCGCACCATCGGCGCGGTCGCGGTTTTCTTTCAGGTTGGGCGGACATTGTGGGGGCGGGCTTCCAGCCTGCCCGTCAGGGTTGTTGAAACCGGCCGTGCGTTGCCGAGAGAGTGCGGGGTATTGGGTCTTGTGGGATCTCGGGTTCCTGCCCTCATCCCCGGCCTTCTGGGCCTCCGTGACGCTCTGGCGTCCCGGCGTCCCAGCGTCGCACCATCGGCGTGGTCGCGCGTGGGAGGCGGGGAGGGCTGCGACCACGCCGATGGTGCGCCGGCGGCCTGCCTCGTAGCCGGGAGAGCTGACCGCATCGCGCTTGCTGAGCGGCCACCGGCCGCCGCGACCAGACCTCACGAGCGGACGACCGTAGGCAAACGAGGCGCTGCCGTCGTTTGCCACGCTCGTGCGCCGCTCCCGAGGCCAGGTTCCTCGGGGGAGCCCGGTAGCGCCATCGTGCGGGGCGCCGGGCGGAGCCGGATCGTGGTACCAGCACAATGGCGTACCCGGCACCCCGATGGGGGGCGGGTTTCCGCGTGTCCTGAATCGGTAGGAGGCTCGTTGTTCAGCGCGGACTTCGGCTCGGCACGGATTGGGTAATCGCGAGTCGTGAGGGTTTTGGCCCAGGATTTCGGGGACTCTGACCTTCGTGAGATACCGATTACACAGGTGGTGCTTGGAGAAACCCGGGACCGTATCGCTTCGCAAACGAAAGCGGCGTAGGACTGATGTGCGGCGCGACTCGGATCGACGAGGGCTCTGATGGGCCGGCGGGACGCCGGCCCCACAATCATCGCAATCAGGGTTTCAATTCGGTTGGGCGGGAGTTGTGGGGGCGGGCTTCCAGCCTGCCCGTCAGAGACGTTGAAGTCGGTTGGGCGTATCCGAGAGAGTGCGGGGCGGTCGGGCTTGGTGGGATTCCCGGCTAAGGCAACGGCCACGGTCACGGGAATCGCGAAACCTCCCGCGCGGTTATGATGCTCCCCATGGAGAACTCATGACCAAAGGTGTGAATCAACAACGCGGTTTCGGGGGCTTCGGCGGCCTCACCGACGGGGCGCCGCCTCCGCGTGACGTTCTGATCCTCGTCGGGGTCCTCTTTGCGACCTTTTCGCTCCAGTTCTTCGAAGGGACACGAGCCTTCCTGGACCTGTTCAGCCTCAACCCCGGCATTTTCCGCGGTTTCCTCTGGCAACTGGTGACCTACCCTTTTGTCGCCACACCGAGCTCCGGTTTCTGGTTTCTTCTGGAGCTCCTCATCGTCTACTGGTTCGGCCGCACGGTCTTCTTCCAGCTCGGGCAGCGCCGTTTCTGGCGGGTGCTGCTGACCGCCGCGGTGGGAGCGGCGGTGGCGGCGGCGGTGGTTGAGTGGATCGCCCTGGCGGCGGCGCCATCGTTCAACCACCTGCCGTTCATCGCCATGCTCGGGCAGCGGATGGTCCTGACCATATTCATCGCGGCCTTCGCCACCCTCAACTCGAGGGCGACGATCATGCTCTTCTTCGTCCTGCCCATCAGGGCGGGGTGGTTTCTCTGGCTCGAGATCGTCTTCGCCTTTGTCTTCTACTTCTTGCCGTACAAGGACCTCGGTGGTTTCCTCGGGACCTGCGTCGCGGTCTTTCTCACCTACTCGAGCCTGATGCCGGGCGGCCCGCGCCGGGTGATCCGCACCTGGTGGAAACGGCTCGAGGAGAGAATCATCCGCGCCCGGCTCGATCGGATGCGCCGGAAACGGCGTTTCGGTGTCATCGACGGCGGCAAGAAGGACGAATACATCCACTGATCGTCATCGCGCAGGAAAAAACGCCCGGGCCTGAGCCCGGGCGTTGTTGTTTTCGCGGAAGGAGGTTTAGTCGACGCTCGATGAATGAGCCTGCCGCTGCAGCTGCGGCTGATTCCAGCGCGCCGCGAGCTCGGGCAGCATCATCTCGTAGAGTTGCCTGAAGGCGTCCTCGGTGAAGATGACATCTTTGGGATCGCAGCCGCCGCAGATCGTGGCGAAGGGCGACGCGGAATCCCAACCGCCCTCGGTGAGAATCTCATACATGTTGAGCTGCGGGATGCTCGCGCCGAACTCATCGTTGATGTAGTCGATGAGCGCGCCGGCGACCACCGCCTGTCCGACATTCTGCGGGTGGAACCCGTCATAGGAGAAGATCCCGCCGGTGAGGAATGCGTTGCTGAGCTCGATCCCGCCGAAGGTCCGGTAGTCACCGTTGACGACGTCCGCGAACATGTCGTTGACATCGAAGAGGTGGACGTTGGGGAACTGGGCGGCGACACCGGCGATGATGCCGTTGACCGTGGCGAGGCGCTCGTTGATGAGCGCGATTTCGGCGGCGCGCAGGATCACTCCGGGTGCGCCGGTGGCCGGGTTGAGGTTCTCCGGCAGCGGCGGCGAGCCGGGGATGGGAAGGCCCATGCCCTGCGCGAGGAGTCCGGCGGCCGGCAGGGTCAGATAATCGCCCGCGCCGAGCGGTCCCTCTTCACCCATGAGGGGGACGGTTCCGACCCCGGGAACGCTGACGGCGGTGGGAACCGTGGTCGAGAAGGGGATCCACCGAGCATCGCCGAAAATCGTCATGACCACGATATCGGTGTTGGGGAGGCTCATGGCCAGCCCGCCGATGAGGGTCGTGTAGTCGGTCGTGAAGGCGTCCAGCGGGGTCATGGTGATGCCGTCGACGGGGGTCGCCGCGAGCACCGCGCCGAGCACGTCGTTGCTGCCGATCCAGACGGTGAGGAAGGTCGGTTGCTGGCCGATGGCGGCAACCATGGCGGTGTAGTCGATGAGTTCCCCGGTGATCGGGTCCGGCTGTTGGGGAACGCGCAGGGTGATGTCATAGACGACGTTGTCGAAATTGCCGGCGACGAGGTTCAAGGCGTTACCGGTCTTGGTCAGCAGATCGTTGGTGTTGGCGCCCGAGAGACCCAGGTTCTGGTACGGCGCCTCGAGGGTGAGATTGTAAAAGTATTCAAAGGGATCCGCGGGTGGCGCCATCTCGGTGGGCCCGATGGCGAGCGGGCTCAGGCTCTTGAGTTCGAGGATCGGTTGCAGACCCGGAGGGGCGATGAACGGCCCCTGCAGGAGTCCCCCGCCGGCCTGGGTGGCCAGAAGTTGAGGGTAGGACCGATATTGGTAGTAGTCCATGATGCTGCCGGATGCGACCCCTGCGGTGAGGCTGTCGCCGAGAGCGACATAGCGCGAGAAATCGACCTGCGCCATGGCCGGCGCGGCGAGGAGCGCCACCATGCAGGTTGTGAGAATCAGTTTTTTCATGGTTGGGCTCCTTTCTAGAACTTGAACGTGAAGCTGGCGCCGAAGAGGTGGGCCACACCGTCGTGGAACGTGCCGTCAAAGCCGTCGTAGGACCGCCCCTCGGTGGAGCGCTCCTGCATGGTCAAATACTCGTATCCGACGTCGAAACCCCAGTTGCCCTTCTTGCTGATGAAGCCGAGGCCGACCGAGTAGAAGTCACGGTCGCCGTCGGAGAGCAGCGGCGACATCGATTCGATGGGCTGCGGCGTCTCATCGAAGCCGTATCCGGCGCGGAAGGAGAACATCCGAGTCGCGCGCCAGTCGAAACCGAAGCGGTACTGTTTCGAGTCATCGTAGTCCTCACGGACGGTGGAGCTCAGGGCGGGATAGTCCGGGAACTCGATGGCGAGCTCTTCAAAGACGCTCCAGCCCATGACTCCGTACTGACCCGAAAGGGTGAACTTCTCATTCGACCACGCGAGACCGATGTTCCAGTAGCTGGGGAAGTTGAGCTCGGTGTAGATGGCGGGGTCCTCGTCGAACGGAATGGCGGCCGCGACCGCCGCGTCGAAATCGGCGTAACCGGTTGGGATCTGGGTGAACTCGGCCGAGGCGCTCGTTCCCTTGATCGTGAAATCGGAGCGGTACATGCCGCCGATGGAGAAACCGGCGGGCAGTTTGAACAGGAAGCCGGCGTTCCACGCCCACGCGTGATTCCGGAAGCCGTCGCTGTGGAGTTCAGCTTCGGCGACATCGGCCACGGTCTGGGTGTATGGGTTGAACAACGGGACGTTCTTCTCGAGTTCGATGGTGGCTGTCATGTAGTCGATGCCGCCGCCGATGGCGAATCGGTCGCAGATCTTCCACGAGACCTGTCCGCCGAGGTCGAAGACCATGAGATCGGCGCGTTTGGAAATGAACCGGCCCCTGAAGTCCTCGTTCTCCCACCAGGTTCCGAGCCCGAACGGGGTGCTGAAACCGAGCGAGAAATTGACTCGATCGCTCAAAGGATGGGCCCAGTAGAAGTGGGGCGGGAAGAAGACCTGCTCCTTGAGGCTGTCTGTGTAGCCCGCTCCCGGGTAGGGGTCGTCACCGGTGAAATCCTGGCTCGGGGCGATGAAGGTGACCCCGGCCATGAGTTGGGTTCCCTCGTCGATCTGGAACGCCATCCCCGCCGGGTTCCAGAACATGGCCGACGGATCGTCGGCCACCGCGGTGAAAGCACCGCCCATACCGAGGGCCTTGTTGCCCGCCTCGAACAGAGCGAAGCCCGCACCCCACGAAAGCGACGGCAGCAGCGCGAGCACCACCACCGTCATGATGATCTGTCTTTTCACATCGAACCTCCTTCCGTCGTCATCCCGAGGTCGATCTTCTGTGTTCGGTTGTCGACCCACACAGGGTAGTTGCGCAGGTCATGCGCAGTCAATATCGCGCAGGGATATTCCTCAGTCCGATCGACTATGAAACCGCAATAGCTTTCATGAACGCCGGGATGTCTTCGAGGGTGGCCAGCGCGTGGTGCGCTCCGGCGGCTTCGAGATCGGCGACGGAGTAGCGAGACGCGGCGACACCGATGGCGGTGGCTCCGTGAGCGAGGGCGCACTCGACATCCTGGGGCGTGTCGCCGATGACCACCACCTGCGGGCCGAGGCCGACCGTGCGTCCGAGGTAGGCTTCGGCTCGTTCGACGGCAATCGGGACGAGGTGCGTGCGGATGCCGTCATCCGAACCAAAGGCGCCGAAGGGGAAATACCCGTTGAGCCCGAAACGATCGAGCTTGATCCGGGCGGTGGTTTCGAAGTTGCCGGTGAGGAGGCCCAAAGCCAGGTCGTCGAACCGAGAAAGGTGGCTGACCAGCGCCGCGGCTCCCGGCATCAGATGCGCTTCCGGGGAGTCCCGGATCTCCGCCGGCAGGTGGCTGACATAGCGCTCGACAACTTCATCAAACGCCGCCGAATCATCGGTCACGCGGAGATTGTGGTTGTCGAAGATCTCGCGGAAGATGGCCGGATCGGTGTTGCCGTCGGGCACGACGCCGCCGAAGGCGTTTCTGATTCCGTGAACTTCGAGGAACGCGCGATCGATGGCCCGCCGTCCGGCGCCGCCGGAGAGCATGAGCGTGCCGTCGATGTCGAAGAGAAGCAACTTCAATTCTTAATTCTCAAGTCCTAATTCTCAATTACATCGCAGTTGGGCTGGAGTCTCCCCTGAGCATCTGTCCGAAATTCACAATTCATAATTAAAAATTCATCATTGCGAAGCTCCTAGCTTCGCCAGTCCGGTTCGGGCGCCGGTTTGTTATCGACGATGGCCTCGATGCGGTCGAGGATCTCCGGGGTGAGTCGTTCGTAGACCGCCATCGCCTGCATGTTCTCGGTGACCTGCTCGGGCCGTGAGGCGCCGGTGATGACGGTGCTCACCCTCGGGTTGGTCAGGCACCACGCGATGGCGAGTTGGGCCAGCGAGCAACCGAGGTCGGCGGCGATGGGAGCGAGCTGCTTCACCTTGGCGATCTTGCGTTGCGGTTTGTCGCCCTCGAACCGCGGACGGAGCCACTCGTAGCCCGCGAGATCACCGCGCGATCCCTCGGGGATTCCGTCGTTGTACTTGCCGGTGAGAAGACCGCCGGCGAGCGGGCTCCAGATGGTGGTCCCGAGCCCCATGAGCTCATAGAGGGGTTCGTACTCCTTTTCGAACCGGTCGCGGTGGAAGAGATGGTATTGCGGCTGCTCCATGAGCGGGGGGATGAGGTGCTCGCGCCGGGCGATGTGATAGGCGTCGAGGATCCGGTTGGCGGGCCACTCCGAGGTTCCCCAGTAGAGCGCCTTGCCCTGCCCGATCACGTGGTTCATGGCCCGCACGGTCTCCTCGACCGGGGTGTGGAGATCGGCGCGGTGGCAGAAGATGAGGTCGACATAATCGAGTCCGAGTCGCTTGAGCGAGGCATCGGTTCCCTCGAGGATGTGTTTGCGCGACAGTCCGCGCTGGTTGGGACCGTCGCCGCCCCAGAAGATCTTGGTGGACACGATGTAGCTCGACCTGTCCCAGCCGGTCTCGGCAAGAACAGCGCCCATGATCTCTTCGGCGACGCCATCGGCGTAGACCTCGGCGTTGTCGAAGAAGTTGCACCCGGCGTCGTAGGCGAGATGCATGCACTCGGCCGCGACTGAGGTGTTCATCTGTGGACCGAAGGTGACCCAGGAGCCGTAGGACAAAGCCGAGACCTTGAGGCCTGACGTTCCGAGATTTCTGTACTCCATCTTCAATTCTCCCCACGGGCTTCGAAGAATCCCGTGGGGAGAATCGAACCACAGAGAAAGAAGAAGGGCCACCCCGGGGGTGGCCCTTCGAGTCGAACTCGTCGCGTGTCGTTAGAACTTCCAGCCCACGCCGAGACCGAAGACCCACGGATTGATGTCGGTCTTGACCTTGTCGAGGGTGTCGGCGCCGACCTTGATGTCGGCATCGGTCTGGATCTGGATGTACTTGATGTCGCCGTTGATGTGGAAGTGGTCGCCGATGTAGACGCTCAAACCGATATCCCCGGCAAAACCGAAGGAGTTCGAGAAGTTGATGTCGGTGACGCCGAGACCGGCGAGGTCGTCGGACAGGTCGTAGCTGTAGAAGTAGGTCCAGTTGATACCGGCGCCGATGTAGAAGTCGAGCAGGCCGGCCTCTCCGAAGGGGTGCCACTGGAGTGTCAGGGTGGGCGGCAGGACCTTGACCGAACCGAGATCGGCGCCGTTGAGTGCGCCGCCGGAGGCTGCCAGATCGTGGCCGGTGGTGGCGGCGATGAGCTCGAGCCCGAAGCTCTTGGCGAACATATAGGTCACATCGACCTCGACGGTCACGGCCGAGTCCACCGCGACCGTGCTTCCGGTGTCGCCGATTTCCTCGCTCGAGTCGTTCGGATCGACGCTGATTCCGCGCAGCCGCACGATCCAGTCCCCCGCATCGGCAGCCGCGGGAATGGCGAGCATCGCGATCATGATGATGAGCAGGGTCTTTGTTCTCATTGTGTTCTCCCCCCGGAGGTGTTGGAGGCCTGGGCGATCGCCGCAGCGCCTCGGATGATGATGTCCAGGACTCGAAACATCCTGGTGTGATTTGCATAGATACTACACCACTGGATTCGAAAATCCACTTTAATTGTCAGGTTCGATTTTGAGATCAAGATTCTTTGTCGCTCAGGGGGGAGCGCAGGATCGGCATGAGAAAGAGATTGGCCCCGATCCTGCCCAGAAGAAGGGCGAAGGCGGCGGCGACGACGCCCACCGCGTCGAGGGCGAAGACGCCGAAACTGAGGACCGAGACGATGCCGACGACCTCGATGATGGTGGCCGCGGTGACCGGCACGGTGCGCTTGGCGTGGACGAGGACTGCTCGTTGGAAGCTCAGGAGCACCGCCAGCCCGGGGATGAAGACGAGGATTCTGGTGGGGACGAGGGCGAACCGCGCGAACTCGGGGGAAAGCCCGGAGACGAACTCGAACCAGATCCGACCGAGCGGCGTCCAGGCGATGAGACCGAGGCCCGTCACCACGACGACGCCGAGGGTCCAGGCGAATCGGCGCAGGGGGAGGTAGTTCTCGCCGTTCCTGCCCATGAGCGCGATGCCGACCTCCTGATAGGCAAGACCCAGGCTGCGGAAGACGAAGATGAGCGAGTTGACCACGGGGAACACCGCCAGCGACTCGACGGCGAGACGTCCGTGACCGACAAAGAACGTCACGAGCGGGTGGACGCCCAGGGCGAGGACGGTGGTCAGCGCCAACGGAACGTAGAAACGGATGATCTCCGCGTATTTGAGGGATGGACCGGTGTCATCGCCGGTTGCCGCCATGAGCGACCGAACCGCCCGATCGGCCATCACCCGGCTCGCCAACGCCTCGGCGGTGACCCCCGCCGAAAGAGCTGCCGCGCCGACGATGGCTCCCTCGAGATCGGTGAAACGAACCAGCAGGAGCGCGACCGACGACATGGTGAGGAGACGGATGATGGTCCCATAGGCCACTCTGCGGGTCTGTCCGTGGCGAATCAAGACGCCCTGGTAGAAACGACGAAAGCCGATGGTTCCCGGCCACGGGAGGAGCACGAGCAGGGCAAGCCAGGTTCGACCGGCGATTTCTTCGGGAAGACCCATGAGGGACCTGCTGACGAAAGTGAAAACCGGTGGCAGCAGGAGCACGCCGAGCGCGACGGTGACCGCTGCATTGAGGGTGTGGGTGAAGGTGCGCAGGCGCAGGTAGGACGCGCGATCGGTGACGAGGGCGGTGGCGGCGCTCATCATCATGATCACCGGCGCCTCGGCGAGCAGGGCGAAGCTGTAGGCCACCCCGAATGCGGCCAGGTTGAATTCCATCGAACCGAGCCGGGCGATGATCGCCGTCAGAAACGGTCCTTCCACCGACATCATCAGCCAGGTGGCCGCCAGGGGAAGCCAGAAGAGCAAGATCCGGCGTTGGGTCAGGTCTGAAGTTTGGGTCATATTCAACGCACAGAAGCCGGTGCGGCGCCGAGGATAACACTCGATCGATGGTCGTTGTCTGAGGTGGATGACTCGATTGAGAACGTTTCCTGATTGTCAATCTCAATTATTACGATATGCTTGCATTCCCATAGGCTTTCTTTTATATTCATTCCGATGAGCAAATATCGCTTGATGCCCTGCTGCTGATTGCACTTGGCTGGAAAAGAGAAGGAGGATTGCGAATGAGGAGTCCGAGAGTACGTCTCAATTGTTACCTTGTGACGACAGTGGTGGTGGCCGCCGTCTTCGGCCTGACCCAGGGCGCCTTCGCCCAGGGGGCGCCGCTGGAGTTCACCCAAACCGGGGATGCGATCCCCGGTGGAACCGTGATGGTCACGGTTGCCACAACGGACGGTTCGACCATCTCGAGCGTTGCCTGGTCGCAGACCTATGGTGTTGACGCCGCCCTGAGCGGCGCGAATACGGCCACGGTCACCGCGATGCTCGGCGCCGAAGACGACTACAGGGCGCATCTGATCCACGTCCTCGAGGAGCCGCCCATCGGACCCGACCAGCTCCCGCCCAACGTCCCGCCGCCGAGCGAGGAGTTCTATGGCGGGCTGCAGAACCGCTTCCAGGTCGTCGGGGTCAATCCCTTCGCGCTGGAGGAAGGCGGGCTCGGTCGAACTCCACGTCGATGGTGACCACCGATTCGGGTAGTTACGAGACCGAGTACGCGGTCCACACCACCCTCCGGTGGAAAGTGACAACCGGTCTGTCCAACATCCCCACCAACATTCCGGTGCTGCTGCACGGCAAAGAGCAGGCATCCTACGACTGGGCGTTGACCGCGCCCGGCGGATCTACCGCAGCTCTGATGGGCGCCGCCGGTCAGAGCCCCGACTTCACTCCGGATGTCGTCGGGATGTACACGGTGACGGTGACCGATGAGGCCACCACGGAAGCCGTGGCCCTGACGATCTACGCCGGCACCTGGAAAGGCATCATCATCGGTGAGGATGCGGCCGGGAATCCGACGGTCGATGCGAGCTGCACCGCCTGCCACGGTGAAACCGTGGCCGCGTGGGCGCAGACCGGCCACGCCGAGATCTTGAAGAACAACCTCAATACCTCGACCCACTATGGCGAGAGCTGCTTCGCATGCCACACCGTCGGTTTCGACCCCGAGGCCGACAACGGCGGCATCGACGAGGCGTCGGACTACCAGGCGTTTCTCGACTCGGGTCTGATCAACTCAGCCGACCCGACGGCCTATGCGCAGCTTCTCGCGAACTTCCCCGAGACGGCGAAGCACGCCAACATCCAGTGCGAGAACTGCCACGGTCCCCAGGACAGCGCAGCTCACATGCAGGGCGGCGACGGCCTCCGGGTGAACATCTCATCCGACACCTGCGCCACCTGCCACGGCGAGCCCCTCCGGCACGCCCGCTTCCAGCAGTGGCAGCTCTCCAAGCACGCGGACTACGAGCTCGCGGTCGAAGAGGGCCAGAGCGGAACCTGCTCCAAGTGCCACACCGGCAACGGTTTCCTCGCCTGGCTCCCGGTTCTCATCGGGACGGAGCCCGGCGACATCAACGACGACGTCGAGGTCACCTGGACCGAGGACGAGACCCACCCCCAGACCTGCGTCACCTGCCACAACCCGCACGCCGCCGGCGATGTCTCGGGCAACGACAACAACGCCACGGTCTGGATCTCCGGTGACACGCCGGAACTCCTCGCCGGTTTCACCGCCACCGATGTCGGTCGCGGCGCGATCTGCATGACCTGCCACAACACCCGTCGCGGTCTGCGCAACGACAGCACCTGGGACGCGACCACCGACCGTGATCGGGCGCCGCACCTCGGAGCCCAGACCGACCTCCTCATGGGGCAGAACTTCTACCTCGTCGAGGTCGGCGAGCGCAGTTACCACTCGCAGCTCGACGACAGCTGCGCGACCTGCCACATGGAAGAGACCCCGCCGCCGCCGGATCTCGCCTACCAGCTCGGCGGAACCAACCACACCTTCTACGCCTCGAAGGATATCTGCGCGAACTGCCACAGCGTGATCACCGCCGAAGACGTGCAGGGACCGGTGGAGATGATGCTCACCGAGATCCACCACCAGCTCGCCGAGGCATGGGAGATGGTTGCCGAGGGCGCGCTCGCCGGCGGCAACACCATCGATCTCGACGGCGACGCCACCATCGCGGACGCCTCCGAGATCGTGGCGGTCGCGTTCTCCGAGACCCGCGGCCGCCAGGCGCTGGTCTTCACCTTGAGCGATTCCATGGTGTACGGCCCGTACGGGGTCGGCAGCATCGACGTCGTTCCGGCCGAGGGCGAGCCTTACGCCCTCGTGACCATCGCGCCCGACAACCTCCTCAAGTCGGGTTGGAACTTCCTCATGGTCGAGGCCGACAGCAGCCTCGGCGTCCACAATCCGGAGTTCGCCGAAGAGGTGCTCGAAACCACCGAGGAAGCCCTCGCCGAGATCGTCGGCGGCGGCGGAGTCGGCGGCAGCGCCAACGCGGTGGCCTGCACCTCGACCTACGTCTACTGGACCGAGATCGCGGCCCGCCTCAACGGCAGCGCCGGCAGCGTCTTCCGGACCGATGTGGTGGCCAAGAACAACGCCGACGCGATGGCGAACCTCACGTTCTACCTCCACTCCGCCTCACAGCTCTTCCAGGGTCCGGGGTCCATCGACGCCGGCGCTCAGGGGGTCTTCGAGGACGTCGTCAACCTCATCGGCGCCGACGGCAACAAGGGTGCGCTCGAGATCTGCTCGGATCGTCCCCTCGAGGTCGTCGCGCGGATCTACAACGTGTCCGACGAGGGCACCTTCGGCCAGTTCCTCAACGGCATCAACTTCTCGGGGCTCGACGAGGGCGACACCGGCCGCCTCTACGCCCTGCGTCAGATGACCGGCGAGTTCCGCACCAACATCTCGGTGACCAACACCGGGATGGAGCCCGCAACCGTCGAGATCACGCTCTTCGGCACCAATGCCTCAGAGCTCACGAGCTACGAGCTGACCATCGGCTCGGGCATGGTGGTCCAGGACCTCGAGCCCTTCCGGACCCGCGCCGGATCGCCCGATCTTGGTTGGGGCTACGCCTTCGTCGAGGTCACCTCGGGCGAGGGCGTCATCACCTCGGCATCGGTGGTTGATTCCAGAACCAACGACCCGACAACCATTCCGATGAAGTACTAGTCGATCAACATCATCCATCCGGGGCGGCAGCGCGAGCTGCCGCCCCCTTTTTTTTGATGCCGATGCGGGTTGGTTCCATCGTCCACGAGACGTGGGCGCTGCAAAGGGCGTTGCGATGCTTGTAGCGCCGACGTCCCGTCGGCGATGGTGGCGGACCGATGCGGGTTGGTTCCATCGCACACGGATACGGATACGGTCGCTGTCCCGGTTCCTGCCCTCCTCCCCGGCCTTCTGGGACGCCGTGACGCTCTGGCGTCCCGGCGACCCAGCGCCGCACCATCGGCGCGGTCGCGGTTTTCTTTCAGGTTGGGCGGACATTGTGGGGGCGGGCTTCCAGCCTGCCCGTCAGGGTTGTTGAAGCCGGCCGTGCGTTGCCGAGAGAGTGCGGGGTGTTGGGTCTTGTGGGATCTCGGGTTCCTGCCCTCGTCCCCGGCCTTCTGGGCCGCCTCTGGCGACCCAGCGTCGCACCATCGGCGTGGTCGCGCGTGGGAGGCGGGGAGGGCTGCGACCACGCCGATGGTGCGCCGGCGGCCTCCCTCGTTGCCGGGAGAGCAGACCGCATCGCGCCTCCCGGGGGAGCCCGGTCGGCATTTGTGCCGGGCGTGCCGCACCGCCGAGAGGTCGTTCCGGCACAAATGCGGACCCGGCACCCCGAGGGGGCGTGGGTTTCCGCGGGTCCCCATCGGCCCCGGTCCCGGTTTTCTTTCAGGTTGGGCGGACATTGTGGGGGCGGGCTTCCAGCCTGCCCGTCAGGGTTGTTGAAGCCGGCCGGGCGTTGCCGAGAGAGTGCGGGGTAGTGGGTCTTGTGGGATCTCGGGTTCCTACCCTCGTCCCCGGCCTTCTGGGCCGCCGTGACGCTCTGGCGTCCCGGCGACCCAGCGCCGCACCATCGGCGTGGTCGCGCGTGGGAGGCGGGGAGGGCTGCGACCACGCCGATGGTGCGCCGGCGGCCTCCCTCGTTGCCGGGAGAGCAGACCGCATCGCGCCTCCCGGGGGAGCCCGGTCGGCATTTGTGCGGGGCGGGCCGCAGCGCCGAGAGGTCGTTCCGGCACAAATGCGGACCCGGCACCCCGAGGGGGCGTGGGTTTCCGCGGGTCCCCATCGGCCCCGGTCGCGGTTTTCTTTCAGGTTGGGCGGACATTGTGGGGGCGGGCTTCCAGCCTGCCCGTCAGGGTTGTTGAAGCCGGCCGGGCGTTGCCGAGAGAGTGCGGGGTGTTGGGTCTTGTGGGATCTCGGGTTCCTGCCCTCGTCCCCGGCCTTCTGGGCCGCCGTGACGCTCTGGCGTCCCGGCGACCCAGCGTCGCACCATCGGCGTGGTCGCGTGTGGGAGGCGGGGAGGGCTGCGACCACGCCGATGGTGCGCCGGCGGCCTCCCTCGTTGCCGGGAGAGCAGACCGCATCGCGCTTGCTAAGCGGCCTCCGGCCGCCGCGACCAGACCTCACGAGCGGACGACCGTAGGCAAACGAGGCCCTGCCGTCGTTTGCCACGCTCGTGCGCCGCTCCCGAGGCCAGGTTCCTCGGGGAGCCCGGTCGGCATTTGTGCCGGGCGTGCCGCTCCGCCGAGAGGTCGTTCCGGCACAAATGCGGACCCGGCACCCCGAGGGGGCGCGCTCCGTTCGTGTACTCGTGCTTTTCTGGTTGCGGTAATAAAACGGGAGGCCGACTCGGCCTCCCGTTGAACGCAGATCGAAATGTCGTCAGCGATGCCAGCGCAGATAGACACCGTAGCGGGTGGCATCGTACTGGGCGAGTTCCAGGATCCTCTCGGAGTAGTCGTTGTTCTCGTAGTCGGCCGAGATCGCCCAGTGATCGGTGAAATCGACGCCGAGGCGGAAGAACGCCCGTTTCATGTCGAAGTCGAAGGTGCCCTCGTTTTCGAACTTCGAGTAACCGAGGTCCAGGGTGACGATGGCGATCCGCCACGTCAAACCGCCCTCGATCAGGGTCCCGTTCTCGCTGAAGACCGATTCGCCGGGGCTCAGCGTCTGCGGGACGAGGATCGGCATCTTGGTGTCGGTGGAGTAGTCGTCCCACGCGAGGCGGAAGGTCAGGTTTTCGGTCGGGTCGAAGTTGAGATCGATGGCGAAGTGATCGGTGGCCGCGGTGGCGCCGACCCCGGATGGACCGTTGGAGGCGTCGATGTACTCGGCGGTCCCGAGGAAGCGGAACCACTTGACGGGTGTGAAATCGACTCGGGCGCGGGCTCGCAGCCGGTCGGTGAAATCGGTTCGGACGATGACGTCGTCGGCCGACTCATTGCTGATGTCGACGGAGATCCGTGCGTTGTTGAAGACCAGCGCCGCACCCGCGCCCAGGAGGGTCGTTGTGCGGTCGTAGTCGCCCTGCTGGCCTCCGGGGGTCACGATCTGCGAAATGTCCTCTGACAGGCTGAGATCGGTCTTCCTGTAACCGGCTTCGGCCCACAGGACGAGCGGTCCCAGGTTGTCGACGTTGAGCCGGCCGGTGACGATCTGGTCGTCGCGTTCATAACCGTTGCGCGCCTCGACGAGATCCTGGATATCCTGCGGGTCGTGGCCGCCGAAGTTGAGGGTGTCGAGGTAGAGGCTGGAAATCAGCGACCAGCCCTCGAGGGAACGGTGGTTCTCCTCGAGACCGAGATCGAGTCGGACGGACTCACCGAGGTGGATCTTGAATCTCCCTTCGGCGCGCCAGTAGGGGTTCTCGGTTCGGCTCTCGACAGTCTGGTCGAGGCCCAGGAAGAATCGGTTGATCCGGTAGGAGACCAGCGAACCGGAAAGCATCTCGGATGACGATGCCTCGCCATCGAGATCGGCGCGAATGTAGCTCAGGGCGACATCCACCGTATCGCCGATCTTGCCCTGGACATTTGCCGTGGTCACGGGCGTTTCCGCGGTCGAGGTCATGGACCGTGCGAAATCGTCGACGTGCTGGTCGACCCCGAGAATCGGCCTTCCGATGTTGCCGCCGGACTCACCGGGCGCCAGGGAAAGGCTGTCGTTGGCCTCGTACTCACGCCAGCCCTGAATCAGGGTGCCGAAGAAGTCGCCAGCTTTGAATGTGATTCCGGCGTAGATCTCCTGCTCGGTTTCTTTGAGGTTCGACGACAGCCGGTACTCGTTCTGACCGACGTGATAGGTCGTCTGCCGCGGTCCGTCGATGACGTTGCGCCGGTAGCCGATGAGCGGCGTGACGACGCGTCCGGGAAGAAGCTCGAGCTCCATGTCGAGGGTCTGGCGATCGCGATCCCAGGTGTGCTGCCCGGGGGTGACGCCGTTTTCGATCTCGGGGTTGGCATAGGCCGGCAGCGCGCTGAAATTCTCGAACTCGCTGTAGAAGAGCCGGAAGCGGTAGATCTTCCCGAGCCCCATCCAGAGCCGGAAGCGGCCGGCCGGGTTGCCGCCGAAACCGGCGGCGTCGATTCTGAAGCTGTCGGCGAACCTGGCCTCGCCCGATGAGTTGATGTGGTTGAGGGAAAAGCCCTTGAGCACGAAACCGGTGCTCTGGTTGATCTGGGTCTTGTAGAGATCCTCGTCGCCGTCGACGTCGACCCACTGGTAGCCGAGCTCGACATCGAAGTGCGTGGACTGCGCTTGGGCCTGCGGAGTACCGATACCCACCAGCGTGATGACGGCGACGGCGACGAACGTGATGGTGATTCTGTTCATCAGCCTCCTCCTATTTCAACAACGCGGGCGAGGTGTTGGAGCCGTGAATGGCGACATGGCAGGTGGTGCAGTTTCGGTAGCGCGGATCCATGAGGTCGTGCGACGACGGCGTCTGTGCTCCCAGAGTGTCGGGAGGAACGATCCTGCTGTGACACTCGAGACAGAGCTGCGAAACGCTGGATCTGACCAGCGCCATGGGATTCGACGATCCGTGGGGCTGGTGACAGCTCATGCAATCCCCGGTCACGCCCGAAACGTGCGAGAAGGCGAATGGCCCCCGTTTTTCGGCGTGGCAATCGACGCACGGACCTTCGCCGGCCCGGTTGACCTTGAGACTGTCGCCGCCGGCTCCGGCGTGAGGATCGTGGCACGAGGCGCAGTCGAGACCGCCGAGGTCGAGACGGTGACCGTAGGGTCTGCGGAAGGAGTTTGCCTGAGCGGTGTGGCAGCCTGCGCAGAGCGTCTTGCTGTCGTCCTTCAGCAGGGCTCGACGGCCGAGGTCGGGGTTGTGGATGCTGTGGCAGGTGGCGCAGTCGATGCCGGTGTCGGCGTGCGCCGAGCGCACGGAGAACATCGCCTGCGTCTGGCCGTGACACCCGAGGCACAAGGTGACGCCGGCAGCGCCGGTCGGTTTTGAGATGAGTGACGGATCTCCGCCCTCTTCCATGTGTGCCGCGCCGTCTCCGTGGCACGCGACGCAGGATGGCGCACCGCGTTCCGCGATGCCGTGGATGGTCTGGGCCATGCCGGCTGCGACCTCCTCATGGCATGCGGCGCAGTCTTCCGACCCGTCGTCGCTGGACTGGGCGTGGGTGGCGACGCCGGCGAGGATGCACACGCCGACGAGGCCGAGGACTCGGATGGACTGTCTCATGCCCGTCCCACCTTTCGTTCTGCGGTGTGGTCTCCGCCCCTCCGAGGGGATCGGAGACGTGCGGTGATTTTCATTTCAAGCTACCTCGCGTGGACCTGATCCACCGAGAAGGTCCGGTCGTCGCCGTGGCAGGACGCACAGCTTTCGCCGAACGGAGCGGTGTTGACCCAGGCATGCGCGGCGGCATCGACCGAGCTGTGGCAGGCGAGACATGAGGCGGCGCCCGGACGCATCGGGGTGTACCAGTCGCGCAGGGTCGGAACCGACTGCGTGCCCTCGGGCAGCGGCACCGAGTAGGTTCCGGATTCGTGGCAGCTGACGCAATTCCGCAGATCGCCGGGATACACGACCTTGTTGTAGTTGTGCGGCGTGCCGCCGAAGCCGTAGACCGTGAAGTCGTTGGTCAGTCCGGCGCCGGTGTGGATCCGGTGGATCATCCACCGCATGTCGACCGACTCTGGTGGGTTCTCTTCCACGGGCCGGCGGCCGGAGTCGTCGTTGTTGGGACGATGGCACATGACGCACTCGGTGATGTTGAACCGCTGTCCGCCGTGGAGCGAGAGGGTGTCGTGACAGACGTTGCACTTGTCCATGGAGACGACTTCGCGTCTCGGCGCCGGGTCTTCGTCGGTGACCGCGGCGTAGAAGATCGGGTTGAAGGCGCCTTCGGTGACGTCGATCCCTGCGGACGTGCCGTCGTCGATGTTGGTGACGCGCCGGACATCGGCGGAGAAGGCCCAGCTGCCGGTGGCGTCACCCGGGATGGGTTCCGAGAAGGTGTCGGTGAAGACGCCATCCGCCAGCGTGGCGTCACGGGCGTCTTCGGAGATGTCGACCGTGTGGTCGATGGTCTCTCCGATGGGACCGGCGGCGCGCAGGGTGAGCGTGCGGAGACTCGCGATGTCTTCGACAACCGATCCGTCGTTGTTGGTCAGCGTGAACGAAACCGTCGGCATCCCGCCGGGTTCGGCGCCGATCACTTCGACGATCTCCATGTTCAAGCCGGGAAGCTGAGTCGACTTGGTCGGGATGGTGTGGGCGCCGATGACCGAGGCGTCGAACTCGCGGGATCCCTCGGGCTGGTGGCAGTTGGCGCAGAAGGCGTCGCTGGTCGCCGGGCCGGCGGGGTGGTTCTCGCCGGTCTCCCAGTCGATGTCGTCGTGGCACGAGCCGCAGGAGGCCCTGGTCGGGTTGGTGAACCAGTTCGATCCCTGCTCCGCGTCGGGCGAATGGCAGTTCGAACAGTTGCGGATGTCCTGCGGGAAGACGACCTCGGAGTAGTCGTGGACCGTCTGCCGGAAGCCGATGATCTGGTAGGGGATCCCGGCCTGCACGCTGGGCAGCTAGGCGCCGAAGTGGATCTTGTGGACCATGACCTTGAGGTCGACCGTGTTCCCGGTGTCGGGATCCCAGGTCTGCGGGTTGTGGCACATGGCGCAGCCCTGGACCGCGCGGCGGCTGCCGCCGTGGAGGGCCAGCGGGTCATGGCAGGCGTTGCAGGTCTCGGTCAGAATCAAACCCCACCGCTCGCTGATGGCCCCGCCGTCGGGACGGAAGTCGTGGGTCGGGTCGGAGTAGTAGCTCTTGCCGAGGATGTCGGCGGTGTTGCGGGTGGCGTAGACATAGACCGTGTGGGTCTTGGACATGTCGTAGCCGTCGGGCAGCTGGGTGCCGAAGGTGTAGAACGCCCGTCCGAGCTCGACGTCGTCCCATGATCCGCCGGAGTCCGCTGACGCCTGAATGGCCGTCTCGCCGGTGATGGGGCTGGTCTGAGCCCGGGTCGTGTAGGCGGTGTACTGGGTGAGCTCGCCGTCGTACCAGGCCATGACAAAGCTCATGCTGATGGCGCCGGGGGTCAGGCGGCCCGCCCGATCGAGGGGCAGGCCCATATCGTCGACAAAGGTCACCTCGACGACCGGACGGCGGTCGGCGGGGATCTCGACGGCGACGATCTCCACCGTCAGTCCCGGCCGAGCGTAGGATTTTTCGTCGTCGGTGAGGTAGTACTCCACCTGACTCTTCGTGTAGCCGTGCGACGCGACCATCTCACCGTCGCTCAACGACCGAGCGTTGGCGCCGGCCGGCGTCCCGAGTTGGTGTCCGGCGGACCCCGCGATCGCCATTGACGCGAATCCCAATACGACCAGAAGTGTGATGCCACGTTTCATCTCGAGCATGCTAAGCCTCCCATGTCGCACCAGATCCCCCAGTCGTGGGTTCACCGATGACATTTCTGTGATGAATCATCACCGTTCTTGCTCAAATCGTCAATAATAAAAATCGAAAGCGATTGAGATGAATATAGGTGATCCGTGATCGACTTGCCACAGGCGAGTCCGTACGCCACACTCCCATCATGAAACGATCCAAGCTCATCGTTGCGATCATGGCTGTGGCGGTCGTCGGGGTCGTGGCCCTGGCTCTCCATCTGCGGGGGACGATGCGCTGCGCCGGTTTTCCCGGCCCCGGCGTCACCCGAGCCGAGCTTCCGACCGGCCCGCCGGCGTTCGGCGCGGTCCGGTTCGCTCACTTCAACCTGAGGAACTTCCCGCTCGACGAACGACCCGAGAACGCGGATCTCGGGTACAGCCGTCGCACCAACATCTGCGATCTCGAGGACGCACTCGCCGGACTCGATGCCCAGATCATGGGTTTTGTCGAGGTCTCTGACACCCGGAGGTTTCCCCCGATCCTCCGGCGTGCGGGTGGTGATCGCCCGATGCGGATCCTGTTCTCGCAGGACGGAGGCCAGGGAGGTCAACACCTCGGGGTGGCCTGGGACGGCGATGCCTTCGAACTGGTGGAGGGCCCCGTCGAGATCGACGCCATCGTCGTCAAACCGGGTCTGCGTCCCGCCCTCGCGGTCGGGCTGAGATCCACGCTCGACCCCGAAATGGATTTCACGGTGGTCGAGGTCCATCTCGACTCGGGCCGTGATGACCTCGAGCACCGGCTCGACCAGGTCCGGCGCCTGGCGGATTGGCTCGCAGCCTGGTTCGACCGAACCGGCGATTCCGATCTCGTCCTCCAAGGCGACTTCAACACCATGGGTGGTCATCGGATCTCGGCGGAGGAGGAGCTCGAGCTCGTCGATGCGATCCTTGCCGACGTCGGTCTCGTCCGCCTGCCGAATCGCACCGGGTGCAGCCAGTACTGGGAAGGTCCCGGCGGACCGGACGGCGTGTTCGAGTCGTCGCTGCTCGATCAGGTGTATCTCAGCGGCCTCGATGCCGCCGGGCCGGCGCGATCCTGGCTTCACTGCGAGCGGCACCAGTGCGGCGAGCTCGTTTCGCGCTCCGGGCAGGAGGATGGGACGTTCTTCGATGTGTCCGATCACTGTCCGGTGACGTTCGAGGTACAGGTAAGTGAGGAGTGAGGAGTGAGGAGTGAGGAGTGAGGAGGTCAGCGCTCGCTTCGCTCGCTATTAAGGAGTCAGCGCTCGCTTCGCTCGCTAGTGAGGAGTGAGGAGGTGAGGGATTTCACGGCTCAGGCGTCTAACCCCTCCCTAACCCCTCACCCCTCAATCCCGAAAACGCCAAGACGCGACCCGTCGGCTCCCCGTCCGGCGTTTCCGCGGTATCATCACGGCCGAATGATGAGATTTCCCGATCAACAACCGCCGCGCTGTGAATTCCACGTCTCGCGTCGGGTCCGTGATCGCTACGGTTTTGATGAGGCGCTCTTCGGTTCGACGGGCAACGTCGTGTTTGCGGACTTCCGCGCCGCACGGGAATTCGCCGATCGGATGAACCGGCGCCGCGATCTCGAAGCCCACCCGGAGCAGGCCGTCAAGGCGAGCGAGATCAACGCCATGGGGCTCATCGACGAGATGCTCCACGTCATTTTCGCCCGCTATCGCGAGCGGGTGCGCCCGACGCTCATGTCCGAGACCCTGGCCGAGCTCGAGAGTGATCTCGGGGCGAAGGAGCTGAGCAGGGTCCTGGCGACCTTTGTCGACGAGTTCCCGCCTGTTGCGGTCTATCGGGGTGAGATTTCGGTCGAGGACTATCTCGACAGCGCCACCGGCGGGACCCCGAATCGCGAGATCGCCCTCGAAGAGTTGACCCTCCTCCGGTTCGCCAACACCAACCCCGCCTTTGCACCGTACCGCGAGCTTTTCGATGACAGCCGCCTGCGGGACGAGACCGCGTACTCGCGTTGCGTCGAGAAGATCGAGGCGGTTTTTTCCGGACGACCGGGTCTCGCCGAGAGCGGGCAGACCCTGCTCGATCTTCTGCTGGCGCCGGTGTGGGCCGCGCCGACGAGTCTCGAGGGCCAATTGGCCTTCATGCGGGTGAGCTGGGCCGAGATCCTCGGTGATGTCATCCTGCGGGTGCTCTCCAGTCTCGATTTTGTTGCCGAGGAGACAAAGCCGTTCTTCGGTTTCGGACCGGGGCCGGTGGAACCGCCCGACTACGGCGATCTCGGCGATGCGCCCCAGCGGTATTCGAAGGATCAGGACTGGATGCCGCGGCTCGTCCTGCTCGCCAAGAACGTCCACGTCTGGCTCGACCAGCTGTCGAAACGCTACGGCCGCGAGATCACCACCCTGGACATGATCCCGGACGAGGCGCTCGATCGGCTCGCCGGCTGGGGGTTCACCGGTCTCTGGCTCATCGGTGTCTGGCAACGCAGCCGGGCCTCGGAGACCATCAAGAAGTGGATGGGTGACGAAGAAGCCGTCGCCTCGGCCTACTCCCTTGCCGACTACGCCATCGCTGAGGATCTCGGCGGCGAAGCCGCCTACGACAACTTCAAGGCGCGGGCGTGGGATCGCGGCATCCGCATTTCCACCGACATGGTGCCCAACCACATGGGGATCGACTCCCGGTGGGTCATTGAGCACCCGGATTGGTTCATCGGACTCGACGAGTCGCCGTTTCCAGCCTATCGGTTTTCGGGGGCCGACCTCTGTCACGATGGGCGGGTCGGGATCCACCTCGAAGACGGTTATTGGAACCGGAGTGACGCAGCGGTGGTCTTCAAACGCGTCGACCAATGGACTGGTGCCACCCGGTACATCTACCACGGCAACGACGGCACCTCCATGCCCTGGAACGACACCGCGCAGCTCGACTACCGCAATCCCGAGGTTCGAGAAGCGGTCATCCAGACGATTCTCCACGTCGCCCGGCGATCGCCCATCATTCGCTTCGACGCCGCCATGACCCTCGCCAAGCAGCACTATCACCGGCTGTGGTTTCCCGCTCCGGGGACCGGCGGTGACATCCCCTCCCGGGCCGAGCACGGCATGACGCGCGCCCAGTTCGATGCGGTGATGCCCGAGGAGTTCTGGCGCGAGGTGGTGGACCGGGTGGCCGCCGAGGCGCCGGACACCCTGCTTCTCGCCGAGGCGTTCTGGTTGCTCGAGGGCTACTTTGTCCGCACCCTGGGGATGCACCGGGTCTACAACTCGGCCTTCATGAACATGCTGCGCGACGAACGGAACGCCGACTACCGGATGCTCATCAAGAGCACCCTCGAGTACGATCCCCAGATTCTCAAACGCTACGTCAACTTCATGTCCAACCCGGATGAGAAGACCGCCGTCGATCAGTTCGGCACCGATGGCAAGTACTTCGGCGTGGCCACCCTCATGGCGACCCTGCCGGGTCTTCCCATGTTCGGTCACGGGCAGATCGAGGGCTATGCCGAAAAGTACGGCATGGAGTTCCGCCGCCCGCGGTGGGCAGAGGAACCCGACGGGGCGCTGGTCCACCGCCACGAACGCCAGCTCTTCCCATTGCTCCACCGCCGCGGGAGTTTTGCGGAAGTGGACCGTTTTCTGCTCTACGATCTGGTTGATGACCAAGGGATGGTGGATGAGAATGTCTTCGCCTACTCCAACGAGGTCGGTGGCGAGAAGAGCCTGGTGATCTTCCACAACACCTTTGCCGAAACCCGCGGCCGGCTCCGGCAGTCGACGGCCAAGGTGGTGCGCGCGGCCGACGGATCGGAGCGGCTCGAACGCTTCAGTGTCGCCCAGGGCCTCGGAGTGACCGATGGCGAGGACCGTTTCCTCGCCTTCAGGGATGTCGCCGACGGGCTCGAATACCTGCGGCCGTGCCGGCAGCTGGTCGAGGAGGGCCTCTACGTCGAGCTCGATGCCTACCGCTGCCATGTCTTCCTCGATTTCAGGGAGCTGGTGGATGACGGCGACGGGCGGCTGCGCCGTCTCGACGCCGAGCTCGGTGGCGGTGGGGTCGACAGCATCGACCTCGCGCTCGCCGAAATCGATCATCGAGATCTTCTGAAACCCTACGCCGAGCTGGTGTCGGTGGCGACCATCCAGGCCCTCGACCGAGCCCGGTCCGAGAAGGCCGTTGCGGACGATCGATCCACAGCGGTTGGCGAGGTTCTCCAGTCGATGGCCGATGTGTTGGAGGCGGTGGCGGCCCGGCAAGGGTCCGACCGTGATCCCGACGAAGTCGTGCTCGCGCTCCGCCGTGATCTCGAGCGGTTGCTCCGTCTTTCCGACGCCGGCGACTTGACGAAATGGGCGGCCGCGGGTCTCCGGTGGTGGACGACGGTGTTCTTCTGGTTGCTGACACGCCGGATCGCGGCCGCCGAGCACCGGGAGGATTCGAGCGGCCGGGAGATTGACTGGTTCGATGATTGGCTGCTTTCGAGGGTCATGTCCCGTCATGCCCGCGGCCTGGGCCTCGAGCAGGCCGAGGTCGAAGAGGTCGTCAGCGCTGTCCGCTTGCTGCTCGCGATCGATGGCTGGTGGGCGACCGGCAGCGACGGGGTTATCGACATGACCGCGGTCATGACGGATCTCTTCTCACGCGCCCCGGGCCGGGTCTTTCTCGGTGTCAACAATTGGCAGGGGAAGCTCTGGTACCGGGCCGAGGCCTTGAGCCGGTTGGCGGAATGGCTCGAGATCGCGGCGACCCTCGACGCTCCCGGCGACGGCGAAACCGCGGCCGCGGTCGTAGACTCTCTCGCCCGGTTGCTGAAGGCCGATGACGAGAGCGGCTACAGAGTCGATCGACTCCTGGCGGCGTTGGCCAGCGATGAGAGTTGAGGCCAAAGAGGTCGAGCCGCGACGTACACGGTGGCTTCCGGCGGCCGTGTTCTCGATCTTTGCCCTCGTGGTGCTGGCCGATGCCGTGGTCATCATCCTCTACGGGAACTATCGGAATCTCATCGAAGAAGAAGGTGTGGAGATGGCCTTCACGCCGGCTGATCCCGCGATCGCGTCGATCCCCGACGGTGCGGTGGAGGTCGTCGACGGCTGCAGGATCGTCGCCGATGATCAGGCGGTGCTGGTGGAGGTCGTCGATGGCCGGGTTCGGGTGTTGGCCCCCGGCGTTCTCGTGCTGCGATTCCGGGCGCACAACGCGGGGTCCTTCATGGAGTTCGACTATCGATTCGGCAAGCGGCGGAGCCCGGCCCGAGTCAACCTCACGGTGGCCCGAATCGCCAGTCGGTACGGCGTCGACTACATGTGCCGGGAATCGCTGGTCGCGCGCAACAAGGCGAAGGGCGTCTTCCGGAAGTACCTGGCTGATCACGCGGGTTGGTTCGAGCTGACCCTCGAGGTCAACGAGGCGGCGGGCGCCGGCGGTTTCGAGATCACCCGGCCCGAGGTCGTTCGGAATTGGTAGATCACGCCGCCGCGGATGTTCAACGCGGCTGCGACTCGTCTTTGTCGCCTGACCCGACGCCCGCCGAAGGAAGCACTCCGCCCGCTTCGTCCTTCGGAGTGACGTCCTTGGGCTGCGGGTTGGCGTCGTCCTTGCGAATCCGCCACGAGGCCGCCAGAAACGTGAGGAGCCCGAGCACGACCTCGTCGAGCAGGGGGACCGGGTCCGGCACCACCAGATCGATGGCCAGAAGACCGGTGAGAATGGCGAAAAGCCAGGGGTAGCGGATCCCGGGGATGAGCCGGTCGATGAGAACGCTGATCGGGGATCTCAGCGCCATGGGTCCTTCTGCGGGGGGTTGCCGGCGAGGACATCGCGCGAAACATAACTCGGATACGGCTGGAAGGGTTCTTCGACGGTCTTCATCTTGATGACCAGAACATGCCCTTCGGGCGCGGAATTGATCCAGCGCAGGATGCGCTCGAGGAGTCTCTTGCGGTTGTAGTAGCTGTACTCGAGATTCCACGCGGCGAGGAAACCGTCGACGAGGTTCTTGCAATCCTCGGTGAGCTCCTTCATGCCCTGGACTTCCTGCACCATGGGGCGAGCGTCGGTGTCGTCGAGGGCGAGTTGCTGAGGAACACTGCCGGGAGTGGTGGCGATGGTCGCGTTCGTTCCCGCGGAGGGTTCGACCGCGAGGGTGGCTTCGTCGTCGGCCGGTGCGGCCTCGCCAGCCGCCGAGGTTTCAGCCGCGGGGGATTCGGGCGCGCGTGCGGCGGAACCGGTCAACTCGGCGATGGTGAAGACATAGCTCTCCATCTCCTGGAGGGCGGCGACGACATCCGGGTTCTTCGACGGGCCCGGTTGAGCGACCAGCCAGGCGTCGAGATCGCGCAGAAACGCGGTGAACCGATCCAACCTGGGGCTGTCGTGGGTGCCGGAATCCTGGATCTCCACCAGCGGTTCAAACGGGCTTTTCGGGTCGGCTCCGGCGGCGCGGATCAAGACCTTGAGATGTCCGCCGAGCTTGGCTGCGGCGGCGGCGGCGGCGCGGGCGGATGCTTCGCATTCGGCGGTGAGTGTCCAGTGGCTCCTGGCGGCAAAGAAATCACACAGCTTCCTGACGTTGCCGTTGGCCTTTGCGAGCTTTTCGATGAGTTGATCCTGCGACATGGGTTGCGTACGCCTTTCGGTTCATGGGGATTCTAGCCGAACCGTGCGGCTTCAGGAATCGATCTCGAAACGTTTTCCGATGTACTCGCGGATGACGTCTCTGGCATAGCCGAGAACAGCCGTGGGTGAGGCGTCTGGTTCGGCGAAGTCCGGCGTCTCAATGATGTCGTCAAGCATTTCCTGCCACCACGGGGCCGAGATCAGGCGGGAAAAGGTCGGTTCATCGAGACCACCGGCGACCGCCTCCTCCGTCGTCGGCGGCTCGAACGCGATGGTGCGATCGCCGGGGGCGACCAATTTCACGCGGTCCTGGAGATCCTCGACGATGGCGCGGAGTTGTTCGGGTGTTGTCATAAGCATCTCCCGGAAACACCATACTGATGCAATGCTGAATGCTGAATGCTGAATGCTGGCTGCTTTATCCAGCGCAAGCGCAGATAGCGCAGATCAACGGAGATCCCGTCACGCCATCGCAATTCAACGCAGGGGCGCAAAGACGCAAAGGCGCAGAGCCATCGCAGCTGAGAATGGGGGAGGCATGGCCTGAGGGTCGTCTGACTTCGTATCAGCGGCAATAACGCATCGAGGTCACTGAAGGGCAGGCTGGAAGCTGCCCCCACAATCACCGCAGCCATTGTAGGGGCAGGCATCCCTGCCTGCCCGTCAGTCTCGTTTCAGTCGAAAAATCGCCACCACTCAGTCAGATGCTCTCCAATTCAAGCCAAACCAACCCTCAGTTGCGATGGATGGTGATCGATTCGTGTCTTTGAGCCTTCGTGCTTGCGACGTGCGATGGAATCTGTGTCTATCTGTGTGATCTGTGGTCTGCAGCGTCCGTGCGCTGATGCGATGCTCCCGCCCAGCATCGACGTCCCCTTCGCCCGCGGGTCGTGAGATCATATTCGCGAGGTAGATCGATGCGACTTGAACTCACCCAACCCGATGACTGGCATCTCCACCTGCGTGACGGCCGGGCGATGTCTGACGTTGTCGGTGCGACGGCTGCGGTTTTCGGCCGGGCGATCGTCATGCCCAACCTTCGCCCGCCGGTGACATCGGTGGATCAGGCACTCGACTATCGCGGACGGATTCTCCGCGCGCTGCCCGCGGGGTCCGGTTTCGAACCGTTGATGACCCTCTATCTCACCGATCTCACCGCGCCCGAGGAGGTCTCGAGGGCCCGGGACGCCGGGATCGTCGGTTTCAAGCTCTACCCGGCCGGAGCGACGACCAACTCGGACGCCGGTGTCACCGACTTCGATCGCGTCGCGCCGACCATCGAGGCCATGGAGGAGCACGGGCTCGTTCTGCTGGTACACGGCGAGGTCACCGATCCCGAAATCGATATCTTCGACCGGGAGAAGTGCTTCATCGATCGGGTGCTCGAGCCGCTTCTTTGCCGCCACGAGGGGCTCAAGGTGGTCTTCGAACACGTCACGACCAACGACGCGGTGGATTTCGTTGAGGGGTCGAAGCCGAGGGTCGCTGCGACCATCACCCCGCAACACCTGCTGCTCAATCGCAATGACATTCTGGTCGGCGGAGTCAAACCGCACAACTACTGTCTGCCGGTCCTCAAGCGTGAGACCCACCGCCGGGCGTTGCTGGCGGCCGCCACCGGCGGCGACCCGAGTTTCTTTCTCGGCACCGACAGCGCGCCGCACGGGCGGTCGACCAAGGAGAACCACTGCGGGTGCGCCGGGTGCTACACCGCTCCCGCGGCCCTGGCGCTCTATGCAGAGGCGTTCGAGTCCGCCGGCGCCCTCGATCGGCTCGAGGCGTTCGCCTCGTTCCACGGCGCCGATTTCTATGGTCTGCCGCGGAATCCGCGCCGCGTGACTCTGGTCAAGGAGCCGTGGGTTGCGCCCGCGAGCTACCCCTTCGGCGACGACGTGGTCGTTCCCCTGAAGGCCGGTGAGGAAATCAAGTGGCGGGTGGAACGGGTTGAATGAGGGGAGAGAATTTTTAATTTTTAGTTTTTGATTCTCAATTATCCATCGCGTGGCCTCCAGAAACGGTTGCGATGGAATTAAGAATTCAAAATTAAGAATTAAGAATTTGGAAAAGGGGATTGAATGGCGAACGTCAACAAACACAAAGGAACGATCGGAATTCTGACCGGCGGCGGCGATGTGCCGGGGCTCAACCCCGCGATCCGCGGCGTCACGGTCCGAGCGCTTCGTGAGGGCTATCGGGTGCTCGGCATCCGTCGCGGGTGGGCCGGGCTCATCGAGCTCAACCGTGACGAGGCCACGCCGACGGATCTCGTTGTGGATCTCACCGAAAACGTGGTCAACAAGGTCGGTCGCACCGGCGGGACCTTTCTCCACACCTCGCGGACCCGGCCGAGCCACGTTCCGCCGACGTCGGTGCCGGTCCATCTTCGGGACAGCTATACCGATGAGGCGAACGATCTGACCAAAGAGGTGCTCGCCAACCTCGAGCACCTCGGGATCGACATCCTCATTCCCATCGGCGGCGACGACACGCTGTCCTACGGCGTCCACCTCCACAGCAAGGGAGTCCCGGTCATCGCCATCCCCAAGACCATGGACAACGATGTTCCGGGCACCGACTACTGCATCGGGTTCTCGACCTGTGTCACGCGGACCATCGCCATGACCCACGCCTTGCGAACCTCGGCGGGGAGCCACGAGCGCTTCCTCGTGCTCGAGGTCTTTGGCCGCTACGCGGGGTTCACCGCCCTGCTGCCGACCCTGGCCGGCGCCGCCAACCGCTGCGTCATCCCGGAACACCGGTTCGACATCGACAATCTCTGCGAGCTGCTCACCTTCGATCGCGACAAGAACCCGTCGAAGTACAGCGTGGTCCTGGTCTCCGAGGGCGCGACCTTCACCGGCGCCGACGAGATGGTCTACGAAGACCAGGAAACCGACATGTTCGGCCACAAAAAGCTCGGTGGGGTCGGTGACCGCGTCGCCCGGGCCCTCAAAGAAATCTCGCCCAACTACAACAACGGACACCGGGTCAACGTGATCAACCAGCGGCTCGGCTATCTGGTTCGCTGCGGCGATCCCGACGCCATGGATTCGATCGTGCCCATGGCTTTCGGCAATCTCGCCATGGACCTCATCCTTCAGGGCACGTCCGGCCGGTTGGTCAATATCCGCAACGGCCGCTATGACAACGTCCCCATCGAGGTGGTCACCAGCCGCAAGAAGACCGTCGATGTCAAGAAGTTCTACAACAAGGAACGGCTTCGTCCCACATACGAGAAGTTCGAAGGCGCGCCGGTCTTTATCATGACGTCGGATTATTGATGGACGCTTGAACGCAACGAGCGCTCTTTTCTTTGCCTGCATTCTCCTACGGAGAAGCCAGTCAAAGAAAAGAACAGAGGAGAGGTTAATTATGAGGGTGCTCCATACGATGATCAGAGTGGGAGATCTCGAGAAGTCGATTGCGTTCTACACCGAGGCGCTGGGGATGAAGCTCATGCGCCGGCACGATTACCCCGAGGGCCGGTTCACCCTGGCCTTTGTCGGTTTTGGCGACGAGGAGAGATCGGCGGTCATCGAGCTGACCCACAACTGGGACACCGCGAGCTATGACCTCGGCAACGGTTTCGGCCACATCGCCATCGGCAGCGAGGACATCGTCGGCGCCTGTGACCGGGTCCGCGAGTACGGCGGTGAGGTGACCCGGGAGCCGGGGCCGATGAAGCACGGGACCACGGTCATCGCCTTCGCCAAGGACCCCGATGGCTACACCATCGAGTTCATCGAGAAGAAGTAACCGCTCGCGCTCCGGCTTGCCGGTTTGTCGAGAGCGGTGTAGCGTGCTCGGATGATCGACGCGAAGACGCCCCCTCGACCTCTCGTCGCCACGTGCAGCCGTGGCCTCGAGGAGGTTCTGGCCGATGAGCTTCGCGCTCTCGATGTCCAGGGGGTGGCGGCGGGCCGGGGATTCGTCGGCTTCACCGGCGGGCTGCGCGCGGTCTACGAGGCCAATCTCCGTCTGCGGACGGCCGCCCGGGTGGTCATCCCCATGGCACGGGGCCAGGTCATGGGCAAGGACGATCTCTACGATCTCGCGGCGACGGTTCCCTGGCAGATGATCGTCCAGCGGGGACAGACCATCGGCATCGACGTGGCCGGAAGGTCACACGTCTTCGCGAACACCAACTTCGCCGCCCAGGTGGTCAAGGATGCGGTGGTCGACACCATTCGCAGCCGCCAGGGGTGGCGACCGTCGGTCGATCGATCCGATCCCGACGTGCGTTTCCACATCCACCTCTCGGACGGTCTGACGTCACTGGGCCTCGACAGCACGGGTGAGCAGCTCTCTCACCGCGGATACCGCCCGCGCGGTGGTCCGGCGCCCCTGGCCGAGTCGCTTGCCGCGGGCATCCTGCTTCTGGCCGGTTACGACGGATCGCAGCCGCTGCTCGACCCGCTCTGTGGCACCGGGACCTTTGCCGTCGAGGCGGCCTTGATCGCCACCCGCACGCCCCCGGGTCTGCGCCGGGAGTTCGCCTTCGAAAGCTGGGCGATGCACGATGCGGAGCTCTATCAGGAGATCGTCCGCGCCGCCGGCCGAGACCGCCGCGACGCCCCCGCTCCCATCGTCGCCCGCGACCGCGACGAGCGCGCCGTCCAGGCCGCCGAGCGCAATCTCAAGGCGGCGTCCATGAACCGCTGGGTCGAGGTCGAGCAACGCGACGCCCTCGATCTCGAGCTGCCCTGGTCCGAGGGTGGTGTCATTGTCGCCAACCCCCCCTATGGGAAGCGGGTCGGGGATGTCGATCGCCTCGGGGCCTTCTACAAGGGATTCGGCGACCAGCTCAAGCAGAAGGCACAGGGAGCGACCGCCTGGCTGCTCGTCGGCAACCGCGAGCTTGCCAACCAGATCGGGCTCAAGGCCAAGCGGCGGATCCCGCTCTTCAACGGCCCCATCGAGTGCCGACTGTTGAAGTACGAGCTCTACGAGGGCAGCCGGAAGCACCAGCCTGCTCAGGAGAGCGAAGCCTAGATTCTGCGACCGAGTGTTCTCGGAAAATTCTTAATTTTGAATTCTCAATTCTCAATTACATCGCAACGTCACCCAGGAACCCTGCGATGGAATTAAGAATTAAGAATTAAGAATTAAGAATTAAGAATTAAGAATTAAGAATTAAGAATTAAGAATTAAGAATTAAGAATTAAGAATTGATCGTGTCGAGCTCCTGCTCGAGCTCGCCGACGAGCCGCTCCATGGTCGCTACCAGCGCATCAACGGGTTCGGATGTGTTGAAGTCGACGCCCGCCTTCTGCATCAGGGCGATGGGGTGATCCGAACCGCCTGACCGGAGCAGTTCGAGGTAGGTTGCCACCGCAGCCTTGCGGTCCGCCTCGCCGCCCTCGGTCATCCGCTGGTGGACCAGGCTGGCGGCGGCCTTTGAGGTGGCGTACTGAAAGACATAGAAGGGCGAACCGAAGAAGTGAGGAATCCGCGCCCAGGTGTTCCGGTACCACTCCTGGTCGTCGAGGGTCGAGCCGAAAAACTCGCCGAGAATGCCGAGATAGATCCGTTGCAGCACCTCCGCGGTGATGGGTTTGCCGTCCTCGACCTCGCGGTGGGCCTGAAGCTCGAAATCGGCGAACATGGCCTGGCGATAGAAACCGGCGGCGATGTCGTCGATGGCGTGCTGGAGGAGCGCGACCCGCCGCAGGGGGTCCTTTTCCTTCTCGAGCAGCAGATCGAGGAAGAAATCCTCGTTGGTCATCGACGCGACCTCGGCGACGAAGATCGAGTACGACGATGTGGCGAAGGGCTGGGTTTCGTTGGACAGCACCGTGTGCATGGTGTGGCCCATCTCGTGGGCGACCGTGAAGGCGTCGTTCATGGTGTCGGCATAGTTGAGCAGCATGAAGGGGTGGACACCGTAGACGCCGGCGGAGAATGCGCCGGATCTCTTACCCTCGTTCTCGTAGACATCGATCCACCGGTCCCGGAACGCGCGATCCACCATTTCCTGGTACTCGGGGCCGTAGATCGCCACCGACTCCACGATGAGCGGTCGGACCTGAGGGTAGGGGAGGGTCCACTCGACCTCGACCAGCGGCAGATAGGCGTCGAAGTACCGATAGCGTTCGAGACCGAGGACGCGACGCCGCAGGCGGTGGTAGCGCTGCAACGGTTCGCAGCCGGCCTTCGCGGTTGCGATGAGGCCCTCGTAGACCGAGCGCGGAATATTGTCCTCGTCGAGATCGGCCTCCAGGCACGACCCGTACGAACGTGCTTGCGAGAGATACCAGTCGCGTTGAAGGACGCCGTTGTAGATCGAGGCGTAGGAATTGGGGAAGGAGTCGTAGACCGAGAAGTGAGCTTTGAAGAGCTTCTCGCGGTCTTCCTGCTTGCGGCGGGAGAACAGCCCGTTCATGAAGTTGGCGTGGCTGGCGACCATTTTCTCGCCGGAAGACAGGGTCACGGTGGGGAAGTCGACATCGGCGTCGGCCATCATGCTGTAGGTCGTCGACGGCGTCGAGTTGAAGCTCGAAGAGTAGGCGAGCAGGCGTTCTCCCTTTTCGTCCAGAACGTGGCGCTGTTGGCGGTAGCTCTCCTCGATGCCGAAGCGGTAGGGGGCGAGGGCGGGAGTGGCGTCGAGCCACCCGCGCATGGTTGTCTCGGGGATCCTGAGCAGCTCGGGTTGGTACCACGCGGTCGCCTGGCGGAACTTGGCGAGCACGATCTTGACCCGCTCGAGGCGGGCCTGGACCTTGTTGTCGCGGGTGTCCTCGGCCCGGATCAGGCTCGGGTACTGGTAGACCTTGTAGAGCAGTTGGCCGAGTTCGTCGGAGAGGTGGGATGCCGCGAGAATGCGCTCGGGGCCGTCGGCCAGGGTGCCTTCGAAGCTTTGGTAGCGCGCCATGAGGCCTTCGAGATCGACGAGCCCCGCCTCCCAGGTCTCCCAGTCGGCGAAGATGTCGTCGAGGTTCCACTTGAAGTCCTCTGGGATCGAGGAACGGTCACGGGTTTCGGGTTTGAGGCCGGAAGTCACGGTCATCGGATTCTCCAGTTCATGCAGTCACGAACCGTAGCTCGGCCGAGGGGTCGTGTCCACCCGGGCGGGCAGGTCGCAGGGTTCAGGATGCAGGTCGCAGGTCATCGCAGCATCGCACGAACGGTGCAGCCCACAGATCACACAGATAGACACGGATCCATCGCACCATCGCAATTCAACGCAGAGGCGCAGAGGCGCAGAGGCGCAGAGGCATCGCATTGTTGACCCATCGCATTTTTACCGGATCGTCTTCTTGCGGGCGGGACGCCCGCACCACAATGGCCAAGGGCAGAACGAAAAGAGAACACGGTTAGATTGTGGTGTGCGCGGCTCGCGCGCATGCAGGTTCCTGAGGTTCAAATCGCAAACCATCACAGCTCAGAGTGGGCGATTGGCTACTTCCATGGTGTCTGACTTCGTTGTGACGCCTGAGTTTCTTCAAAGACACTGAAGGGCAGGCAGGATGCCTACCCCACAACCATCTCAATCATTGTTTCTGCAAAGGTCGGAGATTGTGGGGCGGGCTTCCAGCCTGCCCTTCAGTGCCCTGCCGGAACGCAATTGCGAGTGGGCGATGCTGCGATGAGTCATCTGCGAGATCTGCGGGCAATCTGCGATGGCGCGATGGAATCTGTGTCTATCTGTGTGATCTGTGGGCTATCGCGATGGTGCGATGTTGCGATGGTCTGGTATAGCGCCGAGCCAGACAGCAATGTCGATGGGTTCTTTCCAGATCCGGCGAGTCCCATTGGCGCGTTCGACGCGCCACCGCAATTCGCGAGGCGAATTGCTAGAACAACGCCGAACCGGTGATGGTCACCACCGGACCCGAGCGGTCGTCGGGCCAGGCGATTTCGACCCTGAGGATGTTGCTCAGGCTCAGCCGCGAGAGATCGAAGAGCAGACCTGCTCCGGCATCGACGCGGACGCCGTCGGTATCGGCGCCGATCCGAGGGTTCCAGGTCTTTCCCGCATCGGCGAAGACCACGACTCCGACCGAAAAGAACTGGAGGACATCGCGAAAGGCGATGGTCCGCCACTGGGCGTTGATGAGGGCTCGTCCGGTGCCGTCGAAATAGTCCGGATCCCAGCCTCGGAGGCCGATATCCGCGCCCAGGGTGAGCTGCCGATCGAGTTGGAGTTCGTGGGAGGCGTCGACGAGCAGGCGAAACTGGAAGCCCCGCTGTCCGAGCTGCGCCGCGGCGAGCTGGAAACCGAAAAGGACGTCCTGCGGTTCGCTCCGGTCGAACCGCCCGGAGAGCCAGGCGTCGCCCATGAGCAGCCAGCGGCCGCGATGACGGGCCATGGAAAAGAGGCCGTCGAAGATCACCCGGCTGATGTCACCGCCGAGGGCCGGACCCGAAAACGTCGCGCCGAACTTGAAGTTGGGACCGAGGCCGACATCCTCCTGCGTCGACCACGCGCGAAGACCGTAGAGCACCTCGTAGTCGTCGGCGATCTGCTCGTAGCCGATGCGGATCCCGGAAATGTCGAGGGGACGGGGAGCGGGGTAGGGATCCCCGGTCTCGATCCAATGCCAATCGTCGTAGTCCACCTGCTGGGAATCCCAACCGACGTCGAGGCGACGAACGACTGACCCGCCGTCGCCGAGCTGCATCCCGTACCAACCGCGGAGGGCGTCGGAAACGCGGCGTCCCCGGACCACCGATTGGTTGGCGGAGTAGAGATGCTCGGTGAGCTCCTCCGACACCCACGAACCGCCCCAGGCCCGCCGGGTGTCGAGCGAGTAGAAGGGCCGATTCAGCATGATCCTCTTGAGATAGCCGTCGGTCCGGTTCTGGTACTCGAGTTCGCTGGTCCAGCGGCTGCCGAAGACGTTGGGATCGGCGTACCCGAAATTCCAGCTGTCACGCTCCACGTCCGAGTCGAACCCCAGGCTGAGCTCTTTGCCCCAGCCGCCGAGGTTCTCCTCCTGGATCTGAATGCCGAAGGTGCCCCGGTTGCCGGACAGTCCGGCGTCGGCCCCGATCTGCAGGCTCCATTGATCGTGGGTTTCCACGGTCACCTCGACGCCCCCTTCGATCTCACGGGCGGTGATTCCGACCGGATTCATGATTCCGAGACCGCGGAGCAGGCGGGCGCTCTCGGCGGCGTCGGCCGCGCTGTAGGGATCGCCCTCGGCGAAGAGCAGCATGGATCGGATGAACCGCTCCCGCGACCGAATGTGGACGGCGTTGGCGGCGCGGTAGGGCCACTTGGATGTCCTGGGGTTGCTGGTGTCGAAGATGTTGTAGCGTTCGCACACGATCCGCACGATGGGCAGGCCGTCGAGTTCCGACACCTCGGCCGTTGGCGCCGTTGACGTCGTGGCCAGAACCACGAAGATCAGGCAGCCGAAGAAACGTCGCGGCGGTCCGAACATCATCTGTCGGAGGAGCGTGGTCGCCGGTCTCACCTGCTGCGTCGCTTGCGCGCCTTCTCGCGATCGCGAACGAGCTCCGCAACTTCGCGAATCCGCTTTCTTTCCCGCGCTTGTTTCATCTTCTCGGCCCGTCGACTCGCCGACTGGAAGAGCTGGCTCAATTTGAGGAAAAGGGTCCAGTGCCCCATGTTCGGCGGCAGTTTGGTGTTCTTGACCTTGCAGCCCCATAACCGGGTGGTGGCAATGGCGGCTTTGGTGAAGTCGGCGTTACGGAGATCCGACCACCGAAGATCGGCTCGGTCGAGATCGATGCCCACGGCGTCGGCGAACCGGAAATCCGCGCCGTGCAGCTTGGCCCGGGGCGCGGTGACGAGAATCAGACTGGTGCCGGACAGATCGGCGCCGGAACCCATGCACTCGGTGAGATTCGCCTGTTTGAGCTCGGCGTGGCGGAAGGTGGCGTCGAAGAATTTCGCTCCCCGGAAGTTCGCTCCTTCAAGGTGGGCGTGGCGAAAGTCCGCCTGCTCCAGATTGGCGTCGCGGAAGTTGACTGCGCGGAGTTCGCAGCGGGTGAAAATGGCTTTCTTGAGGTTAGCCGAGGCGAACGAGACGCGGCCGAGGCTGGGCGACCGGAAGTCGAGCTCCGCGAGATTGGCGCTGTGGAGATCGCAGCCGTCGAAGACGGCGCCGATGAGGCTGGCCCCGCGCAGATCGGCGCTCGAGAGGTTGGTTTTGACAAACGAGGTTTTTTCGAGACTCGAGTGACCGAGGGTGGCGCCCTCGCATTGCGCATCGTTGAAGATCGCTTCGGTGAGCACGCAGCTGTGGAAGTTCGTATTGCGCAGGGCCGCGCCGCTGAAATCGGCGCGGGAGAGCTGGGAGTTCTTGAACTGGGCGTTGTCAGCCTGGGCGTTGCAGAATCGTGCGCCCTCGAGGCTGAGGTCGGCGAGTTCGACGCCCTCCATCACGGCCTTTTCGGCGTTGATGCCCCGCATGATGGTCTTCTCGAAGCGGGCGCCGCGGAGCGAGGCGCCGATCATGATCGCTCCGGAGAGGTCCGCCCTGTCGAAGACGGCGCTCTCGAGATTGGCCCGCGAGAGATCGGCTCGGCGGAGTAACGCCCGAGAGAGGTTGGCGCCGCGGAAGGTGGCCTCGCGCATGGACGCGTTGCTGAGGTCGAGATCGGACATGTCGAGAAACTCGAATCGCACGTTGTTGAGGATGGCGCCGACCATGGTAGCGCCGCGGACGGTTGCGGCCTCGAGAATCGCGCGCGAAAAGTCGGTTTCATTGAGATTGGCGTCGGAGAAGTCGGCGCCGCGGAGGTGGGCTTTCGAAAAATCGAGACCACGGAGATCCATGCCGGCGAGGTTGGCGTCGATGAGATCAGGAGCAAGGTTCGGGTTGGCGGCTCGCCACTCATTCCACTTGCCGGCTTCAAGCTGTGCGACGTGATCTGGATTGGCCATCAGCCGTAGCTTCCATCCCTTCTCTCTGTCGGGGCTCCATTGTCATTATAGCCGTCATCCGCGCCGTTCATCGGTGCGTCGATGATTGGCGTGTCGTACCATGTGGGGATGGATCTGTTTTTCGCCGGAGGCAATCGTTTTTCCCTCACCTTGGTCCTGGTGGTGTGCTGGCTTCTCGCTTTAGCCGTCGTTCCTGCGGCATCTCCCGGAGACATCGAGGCCACCGCGTCGAACTCGGCACCGGAACTGTGGGTGGTGAGCTGCGGCGAGCGCGGTGCGGAGAACCGGCAAGACTCCGTGATGACGGTGGGCGCCACGGTCGTGGCTCACCTCGGATCCTGCCGGTGGTTGGTGGCGGGCGATGGTGAGGTCATCCGCAGCCGATTGGGATCGAGAACGGCGACCGCGTGGCGATCTCCCGATGCCGTGGCTCCGGAGCTGAGGAATCTGGCCGTGCCGGCCAAGGCGATCCGATCGCCGGAGGTGTTGGTTGCGGTCACGCTCGCGCCGGGAACGCCGGCGGTCTCTTTCGCGACTCGGATCGAAATGGCCGGTGGATCGGTGAGTTGGTCGGACGATTCGGCGACCATGACCACCCGGCTCGGGCTTCGGGTCCCGCGCGAGCATCTGGCTGCAGTGATCGAGGAACTCGAGACGACGCCGGGCCTCGTGTCGGCCGAACCCCAGTCGCCGGTCCGCCTGCTCAACGATGCATCGGTCTGGCGGTGTCAATCGGGCGAACCCGAAACCACCCCCATTTTCGACCGTGGTCTGCGCGGCGATGGCCAGGTGATCGGCATCATGGACACCGGTCTCGATATCGACGACTGCCGGTTCGACGATCCGGTCGTGGGCCTGCCGGCCGTCAACCAGGCGGACGGCACCGGGATCAACACCGATCACCGGAAGGTCCTCGCCGTGGATTTCCACTGGGAAGCCGACTGGCCGCCGCGGTCCCTCGGTTGGGACGACCACGGCCACGGGACCCACGTCGCCGGCAGCGCGGCCGGTGACGTGCTCGGCAATCTCGATCACGACGGAGTCGACGGCATGGCGCCGGCGGCCAAGCTCGTCATTCAGGACGGCGGGGCGCTCGTCGATGATTGCGCCGATCTACCCGGTCTGGGGTGCCCAATGAAGCCCCTCGAGCCCGTTCTGGAGCAGGCGTGGGCTCAGGGCGCCCGCATCCACACCAACTCCTGGGGCGACGAGGAGAACTTCCTGCCCTACGGGCGCTACACCGAGCGCACCGCCGATGTCGATCGCTTCATGTGGAACCACAAGAACACGTTGGTGTTCTTCGCGGCCGGCAACTCCGGTCCGGAACCCAACACCGTCATCTCACCGGCCACCGGGAAGAACGTGGTTTCCGTCGGTGCGACCCTCCACGGCGACTTCGAACCGACCTGCACGGTCCCGTTCTCATCCAGGGGCTGGACCCGCGACGGACGGATCAAACCCGATGTCCTTGCGCCGGGGATGTGGGTGATGTCGGCGGCGACCAACTTCGTCGTGCCGGAGCCGTCGTGCGGCAATGCGCAGAGTTCGGGGACCTCCATGGCCGCTCCCACCGCCGCCGGGCTCGCCGCGCTGGTGCGGCAGTACTTCACCGACGGTTTCTATCCCGCGGGATTCGCGAGCCCCGGCGACGGTTTCGAGCCGTCCGCAGCGTTGGTCAAGGCGGTGCTCATCTCTTCGGCGGTGGATCTCAGCACCAGGGGCTGCCCCGACGAACCCATCCCTTCTCGCGATCAGGGCTGGGGTCTCATCCAACTCGACACCGCGCTGGCATTTGCAGGGGATGGTCGTGGGCTCGTGGTCGACGACCACCACGAGGGATTCGGATCACCGGGCGATGAACCGGTGGCCGTCCGGGTGGCGGTGAAGGAGACCGGCCCGCTCAAGGTCGTCCTGGTGTGGACCGATCCGCCGTCATCGAGCCTCGCGACCACCCATCTCGTCAACGATCTCGATCTCGTGGTCAGCGGTCCGAACGGGAATTTCCGGGGCAACAGCTTTTCAGGCGGGGTCTCGGTTCCCGATGGCGCGCCGGACCGGCTCAACAACGTCGAAGTCGTGTATCTCCCGGCAGCCGAGCGGGGTGTCTGGACCATCGAGGTCGCCCCGCACGCCATCGAGGTCCCGACGCAGGATTACGCTCTCGTGGTCACCGGCCCGGTGCGCCTCGAAGAAGGCCCCCGGCAACCCTCAGGGCGCGTGAAACCGTAGGAACCCTTCATCGCAGCTTGAGTGAGGAGCCGAGCACGAAAGCGCCCTCACCTGTCACCCTGACAACCGCCACGCCGCGGAGTGGCCCCTACGCACGGAAAGAACAGCGGGAGACTCACCTCGACGATTTCAGTCCGAGGTCTTTTCGGTTCGCAAGCAGAGTGAATTGAGAGATCCGTTGTCATCCGTTCCGAAATCAATTACGAAGCCTCACCAGCAGGTCGGCACGTCGCCGCGAAGTCGAATCGCGATCCGGTATCAGACTCCACCTAAAAATAAATCCGTGATCATCCGTGCAATCCGTGTCCAATTTGCGATGGAGTAGCGGGCCCGAGCGACCACCGCGCCCTCGAAGGTCAGAACCTCGTCGAAAAACCGAGACATCGCAACGGAATGGGACACGGATGCACACGGATCTGCACGGATTTTTCTTGAAGTTGGGAACGCTCTCTTCAGCGGCCATTGACTTCGTAGGGTCTTGATTGGATGCCGGTTGGGCTCTCATTGGATTTCGGAACGGATTCACACCGATGTGTCGCGTTTCTTGGGCTCCGCTGAACCTTGAATCCGTACCTTTCGCCAGCGTTCCCCTCTATTGGAGTACGGCCCCCAGGTACTCCCCGACCGTATCCATCGGGATGCCGCCCGAGTCGACCACTGCGTTGTTGAATGCCTTGATGCTGAATCGCTCGCCGAGCCGCTCCCGTTCTCCACGAAGGGCGTCGTCAAAGACCCTGAATCCGATGAAATACGACGGGAGCTGGATCGGGGACAGGAGGGCTCGGTTCCAGAGGTTCTCGGCAAACTGGGGCGGCAGGAGTCCGGTCTCGACGGCAAAGACGCCGAGCTCATCGGCGCTCCATCCGCGGCAGTGAACCTGGACGCTGACAAAGGCCCGGACGGCGTTCTCGAGGCGTTTTCTCAGATGCGCCATCCGGGTGAGGGGTTGGTCGTCGTCAAAACCGGCATCGAGGGTCATCTGCTCGACAAACGAGGCCCAGCCCTCGGTGAAATCGTCGCCGGCAAAGAGCGGGCGGACCCGGCTCGGGTGGCTCGCCGCGACCTTGAGCTGGAGATAATGCCCCGGGTAGATTTCGTGGGTGATGATCATGGTGTTGAAGTGGGTGTTGAACGAGCGGTAGAAACCGTCCTTGGCGCTCACCGGCGCCGAATCGGGCACGCTCGGCAGATAGAACAGGGTCTCGGCCTCCGGGTCGAAGGGCCCGGCGCTGTAGACCCCGCCGACGGCCGCGCCGGCGAAGTGGCTCGGTGACAGCGCGGTGAAAAGGGTCTCGTGCTCGGGCAGGTCGATGAGGTCCTTCTCCTCGAGGAACAGCCTCGAGCGATCGATGAGATCGAGAAACTCCTGCAGGAACTCCGCCTGGTTGGAGGCGCGGTGGTCCTCCATCTCGGCGAGGATCGGCCGGATGCGATCGTTGAACTCGGCGCCGTCGTCGCCCCATTCGCGTCGAGCGAGATCGTCCATCAAGCCCCTGACGGTCTCGATCTCGGCCAGGGCGATCCGCTCGAGAAACTCGGGCGTCATGTGCGGGCCGTACGCCAGCTCGAGCTTCCGGGCATAGACCTCCTCCCCGTAGGCGTCGGTCAGCTCGATGCTCAGATCGCCTTCGAGCCAGTCGGCGAGCGCGTTCAATTCGGCTGCGGTCTGCCCGGCAGCCCTTGCGAGGGTCTCGCCCGCAGGGTCCTCATCCGCGATTTCGAGAGCTGCGAGGAGGCCTCCGTCGAAGAATGAGGCGGTGGACCGGAGATCGCGGATCGACGACTCGGTGGCCGAGGGTCGACCATCGACGAGATTCCGTCTCGCGGTCTCACACAGTCGCTTGAGGCCCTGCAGCCGGTTCATCACCGCATCGACCTTCATCCCGGGGGTCAGGTTTCCGCGCACGAGGACCGCCGTCATGGCGTGGTTGACGAGGTTGGAGTACGTCTGTGGGTCGCTCCTGTGGGTCTGCGCCTCTTCCCATTCAAAGAGCTCGCGTTGGATCTGCCCCTCGAGAAGCTCGCGATCGATGTTCTCGTCGAGGGACGCAGCCACCGGGAGGTCTCGAATTCGATCGAGGGCCCGCCGGTTGAACTCGAGCCACTGGTCGACGGCCGGCTGCGAGACGTCTTCGAAGCGAAGCGCCGCCTCGGCCTGACCAGCAGTCAAGGCCCGAGAAGGATAGAACTCGGCCCAGGAGACGAGATAGTCGTCCGCGATGGCCGTGATCGTGTCGACGGGCGCCTGCTGGCATCCACAGATGATCGCAAGACCGAGAAGAAGAATCAGGCTGGGTCGCATGGCCCCCCCAAGGTGGCGCAAAGGTATCACGCGCGTTCCGCGCGCCGTTGACAGAACGCGGGACGGGTGCCTGGCTCCCCTCCCATCGCGAACCCGGAGCGAGTGATCACACGTTCCAGCCGAGGTCGTCCCACTCGTCGAGCGAAGGCGGAATGGGTTGCGGGCCCGCGCCCTGGACCGACTGGTCGAACTCGACGGCCGCGCCGGTCATCATTCCCGACTCGTCGCAGGCGAGGAAGGCGATGGCCCTGGCGACCTCGCGCGCCTTGAGCAAACGCCCGAACGGCTGCCTCGCCTCCACCGCCTCCAACCAGTTCTCGTCGCTGCCGTGGACGGTGCGCTGGATCGTATCTTCGCCGGGCGTATCCATCCAGCCGATGTTGAGGGCGTTGACCCGGATCCGGTGGCGCATGAGCGCGTAGGCGGCGTTCTTGGTCAAGACCGCGAGGGCGCCTTTCGAGATGGAGTAGGGCGAGAGGAAGGGCATGCCGCCGTAGGCCGAAACGCTGCCGATGTTGACGATGGAACCGGCGACTCCCTCGCGGACCATGATCTTGGCGGTCTCCTGAGTCAAAAAGAAGGGCGCCCGCACGTTGACGGCCATGACCTGATCGTAGACCCCCGGCGTCGTGTTCAGGATCGACCCGCGGGTGGTGGCCCCGGCCGAGTTGACCAGGATGTGGATCGTGCCGAAGGCTTTATCGGCTGCTGCGACCAGTGCACGACAGTCTTCCACCCTGGCCATGTCCGCTCGGACAAAGACCGCCCGGCATGAGGCGCCGTTGAGGCTATCGGCGACGGCCTCGCCCCGGGTCTCGTCGCGTCCGGTGATGACGATGCCGCGAGCGCCGCGCTCGGCGAACAACCGGGCGGTCGCTTCGCCCAACCCCTGGGTGCTGCCGGTGACGATCGCGATCTTGCCCTCGAACTGCCGTTCCGTGTCCATGTTGTACCTCTCCAAGTTGCGCGGGCCGGGTGCCTGGCTCGCTTTTCGCCGCGAAAAGGTGCCTGGCACCCCTCCCATCGCGATCCCTGGGCGTTTGCCCTACACCATCTCCCGGATCTTAACCTGCAACTGCTCGGAATCGATCCCCTGGTGGCCCATGTGCTGCCAGAGTCCGCCGCAGCCTTCCCGGTGGGTGCCGACGTGGTCGTACCTGGGGTGGAAGCCGCGTTGGAGGAGCCAGGTGCCGAAGCGGCTGCCGAGCCCGGTGCGCCGGTTGAGGCTTTCCGCGACCAGCACGAAACGGCTCGCACCAATCTTGGCCGTGATCTCCTCGTCGACCACGTTGAGGGTCGGTTTGTTGATGAGCCCGACATCGACACCGTCGGCGCGGAGCCGCTCGACGGCGTCCAGAGCGCGGTAGAGGGTCTCGCCGAAGCTGACGACAAAACCGCCGTCCGGTGAAGCGTCCCGGATGATCTCGTCCCTGCATGGTTCGAAGACGTAGCCGGCGCCGTGGAGCAGCGCGCCCGATTCGTCGAGAATCGCCGGCACCTTGGAGCGCGTGGAGAAGACGAAGCGCAGCCCCGGGTCGTGGAAGATCCTCTTGACGCACGCCGTCATCTGAGGGCCGTCGGCGGGGAAGTAGAGCCGGGTCGGCGGGTCCTCGTCGTCGAGGCCGTTGTCGGCGAAGAAGTTGTTGAGACCGAAGTGGCAGGTGTTGTCGGCCATGTCGTCGACCCCGGCGTGGGAGAAGTGGCACAGCAGGTTGCACTTGTTGAGCCGGGCCATGGTGATCTCGGAGACGCACATCTCCAGAAACGCGCTGAAGGTTCCGAAGATCCCCTGCTTGCCGGGCGCCATCCCGAAGCCCGCGGCGGCGGCGAGATTGGAGCGCTCCATGATCCCCGAGCTGATGTAGACCTCGGGGTGGGCCTTGCGGATGTGGGCGAGTCCGCACGAGCCCTCGAGATCCGAGTCGAGGACCCGGACGGTGGCGCGGCGGGTGGCTGCATCCATTGTCGCGAGCACCTCGTTGACCGCATGACCGAAGAGGTTGCGGTTGGAAGCCTTTTCCTCGCCGACGCCGAGATACACATGCGGGTTCGGATCCTTGGTGATCGCATCGAGATAGGCGATGGCGTCGGTGTGGCCCTTCGCCTGGAGGTACTCCTTGGCGACGTCCACCGAGACCACGTCGTGCGCCTTGCACATCCCCTCGACACCGGGGATCCCGGGCGCCATGGGGCGGTGGTTGACGACGGCCACGGGTCCTGGCGTGCGCATGGCTCCGGCCATCCTGGCGTAGAGATCGTCGAGATCCTCGCCGTCGCCCTCGAGGATGGTCAGGCCGTGGCCGGCGAGCGTCTTCGCCACCGAGAAGCCCTTGATGTACTCGCTCGGGTGGCCGGCGATGGTGACGTCGTTGTCATCGATGACGAGCTTGACCTCGAGGGCGTTGGCGACGGCGATGCGGGCGGCTTCGGCGTCGTTGCCCTCCTGCTGGGAGCCGTCGGAGCCGAAGCAGAAGACCGCCGTGCCGGGGTTCGCCATGGCGACGCCGTTGACGTGCGGCCACATGTGGCCGAGCCGTCCGGAGCTGAAGCCCACCCCTGGGGTGTGGCCGAGCTCGGGGTGGCCGGGGAGGTGAGCGCCGGCCTCGCGGTAGTGGAGGATGGCTTCGGCGGGCAGGTGCCCGTTGAGCACCGACATGAGGTACTGGATCGCCACCCGGTGTCCGGCCTCGTCGAAGTAGGCGGGAAAGGCCTTCCCGGCCCGCATGAACCCGTCGGCGATGAGGACCTCGGGGACGATGTCGTAGGCGCCGCCGGTGTGGCCGCCGACGCCCCGCGCCGCGCCGGTCGCCGTGAAGAAGACGATGGCGTCACGGCAGAGCTGGACATTGTCCGCGAGCTGGTCCCGCTGCTCGGCCGTCAGGCTCTCTGCCAGCGGGTCGAGGATCAGCGGACGGAATCGATCGAGGTCCATGGGGAAGGTCTCGTTGGTGTTCAAGGCGGTGCTCCTCCTTGGCTGGAAACGATATCAGAGTCTTTGTCAGGACGCCGCGACGCATACGGGTCATCGTCCGAGGGCGGTTGACGTCGAGCCGGCAGGTCTCTGGTCGGCGACACCCCGCGCCGCTCCGACGGTGCTGATCAAGATTGCGGCGCGGCTGGAGGGCTGGCATACTCGCCGGCATATTCCGTCGATATTGAGACTGGCGGAGGAGAGGTGGGGGAGTTCATGAAACACAGTCGAGATTTTGCCATGAGGGTCGCGTGCGGAACCGCAGCGGTGGTCTTCGCGGCGGCGGTCGTTCTTGCCGGCGGCCCCGTCACGGTGACCGGAACGGTGACCGACATCAACGGCAATCCGCTCCGGGGCGTCGAGGTGTCGGCGATCGGGGAAGGCAGCGACAAATCCATCTCCGCCCACACCAAGAAGAACGGGCAGTTCTCGATCAAGCTCGACGACTTCGACCTGAGTTACACCTTGACGTTCACGAAAGAGGACTTCGAACCGGGATCGGTCGAGTTCATCCCAGGGTCGGAAGAAATCAACCCGCTCGAGGTCATTCTCGCCCTGGCGAATCTGACCGAGCAACGGGAGCAGGCCATCTCGGTCTTCAACGAGGGCGTCGCGATCCTGGAATCGGGCGACAACGCGGCGGCGCTCGAGAAGTTCCGCGAAGCCTCCGGGATCGATCCGGATTTCATCGCAGCGGCCAACGCCACCGCGGCCATCGCCATGGAGCTCGAGAGCTTCGCCGTCGCCGCCGACGCGGCCGAGAACCTCGTCCGGCTCCAGCCCGACAACATCACCGCGGTCAGCACGGCGTATTTCGCCGAGCTCATGATCGCTGACATGGACCGATTGATCCCGGCGGCGAGACGACTCGCCGAGGCCAATCCCGAAGTCGCTTCGAGCGAAATGGTGCAGCACGCCCAGGTGCTCTACGAGAACGAGAACTTCGCGGGATCACGATCGCTCCTCGAGGTCATCATCGAGGCGAATCCGGATCTTGCCGGAGCCCAGCTCCAACTCGGGCTGACCTGCAACATGCTCGGCGACACCGAGTGCGCGAAAGCCGCCCTCGCCCGCTATCTCGAGATCGCGCCGGACGGCCCCGATGCGGAGACCGCACGGTCGTTGCTCGACTATCTCCAGTAGGCGCAGCCTCGCGGCGAAGGACGCCGGCCTCTTAATGGAGCGGAATTCCGTTTCTTTCAGACGGGCGGCGGCGCGCGCATTTGAAACACAAAGGACACAAGGGGCCACGAAGGGGCCACGAAGCATCGCTATATTTACCCGGGCCCCCTCCGAACTTGATGGGTCGGGGAACCCTGCGATGAGTCAAAAGAGACTTGGTGGTCTCTTCGTGGTTCTTGGTGACCTTTGTGTTTCAAAACGCGGGCGCCGATAGCCAGAATCCTCCGACCCGAAGTTTGTCCCACTTCATCGATGAGGATGCGGGTCAATGTGAGGCGAAGACCTCGGATGCCGCGGCGATGGCGGCGCCCTTTGGAACCGCAACGCCCATGTCGCCGAGAATCGACTCGAGCGCCCCGAGCACGAGCATCACGTTGCGCTGGGTGCACGAGCTGCCCATGATTCCGATCCGCCACGCCTTGCCGGCAAAGGGTCCGAGCCCGGCGCCGATTTCGATGCCGTACTCGTTCAGCAGCCTCTTCCGCATCACCAGATCCTCGGCTCCGTCGGGGACGCGGACGGCGTTGAGATTGGGCAGCGAGTGTTCAGGAATGTAGCTCAGGCCGAGGGCCTCGAGCCCCGCCCTCAGGGCGTTGTGGTGGTGAAGGTGGCGGGCGTGGCGAGCCTCGAGTCCCTCCTCGACGACCATGCGCAGCCCCTCGTAAAGGGCGTAGCCCAGATTGCTCGACGCGGTGTGGTGGTAGACGCGGTCCGAACTCCAGTACTTGGCAACCAGAGTCAGATCGAGGTACCAACTCCTGACGGTGCTCTTGCGGCCGTGGATCTTCTTCACCGCCGCCGGTGAGAAGCTCACGGGCGCGAGACCGGGAGGCGACGAAAGTCCCTTCTGGGTACAGCTGTAGCAGGCGTCGATGCCCCAGTCGTCGAGTCGCAGCTCGACGCACCCGAGCGAGGTGACGGCGTCCACCAGCAGCAGCGCTCCCGCGGCGTGCGCGAGTTGCGAGATCTTCTCCAACGGCTGGTGGGCGCCGGTCGAGGTTTCGGCCTGGACCACGCCCACCACCTTTGTCGCCGGGTGATCGGCGAGGGCTTTGCCGATCGCCGCGGGGTCGATGATCTCCCCCCACTGCGCGTCGACCCGGTGGACGGTGGCGCCGTGGCGTTCGGCCATCTCGGCCATGCGAGCGCCGAAGTAGCCGCAGACCCCGATCACCGCCTCATCACCCGGTTCGATCAGGTTGGCGACACAGGCCTCCATCCCGGCGCTGCCCGTGCCCGGCATGGCGAGGGTGAGCTCGTTGGCGGTCTGGAACGCGTACCGGAGCATGTCCCGGGTGCCATCCATGATGGCCAGGAACTGGGGATCGAGGTGGCCGAGGGTGGGTTTGGCCAGGGCGGCGAGAACGCGGGCGCTGACATCGCTCGGACCCGGACCCATGAGGATGCGTTCGGCCGGGTTGATTTCGGGGAAATCGGAATTCATTCAGGAGTCCTCCACTTCCGGTCGCCGGACTACAATAGTCGTTCACCGAAGATCTGTGAATCGGGAAGTGGGTCTCCGAATGCCGTCAAACCTCAACCGGGATGGATCAAAGTGAAGATCGTGGTGGCCGCCGACAGCTTCAAGGGCAGTATGCGAAGCGACGAGGTCGGGGGTGTGATCGCCGACGCGCTTCGAGAGAGCCTTGGCGACGACGAGATCATCGTCATACCGATGGCCGACGGCGGCGAGGGCACCACCGATGCGGTGGTCCGCGCCACCGGCGGCGAGCTCCGGTCGGTCAAGGTCACAGGCCCCCTCGGTGAGCCCGCGGCGGCGGTCTACGGCATGCTCCCGGACGGCCGTACCGCGGTCATGGAGATGGCCTCGGCGAGCGGCATCGAGCTCGTGCCGCCCGGCGGTTTGAACCCCATGAAAGCCACCACCTTCGGCACCGGCGAGCTTATCCGCGCGGCCATCGAATCAGGCGTCCGCGACATCATCCTCGGGATCGGCGGCAGCGCGACCGTCGACGGCGGGATCGGCATGGCCCGGGCTCTCGGCTACCGTCTGTTGACCGCCGACGGTGCGGAGTGCGGTCGTGGCGGCGGTGCGCTGGGGAGCATCGCCCGCATCGAGTCCGACGGTGTTCTCCCGGCGCTGGCCGAGTGCCGGATCCGGGTCGCCTGCGATGTCACCAACCCGCTGCTCGGCGAGCACGGCGCGGCCCGGGTCTTCGGCCCGCAGAAGGGAGCGACCCCGGCGATGGTCGAGGAGCTCGAGGCCGGTCTCGGGCATCTCGGCGAGCTTTGGGTGAGCCACGGGATGCTCGACTCGGTGGAAAGACCGGGTGACGGCGCCGCCGGCGGTCTCGGTGCGGCCCTGCGCGCGTTCTGCGCCGCGGAAATGTCCTCCGGCGCCGATCTGGTGGCCGAGATCACCGGGTTTGACGAGGAGATTCGCACCGCCGATCTCCTCGTCACCGGCGAGGGCAGGACCGATGAGCAGACGGCCCACGGCAAGCTCTGCGCCGTCCTCGCGGACAAGGCGCGAGCCGCCGGGGCGAAGACCATCCTCATTTCGGGCGCCCTCCACGGCTCACTCGGCGAGACCGACCGACTCTTCGACGCCGTCTTCGCCGCGGTCCAGGATGTCTGCTCGTTGGAAGAGGCGCTCGCTCGCGGACGCGAGAATCTCGCGACCACCGCAAGAAGCGTAGGCCGGGTCTTGGCGATGGGAGCATAGCAATGGTCCGAAACCTCTCGGCTCGACTGCAGACGCTTTTCGTTCTCGTTGGTCTGGTGGTCCTGTTCGGGATTGCGTCGCCGCACTTCCTGACCACCGACAACCTCCTCAACGTGATGCAGCAGTCGGCCATCAACGCCATCCTCGGCATCGGCTTGACCTTCGTGATCATCTCCGGCGGCATCGATCTCTCAGTGGGTTCGATTCTGGCGTTGTGCGGTCTGGTCACCGCCGATCTGCTGGTGACGGGTTCATCGATGCCGGTGGCGATTCTCGGCGGGGTGGCGGTGGGGGTCCTGTGCGGTCTCGTCAGCGGGGTTGTGACCACCCTCGGCAGGATCCCGCCGTTCATCTCGACCCTGGGGATGATGCTCGTCGCCCGCAGCGCGGCCAAGATCTACTCCGACTCCAAACCCATCAGCGGGCTGCCCGAGAGCTTCCGCGCCCTCTCCGGCGACATCTTCGGGATCCCGGTCCTGGTCATCGTCGTCGGCGTGCTCTATGTCATCGCCCATCTCGTGCTCACCCGGACCAAACTCGGGCGCTACGCCTACGCCATCGGCGGCAACGAGCAGGCGGCCTGGCTGTCGGGGGTTCCGGTGGGGCGCTACAAGATCGCGATCTACGGCCTCTCCGGGCTCATGGCGGGGGTCGCCGCGGTGCTCATGACCTCGAGGCTCAACGCCGCATCACCGCTGACCGGCGAGATGTACGAGCTCTACGCCATTGCCGCGGCGGTGATCGGCGGGGTGAGTCTCATGGGCGGCGAGGGCCGGATCGTCGGCACCCTCATCGGCGCGCTCATCATGGGCACCCTACGCAACGGTCTCAACGCACTCAACGTGCCCTCGGCGTTGGAGGGCATGGTCGTCGGTGCGGTGCTGGTCGCCGCGGTGGTCCTCGACCGCGCCCGCCACCGTGGCGAAGTGAAGACCGCGGTCACCGGCTGGCGACGGTTACGCAAGCTCATCGTCGTCGGCATGATGGCGGTGGTCTTGGTGGCGGGAGCGATGGGCATCAGAGTCAGGGCGGCGGCCCAAGAAGAGAACGAGACGGTGACCGTCGCCTTTGTGCCGAAAGCGCTCAACTCGCCGTTCTGGGGGCAGATGCAGGAGGCCGGCGAGAAGGAGGCCGCCGCCCTCGGCGTCAAGCTCGTCTCGCTCGCCGCCGATCGCGAAACCGATGTCGAGCGCCAGTTCCAGATCATCGAGAATCTCATCCAGCAGCGCGTCGACGCCATCCTCCTCGCCCCGTCGGGGTCGAAAGAGCTCGTCCCGGCGATCCGCAAGGCCAACGCGGCGGGGATTCCGGTGCTCCTCCTCGACACCCGAATCGACGTTGAATCCGCGGCCTCGGTGGGCGCACAGGTGCTGACCTACATCGGCTCGGACAACTACGAGGGTGGCGCGGTGGCGGGACGGTATCTGGCCGCCGAGCTCGGAGGCGTCGGGGAGATCGCCATCATCGAGGGGATCTCGGGTCACGAAACCGCCGACCAACGCCGCCTCGGGTTTCTCTCCGGGATCGAGGGTTCCCCGGGGCTTCGGGTCGTGGCGAGCCAGACCGCCAACTGGGAGCGGGCGCGAGCCTATACCGTGGCCGAGAACCTGCTCCAGGCCCACCCCGATCTCGCCGCGGTCTTCGCCGCCAACGACGAGATGGCCCTCGGCGCCATCGAGGCCATCGATGCCGCCGGCCGGATGGCCGAGATCGTCGTCATCGGTTTCGATGCGATCCCGGATGCGTTGGCCAATATCCGGTCGGGCCGGATGCTCGGGTCGGTCGCCCAGTTCCCGAGCGAGATGGGCCGGCTCGGCGTCAAACACGCGGTGGAGCTCGTACGGGAGGGGACGGCGCCGCCGGCTGAGGTCCTCACCCGGGTCGAGCTCATCGACCGCGTCAACGTCGACGAGTTCGCGCCGGCGGAACCTGCGGCCGAGACGGCGGAGCGGCGGTGAGAGGCGAGCAGCCCATGCTGCGCATGTCGGCTATCGACAAGCGCTTTCCCGGCGTCCAGGCGCTGGCCCGGGCAGATCTCGAGATCCGACCCGGCGAGGTCCACGTTCTGCTCGGCGAGAACGGCGCGGGCAAGAGCACCCTGATGAAGATTCTCTGCGGCCAGTACGCACCCGATTCCGGCGAGGTCGTCTTCGCCGGGTCGGTGGTTCGGCCGACGGGGCCGCTCGAGGCCGAGCGTCTCGGGCTGGTCATGATCCACCAGGAGCTCAATCTGGTCCCGGGTCTCACCGTCGCCGAGAACATCTATCTCGGCCACGAGCCGACGACCGCTGGGCTCATCGGTGATCGGGCGATGTCCGATGGCGCCCGTGATCTGCTGCGGAGGCTTCGGTGCGCGATCGATCCCGACACCCCGGTTGCCCGGCTTTCGGTGGCCGAGCAGCAGCTCGTCGAAATCGCCCGGGCGCTGCAGCGAAACGCCCGGCTGCTGGTCATGGACGAGCCTTCGGCCGCCCTCTCCGAGACCGAGACCGAGACCCTCTTCGGGGTGATTCGCGATCTCGTGACAGACGGAGTGCCGGTGATCTACATCTCGCACCGGATGCCCGAGATCTTCGCCATCGGCGACCGGGTCACCGTCATGCGGGACGGCCGAACGGTAGGGACGAAAGACGTGCGCGCGACCGACGTCGCCGAGCTCATCGGTCTCATGGTGGGGCGGACCATCGCGGAGCGGGTTGGGAAGCGTGCCGTGGTTCTCGGCGACGTCGTGCTCGAGGTCGAGGGCCTCTCGGGGCCGGAGCTCCCGGGCCCCGTCGATCTCGCGCTGCGCGAAGGGGAGATCCTCGGCGTCGCCGGTCTCATGGGTTCCCGCCGGACGGCGTTGGCGCGGGCGATCTTCGGCGCCGACCCCGTCGATGCCGGAAAAGTGACCGTCGCCGGGCGCAGGCTGTCGCGCCACCGGCCCGCCGAGTCCATCGCCGCGGGGATGGGGTTCTTGACCGAGGATCGCAAGCAACAGGGCCTGGTCCTCCACTGTTCGGTGACCGAGAACATCAGCCTCACCAGTCTCGACTCGGTTTCCCGCGCCGGAGTCATCGATCTCGAAGCCGAGACCGAGCTGGCGCGGCGCGAGGTCGACCGGCTCCGCATTCGTGTCGCCTCCCTCGATCAGGAACTCGTCAACCTGTCGGGCGGCAACCAGCAGAAGGTCGTGCTCGCCCGCTGGCTCGCGGCGCGCTGCCGGGTCCTGCTCTTCGACGAACCGACCCGGGGCATCGATGTCGGCGCCAAGGCCGAGATCTACGAGCTCATCGGCGAGCTCGTCGAGCACGGGGTCGCCATCCTCCTGATCTCGAGCGAGATGCCCGAACTGCTGGGTCTGGCCGACCGCGTCGCGGTGATGCACGAAGGCGTGCTCCAGGGAATCCTGCCTCGAACCGAGGCGACCCAGGAGCGGATCATGGAGCTCGCGCTGCACTTCACCGCGTGAGTCGGGGGCCCCGACGATCGGTCAGTGATCGCCTCGGGCGCTTCAGCGCCCGATCCGCACAGCCCACGTTGAAGGCCCTCTCCAAACTCTGAAATCCGGTGGCGCGCGAGTATCATGAACTTCACAACTGTCCGGGTCCCGGTCTTCAACTCGGATTCAGTCACCAACGACGACGGAGGGCGGATGTCTCGCCGCGGTTTCGGTTTGATGACCCTGGTTGCTCTTTCGTGCCTGGCAGCCTCTGCCGATTCACCGAACATGCACGTCGATCCGTTCATCGGCACCGACAACATGGGCCACACCTTCCCCGGGGCGACCGCGCCGTTCGGCCTGGTCCAGCTCAGCCCGCAGACCGATCTCGTCCCCTACAGCTCGGGCGAGGGCTACAATCCCGAGGCCTACCGCTACTGCTCGGGATACCAGTACGGCGACGCGACCATCGTCGGCTTCGCCCACACCCACTTCAGCGGCACCGGCCACTCGGATCTGGGCGATGTCCTGATGATGCCCACGGTGGGCGTCCTCCAACTCGACCCCGGGACCGCGAAGGAGCCGGACACCGGCTACCGCTCCCGCTTCTCACATCAGCGCGAATCGGCGGAACCGGGGGCGTACCGGGTCACCCTCGACGATTCCGGAATCGAGGTCGAGCTGACGGCTACCGAGAGGGTCGGGGTCCACCGTTACACCTTTCCTGCGAGCGACGCCTCTCACCTCATCATCGACCTCACCGCCAATATCTACGACTACCCAGGGAAGACGGTTTGGACATCGGTGCGAATGGAGAACGACCGGCTCCTGACCGGCTACCGCCAGACCTCGGGTTGGGCGCGCTCACGGGTCCTCTACTTCGCGGTCGCATTCAGCAAACCGGTCGAGTCCTACGGCCTGCGCAACGAGGAGGCGGAGATCTATCGCGGTTTCTGGCGCCGCTTCGACCAGGACCGCGACTTCCCCGAACGGGTCGGTCGCCGGGTCAAGTGTCACTTCGACTGGGCGACCGCCGAAGGCGAACAGATCGTGGTCAAGGTCGCCCTGTCGAGCGTCAGCACCGCGGGTGCAGTGTCCAATCTCGAAGCCGAAGCCCCCGGCTGGGACTTCGATGCGCTCAGGGACCGCGCCAGGGCAGGTTGGGCCGAGGGGCTCGGGCGCATCAAGGTCGATGCAGACCCGGTGGTCCTGGCGAACTTCTCGACCGCTCTCTACCACTCGAGCATGGCGCCGGTGGTCTACTCCGATGTTGACGGGCGCAGCCGCGGTCTCGACGGCAACGTCTTCACCCCCGATGGATTCACCAATTACACGATCTTTTCGCTCTGGGACACCTACCGCGCCCAACACCCGCTGCTCACCATCCTGCAACCCGAACGCAGCCGCGACATGGTCCGGTCGCTGCTCGCCCACCAGCGGCAGAGCGCGCACGGCGTGCTGCCGGTGTGGTCGCACCACGCCAACGAGAACTGGTGCATGATCGGCTACCACGCGGTTTCGGTGATCGCCGACGCCTTCCTCAAGGGGTTGGGTGGATTCGACGCCGATGAGGCTCTCGAGGCGATGATCGCCAGCGCCGATTTCGACCGCTACGACGGCATCGGAGACTACCGGCGGTTGGGGTGGGTGCCGGCGGACCGACAATCCAGCGCCGCCTCGAAGACCCTCGAGTACGCCTATGACGATTGGACCATCGCCCGGATGGCTGCAGCCATGGGACGTGACGAGATCGCCGCCGAGTTCGGCCGGCGTGCGGGCTCGTGGCGAAACCTCTATGACGCGGAGACCGGTTTTCTTCGGGCGCGTAACGCCGACGGGAGCTTTCCGGCCGATTTCGACCCCATGGACACTCACGGTCAGGGCTATATCGAGGGCAACGCCTGGAACTACTCGCTCTATGTGCCGCACGATGTCGCGGGTTTCATCGATCTCCTCGGTGGGCCGGACGCGCTGGTGACCTGGCTTGACGATCTCTTCGTGATGGAGATCGACGACGGGAGCATCGCCGGCACCGAGGACATCACCCGCGCCGGGATCATCGGCAACTATGTCCACGGCAACGAACCGAGCCACCACGTTCCTTATCTCTATTGCTTCGCGGGCCAGCCGTGGAAGACGCAGGCCAGGGTGCGCCGGATCATGGCCGAGATGTACCGACCCGCACCGGATGGTCTCGGCGGCAACGATGATCTCGGTCAGATGTCGGCCTGGTACATCTTCTCCGCCCTCGGGTTCTATCCGGTGGCGCCCGGGAGCAACGAGTATGTTCTCGGCAGCCCGGCGGTCCGCCGGGCGGAGATCGATCTCGGCGGCGGCCGGAGCTTTGTCGTCATCGCCGACAACCAGGGGCCGGACAACGTTTATGTCGACAGCGTCCGGCTCAACGGCACGGCGCTGCAACGGTGCTTCATCACCCACCAGGAAATCGTGGCAGGGGGCGAGCTCCACTTCGTAATGAGCGACCGCCCGAACCGAAACTGGGCCACCGCGGCCGAACAACGGCCCTACTCCATGTCGAGGTAGGAGCTTTTATGGATCCGGATTCCGCGATCTCCGTCGTATTCACGCCGCTGGATTGGGTGTGGGTCATCCTGCTGATCGGCGCCATGATCGCGTGCGGGGTCATCTTCTACCGTCTCGGCAAGCGCAGCGAGGCGGACTTCTTTCTCGCCGGTCGGGGGCTGCCGTGGTGGTTGCCCGCGACGTCGGTTTACGCCACCCACACCGCCACAGACACCCCGATGTGGATCTGCGGCACCATCTACAAGTGGGGCATGCGTGGGATCTGGTTTCCGTTTTTCACGGCCTGGACGGCCATCTCGGCCTTTGTCTCGACCCGGATCTTCCGCCGCAGCCTTGCCATGAGCCAGGCGGAGTGGCAGAACCTCCGCTATTCGGGGCTCGGCGCCGAGCTCCTCCGCGGTTGGCTGGCGGGCTGGCAGACCTTCATGAACATGTTCGTTCTCGCGTGGGTCTCCGCCGCCATGGGCAAGATCTGCACCTATCTTTTCGCCTGGCCGAACTGGATCGGCGTTGTCGCCTTCACCTCGATCTGCGCGGTTTATGTTCTCGTGGCCGGCTACTGGGGCGTCATCATGGCCGACTTCCAGCAGGGTGTGATCAGCTTCCTGGTGATCACCCTCGTCTCGGTGTGGGGCATCGCGGCGGCCGGAGGACCATCGGGGATCGTCGGGCGGCTCGGCGAGATCGGCGAGGGCTGGCGGCTCAACCCCTTTCACTTCGACGGTTTCTGGGGTCTCGATCCGAATCTCTTCTACACCGCCGATTTCATCACCCTGCTCATCATGTCGACCCTCGGCGGCATCGGGATGGGCAACTTCATCGACTGGTACCCGGAGGCGCAGCGGATCCAGTCGGCGCGTACCGTCCGCGACGCCAGCTACTCGATCTGGGCGGGTGGTTTCGTCACCCTCATCCGCAACAGCGTCTGGGCGGTCGCCATCCTCGCCTTCTTCGTCATGTACCCGGCGCTCGATTCAGAGGCCCAGTACGAGATGGGCTGGTTCCGGCTCGGCTTCGAGCACCTTCCGGCCGGCATGATCGGGGTCTTTTTCGCCGGCATCATCGCCATTCACCTTTCGACCATCTCGACCCATCTCAACCTCGGTGCGCTCTACGCCACCCGTGATCTCTACCACCACTACATCAACCCCGAGGCGAGCGAGGCGAAGCTGGTCAAGGTCGGCCGGATCAACACCCTGCTCCTGTTGCTCGGGTCCTTCCTGCTCGGTCTGACCATGCAGTCCATCACCTCGTGGCTCATCTTCGCACTCTGGCTCCAGGCCGCCGGCATTTGGATCCCGTCGCTGCTCCAGGTGATCTGGTGGCGGTTCAACTCCTGGGCCTATCTCTCGAGCTGGATCGCCAACCTCGTGATGAGCTGGCTGGTGGTCTGGGTGCTGCCGGCGCTCGGGGTGCTGCCGGAGCTGCCCAACTGGCTCAACTTCTGGCTCCTGGCGGGTCTGGTTTCCCTGGTGTATCTCCCGGTGTGTTTCTTCACCAAGGCGGACGACCGGGAGCACCTTCTGCGCTACTACGTCCAGGCGAGGCCCCTCGGGTTCTGGGGGCCGATTCACGCCGAGGCCGAGAGGCGGGGCCTGCTGACGACGGGGGGAGGCGCATCATGAGCGTGTTCAGGACTCAGTGGACGGCGGACGAAGCGGACCGCTGGACCATCCACGATCTCCTCGCCTGCGTCTTCGGGGTGCTGGCCTTCTTCCTGGTCACCGTGGGCCTGGCCGGGTCGATTCTGCTCCAGCCCTGGGGCTATCTCAGCCTCGCCCTGTCGGTCATCTTCACCTGGCTGACCTTCAAGGTCATCGACCCCAAGCTCCGCACCCTTTCCGATGCGTTCGAGGAGAAGCAGGCAGGGTATCTGGAAGACATGGAGCGACACAATCGATGGGAGGGCGATGATGCAGGTTGATCCCGCCGCCGGCAAGATCCTCGGGATGCTCATGGCCTATGCGGTGAGCTCGCTCGGGCTGCTCCTGGCCTACTACAACTACCGCAAACGCATCCTCAAGGCCGAGAGGATTTTTTCGCCCGTCGCCACCGCGGTGATCATCGGGGTGATCACCGTCGCGGTGATCGGTACGGTGCTCACGGCAGCGGTGGCTTCGAGCGAGGCCGACGGCCTCTGGCCGGCCATCACGACAAACATCGTCGGCCTTGCGGTGCCGGCGCTCATCGTCCTTGTTTCCGTGCTCCTGACCTGGATGCTTTTCAGACACTTCTCGCGCCGCGTGACGGGGACCAAGACGTCCGAGTGACGAGGTTCAGTCCCCGTCGACGGATCGTCCACCGGCCTGCTCGGACTCGGCCAACAGCTCGCCGAGATAGCGGCCCCAGATCGCCGGGATCGAGTGGGTCCCGTGGCCTCTGGTGGCATCGGTGATGGGCAGCACCACGGCCCGTCCTTTGGGCACCTTCTGGATCTCGATTTCGAGGATCCCGAGTTCCGGCGGGTTGACCTGGTCGTCGGCCGAGTTGACGGCCAGCAGCGGTGCGGTGATCTTCTCCAGGTGCGGTGAGGGATCGTAATCCCGCGACGAGTCGAACTGATAGATGAGATCATTGGCATCCATCTTCGATGCGTAGCGTTGGATTCTCGCCTCGAGGAAGGCCTCGGCCTCTTTCCGGGTCGGCGCCAACTTTTGCCACTCGAGTGGGCAGCTGACCATGAAGATGAGCGGGTGCATCGCCAGGAGCAGACCCGGGGGCTGCTCGGTATATTCGCCGCCCTTCCACGCCGGGTCGTTCTCGACGGAGTCGATGATCATCTTGCGCAGCATGCGGTTGCGACCGGCGATCTCGATCGGGAGGCTGGCCAGGGGCATGAGCGCGTCCATGAAATCGGGATAGGTATATCCCCAGACCCAGGTGTGCATCCCGCCCATGGAGGTCCCCATCACCAGACGCAGATGATCGACCCCGAGGCGCTCGGTCAGAAGAAGGTACTGCGCCCGGACCATGTCGTCGTAGGTGTACTTGGGAAACGACATGTGGAGACCGTCGCTGGGGCGGCTCGATTCTCCGTGGCCGATGGCGTCGGTGAGGATGATGTAATAGCGCTCGCCGTCGAGGAGCTGGCCGGGTCCGAAGAGCTCGCCGGCGAATTGCTCCGAGAGAAAGCCGCCACCGGACCCCGTGGTTCCGTGCATGATGAGGACGGCGTTGCGAACCGTGCCCGAGGCATCCCGCTGCGGCTCGCCGATCGTGGTGTAGTGGAGGTTGAGCTCGGTGAGAAGCTCTCCGCTCGCGAACTCGAAGTTCTCGATCTGGAACGGATGGCCGCGCAGGGTCCAGGAATGAAACAGAGTACCCAAAGGACCATTCCTAGGAATTGTTCTCGTTTTGGCATGGGTTTTGCTGAAGAATGCAGGGTGGAGGGCGTGGTTGTGTTTCGATTCGGCATGGAACCCGTTGTGGGTTCCGCGAGCGGTTTGATCGACGCTTCGGCTCGGAGCCGCTCGTTCGAGACGTTCAAAACCCTTCCGGCATCGGAGGGGTCTTCGTGATTCAGCCCGGATCCGGCTTCAGTTTTCCGTCGACCCGATTTTTCCGCCCGACCAGCTCGCCGATCGGCGACGAAGGCATGGCCGGGACTTCTGCTGCAGGCTCGGCAGGTTTCTCATCTCTTCTTGCCTGCACCCCAATCAACAGAATTCGTCTTTGATCAACAGATCCAAACGAGGGGCTTCATGTATTCGATCAATCAAGAGCGCGGCGCACGATTTGTTGGACTGATCTTCGGCATCGCCGGACTGCTGCTCGCGGGTCCGGTCTCCGCCCAGCTCTCGGTGACTCCGATCACCTGGGATGTGGTCGGTCTCGACAGCAACCGTCCGCTCACCAGCGGCCCGGAGCTCTTTCCGGTCGGAGCCGAGGTGTGTTCCGCGGTGGCGACCACCAATGTTGACGTCGACTTCGTCTGGTCCGACGGCAACGGCAGCGGTTGGGATTTCGGGACCGGGCACCCGTACATCAACCTTCGGCCGGGTTCGCTGACGTCCCTCAACTTCGCCTCGATCGGCGCCGGCGAGTGCGTCGACGCATATTTTGAGCTCAAGCTGAACCGCTCGGCAGCGGCGTTCGGCCAGTCCCGCGAGTACGTCATCCAGGCAAGCGACGGGGTCGAGTCGGCGTCGTCGCCGAGCCCGCGCGCGATTCACGTCGAGTACCTCGTATCGCAGAACCGCAACACGACGAGCCAGATCCGCTACGGGCAACAGCAGGATCAGTCGGACTGGGTGATCCTCGGCGATGGCGGCAGCATCAACCTCGCCATCGACCAGACCTACTTCATCGAGCTGACGACTCAGACCTCGACCGCGTACGAAGAGCTGCAGTCGTTCGTGACCCTGTCGAACACCATCTTTCAGGTGATGTCGGTCTCGACCACCTACAGCGAACTCACCGCCCCTCCCTCGAGGGTCCCCGTGCCCAACCCGCGGCTCTGGGCCGACGGCTGCCTCTGGGACAGCGATCTCGACAGCCCCAACTATCTCTCCTGTCTCGAGGACGGCAAGGCCGGCGGGACTGTGGTCACGGTCTACGAGATCAGGATCATCAGCAGCGGCGGCGATTCGGTGGGGCTCGAAGCGCTGATCTACGACCGATCCGGCGGCAGCTATCACTACAACACCGACTACAGCGAGTCGCCCGGCACCCTCATCACCTACGACCCGACCGACTCGGGGATCTCGAAGCGCTTCGTGCCGGACACCATCGGCATCGGCGGCACCTCGCGGCTCCGCTTCACGATCTCCAACCCCAACCCGATCGAAGTCACGGGCTACAACTTCATCGACAACCTGCCTGCAGGCCTCGAGGTCGCAGCCACCCCGAACCCCACCACGACCTGCGGTGGCATCTGGAACCCGCAGGCGACCGACACCGTGCTGGCCTTCGACGGCGGCACCATCGCCGCCAACGGCACCTGCACGATCCTGGTGGACGTGACGGCCGCGGCGGCCGGTACCTACGACAACGTCTCCGAGAATCTCTTCATCGGCACCACCGACACCGGCAACAACGCCGCCGCCACCCTCGTCGTCAGCGCGACCCCGCCGCCGGTTCTCGACTGCGACGATCTCGCCACCCTGGCCCTGTGGCGGTTTCCGACCACGGCCAGCGCGACGGCCCCGGCGCCGACGAGCAACCTCGTCACGGTGAGCGCGGCTGCCGGAGCGGGACTGACCCCGACCATCGAAACCGACACCAACGATGCCGGCACCGGCTCGTGGAGCTCGGACTTCATCTCCCAGGGCGCCCTCGTGCTCGGCAACAACCAGTACTTCGAGTTCGTGGTCGACACCACCGGTCTCGACACCGTCACCCTCGACTTCGCCGCGCGGCGGACCGCTCAAGGAGCCCAGAGCATCCAGCTCTACTACGGTCCGACGACTGGAACCGAGACCGCCGGCGCAACCTATTCGCTGACGGCGTCGAACACCTGGATGACGTTCGGACCGACAGCGATCTCCACCGGTCTGAATCCGGCCGGCGCCACGCGCTTCCGTCTCTATGTCTTCAACTCCGGCCAGAACAACAACGGCCACGCCGTGTTTGTCGACGGCGTGAGCTTCCGCGGCCTGTTTTGCTCGGAGGTTCCGCCGCCGCCGCCGGTGCCGGGGATCAACCCGCCCGAGATCAGCAAGTCGTTCTCTCCGAACCCCGTCGGTGTCGGGCAGCAGTCGACCCTGACCTTCACCATCACCAACCCGAACCCGGCGGATCCGTTGACCGGGGTTTCCGTCAGCGACCAGCTGCCGTCGGGTCTCGCGGTCGTGCCCGGGACCTTTGCTGGAACCTGCACGGGATTCTGGGGCGTGGACCCGGGCGACAGTAGTGTCCTGCTGCACTCCGCGGGATCGCTGGCGGGCGGCGCGTCGTGCACTCTGACCGTCGACGTTCTCGCGTCGTCGGTGGGCAGCGCGCTCAACATCAGTGACCTCGTGTACGCCACCGAGTCCGGCTACAACTTCGATCTCACTACAGGGGTCGCGCAGGCGACGCTTGACGTGCTTGCTCCGCCGACCATCGTCAAGGACTTCGACCCGAATCTGGTCCTGCTCGGGGTCACTCCGGGCGATGCCTCGGTGCTGACGTTCACCATCTCGAACCCGAACCCGGGCACCGGCATGGTCGGAGTCAGCTTCTCCGATACCTTCCCCGCGGGCCTGGTGGTCGCGACGCCGGCGAACGGGTCGTCCTCTTGCGCCGGCACATTGACCGCCGTCTCCGGCACCGGATCGGTGAGCTTCAGCGGCGGCGCGATCGCCTCGGGCGGAACCTGCACGGTCGCGGTCGACGTCACCGGTCCCGCCGGGGTCTACCCGAACACCTCGAGTCCGGTGACGCACGTGGTCGGTGGGGTGACCGTCGGCAACGGCCTTTCCGCCTCCGACACGGTGATCATCGACCAGCCGATCCCGGGTCTCGCGTTTGTCAAGCAGATTGGACCGGGGAGCGATCCCAACGGGGCGTGGTCCGACTATCTGGCGGTGACCGCGGGCGACCAGGTCTGGTACAAGCTCACCGTAGAGAACACCGGCGAGGTCCCGCTGACCGGGATCACCGTCAGCGACCCGATGCTCGACCTTTCGGGCTGCGCCTGGCCGGCCGTCCTGCCTGTGGCCGACGTGGGCGATCCCCTGGCGCACATCGCGGTGTGCGTCGTGGGTCCGGTCACCACCGTCGCCGGCGAGCGGACCAACACCGCGAACGCGGTGAGCACCGAGGTGCCGGGGCCGACCACCGACACCGCGACCTACGCCACCGCCGAGCTCGGTCTCGCCAAGACCGCGAGCCCGCTCACCTTCACCGCGGCCGGCGAGGTCATCAGCTACACCTTCACGGTGACCAACACCGGCAGCGCCATCCTCGCCGGACCGGTGACCATCACCGACCCGTTGGTTCCCGGCGCCTCGTGTCCGTCGCTGACCACGATCGGCAACAACGACAACTTCTTCGATCCCGCTGAGGTCATCGTCTGCACCGGCAGCTACACGACCCAGCCGTCCGACGTGACCAATCTCGGGGTGACCAACACCGCGTTCGCGAGCGCGGGCGGGATCGACTCGCCCACCGACTCGGCAACGGTCACGGTCCCCGTGGCCGAGCCGGCGATCGCGAAGATCTTCGGGACGGACCCGATCGCGGTGGGCACGTCGAGCGTGCTCACGATCGGTGTGACCAACAACGCGGTGATCCCACTGACCGGAGTGAGCTTCAGCGACACGCTTCCGGCGGGGCTGAGCTTTGCGGCGGCGGTGACGACCAACACCTGCGGCGGCACCGCGACGGTGAACGCGGGCCTCGACACCCTGACGCTGACCGGCGGATCGCTGCCGGCGGGCTTCTCGTGTGCGGTGATCATCGATGTCATGGGCGACGTGGCCGGCAGCTACACGAACACGACATCGGTCGCGAGCTCGGACCAGGTCGTCGGGACGACGACGGGGTCGGACACGCTGGACGTGACGATCACGGGGCCGACCATCGCGAAGGCGTTTGCGGCGGCGCTGATCGGGACGGGCGAGACGACCTCGCTGACGATCACGGCGACGAACACGGCCGCGACGGCGCTTTCGAACGTCGGCTTTGCTGACACGCTTCCGGCGGGTCTGGTCTATGCGGGCGCGCCGACGGCGAACACCTGCGGCGGAACGGCGACGGTCAACGGGACATTCAACACCTTGACGCTGGCGGGCGGCGCGATCGCCGCATCGGGGAGCTGCTCGGTGACGGTGGACGTGACGGCGCGTGACGGCCGGCAACTACACGAACACGACGAGTGTGGTGACGTCCGACGAGGTCAACGGGACGACGACGGGCAGCGACACGCTGCAGGTCGAGGACCTGCCGACGATCACCAAGGTCTTCGGCGACGGCACGGTGCAGACGGGCCAGTCGACGACACTGACGATCACGGTGACGAACAACGCGACGATCGCGCTTTCGAACGTGAGCTTTTCGGACCAGCTGCCGGTGACGGCGGCGGGCGAGCTCGAGTTCGTGGCGCCGGTGGGCGGGACCTGCGGCGGGACACCGGTGATCTCGACGACGGTCGGAACGAACGACACGCTGACGGTGTCGGGCTTCGGTCTGGCGGCGGGAGCGAGCTGCACGGTGACGGTGGATGTCCGGGCGAACGCCGAGGGCGGCTACACGAACACGACGCGGTGGTGAGCTCGACGGAGCTGACGGGGACGGGCACGGGCTCGGATGTAATCGAGGCGGGCGACCTGCCGACGATCGCGAAGGGCTTCGCCCCGGATCCGATCAACGTCGGTGCGACGAGCGTGCTGACGATCACGGCTGTGAACAACGCGCCGTTTGCGCTGACGGGCGTGAGCTTCTCGGACACGCTGCCGGTCGGTCTGCTCTACTCGGGTGCGCCGATCACGGACACCTGCGGCGGGACGACGACGGTCAACGGCGGCGCGGACACCTTGAGCGTGACCGGTGGGACGATCGCGGCGGACTCGAGCTGCACGATCACCATCGCGGTGCTCGGCGCGGCCGGCGGGACCTTCACGAACACGACCTCGGTGGTGGACTCGACCGAGCTGACCGGCACGACGACGGGCAGCGACACGCTGACGGTGGCGGTGCCGGAGCCGACGATCGCGAAGTTCTTCGGTACGGATCCGATCGCGGTGGGCGGCGTGAGCGTGCTGACGATCGCTGTGACCAACAACGCGGCGATCCCGCTGACGGGAGTGGGCTTCACGGACACGCTGCCGGCGGGGCTGAGCTTTGCGGCGGCGGCGACGACCAACACCTGCGGTGGAACGGCCACGGTGAACGCGGGTCTCGACACCCTGACGCTGACCGGCGGATCGCTCGCCGCGAGCATCTCGTGTGCGGTGATCATCAATGTCACGGGCGACGTGGCGGGCAGCTACACGAACACGACATCGGTGGCGAGCTCGAACGAGGTCACCGGGACGACGACGGGGTCGGACACGCTGGACGTGGTCGCGCCGAACGTGTCGGCGACGAAGGCGGATGCCCTCCTCGTGGACAACGACGGCGACGGGGTGGCGGATCCGGGCGACACGCTGCGGTACACGGTGGTGGTGTCGAACACGGGGACGACGGCGGCGACGAACGTCGCCTTTGCGGACACGCCGGATGCGAACACCGCGCTGGTGGTGGGCTCGGTGACGACGTCACAGGGCTCGGTGACCACGGGCAACACCGCGGGCGACACGACCGTGGGCGTCTCGATCGGGACGCTGGCGGCGGCGGGGTCGGTGACGATCACCTTCGACGTGACGGTGAACTCGCCCTTCCCGACGGGCGTCTCCAGCGTCGCCAACCAGGGTCTGGTGACGGGCGACGGCGGCATCTCGGTGCCGACGAATGACCCGGACACGGTCCCGGCGGGCGACCCGACGGTGACGCCGGTGGAGGACCCGGGGGTCGAGGCCGAGAAGACCGACGCGCTGGCCATCGACGCCGACGGTGACGGCGTGCCGTCGCCGGGGGACACGCTCGAGTACACGGTGACGATTACCAACACCGGAAACATCGACCTGACCGGTGTCACCTTCAGCGACACGCCGGATGCGAACACGGCCCTTGTGGTGGGCTCGGTGACGACGACGCAGGGCACGGTGACCACGGGCAACACCGCGGGCGACGCCTCGGTGGGTGTCGACGTGGGCACGGTGGCGGTCGGCGGCACGGCGACGATCACCTTCCGGGTGATGATCGACAGCCCGCTGCCGGTGGGCGTGACCCAGGTCTCGAACCAGGGCACGGTGACGACGAACGAGACCCCGGACGAGCCGACGAACGACCCGGACACGCTGCCCGACGACGACCCGACGTCGACGACGGTGACGGCGGCGCCGGTGCTCGAGGCGGACAAGGCGGACGCGCTGTTCATCGACGCGGACGGCAACGGGATTCCGTCGCCGGGCGACACGATGCGCTACACGGTGGTGATTTCGAACACCGGCAACACGGAGGCCACGTGCGGTCTTCTTCATCGATCCGATTCCGACCTACACGACGGTGGTCGCAGGTTCGGTGACGACGACGCAGGGCACGGTCAACGGCGAGGATCCGGTGGATGTGACCATCGGCGACATCGCCGCGGGCTCGACGGTGACGATCACCTTCGACGTGTTGGTGGACAACCCGCTGCCGGGCGGGGTGACCGAGCTTGCCAACCAGGGCACGGTCTCGGCGGGGAACCACCCGGACGAGCCGACGAACGATCCGGACACGGCGCCGGACGACGACCCGACGGTGACGCCGCTGACGGCGGAGCCGGTGCTCGAGGCGGACAAGACGGACGCGCTCTTCGACGATGCCGACGGCAGCGGCGACGTGTCGCCGGGCGACACGCTGTCGTACGCGGTGACGATTTCCAACACCGGCAACACCGACGCCACGGGCGTGGTCTTCACGGACCCGATTCCGGCGAACACGACGGTGGTGGCGGGGTCGGTGGCGACGTCGCAGGGCACGGTCAACAGCGAGGATCCGGTCCAGGTGACCGTCGGCACGATCGCGGCGGGCGGATCGGTGACGATCAGCTTCCATGTTCTCATCGACAACCCGCTGGCCTCCGGCGTGACCGAGATCTCGAACCAGGGCACCGTGAGCTCGAACGAGGTGCCGAACGAGCCGACGAACGACCCGGACACGGCGCCGGACGACGACCCGACGAACACACCGGTCAATGCGGCGCCCGATCTGTCGATCACGAAGGACGACGGCGGGATCTCGACGGTGCCGGGTGGGGTGATCGCCTACACCCTGAGCTATCAGAACACGGGCAACCAGAACGCCACGGGCGTGGTGCTCTCTGACACGGTGCCGGCGGGCACGACCTTCAACGCGGGCGCGAGCACCGCGGGCTGGGTGTGCGTGCCGGGGACCGGCGCGGGCAGCGCCTGCACGCTGGGGATCGGCGCGGTGGCGGCCGGCGCCTCGGGCTCGGCGACCTTCGCGGTCACCGTGGACAACCCGGTGCCGCCGGGCTTCACCCTGGTGGCGAACACCGCGACCGTCGCCGATGACGGAACCAACGGCCCCGACCCGACGCCGGGCAACAACACCGGCTCGGACACGACGCCGGTCATCGCCGCGCCGAACGTGTCGGCGACGAAGGCGGATGCCCTCCTCGTGGACAACGACGGCGACGGGGTGGCGGATCCGGGCGACACGCTGCGGTACACGGTGGTGGTGTCGAACACGGGGACGACGGCGGCGACGAACGTCGCCTTTGCGGACACGCCGGATGCGAACACAGCTCTCGTGGTGGGCTCGGTGACGACGTCACAGGGCTCGGTCACCACGGGCAACACCGCGGGCGACACGACCGTGGGCGTCTCGATCGGGACGCTGGCCGCGGCGGGATCGGTGACGATCACCTTCGACGTGACGGTGAACTCGCCCTTCCCGACGGGCGTCTCCAGCGTCGCCAACCAGGGTCTGGTGACGGGCGACGGCGGCATTTCGGTGCCGACGAATGACCCGGACACGGTCCCGGCGGGCGACCCGACGGTGACGCCGGTGGAGGACCCGGGGGTCGAGGCCGAGAAGACCGACGCGCTGGCCATCGACGCCGACGGTGACGGCGTGCCGTCGCCGGGCGACACGCTCGAGTACACGGTGGTGATTTCGAACACCGGAAACATCGACCTGACCGGAGTGACCTTCTCGGACACGCCGGATGCGAACACGGCCCTTGTGGTGGGCTCGGTGACGACGACGCAGGGCACGGTGACCACGGGCAACACCGCGGGCGACGCCTCGGTGGGTGTCGACGTGGGCACGGTGGCGGTCGGCGGCACGGCGACGATCACCTTCCGGGTGATGATCGACAGCCCGCTGCCGGTGGGCGTGACCCAGGTCTCGAACCAGGGCACGGTGACGACGAACGAGACCCCGGACGAGCCGACGAACGACCCGGACACGCTGCCCGACGACGACCCGACGTCGACGACGGTGACGGCGGCGCCGGTGCTCGAGGCGGACAAGGCGGACGCGCTGTTCATCGACGCGGACGGCAACGGGATTCCGTCGCCGGGCGACACCCTGCGCTACACGGTGACGATTTCGAACACGGGCAACACTTCGGCGACGGGGGTCTTCTTCACGGATCCGATTCCGGCGAACACGACGGTGGTCGCAGGTTCGGTGACCACAACCCAGGGCGCGGTCAACGGCGAGGACCCGGTGGATGTGACCATCGGAGATCTTGCGGCGGGCGGATCGGTGACGATCACCTTCGACGTGCTCGTCGACAACCCGCTGCCGGGTGGCGTGACCGAGCTTTCCAACCAGGGGACGGTCTCGGCGGGGAACCACCCGGACGAGCCGACGAACGACCCGGACACCGCGCCGGACGACGACCCGACCCTGACGCCGCTGACCGCGGCGCCGGTGATCGAGGCCGCGAAGATCGACACTCTGCTCATCGATGCCGACGGCAGCGGCGACGTGTCGCCCGGAGACACCCTGTCGTACACGGTGACCATCGACAACACGGGCAACACCGAGGCGACCGGAGTCGTCTTCACCGACCCGATCCCGGCCTACACGACCGTGGTCGCGGGCTCGGTGGCGACCTCCCAGGGCACGGTCGACTCCGAGGACCCGGTCCAGGTGACGGTGGGCACGATCGCGGCGGGCGGATCGGTGACGATCAGCTTCCATGTTCTCATCGACAACCCGCTGGCCTCCGGCGTGACCGAGATCTCGAACCAGGGCACCGTGAGCTCGAACGAGGTGCCGAACGAGCCGACGAACGACCCGGACACGGCGCCGGACGACGACCCGACGAACACGCCGGTCAATGCGGCGCCCGACCTCTCCATCGTCAAGGACGACGGCGGGATCTCGACGGTGCCGGGTGGTCTGATCGCCTACACCCTGAGCTACGCCAACAACGGCAACCAGGCCGCAACGGGCGTGGTGCTCTCTGACACGGTGCCGGCGAACACGACCTTCAACGCCGGCGCCAGTACACCTGGCTGGGTCTGCGTTCCCGACATCAACGCCGGCAGCGTCTGCACGCTCGCGATCGGACCCCTGGCGGTCGGCGGCAACGGTTCCGCGACCTTCGCGGTCGTGGTCCTCGACCCGGTTCCGGCCGGCTTCAACCTCGTGGTCAACGACGCCTCCATCGCCGACGACGGCGCCAACGGCGCCGATCCGAACCCCGGGGACAACTCCTCGTCGGATACGACCCCGGTTGTCGTGTCGTCCTCGCCGTCGCTCGACGCCTTGAAGAGCGTGGAGCTCCTCACCGATCCGAATGGAAACAACCTGGCCGATCCGGGTGAACTCCTTCGGTACACGGTGACCGTGATCAACGACGGCGACACTCTGATCGAAAACGTCGTGCTGCGTGATACCCCGGACGACATCACCACGCTGGTGGTCGGTTCGGTCACCACCAGCCAAGGTACGATCACCCTCGGCAACGGCGCCGGCGACACCTCGGTCGAAGTTGTCATCGGTGATCTCGCCGTCGGACAGACGGTGGTTGTGGTCTTCGACGTCATGGTCAACAATCCCGTTCCCCCGGGACGCACCCACGTTTCGAACCAGGGCGTCGTCAGCAGCGATACCATTCCCGATGAGCCCACCAACGATCCGGACACCAACCCGGATGACGATCCGACCCTGATCAGGCTCGGAGATCCGATCACTGGAATCCCCGATCTCGGAGGGCTCGGACGGCTGTTGTTCATTCTGACCCTCGCGCTGGTGGGAGCATCGCTCATTCGCCGACGGTTGGTGTAGGCTTCCGATGATGAGAACGACCGGGCGCCGGCTGAGCCGGCGCCCGGTTTTCGTGATCCGGGGAGGCGGTGAGGGAGGCAGTCAGGTCTTGATGACCACGACTGCCATATCGTCGCTCTGCTCGGCGGTGCCGGAAAATCTTTCGACATCGGCAACCACGATTCTGACGATCTCGTCTGCCGTGAGCTTGGTGGTTTCGAGCCCCGCGATGAGGTCGCGGGGGGAGTCGTAGCCGTAGAGGGCGTTTCCCCGATCCCTCGCTTCGGGGACGCCGTCGGTGAAAAGCACGACGACATCGCCTTCGGCGAGCTGAACCGAAGCCGATTCATATCGGGCATTCCGGATGACGCCGAGTGGGAATCTCGAGCCCGGAGAGGAGAGATATCGGGTCTTGCCGCTCGACCGGAGAAGCGGCTCGCAGAGGCCGGCGTTGGCAAAGGTCAAGTTCCGCGTCCCGGGTTCGAGAACCACCAGACACAGGGCGGTGAACATTCGCCGCTCGACCTTTTGAAAGAGTGATCGGTTGAGACTGTCCATGATCTCATCGACCGAACCGGTCTGACGGGCACGGGAGAACACCATCCCGTCGGACATGACCGCGTTCATGGCGGCGCGCATGCCTTTGCCCGCCACGTCCGCCACAACGATGCACAGCCGTCGTTTCTCGTCATCGAGCCAGAAGTAGTCGTAGAAATCTCCCCCGACACCGTAGGCCGGGATCCACGCCCCCGCAATATCGGCCCCCGGGACCTCGGGCGCTGCGTGCGGCATGATCGCCATTTGCGCGTCGTGCGCCGCCTTGAGTTGGGATTTCATTCGAACACCGCGAAGGCGACTCTGCGTCACCAGGACTGCGATCCCGGCAATGAGGGCCATTGCGATCAACCGGAACCACCACGTCGCCCAGAACGGCGGTTTGACGGTAAGGGCGAGGGAAACTCCCCGGTGGTTCCAGAATCCGTCGCTGTTTGCTCCGCGAACGCTGAAGAGATACTGGCCCGGCCGAAGATCGGTGAATGTCGCGAATCGCCGGTCCGCCGAAACCGGGATCCACTCGTCGCTGAATCCCTGCATGCGGTATGCGTACTGGTTTCTTCCGGGTGAGCTGTAGTGAAGCGCGGCAAACTCGAGGGTGATGACGTTGTCGCGGTGGGAGAGTTGGAGGTGCTGAGTGAAGGTGATCGACCTGTCGAGCAGGACCCGTCCGTTCAGGTTCTCGCCGGCTCGGATGGATTGGTTGAAGAGCTGAAAGTCGGTGACCACAACCGTCGGAACCACGGAGTTGAGCCTGATTTCGGCGGGAAAGAACGCGTTGAATCCGTTGATCCCCCCGAAGAACATCTCACCCTTCGGGCTCTGATAGGCGGAACCGCCGTTGAACTCGTTGCTCTGGAGTCCGTCACGCACGTCGAAGTTGCGGAACAACTCGGTGACCGGATCGAAGTGCGAAAGACCCTTCGTGGTGCTGATCCACAAGATCCCCATCTCGTCCTCGAGCATGGCGTAGACGGAATCGGAGGCAAGACCGTCGCGTTCGCGGAAGAGCTCGAATCGTCCGGATTTGCGATCGAGTCGGTTGATCCCGCCGCCGAAGGTTCCGAACCACATGACGCCGCTTTCATCCTCGTGGACGGCGAAGACATGGTCGGTGCCGAGGCTCGTGGGGTCTTCGGGGTCGTGTCGATAGTGAATGAAATCCGAACCTCCAGGGTCGAGTCGGTTGAGCCCCCCGCCCTGGGTCCCCACCCAGAGAGTGCCTCCGCTGTCTTCGAAGACAAAGCGGATGAAGTCGTGGCTGAGGCTTCCCGGATCGTCCGCATCGTGCCGAAGATGGGCGAACTCGCCGGTCTCGGGATTGAGCCGATCGACCCCCCCGCCGAACGTACCGATCCAGATCGAGCCGGTGCGATCCTGGGAGATCGACCGAAGTTCGTCGTGACTCAACGAGGTCGGGTCGTCGGGGTCGTGCCGGTAGCGGGTGAAGCGGCCCGTTGCGCGATCGAGAAGGTTCAGCCCGCCACCGTTGGTGGCGACCCAGAGCCGGCCCTCCCGATCGCCGAAGACCGCGCGGACCGTGTTGTGGCTGAGGCTGGTGGAATCGTTCGGGTCGTGCACGAAATGCCGCCATCGGTTCGTCGCCCGATCCCAACGGTTCAACCCGCCGCTGTCGGTGCCGATCCACAGGACACCGTCGGGATCCTCGTGGAATGACCACACGATGTTGTGACTGAGCGAGTTGCTGTCGTTGGGGTCGTTGGAATAACGGCGGAAGTCCTTTCTCGAGACATCGAAGAAGTTGAGTCCACCACCATAGGTGCCCACCCACAAGACGTGAGACCGGTCCTGAAAGACGGCGTAGACGCGGTCGGAGCTCAGACTGTAGGGATTGACCGGATCGTGCCGGAAGCTCGTGAAGGTGCCGGCGCCTCGGTTGAAGCGGTTGAGCCCGCCGCCATCGGTCCCGACCCACATGGTTCCCTCGTGGTCCTCGCAGATCGACTTGACGAGATCGCTGCTGAGAGAGGCCGAATCGGCGGGGTCGTTGCGGTATCGGGTGAAGCGGCCGGTCGTCCGGTCGAGGGCATTCAGACCTCCACCATAGGTGCCGACCCAGAGGGTGCCCTCGTCGTCCTCGTGGATGGCGAAAACGCTGTCATTGCCGAGACTGGCCGGGTCGTCGGGGGAGTGGCGGTAGACCGTGAACACAACCCGTTCGGGGTCGAAATGGTTGAGACCGCCGCCATTGGTGCCAACCCACAACGATCCGTTCCGGTCTTCGAAGATCGTCCGGACATCGTTGTGGCTGATGCTGCCGGGTTGACTCGGGTCGGCGCGGTGATGGGAAAAAACTCCGGTCTCGCGATCGAGAAGATCGAGACCCCCGCCCTCGGTTCCGACCCAGAGCCGGCCGGAGCTGTCCTCGAGGACACAGCGGACGGTGTCGGCCGCCAGGCTCTCGGGTCGGTCGTGGTCGTGCCGGTAGCGGATCACCTTCTCGGTGGCGGGGTCGAAACGGTTCAACCCGCTCGAGAAGATGCCGATCCAAAGAGAGCCCTCTCGATCCTCGTAGAGCGCCTTGAGCTCGTTGTAACTGAGGCTCTCGGGATCGCCCGGAACGTTCCTGTAGAGCTCGAACTGATAGCCGTCAAACCGGTTGAGGCCGTCCTCGGTGGCAAACCACATGAATCCCATTTGGTCCTGGAGGATCTGTTCGATGATGCTCTGCGACAATCCCTGCTCGAGGGAGATGTGGCCGAAATCCATGCCGTCGTCACCGGCGGAGGCGACAACAGCTGCAACCGCGAGTAAGGCGACCGACACCCGCGTTGGAACTATCGCGAACCAGCCCTGCTTCCTCATTTTGACGAGAATTGTATCAGCGCTTCCGCCGTCAAGGCGAGATTCATCCTGATTGAAGAGGAAGTGGGAGCTGCGCTTCAGGCGGAAGTGGCCAAAAGACCCAGGTGGTGCAAGAGGTTTTTGAGTTCATCCAGGCCATCCACGGCGAAGGCATTGATGCCCGCGTTTTGAGCCGCCTCGACGTTGACCGGGGTGTCGTCGAAGAAGGCGATCCGGTCCGGGGTGACGTCGAGGTCGCGAATCACGTGGTCGAAGATCGCTCGATCCGGTTTGACTGCGCCGATCTCATCGGAGAAATAGAAGGTCTCGATGACTGCACTGAAGCGTCGGCGGTGGAGCGGCGTGTGGAGTTCGTTGGCGTTGCTCAACGCGGCGATTCGATATCTTCTCGCGAGCTTTCCGAGAAGGGATATCGCCTCTGCCGACGGCTCCCGCGCCCATTCGACGAAATTCCTGAGAAAGTCCGGTGGCGAGAGATCGATCTCGAGCTCCTCGACCACGCCGGCGGCGAACTCATCGCTGCGGATTTCGCCCCGCTCGAACCGTCGTACCGCCTCGCACCGGATCCAGCGATCGCGGATCTCGGACCGGCCGGGCGACTCCGGCATGAATCGGGCGAGCTCGTCGAACCCGGCGAAGTCCATCAACACCCCGCCGAGGTCGAAGAGCAGAACGTCGACCGGCAGTCGGTGGGACAACGTCAGGGGCTCGAAGGCACGCCGTCGGGCGCCCGCACGAGATCGTCACCGGCGATGTCGTCCCACGAGTAATAGTGGAAGGTCCGGTTGTCGGACATGGCGACGAAGAGGCCGGAGGGAAAGCGTGGATCGAGGACGGCGCTCGTGACCTCGGAACCGTCGCTCTCGTTTGTCGACACCTTGACGCTCTTGACGAAGCGGTGGTCGTGCGGATTGCCGGGTTCACCCTCCCTGGTGAAGATCCGGAAGGCGTTGCCCTGCTGGTCGGAGACGAGGATATAGCCGGTGCCGCCGGCGACGGTGTAGATGGAGATCCCCTCGCGCTGGTCGGCAAAGCCGTCGGCGCCGAAGAGGGCGAGCTCGATGGCGGCGTCCGGGTGATCGGGGTCGGCGTGGTACTTCTTGATCCCCGCCAGCTCGTCGGAGTAGTAGACGTAACCGAGCTCGTCGTCGACCGCGATCGACTCGATCTCGCCGAGCTCGGCGACGCCCTCGTCCATGGTCGTGGCGTCGCTGAAGGTCCCGAACTCGCGGACCTTGGTCCCGACGACGTGGCCGGCGCCATCATCTTCGAGCCGGTACTGCCAGAGGTAGGAGCCGGAGGGTCCGGTCTTGCGGCTGACGATCGCGAAGATCGCATTGTCGGAGGGCCGCTTGTAGAGGGCGATGCCCATGGGCAGGGCGCTGTCTCCGGAGTCGCCCGCGAAGACCGCGATGCCGCCGTTGTCGATCGCCGTCATTTCCGGGAGACGAAAGACCCGCAATGCGCCCGCGGGTCGTTCGGTGGCGACCGCGATGTCGACCGCCTCTCCGCCGAGCATGAAACCGTACTCGACGTCGATGTTGTTCATGCGCTGCAGACCGGTGACGGTCTTGTCCGGGATGATGACGCCATCGAGATCGAAGACAACCACCGCTCCCCCCTTGTCGGTGCCGAGGATGAGGCTCTTGGCGGGGTCATCCGGGTTGATCCAGATGGCCGGATCATCACTGTCCACCGGGGTGGCTTCGGTGACGAGGACGGGGGAGATGGCGCCGGCGGCGACCGCAACCGCCGGGTTCTCGGGTGTTTCTCCGGGTGCTGTGGGTGGGGCGTCCGGGCCGGCACAGCCGGCGAAGAATGCGATCGAAACGATCACGAGGAAGATTCGACGGGCTGCGTCGCGGTTTGCTGTTCTCGGGGTCGACAACGTGGTCGGGTTCATGATTTCTCCTTTTTCACGCTCGCTGCACTTATGGATGTTTAATTATGCCAATTGGTTTAAATATAAAATTCATGACTTCGCCTCAAAACGTGGCGGACCTGTCGTAGATCGCACCACCAGGCTGGGCGTCACCACGTCGTGCCTCGGTTCGGCCCGGTCCCCGTCGATCCGTTCCGCAAGGCGGTCGACGGCGGATCGGCCCATGTCGTCGCCCGGCTGGTCGATGGTCGTCAGCGAAATGTGGCGCAGCGCCGCCATGCGGTTGTTGTCATAGCCGATCAGGGAGACGTCCTCCGGAATGCTCAGGCCCGCCTCTTCGAAAGCGTTCATGGCGCCGATGGCGCAGAGGTCGTTGGAGGCGAAGACCGCGGTCGGGAGCACCTTCATTTTGAGGAGTTCCATGGCGCCCCGGTATCCCCCCTCCTCGGTATGTTGACCCTCGACGGTGAGAATCTCGTCTTCAAGGCCGAAGTCGTGCATCGCGCTGAGATAGCCGCGGTGGCGGATTCGGGCGCCGGCGCCGGCGCCGCCTTCGATAAAGCCGATGCGGCGATGGCCGAAACTGACGAGGTGCTCGATGGCGAGGTGGGCGCCGGCAATATTGTCGTTTGTCACGCTGTCGCTGGTCTCGTCCTCGGTGTCGCGATTGAGGACGACAACGGGAACGGATCGCCCGACGCGGGCAATGACCTCGTCGTCGACCCGTGGTGAGGCGAGGATGAGACCGTCGACCCTGAGCTGGAGCAGGTTCTCGATGGCGCTCTCCTCGACACTCGGGGTGCGGTCGCCGCTCGTGATGAGGACCCGAAATCCACGTCGCTCGGCTCGTTCCTGGATGCCGGAGATCACCGCGGCGAAGAACGGGTTTTGCAGGTCCGAAACCATGACTCCGAGGATTCGGGTCTGGCGCATGACCAGACCCTGGGCCATCGCGTTGGGCCGGTAATCGAGCTCGTCGATGGCCCTGAGGATGGCGGCGCGCTTTTCTTCGCTGACCCCGGGCTCGCCGCGGGTGACCATGGACACGAGTGATTTTGAGACACCGGCTCTGCGGGCGACATCGAGGATGGTCGGTAACGGCTGGGCTCCGGTTCTCCCTGTGTTTCCTCGTGGTGCCACTTGACTTCCGCCGATCCGGGTTATATGTTCCCTTTGGAACGTTCCAGAATATAGCGCCTGGAACACGGAATTGCAACCTGGAACGTTCCAAAATTTGGAGACCGATGCAGCCGCAAGAGCAAACCCAAGGATATTCACCCGAAGTTCATACCGGGCGTGGAACATCCCTCGTGAGGGTTTCGAGTTTGCCCGGTCATCGACGGCGAATCTGGTTATTTCCGCACCCGGGGGGGAGGCCGGCCGGCGGGATTCTTTCGATTCATCATTTCTGTGCGACTTCAGATAAGGGGGAAACGATGGCGTCCATGAAGACACTCGGATATTTGGCACTTCTGGCTCTGTTCATTGGAACGGCGGTGGCTCCCGGAATTGTCGTTGCACAGGACGCCACAGGCGTCATCGTCGGAACGGTGACCGGGCCTGCGGGGAATGTCGTTTCCGAAGTGAGTGTCAGCGTTGAAGGAACCAATATCGTTGCCGTGACTGCTGGTGACGGAAAATTCCGAATCGCACCGGTGCCGGTCGGGGATCACACCCTGACCTTCAGCTACCTCGGCCTGCAGACCGCCACCTTGGATGTCACGGTTGTGGCCGGCGAGCCGGTGACCGCTGACATGACTCTCGCCTATGGCGGCGAGATCGAGGTTCGGGGGTCGCCACTCCTCGAAGGCCAGGCCAAGGCCCTCAACACCCAGATGAACACCATCAATATCACCAACATCGTCGCCGCCGATCAGATCGGCCGCTTCCCGGACAAGAACGCGGCAGAGGCGACCCAGCGGGTGCCCGGCGTGAGTCTGAACCGCGACATGGGTGAAGGCCGCTACATCATCATCCGCGGCACCGAGGCGAGGCTCAACTCGACGACGGTCAACGGCGAACGGATCCCGTCTCCAGAAGCGGGCGTCCGCAACGTCGCCCTCGACACGATCCCGGCCGACCTTCTCGGGTCGATCGAAGTCTCAAAGGCTCTGCGGCCGGACATGGACGGCGACTCCATCGGCGGCACCGTCGATCTGGTGACCCAGCGGGCGCCCGAGAAGCTCCGGCTCTCGGCATCGTTGGGAGTGGGCTACAGCGCGCTCACGGAAGAGGCCGCGCCGAACGGGAGCGTGACCTTCGGCACCCGTTTTGGTGAGTCGAAGGACTGGGGCCTGCTGGTTTCGGCGAGCGGCAGCGACACCAAACGCGGCGCCGACAACATCGAGCCGGAATACGACGACGGCGATCTCGACGTGCTCGAAATGCGCGACTACTCCACCCAGCGCGAACGCTATGGTGCCACCTTCGATCTCGACTTCCGGCCGAGCCAACGCTCCAATTACGATCTGCGCGGCCTGTGGACCAACTACATCGACACCGAGTACCGTCGCGCGAAGGCCAACGCGGTTTCCGATGACGAGATCGAGAGATCCATCAAGGACCGCGAGCAGACGTCCTATATCAACTCGATCGCCTTCACCGGCGAGAACAACATCGGCGAGGCCTTTGTCCTCGACTACCGCCTCATGTACAACAAGTCGCAGGAGAAGACGCCCAACCAGTACACCTCCGCCTTCGTGATGGAGGATGTGGTCTTCGATTCCAACGTCAGTCCAGATCACATCGACCCGAACAACATCCAGGCGAACCCGCTCAACGAGCGTGCCGATGAGTTCTGGTTCGACAGCATCGAGGATCACACCAAGGAAGCGGTCGAGGAGGACATCGTCGCCGCCGTCAACCTCACCAAGGGCTTCTACAGGAACGCCGGTTTCAGCGGTCTGTGGAAGGTCGGCGCCAAGTACAGGACCAAGGAAAAGACCCAGGACTACGAGACCTATGACCTCGAGTCGGACGACGACCTGAACATGGCCGACTATCTCTCCAACTGGAACTCGGAGACCCCGTTCTTCGGTGGGATCTACGGCGACCAGATCGTCCCGTTCTTCGATCCCCGCCTCATGCGGGAGCTCGGTGCAAGCGGCGTCTTGGAATCCGAGAAGAACCTCGAGGACGACCTCGTCGACTTCGACGCGACGGAAGACACCCTGGCGGCTTATGCCCTCGGCGAGTTTCTCCTTGGCGCGAAGACGACCTTCATGGGTGGCGTTCGGGTAGAGAGCACTTCAAATGACTACACAGCGTACGAATTGATCGTCGATGAGGATGGCGATCCGGTTTCGGTGTCACCGGTGTACGGCGACAAGAGCTACACCGAGTGGCTGCCCCAGTTCCACCTCGTGTACAAGACCGGCAAGGACTCGCAGCTCCGCGCCGCCCTCACCCGCAGCCTGGCGCGACCCAACTTCGAGGACGCGGTGCCGTGGCGGTTCGTCAACCTGGAGGATCGCGAGGTTGAACTCGGAAACGCGGATCTCGACGTGACCACTGCCTGGAACATCGATCTCATGTGGGAGAAGTACCTCCAGCCGGTCGGCATCATCTCCGCCGGCGTCTTCTACAAGGACATCAGCGACTACATCTATATCTTCCAATACGATGACGTGATCGAAGGCGAAGACGTCGAAGTCACCCAGCCTCTCAACGGCGACAAGGGAACCCTGGCCGGGCTCGAGCTCGCGTTCCAGAACCAGTTCACCAATTGGCGGGGTGGTTGGGGCGGTCTCGGTTTCTATGCCAACTACACCTATGTCGACTCCGAGGCAAAGTATCCCGATCGCGAATCCACCTCGCTCCCGGGTCAGTCGGAACACGTCGGGAACCTCGCCCTGGCCTACGAGAAGTACGGCATCACCGCGCGTCTGTCGTGGAACTTCAACGGCAAGAAGCTCCTCGAGGTCGGCGGGGACATCGAGGAGGACATCTGGGTCGACGACCACTCCCAGCTCGACTTCATGTTCCGGGTGCAGGCGACCAAGAAGTTCAGCTTTGTCTTCGAGGTCATCAACATCACCAACGAGCCGTATACGGCATACGAAAACGATCCCGACCGGATTCGCCAGCAGGAGTACTACGACTGGTGGGCGACCCTGGGTGTGAGGTTCGATCTCTAGAAGCAACGCAACGATCTGAAAACCGCGGTACGTCCGGAGTCTGGGTTCCCTCCTCCCCCTTGGAGGGAACCAGCCTCCGGCTCGTTCCGCCCGACATCGAGAACAGTTATTGATTCAGAAGGACGAGCCCCATGAAACAGATCACGGTGGGAATCCTCGGCGCAGGGAGAATCGGACAGGTCCACGGGAACAACCTCCTGCGGATGCCGGGGGTCAAGCTCAAGACGGTCACCGACCCCTATGTCGAATTCACTTCGTGGCCTCCGTCGACGGTCATCACCGGAAAGGACCCGGAGTTGATCCTCGCTGATGACGAGATCGAGGCGGTGCTCGTGTGTTCGCCGACCCCGACCCACGCCGATCTCACCGAACGGGCGGCGCGCGCGGGCAAGCACGTCTTCTGCGAGAAACCCATCGATCTCGATCCCGAGCGTATCCGCCGCACCCTTGGGGTCGTGGCCGACAGCGGGGTCAAGCTCCAGGTCGGTTTCAACCGCCGTTTCGACCCCAGCTTCGCGAGGGTGAGGCGGGCCGTGACCGACGGCGACGTGGGTGAAATCCACCTCGTCAAGATCACCTCGCGGGATCCCGAGGCGCCGCCGGTGGCCTATGTCAAGACCTCGGGCGGGATCTTCGTCGACATGACGATCCACGACTTCGACATGGTCCGGTTCCTCACCGGGAGCGAGGTCGAGGAGGTCTACGCCTGCGGGGCGGTGCTCATCGACCCGGCCATCGGCGAGGCGGGCGACGTGGACACAGCCGTCACCACCCTCAAGCTGGCCAACGGCGCGATCGCGGTCATCGAGAACAGCCGGCAGGCGGTGTACGGGTACGACCAGCGCGTCGAGGTCTTCGGCTCGGGCGGAAGCGCCGAGGCTGGCAATGAAACCCCCAACCGGGTGACGGTGAGCACCGGCACGGGTGTCCGCTCCGATAAACCGCTCTACTTCTTCCTCGAGCGCTATCAGACGTCTTTCGTCGCCGAGCTGGAGTCGTTCTTCAGCTGCATCAGAAACGACGCCCGACCCCCGGTCGGAGGCGCCGACGGGCTCATGTCGGTGCTCATCGGTCTCGCGGCCTCGCGCTCGCTGGCCGAGAACCGGCCGGTCAGAGTGGAGAACCGGTGAGCCTCTCGAGCTTCTTCCGAACCGGTGAGAACCGCGCGCCGCTCAGCGACACGGCGCAGATCGACGCGCTGTACCGCCGCCACCGGCTGCGGATCATGTTGGCGATCACCATCGGCTACGGGGTGGTCTACACCTGCCGGTTGGCGCTGTCCATGGTCAAGAAGCCGCTCATCGACGGCGGCATCTTCACCCCGGTGGAGCTCGGCATCATCGGCTCGGCGCTCTTCTACACCTACGCCTTCGGCAAGCTCACCAACGGCTTCCTCGCCGATCACATGAACCTCAAGGTCTTCTTCGCCTTCGGCGTGCTGATCTCGGCGCTTCTCAACATCGGCATGGGCTTCTCCACGATTCTCGTGCTCTCGGTCGTCCTCTGGGGGCTCAACGGCTGGTTCCAGGGCTTCGGCGCGCCGACCGGCGCGGTGGCCATGGCCAACTGGTTCTCCAACAACGAGCGGGGGCGGATGTACGGGATCTGGAGCACGGCCCACGCCATCGGCGAGGGTCTCACCTTCGTCGGTGTCGCCGGTCTCGTCAGCCTGTGGGGCTGGCGCGCGGGGTTCTGGGGTCCGGGGGTGCTCTGCATCGTGGTTGCGGGCGTGCTCTATATCTATATGCAGGACCGGCCGCGGACCATGGGCCTTCCCCCCGTGGCCGATTGGAGAAACGACCACAGCGGTGAAACCGCCGCCAAGAAGGCGGTCGATGAGAGCACCTGGGCCGTCCAACGGACGATCCTCAAGATCCCGGCGATCTGGGTTCTCGCCATGGCGAGCGCGTCGATCTATGTCACCCGCTATGCCATCAACAGCTGGGGCGTGCTCTATCTCCAGGAGGCGAAGGGATACTCCCTGATGCAGGCGGGCAGCGTCATCTCGGTCAACACCATTGCCGGGATTTTGGGTGCGGTGGCATTCGGCTTCACTTCGGACAAGGTCTTCAATGCGCGGCGCCAGCCGACCAATGTCATCTTCGCCGCCATGGAGATCGCGGGGTTGCTCATGGTCTTTTTCGGACCTCCCGGGAATCCGGTCTTCATGACCGCGGCGTTCTTCATCTACGGCTTCGGCCTCACCGGACTCGTGACCTCGCTCGGGGGCCTCTTCGCCCTCGACATCGCGCCAAAGAGGGCGGCCGGCGCGGCCATGGGCTTTATCGGCGTTTTCTCTTACATCGGCGCGGCTCTCCAGGATCAGATCAGCGGTCATCTCATCGAGCGCGGCGTCACCATCATCGAGGGCGTCCGCCACTACGATTTCAGCGCGGTGATCTGGTTCTGGATCGGTTCGTCGGTCCTCTCGTTCGTGTTGGCCACGTCGCTGTGGCGGGTTCGCGCGAGAGACTGAGATTGAGGAATACATGACCATCAAAGACGCACGATTCGACGTCGCAACAGTCGGCAACTACACCAAGGACACCATCGTCACGGCCGCGGGAACCACGTATGCCGATGGCGGCGGGGTCAACTACTCGGCCAACGCGGCGCTTGCGCTCGGCCGCAGGGTCGCGGCGATCATGCGGCTGGCCGCCGAGGATTTTTATGTGGTGCGGGCCCTCGAGGCGGCGGGGATCACGGTCTTCGCCACCGCGACTCCGAGCTCGACCCTCATGCGTCTCGAGTACCCGACCGACAACCCGGACGAACGAATCCTCACCGTGGCCGACCACGCAGGTTCGTTCACGCCGGACGAGGTGCGTGCCGTCAATGCCGCTGCGTTCATCATCAGCCCGTCCTTCCGGGGTGAGATGCCCGTCGAGACGATTCGAGCGCTGCGTGAAAAGGACACCATGATCAGCGCCGATGCCCAGGGATTCATCCGGCACCGTCATCCCGACGGCCGACTCGAACACCTGCCCTGGCCGGAACAGGAGGAGGTTCTTCGTCTCATCGACATCCTCAAGGCCGATGTGGTCGAAGCCGAGGCCATGACCGGCGAGGCCGATATCAAGAAGTCCGCCAGGATCTTGGCGGCCCAGGGCCCGCGGGAGGTCATCATCACCCACCGCGACGGGATCGTGCTTCTCGCCGACGGTGAGATGCTCGAGGCGGAATTCCATGCAGAGTCGATGCTCGGCCGCAGCGGCAGGGGCGACACCTGCGTCGGTTCCTATGTCGCGGCGCGGTTGGAGCACCCGCCCGAGGAGGCGTTGCGGTGGTCGGCTGCGGTCACCAGCCTGAAGGTGGCGGTTCCCGGGCCGATTCGCCGAAGCCGGAAGGACATTGTCGATCTGCTCGAAAGAAAGTACCGGGGGGTCGCTCTCTCGGTTTAGGTGCGAAAAAACACGGAGCCGGGACGTCGTCGCGGCGCCGAAGAAAATCAACGGAGGTTTGTGATGAAAGGACTCGTTCTCGACGCGAAGTGGGACCCCAGACCGACCTACACGGTTTCGGATTGGGAGAAGAAGACTGGCAAAGCCATCAGCGGCAACGAAATCTGGCAGGAACCCGACGCTGGAGGTCCGTTCGTGGCCCGATCCGAAACCGGGCCCCCAGGAAGTGCTCCTCGAGATCCAGGCCTGCGGTGTCTGCGGCTCGGACATGCACTTTTACGAAACCGATGATGACAACTACATTCTCTACCCGGGCCTGACCAAGTTCGCCACCATCCTCGGCCACGAATTCTCGGCCAAGGTCGTGGAGATCGGCAAGGATGTCACCCTGCTCGCCCCCGGCGACATGGTAACCGTGGAGGAGATGATCTGGTGCGGTCGCTGCATTCCGTGCCGCAACGGCTACCCCAACCACTGCACGAACCTCGAAGAGATCGGGTTCACCATTCCGGGCGCATTCGCCAACTACATCGCGGTGGACGAGAAGTTCTGCTGGAAGATCGACGCCATTGCGGAGAGGTTCGGCAGCGAGGAAAAGGCCTTCGAGGTCGCCGCTCTCACCGAGCCTACCTGCGTTGCCTACAACGGGATGTTCGAGCGCGGCGGCGGGTTCCGCCCCGGTCATTTCGTGACTGTCTTTGGCGCGGGTTCCATCGGCCTCGCCGCCATCGGCCTGGCCAAGGCGGGGGGAGCAGGCATGATCGTTGCCTTCGAGGTCTCGAAACCTCGGATGGAGCTCGCCAAGCTGGTCGGTGCGGACTATGTTTACGACCCGCGCGAGGTCAGCCCGAGTGAAGTGCTCATGGAGCTCAGCGGCGGCGCCGGGTTCGACTTCCACGTCGAGGCCGCCGGTGTTCCCCACCTGACGATCCCGGAGATGGAAAAGGCCCTCGCCATCAACAGCAAGGTCATCCAGATCGGGCGCGCCGCCAAACGGGTGCCCATGTACCTCGAGGCCTTCCAGGTCCGCCGGGCCCAGGCCTTCGGCGCGCAGGGGCACTCGGGTCACGAGACCTTCCCGAACGTCATTCGCCTCGTCGCCTCGGGTCGCGTCGACCTGAGCCCGATCATCACCGCCAAGTACGGTCTCGACGACACGGTGGCCGCCATCGCCAAGTCGACCGACCGGACCGACGGCAAGATCCTCGTCAAACCCAACTGAGTTTGACGGGATTTGGAGAGTAAGACGGTGAACGATCTGCGCATGGCCGTGGTGGGTGTGGGCCGGATGGGTCTGACTCACGCGGAAAACCTCGTTTCCCGAATTCGGGGTGCGCACCTCGTCGCCGTGACGACGTCGAGCGCCGAGCGGGCCGCCGAGGTCCGCCGGCGCTGCGGCGCCGTTTCAGTCCATCACGATCTCGATTCCTTGCTCGGGGCCGAGAGCCTCGACGCGGTGGTGATCGCGAGCAGCACCTCGGCCCATGTCGCCAATGTCGAAGACTGCGCCGCGGCCGGGCTCCACATCCTGTGCGAGAAACCTCTCGGCCTGAGTCTCGAGGACTGTGACCGCGCGGGAGCGGCGGCCCGGACCGCGGGCGTCAAGCTCATGCTCGGTCACACCCGTCGTTTCGATGCCGGCTATCTCGAAGCCAAACGGGTCATCGATGCAGGCGGGATCGGCAAGCCCGTCCTCTACCGGTCGATCAGCGGCGATATGAACCCGCCGCCGGTCTCCTTCGCCGATCTCAGGGTCAGCGGCGGTCTCATCCTCGACTCCATGTACCACGACATCTACCTCGGGCGGTGGTTGTTGGGAGACGAGATCGTCCGGGTCTACGGCGAGGGCGGAGCCCTCATCGACCCGACCATCGCGACGGTGGGCGATGTCGACAACGCCGTGGTCAGCGTCCGGTTTGCCGGCGGCGCCATGGGCTCCCTCACCGCCAGCCGGACCACGCGGTACGGTCACGACCTCCGAGGTGAAGTGATCGGCGATGAAGGGGCGGTCCAGATCGGCCGTCTCCGCCGAACTCCGATCCGAGTCCTGGATCGCAGCGGCGCCCACCACGACGCGGTCCACACGACCCCCGAGCGGATGGGCGACGCCTTTGTGACCATGCTTCAGGCTTTCATTGATTGTGTCGTCGATGGCACCCCTCCACCGGTCACCGACCGGGACGGGGCTGCGACGCTGGCGGTGGCCCTCGCCGGCCGCCGGTCGATCCAGACCGGCAGGCCCGTCGAGGTCAGTACATCAATTGCAGGGTCGCCGACCGGCGGCCCCGAACCGAGTTGACGAGAGAACGAGTCAGACAAGGAGAATCACATGTCGAAGAATCCAGAAGATCCACGGTTGCTGGCCACCGATCAGCCGGATCTGTTTTTCGAGGACAACACCGTCGGACGGTGCAAGAAGGAAGTGTGGGACGCGAGCGACGAAGAGATCGACGCCATTCTCGCCGACTACGGGATTCCCTCCCCGTGCGAGTGGGGCAAGGCCGGGTCCTATATTCAAACCACGGTGCGCCACCAGGTCGAGGCAGAACGTCGCAACAACGACATCGTCTTCATCCCCATCGGCTGCACCGAGCTCCACGGTCGCCATCTGCCGAGCGCGTCGGATACGCTCTATGTGAGTCAGATCCTCGAGGGCGTGCGGCGGTTCACCGCCAAACGGGGCGCCCCGGTGAGCCTCGCGCTGCCGCCGCTCAACTACGGGTCGCACCCGTACCACCACCTCGGGATGCCGGGCACGGTCATCATCCGCGAGAACATCGCGCGCGAGTTTCTCATCGACGTGATGCTGGGTCTGTGGAACGACGGATTCCGCAAGCAGATCCTCATCAACAACCACGGTCATCTGTGGATGCTCGAGTCGGCCATCCAGCAGTTCCAGAAGCGCTACCAGCTGCCGGGCGTCTTCCGCGTCATCGACTGGCACCGTGCGGTCCGCGAGTTCTTCCGGACCGAGCCCAAGGGCGGCAAGATGGGCACCAATTTCGTCCACGCCGACGAGTCGGAGACCTCCCTGGGTCTGCTGCTTCACCCCGACATGGTGGACATGGACTACGCCGTCGATACCGAAGGCATCGGCTGGCTTCCGGATGGTCACTTCGACAAGTCGGTGGATCCGTTCGGCCGGCCGAGCCGCTGGTCCGAGGGCGAAGGCCACTTCGCCATCGAGATCGCCGCGACCCCCGAAGGTGTCGTCGGCAAGGCCACCCAGGGCACCGCGGAGAAGGCCAAACGCCCGGTCGCCGCCATTTTGAAGTACCTCACCCTGCTCAACGACCAGACTCTGGAAGTCTGGCCGGCCGGAACCGTGCCTCCGGTGGAGATGGTCACGCTGCGTACCGAGGCCGAGATGGAACCCTATCTCCGCGAGCCTCTGAGCGAGGGCTGGAAACCGGTCTACGCCCTGCCGCGGATCGGTCAAGGATCGAACTCGTAGGCCGGCGGCATGAAGCTCAGCGTCGTGCTGTCGACCCACGCCGCCGCCTTCCAGGCGGTGGCGTTCAAGGGCGATTTCGTCTCCAACGTGACCAAGATCGCCGGTTGGGGTTACGACGGTGTCGAGCTCGCCGTGCGGGATCCCCGTATGGTGAACGCCGGCGAGCTCGAGAGCGTCATTTCTTCGCTGAACCTGGCCGTGCCCGCCATCGGAACCGGTCAGGCGTGGGGCGAGGAGGGTCTGTCCTTCACCAGCGATGACGAAAAGGTGCGCTCAGCGGCCGTCGAGAGGATCTCGAGCCACATCCCTCTGGCGGCCCGGCTGGATGCCGTCGTGATCCTCGGTCTCATCCGTGGGATCACTCCCAAAGGGCAGAGCCACGAGCGGTCCATGGAATACCTCGTCGAGGCGATCCGGGCCTGCGCGGCTGCGGCCGCGGGCACCGGGGTGCGCTTCGCCCTCGAACCCATGAACCGGTACGAGACCGATCTCGTTCACACCGCGGCCCAGGGGTTGGACCTCATCGACCGGGTCGGCGCGGACAACTTCGGTCTCCTCCTCGACACCTTTCACATGAACATCGAAGAGGCGGAGATCGAAGACAGCATCCGGGCCGTCGGCGACCGCATCTTCCACTTCCACGTGGCGGATTCGAATCGCTGGTATCCGGGAGCCGGTCATCTCGACTTCAGATCCATCCTCGATGTCCTCGGATCCACCGGATACGAGGGATTTGTCTCGGGAGAGTTCATGCCGCTGCCCGACGCCGACACCGCCGCCGAACGGGGGATCAAACACCTTAGGGCGTTATGAAGTGCTTGGAGACTCGACGAAACGGCATCGCCATCCTCGAGGTCGAGAGCGCCGTTGGAGCGCCGGCGTCCCGCCGGCGTGGGGCGTCCGGTGCAGGCGGGACGCCCGCGCTCCAAGGGATCGGTTGCAGATCGCAGGGAGTGGATTGTTCGAGAAACTGGGGGTTGAGATGAAATCGGGATTGGTAGCTCGATCCATTGTCGTGCTCGTTCTGGTGGTGCTTGTGAGTTCATCGGTCGCAATGGCCGCCAAACCGTCTCACAGCGGGTATCCCCGTCTCATGCAGGGCCCCATGGTCGGCGCGGTGACCGACACCGAAGCCAGGATCTGGGTCCGGACGAGCGGCGCCTTCACCGTCGCCGTCAGATACGGCCTGACGCCCGATTTCAGTTCAGCGAAACAGACCGAACCCGTGATGGTCGCAAAGGCTTCCGACTACACCGCGACCATCACCATCCCGGATCTCGAACCATCCACCGAGTACTTCTACGAGATCATCGTCGACGGCATCAAGGACCGCTATCTCAAGGACCTCAAACCCCTTCGATTCTCGACCGCTCCGCCCGAGGGCGAGGCGGCCGATCTGCGGATCGTCTTCGGATCGTGCCCCAAGTGGCAGGACGATCGGATTCAACCGATCTGGCCGTGGGTCGCCCACTGGGGGCCCGACATCCTCTTCTGGATCGGCGACAACATCTACGGTGACGCTCTCGATCCGGACATCCTTCGCGAGGAGTATCGGCGCCAGCGGGAGGTGGCGGGTCTGCAGCCGGTGATCCACAACATCTCCAACCTCGCGGTCTGGGACGACCACGATTTCGGGCTCAACAACCACGATCGGACGAACCCGGTGAAGGAGGGTGCCTACGAGGTCTTTCTCGAGTACTGGCCCAACCCGTCATTCGGCCTGCCCGACGTCAAGGGGATTTTCTACACCTACACCTGGGGCCAGGTGGAGTTCTTCGTCATCGACGACCGCTGGTACCGCGACCCGTGCGAGGATCCGGACACGCCCGAGAAGACCATGCTCGGAGCCGGACAGTACGAGTGGCTCACCGAACGACTCGAGGCCAGCACCGCGGTCTTCAAGGTGCTGGTTTCGGGCAGCGGCTGGAGCAGGAACAAGGGTGAGGGAGGCGACGCCTGGTCCGCGTACCTCCATGAGCGTAATCGGCTCTTCGACTTCATCCGCGATGAGGAGATCACCGGAGTGGTCCTGATGTCGGGCGACACCCACGTCGGTGAGCTCAACGTCATCCCGTGGTCCGAGCACGGCGGCTACGATCTCTACGACATGGTGAGCTCACCGCTGGCCCAGGTCATCCCCGACAGCTGGCTCGAGCGCCGGCCCGAGCAACGAATCTGGCCGGTCTACTTCCAGGGCAGCAACTTCGGTCTCATCGACTTCACCATGGGTGAGGATCCGGTGATGAGCTTTCGACTTGTCGATACCTTCGGGCGGGTCGTGCGCGGCCCATTCGAGGTCAAGGCCTCGGAGCTCGTCAACGGAGTCACCTCATGGCCCGACAAGGTGGAGGGAGTTCCGCGGCAACGGCAGGAGCACTATGACGCCGGCGAGGGATACTACGAGATCCCGGTCGATGACTGAGAGCCGCGATGGTTCTATACTTACTGACGGTCGAGGAGCGCTGGTGCGGATAAGATCCGGTGCGGTGCCACCGGTAGACAGAGTATCCCGGACACCGTCCGTGGGTCGATATGATCGAGGAGATTGAATGAACCTCCGTGAAGATCTGCTGAGTATCATCGAGTCTCCGCCGGACGGCGCGGATCGGATTCCCATTTCCATCGCCGAGCGGAAATTGGAAATCTACCCGCACTCTCCCGTTGCGATCGGAGACGCCCTGCTGTTCATGGGTCGCGGCACGCCCGGCCGCCGCCTCTACATCGTGGCGCCGCCGAACGACCCGGTCTCCGAACGTTTCGAGGGCACCTGTCTGAAGTGGGCCTTCGACACCGAGGATCAGGTCCGACGCTGCCGCCTCACGCCGGGCAATGCCGCGGTGCTGCGGGAACTCCTGGAGTGGACGCGGCCGCGCACGCTCGGTCTTGCCGACAGCTTCGGGCTCGGCGACCGGCTCGGGATCGCCGGACCGGCCCATCTCCGCGCCATGGCCGGCAGCGGTTTCGAGGTGGTCCTCGCCCAGCAGTCCATCCGCGAGCTCGAGCGCACCGAGCGGACTCCCGGCGAGGTCATGGACGCCGCTACCTGGGCGGTCTTCCAGGAGGGTTGGCGCAAGGGCTTCGGCGCCGACGCCGATCACCTCAAGACCCCCGCCGATGTCGACCTCATGGCCGCCGCGGGTTTCACCATGTTCACCATCGACCCCGGCGAGCATGTGGTGGACGCCGCCGACGAGATGTCCGACGCCGAGCTCCGGGCCGCAGCCGAGAATCTGCCCTGGACGGCCCTCGACGAGAGTCTCGAGGGCGTGCTTTCTCGGTTTGCCGGAGAGCGGATCGAGATCGGATCTGCGCTCGTCCTCGAACCGACCACCGAAGATGTCCTGAGAGCGCTGGTCAAGTACGGCGCAGCGCTGGCTCACGTCGCCGCCATGTACCGCCACATCGTCGAGGTCATGGGGGAGCGGCCCTTCGAGATCGAGGTCTCGGTGGACGAAACCGCCTCGGTCACGAGCCCTTTCGAACACTTCCTGGTGGCCTCGGAGCTCAGACGCCTGGGGGTGGCGTGGGTCGGTCTGGCGCCGCGTTTCGTCGGCGACTTCGAAAAGGGGATCGACTATCGCGGCGATCTCGGTGTTTTCAAAACCGAGTACCTCAAACACCTCGCCATCGCCGAGACCTTCGGCCCCTACAAGATCAGCATCCATTCCGGCAGCGACAAGTTCGGGGTCTATCGCACCATCGGCGAGATCGGATCCGGTGGCGTCCACGTCAAGACCGCAGGCACGAGCTACCTCGAGGCGCTGCGTGCGATCGCAGTCTGCGATCCGGGGCTCTTCCGCGAGATCCTCGACTTCGCGCGCTCGCTCTATGAGCACGAGCGGCGGACCTACCACGTTTCGGGAAGGCTCGACCGGGTGCCCGCGGCGACGACGCTCGACGACGCAACGCTGGTCCGGCTCCTCGACGACGAGGATGCGCGGCAGGTCCTCCACGTCACCTTCGGCCGGGTGCTCACCGAGCGTGGCCCGGACGGCAGGACGCGCTTCAAGGACCGGATCATGGCCTGCCTCAGAGAGAACGAGGATGTCCACTTCAGCAATCTGGTGACGCACTTCGGGCGCCACACCGCACCTTTCAACATGGACGGGGGGGTTGCATGAGCTATCTCGATGATCTCTTTTCGCTGGATGGCAAGGTCGCGGTGACCATCGGCGCCGGCGGCGTCCTCGGCGGCGCCATGGCGACCGCGTTGGGCCGGGCCGGAGCGCGGGTCGCGGTCCTCGATCTCATTGCCGACGCCGCGTCGGCGCAGGCCAATGCGATCTACAGTGCGGCCGGGGTCGACGCCATGGGAATCGGAGTGGACGCCACCAACGAGGACGACCTCAAATCCGCATTGGATCGGATCGTCGAGAAGTGGGGCAGGGTCGACATCCTGCTCAACGCGCCGGGGATCAACTCCGGGACACCGATCTTCGAGATCACCCGCGAGGAGTGGGACAAGATCCTCGCCGTCAATCTCACGAGCTACTTCCTGGCCAGCCAGATCTTCGGCCGTCGGATGGTCGAGCAGGGCGAGGGCGGGTCGATCATCAACGTCTCGTCGGCGTCGTCGGGACCGCCCCTTTCCAAGGTCTTCACCTACTCCATCACCAAGGCCGGGATCAACAACATGACCCAGTTCCTCGCCCGCGAGTGGGCGCCCGCCAAGGTGCGGGTCAACGCCGTGGCGCCGGGGTTCTTCCCCGCCGAGCAGAACCGCAAGCTGCTCACTGAAGAGCGGACGGCGTCGATCATGGGGCACACCCCCATGGGTCGTTTCGGCGAGGCCGAGGAGCTCGCCGGGGCGGTGGTGTGGCTGGCGTCCGAGGCCGCCTCGAGTTTCGTGACCGGCACGCTCATCCGCGTCGATGGCGGCTTCACCGCCATGACGATCTGAGGGCAGGGTGGAAAAAAGTCGTCCCCTCGTCGAGTCGGAGATTCGCCGGATCCTCACGGACGGCCTCGATGAGAAGAGGTTCGCCGGCAAGAAGGTCCTGGTCGTCATCCCGGACAGCACCCGCACGGCGCCCATCCCGCTGATGTACCGGTTGCTCCACGAGGTCCTCGGCCCTCAGGTTGCAGCCCTCGATTTTCTCGTGGCCCTCGGCACCCACCCGCCGATGGACGACGCCGCCCTCGGCCGGTTGGTCGGCGTCGAGGTCCGCGACGGTTCGACCGGAGGGTCGAGGATCTTCAACCACCGGTGGGATCTCGAAGAGACGTTCGTGACCGTCGGCGTGATCCCGGCGTCGGAGGTGCGCGACGCCAGCGACGGCCGGATGGATCTCGATGTCCCGGTCCGGCTCAACCGGCTGGTCGGCGATCCCGACGGCGAGCGGCCCTACGACGAGCTCGTGGTCTGCGGACCGGTCTTCCCGCACGAGGTCGCGGGATTCTCCGGCGGCAACAAGTACTTCGTCCCGGGCGTGGCGGGCCAGGAGGTCATCGACGTCACGCACTGGCTCGGGGCGCTGCTGACGAGCAAGGAGATCATCGGGGTCGCCGACACCCCCATGCGCCGGCTCATCAACCGGGCCGCGTCATTCATCCCGACCCCGAGCTCGCTCATCGCCATGGTCATGCACGGACACGATCTCCGCGGCCTCTATGTCGGAGAGATGGATGAGACCTGGTGGGCGGCCACCGAGCTGTCGGGCGAACTCGACATCATCTGGGTCGATCGGCCCTACCGTCGGGTCCTGTCGATGGTCCCCGAGATGTACGACGATCTCTGGACCGGCGCCAAGGGGATGTACAAGCTCGAGCCGGCCGTCGCCGACGGCGGCGAGGTCGTGATCTATGCGCCGCACATCACCGAGGTCTCCTATGTCCACGGGCGGATCATCGACGAGATCGGCTACCACGTCCGAGACTATTTCACCGCCCAGTGGGAAAGGTTCTCCCGTTTTCCGTGGGGGATCGTGGCGCACTCCACCCACGTGCGCGGCGCGGGGACATTCATAGATGGGGTGGAACGCGCACGAATCGATGTGACGCTCGCGACCGGAATTCCGAAGGAGCGTTGTGACCGCATCGGTCTCGGATACCTCGACCCGTCGTCCATCGATCCCGAGGAATGGGCGGACCGCGAGGACGAGGGGATCCTTTTGGTCCGACGAGCAGGCGAACAACTTTTTCGGGTCCGACCCGAAAAATAGAGCGGAAACTACCGGAGGTAAGATTGATGAATAAAGCGGATCTCGGGCTCATCGGGCTCGCGGTGATGGGCCAGAACCTGGTCCTCAACATGAACGACCACGGATTCAAGGTGGCGGTCTTCAACCGCACGACCTCGGTGGTCGACGAGTTCATGGCAGGCAACGCCAAGGGCACCAACATCATCGGCACCCACTCGCTCGAGGAGCTGGTGGACTCGCTCGCCTCTCCGCGGCGGGTGATGCTGCTGGTCAAGGCCGGCAAACCGGTGGACTCTTTTATCGAAATGTTGATCCCGCTCCTCGACAAGGGCGACATCATCATCGACGGCGGCAACTCCAACTACAACGACACCATCCGGCGGACGGCGCGGGTCGAGTCCGAGGGGCTGCTCTATATCGGCACCGGGGTTTCGGGTGGAGAGGAAGGCGCGCGGATCGGCCCGTCCATCATGCCCGGCGGCTCGCCGGCGGCGTGGGAGCACGTCAAACCGATCTTCCAGGCGGTCTCGGCCAAGGTCGAGGACGGTTCGCCGTGCTGCGAGTGGGTCGGCGAGAACGGCGCCGGCCACTTCGTCAAGATGACCCACAACGGGATCGAGTACGGCGACATGCAGCTCATCTGCGAGGCCTATCAGCTCCTGAAGGACGGTCTCGGTTTTGACCACGACCGGATGCATCAAATCTTCGCCGAGTGGAACAAGGGCGAGCTCGACTCGTATCTCATCGAGATCACCCGGGACATCCTCGGCTACCGGGACGAGGCCGGCGAGCCCATCGTGGACAAGATCCTCGACACCGCGGGTCAGAAGGGCACCGGCAAGTGGACCGCCATCTCGTCGCTCGAGATGGGCATCCCGCTCACCCTCATCGGCGAGGCGGTCTTCGCCCGTTTTCTGTCGGCGATCAAGGACGAGCGCGTGGCGGCGTCCAAGGTCCTCGGCGGACCCGAGGACTCCGGCTTTGCCGGCGACCCCGCGGCATTCGTCAACGATCTCCAGCAGGCGCTTCTGGCTTCCAAGATCGTTTCTTACGCCCAGGGCTACATGCTCATGCGGGCGGCGGCCAAGGAGTACGGCTGGAACCTCAACAACGGCGGCATCGCGCTCATGTGGCGCGGCGGCTGCATCATCCGGTCGGTCTTCCTCGGCAAGATCAAGGAGGCCTTCGACGCCAACCCCGAGCTCGAGAATCTCCTGCTCGACCCGTACTTCGCCGGCAAGGTCCAGCAGGCCCAGGCGGGCTGGCGACGGGTGGTGGCAGCCGCGGTGGCCATGGGTGTCCCGGTGCCCGCGCTGTCGAGCGCGCTGGCCTTCTACGACGGCTACCGTCACGATCGACTCCCGGCGAATCTGCTTCAGGCCCAGCGCGACTACTTCGGCGCCCACACCTACGAGCGGGTCGACCGGCCGCGCGGCGAGTTCTCGCACACCGACTGGACGGGCCACGGTGGGGACATCACGGCACGGACGTATATCGCATAGAGCGAATTATGAATTATGAATTATGAATTATGAATTGGGAGGCGAGAGAGGATCTCGTCGAGTGGAGATGTTTTCATGGCTGAACTGAAGATTCGAAAAGACGACTGTGCGCTCGATTTCCTGTCCCTGGGTTCGCTGGTCCATCGCCTGGATCCGGGCCGAATCCCATTTCGGAAGGCGCGGACGGTGGCGATCCACGTCTCGGGCGGCGAGTACAACGTCGCCGCGAACCTGGCGGATTGTTTCGGTCTCAAGACCGGGATCGCCACCGCCATGGTTGACTACGGCATCGGCGAATTGGTTCAGACCCGGGTCAGGGAGATGGGCGTCAAACCCTTCTACAAATGGTTCAAGCACGACGGCGCCCGTGGGCCGAACATCGCCACCGTCTACAGCGATCTCGGCTACGGCGTCCGCCCGCCGGTGGTCTTCTACAACCGGGCGAACGAAGCCGGCGCCATGCTCAAACCGGGCGATTTCGACTGGCAGGCGATCTTCGGCGAAGGCGTCCGCTGGTTCCACTCCGGGGGCATCTACGCGGCGCTGTCGACGACGACATCCGAGCTCATCATCGAGGCCATGAGGGCCGCCAAGCAACACGGCGCCGTCACCTCCTTCGATCTCAACTACCGCGGCAAGCTGTGGGAGTCCATCGGCGGGCTCGAGGCGGCGCAGAGCACCTTCAAGCGGATCGTCGAGCACGTCGATGTCCTCATCGGCAACGAGGAGGATCTGCAGATGGGATTGGGCGTCAAGGGACCAGATGTCGAGAAGAAGTCCAAGCTCGACACCTCGGTCTTCTTCGAGATGATCGCCGAGGTCAACCGCGACTTCCCCGACGTGAAGATGGTGGCCACGACCCTCAGGGAGGTCGAGACCGCCAACCGCCACCAGTGGGGCGCCGTGATCTGGTACGACGGCCGGCGTGCCGTCTCTCCGACCTGCGAGCTCGGCGTCATCGATCGCATCGGCGGCGGCGACGGCTTCGCCTCGGGTCTGATTTTCGGGATGCTGGACGGGCGGGAGCTCGATGAAGTCGTTCGTCTGGGATGGGCCCATGGCGCCCTGTCCACGACCTTCCCGGGCGACGTGACCATGGCCAGGCTCCCGGAGGTCGAGGCCTTCGCGAAAGGCGGCTCGGCCCGGGTCCAGCGGTAATTGGGGTCGTTCCGGCGCAACTGCAGACCCGGTAGCCCGGTGGAGGCGAGGTCCGCGGGTTTTGCTGGGATTCGGTCAGGGCCGAGGAGCACGATCGTTTTTTCAGAGCTGTAGGCAGGGGCTTCAGCCCCTGCGACCCACCCGTTGCGGGTTGGTGTGGCGGCCCGGTGGATCATCGCACGCAGGGTCATGACGATTTTCAGGTTGGCAGTGTAGTCGTGAACACGGGCGTCCTCATCCCCGGCCTTCTGGTCCGCTGTGACGTTGTCCCAGCGGCCCAGCGTCGCACCATCGGCGTGGTCGCGCGTGGGTTGATTGGAAGAGCTGCGACCACGCCGATGGTGCGCCGGCGGCCTGCCTCGAAGCCGGGAGAGCAGACCGCATCGCGCTCACCGAGGGAGCCCGGTAAGGCATTGTGCGGGAGGTGACGCTGACCGGATGGTCGATGGGACACAATGCCGTACCCGGCACCCCGCCGCACGCCCATATCCCGCGTTCTGTCGAGGGTCTGCGAAAAGGGCCTAGAACGGACGTGCCGCTCCAAATCATTGTTTGGAACGAAGGCCTCGCGGTTATTTCATGCGTTAGGGCCAAACAATGTTTGGGGGGGCACTCTCGGCCAACCACGAAAATTGACACCTCGTCGGTTTCGCGCTGCAGGAGTAGAGTGGGCCTGGGCCCACCTTCAGAGCCGTCGAAGAACCCGTCGCGCTGCACGAAGTCGTACAACCCGGACGTCAGCGGTCGTGGACCGGCGTGGAACGCTATGCCTGCGTGAATTGGTCACCACGCGCACAGGTTGGTGATTGAGCGCATGGGTTGGTCCTCCCGCGAATGGACGGGTTTTCTGCGGCGGGCCGCAGGGTCCTTGACTGACGCGCCGCTTTTCGGCCACGATGAGAAGAACCGTCCGCGCTGCAGCCCACGTCAAGAGTCGCTGTGGCCTCCGGCTGCCCTGCCGCCTACCGGGCGGCGTGTGAGACGGTGCTGGAGCTGATGCGCGCGGCGGTTGGACGCCAGACGGGGAAGAGGCCGATCGACTTCCCCGGTCGGCAGACCCACGGGGTCACGAGGAACGGGTGCCTGGCTCCACCTTTGTTCGCCGCGAACAAAGGTGCGTGCCTGGCATCCCCTCCCATCGCGATGCGGAAACCCGAAGATAACCGCGTTCGAGTAGTATTGGTGCCAGGCTGAAACCGAACGCCCGTTGTTCCGATCGGTCACGAAATCGGCGACCGCTCCTTGCGGTAAAGCGCGATGCTGTCGATCAGCGCTGTCGCGAGCAACGCCCATCCGGCGATGTTCTTCCACGAGCCGAGGTCCCGCGGTCGGATCAACGCCGTGTTCATGAGGCCGAGGGCCCAGAACAGAAGCGTCCGCAGGAGGTGCCGGACGCCCTTGCCGCCGCCCGCCGAGTACAGGCGTCGACCGAGCTTGAACAGATTCCAGGCGATCGCGACGGCCACCAGTGAGATGACCGCCCAGTCGATCGGGCCCCGGCCCGAGCTGCTCAGCCTGAGAACGAAATACATCACGGCGCACGCCAAGAAGCCGTTGACAAGATAGGAACCGGGTTCCTTCATTCTTCCTCCTGACGACCCGAGATCGACCCCAACAACTGCTTCATGCCGGACGCGTAGGCCTCGAGAGACTCACGCCCCCGGTCGGAAAGGACGTACGAGGTTCGCGGTCGGTTGCCGTTGAGCTCCTTTGCGACCTCGACGATCCCGGCGGCTTCGAGTCGCTTCATCTGGACCGAGAGATTGCCGCGGCTCAGTCCCGTGTGCCGGAGCAGGTACATGAAATCGGCTTCTTCGACCACCGCCAAGAGCGCCACGACCCGGAGACGCGCCGGCTCGTGGAGCATGCCGTCGATCTCGGGAAACAGCGGTGATCCGGCCACAGTCACGACCCTTCAGTGCGCAGGAAATCGCGACTGTCCTTGAGGAAACGGCTCAACAGGACCGCTCCGGTCGCGACGACGATCAGGCCGACCGCCGCGAGTGGCGGGCCTGGGTCGCCGTTGACGACGATCGTCGCGAGGGCGGCAACAGCGAGCGCGGCCGCGTACCACTGGAAGCGCCTCGCACCGGTCAACCAACCGGCGAGGCAAAAACCAACCGCGACGAGAGCGGCCGGCAGCCCCGGTACCAGGTGCACTGCAAACGGCGTCGCTCCGCGGCTGCGCAGCATGAAGAAGAACGCGACCGCCAGGACGAAGGCCACCGCGCCCAGCGCCGCCGTCAGCCGCAGCTCTCGGGTTGTTCGACGCTGACGCGACTGGGAGAACCGGACATACCCGCTGCGGGGCTCGACCACCCAGGTGCGAAGCGGTCGCCAGAGGACCGTGAGCATCGCAGGCATGATGACCAGAAAAATGAACATGCCGGTTCCGAAACCGATGCCGACGCCCACCAGCCCGACGCCGCAGAGGAGATCCAACAACCCGTCGTCCCAGTACGAACGAAAGAGGGCTGATTCGACGGTGCTCGCTGTGTTCGCCATGGAGACTCCCGGAATAAGGTTTATTTCATAAACTCAGTATATGTCGTGAACTTTCTTTCCGCAAGGGGGCTCGCGCCGCGGGAGCCGGATCTGGGTGAACCAGCTGAGCTCGGCGCATCCCGGGCTGTCAGACGAGCGCGAGCATCTCCAACGAGTGGCGGTCAGCGTGATCGCCGTGGCGCTCGACGCCCTCGGCGCTGATGACGAAGGTCGCGTGCTCACCGGCGATGCGGGAAAAGTACACCCGGTGGCGGACGCCCTTCGTGACCATGTCGATGCAACAGAGCTCCGGAGAGATGGCGGAGACCAGACTCTGCTGGCAGAGGGGACAGGAGAAGGTCCAAGTCGATCCCGGTTCGATCTCGAACCCCGGAGGAAGCGAAATCTGGTAGTTCCCCGGAGCGGGATGGAAGCCGATGATGATCCGATTCTCGCCGTGGGCCGCGACGAGCAGGATGGAGTTATGCCGATTGAGGATTCCGTTGCAGTGCGGGCATGAATAGCTCCAACGCATGAGCCGCCTCCAGACCAGGTTCGGGGTGTGCCCTGCAACCAATATGCTGCTTCGAAGACGAATTGTCACATTCATCGGCGCCACGTCACCGGACGCGCTGCAACCGAACCCGGGATGGCGCCGGATCCCGTGAACACCCACGATGAGAGAAGGCCGACATCTTTCGGTGCCATTTCGGTGCAGGCTTTAGGAAGTTGGGAAGTTGACGTACACATTCTCAGGGCAGAAGAGGCCGGCATCAGCCGGCCTCTTCTGCCCTGAGAATGTGTAAATGTGGCGAGAGCCGACTTCCTCGACGCCTACCAGAAGGCCGGCTGACGCCGACCTTCGAGAATGTGTAGATGTGTAAACACGGCACCTTTTGCGGCACCTTTTGAAAACGGTGATCCCGATCGGCCGCCTCAGCCGGTTTCCGGGCTCACCTGGGTGGTGCCGTCGGCCCCGGTCATGAGTCGGACCCGGTCGCCCGGAGCGTACGAGACCTGGTTCTTCTTCTTCTTGGCCAGCGGCACCTGGACGCCGACCTCCTCGCCGTTGTCGAGGCGGACGACGAGCTGCAGACCCGGGCGCTTCTTCGAGGCCTTCTCGGCAGCCCCACCGGCGGCGCCGCCGATCGCGCCGCCGAGCAGCGACCCCAGCCAGCGGTCGCCGTGGCCGGCCGCGGCATAGCCGGCGACCGCCCCGACGGTGGCGCCGGTCTGGGCGCCGCGGCCGGTGGCCCGCTCGGTGATCTGCACCTCGTCGACGCTGACCACCTCGCCGTTTCGGATGGTCTGCAGCGTCTGCGCCTGCGCGTCGCCCGCACCGGCGCCGCAGAGCAACGCGACCGCCGCGGCGACGATCGCCCACCCGCCCACGGGCCGCCCGCGCTCACGCATCGTTCTCTCCCGTCGAGAGCTCGGGGAAGCGCTCGGCCAGACCGGCGTCGATGGTCACCGCGAGCTCCGCGCCGTGGTCGTTCAGCTCGGCCGTCAGTGCGGTCACGACCGCGTCGTCGAGGCGGTTGCCGAGCTCGAGGATCTTGCGCCCCGTCGGCGAACCGTAGAACTCGACGGCGTCGGCGAGCTCGGCGGCGGTGAAGAGATCGGCGTAGACCCCGGCCACCTCCTCCTGCCAAACCTCGCGGGTCAGCACCTCGGCCAGGGCCGCCCGCATCACCTCCTCGACCGCGGCCTCGTCGTCGCCCGTGAGCTCGCGCCCGAGCTCGAGGACGAGGGCGTCGGCGGAGCCCTCACGGGCCAGGGCCGCGCCCTTGTCGAGCATGGCGTCGTAGCCGCCGGCGGCGGCCTCGAGCTCGGTGACGGCGCGCGCCTGCTCGAGCCGCGCCTCCTGCGAGTCGGCGATGGCAGCTGGCTGCCCGCACCCCGCCGACATCGACACCAACACACCCGCGAGCATGACCCCGCACAGGAATCTCATCCCCGTTTCTCCTTTCGAATCCGAATCCGACATCCGACCCGCCCGGCTCATCGGCCTTCGGGGTCGGGGATTTCCCTTCGCTCTTTCCGAAGGTACCATGACGGCCGTCCTCCTTCTCATAAGCCTCGGCAGACCGGAAAACGATCAGGCGGGCAAACTGCGCTTGGCGCCTACGCATCCGTCGCCCGCGAGACGCGGTCGCTACAAGAACACGTGCCGTCTTGTAGTCGCACGCTTCCGACAAGTCCGAAGGCAAGCAGGAGTGCCTGCCGCTGCAAATCTCGGTGCCGGGCTTTAGGAAGTTGGGAAGTTGACGTACACATTCTCAGGGCAGAAGAGGCCGGCTGACGCCGACCTTCGAGAATGTGTAAATGTGTAAACACGGCACCTTTTGCGTCCGGCACCTTTTGCGTCAACTTCCCAAATTCCTAAAGCCACCAATAAGCTTCGAACTCTTCCGTTCCGACGGCGTCCTGCTCGGCAGCGAGAGCCTGCTGCTGATGCCGTACGACAACAACCAGCTCAACCGGATCTTCGACCCCTACCACCCGGTCGTCGGCTATGTCGACTACTGGTCGGCCGCCACCTCCGGGCGGGTCTGGTGCTACGGCTCGGTGCTCGACAACGTGACCTCGGACCCGACGACGGTGCCGCCGCAGTAAGCGGAGGGAGGTGGAACCGGAACCGGAACCGGAGCAGAGACCGGGGCAGGGACAGCGACCGCGATCAGCGGCAGAGACAGCGGCAGGGACAGCGACCGCGATCAGCGGCAGCGACCAGCGTCGGCGACCGCGAGGTCTCAGCGCGAACCGGTGTGACGCGCGAGCCACCGGACCGCCCCGCCGCGGGCCTGGGCGCGGACGAGGCCCTCGACGAGCCGGCCGAGCTCGGGGCCCGGGGCGGTGCCAGGCGAACCAGTATTGGTGCCTAAAGCACATCGCAAGCTGCGTTGTTCCCACCGGAGCACCCGGATGGGAACGGGTTTACGCTTCAGCCGGCGCCACGCCCGAGACGTTTCGCCAGCTCGGCCTTGTCCGCCGCCTTGGACATCGCCTCCTCGGCGGTGACGACGCCGCGACCGACGAGATCCGCCAGCGAGTCGTTGAGCAGTACATTCCCGGCCGCCTTGCCGGTCTGCATGGAGCTCGCGATCTGGTGCACCTTGCCCTCGCGGATGAGGTTCGAAACCGCTGGGCTCGTGACCAGGATCTCGAGCGCGGCCACCCGGCCCCCGCCCTTCCGCTTGAGCAGGTTCTGCGCCACGACGCCGCGAATGACATCGGCCAGGGTGGTCTGAATCCGGCTCTGCTCCTCGGGTGGGAAGAGTCCGACGATGCGCTCGATGGTCGAGATCGCCGTCGCGGTGTGCAGGGTCCCGAGCACCAGGTGGCCGGTGTTGGCCGCCTCGAGGGCGAGCGACACCGTCTCCAGATCGCGCATCTCCCCGACCAGGATGATGTCGGGATCCTCGCGCAGCGCAGCTCGGATCGCCGCCGCAAAACTCCGGGTGTGAGCGCCCACTTCGCGCTGGTTGACCATCGACAGCTGCGACTGGTGGACGAACTCCACCGGGTCCTCGAGCGTGATGATGTGCTCTTGGCGGCCACGGTTGATGAGGTCGACCATGGCGGCCAGGGTCGTCGACTTGCCGCTCCCGGTTGGGCCGGTGACCAGGACGAGGCCCTTGGGAAGATCGCAGAACCTCGCCACGACCTCCGGCATTCCGAGCTGCTCGAGACTCAGAATCGTGGTCGGGATGAGGCGAAAGACAGCGCCGACACCACCGAGATCGCGAAAGAGGTTGACCCGGAAGCGCGCGACGCCCGGCAGCGAAAGCGCAAAATCGGTGTCGTTCTTCTCCTCGAACTCGGATCGATTCCGCTCCTCGAGCTCGCCGCGGAGCAGTTCGAGCACGGTCCCCTCGCCGAGCGGTGGGATATCGGCGATGATGTGCATCGCCCCGTCGATCCGCCAGCGCGGACACTGGCCGCCTGTGAGGTGGAGATCCGACGCGCCTTCGGTGGCCATGGCCCGGAGCAGTCGCTCGAGCATCGCCGAGTCCGCCGTAGGGCCGGATGACCCGGTGATTCCACCACCGGCATGGCTGCGGAGAATCTCGTTGACCCGGCGTGGGTCGAGGTGGACGATGCGGACCTCCATCGCCGGCAGGTGGGTGCGGATCCTCTCGACGAGTTCGGGCGAAGGTTGGTCAGCACAGCCGATGGTGGCCACCTGACCGTCGACCGCCAGCGGCACCACCCGATGGCGCATCATGAAGTCGTGCGGCAGCAGCATGAGCGCCTCTTCCGAGGGCTCCGATCCACCGTCGCCCTCCGGCACCGGGATGTGCCGATCGGCCAGCATCACCATCCGTTCGGCCAGCGAGCGCGCCACCGCGAGCCCGAAGGACGGCACCTTCTCGACCATCACCTCGAAGAAGCGCGGCGCGAAACGAACGACCGTCGATGGACGGGCGGCGTCGATGGCGGCGTCGCTCGGTCGGCCGAGAAGCAGCGACGCCATCCCGAGCATCTCGCCGCGGCCGAACCGGGTCACTTCGACCGGTTCACCTCCTGCGTCGGCGCCCATGAGCACCCGCAGCTCGCCGTCGAGGATCAGGTAAAACCCATCGAGAGGAGCGTCCTGGTTGATGAGACGCTCACCCGCCTCGAGCTGAACCAGGTTCGTCTGGCTCACCGCCTGGCGCAGTTGCTCATCACTCAAACTCTTGAAAAGTGCGTGCCCTCGGGTTGCGGCAACCACCTTTTCGATCGTCGCACCCTGGACGGCGGCGGTCTTCATCTGAACCCCCAAATCTCGGCGCCGTATCGCGGCGACCGTCAAACCGGTCAAATGCAAAAACCAAGCATGGCACATGTATAGAGGCAGGACCACCGACTATTGCAAACGGTGGCGATCGAACGATGGGGGGTACGGGCAAAAGACCTCGGAGGGTTGTTGGGTCGCCGCCCGGAGGTCGTGACGAGATGGGCGGCGCGAGGTGCAGAGAGCCGACTCGACAGCGAGTCATTCCGGGCGGACTGTGAGCGTCTCGATCGGATGATGGCAAAGGAAGGAAGGCTCATGCCCGGCAAGCGGGGTGAAGATGCAATAGTTGGTGGGTCTGGCACCTGAAACACCGGTGAAATTGGAGCGAGGCCTTCATGCTAGACTCCGTCTCAACATCGATGCGGTTCGCACGGCAGCCGTGGATTCTCGAGGGAGGGCCACTTTCATGACAGAAAGGATCGGGTTCATCGGCGCCGGCATCATGGGCCGGCCCATGGTCAGAAACCTCGTCAAGGCGGGCTTTCCGGTGACGGTCTTCGACATCGTCCCCGCGGCGGTCGAGGCCCTCGTCAACGAGATGTTCACCACCCTGGTCAACGAGGGTCGGCAAGAGGAGGACCACTCCGCATTGCTCTCCCATCTCGAGAGACTGTCCGGCCACGTCATCGGCACGCTCTCGGAGACCTGAGGCGGCGTCCCCCGTCATCCGCCCGACGGGAGTTGGAGAGATCCGCGATCATGACCAGCACCACGGATGACCGGAAGCCGACACGCACCCGCTGGTGGATCGTCCTCCTCCTGTTCGCCGTCACCGCCATCAACTACGCCGACCGGGCGACGATCTCCATCGTCGGCACGGATCTCGCGAACGACTTGAAGCTCGATCCAGTCGCGCTCGGCTTCCTGCTCTCCGCCTTCTCGCTCAGCTATGTGACCATGCAGATCCCGGGCGGTTGGCTCCTCGACCGCTTCGGATCCAGGCTCGTCTATTTGTGGAGCATCATCGCGTGGTCGCTCTTCACCGCACTGCAGGGATTCGTGGGTCTGCTCGGCAGCGCCCGCCAAGCGGCGCGGACGCTCTACGGTCTCAGGCTCTTCCTCGGGGCGGCCGAGGCGCCGTCATTTCCGGCCAACAGCCGAATCGTCGCGGCCTGGTTCCCCGCCTCGGAGCGCGGCACCGCCGCCGCCATCTTCAATTCGGCGCAGTACTTCTCCATCGTCCTGTTCTACCCCGTGATGGGGCTCATCACGCACCACCTCGGCTGGGAGTTCGTGTTCTGGACCATGGGTGCGCTCGGGCTCGCCTTCGCCGTGCTCTGGCCGCGCGTGGTCCATGCCCCTAGAGAGCATCCGCGGGCCAATGCCGCCGAGATCGCGCTCATCGAGGAGGGCGGTGGCCTCGTCGATCTCGATCGGAGATCTGGGACCGGAGACGGGGGCTTCCGCTGGGCCGACCTGGGTCAGATGCTCAGCCACCGGATGCTGCTCGGGATCTTCCTCGGGCAGTACTGCGTCAACGTCATCACCTGGTTCTTCCTCACCTGGTTTCCGATCTACCTCGTCCAGGACCGCGGCATGACCATCCTCAAGGTCGGTTTCGTCGCGGTGCTGCCGGCGCTGTGCGGGTTCCTCGGCGGCGTGCTCGGGGGCTTGGTCTCCGACGCTTTGCTGCGGCGCGGCTGGTCGTTGAGCGCGGCCCGCAAGACGCCCATCGTCGCGGGGATGTTCGTCGCCTCGAGCATCGTCGCCTGCAACCACGTCTCCGCCGAGTGGGCCGTCATCTTCTTCATGAGTCTGGCGTTCTTCGGCAAGGGCGTCGGCGCTCTCGGCTGGGCTCTCATGTCCGATGTCGCGCCGAGGACCGCCACCGGGCTGGCCGGCGGATTGTTCAACACCTTCGGCAACCTCGCCGGCGTCGTGACCCCGATCGTCATCGGTTTCATCCTGAGCCGAACCGGCTCGTTCAGCGGAGCGCTCGTCTACGTCGGGGCGCACGCCCTGCTCGCAACGGTGAGCTTCGTCTTCATCGCCGGCACCATCCGGAGGGTCGATCTCCGACCGCCGATGGAATCGACCGTCTGATGATCACGAAACGGTCCGCGTTCGCGCCTCTCGCGGGTGGTAGAGTTGAGTCCGGTTCGAGGTGGGACGGTCGGAGGCGAACCCGATAATCATGAAAGACCTCAAGAGACGACTCCGCGATGGCGAAACCATGCTGGGCTGCTTCCTGAATCTGGGCTCCCCGCTCACCGCCGAGATCATGGGGCGCGCCGGGTACGACTTCGCCGTCATCGATCTCGAGCACGGCAGCGGCAGCGAGGCGGATGTGCTTCCCCAGCTTCAGGCGCTCGAGGCCACCGACGCCGGCGTGATCGTTCGCGTCGAGTCGCACGAACGCCAACGCGCCCACCGGGTGCTCGACCTCGGCGCCGAGGGAATCATGTTCCCGCGGGTGGATTCGGCCGCCGAAGCCGCGACGGCTGTCGCCGGGCTCCGCTACCCGCCGCTGGGGGTGCGCGGCGTTGCGGCGGCCAACCGCGCCTGCGAGTTCGGCACCACCTATCGCGAGTACATGGAGGCTTCGGCGTCCACCCTGCTCGGCGTCGTGCAGATCGAATCCGAGAGCGCCCTGGCGGCGGTCGACGAGATCGCCGCGGTCGACGGCGCCGATGTCCTCTTTGTCGGTCCGATGGACCTGACGCAGAGCCTCGGCATCCTGGCCCGATTCGACCACCCGCGCTATGCCGAGGCGCTCGAGACCGTGTCGGCCGCGGCGCGCCGCCACGGCAAGTCGCTCGGCGTGCTGATGGCGCGACCCGAGGACTTCGACCGCTACCACGCGCTCGGCTTCAGGTTCGTTGCCAGCGGGTCCGACGGCACGCTGCTCAACGCCGGCGCGCGCCGGCAGCTGGAGCTGCTCGCCGCCGCCCGAACCCGCTGCACGGCCAAGGCCTGAGGTCCCGGCCGTGGACCCGCGCGTCGTTCGCATCCACTCCGCCGACAACGTCGCCATCGTTGTCGACCCCGACGGCCTTCCTGCAGCCGCCACGCTTTCCGACGGCCTCGTGCTGCGCGAGGCCGTGCCGCAGTCGCACAAGGTCGCCCTCCACGACATCGCTGAGGGCGCTTCGATCGTACGGTACGGGACACCGATCGCTCACGCGGCCCGCGGCATCCCGCGCGGTTCGTGGGTCCGCGGTGAGCTGCTGACGATCCCGCCGGCGCCCGATCTCGACCAGCTGCCGCTGGCCACCGCCGTGCCGGCACCGCTGCCACCCTTAAAGGGCGTCACCTTCGACGGCTTCCGCAACGCCGATGGAACCGTCGGCACGCGCAATATTCTCGGGCTCACGACGACGGTGCAGTGCGTCGTCCCGACGGTGGAGTTCGCCGCCGAGCGCATCCGTCGCGAGCTGCTGCCTCGCTTTCCCGGCGTCGACGACGTGGTGGCGCTCGGACACTCGTACGGCTGTGGTGTGGCCATCGACGCTCCCGGCGCCGCCGTCCCGATCCGCACGGTCCGCAATCTCGCGCTCAACCCGAATCTCGGCGGCGAAACCCTCGTTGTCAGCCTCGGCTGCGAGAAGCTCCAGCCCGACCGGCTCTTTCCACCCGGCGGGGGCTGCGCCTGCGGCGGCGAGAACCTCGTGCGCCTGCAGGACGACCGTACACCACGGCTTCACCGAGATGGTGGCGTCGATCATGCGAGGCGGCCGAGAAGAAGCTCGCGGTTCTCGCCCGTCGCCGACGCGTAGCCTGCCCCGCATCCGCCCTCGTCGTCGGTCTCCAGTGCGGCGGCAGCGACGCGTTTTCCGGGGTCACCGCCAACCCGGCGGTCGGTCGCGCCGCCGACCTCCTCGTGCGCGCCGGCGCCACGGTGATCTTCTCCGAGGTCACCGAGGTGCGCGACGCATCCCACCTGCTCACGGCCCGCTGCTGCAACGAGGACGTGGCGAGGGCCTTCATCCGCGAGATGCGCTGGTACGACGACTACCTGCGCTTCGGCGGAGCGGACCGCACCGCCAACACCACCCCCGGCAACAAACGCGGCGGTCTCGCCAACATCGTCGAGAAGGCGATGGGATCGGTCGCGAAGTCCGGCACTTCCGCCCTCATGGCGGTGACGGCGCCCGGTGAACGGGTGAGGACCAAGGGCCTCGTGTTCGCCGCAACGCCGGCCAGCGACTTCATCTGCGGCACGCTCCAGCTCGCCGCGGGGATGAACCTGCACGTCTTCACCACCGGCGAAGGCACCCCCTACGGCCTGGCGATGGCGCCGGTCATCAAGATCGCCTCACGCACCTCGCTGGCGCGGCGCTGGCCCGATCTCATCGATGTCGATGCCGGCCGGATCGCGACCGGCGAGGCGACCATCGAATCGGTCGGCCGCGAGCTCTTCGACCTCATCCTCGAGGTCGCCGGCGGCCGCCGGCGGCCCTGTGCGGAAAAGCTGCGCCTGCACAACGCGCTCGCGTTGTTCAACCCGGGCCCGGTGACCTGACGAGCCCCAGGGAGACTTCTATGGAATACCGGCAACTCGGAAAAAGCGAGATTCGACTTTCATCCATCACCTTCGGCGCCTGGGCCATCGGCGGCTGGATGTGGGGCGGGGCGGACAAACGGGACGCCGTCGCCGCGATCCAGAAGGCGCTGGATATGGGGATGACCTCCATCGACACAGCGGCCATCTATGGGCAGGGGCACAGCGAGTCGATTCTGGGGGAAGCCCTGGAGAACCGGCGCCACGAGGTCCAGATCCTGACAAAATTCGGTCTTCGGTGGGATACCGACAAGGGACTCCACTACTTCGATTCAATCGACAACCAGGGCCGGCCGATCTCGATTCACCGCTATGCCGGGAAAGCGAGTGTCATCGAGGAATGTGAAAGGAGCCTGAAGAGACTGAAGACGGACTACATCGATCTCTACCAGCATCACCGACCCGACCCGACCACCCCCATCGAAGAAACCATGGAGGCGCTGGGCGTTCTGCTGGAACAGGGGAAGATCAGAACCGCCGGAGTTTCCAACTACACCCTCGACGAAACAAGGCAAGCGCTGGCGGCTCTCCCCATCGTCTGCAACCAGGTTCCCTACTCCATGCTGGAACGGGAGATCGAAAACGACCTCGTTCCTTTCTGCCTGGAGCACGAGATCAGCATCTTGGCCTACAGCCCGTTGCAGCGCGGCATTCTCACCGGGAAGATCAAACCGGGGCATGTGTTTGCAGACACGGATCATCGCTCCCAGCAGTACTACTTTCAACCGGGGAACCACGAAAAGGTCATGACATTCCTGGCTGGAATCAAACCCGTTGCCGACGAGAGAGGGATCACTCTCTCCCAATTGGTGATCAACTGGACGCTCCACCGTCCGGGCATCACCCACGCACTGGTCGGAGCCCGCAATCCCGAACAGGTCGAAGAGAACGCCGGAGCGGCGGGATTCAAGCTCAGCTCGACGGAGATGGAGCGGATCGACTCAGCTTTGGAGAAGCTCGTTTTGGAGAGGTGACCCGCCTTTTCGCGGTTCCGCTCTTTCACGCGCCCACATCGAGCACGATCTTGATGACTTCGGGCGCCTCGGTGTCGACCCTGGCGAAGGCCTCGGCCACCTGCTCGAGCGGACTCTCATGCGTGATCAGGAGCTCGGGGTGCAGCAGCCCCTTGCCCATCAGGCGCAGCGCCCGGGAGAACTCGCCGGCCACGACGCGGGAGGCGATGATCTCGGCTTCCTTGAGCACCAGGGTCTTGAAGTGGACGCTCGAAAGCTGCTCGCCGAGACCCGCAGTGACGATGCGACCGCCGTTGCGGATCATCTTCACGGCCTGGGCGAGGGGCGCTTCCCGCCCGGGCAGCTCGTGGTAGTGCCCGACACACTCGATGACGCAATCGGCCCCGACGCCCTTTGTTGCCTCGAGGACGAACTCGACCGGGTCCCCCTTCGCCGCATCACAACAATGTTCGGCGCCGAGCCTACGGGCCGTTTCGAGGCGGAACGGCGCGACGTCGACGACCATGGTCTCGGCGGCCCCCGAACCGTGGCAAAGGACATCGAGGACCGAAAGGCCCAGGCGCCCCGCCCCGAGGATGACGACGGACTCCCCGAGGCCGACCCTTCCCCGACGCAGGATGTGGTGTCCGAGCCCGTACATCTCGACCATCGGCGCATGGGTCATGGGCACGCTGTCCGGCAATCGATAGAGGTTCTCCTTCGGGACCGCGACGTACTGCCCGTAGCCCCCGTCGAGATCGACGCCGAGGAGCTTCAGCGTGCGGCAGGCGTTGATGTGGCCTTCCACGCAGGGCGGACATCCGTGGCACGAGATGTTGGGATCGACGGCGACCCGGTCGCCGACCCGCCACCCCTCCACGGACGCGCCCACCTCGACGATCTCACCGCCGAACTCGTGGCCGAGCAGGGCCGGGAACGCAACGCGTTCGTGGAACTCGCCGCGGTAGATGTGGAGATCCGTACCGCAGATCCCGGCCGCCACCGATCGCACGAGCACCTGATCCGGGGAGATCTCGGGCTCGGCCGCGTCGGCGCAGTGAATGTCTCGATCGCCTCTGAGGATGGCAGCTTTCATTGACGAACACCCCGTCTTCGTGACCTAGAGAATAGAGGGGATCTGGAAAAAGAAAAAGTAACCGAAGACGAGGACCGCGACTCCGAGAAAGAGTGCGAAAACCCAGTGGGGCCTGATGATCCGGTAGACCTCTTTGGAATACATCTTCGGCATGACCCAGTACAGACCGACGGCCATCCATAGGGCCTGCAGGGGTGTGAGCAGCAGGCCGTCCAGCACGGCGCTGGTCTTGACCAGAACGACGGGTTTGAAACCGAAGACGAAGACGATGATCATGTTGGTGAAGAAGAAAAAGCCGAGAAAAAGCCGGAACTGCGTCTTCCAGGGAAACACCTCGCTGAATCGAGGAATGCAGATTCGGGTTGTGTCGGCGAGCAGCCGGGGCCAGCCGGCGAGTTGCACCATGAGGGTGCCCGAGAGCGCCGCCGTGCCCGAGATCATGAACAGCAGCCCGCCGAACCGCCCCCACTGGGAGGAGAAGATGGTGGACAGCGTCACCGCAACTTCGGCCCCGTCGGGAGCCAGCTCCTGTGGACGCAGCACCCCGGCGCCGGCGATGAGAAAGCAGACCGTCAGAAGGGTCGTCAGAAACACCGCGACCGAGGCGTCGGCGTACACGACGTGGGTCCAGCCCTTGATCTTGACGGCATCGTCCCGGTTCAGGCTCTTCAGCCGGTCGACATCCGCGGGCACGCCGTACCCTCTGCCCTTGGCCATTCCATAGCCTTCACCCAGGACCCAGTAGGTGTACCAGACCTGGCTGGCGAAACCACCGGCGGCCCAGCCGATGAGGGGCAGGATCTCGTTCCACGGATTGGCGCTGACACCGGCATTCTCGATGGCCCACGCGGGCACATCGGGAACGATGAACAGAAGTCCCTTCAGCAGATCAGAGATCGGCGGGAAAACAACGGCCGCCACATAGATCACGCCCATGCACATGAGCACGATGAAGGAGGTCATGATGGTCTTGAGGATCCTGAATTCTCCCGACCAGACGGCAATGAGCGCGACGATGCTGATGAGCCACCCTGCGATGTGCGGCGGCACCGGAATCAGGCTGTGGAGAAAGATGCCCGCCGCCAACGCGAGAGATCCGATGGAGATCAACGCGCTGATGAACTGGATGACCATCACGGTCCAGACAACCCAGTTCCTGGGGCCGGGGATGCGCGCGAACATGTCGATCATGCCCTCGCCGGTACAGACGGTGTAGTGGGCGCCGCTGATGCCGATCCAGCACTTGAGGAAGATCCCGATGAGAACCGCCCAGAGAATGACCGTGCCGAGGATCGCGCCGTTGCGTGTCGTCAGGATGACCTCGCCCGAACCGACGAGTTCGGAGGTCCAGACGATGCCCGGTCCCAATACCGCGAGGATGGCCCAGCCCCTGGGCGGAGTCTGGATCGAGACGTCGTCTTGCATCGTTTCTTCCCCTCGTCATCCCGTTCGGTCGAGAGCATTCTCTCTCATCCTGCGACGGGAGTGACGGTCGCTGCGGAATACCGTGTCCGAGCCGCCCGCTGCATGCCCCCCGGTACGGCGTCGACTGCGGAGGCAAACCGACGCTGTTCCGCCTTCGGTCGGCGGCGGTTCGAGTAGGATGGGATCGAGTGGCCCGGGCAAACCCGCCGCGCCTCGCCACCGGGAACGACCATCCGATGGAGTCAGCCATGGCGATCAACCGACGAGCATTCATCGCTTCCCTTGGCGCGCTCGGTGTTGCGGCCTGTACGCGGCGCCCGCGTCCGCCATTCCCGGAGGTGGTGGCGGCCGGGGGACCCGGCGATCTCGGGCTCGCCCAGGGCCGGGCCTTCGCGACCAGGATCGGCAACAACCTCGAGTTCTATCTCGAGTGGTTGTCGACGTGGGGCGACACCACTCGAGACCGGCTTCTCGAGCTTGCCGGTCCCTTCGCCGAGGTTCTCGGGACGCACTTTCCGGACATGCTCGAAGAAATCGACGGCGTGGCGCGGGGCTCGGGACTGAGGCTCGACGAGGTCCTCCTCATCAACGCGCGAACGGACATCCTGGCGATGGTGGAATCCGAGCTCGCGAGCCGGAAGATCCCGGCTTGCACCGCGCTGGCGATCGAAGGAGGCGAGGGGTCTCCAGCGTCGATCGCCCTGTGCCAGAACTGGGACTGGGACCCGCTGCTCGCCGACGCGCCCGTCGTGCTTCGATCGCGACCGACCGACGGCCCGGCATTCGTCACCCTCGTCGAGGCCGGAATGATCGGGAAGATCGGCTTCAACCAGCACCGGCTCGGGGTCTGCCTCAATTTCCTCAGCCACGCCGCCGATGGTCGGCCCGGCGAGGTCGGGGTTCCCATCCACTGCCTCCTTCGCGCGGTCATGAACTGCTCGACCATCGACGAGGCGGTCGCGACGGTCGATGCAGCGCCGCGCTGCGCCTCGGCGAACTTCCTCATCGCCCAGCACGCTGCGACCGGTCCGCGTGCTCTCGATCTCGAGATCTCACCCGACGCGGTGGCCATCCTGACCGGCGACGCCGCGGGGCTCGTTCACACCAACCATTTCCTAGATCCAGGGCTGGCGACCGGGTGCACGAACGGCCGGGGACCATCGACCATGAAGCGATTCGACCGAGCCCGAGACCTGCTCGGCCGTCTCCGGACGCGCGAGCCCGATCCCGTAACCCGCGCCCAGCGGGTACTCGAATCGCGAGCCGATCTCCCGTACCCCATCAGCCGCCACCACAACCCGGACCCGTCGACGTCGACCCTCGCCGGGATCATCATGGATCTGACCGACAACCGGTTCATTCTGACCAAAGGCGCCCCGCACCGAAGCGAGTGGGTCGATCTTCCGGGGGTCTGACGGGTGCGATGCTCATCGTTGAAATGGGTCGGGAGTCAATTCTCAGCTCTTCCCCTGTTCGTTTTCTGCCTGGTCCTCGCAGCATCCGCGGCTGAGGCCCAGACCGACGCCAAGCTCCTCAGCGCGGTGGTCGCCAAGGACGGCAGCGGCGATTTCACGACGATTCAGGGCGCCATGGCCAAGATCGGGATGGGCTCTCCGGATGCACCCGCGACGATCTACGTGAAGAAGGGCATGTACCGGGAAGTCGTCTACGCCCAGCGCGAGAAGCGCTACGTTCGCCTCATCGGCGAGGACCCCGAGACGACCATCCTCGTTTACAACCTCCACGCGAGCATGACGGGGCCCGACGGCGAGAAAATCGGGACCTTCCGGACCCCCACCTTCTTCGTCGACGCCGACGACTTCACCATCGAGAACATGACGATTCAAAACGACGCCGGGCCGGTCGGCCAGGCACTGGCCGTCGCCGTCAACGGCGATCGCGTCGTCTTCCGCAACTGCCGCTTTCTCGGCCGCCAGGACACGGTTTTTCTCAACCGCGGGCGGCAGTACTTCGAAGGCTGTTTCATCGAGGGCACGGTCGATTTTCTCTTCGGCGGGGCGACAGCCTGGTTCGAGGACTGCGACATCCACGCGCTCTCAAGCAGTTACATCACGGCCACGGCGACCCCGCCCGAGGCCGCCTTCGGGTTTGTCTTCAACGCCTGCCGGGTCAGCGTGGCCGAGGGCGAGCGGACGTATCTCGGCCGGCCGTGGCGCGATCACGCCGCGACCCTCTTCATGCGCTCGGAGCTCGGCGCCGGCATCCGCCCCGAAGGGTGGCACAACTGGGACAAGCCCTGGCGGGAGGCGACCAGCCGCTACCTCGAGTACGGCAACACCGGCCCCGGAGCGGAGCGCTCCGGGCGCGTCACGTGGGCCAGGGAGTTGACCTCTGGCGAGGCCGGGCTCATCACACCGGTTGTGGCTCTGGGGGGATGGGATCCGACACTCAACGATGTCGAATCGATGTTTCCGAGTTCGGCGGCAGGCATCCAGGAGCCGAGAGGCGGCCAGACCCTGTTTCTTGCCGGCGACTCGACCATGGCGGATAAACCGGACCTCGCGCTTCCCGAACGAGGCTGGGGACAGGCGTTCCGCGAGCTCGTCATTCCACCGCTCAGGCTCGACAACCGGGCCGTGAACGGCCGGAGCACGAAGTCCTTTCGCGACCTCGGTCACTGGGACGCCCTGCTCGAGTCGCTCTCGCCGGGGGACTGGGTCGTGATCCAGTTCGGTCACAACGACGGCAAGGTCTCGGACCCGGTGCGCTTCACCGATCCCGACGGCGAGTACCGGGCCAACCTCCAGCGATACGTCCGGGAGACCCGGGCACGGGGAGGCCATCCAGTGCTGGCCACGTCGGTCGTGCGGCGCCGCTTTGACGAGACCGGGGCCTTCTACGACAGCCACGGCGACTACCCTCGCGTGGTCCGTGAGGTCGCGGCCGGGGAGGGCGTGCCACTTCTCGAGATGGAGGACGTCTCGCGCACTCTGGTTCAGGGTCTCGGCCCGGAGGATTCCCGATCGCTCTACCTGCACTTTGCACCCGGCGAACACCCGGAGCTGCCCGACGGATTCCGCGACGATACGCACTTCTCCGAGCTCGGGGCCCGGCTCGTCGCGGAGCTGGCCGTCCGCGAGATGGCGCGCGTCCACCTTCCCTTCGTCCGGTACCTGAAGCTCGACGGTCTCGTGCCTCCTCCCTCCGCCTGGTCCCCGGACCTCGGGGACGGCACGTTTTCCAATCCGGTCCTGTACGCGGACTACTCCGATCCCGACGTGGTGAGGGTGGGCGACGACTACTGGATGACCTCGTCGAGCTTCAACCACGCCCCGGGCCTGCCGATCCTGCACTCGCGCGACCTCGTCAACTGGACTCTCGTCAATCACGCGCTGCCGCGGCTCGTGCCCGAAGATGTATTCAGCGTGCCCCAGCACGGCAACGGCGTCTGGGCGCCGGCCATCCGCCACCACGCCGGCCGCTTCTGGATCTACTACCCGGACCCCGACTTCGGCATCTATGCCACGACGGCCGTCGATCCGACGGGCGGGTGGAGCGCGCCGGTGCTCGTTCTGCCGGGCCAGGGACTCATCGATCCCTGCCCGCTCTGGGATGATGACGGCAGCGTCTGGCTCGTCCACGCCTGGGCTCGGAGCCGCGCCGGGTTCAACAACGTCATCACCCTCCGCCGCCTGAGGCCCGACGGCCTGGCCGCGGCGGACGACGGTGAAACCACCATCATCGACGGCAGCCAGTTTCCGGGATACAGCACCCTCGAGGGCCCGAAGATCTTCAAGCGCGGCGGCGAGTACTACGTGTTCGCGCCCGCCGGGGGAGTGACGCCGGGCTGGCAGTCGGTCTTCCGCGCAGTCGACATCCGCGGCCCGTACGAGGCGCGAATCGTTCTCGATCAGGGCCGATCGGCGGTCAACGGACCCCACCAGGGAGCATGGGTCGACACACCTTCGGGAGAGGACTGGTACGTGCACTTCCAGGACAAGGGACCCTACGGCCGGATCGTCCACCTCGAGCCCATGGTCTGGAGCGAGGACGGCTGGCCCGTCATCGGCTGGGACCCGGACGGCAACGGGCGCGGTGAGCCTGTGCTTCGCTGGCCGAAGCCGGCGCTGCCCCTGCAACCGGTGGCGGTCCCACCGAGCTCGGACGAGTTCGACAGTGAACAGCTTGGACTCCAATGGCAGTGGCAGGCGAATCCCGACAGCGCGTGGTGGTCGTTGACCGAGGCGCCGGGCGCCCTGCGCCTGATCACCCAGCCCCTGCCCTCGGGGGCCGAAAATCTCTGGCCGGTCGCCTCGCTCCTACTGCAGAAGCCACCCGCCGAGGCGTTCGAGGTCACGACCGAGATGACGTTCGAGCCGGAGGGGCTCGGTGAGCGCGCCGGTCTCCTCGTCTTCGGCACCGACTACGCCTGGGTGGGAGTCGAGCGCACTCCCGCCGGGCGCGCCGTGGTCGTCAAGACCTGTCTCGGTGCGCGGGAAGGCGGCAGGGAACAGCTCGTCGCAACCGTTCCCGCCCCCGACGGCCCGCTGCAGCTCCGCGTCGAATGGCGCTCGGGCGGCATGTGCAGATTCGGCGTGTCGTTCGACGGGGGCGAGTTCATCGTCTTCGAACCGACGTTCGCAGCCCGGCCCGGGCGCTGGGTCGGCGCCAAGGTCGGTGTGTTCACCGCCGCCTCTGAAGGACAACCAACGACGGCAGCAGCGGACTTCACCTGGTTTCGTGTGGCTCCTCTGTTCGAGTAGCCCTGACCAAACCTGTCCCTTCGCTCGGCGGAGCGGTACTGACTTCGTTGACGACTTGGGAGCAGTCTTCGGGTCGTTGCCACCCGCGTCTTGAAACACAAAGGTCACCAAGGGCCAAAAAGAGAGACCACCAAGTCTTTCCTGACTCATCGCAGGGTTGCCCGATCCTTCAAGATCGGAGGGGGCCCGGGTCAATATTGCGATGCCTCGTGAGACCTTTGTGGTCCCTTGTGTCCTTTGTGTTTCAAACTCGCGCGCCACCGGCTTGCGTGACCGATCCCATGCTCTTTGAATAAGGAGGCGCGGCCTCGCGGCGGTGAGAAGCTGAAGGTGACACACGCGCGTCGTTGGAAGCGAGGCTCCTTACTCGATCTCCGCGCTCGCGAGCAGGAAGGCGCCGATGCCGTGCGCGTCGTTGACGACCACGTCGGTCGAGACGTAGTACTCGTAGCTGCCGTCGCGGTACGGATCGCCGCCGAGGCCGGCGCTCCGGCACACGTTGCGAAGCTGCATGCGCCCGGTGGCCGGATCCCAGTCCACCAGCCCTTCGACGAGACCGTGCGAAGCTCTCCTGCGCGAGCTCGCGGTAGCCCGGCTCGAGCATCCCCAGGCGCGCGCCCTTGGCCCAGGCGTAGGCGATCATCGCCGAGCCGGAAGCCTCGAGGTAGTTGCCCTCGCGGCCGCCCTGGTCGGGGACCTGCCAGAAGAGCTTGCTGTCCGCGTCGCGCACCGCGAGCAGGGCCGCGCTCAGATCTGCGAGCATCCGCGCGAGCTCGGCACGACCCGGGTGCCCGGCCGGGAAGTGCTCCCAGGTGTCGACCAGAGCCATCGCGTACCAGCCGAGCGAACGGGTCCAGAAGCCCGGTGATCGACCGCTCTCGGGATCCGCCCAGCGCTGGATCCGGCTCTCGTCCCAGCCGTGGTAGAGCAGGCCGGTCTCCTCGTCGCGAAGCTCGGCGTAGCTTTCGGTGAACTGCCGGGCGATGTCGTCGAAGATCTCACTCGGACCGAAACGCGCCGCGTACTCGGCGTAGAAGGGCGCATTCATGTAGAGACCGTCGAGCCAGACCTGCCACGGGTACTTCCGCTTGTGCCAGAACACCCCGTTGCCGGTGCGCGGCTGCCATTGGAGCTGCCGGTGCAGCACCTCGATCGCCGCCCGGTAGCGTGGGTCGCCGGTTTCCTGGAGGAGCGGAAACAGCAGCTTGCCGGAGTTGACCGAGTCGATGTTGAACTCGTCCAGCGCCAGAGTCCGGATGGCGCCGTCCGATTCGACATAGTGATCGACGTACGCCCTCATATAGGCGACGTAGGCGGGTTCGTCGTGCTTCTGGTGGATCTTGTACATACCCAGTGTGACGAGGCCCTGGAGGTAGGCCCAGGCGTACTCGCCGTCCGACTTGCGCATGCTCCAGGCGTCCGGGTACTCGGCGATGGTGCTGTCGGCCAGGCGCTGGCCCCAGCTGCGCGGATCCTCGGCGAAGACCGGTGCGGAGACGAGCAGGGTGGCGATCAGAAGACAGGTGGATCTCATCCTCATCCCTTTCTCGGATTGGTCGTCGTCCTACAAACTTCGGTCATCGCCGCCGACCCCCGTCAACCGGATGGCCACTCCGGGTCTGACCGGCAGGGCGATGGCGCAAGTTCGTTCATTCGCGCGTTCATGTCGAGTCTCCGAGGAGAGTGTAGTTCATCAGGAAGTCGATGAAGCCACGTCGGGGTGCGGGATGAACCTCAGGATCAGGTCGCACGGAACTGATGTGACGGCGCGCAGGCGGTCGCCCGGTCGTGGATCGCTTGGACGACGTCTGTGCGCTGCCCCCAAACCGGCAGCCTGTCGTCCACGATTCGAGCTCGGAAATCTGGTATCCTAGCTGATGATGAAAAAAGTCGCGCTGCTCCTTGCAGACGAGGAAAACGCGTATCAGCAGCTGCTGGCGAAAAAGGCGCTGGAACTCTCGGGCAGACACGGCATCGAGGTGCTGGCTCCCCGTTTTGCGAGCAATCGCGAGGTCAAACAGATCAGTCAGTTCTACGACTGTATCGCGAGCGCCGCTCGGCCGGACGGCATCGTGTCGATCCTCGTTTCCGCCGAAAGCATGAGAGGCTCGATCGAAGCGGTTGCGAAGGCCGGTATCGACTGTGTCCTGGTAAATCGCATCCCGGCGTTCTTGCCTCAGATAGGTGAGGAGTATCCCGACGGCCTTCTCGCCTCGGTCGCCCCGGACCAGGTGGAGATCGGACGTTTTCAGGGTCGGCAGAGTCTCCGGATCGTACCCGACGGAGGCAACGTCATCCTCGTCCTCGGCGTCGACGGATCTCCGTCAACTCTCGAGCGGCGGGAAGGTTTCTTGGAGGTTGTCGGCGCCAAAGTCACCGTCCAGGAACTGCACGGCCGGTGGCTGATGGATCGAGCGGAAACCGTCGTCAACAATTTTCTCGGACTCGGCGGCGCAAAAAAGAAGATCGACCTGTTCGTCTGCCAGAACGACCCGATGGCTGCAGGCGTGCGCGCGGCGCTGGACAACCAGGCCAGGCTCAAGGGCTCGGCGGAGATCGCAAAGATACCGATCATCGGCTGTGACGGACTGCCCGACGAAGGGCAGGCAATGGTCAGGGCGAGGAAGATCGACGCAACCGTCGTCATGCCGCCCTCCACCCCTCGGGCGCTCGAGATTCTCAGTGAGTACTGGAGTCAAGGATCTCGCACGCTCCACGCGACGCTGCCCCCAACATCGTATCCTCCGGTCAACGAGCTCAAACCGAGGTAGACGCCCAGCCGGGGGTCATCGCGGCAGATCGAACCCGAAGAAGCCCTCCGCGTTTCGGAAACACACATCCTCGACCAGGCCCCCGACGAGGTCGAAGTCCCGGGGCAGCAGCCCCTCGGCCATATCCCTTCCCAGCATGTTGCAGAGGATGCGACGGAAGTACTCGTGACGGGAAAACGACAGGAACGAACGGCTGTCGGCGACCATTCCCACGAACCGGCGCAGCGATCCCAGTTGCGAAAGGGCTTCCAACTGGCGTTCCATCCCGTTCTTCTGATCCAAAAACCACCATGCGGAACCGAGCTGGATCTTGCCCGGCACGGAGCCGTCCTGGAAGTTGCCGATCATGGTGGCCAGCATCTCGTTGTCCCGCGGGTTGAGGTTGTAGAGGATGGTCTTGGGCAGGGTGCCCGAAGAGTTCAACGTGTCCAGAAACCGCGCCAGGGGCTCCGCGTACCGCCAGTCCCCGATCGAGTCGAAGCCGCAGTCGGCCCCGAGCTCGGCGAACATCGCACTGTTGTTGTTGCGCAGCGCGCCGATGTGCAGCTGCATGGTCCAGCCCTTCTCGCTGTTGAGCCGAGCCAGCTCCAGGAGCATTTCTGTGGCGAGCTTTTCGCATTCAGCCACATCGAGCGCCGCCCCCGACCGTACTCGGTCAAACAGGGCGTTGATCTCGTTCTTCTTCGCCCGCGAGAAGGCAACCGCGGTCAGCGCGTGATCCGAGAGCCGGCAGCCCGCCCGGTGAAAGAAGTCGTGGCGTACCGTGAGGGCTTCGATGAGCTCGTCGTAGGCGACGATCTCCACGTCGGCGACAGCGGCGAGCCGGTCGACGTAGCCGTTCCACGCACCGGGATCGGCGAACGCCAGCACCCGGTCCGGACGCCAGGTTGGAAACACCCGCGCATTGAACGATTCGTCGGCCGCAATCGCCGCGTGGTGCTCCAGCGAATCGATCGGGTCGTCGGTGGTGCACAGGGCGAGCACGTTGCTGGTTTCGAAAATTGAGCGAGCGGAGAGGCCACCGGCAAACACCGCCTTGCTCCGTTCCCAGACCGTACCGGCGGTTGCCGCGCTGAGCAGAAGATCGTCGATCTTGAAGTAGCGGGCGAGCTCGAGATGGCACCAGTGGTACAAGGGGTTGCGCAACAGGTAGGGGACGATGCCCGCGAAGGCGTCAAACTTCTCCCGATCGGTCGCGTTCCCGGTACAGAAACGCTCCGGAACACCGTTGGTCCGCATCTGGCGCCACTTGTAGTGGTCGCCGTTGAGCCAGACCTGAGAGATGTTCTCCCAGTGGACGTCCGCGGCGATCTCGGCCGGCGGCAGGTGGGTGTGGAAGTCGATGATCGGCAGCTCGGCCGCGTAGTCGAAATAGAGACGGACCGCCTCGTCGCTGCCGAGCAAAAACCGGTCGTGGATGAGACCGCTCATCGGCCGACCTCGTGCGCCCGGGCGAGCGCCTCGCGGGTCTGCCGCGTGATGACCGACCACTGCTTTTCGGCGATCTGGCGCTTGCTCGCGATCCACGAGCCGCCGACGGCAAAGACCTCGGGGAGGGATAGGTACTCGTTCATGTTGTCCAGATTGACGCCGCCGGTGGGACAGAAGCGCACCCCCAGGGATGCATAAGGACCCGTGAGGGCCTTCAGCATCTTGGGGCCGCCGGCGGCGCCGGCCGGGAAGAACTTGAGCAGCGTGCAGCCGAGACCGAAGGCGGCCTCGATCTCCGACGGCGAAAGCACGCCCGGGATGAACAGCACACCGTTGTCCTGAAACAGACGCACGGTCTCCGGGTTGAAACCGGGGGCGACGCTGAACGAGACTCCCAGATCGACACACCGCTGCGCCTGCTCGCGGGTGACCACGGTGCCCGCACCCACCACCATCTCGGGGAACGAGCGGATGATTCGGGTGAGGGCCTCCGGGGCGGCGGCGGTCCGAAACGTCACTTCGATCACGTTCAGCCCGCCCGCGAGGAGCGCTTCCGCGAGAGGCTCGGCATCGTTTGAATCCTCGATCACGATCACCGGGATGAGCGGATGCTCTGTGAGTTTCTCGATCATGTCGTGCCTCCCCGAACGAAAATCACCGATCCACGCGGGCGCCGCCGCCTCGGACCACCTTCTCGACTTCCGCCAGGGACGCCATGGTGGTGTCTCCCGGTGTCGTCATCGCCAGGGCGCCGTGGGCCGCACCGTACTCCACCGCCAGGGCCGCATCGCCGAGCTCCATGAGTCCGTAGATGAGACCGGAGGCGAAGCTGTCGCCACCGCCCACCCGGTCGAGAATCTCCAGACCGGGCCGCTGGGTGGCGGTGTGGAACTCCCCGTCGCACCAGCAGACCGCGCCCCAATCGTTGACCGTGGCGCTGCGGACGCCGCGCATGGTGGCGGCCACGACCTTGAAGTTCGGGTAGGTCGCCACCGCGGTGCCGATCATGCGCTGGAAGCTGCTCACCTCGAGATCGGTCAGATTCTCGTCCACGCCCTCGACCTCGAGCCCCAGGCACGCCGTGAAGTCCTCCTCGTTGCCGAGGATGACATCGAGCGAGGGCGCGATGGCCCGGTTGACCTCGCGGCAGCGATCGAGACCGCCGTAGGCGCCCCAAAGCGACGGTCGATAGTTGAGGTCGTAGGAGACGACGGTGCCGTACTTCTTGGCGATCCGTGCCGCCTCGATGACGACGTCGCCGGTGGTCGCCGAGAGTGCCGCGAAAATGCCGCCGGTGTGAAACCACCGGACTCCGAGGGTGCCGAAGATGTGCTCCCAATCGATCTCGCCCGGCCGCAGCTGGGAGACGGCGGTGTGGCCGCGGTCAGAACAACCGACAGCACCTCGAATGCCGAAGCCCCGCTCGGTGAAATTGAGCCCGTTGCGGACGGATCGTCCGATGCCGTCGGACGGTACCCACCTGATGAGAGATGTGTCGACACCGCCCTGGAGGATGAGATCCTCCAAAAGCAGGCCCACCTCGTTGCGCGCGAAAGCCGTGACCACGGCCGCTCGCAGACCGAAGCAGCGCCGCAGACCGCGCGCCACGTTGTACTCGCCGCCGCCCTCCCAGACCCGAAACTGGCGGGTCGTGCGGATCCTGCCTTCGCCCGGATCGAGGCGCAGCATGATTTCCCCCAGGGACAGGATGTCGTACGCGCAGGTTTCTCTCGGTTTCAGGTCAAGGCTGGACATGGTCGGCTCCTCGATCGCTCTCCGGGTTGGTCTTCATGAACCGGGACTCTTCCACCTCGATCTTCTTGAGCTGGTGAGTCTTCACCGGCAACCAAAGTGACAGGGAGGGCACGTACGTGATGAACATGAGCGCGACGATCATCGCCAGGAAGAACGGCACCATGGTGCGCGTCACCTTGGCGATCGTGGTCTTGCCGACGCCGCAGCCGATGAACAGACAGGTTCCCACGGGTGGGGTGCACAATCCGATACAGAGGTTGGCGATCATCATGATCCCGAAGTGGACCTCGTGCATGCCCAGGGACACCGCGACCGGCAGAAAGATGGGCGTGAAGATGAGCACCGCCGGGGTCATGTCCATGAAGGTGCCCACCGCCAGCAGCAGGAAGTTGATGGAGAGCAGGATCACCACCGGGTTTTCCGAGAGCCCGAGCAGGCCGGCGCTCACCGTCTGCGGGATGTTGGCCATGGTCATGATCCAGCTCATCCCCGAGCTCGCGCCGATGAGCAGCATCACCACCGCCGTGGTGATCCCCGTCTCAAGCAGGATTCCGGGCAGCTCCCGCAACCGGATCTCACGGTAGAGGCCGACCGTGAGAGCCAGGGAATACACAACCGCGATGGCCGCCGCCTCGGTGGCCGTGAACACTCCCTTGAGGATGCCGCCGATGACGATGACCACCATGAAGAGGCTCAGCGCCGAGTTTTTGAACGCTCGCAGGATCTGTCCCAGATTGGAGCGGGGCTCGGTCGGATAGTCGTTGCGGAACGCGAAGAACCCGCACACCACCATGATGAACAGACCGGTCAGGATGCCGGGGAAGACCCCCGCCATGAACATCGCCGCGATCGAGACGCTCCCGGCGGCGACCGAATAGACGATCATGATGTTGCTCGGCGGGATCAGCAGCCCGGTCGTGGCCGCGGTCGTGGTCACCGCCACGTTGAACTCGCGGTTGTACCCCTTGCGGTTCATCTCCGGGATCATGAACCCGCCAACCGAGGACACGGCCGCGGCGGCCGAGCCCGAGATCGAGCCGAAGATCATACAGGTCAGGGTGTTGACGTAGGCGAGTCCGCCCGGGAGAAACCCGACCAGGGCGCCCGCAAGGTCGATGAGCCGGCGGGCCATTCCCCCCCGTCCCATGAGATACCCAGAGAGGATGAAGAACGGAATCGCGAGGAGGGCAAAGCTGTTGACGCCGTTCGCCATCTTCTGCGCCAGCATGACCGAGGGATCGGCGCCATCCGCCAACATGGCGACAAAGCTGGCGATTGCGATGCCCACCGCGATCGGCACGTGAAGGACCAGCAGAATGACAAAGACGAGGACCAGAATCAGACCGACTGCAGCCATTGCGCTAACCCTCCGTGCCGTCGCCGGCCGGCCGGCCCCTGAGAGTTTCCATCAGGTTTTCCACGGTATAGAGGATCACGAAGAAGCCGGAGGTTGGGAGGGCCAGATAGACATAGCCCATCTTCCAGCCCAGGGCCGGGGTCGTCTGCTCGAGGGCCAGAGCCTCGCGAACCACGCTGGCGCCGCCGAGCAGCAAAACCGCCCCGGCGAAGAAGAGCACCACCACGTGGGCGACGACCGCGGTCACCCTGCGAGCATCCGGATGGAGAAGGTTCACGAAGTAGTCGACACCGAGGTGGGCCTTGGTGCGGAACGCGAGCGCGCCGCCAAGCAGAGCCACCCACACGAGGAGAAAACGGGCCAACTCCTCGGTCCACTTTGTCTGCTCCCCGAGAGCGTAGCGGCTGAAAACCCCCCAGGCCACGTCCACCACGAGCATCGCCATGATGGCGATGATCAGCAGCTCCAGCCCTCTGGTGAGGCCGTCCTTGAACACCCGAAGAGCACCGGCCATGTCAGTTGGTCTCCCGGATTTGGGCTATCAGGGACCGCACGGCGGGGTTCTCCACGTCGTTGAGCATGGACGCCACCTTGGCCACGAACGGGTCCTGGTCCACCTCGTAGATCGTCACCCCCTCGGCTTTGGCGATCTCCAGCGATCGCAGAGTCTCACGGTGCCAAAGCTCGCGTTGGAACTCGGAGGAGTCGTCCGCAGCCTGCTGGATCCACTCCCGGATCTGCGGCGAGAGCCGGTCCCAGGTCTTGGTCGCGATCAAGACGACGTCGGGGATGCGGGTGTGACCGTCGAGGGTGAAGTGTTTGCACACCTCGTAGTGTTTGTTCGTGGTGAAGCTCGGCGGGTTGTTCTCGGCGCCGTCCACCGTCCCCTGGGCCAGCGCCGAGTAGAGCTCGCCCCAGGCGATGGGTGTCGGCGCCCCGCCCATGGCCTTGACCATGGCGATGGCGGTGGCGCTGTTCATCACCCGGATCTTCAAACCCTTGAGATCATCCGGTGTGCGGACCGGCTTCGATCGGGTGTAGAAGTTGCGGGATCCCGAGTCGTAATAGCAGAGCCCGCGCAAGAGCTTGGGCTCGCCCTTTTCGAGCAGCGCGGTGCCGAGGGGTCCGTCGAGGACCCGCCAGAAGTGGTCGCCGTCGCGGAAGATGTAGGGCAGGCCGAAGACCGCCATCTCCGGTACGAAGTTCTCCATCACCGCAGCCGAGACCTTGGTCATGTCCAGGGAACCGTTCTGCACCTGCTCGAGGCACTCGACCTCGCCGCCCAGCACCGCGCTGGGGTAGATGTCGACGGACACCGTGCCGCCGGAAAGCTCCGCCAACCGCGCCGCCATGTTTTCCAGGGCGATATGCACCGGGTGCCCGGTGTCGAGGGCGTGGCCGAGCTTAAGAACCATCCGTTGTTGTGTCCCGCCCCCGCCTCCAGCCAGGACCGCGTTTCGCTCGGCGGTTTTCTGCGAACGCAGGAACAATCCGAAGCCGACCGTGGCCAGGAGCACGCCGATCATCAGGCCGCTGACAAAAAACGAAATCGATCGTCTGTTCTGGGTATTCCCGGTGTGTTCGTGCGTGTCCATCAGGCTCCTCTGGGTCGACGTTCGGGTGGGGAATCGCCTTCCCTCCACCATTGAATGGGGCGGGTGGAGTCGCGGATGATGAGCACCGGGTCGAGGAAGATCCCCACTCGCGCCTCGTCGTCCCGACCATCAATCGACGCAATCAGCTTTTTTGTCGCCAGCCGCGCCATCTGCCGCACCGGTCGCCGGATCGTGGTGAGCGACGGCCTGATCTTGGTCGCCAGCATGCTGTCGTCAAAACCCGCCACCGACAGCTCTTCCGGAACCTTCAAGCCCATCTCCTGGGCGGTGTAGATCACCCCCGCAGCCATCTCGTCATTGCTGGCAAAGACGGCCGTCGGCGGCGTCGGCCTCTCAAGCAATGTCCGCGCGCAGGCAACCCCTGATTCGAAGGTGTATGCCCCCCGAGCGATCATCTCCTCCGAAACCGCGCAGCCGTTTTTTTCCATGGCATCACAGAATCCCTCGAGCCGCTCGCGCGTTGACTTCCGACCTTCCGGCCCCGTGATGTAGCCGATCCTTCGGTGCCCGAGGTTGACGAGGTACTCCGTCATGGCGGCCACCGCTGATCGCTCATTGGCGATGACGACACGATCGGCGGTGTCCAGCGCAATGGAGGCCAGCCGAACGTAGTTGACCTGCGCCTTCCCGAGCGCACCCGCGAGATCGTTGTCCTCGGAGATCGGCGGCAGGATGATGACTCCGTCCAATTTCGACCGGTTGACAAAACCGATCGCCTCGGCGGTCAGGGTGTCGCTTCTCCAATCGCAGGGATGAACCACAAGCTCGTACCCCAGCGCGCGGCACACGCTCAATACACCACGCTGCACTTCGTCGATATAGAGCCCATCCGGATTGTCATAGATCAAACCCAACAGATAAGAGCACCCGGCTGCGAGACCCCGGGCTTGAGCATTCGGCCTGTAGCTGAGGTCATCGATGACACTCTGAACCCGCTCACGGGTCGCCCTCCCCACCTTCGGGGAGTTGTTGATGACCCGCGAGACAGTTCGCTTCGACACGCCCGCCAGGCGAGCGATGTCACTGATCGTCGGTGAGTGCTTGTTGGCGTAGCTCATGTCACCTTCCGCCTGCTGTCCGATCAGCTCTCCGCTACGCTCCGGGGAGGGCCTGACCATCGAGAGATGATACGCCTTCCGTTGTTGCCAACGGCGGGCCATTCGCCCGACGAATGGAACCGTTCCAGACCTCCTCAATGTTCCCTGTAAGCGGCGCCCGAGGTCACCATCGGTTTCGAGCCTAACAAGAATATTGACCGGGCGATTCTCTCAAAACAGATTCCTTCGCCCGGAACCGACTCGTGACGGATCGTCCGCGAAAAAACCCGCAAGCCCCCAGCCGGCCGTGCCGGCTGGAGACTGCGGTTTGTAGGAAAGATCTCTAGAAGTTGAAGCGCGCTCCAAGGAACCACTGACGACCAGTCTTGTTGAACTCACGAACCAGGTCCATGGTTCCATCGCCGGTGGTGTAGAGCCGCTCGGCCTCATCCGAGAGGTTGATGCCTTCGAGGGTCAGCGAGAAGGCTTTGCTGATATGCCAGAAGGCGCTCAGGTCCCAGCGCACGGGACCGGTCGTCGCCTCGGCGACATTGTGGTTGCTCCCGGTGTTGTTGGTGATGTAGTCGTCCCGATTGTTCACGGACACGCGCGCGCCCCACTTGGGCACTTCGTAGTACAGCGTCGCATTCCAGGAGTTCTGGGACAACCCTTCCAGCGGCACAACCACTATTCCTTCGGCGCGCTCAACCTCGGTCTCGGCGTCGACATACGAGTAGTTGCCGACAAATCCGAAGTTCTTCAGGATTCCGGGCAGACCCTTGAAGGCCTGGGAGTACACGAGCTCAAAACCCTTGAGATTCGTGCCGTCGGTGTTGGCGGCTGTTCGGTAGGTCCACTCCAGGGTCGGATCCAGCAGCGCCGGCTGTTCCGGGTACAAAGCCGCCACCGCGGCGTAGTCCTCGGGACGCAGGGGCTCAGTGGTTTCCGGCGATGAGATGAAGCTGTCGATGTTCTTGAAGAAGAAATTCACACCCAACACGGCGTTCTTGTTGAAGTACCACTCGAGGCCGAGGTCGAGGTTGTCCGACACCATGGGTTCGAGCTGCGAGTTGCCGCCGCTCACCGTGAAGTTGACATCGGAGTAGGTCTTGACCGGGGCCAGAGAAGAGAGCGAGGCGCGGGTCATCGTCTGGCTCACGCTGGCCCGCAGGACGAGGTCGCGGGTGATGTCGTACGCGAAGTTCACCGATGGCAGGAAGTTGTCGTAGGAGTTCGACTCGGAAATCGGGATGTCTTGGGTGAGCCAGGCGTCGGCGTTCGTCTTGGTGTTGACATACCGGAGACCGGCGTTCAAACGGAGACTGTGAGTTCCACCAACCAGGGCAAACAGGGTGTAGTCGGCGTACGCACCTGTCGTCTGTTCATCGACGACCCAGGTGGTTCTTCCCGGACCGCGCTGGAGCTCGAAGGTCCCGTAACCGAATTGATCTTTGGCCGCGTCATAGTCCAGGACCAGGAAGTCGAGCTCGGTGTTGCTGCCGTACCCGCCGGTGTCGACATAGTTGAACACATAGCTGACGGGAGCGAGGCCGCCCACGGGGTCCAACAGCTGTCGCCAGTCCTCACTGTCGACGTTGCGATCGTTGTAGATCGCGCCGAACTTGAAGTAGTGCTTTCCGCCCTCGAGGTCCCAATCCAGATCGACCCGCAGAGTGTCGTTCTTGCGATCGACGATGGGGTGGAGATAGTTCTCGTTGCTCAGGATCTGGTAGTTGTTCGGGTCGGTGACGTCGATGCCATAGTTGATCGCGGCGACATCCGGGTTCTCCGTGAAATCGTACGAGAACGTGGTGCCCTCGAGGGTCTCGATGTTGACGCGGAAGTAGTCCTGCTCGAACTTGGACTGGGCCGTGCCGATCACGCCGGTGAGCTTCAGGCTGTCGCTGAGATCCCAGGCGAAATCGACCGTGAACTGGTCGAACTTGGTGTTGTCGACCGTCTGTCGGCTTTCCGTCCGCAGAGCCACGTTGTCAAACGTGCCGGCGATGGCATACAGGCCGGACCCGTCCTGGGCCACGGTAACGTCGGTCGGCGTGATGGTGTTGAAACCCCACGGTGAGCTGCGGCGGAACTGCGCGAATGAGTTGTAGCTGTTCGTCTTCGCGTCGAACTCCGAGTGCACCCAGTTCACACCGATTTCAAAGTTGTCAATGGGCTTGAACTGCAGCGAGGCGCTGAGGCCGAGGCGCTCCTGTTCGTGCCGGAAGCTGTCCTGGCGGGGCAGGCGCGGATACCACAGCGAATTGAGCTCGTCATCGCTGAGGTCGGTTTCGTTGCCGGCGAAGGGTTGGTCGAGCGCAGGGCTGTCCCACCGAACGGTGCCGAAGCCATCCTGCCACGAGGTGCGCTCGGTGTAGGCGGCGGAAAAGAGGAACCCGACGGTTTCCGCCTTGTTGGTGGTGCTCACCGTGACCGTCGCACGCGGATCGACCGAGTCCGACAGATCGTTGTAGCCGCCCTGGAGGGTGGCTGCGCCCCGGAACCCGGGCTTGTCCAGCGGGCGCGCGGTGTACATCTCGACGGTACCGGCGACGCCGCCTTCTTCGATGGAGGCGATGGCCGACTTGTTGATGTCGATGCGGTTGAAGAGCTCGGCGGAAAAAACGTTGAAGTCAAAGGTCCGACCCCGGTTGACGCCGCCGGAGCTGTCGAGACCGCCGTTCGACGAAGGCACTTCCATGCCGTTGAGCGTGACGCGGGTGAACTCGGGTCCGAGCCCCCGCAGTGAGATCTGGCGACCCTCGCCGCCCTCACGGACGATGGCCACGCCGGGCACACGCTGAATCGCTTCGGCCAAGTTGAGGTCGGGCATCTTGGCGATGTCCTCGACCACGATGCTGTCTCGGACGTTGACGGCCTCGCGCTTGAGCTCGACGGCCTGTTGCAAGCTGTACCGGAAACCCGTGACCTCGATCTCGGCCCCGAAGACCAAGGGCTCTTCGCCTTCAGGGACTTCTTCGGCGGCCCCTTCGTAGGCCGCGCCTTCCTCCTGAACCTGGGCTTCGTCGTTCTTGGGCTCCTCGGCTTCCTGCGCCAGAGCAGGTTGAACCCCGGCCGTGGCCACGAGCAAGCAGGCGATGGCCACGCCCATCAGAAAGCGTGATTGGAAGACTCGAAGACTCAACATTTTTCTCCCCCTTTTCCTCGGTCCGATTTGATCTTTCCCGGATGCCGAAGGGCTCGCATCAAGCCCGTCCAGCTCTCCGCGTGGTTCCGGATTTCGACATGTGTCACCATTTGTAAAATATTATTTCGAGGTCCGGCCGGAAAAGCAAGCATTTTTTGCCATCGGTGGCATTTAGTGATGAATCCATTCGATCAACGTCGTCTAAGTCAACGGTTGCAAGCTAAGATATTGAAAAATAGCCAGTTCAATCGTGCGACAGCGCAAAGTTCCAAATCAGCAGCGTCAATTCACACGGATGAGGTCCGGAAATTTCTGGACGCATTTGTCCTTCATTGATCTATTGCGGAAGGTATTTTGTCTACCGGTGGCCATTCTCGTGAAACGTCGCTACAATGCCGGCATGACCTCAAATCGCCGAGTCGTCAGCCGGGTCGGTTCCACCACGATCGTGTTCATGCTGCTGCTCGGGGCCTCGCCCGCGGGAGCCCTGGACCCGGCGCCCGGCCGGGTAGACTGGGGATTGATCGAGACCATCGTCTCCCACATCGAAAAACCGGAAATCCCCGCGCGGATCTACCACGTGACCGATTTCGGGGCGGTGGGTGACGGCGCGACGGACGCGCGCCCCGCCATCCTGGCTGCCATCGCAAAGGCGTCGGCTGACGGCGGTGGGCGCGTGGTGCTGTCGCCGGGCGTCTGGCGCAGCGATGGACCGATTCACCTGCAGAGCCGAATCGAGCTCCACCTCGAGCGCGGCGCCCACCTGTTGTTTTCGCCCGACCCGCAGTTCTACCTGCCGGTGGTCGAGACCCGCTGGGAGGGTACTCGGGTGCTGAGCTATTCGCCCCTCATCTACGCCCATGATGTGGAAGACGTGGCCGTCACGGGCCCCGGTACCATCGACGGCAACGTCAGGAGTGATTTCCACGGCTGGCACCCCATTGCGGCGCCCGACTACCGGCGCCTGCGACGCATGGGGTTTGACGACGTGCCATTGAAAGAGCGCGTGTTCGGCGCCGGCACCCATCTCCGGCCGCCACTCGTGCAGTTCGTGCGCGCGCGTCGGGTGCTGCTCGAGGGCTACACCGCCTTGAACTCGCCTTTCTGGGTCAACCACCTGGTCTACTGCGAGCACGCCACGGTGCGCGGGCTGAACGTGGTGAGCCACTTCCCGAACAACGACGGCGTCGATGTCGACTCCAGCCGCTGGGTGCTGGTGGAGGGCTCGACCTTCCGCACCGGCGACGACTCGGTCGTCATCAAGTCGGGCCGCGACCTCGATGGCCGCAACGTGGCCAGGCCCAGCGAGTACGTGGTCGTCCGCGACAACGACATGGGCGGCGAGGACGGCATCGCCCTGGGCAGCGAGATGTCCGGGGACATCCGCTATGTGTTCTTCACCGACAATCAACTTCGCTCGGGGCTTTCGGCCGTTCGCTTCAAGGCCAACCTCGATCGTGGCGGCACGGTCGAGCACGTGGGCGTGCGCCGTTTCACGGTGGGTTCCTTCGACCGTCTGTTCTGGTTCCAACTCGACTATCCCAGCGAGCTCGGCGGCAACTATCCCGCCACCTACCGCGATATCGTCTTCGAGGACTTCGAGGTGGGGGAGGTGGGGACGCTCTTCGAGGCCCACGCCCCCGCGGAAGCGCCGCTTCTGGACGTGGTCGTACGAAACGTCGGCGTTGCTTCGGCCGAACAGACCGCAGTGCTCGAGAACGTCCGGGGCCTGAGCTTCGAAAACGTGACGGTGGCGGGCCGCGCCGTGGTCCTGCCCGCCGAGGTCCCCGCGGCTCGAACCGAGCCCGAGCCGGAGCGTCGCCCGGCGCCCGCAGCAACCCAACAAGATCAGACCGGACCGAGGGAGAGGTAGATCCATGGAAGTTCGTTACACGGCCGACGCCGTCCGCTATGCCCGCATGACCACCGAAGAGCTGCGGGAGAGTTTTCTGGTCGACTCGCTCTTTGCCGAGGACGACATCACCATGGTCTACAGCGATGTCGATCGCGCGATCGTGGGCTCGGCGGTTCCGGCATCGAAGACCCTGTTCCTGGGATCCGCACCTGAGCTCCGCGCCGAGACCTTCTGCGAGCGTCGCGAGCTCGGCATTCTCAACATCGGCGGCGCCGGAACCGTCACGGTTGACGGTACGGTGTATCCCATGACCGCGCGTGACGGTCTCTACGTGGGGCGCGGCAGCAAGACCATCGCTTTTGCCAGCGACACCGGCCGGGCCGCCGCGCGATACTACCTGCTGAGCTACCCGGCCCATGCGGTCTATCCCACCGTCCATGTCAAGGCGTCCGAGGCCGCGCCCGTGCACCTCGGCAGCGCCGAGGGTTCGAACAAACGGACCATCTACAAGCTCATCCACGCCGAAGGCGCCCGGAGCTGTCAGCTGGTCATGGGTTTTACCGTCTTGGAACCGGGCTCGATGTGGAACACCATGCCGCCCCACACCCACGAACGGCGGATGGAGATCTACATGTACTTCGACATCCCCGAAAACGACCGCGTCTTCCACCTCATGGGACGGCCCGACGAAACCCGGCACATCGTGGTCGCGGACGGCCAGGCCGTGATCTCTCCGAGCTGGTCGATTCACAGCGGTGTGGGCACCAGCGCCTACACCTTCTGTTGGGGCATGGGCGGCGAGAACCAGGCCTTCGACGATATGGATCATCTCACCATCGACGAATTGAGGTAGGTCATGATATTGGATCAGTTCAAACTCAGTGACAAGGTCGCCATCGTCACGGGGGCCGCGCAGGGCCTTGGCCAGGGCATCGCCCTGGGACTCGCCGAAGCCGGGGCAGACATCGCGCTCGTGGATATCCTCGATATGTCGGATACCATGCGGCAGGTCGAATCGCTGGGACGCCGCTCGGTGGCCATCACCGCGAATCTCATGAAGACCGACTGCATCCCCACGATCATCGACACGACGGTCGAGACGCTCGGCGGCATCGACATCCTCTTCAACAACGCCGGCATCATCCGCCGGGCGCCCATCACCGAGTTCACCGAGAAGGACTGGGACGACGTGATGAACATCAACATCCGGACCCTCTTCTTTCTCAGCCAGGCCGTCGGCAAGGTCATGATCGACCAGGGACGCGGCGGCAAGATCGTCAACACCGCGTCCATGCTCAGTTTCCAGGGCGGCATCCTCGTGCCCTCGTACACGGCGTCGAAGAGTGCGGTCATGGGTCTGACCCGTCTCCTGGCCAACGAGCTCGGCGCCCACGACATCAATGTCAACGCTATCGCCCCGGGCTACATGGCGACCGAGAACACCAAGGCCCTGCGCGAAGACCCGGCTCGAAACAAGGCCATCCTCGACCGCATCCCCGCCGGACGCTGGGGAACCCCGCACGACCTGCAGGGCGCAGCCGTGTTTCTGGCTTCAGCTGCATCGGATTACATCCAGGGCTACACCATCGCCGTCGACGGCGGCTGGTTGGCGCGGTGAGGGGGCCGATTCCATGAAAAAATCACTCCTGCTTTGTTCCCTGCTTTCTGTCGTGCTCGCTTGCGGCGGCGCGCCTGACCCGCAGGCCGATGCGGCGGCGAACGCCGTCGCCCGCCTCGAAGTCTCCAACCCATCCGCATTCGCGCGGCCCGACACCCTCGTCAGCCTCGCGTTGAACGAGCTCGGCGTGACGGCGGGACCTCTCCAGGTCTGGGAAGACGATGCCGCGCGGCCGACCCAGCTGTTGGACGACGACGGTGACGCCCGCCCCGATCGTCTCGTGTTTCTCGCCGATCTCGACGAAGCTGCGACGCACGGCTACTCCATCAACCGCAAGGAAGCCGAGGGCGCCGTTTCGCCACGGACCCACGCCGAGGTGTCGATCAAGGAAGGCGGCGAGTGGCAGGGTGAGACGTATGTCGGCGGCACGTTCGTCAACGTCGATCGGCTGACCCCGCCGCCGCAGTACACCGACCACAGCGAGTACATCCGCTACGAAGGGCCGGGCATCGAGAGCGATCTCGTCGGATACCGGATCTACCTCGACTGGCGCAACGGGTTCGACATCTTCGGCAAGAAGACCTCCGAGATGGTGCTGCAGAACGTCGGCCAGGATGGTTACGAGAGCTACCACCAAATGGCCGACTGGGGCGCCGACATCCTCAAGGTGGGTCAGAGCCTGGGGATGGGCGGTTACGGCTATTGGGACGGCGCCAAGACCGTCCTGGTCTCCGATACGGCGGAACGCTCGGTCGCCGTTAAATCGGACGGCCCGATCCACTCGTCCCTCGAGATCGACTACAAGGCGTGGAAGACCGGCGCCGCGACCGTGGACATGACCGCCACATTATCCATGCACGCCGGGAGCCCGATGGTCGACGTGGCGCTCCGGACATCGGCCCCGCTCGACAACCTCGCCATCGGCATCGTCGCCCATCCGGGCACCGAGCTGCTGCTGGGCGACCTGGACATCACCGGTCAGGCGTGGAGCTACATGGCGACATTCGGCTCCCAGACTCTCTTCGAGGACAACCTGGGAATGGTGGTGCTGTTCAGAAAGATCGACTTCATCGAGCAGACGCGCGACGAAAGCTCGTTTGTTCTGGTGATGCGGCCCCGCGGCAACGAGCTCTCGTACGCCTTCGGGGCCCTCTGGTCGGGTCGAGAGGGCGGCGTGCAGACCCGCGAGGAACTGGAAGCCTTTCTCGCCGCCGAGGTCGAGCGGCGCACGACGCCGCCCCGAATCCGCTTGAAGAGCGAAGCGTCTCGGATCGTCGACACCCTGGAGCCGACGCAGATCTCGATCCGCCTGGCGGAGTCGGAGATCGAGCGCCGCGGCGACAGCCTCTCCTACGGTGGCTGGGACGCGATGACGTCGTCGCCCAGCAGCTGGACCTACACCACCGGCCTCCTGACGCAGGCGATGGACGAGCTGGCCGCGGCCACCGGCGATCCGCGATTTGCTGATTGGGCCAAGAGCACGATAGACAGTTACATTGCTGAAGACGGCGACATTCTCACCTACGACGCTGAGCTGTTCAACATCGATCACATCAACTCGGGCAAGATGGTCCAACGTCTCTACGCGAAGCACGGTGATCCTGCGTACCGGAGCGCCATCGATGCTCTCGCGGCCCAGCTCGCCGACCACCCCCGCACCTCCGAAGGCGCGTTCTGGCACAAGCAACGCTACCCGCACCAGCTGTGGTTGGACGGCGTGTATATGGGGATGCCGTTCCTGGCCGGGGTGGGCGTCATGCAGGGCGACGACGAGAAGATCGCAGAGGCGGTCCGGGAGTTCGAGATTGCGCGATCCCATCTGCGCGACCCGGAGACAGGCTTGTACTACCACGCCTGGGATGAGGCAAAGCAACAGAATTGGGCCGATCCGGAAACCGGCCGGTCGCACTACGTCTGGGGCCGCGGGCTCGGCTGGTACGCCATGGCGCTGGTCGACATTCTCGATGTGATCCCGCCCGAGATGACCGACCTGCGCGCGCCGCTGCTCGAGATCATCCCGGAGCTTGCGGAGGCTCTTGTCGAAACCCAGGACGCTACCGGCGTGTGGTTCCAGATCATGGATATGCCCGACGAGCCGGGCAACTACCGCGAAGCGTCGGCCTCGGCGATGTTCACCTATTTCCTGGCCAAGGCCGTCAATCGGGGCTATCTGCCAGAGTCGTTCAAGCCGGCCGCAGAGAAGGCGTACGCCGGTTTGGTCGATGAGTTTGTCGCCGTCGACGCCGACGGCTCGTTCAACTTGACCAACATCTGCGAGGTCGGCGGTCTGGGTTACGGCCGGGACGGCAGCTACCGTTACTATATGAGCGAGCGCGTGGTCGAGAACGACCCCAAGGGCCTCGGTCCCGCCATCATGGCGGGGCTCCAGGTGTCCGAGCTCGGACCAGCTCGCGGGAATTGATCGTTCAGTCGCCGGCAGCTTCGATGACGACGTTGTGCAGCAGGAGATCCTCGACGTGGTCGAGGACGCTGCCCCTGCTCACCGATTGAAACGAGCTGTCCCGAACCACGAGCCCCTGCACCGGCGCGCCCTCGAGGCCGCGGATGAAGAATGCGTACGTCGCCCGGTGGACGGTCATGCGCTCGATGAGGATGTTCCGCACGACCGGCATGAAGTCGCCGTTCGCACCCTCCTCGTACTGCATGTCGATATCGATGGCCGACCCGGTCTCGCCGATGGTGACGTCGCGGACAAAGACGTTCTCGATGACGCCGCCGCGCACCGCGTTGGTCTTGAACCGGATTCCTCGATCGAGGTCGGGGCTGCTCATCTCGGTGTGCTCGACGAAGACGTCCCGTACGCTTCCGCTGACCTCGCTGCCGATGGTTACGCCGCCGTGCCCCGCCCGCATCCGGCACCCGCGGACCACGATGCGTTCGGAAGGGGCGTCGAGCCGCCGGCCGTCGGCGTTGCGCCCCGACTTGATGGCGATGCAGTCGTCCCCGGTGTCGAAGAGCGAGTTCTCGATCAGGACATCGGTTGACGACTCCGGATTGCAGCCGTCGTTGTTGGGACCGTCTGAGACGGCCTTCACGCCGCGGACGGTGACGTTCTTTGAGAGCACCGGGTGGATGAGCCACATCGGAGCGTTCTTGATCGTAATGTCCTCGATCAGGACGTTTTCACAGCGATAAGTCTGGACGAAGGACGGCCGCAGGTAGTGGCCGGCGCCGAAAACCCGGTCGGCAACGGGGACGCCGTCCTCGGCCTGGGCGAAGAGGCGGTCGCGATCCGGCCTCTGGCTCTCCGGGTGGCCGTCGGCCTTCCACGGCCACCAGTGCCGCGGCCCCGCCTGGCCGTCGAGCACTCCCTTGCCGGTAACCGCGATGTTCTTCTCCTCGAATGCGTACACGAGAGGCGAGTAGTTCATGAGTTCGACGCCTTCCCACCGCGTCAAGACCACCGGCAGGTAGGCGGAGGGGTCCTGGATGAAAAGAAGGGTCGCGCCTTCCTCGAGGTGGAGATTGACGTCCGACTTCAGGTGGATGGCGCCGGTGAGGTAGTCGCCGGGGGGCACGACAACGCGGCCGCCGCCGGCCGCCGTGCAGGCGCTGATCGCTGCGCGAATCGCGGCAGTCGCGTCGGTCGTCCCATCGCCCACGGCGCCGAAGTCGGTCACCGGAAAATCGCGATCGGGGAAGGCCGTTTCACCCAACCCGGCGAGGATGCCGGGAAGGCGTTCCCAGGGGTCCGGGGGCGCGGCTGCTGCCCCCTCGCTGTAGGACTGGGCGCTCGAGAACGCGACAACGAGAGCTGTCGCGATCGAAATTGCGGCGGGGTATTTCCTCATAGGACAATCTCCAACTGCGAGTCATTCGCACGAGCCGGCTGCCGAGGCTTTGCCCGGCCGTCGCTTTTGGCTCGGGACCGGCGGGATCCAGGCGATCATCACAAACCGAACGGTTTCACGGTCCGGCGCCGTGCAGATTGATGACCCCCGAGAATTGTCTCGCCCTGCCAATCATTAATATACAAGGGCAGTGAGCTATGCCTCACGTCAGTTCGGACTTTGTCACAACAAGAATCGGCGGCGAAAATCGAAAGGGGAGGGGCCATGAACATCAAGAGGTTCCTCATCGGCCTCTTCTGGCTCCCCGTTTCCTGCGAAAACATCGATCTCGTTCCGATCCCCATCAGCCTGGCGCACGTCTGGGCAATGACGATCATCGCGACCTGCATGATCTACGGTGCGGTCTTTGCGGCGATCTTCCGCCCGGCTGAGGCCTGATCGAAGACCTGCGAACCGGCTCAACCCGTACCCGGTTCGGGCGGTGGCCGTCGAGTGGTTAGTTGTTCACTCGCGCAATTAAAGAGGGATCTAAACTGCCGATTTCTCATTGTCTCGGTGATTTCAGAGACTGCGGTGTGAGTGATAAACTCGGGCCGTCGGATCTTGAAATTCGTCAGGTTTCTTTTGTTGATTCTCGGCGCGGTCCCCGCGATGGCGCAGGAGAAGCCGCCGTCGATCACCGATGAGACCTGGAAGTTCCTCACCCAGGCCAAGTGGTCGCAGGGCCCGCAGGCGCTCGCCGACATCAAGAACCCCGATGTCCGCATCGCCGTCGGCTGGCGCCGGGTCCTGACCGGGGACATCACGCCGCAGCAGTTCTACGCCGAGATGCGGACGCTGGATCTCGGCGGCCAGCAGCTCCGCGGCAAGCTGGTCGAGGTCAAGACCCGGCTCATGGACGTCCTCGGACCGGAGGCCGCCCAGCACTTTCTCGGCGAGATTTATGTCCTGGATCGCTCCGATCTGACCCCCGACGCCGGCGCCGAGAACCAGAACAAGCTGATGGGGTCCCAGGTCGAGGACATGATCCTCGGCTGGCGGAGCGAGCTCTACGACCAGACCAAGAGCCGCAGCCTGCGGCGGTTGGCGCAGGAGTTCGCCGGCGACCCACGGAAGTTCTCGGCGTTCTTCGCCGACATCGGCAGCCGGCCCACGGGCCCGGGTGCGCTGACCTTCGCCGGCGATCTCGACGGCAATCTCATCACCGCCTACCTCGAGCTCGGGCGGCGTTTTCTCGAGATCTGGGACGAGGAGATCCGCGCCGCCACCGGCGGTCTCGGCGGCGTCGACATCGACCTGGTGGCGACCGTGCTCGGGATGTCCGGCCCCGAGGTCTACGCCGGCGAGGCCGGGCGCATCAAGGCCGTCGAGCTGATCCTCGAGGGCAAGGCGAAGAACATCCAGGAGGTCGATCTCGAGACCGGGCGCCTCGGCCGGGAGGTGAGCGGTCGCCACGCGCTGCGCGAGGTCGCGCTGCAGGGCGGTCTGGCCGGGATCGAGATCCCGGAGACCGGCGATGTCAAGCTGCCCGCCGGCGGGCCCGGCGGTGATCTTCGAGATGGCCCGCCACCTCGACCGGGACGTGCTCCGGCATCTCCAGTTCGAAGACATGGAGAGCTTTCTCAAGATCGCCAAGTTCATCGAACGGGCGAGCGGCGAGGCCGCGCGGGCGGGGCGCCCGCTCGACTCCGATCTGGTGGTCTTCTCCAAGGAGCTCGTGGCGGCGAAGGACGCCGGCGACTATGTCCGTGCGACCGAGGTCATCCACACCTACTTCGGCAACGACATGCCGGTGGATGTCGAGCTCGGCAGGTCGCGCGGCGGCAAGAGCCCGCTGACCATCGTCGCCAACCGCAAGTTCGTGACGCGATTTCGGCGAGCGTCTGTCTCAAAGAACTGCATGACCACCGGCAACGCCTACCTGGCCGACGAGGTCAAGGCGATCCGGGAGCGGGTTCACGCTCTGAAGAGCGGCACGGGATCGCCGAAGGAGGTCGCCGCCGACCTGGCGAAGCTGCGCGACGACATGGAGGTCGGAACGTCTCGTCCTGGAGGACGCCACCGAGGGTCTGCGCACGATGGATCCGGAAGTGGTGCGCCTGGTCGACGACCTGGGTGAGCTCGGCAGGTCCTTCATGCAGGACAACTGGCAGGCGGTGCTGCCGGAGCACCTCAAGACAGCAACGTCGAGTTTGTCGAGGAGATCCTGAGCCGCGACGGTGAGGTCAACCGTCAGCTGGCGGCCGCGACCATCGCCTACACCCCCGAGGACGCACTTGCCCGGGGACTGGAAGTTCGTCGACGGCGTCAACAACCTCCTCGATTCGCTGGATGCGACCCTCCTCGGACCGCTGCGCGGCGAGGTCGACTGGATGTCGATGATCTTGAAGGGGCACGAGGTGAGCTATGCGACCCGCGCCCGGGACCTTCCTCGACGTCGACATCTCCGGGACCAGCCTCGCCTCGTACCTCTCCGATCTCGAGAAGTACAACATCGGCGTCGAGATCAGGATGAACGCCCTCTTCTTCGACAATCTGCCTGGCCCGACGCATTCAGAAGGCGAACACCAAGTTTTCCGAGTTCGTCAAGCAGTCGGACGTCGCCGCGCCGGGATGAAGGCCTCGCCGCCATCCAGCTCGCCGACGAGCTCCCGGCCTACTGGAACGCCTTCGACCAGGAGAGCCTCGAGGAGGGGTTGAGCGCGCTGGCCGCCACCATCCTCGAACGGCGCGTGCCCGGTGGTTCGAGCCGTCCAACACGTGGATGATGGGAAACGTCGGTCTCGCCTGCGTGGACTTTCGCCACCAGATCTTTCCGCCGACCGCGATGGGGTATGCCGTCTGCGGGCTCGGCGACGCCATGGCCGAGAAGAGCTGGGACTACTGGTGGTCCAGCGAGCTCGACCTCTTCGCCGACGACCCTGTACGAGAGCGCCACCTGGGAGCCCACCGGTGTCGAGCGGGTGGGCGACGGCATCGATCTGTCGAAAGGTGGAAGCTCAAGACCGTCACCTACCAGGGCCAGGTCGATCGTGATCGACGAGTACCTGGCGCTCGAGAAGAGCCGGCAGATCGGCGAGATGCAGGCGGCCATGCGGGTGCCCTACAAGGATCGCACGTTTCCCGTACGAGCACGTCGCGTCCGACCCCTTCCTGGGCTGGCTCGGCGCCGACGACATGCTGCGGGAGAACCTGGCAGGGTCGACAACGTGCTGCTCGTCATCGACGCCGAGAAAAAGCAGACCTTCGTCGGCAAGAAGTCCAAGTACGCCGATCAGCTCCACCAGGTGTGGACCCTGCGTTGGGAGCAGGTCAAGGTCGCCTATCTCGCGCGGCTCGATCGACCAGCTCGAGCGCCGCGCCGAGAACCGAGGGCCACGGCTTCCCACCGCCTCGCCGAGGTGCTGCTCGAGCTCTACGAGGTCACCGAGAAGCTCAAGGTCACCGATCAGGTCTTCGCCTCGTTGGAGAAGGACTCGGGTTCCGCCGAGGCCGCGAGCTGGATGAGCTGGTTCTACGACTTTCTCGTCACCGGCAAGCGCGCGGCCTTCGGGCAGGCGGCGGCCGAGAGCACGTTCACCAAGGCGAACCGGGTCGCGGCGGAGTACCTCGAGGTCTACACGACGGTGCTGGAAACGCGGGCCGCCGCCGAGACCCTCTTCGTCGCCGACGGCAAGCCGGCCGAGGACTCCGGGCTGCGCATCCTGTCGACGCCGTTTCTCCTGGCCGGCAGAGCGGATCGGGACAAGACCGAATACCGGCGCTCCGCCACCATGCCGATCGTCAAGCTGCGCGAGATCGACACCGAGCTGAGCTCGATCAAGAAGGCCTTCGTGCCGGGCGGCCGGCTCGACCCGGACGCGGACTCTTTCGATCAGAAGACCCTGCGCGCCATGACCTACCACGATGTCTTCAAGGAGCTGTGGAAGACGGTCCAGGTGGCGAGCCAGGTGGTCCAGGGCTCGGTCACCAACCTCGACTACCGGCTCTGGTGGGAGCTGTCGAAACAACGCAGCTTCGGTGACAATCCGGAGCTGCACGCGGCGGCCGACGCCGGCCTCGACGACCATCACCGGGGCGAACGAGATCGCCGGCATCGGCAGCGCCGATCTTCCCCTCGAGCGCTTCCGCTACCACGACGCCGAGCGCGATCGCCTGGCCCTCGAGTTCCTCGAGCACTACCTCGACCAGGACGACAGGCTGAACGGGCTCGTCGCCCGCGCCGAGGAGCTCGCGCAGCGGATCCGTGAGAGCTGCGACCGGGCCGCCGCCGAGATCGACGCGGTCGCAACCGGCGCCGAGACCCTGACCGCCCACGCCGCCGATCTCGAGCGGTCGCTGGCGGCGGTCGACACTCGACTCGACGGCATCGCGGCCCTGCTCGACGCGATCAGCCGGTTCCACGCCGACGCAGGAACCGCGGCGACGGCGGTCGCCGAGGCCGCGGCCGAGGCCGAGCGCCTGAGCCTGGAGATCTGCAACCGGCTGCGCCGGGTCCAGACGAGCGCGGATCCGGACCTCCGCCGTCAGCTGATGACCGAGATGCGATCGCTCGACGACCAGCTCGACGACCAGGTAGGGATCGGCGACGATGGTCTGGCGACGGTCGAAGAGGCGGCGCGGAACGCGCGCACGGCTTTCAGCGATGTCGACGGCGTCCTCGAGGAGCTCGACCTCATCGAGGAGGCGGCGGAATCCGTCGGTGACGGTTCCGATCTCATCGATCGACTCGCCGCCGCCGCTGCGGCCCTCGACGAGATCACCCCCCTGTTCGACGAACTCGACGAGGTTCGGGAGGATGCGGTCGACACCATGGGCGCCGTGGTCGCCGAGCTCGAGAAGTTCAGCGAGAACGCGGACACAATCAGACTGATGACCCGGGTCGAGGCGTCGGTGGACAGGATCGTCGAGCTCGTGGACGAGGCCAAGGGCACCGATGAGAGCGAATCCTGTTGGGTGACGTGTGAGCGGACTCCTGACCGAGGCTCAAACCCAGCTCGACGATTCGCTGGCGGCGCTCAACGCCGCCACCGCTCAACTCGCGACCGATGCGGACACCGCCGCCTCCTTCGGGGAACGCATCGATCTCGCCCGCAGCGACACCGAGAGCGCCGAGTATCTTGCCGAGCTGGCGGCGGACTATCGGGAGCGGCTGCAGACCGCGGTCGACGGCGCCCGACTGTGCGTCGATCTCGCCGCCGACCTATTCTCACGGGGCACGGTTCCCGACGTGATCGGCCGGCCACTGGCCGAGGCGCAGCGGGTCCTGGCGAACGCCGGACTGCGGCCCGCAACCCAGGGCGGCAGCCCGGCGCCGTCGGTGGACCTGGCATACAGCGTCGAGGCGCAGTCGCCGGCGCCGGGAGAGCAGGCTCCCGACGACGGGGTGGTCACCCTGCTCGTCTACGGCCCGTCCGGCACCATCAGGGTGCCCGCGGTGCACGGCCTGGCCGCGGCCGGAGCGCGCTCGGCCATCGAGGGCGCCGGGCTGGTCGCGGCATTCGTCGCCGGCGGCGCCGCCGCGAGCCCCGACGAGGCGTTCATGGTCGAGGCCCAGGACCCGGCGGCCGGCGCTCTGATTGGACGCGGCGAGACCGTCACCGTCCGGATCAGCGGCGCCTTCGATGTCGCGGCCGCCACCCGGGGCGTCGACTGTTCGTCGTGGCCCGGCACCGTCGCGGTGTGGGACCAGGCTTCGGGCGGGCCGAAGTGTGAATGTCCCGCACCATCCACCTGGAGTGGACCTGACGGGCGGTGCGTCGCCGGGACCGCTGTAGCGGCGGCACCGCAGGTGGCTGATCCTTGTGCCGAACGAGACTCCGTCTTCTGGCAGTTGATGATGGCCCAGCGCCTGGATGAAGCCCGCAACGTTCTCCTCCAGTCGCAGGATTGCGACTTCTACCCGCGCGGTGTCGGGGCGCTGCAGAATGAGATCAACGCCATCTGCCAGCAGATCAGCCTGCAGATCCTCCAAGCCTGCGTCCAGGGGAATCTCGGCCAGGCAACTGCCCTGATCCAGGAGGCGTCCCGCCGTCGTTGCCGGGTCTCGCAGGAGGCCTACCAGTGTATCGAGAGGACCCAGCGGACCCAGCGCCAGCAGCAGACCCAACAGCAGTGGAACCAGATCTTCGGGATGGTCAACCAGATCACCCAGCAGATCCAGCAGGAACAGCAGCAAGCGCAACGGAACCACCGGTGGCGGCGGCAGCATCGGCAATCCCCCCGTCACGTCGAACCCGGCGCTCCCGATCTATCCGGTGGGAGGCGTCGGCGGGGACGACGGCCGGACGGTTCCCGGCGGCGGCACCAGCGGCGGCGGAACCGCCACCGCTCCGCCCGGCGGCGGTGGCGGCGGCCGCAGCCAGCAGGATTGCGAGCGCCAGTACTGCCCCATGTGCTTCAACGATGTCGATCTCCTCGGGGCCAGTGTCGACTCACAATGCAACGAGTGCCGGAGGGTCAACGCCGCCAACATCAGGGCGTGCATGGAAGGCCGGAGCGCAGGCCCCGCGGTCGCGACCACTGCTACCTACCGCCTCGTCTGCGTCCGCAATCAACCCCAGACCGAAGGGTGCGACCTCTACAGATGCCTCGACCCCACCGACGTCAAAGGGCCGTACGACACCGTGGTCGCCACCTATCAGTCGTGGGATGCCTGCTATCAACAGAGCTCCAGCTACACGGGCTACGGGCGGTAGGAATGATGAAAACGAAGGGTTCTTGGCTGATTGTCGGGGTCGTCGTCGCCGTCCTGGCGCTGCCGGCCGCTGCCGGTGAGCTTCGCGGTGCGGTGCGGTCGGTCTCGGGCGAGGTGGTGACCATCCGCTGTGACGGCGGGGTCTCGCCGAACCCCGGTGATCCGGTCAGGATCGGTTTCGAGGTTCCCGGCGTCGGGTTCGTCCCCCTCGAGGGGTCCTGGAAGGTCTCGCTCATCGGACCCGGCGGTGAGGTTCAGGCGGCGCCGACGACCACTCGGCACGGCGAACCCCAGGCCGGTCACATCGCATTGATCGAGACCGCCGCAACAGCGGCGAGGCCGGCGGCCGGTCCGCCGGCTCCGGCCGGGCAGGCCACGGTGGCAGGACCGGACCGGTCCGGGCTGCCGCCCTTCGCCCGGAGACCCTGGATGGGTCTGCTTCTGGACCGCACCGAAGCGGACGCCACCTCGGGCGTGACCATCGCAGAGGTTCGCCCGAACGGTCCTGCCGCCCGCGCAGGGGTCAGACCCGGCGATGTGATCCTCGCCGCCGGCGGCACCCCGACTCCGAACTCGGCCGCTCTCGACAGGGCCACCGAGAGCTTGACGCCCGGCATGAACCTTGTTCTGCGTCTGCTTCGCCTGCCCGACATCGTGGAGGTGTCGGTCTCCCCCGAGCTGCCTCCACTCGACGACCCCACGGTCCAGACCGCCATCGGTTTCGCGTTCCTGACCGGCAAAGAGATCGCCCCGGACGAGGCCAAGGGGGTCACGTGGCTCGAGCGCGCCGCGGCTCGCGGAGACCAGGACGCGGTGCAGATCCTCGACAGCTACCGAAACCGGAGCTCGGGCGGCGGGAGGTCGGCGGGCAACCGGCCCTCGGGCGTCTACATCGCCGGCACCGAGGAGGGCAAGCGGCCCGCGTGGTTCATCCTCGAGACCGGGATCTACAACACGGTCGCCGCCGCCGGGGCCCCGGTCCGCGACCTGCCGCCGGACATCTGGCCCCGGCGCAACAACCTGTCGTCGCCGGACGAGGTCTTCAGATCACTCCAGCCGCTCGGCGGCGGGTGGCTGCTCTGGGTCGATGTCAGCATCCACTGGGGCGCGATCGGTTTTGCGAAGGACCGCGTGACCGTGCAGTGTTTCGATCCCTCAGGGCGACTTCAGTGGGAAGAAGACGCGAGCAATGTGATGGCGAACAGCGCGGATCACTCGGTGCAGCTTGTCGCCGACAAGATCAACAAGAAGCTGCAAAAGAAGCGCGGTAAGCCCTGCCTGCAGCCTTGATCGAAATCAGCCATGACCCTCGATGGACGCGGGTCCGTCAATGAGCCGACTCAACGCCTGAACAAGCTGTTCTGGCATCATTGCGGGCCGAGACTTCCGGGGTTGATGGTCCGTGATTCACGCATTCAGATCAGATGGGGGCCGGGTCTCGGTTTGATATTGGAATGGCTGCCGACTCGGGCTGGTTTCCCAACACTGTAACCCGTCAGCCATTCCACCCATACCCACGGAGCGAGAAAGATGTTCAACCGATTCCCGGCCTCGGCACAGACGTACGAGATTCACGGCGAATGACTTCGGCGGGCTGAATTGAGAATCGCATCCATCGGGAGCGCGCTCCCCCCGCACTTCTACGATCAGGAGACCCTGCTCGCAGCCTTCAGGGGGCACTGGGCCCAGCGCCACCACAACCTCGATCGGCTCGAAGCGCTGCACCGCAACGTCCTGGTCGGCGGACGCCACCTCGCCCTGCCGATGGATGGGTACCTCGAGCTCAAGACCTGGGGCGACGCCAACGACGCCTGGATCCGGGTCGCCCAGGAGGTCGGCGAGGTCGCGGTTCGACGAGCTCTGGAGAAGGCCGGGCTCGGAGTCGACGATGTGGATGCACTCATCTTCGTCACCGTCACCGGTGTGGCCACACCGTCCATTGACGCCCGATTGATGAATCGACTCAAACTGCCGTCGCGCGTCAAACGGATGCCGATATTCGGCCTCGGCTGCGTCGCCGGCGCAGCGGGGGTGGCCCGGGCCGCCGACTATGTTCGCGCCTACCCGAACCAGGTTGCAGTTCTGCTGTCGGTCGAGCTCTGTTCTCTGACCCTGCAACGAATGGACCTCTCGGTTCCCAACCTGATCGCTTCCGGACTCTTCGGCGACGGCGCCGCTGCAGCGGTCGTGGTCGGCGCCGATCGACCGACGGATGGCCCCGAGATCGTCGACTTCCGCTCGGTCTTCTATCCGGACAGCGAAGAGGTGATGGGCTGGGACATTTCGGAATCCGGGTTCAAGATCGTCCTCTCCGCGGACGTGCCCGAGGTCGTCAAGCGCTATCTTCGTCGGGACGTCGACGAGTTTCTCGCCGAGCACGGATTGACGCCGTCCGATATCCGATCGTGGGTCTCGCACCCCGGCGGCCCGAAGGTGCTGGCGGCGATGCAGGACGCTCTGGACCTGCCCGAGGGCGCGCTGGACGTCACCTGGAACAGCTTGCGTACGGTCGGCAACCTGAGCTCGACCTCGGTGCTGATGGTCATGGAAGAGACGATGAGGGACCACCGGCCCGAACCCGGGAGCCCGGGGATGATGCTCGCCATGGGCCCGGGCTTCTGCTCAGAGTTGGTGCTGCTGCGGTGGTGACGATGGTTGATTTCCGGCGTTTCCGGCCCGGTTCGGTTTCTGCGCACCGGGCTCCTGGGCGATCGGAGTGCGGGTGGCCGAGAACTTCGACCTCGTCATCGTAGGCGGCGGGCCGGCCGGGCTCGCCGCCGCCATCGGCGCACGCCTGCAGGGTTTGACGGCCGCCGTCATCGACCGGCGCCATCCGCCCATCGACTGTGCCTGTGGGGAAGGCATCATGCCGGACGGCATCGCCCGGCTGCACTCCCTCGGAGTGACCCCCCCTCCGGAAGGCAGCGCGCCCTTTCGTGGGATTCGCTACATCGACGGCGATACCGTTGCCGAAGCGCTCCTCCCCGGCGCCGCCGGCTATGGAATCCGCCGAACCCACCTCCACCGCGCCCTCGTCGACCGGGCCGAGGCCGTCGGTGTCGACCTTCGCTGGGACACCAAGGTCACGGGTCTCGGGTCCGATCACGTCGAGTCCTCCGGCGGATCCGTGTTCGGCCGCTTTCTCATCGGCGCCGACGGCCGTCTCTCGCGGGTGCGGATGTGGGCGGGTCTCGACCGGGGGCCGGCCCGCGGCGCTCGATTCGGCGTGCGCCGTCACTTCCGCATCACACCCTGGACCGACCTCGTCGAGGTCCACTGGGTCGACGGGTGCGAGGCCTACGTCACCCCGGTCGGTCCCGGCACGATCGGTGTCGCCCTCTTGTGGCCGCGACGGGCGGCGTCATTCGATCAACTCCTCGCTCTTTTCCCGCGACTCTCTGATCGGCTGCGGGGCGCACCGGTCGAAAGCAGCGATCGTGGCGCCGGCCCCCTCGAGCAACGGTGCCGGGCCGTCGTCCGTGGCAATCTCGCTCTGCTCGGCGACGCCTCGGGTTCCCTCGATGCGATCACCGGCGAAGGCCTGACCCTCGCCTTTCACCAGGCTCACGCCCTGGTGGCGGCGGTTCGAGCCGGCGATCTGAGACCGTACTCAGCCGCCCACCGGCAACTGCGCCGCGATGCCCGTTTTCTGACCGGCCTCGTCCTCTTTGCCGAGGGCCGTCCGCGATTGCGGCGGCGAATGGTCCGGGCCTTGGCCGCCGACCCGTTGCTTTTCTCCCGCTTCCTCGAAATCCTCGTGACCGGGCTCCCGCTCTCCAGCGTTGGCGCCGGTGGTGTCCTTCGCCTGGCCCGCAACCTCGTGGCCTCATGAAGATTCGCGATCTCGCAGCGGTGCTCCTGCTGGCGTCGGTCATTCCGGCCCTGTTCGTCGCCAGCGGAGTGAGGGTGGACAATCGGCTCGAGCGCTGGCAGGGGGGCGATCCGCTCGACGCAGCGGTGTATGACGAGTTCAGAGCGACCTTCGGCAGCGACGAGTTCGTGCTGATCTGTCTGTGGGACGCGCCCCTCTTCGAACCGGAATTGTTGGACGCCATGGTGGATGCCGCCGGTGCGATCGAGACCATCCCGGGTGTCGATCGGGTCCAGGGTCTGCCGGTGATCTATCGGGATCTCTTCGCCGGCGAAGACGCCGAAGCGCTCGAGCTCGAGATGTCGTCCACCCCCTTCTACCGCGACCTCTTCATCTCGGATGACGGCGAGGCGGCTGCGATCGTGGCGACCGTCGCTCCGTCCGATGACCCCGCGGCGCGGCGGACGATCATGCGCCGCATCCGCGCGGCGGTGGTGCCGCTCGAGGCGGCAGGATTCACCGTCGGCCTGGTGGGTTCGACCGCCCTGATCGACGCCCTGGACCAGATGTCGGAAAGTGAAAGCAGGCGGGGTTTCGCCGTGGCTCTGACGATGTCGATCCTGGCCCTCGCCGTGCTCTCCCGTTCGCTGCGCGCGGTGGCAGCGGCCGCGGCCTGTGCCGGTACTTCGGTCATTCTCGCCATGGCCATGGTGGTTCTCACCGGCCGCACTCTCAACATGATCACCTCGGTTCTGCCGGCGCTGCTGTGGGTGCTTGCCCTTTCGGGCGTCATCCATCTCGTGCGCCGATTCCGCCACCACCGGGTCGGCCACCCGGTGGATCGGGCTCTTGAAGAGGCCCTCGGCGACGCCACCCGTCCGTTGGTGCTGGCCGCGGTCACGACTGCGGCCGGTTTTCTCTCCCTGCTGGCGGCCGGGATGGAACCGGTCCGGGAGCTCGGTGTCTTCGCGGCCATCGGCATCCTCGTGTCCCTGGCTGTCAATCTGCTCCTCGGGCCGTTCCTGATTCGCCACCTGAAAGTGCCGGCGGCGGCAGCGGCGGCGGACCCGGAATTCCACGGGAGATGGCTCCACTTCGGGTCCTCGAGGCCGCGCACGGTCATCGTCGTCGCCGTGCTGCTGGCCCTGGGCGCGCTGGCCAGCCTGCCCTTCATCAGAGTCGCGTCGAACCCACTCGGGTTTCTTCCCGAGGAGCACCCGACCTCCGCGCAGTACCGGCGGGTCTCGGCGACCCTGTCGGGTTTCTACACCCTCGAGGTGGTCCTGGATCTGCCGGACGTCTGGACCGAGCCGGCGGCGTGGTCGTCGATCGAGAGCCTCGCCGCTGAGCTCGGCGCGTCGTCCATCGTCGCCAAAGTCGTCTCACCCCTCGATCTCCTGCGAAAGCTCGAGCAGTGGGATCACGAGATGGCGCCATCGTGGTATCGGCTCCCACAATCGGGAGCCGCCGCCGAAGGCCTTCTCGAGGACCTCGACTCCGGCGGCCGGGAAATGCTCGACAGCCTGGTGACTCGCGATGGCCGGACCATCCGCCTGTCGGCCATCGTCAACGAGATGGACGAACACCTCTTTCTCGACCTCGTGGCACAGGCTCGGCGGGCGCTCGGCGAGCTGCCGTCGGGCTTCTCGGGGCAGGTCACCGGCCAGGTGCTGCAGCTGGTCAACGCCCAAAGGACCCTCGTGGCCAGCCAGTTGTGGAGCCTGGCCCTCGCGCTTCCGGTGGTCTTCATCGTCGTCGGACTCGGTCTTCGTTCGGCCAGGCTCACCGTCCTCTCGGTGCCGCCCAACGCGGTGCCGCTGCTCGCAGCTTTCGCCGTGATGGCCGTCGCCGGAATCACCCTCGACGCCGCCACCATCATGGTCGCCTCCATCGCGCTCGGCATCGCGGTCGACGACACCGTGCACCTCCTGGTGGCGATCGATCGCGAAGAACCGAATGGAAACACGTCCCAACGCCTCCGACTGGCGCTCGAGCACGTCGGGCCGGCGCTGGTGCTGACCACCGTCGCCGCCTGCATCGGGTTTTTCGCCCTGCTGACCTCGGCCTTCGTGCCGATCCGGTCCTTTGGACTCCTGGCGGGAACAGCCATGCTGGTGGCGCTCGCCGCCGATCTCTGGTTGGTGCCGGCGATGCTCGTACTGTTGAGCCGGAAGGGAGGGCGTTGAGCCGATGTCGAGGAACCGACAGCCGAGAGAGTTCTCAGCTCACCCGCACGAGGGTCGAGGTGTGCTTGCCTTTGCCACCGGGCTGCTCGCCGCAACTGTGTTTTTCCCGGTTTCGTTCGTCTCGGCCTCCGGTGCGTGCAGCCCCTCCTCCATCACCGCCGTCGAGCGAAGCTATGATCTGCAAGCTGCGAGGACGGTTCTCGACGCGTGCGCAGTTGCATCGTCTCCCGCCGGCGATGAAGCCCACGGCGAGAATCTCGCCCGAGTGGCGCTCCTGGTTGCCGAGCTCGAGCGCCTCGACTTCGAGGACTTGGCGGCATCGGAGAAAAAGCTGCGAAGAGAGATCGGAGAGCGCATCGACGCCGCCGCCGATGCCGGTCTCCAAGCCCTCGACGCGCTGCCGGAAACATCACCCCGCCAGCGGATGCGAGCCGATCTTCTGGCAACCAAGATCCGCTCGGACTTTCGGGCAAAGAAGCACATCGACGAGATGAAGGCCGCCGCCACCCGGGCCCTCGAGCTCGATCCCGGGAACGCCCGCGCCATGGTCACGCTGGCAAAGCCCTTTCTCTTTGCCGATGACCGCCGCGGACGCGATCTCGAAGAGGCGGTCAGAATGCTCAGCGAGGCTCTCGAGGTCGACCCCGCTCTCGAGAGCGCACTCCTCCTGCGGGCCCTCGCCTTCGAAGGGCAGGGAAACACCGAGGCCTGCCGGAACGACCTGAAAGCCGCCCTCGCGGCCAACCCGGATTGCCGGCCCGCCGTCCGACGGCTCCAGGCGGCGCCGCCCCCTGCCGAATCTCGACCGGAATGACGGCCTTTGCCCGGCGGCATCGCGGGGCTGGCTGCAGCTCTTGACTCGACCTCTGTTTCACGCGTGCAGATGGTCCAGCACCGCCCGCGTGAACTCGTCGGTGGTGGACGGCGCCGTGGCCGGCGAAGCGATGTCGGCGGTGCGCAGGCCGCGGCCAAGAGCCGTTTCGACGGCCTCTTCGATCCCGCGGGCGGAGTCGTCGCGGCCGAGACTGTGGCGCAGGAGCATGGCGGCAGAGAGAATGGTGGCGATGGGGTTGGCGATTCCCCTGCCCTCGATATCCGGCGCGGAGCCGTGGATCGGTTCGTAGACGCCGAAGCTCTCGGTGCCGATCGAGGCCGATGGGAGCATCCCGAGAGAACCGGCGAGGATCGACGCCTCGTCGGAGAGGATGTCGCCAAAGCAGTTCGGCGCGAGGATGACATCGAAGCTCGCCGGCCGCAGCATGAGGTACATCGCGCAGGCATCGACGAGGACGTGCTCGAGCTCGACATCGGGGTAGTCGGCGGCGACCCGCTCCACCGTGCGGCGCCAGAGCCGCATGGAGGCGAGGACGTTCGCCTTGTCCACCGACGCGACCCTCCCGTTGCGCTTCCGTGCGGCTTCGAAAGCGACCCGGGCGATGCGTTCGACCTCGGGAACGCGGTAGGTCATGACGTCGTGCGCCTCTCCCTGCTCGTCCTCTTCCCAGTGCGCGCCGAAATAGATCCCGCTGGTGAGCTCGCGGACAAAGAGGATGTCGACGTCGTCGAGGAGATCGGCCCGGAGGGGAGCGTGATCGGCAAGGGCGGGGAAGACCCTGACCGGCCGGAGGTTGGCGAAGAGATCGAACTCTTTGCGCAGCCTGAGCAGGCCGAGCTCGGGTCGAACGGGAGCATTGGGGTCGGACCATTTCGGTCCGCCCACCGCGCCGAGGAGCACGGCATCGGCCACGCGGCAGGCGCCGAGGGTCTCGGGCGGCAGCGGGTCGCCGGTCGCGTCCATGGCGGCGCCGCCGATGAGCGCGGTCTCGAACATGAGATCGAGGGACCACAGCTCCGCGGTCTTTCTGAGGACGCGCGCGGCGGCGTCGACGATCTCGCCGCCGATGCCGTCGCCGGGCAGAAGGAGGATTCGCGATTTCATCCTCGGTTTCCCAGGGTGTTGACGCGGGTCTTGCGTGCGGCCTCGTACTCGTCGATGAGCCGGCTTTGACCCAGGAGGATCTCGAGTTCCTCGGCCCCCGGGGTTTCCGGGTCCTCCGATCCGACCTCGCTGATGGCGGCGGTGAAGGGGATGTCGACGGGTCCGCACCGCAGCCGGCGGGCATCGAAGTCGATGGTGACCGGCGACTCGGGGTTGGCCTCGAGGGCTGCGACCAGGCGTGCGTGGTCCTCGGTCTGGACCACCACCGGGACGAGACGGTTGCGGAGGGCGTTGGCGTGGAAGATGTCGGCAAACTTCGTCGAAACCACCGCCTCGATGCCGTAGTCGGCGAGGGCCCAGACCGCGTGCTCGCGGGAGCTCCCACAGCCGAAGTTGTGGCCGGCCACGAGAATCCTGGCGTTCTCGCGGGCGCCGGAGGCGTGCGTCCAATCGTTGAAGAAGTGACGGCCGAGCCCCTTGATCTTGGTCGTGATGAGAAACCTCGCCGGGATGATCCGGTCGGTGTCGATATTGTCGATGGGCAGGAACATGACGGGGCTGGTGAGGGTCTCCACTACAAGATCTCCCTGACATCGGTGATGACGCCGGTCACGGCGCATGCGGCGGCGGTGAGCGGGCTCGCCAGGACGGTTCGGCCGCGTTTGCCCTGCCGACCCTCGAAGTTCCGGTTGGAGGTGCTCACGGAGAGCTGGCCCGGCTCGATGAGATCGCCGTTCATGGCGAGACACATGGAGCACCCCGGCTCGCGCCACTCGGCGCCGGCGCGCAGGAAGATCTCGTCGAGGCCTTCGCGTTCGGCGGCGGCCTTGACCCTGCGCGAGCCCGGGACGACGAGCATCCGGACGCGATCGTGGACCTTGCGGCCGTCCATCACCCGCGCCGCATCGCGGAGATCGCTGAGCCGTGAGTTGGTGCAGCTGCCGACGAAGACCACATCGACCGGGAGGCCGAGGACGGGCCTGCCGGGTTCGATCTGCATGTAGTCGAGAGCGCGCTGAAACGAAACCCGGTCCGACTTGTTCGCGAAATCGGCGGGATCGGGCACGGCGTCGCGTACCGGCATGCCCATCCCGGGGTTGGTGCCGTAGGTGATCATGGGCTCGATCTCGTCGGCGGTGAAGGAGACCCGCCGATCGTGGTCGCCGTTTCTCGGTTGGAATCGCCGCCGCCAGTCGGCCACCGCCTCGTCGAAGCTCGCCCCCCGGGGCGCGAACTCCCGCCCTTCGAGATAGTCGAAGGTCGTGTCGTCCGGTTGGATGAGCCCGGCCGTGGCGCCGGCCTCGATGGACATGTTGGTGACGGTCATCCGTTCTTCCATGGACATGGCCCGGATGGTGCTGCCGGTGTACTCGAAGACATGGCCGGTGCCGGCCTCGGTGCCGATCCGGGCGATCACCGAGAGGATCACATCCTTGGCGCTGACTCCCGTTTGGAGGGCGCCGTCGATCCTGATCTCGAAGGTCTTCGGTCTTTTGGCCAGCAGACATTGGGTGGCGAATACGTGCGCCACCTGGCTCGTGCCGATCCCGAAAGCCAGGGCGCCGAAGGCGCCGTGGGTGGCGGTGTGGCTGTCGCCGCAAACGATGGTCATCCCCGGTTGAACGAGCCCGAGCTCGGGTGCGGTGACGTGGACGATGCCCTGGTGGGGGTGACCCATTGGATAGAGCGGCACCCCGAAGTCGGCACAGTTGCGTTCGAGGGCGGCAAGCTGAATCTCGGCGTCGGGATTGCCGATGATGTATCTGCCGTCCGGACCCGGGGGAGTGGATGGAGTGGAGTGATCCATGGTGGCCATGGTCTGTTCCGGGTGACGGAGCTTCATCCCCCGGTCTCTGAGAATCGAAAAGGCCTGCGGAGAGGTCACCTCGTGGATGAGGTGGAGATCGATGTAGAGGGTGTCGGGACCGCCACCGGGCGTCGATACCGCGTTCACCCGATGGTCGTCCCAGATCGTGTCGAAGAGCGTGTGTTCCTCGGCGGGCATCCGCACCTCCTCAGAACCCGTTGCCGCCCATGCGGAGCGACTCCCAGCTCGAGTTGATGTCGTCGGTCGCGGTTGCCGCCACCCGGGCGCTTCCCATCCGGGCGATCATCCGGTTCTTGGCGGCGATGTAGGCCTTGGCGCTGGCGACGATGATATCGACATCGGCGCCGTGACCGCTGATGATCTGCTCCGGCCTGTCGAGGTCGACGATCCGAACGGTCACGTTGCCGAGGGCGTCGATGCCTTCGGTGATGCTGTGGACGGCGTACTCGATGAGCTTGGTGGGCCGGTCGATGACCTGATCGATGGAGCGGAAGACCGCATCCACCGGTCCGGTCCCGACGGCGACGCCGATGGCCGCCTCGTCGTCGGGATCGGCCATCCTCACCGTCGCGGTCGGCATCCCGGGGCTGCCGCAGGTGACCTGCAGGTCGAGGAGCTTGAAGATCTCTTCGGGCTGGAAGAACCGGTCCGCCACCAACGCCTCGAGATCGGCATCGGTGATGATCTTTTTCTTGTCGGCGAGATCCTTGAAGCTCGAGAAGGCCTTGGCCACCGCCTCGTCATCGAGCTCGAATCCGAGCTGCTCGAGCCGGACGCGGAAGGCGTGGCGGCCGCTGTGTTTGCCGAGCACAAGGCGCGACCGGTCGAGGCCGACGGTCTCGGGCATCATGATCTCGTAGGTGCTCTGGTGTTTGAGAATCCCGTCCTGGTGGATGCCCGCTTCGTGGGCGAAGGCGTTGGAGCCGACCACCGCCTTGTTGGGCGGCACCGAAATCCCGGTGAAGCTGGCCACCATGTGACTGGCGCGGATGATCTGGGTCGTGTCGATCCCGGTTTTCATGCCGAAGTACCGGTGTCGGGTCCTCAGGGCCATGACCACCTCTTCGAGGCTGGTGTTGCCGGCCCGTTCGCCGATCCCGTTGACGGTCACTTCCACCTGACGCGCTCCGGCGCGGATTCCGGCGAGGCTGTTGGCCGTGGCCATCCCGAGATCGTCGTGACAGTGGGTCGACCAGATCACGTTCTCGGCGCCCGGTGTTTCGGCGCGGAGGCGGCTGATGAGTTCGAAGTACTCCTCCGGTGAGGTGTAGCCGACGGTGTCCGGGATGTTGAGCGTCGTGGCGCCCGATTCGATGGCGGCGGTGCAGACCTCGATGAGAAAGGCAGGGTCCGACCGCCCGGCGTCCTCGCAGCTGAACTCGATGTCCCGGCAGTAGGACTTGGCGTGGGCCACCATGGCGCGGGTTCGATCGACGACCTCCGATCGGCTCATCCTGAGCTTGTGCTCGAGGTGGAGGTCCGAGGTGGCGATGAAGGTGTGGATCCGCGGTTTGGCGGCCGGCTGGACGGCTTCCCAGACCTTGTCGATGTCGCGTGGATGGGCGCGGGCCAGACCGGCGATCGCCGGTCCATCCCCGGTTCCGATTTCCCGGGCAATCTGGCGAACGGCTTCGAGGTCATCGGGGCTCGCCGCCGGAAATCCGGCTTCGATGATATCGACGCCGAGACGCGCGAGTTGGCGGGCGATCTCGAGCTTTTCCGAGCTCGTGAGGCTGGCGCCGGGCGACTGCTCGCCATCGCGCAAAGTGGTGTCGAAGATCAGGACCCGGTCGTCGTTCTGCGTTGCCATGGTGTTCGTTCCTCCAGTTCGGGACAAATAAAAAGCCCCCGATTCCTCGGGGGCTTGTGACGAAAGTGCAAAAAAGCTTAAGTCCGAACCCCCGGTATGTCGCAGATAAGAGCGAGAAGGAGGAGGTTCAGCATCGACGGAATGGCCGCGCCCGCAGCACCATCGAGGTGCTCAAGATCGAAAACGCGGGAGGCGGGGCAACCAGCCATGATCTCCCGATTATTCACGAACGCGGGCGGCTGTCAATGATGTCGGGTGGATGATCACCTCCAAAGTGAGCTATTTCGAGTTCTCTTTCCGTGCCACATGTTCGGCAATCATCTCGCTCGCCTGCCGGGTACGCCAGTGCTCGCTGCCGAGTTGAACTTCAATTTGAGCTCGAGCCGGGAGTAAGAGGGCTTCCGCATCTGTGAAGCGGTGCAGGCGGCTCAGACACTCACCATATTTTGCCTGCATGACAGCCGTGTTGAGGTGACCCGCGGGGAAGATCTCGGCGGCGAGTGAGAATGCAGCCTCGAGATTTCCCCGCGCCTCGGCCAGGGTTCCGGCATCGGACTGGGCCGAGCCCAGGTTGTAGGTCACGACGACGACCATCGGGTGTTTCTCACCGTAAAGGCGCGAATACCGTTCGAGGGCATCGGCGAGGAGCGGAACAGCTTGGTCGTACCGACCACTCCGCATATGGAGGCTTCCCAGGTTGTTGAGGCTCTGCGCGATGTCGAGGTGTTCGTCGGGCAGTGAATCGCGACGCAGGTCGAGCGCGCGGAGGAAACTCTTCTCGGCCTGGTCATAGTCCCCACTGTCGAGCTGTGCCGCGGCGAGGACGTCAAGGGCCCGGGCGACCGCGACAGCGTTGCCGCGACCCTCCAAGAGCCGGACTGCTTCACGGAGATAGATTTCGGCTTGTTGGGGATTCCGATTCATCAGGTGAAAGCCGTAGTTGTGAAGAACGACGGCCACCCGGATGTGGCTTTCACCAAAGACCTTGCGGGTGGTTTCGAGGCTGGCCTGGAAGAGTTGGTCGGCGGTGTCGAACTCGCCTTTTTCGGAGAGCACTTTGGCCAACGAGAGCTGAGTCCCGGCGATGGACGGATGATTCTCGCCAAGCACGGCTCGTTGGAGGGACAGTCCCTCGCGGATCCTGGCCTCTGCGCTCTCGACATTCATCAGTTCAAGGTCGAGGGAACCGAGATCGATGAGCACGCTCGCCTCGACGGTGGCGGCGGTATCTCCACCGCCCGATCGGGCGGCGGCCAGCGCGGCGTTGTTGAGCTCTTCGGCGGCTTTGTGGTCGCCCCTCGTGGTGGCCACGTCGGCGAGTTCGTTCGTTGCGGCGGCCCAGTCCACGATGTAGTCGTCACCGGCGCGGGTGAAGATGGTTCGAGCCTCTTCGAGGTTGCGGATGGCCTCGTCCGACTCGCCGCTGTCGACAAGAATCGCACCCAGCTGGACCTTGAGTCGAGCCACCTCGATGTCGGGCACCTCATCGAGTGATTGCAGGGTCTCGAGTGCTGAACGTGTCTGCAGCTCGGCCTCGTCGTATCGGCCGAGGGAGTAGAAGGTAATGCCGACCACCCTTCGCACCTCGGCCTCGAGGCGCGGAGAGCGGTCGCCGGCGTCGACGATATGGGCCGCGGTCTCAAGCGCATCGACCACTGTGAAATCGGTCCCGGCGGGCCGGTTCGCCGGATTGGCCTCGGACAGCATCGAGATCAAGAAGTCGTTGACATCGGCCGCGAGCGCCGCCTGGTGAAGGGCCTCCCGTTCGGCTCTGGTTGCGCGAATTGCCTGCGAGGTCGTGGCCACGACCCCACCGAGCAAGAGGAGGATTCCCGCGACACAACCGGCGACCGCGGTCCGATGCCGGCGGACGAATTTCCGCAGGCGATACATCGATCCCGGCGGTGAAGCGAGCACCGGCTCGTTGGCCAGATACCGCCGGATGTCCGAGGCGAACTCCGATACGGCCTGGTACCGACGGTCGAGATCCTTGTCGATCGCCTTCATGACGATCCAGTCCAGATCCCCCTTCAGTTTCCTTCCGAGCTCACGAGGGCTGAGGCCGCAGGCGATCTTGGGACCATCGACAGACGAGACTCTTGTGCTCGGCGTTGGAGGTACTTCTTCGGAGAGGATGCGCTGAATCCGACCGAGGCCTGCAGATCGATCGGCGGAGAGGTCGAAAGGCAGGATTCCGGCCAAGAGTTCGTAGAGCATGACACCCATCGAGTAGATGTCGGATCGGGTGTCGATGTCGAGGCCGGAGGCGTCGGCCTGTTCGGGGCTCATGTATTCGGGTGTGCCGATGATCTGACCGATGCCCGTGTGCAGACCGCCCTCGATGAGTCTCTGATTGGTCGCCTTGGCGATTCCGAAGTCGATGATCTTGGGCGTCACCTCACCGCCCCGGCTCTCAACGAGAACGTTGGAAGGTTTGATGTCGCGGTGGATGATGCCTTTCTGATGAGCGTGGTTGAGGGCGTCGCACACCCGGGCGAATAGAGCGAGCCGCTGATCGAGGCTCAGTCCTTTCTTATCGCAGAAGTCGGTGATCGGTGTCCCCCGCACGACCTCCATCACGAAGTACGGCCGGCCATCATCGGTAGCGCCGGCATCCAGCACGCGGGCAATCCCCGGGTGTTCCATCATCGCCAGGGCCTGGCGTTCCAATTCAAACCGCGCCACGATCTGCTCGGTGTCCATCCCGATCTTGATCAGCTTGAGGGCGACTTGACGACGAACCGGCTCCATCTGCTCGGCGAGATAGACCACTCCCATGCCGCCGGCGCCCAACCTCTTCTGGAGTCGGTACGGGCCGATGATCTTGGGGTCATGTTTGTCGGTCGTTTGGCGTTTCGCTGAAGGCGGTGAGATCGCAGGACTCTCGAGGAAGGTGCCGACCTGACTTTCCGCGGCCAGCATCGCTTCGACCTCCGCCCGCATGTCGGGGTTGTCGGCACAGGCGGATTCGAGGTAGGTCGCGAGTTCATCCGTGGCGAGGGCGCTCGCGTGGAGAAAAATCTCTTGGAGACGGCGGTAGGCCTCGCGTTCGTTCATTCTAGGTCCGACCTAGGATGAGCGGTTCTGCTGGATGAGATGTGTCAGGATCTTGATGCTCTGACGCTCGCGAAAAGCGGAAGCGTACCCCGAGGTCCGTTGAGCATTTTCGCGAGTGCCCAGAGCGCAAGAGTCTCGGTGCAGATCGCCGGTGAGAATCGTTCATCCTAGGTCCCTGTCAAGGTGCGATAGAGCCAGATCTTCGCCATCCGCCAGTCGTCCTTGACCGAACTCAGGGAAACACCCATCAAATCTGCGGTCTCCTCGATGGTCAGACCGGCAAAATACCGGAGCTCGACCACCCGGCTTTGCCGGGGTTCCAGGTCTTCGAGGCGACTCAGAGCTTCATCGAGCGCGATGATGTCGACGAGAGGTGCCGCCGCCTGCTCGCCAACGAGATCATCGTTGAGGCAGATGGTGGGTTGTTCGCCGCCCCGCTTCTCGGAGCGGTGACGGCGGGCGTGGTCGACCAGAATCCACCGCATCATCTTCCCGGAATAAGCGAGGAAATGGTCCCGATTGACGAGGTGCGGCGCCTTCTGGTTGGCGAGGCGGAGATAGACCTCGTTGACGATGGCGGTCGGTTGCAGGGTGTGACCGGAGCGTTCCGATGCAAATCGGAGCTGCGCCATTCGGCGAAGTTCCGCGAAGACCATCGGCATGAGGTCTCTTAGGGCCTCAACGTCGCCTTCATTCCAGGCTTGAAGCAGCTCGGTCACCTCACCTGAGTCCGGGCCCTGATCGCTCATCGATATACCTTTGAATATGTTGTACCAGCGATTCCCAAAAGAGTCGAGCGGGCGCCGAAGCGCCCGCCCGTCAAGATTTGTCTGCTCCGCTGCTCAGTATTGAAAGCTGCTCCACTCCGACAGATCACCGGACTCGAAGCCATCGATGAAAATGAAGGTCCCGATCCATCCCCACACCGATCCGGAGCTTGAAGAACAGGATGAGGGGTCGGTGCAGGCGTAGACCCAGTACTCCCAGAAGGAACCGGCCGGGAGGGCATTCATATCGTCGAATGTGGTTCCTGTCACCCATGCGGTGGTGGGAACGCCACCACTTTCTGGCGCCCTGCCGACCAAATAGCCGTTCGCTCCCGCGACGGCATCCCAGGTCACTCGGACCCGGTCGTACAGGGTGCCCCGGCTGGCGGTCACCCCGGTCGGCGGAGTCAACCCGCCGGCGTATCCGGTATCGATGTTGGCGCCGTAGTCACTACAGCCCTCGATATTGCATGCCTGGACCGTGTACTCGTAGATCACACCAGGTGTTGCATAGGTGTCTTCGCACCAGCCGTTGTTGTAACAAATGAACCGATAGGGCCAATTGCCGGTCCCGGGTTCCCGCCTGTAAACCCAGAAAATCGGAAAGCTCGGGTCAGGATTCCAGGTCACCTCAACCAAATTCGGATACAGGCCGTCCGAGGCTGCGACCCCGAAGGGCATGGCGGGAGGGAATCCGGGGGAGGTCCACGACGGGTCGATGGCAAGCGACCGGAGCTCGCCGGGGTTGCTCAAGGTCTGAAACCAGACCATCGGAAACGAAATGTTGGCGTTGGTCAGGGTGTCCAGGTTTGCAGTCCGCACGGTGCCGTCCGACGAAGCGTAGTGGAGGTAGTGCTCGGCTGAGGACCAGCGCACGGCCACGAAGCAGCGCTGCTGCCCGGGAAAACTCGGATCGATCTGCTGGTTGACCGCGATCTCACGCCCGGTGAACCGGGGATTGTGCTGAACCGGGTTGAACTCCTTGAAGGTGCCGTCCGCCGCGGCGAACCAGAGATTGGCATTGGCATCGGCCGCGAGCCTTCTACGGTTACCCGGATTCGGCTCGCTCGCGCCAAAGGCGGAGAGAGGGATAGTGTACATTCTGGTGTTCGTATACAGCTCATAGACCTCAACGTTACCGTTGGAATTCGAGATATAGAGGCGACGGGCCAAACGATCGATGGCGATGGTGCGGATAGGGCCGTAGAAGGCATCGTTGATGTCTGAGATGGTCGGCCCCGCAGCCAGAGTGCTGACCACGAGCGAGTGCACGTGGTTGTCGTCGGCCGAGTACCACATGAGATCGGTGACGGGGTCGTAGGCGATGTTGCGGCCCGTGGCCGGATTCGGCGGGCTGCCGAAAAAGGCGCTCGCCGGGATGCTGATCGAATCATCGCCGTTGTCAACGTCAAAGCCGCGCACCTGGCCGTCCTCGAGGGCGTAGAACATCAAACCGGTGGCCTGAGCATGGTCGGCTGTTCCCAACAGAGTCGCGCCGATCAGGATCGTGAGAAACACACGAGTTGCGAGATTGATGGAGAAGTGGATCTTGGTTGGATTGGTGCTCGAATTCATGGCGTCCTCCTCGATTCGGTTGATGTGAGTGCCGCTCTTTCGGCTGCCTCTATCCTGTAAAGCGGAGAACGCCGGAAAACTGGTTGTGATGAAGCGCACATTTTTCGCGCGCGCAAGAACTCGGTCGTCTGCCATGGGTTCGGTTGAGCCAAGCCCACCGGGCCGATCCAGTCGGTCCCCATCGCCTGGGATAGACTCTCCCGGTGAAACTTGCGGCAGACGGCATGGCGGTGCTCGCGTGTTGCGGGTACAAGAACTCGGGGAAGACGACGCTCATCGAGGAGGTGATTCCGCTGCTGCGGGATCGCGGACTCTCGGTCGCCGTGGTCAAGCACGACGCTCACGGCGTGCACTTCGATCGGCCCGGCAAGGACTCGGATCGGTTCTTTCTGGCCGGCGCCGATGTCGTGGTTCGCGGCGTCAACGAGTCCGCCGCCCGCTGGCACCCCGAAGGGGCGCCGGATCTCGGTGAGACCCTGGCCCGGCTGGGTGCGAGCCACGATCTCGTCCTGGTCGAGGGCCACAAGCAGACCTCGCTGCCCAAGCTCTGGCTCCTCGGCGAGGGCGAGACCTCGCCGCCAGAGGATGTGACCGAGATCCTGAGGGTCCTGCCCAGGGATGGAGACCGGGTGGCGGTCGCGGTCGAGGAGATTTCGCGGCTGCTCGACGATGCCTGGAGATCACGGACCGTCCTCGCCGGGGTCCTGGTGGGTGGCAGATCGAGCCGGATGGGACGCCCGAAACAGCTCCTCGAGCACGGCGGACGGCCGATTGTCGATCGGGTGGCGGCTGCGGTTCACGGCCGGTTGGGGGATCCGGTTCTGCTCGGTTCGGGCGCCGTGCCGGAGACGCTCGCGGCGCACCGCCGCCTGCCGGATGCCCCCGGACTCGCCGGTCCCATGGCGGGGCTGATGGCCGCCCTCCGATGGGCGCCGAACGCAGCCTGGCTCATGGTTGCCTGCGATCAGCCGCTCATTTCCGAGGCCGCCGTTGACTGGCTCGTGGGTCAACGCCGCCCGGGTCGGTGGGCGATTCTGCCGCGGCTGGGCGATGGCCCGGTCGAGCCGTTCCTGGCGGTCTACGAGCCCCAGGTGCTGGGCCTTCTCGAAGGCCTGGCGCGGTCCGGGAAATTGGGACCCTGGCGGCTCGCCGAGCAGGCCAATGTCCACTGCCCGGCTCCGCCCGAGGAGTTGATCCGGAGTTGGCGAAACGTCAATACACCGGAAGAGTTCGACCGCCTTTCCGAGTGACGACACTCGATTGCCGAGCGCGCCGGCCACTGGTTTGAGTTGCATTCGGAGCACGTCCGAGGTACACACTGGGGAGTCTCCGATTCGGCGGGCCTACCGGAGCCGCTCTCACGGTCCGTCGAACGGTGGGCGGGATCATCGATCCCGGAGCCCCGAGGGCCGGCGTGGAAACGCGGCGGCCTCCCGGCTTGGAAAGGAGACGCGGTGTTGAGCCATGCAAACGGTGGGGTGAGCCCCGACCGTTGGACGTCGGTCGTGCTCTGGTTGGTTGTGGCCGCCGTGCTGACAACCCTGCCGGCGGGCGGCCAGGAAACGGACCCGGCGGAGGATGAACCGGTCGACCGGAGCGAGAGACCTCGCGAACCCGACGGTGCGGACGATGACGGCAGCCCGTTCTTTTTCGGTGAAATCGTGGTGGTGGACGAGGACGAGGAGCCTTCCTCCGGAACCACCGATGTCCTCGATGCCGCCGCGATCCAAGCCGCCGGGGTCCTGACCATCGGCCAGGCTCTCGAGCTCCTTCCCGGGGTGTCCATGAGCATCGGCGGCCGAAACGAACAGAAGGTGTGGGTCCGGGGCTACGAACAATCCAACGTCCTCCTCCTCGTCGATGGAGTCCCCGTTTCCGACCCGTACTTCGGGGATCTCGATCTCGGTCAATTGCCGATCTTCGATGTCGCCAGGGTTTCGGTCACCAGGGGGGCGGCGTCGCCGCTCTATGGGCCGAACGGGCTCGGAGGCGTCATCAACGTCACCACCATGCAGGGCGGGCCGGGGAAACGGATTACCGGCGATCTTCGTCTGACCTCGGAGCGGACGGCGGTGGCGCACGCCGGCGTCGGCGGTGGTGACCTCCTGAGCTGGTACTTCGGGCTCGGGGGCGAGACCTCGGACGGCTGGCCCACGGCCGGTGGTTTCGAGGAGACGCCGTACCAGGACGGGGGAGTGCGGGTCAACTCGGATCTCCGCCGGGCCAGCGCCATGGGCAGGGTCGGCTGGAAGATCCCCGAAGCCGGGACGCTCTACGCCTCGCTGCGCTTCATCGATGCGGAGAAGGGGATTCCGTTCCACACCACCGAACCCGCCGGATTCATCAAGTTCGCCCGGTTCCCCGAGTGGCGTCAGACCACCCTGGCGCTGGGGTATGAGCACGATTTCACGCGCGGGCAGCTCCGCGGCCAACTCTATGGTCACGCCTTCGACAACACACTCGATGTCTTCGCCGAACCCGAGCTCGAGAACGTGCGGCTGGAGTCGTCGTTTGCGGATCGGGTCTACGGCGGCTACGCCCAGGGTGAGTGGGACCTGGGCGGTGGCCACCGGCTCGGAAGCGCCCTCCACCTTCGTCAGGATCGTCACCGCAAGACCGAGCGCTACCCGGATGGCTCCGAGGATCCGAGCGAGAGCTATCGAGCGTGGACCTGGTCGCTCTCCGTCGAAGATCGGTGGCGGCTCGACGAAGCCAACAGCCTCATCGGCTCGCTCGCGCTCGAAGGGCTCGATGTGATTGACGCCGAAAGCCTGCGGGAGACCGGCGGTGGACCGGTGTTGGCCGACGACCCCCGGCCGTCCGAGACCCTCCTGTCGCCGCAGATCGAGTACCGGAGAGTGCTGGGGGACGACTGGACCGGGTCGGTTGCGCTCTATCGGCGCGGCAGGTTCCCGACCATGCGCCAGCTCTATGGGACCGAGCCGCCGAACCCGGATCTCGGCCCCCAGCGGACCGACGGCGCCGACCTCGGTGCGGAGTTCTCGCCATCACCGGCGGTATCGGTGGAGGGGACGGTTTTTTTCAACCGGGTGAGTGATCTCATCACCCGCGAGGGCCGCGACTATCCCTATCGCAACCAGGACGAGGCGGAGATTCGCGGGGTCGAGTTGCGGTTGCAGGGGAAAGTCGGGATCTTCGACTACGGCGCGTCGTGGACCGGGCTCGATCACCATTTCACGAACTCCAGCGAGGGCTACGAGGAGATCCCCTTTGTCCCCGACCACCAGATCGAGCTGCTCGGGGTCGTTCACCTCGGCCGGCGCGTGGATCTCCGCGGGGTCTGGCTCGCCACCGGCGAGCGAGTGGCGTATGACCGGGACGGCAAGATCGAGCTGGATGGGTATTCCCTGCTCGATCTCGGACTGACGGTGAGGGTCGGCATCACCGAGCTCAGCCTCCAGATCGACAATGTTCTCGACACCTTGGTGGAGATGGAGCCGGGCTACCCGCTGCCGGGCAGAAGGGTCTGGGTCGGCTGCAGATTTGTCCTCAAGTCGTGATTTGGCCGGCGGCGGTCTGAAATTCCGGTGGCCGGAGTGTGTTGCAGGTGCCGGAGGCAACCGTGACCGAAATCAAGAAATCGATGCCGCTACTGGCCCGAAACGAAGGCGTCTGGGATGGGTGGTACCGCTACTACAGTCCCGCGGGTGAGAAGATCGACGAGCACCGGTCGCGTCTGGTGTGTCGATTTCCTTCGCAAGGTCCCCACCCATATCACCAGACCAACCACTACACCTGGTCCGACGGCCGGACCGAAGAACGGGATTTTCCCGCCACCTATCGGGACGGCAGGGTCTGGTTCGACAACGAGCTCATCACCGGCTGGGCCGCCGAGGTCGATCTGGACGAGTTCAACCGGTCGATCATGCTCTACTGGCAGCGCAAGGGCGAGCCCGATCTCTATCTCTACGAGATGATCCAGCTCAGCGACGACGGCCGCTCGCGCTGCCGGATCTGGCAGTGGATCAAGGGCGGCAGGATCCACATGAGAACCCTCATCGATGAGGAGAAGGTCTCCGACGACTGGCGGGGCTATTGAGCTCGACTCGCGATTTTGGGGCGGTGTGCCGCAGGGGTTGCTCCACATCCGCGTGGTTGTCGGGAGCACGCGGGACCGGCCTCGACCGGACGTGCCGTCCTTGATCAATGTTCGGCGCTGCGGGACGTTCGGGCTGTGCGAGACCCCGAGCCTCGAGGTAGGCGATGGGAGCGGTGCCAGGCAGCCTCTCGCACGGAACACCGCCAGGCACCGGGTCCGCGTTTCTTCAACGTGAGGCAAGGCCGGTGGATCGTTGCCGGCACAATGTCGAACCCGACACGCCCCGGTGGGCGCGAGAAGCCCGCGTGCTCGGACGCGGACGCGGGCGCGGTATCGGGGTCCGGTCCGGAGTCGGCCGCGGTCGCGATTGACGAATCGAAGACCCTCGGTCATCCTGAGATCACCGAGGTGGATGATGGACCGAAGACAGGTTGTGAAGGGGGCCGCAGCGATGATGGCGGCGGCATCGATGAGCATCCGTCCCGCCGAAGGCGGCAACCGAAAAGCCTACGACTTCAACGACCCCGCCCAGGCTCTCGACGCTCTCGTCAAGATGCGCGGGGATCTCACCGGCGCCGAAGTGGCGTGGTACTGGTCCGGCGGGATCTGGGGGATGGTCCCCGGTGAAGGGAATCGCAAGCTCTTCGATTACAACGGCTTTTCCGCCGCGAGGTTCGAGGCCGTCGACGAGGGATACCGGATGCTCAACCGAGAGGCGGGTGTCTACCGGGATCCGTCCACAGGTGCCATTCTCGACAGCTGGCTCAATCCCTATCTCGGGCGCGAGGTCGAGGTGCTCCACCGGCTCAACGACCACGTCAACGTCGAGATCAGGCGGGAAGGGCGGTTCAGCATCGCCATGGTGCCGGCGACGATCATGGGCGACGACGTCTTCTGGTCGCTGGACATGTTCTTCTTCCGGCCCAGCCCGATCAGCCGTGCGGACTATCCCCTCAACGTCCAACACGACATGTACCAGGGGGCGGAGCTGACCCTCTACCACGCGCGACGTGAGGACATCGAGAATCCGGAGTCGACGAACGCGCCGGGGCGGGTGACCTTCTCGCGCATCAGCCAGTGGGAGCCCTTCATGGAGATGGGCAACCGTCCCGGTCAGTTGATCTTCCATGCGGCCGGGAAGAAGCTCCCGGGCGGGTCGGCGGATCTCGAGGAGATCGACCCGGGCATGCACGCTTGGATCGTCAACGGCCACCGGGAGTACCTGAAGGCCCCGGCGATCTGGCAGCCCGGAACGATGAGCCAGTGGGACGCCTTCAAGGCCCTCAGGGAGTCCGAGACCACCGGTTGACCTCTTCTTCCCGTGCTGGGTTTAATGTCATAAACATAGTACAATTCGGCCAACCCAAGGGAGGCCGAGATGGTTGCATTCTCACAGGCCGGAGACACTGCGGGGCGAGGGAGACGTTGTCGGGTGACGGCGGGACGGGTGCTTGCGGCGCTTGCCGCGATCAACGTCCTCGTGCTCGCCGCGTTCGCCGTCGAGCGACGGTCGAAGACGGAGGCGGAGTTTTGCTCGAACTGTCACAACATGACCGCCCACGTGGACTCGTATCTTAAGAGCACCAACATGGACAGCGCCCACCGTCGCGCCAAGGTCGGCTGCAAGGACTGCCACGCGGACTACACCGTGATCGACGAAATGCGGTCGGTGGTCAATTTCGCCATGGGCGACTATGACGAGGTCTTCGCGCGCCACACATTCGGCGACGAGATGTGCAACGGCTGCCACGTGAGTCTCGAGTTCCAGGCGGCGAAGACCGACCACCTGCGGAGGAACCCCCACCGCGGGCACTACCCTGATCTTCGATGCGGGGCCTGCCACCTCGCGCACGACCGGCAGGTCGACTTCTGCGGCCGCTGCCACGACAACGGCGGCCAGCGGATGACGGGGGACCCGACCGTGGAGCGGGCGCGGGCGCCCTGGGAGCGGATGACGACACCGGGTTCGGGAGAACGGGGGCGCGTTGACCATGGCTGAGACACAGGGGTGCGAGCGGCGCGAGTTCTTCCGGTTGGCGGGTTTGTCGGCGCTCGGCGCCGGGATTGCAGCGGGGTGCGGCGGCGACCCGCGGCCGACGGGGAACCATCTGGCCGGCGGCGGGATCAGCTTCGACCGGGAAACCGATGTCTTGGTCGTGGGCGCCGGGGGAGCGGGGTTGTGGGCGGCCTATGCGGCCACCGAGGCAGGCGTCTCCACAGTGGTCATAGACAAGGCGCCGACCTACGGCGGCGACACCATCCTCTCGTGCGGCGTACTGCCGGTGCACGGCACCAAGGTCCAGGAGGCCCAGGGCGTCGAGGACAAAGGGGCCGCCTACTGGTGGGACAAGTCGCCGATCTACTCCACCGGGGACCGAGTCCCCAAGCTGCGCGAGATCAGCTTCACCCACTCGGCCAAGGCCATCGACATCTGGACCGAGAAGCTCGGTGTCGAGTGGATGCCCTTCGAGAAGGGGTACACCTCCCACTTCCACGTTCCGGCGCCGGGAATGGGCAATGTCAACCGGCTGCTCGCGCCGTTGTTCAGATACGTCCGGGACGCCGGTGCGGAGTTCCTTTTCGACACCCGCGCCAGGGGGTTCATCCTCGATCAAGAGGATCGGGTGGTCGGGATCAGGGTCGTCAGCGAGGTCGACGGAGGCGTGACGGACATTCGGGCGAAGAAGATCCTCCTCGCCACCGGTGACTTCATCGCGAACCAGGAGAAAGTGGCAAAGAACCTCCCGCAGTGGAGCATGCTGCCGACGACAACCCACAACAGCATGGGCGAGGGCCTCGACATGGCGCTTTCGGTGGGCGCATCACTCGAGAACATGGAGCAGCCGAGCAACCTCACCTCGGACAACGCGGCGGTGGTGGTGTGGGGCTACTGGGATCCGGTGCTCCACCTGACGCCGATGGGCGAGAGATTCGTCAATGAAAACCACGGCCACGACGTCGCCGGAGAGCTTCACAAGACCGGTCACCGCCACTGGTGGTGCATCTTCGACTACCAGTTGGCCAACTCGAGGCGGGGGCACAGTGTCGAGGTGCTGAAGAAACTCGGCCGAGTGCACCGGGCTCACACTCTTGGCGAGCTTGCCGCGTTGACGCAGATCCCGGCCGACAAGCTCGGGGCTGCGGTGAAGAATTACAACGCCATGTGCGCAGCGGGGGAGGACACCGACTTCGGGCGCAAGCTCAACCTCGAGCCGCTGAGCCCGCCGTACTATGCGGCCTATGCGGTGCCGGTGCGGTACAAGACCAACGGTGGGCTGCGCATCGATGATCACTGCAGGCTCATCGACGCCGCCGATCGGCCCATCGCCAATCTCTTTGCCGCCGGCTCGTGCAGCGGGACGGTGTCACCGAACGTCGCCCCAGTCGTCGCCAGCGGTCTCTACGCCGGTGAGCAGATCGTCGAAGAACTCAAGGGCGAGCAGGTCTGAACGCGGGGTTCCAGGGCCGCGAGTTCTGGATTGACAACACAGCATGTAGGCATTACGTAGATAGTGGAGTGCCGAGATGCTGAGAACACAGGTTCAGTTCACCGAAGAGCAGTACCGGAAGATCCGGTCGCTGGCTCACCGCCGCGGTGTTTCAATCTCGCAGGTCGTGCGGGAGAGCGTCGAGCGACACCTCGATGCCGAGACCTATGACGCGGAGGCTTTGTACGCGAGAGTCGCAGAGGTCGTTGGCAAGTATGACGACCGCGAAGGGCGCGAGGATCTCTCTTCAAATCACGACGAGTTTCTCGACGAGACCTACCGTTGAGCGCGGTCTTCGTCGACACCACCGCCATCCTCGCCTTGATGGTACGGTCCGATCGCGCTCATCGAAGCGCGGTGAAGGCGTTCAATAGGCTCAGAAGCCGACAGACCGAGCTCGTGACCACCTCTTATGTCCTCGTGGAGACTTACGCGCTGCTCGATCGGCGCCTGGGCCGCGAGGCGGTACTGGACTTCCGCGAGAGTTTCGCACCTCTCTTTTTCGAGTGATCTGGGTGGACCGCGGACTCCATGAACGTGGTCTCGATCGCCTGGTGAAGAACCCGCACAGCCTCAGCCTTGTCGATGCCGTCTCCTTCGAAACCATTCGGGAGCACCGAATCCTCGAAGCGTTTGCCTTCGACCGCCACTTCGAGAGGGAAGGTCTGGAAATCCGGTAGATCCGGCGATGCTGCTCGTACTTCGCGCCTTGGCGGTTCAACTACTCCGATTTACCGACCCGAAGGAACTCGAGAACGACCTCGGCGAAGGCTTCGGGTGACTCGGTGGGGAGGAAGATCCCACCGTCGATCATGACCTTGGTGTTGTCGGGGATGGTCTCTGAGAAGACCGCGTTCTTCGGCGTGTTGGCGAAAAAGTCGTTGGTGCCGACGATGAGAAGGGTCGGGACGTTGACCTTGGGCAGGGTGTTCTCCATCAGATACTCGGTGCAGGCGAAGTGGCCGTACTCGCTGGTCTCGCCGGCGCGCAGGAGATCGGTCACCACGCGGTGAACCACCATGGGGTCGTCCACCCACCCCGAGAATTTGTCCCATTTCTCCTGCATGTGCGAACCGTCCGGTTGCACCGTCCACTGTTTCGAGATCTCGAGGAGCATCTCGCGCATTTCGGCGTCCATGTAGTGCGGACCCGAAAGTGCGAGCCTGTCGACGCGGTCGGGGTAGCGGGCGGCGATGTCGACGGCGAGGATGGCGCCGGTGTGGTGGCCGACGAGAACGGCCTTGGGAATCCGGAGGTGGTCGAGCAGCTCGACGACGGTGTCGGCGTACTCCTCGACGGTGGGCTGGCGCGGCGGGATGTCGGAGCAGCCGTATCCGGGGTTGTCCATGGCGACGACCCGGTGTTCGGCGGCGAGAAGTGGGATGACATCGGCGAACTCGTCGGTGGAGCGCGGAGTCTGGTGGAGCAGGACCAGGGGCGGATTCTCGGACGAGCCGACGTCGATGTAGTGGACGTCACCGAACTGGGTGTTGAAGAAATGGCGGTTCGTGGTGTTCATGGGTGGCGCCTCCTCAGCGGGTTGCGGTTGCTCGACGGCGCAACCGGTGACGATGACGGCGAGGACGAGGACGGTCGCCCCGGCGATTCCGGGAAGGCCGGGGAACGGGGAACAGCGGTGAATCATGAAACCTCCAGGTCGTGTCGTTGACCCCGATGTGGTGCGGGGCCGGGAGAATCCGCGAGACTGGCTCTTGCGGAATGGTCATAAGTTTATTACATTAATACCACGGGGGTGGAAAAGCATGTCCTTCAAGAATACGTTTATCCGTCACGACCGTAGCCCCGAGGCCACAGCCTGGATCGAGGAAGAAAGGATCGAGCAGGAGGAGCGCTTCGCGACCATCGTCAATCAGATGGCGGAGCTCGAACCCAAACGCGAGAAGTGGTACCAGGAGTTCTTAGACCGCATCACCACGCTCGGCTTCAACCAGGACGGTGACCTCAAGGTGAAGATCGCGCCCCGAGACCTGCCGGTGAGGCCCGCCGATCGGACCAACCAGGTGATCTTCAAGTACGGCGTCGACGGGGACTAGCCAACGACCACCGCGAGCCTGTAGAGCCAGGCGAGGGAGACGGATCATGCGCCCACACATCGAACCATTCTGCGACCGGGACGTTCACTTCAAGAACATGCGCCTGCCGGGTTTCGCGGCGGGCATGCGCTACAAGATGCTGAGCTTCGACCCGGAGACAGGCGGCTGCTCCATGTCGGTACAGCTCGACGCCGGCTATCGCCAGTCGCCGGGATTTTCCTGGGGAGAGCGCGAGCTGGTCGTCGTCGAAGGCGAGCTCCAGGTCGGCGGCCGCACCTGCCGCAAGGGGCACTACTTCTTCCTGCCGGCCGGCTACGCCCTGCCGGAAGTGCGCAGCGATCAGGGCTGCCTGGTGCTGGAGATGCACAATACCGGTGAGCCGAGCCACGAGGAGTCGACCGAGCACCACCCGCAGGCGCAGGTCGGGCTGTACCACGACGTCGACTCCTTCATGGACATCCCGTGGGCGATGGGCAACGTCACCAAACCGTCGGTGGCGGCCGGTTGCCTGATCAAGCTGCTCAACTACAACCCGATCTCCCATGCCATGACGTTCCTGTACTGCATGACGCCGGGCTTCTGGCAGGACAACATCTCCTACCACGACTGCGCCGAGGAGTCCTACCACCTGTGGGGGACGTCCTGGATGATGCAGTTCGGCGACATCCCGACCGGCGGCTACTTCTGGCGCCCGGCCTACATCAACCACGGCGCCTTCGCCTCCGAGTACGGATGCATCGCCCTGGGACGGACCGACTCCAAGCTGTTCAACCACTTTCACTACAACCCCTGGAGCACGCCGGTCGAGAACGCCGACCGCTCCTTTGCCCGGCTCTACCAGCGCGATCCGCTGCTGTACAAGTGGGCGTTCAGCGAGATCCACAACCACCCGCACGGTCCCGAGGACTTCGAGCAGACCATGAAGCGGCGCGGCGACGAGGGGGGGCACGACACGGAGCACAAGTCGGACGGTCACCGCCACGATCACTGGCACGGGCACCATCACAGCGACCCCGACAGCCCCTACCGGCACCCTCTGGATGACCCTCACCACCACCACGACGATTAGATCGAAGGAGCCTTTTCTCCCTTCGAATGGTTTTGCGCCGCGGGGGCCTTTCCCCGCGGTCTTTTTTTTAGAGCGGCAGCGGCAGCAGTCAGGGTCGGCAACAGCGAACAGCGTCCGTGAGCAGCGGCAGCGTCCGCGACAGCAAGCAGCTGCAGCGATCAGAGACAGCGACGATATCGATCGATCTCTTCGACGAGGTCCGAGCCATGACCCTGCATCACCTCCACCCGAAACCGTGATCGCGATGATTGAAGGGCCGGCGTCCCGGCGGCCCCAGGGCCGCCGGCGGCGCAACTCGCGCGTCGGGTTGCCGGCGCCGGCCTTCGCCGAAGGCCGGCGTCACTCGGAGATCGTCGTCTCGTCCAGCAGGTTCACTGCCTCCAGGATGTCCTTCCATGTCTCGAGCTCTTGGTCCGGGGTCGCCGGGTTGGTCCTGGCTGCTTCGGCGTCGCAGATCACGACCAGCAGCTCGGTGTCGGGAATGGTGTCGAAATCCGTGTCGACCAGCTCGTCGAAGTCGATGGCGCCGTTGGCGAGGTTGAGCCACACCGCCAGGAGCTGGCGGTCGAACTGGACGCGGATGTCGCCGTTGGAGTTGGCCGGGTGCATCATCGCCAGGGCGTCGGCGATCGAGTCGGCGTCGGTCACCTCCGAGAAGACCGCGCTCATGTGGTTGACCATCGCCAGGAAGCACATGAGTTCCTCGGCGGTGAAGACCTTGATCTTGCGGAACTGGTTGTACCAGTAGCCCGCCGAGCGGATGAGCTCGGCGTTGCCGACGATGAAGACGTCGGTGGCGTCCGAGGAGGTACCGAGATCGTCGTCGACGGCGGTGAAGGTGACCTCGTAGAGGCAGGCGCCCGCGAAGGCGTGGGTCTGTACGTCGGTGACGTCGCGCGGCTGGATGCTCGGGCTCGGGAACGGATCCGGGTTCGGCGGATTGACCAGGTAGGTGGTCGTCGCGTCGGCGGTGCCGTCTCCCCAGCTCCAGGTCAGGTCGAGATCGTCGGACCCGGGGTCGGTCGAACGCCCGGTGAAGGTGACGTCGTCGCCGGCGTGGGCGATGAAGGCGTCCCCGGCGCATCCGGCGACGCTGCCGCTCTCGTCGATTTCCGTGGTGGGATCGACGTTGTCGACGACGAGGTCGATGTTCACGCAGGTGGTCGAGTCGTCGTCGTGGCCGCAGACCTCGGCGGTGAAGGTTCCGTTGTCGCCGTAGATGTGACTCGCGGTGAAGGTGTAGACCGCGTCCGGGCGCTCGTTCTCCGACGTGACGGGGTCCATCGGCCCGGCGATCGAGCCGTCACCCCAGTCGATCTCGGCCCAGAGATAGTCCAGCCAACCCGGGTCGGTGAGGGTCACCGAGACCGTGACCACCGAGTTCTCGGGGACCGGCGAGTCGGATGCGGCCGCCACCGACGGCGGCACGTTGGTCACCGTGACCAGGCTGCCGTCCGAGTCGGCGAGACCCCCGTCGCTGGTCACCTTGAGGCGGACCGGGTAGACCCCGTCCTGCCCGACGTGGGGCCCGACCGGGTCGAACGGCGGCGTCGCGCCGGTGGCGTCGTCGTAGAGCCCGTCGTCGTCGAAGTCCCACTCGTAGGAGACGATCGTTCCCGTGGGATCGGTCGAGCCGGTGCCGTCGAGGGGAACGTCGGTCCCCTCCGGGGTTTCGTACGGGCCGTCGGCGTCGGCCACCGGGGCCGGCCCGAACTCGACCCGCCAGACGCCCCGCCCACGGGTGCCGACGAACAGGTTGACGCCGCCGGCGATCGCCGATTCATGGTCGAAGTAGGCGTACCACGGCCTCGGCAGGTGCGGCGGGTCGCCCGCCATCCCGCCGCCGTCGACGGGGTCGGTGAGGAGCACCCACGAGCTGCCGCCGTCGGCGCTGAGGAACACTCCGGAGTCCCATCCGCCTGCGGCGATGAGGTCGGGATCGTCCGCGTCGAAGGCCATCAGCGTCGGCTGGGCGTATCCGTCGCGGCCGAGCGGGCCGAAGGTCGTCCGGTACATGAACGCGCCGTCTACGGTCATCAGCTGATCGAGCTCCGGCAGCGGGGACCAGGTGATGCCGCCGTTGTCCGACATCACCATCGTCGGCGTGGTGCCGCTCCGGTTGTTGGCCGCGATCAGCCGCATCGGGTCGTTGGGGTCGACGTCGAACTGGCTGATGTCGCCGGCGGGCAGGTTGACGAGCTCCCACGCCTCGTTCGGGTCCGTGCCCACGAACCGCCACAGCAGATCGTGGCCGTTCTGGCCGCACTCTCCCGACTGGACGTAAAAGGTCGGCACGCCGCCTGAGACCGCGACCTTGACCGCGCAGGCGCGGGTCGTGTTGCCGGAGGTCGGCGGCTCGCTGGCGTCGCCGAGCTCGGTCCAGAAAATGGGCAACGCCGTCACGTCCTCGGTGATGAAGATTCCGCCGTCGCCTCCGTTGGCCTGCGAGCAGCCGTCCTGGCCGGGAGTGCAGTCGGTTGTGACAACGACGTACTTCCCGGCGCCGAAGGTGTCCATGATGTCCGGGTGCCGGAAGCCCGGGATGAGGCCGCTGGTGGGATAGGTGTTGACCTCCCCCGAGCCCCCGAGCCCGGGGGTTCCGAGCATGAGCTGGTTGGCCGGGTCGCTCCAACAGCACCGGGTGTAGAGGGCGTTACCCGGGTCGGCGGCGAAGTCAAAGCTGTCGTTGGGGTCGCGGTTGGTCCACGACGGCAGCGGCGCGCCGCCGGTGGCGGTGCCGAATGTGCCGTTGTCCTGGACCCCGAAGTAGAGGAACTCCGAACCGATGCCGGCGTCGTGCGCACCGGCCATGGCCCACAGCCAGAGGCCGTGTGGGGTGGTGTCGGGCTGCTCCCAGTACGGATCGTGACAGCCGGGGTTGGTGGTGTTGGTGTTCCAGTAGACGCCGCCGTCCGACGAGAAGAGTCGCGGGCAGGCGTCGACGGTGTCCTCCGAGTCGAACTGGATGTCGCCGACGTCGTCGTGGCCGCCCACGCCCCTGGTGAACGGGCCGAACCAGTCGGGCGGCGGCGGACTGGTCGGCGTCCCGGTGACCGCCTGCGGGCAGCGTTGGCCGCCGCCGGCAGGGTTGCTGACGCACTCGCCGCGATAAAGCCGGACGTCGCCGTACCAGAGATCGAAACGCTGGTCGCCGCCGCTGTCCGACCGCTTGTTGGTCGACACGAAGGGGACTCTCCCTTGGCGGCGCGAGTCCGGGGTCCCGAGGTTGATCCAGGTGACGCCGGCATCGTCGGACTCGTAGATGTTGGCGCCGACGGTCACGAAGAGAACGTCCGACTCGTCGGGCGAGACCGCGATGCTGCAGACGCCGCCGGGTAGGATCCCGGAAGGCGCGCTCCAGGTCGCTCCACCGTCCGGGGATCGCTGGTGGCCCTCGACTCCGCAGACGTCGATGAAGCCCGGGTAGAGCATCCCGCCCCGGTGGACGACGACGTCGTAGACCACGTCGGCGCCGCCGCCGGGCACGGTGTCGACGAAGGCCCAGGTGGCGCCGCTGTCACCGCTGATGGCGAGGCCGCAGTTGGTGGCGATGTAGATCTCGTGCGGTCGTTCGGGGTCGATGGAGATGCCGTACGCGGACGGCTCGTCAGCAGCGGCCGCTACGGCGCAGAACCCGGCCGGCGGGTCGGCCGTCACCGGGTGGGTCCAGGTCAGCCCCGCGTTGGTGCTGACACTGATGCCGGCCACGCTGTCGGTCTTGCCGTCGAAGAACGATGTCGCGTAGACGCGGTTCGCGTTGCCGGGATCGACCTCGACGTCCCAGGTGGCGGTGGGGAGGTGCCGGTCGAGGCGAACCCAGTTGAGCCCCCCGTCCGTGGACTTGAAGATGCCGCCCCACTCGCTGGCGGCGTAGAAGACGCTGTCGTTGCTGCCGGGAACCATGGCCAGGCCGTTGACCCGGCCGCCGGTGGCGCCGTTGGGATCTCCGGCGTCCTTGTCCGACCAGGACGGGTTGATGTCGGTAAAGGTGACCTGAGCGGCGACCGGCCACGGTGCCGCCGCCAGAGCGAGGATGAGACCGGTGAGGATGAGGGCGGCCGAGCCACCGCGCGGCGAGGCGGCGTCGTTCGTGATCGTCATGGCGCCACCTCCTCCCGGTCCAGCCCGTCCACGGCGCAGATCGGGGTGGTGAACCTCGTCGTCTCGGTGGGGACCCAGCCCTCGCCGACGAGGACCAGAGCCCGGGCGAAGTGGACCACCGCGGGCTGGAGCCCTTCAGCGATCATCGAGGTCGAAATCGCTTCGACTTCGGGCTTGCCGTTCGACGACGCGGGGCGCTGGAGCGGCCCGACCTCGAAGGCCTCGGCGTGGCCGCTTTCGAAACCGCCGCGAACCACCGTCAGCTCGACGCGAATATCCTTGCTGGCGAGGATCTCCAGGGTGACCGGATCAGGCTCGGACTCGAACTCGCCGAGCTCGAGCCGGAGAACGACCGCCGGGAGGTGGGCCGGCGGATCCGGGCAGTAGGCCGACGCGCGAAGCACGAGGCCGTGGAAGCCCTCGCCGTTGCCGAGAATCGGGAGGTCACCCTCGGAGGCCCCGGCCGTCGCAAACGAGAGGCTGGCGACGAGCACCGCCAGCGCGACGACCGGGCGCCGCGAGGAGAACCCGGATGCCGGCCGCGGTGCGCAACCCGTCCGGATCACCGTCCTCTCCAGTTCGTCTCGCGTTTCTCTACTTTGACGAAGATGCCGATAACGAACGAGCATGGCTCTCTCCCTCCTCCGCGACCGCGGATCGCTCCCGTGGTGATTTGACGCACGCCGACCCGGACGCGAAGCGTGGACGCTGCGCGGAGCGAAGCCGGACCGGTCGATCTGTTGAACACTTGCTGGGCAATCTATGTCCCGCGGAGGACGCTGTCAACGATCGCTCGCCAAACGCGCGACCGGCCAAGCGACCGGCGCTACGAAGCCGTACCACGACCGGGACGACTCGTTGGAATGGCAGTAGTAGCGCGCCGCACTCAGGACCCGCGCAACCTCGGCCGGGCCGTCGAAGTCAGCGGTGACCGGTGGGTTGGTCCTTTCGACGGACTATGGTGCCAGGACCACCAACTTTTGCATCGCGTGGTGACCCTGGTCCATGGTTTCCAGGTGAAGGCGCCTTTTGCGGGTGCAAATTCGTGAGAACCGACGACCGCCGGGATCTTGAGCCCGGCGGTCGTCGGCTTTCGCGGCCGTCACTTGTCGCTGAGCGGCAGCATCTGATACAGCACGATGAGGTGCCCGTCGAAGTCGACAAACGCCTGCTCCTTGAACTTGAACTCGCCGGGTCGCTCGGAAATGGTGCCGGGGACGATTTCCAGACCCAGGGCCTTGAGCTTTTTGAATGCGCCGTCGAGGTCGTCGACTCTGATCACCGATGCGGTCATGATCGGCCGGCCCGGTTTCGGCAGCTCGATCCCGGTGACCTCGGCCAGCGCCATGGTCCGCACCTGTTCGGGACCGGCGCTCAGGGTGGCGAAGCGGAGCTTGGCCTCGGGGTCGATCTTGAAGACCGGATAGGAGTAGGACGTGTGCGATGAATCCATGATCCCGTCGAGGGTGAAGCCGAGGATGTCGCGGTAGATCTGGAGCGCTCGGTCCATGTCGGCGACGACGAAGGTGACGCGTTTGAAGTTGGCGCCGTCGTAGGGTTCATCGCCCGCGATCAGAGGGCTGACAATCAGGCATGAGACGACCAGAAAAAGTGAGCAGAGTCGATGGCGCATGGTGAACTCCTCGGATGGTGGGTGGAAAAATCTCCGGTGATCATGGACGAATCCGGTACGATTGTACTATACTTAAGACAAATATGAAGCCTCCCGGGGGTGAGACCGTGAACGATCAGATGTACGACAGAGTGATCAAAAACCTCAAAGTTGCGCGGCCGAACAGGATCGGGCTCGAGGTTTCCGATATCGCATTCAAGGACGGGAAGTTCGCCCGGGTGGCGCCCGAGATCGACCCCTCTCTGGCGGCCGACGTGGTCGACGGAAAGGGCCTGATCGCCCTTCCGGGCGTTGTCGATGCGCACATGCACATCGGCATCTACCGTCATCTCTCCGAGGATGCGCCGACCGAGTCCAAGTGCGCGGCCATGGGCGGGGTGACCACCTCGCTGACCTACTTCCGCACCGGTCACTACTACCTCAACAAGGGCGGTCCCTACCTCGAGTTCTTCAAGGACGTGATGGAGAATGCCAGCGGCCGCTATCACGTGGACTACGGCTTCCACCTCATGCCGGCGGGCGAAGAACACATCGAGGAGATGCCGGACATCTACTCGAAGCTCGGCGTGCCCACCTTCAAGATTTTCATGTTCTACGGCGGCTACGGGTTGCACGGAAAATCGGACAACCAGGCCGAGTTCCTCATGACCAAACCGAAGGAGCGCTACGGTCTCTCCCACTTCGAGTTCGTGCTGCGCGGCGCCAAAAAAGTCGTCGACATGTACCCGGAGGCGCGAGACCTCATCAGCGTCAGCTTCCACTGCGAGAACCCCGAGATCATGACCGCCTGGACCCAGATCATCCAGGAGGAACGCGGTCTCAACAACATGGAGGCCTATCATTTGGCGCGGCCGCCGCACTCGGAAGGTCTCTCCATCGCCATCGCGTCCTACCTCGCCCACGCGGCGGGCTGCCCCAACATCAACATCCTCCACCTCACCTCCCGCGAGGCGGTGGAGACGGCGCTCAAGATGCAGGAGGTCTTTCCCGATGTGAACATCGGCCGTGAGGCGACGGTCGGCCACCTGCTGCTCGATCTTGTCGAACGCCGACACCCGCGCCAAGGTCAACCCGCCCATCCGGACCCCCGAGGACCGCGAGTATCTGTGGCACGCCCTCATGTCGGGCAAGATCGACTGGGTGGTCACCGACCACGCCTGCTGCCCGGCCGAGCTCAAGTTCGACCCCGAGAACCAGGACAACGTCTGGGGCGGCAAATCGGGCTTCGGCGGCACCGAGTACCTCTTGACCGGGCTCTACAGCGAGGGCCGCAAGCACGGGCTGAGCCTCAACCGCATCGCCGAGCTCATCAGCTTCAACCCGGCGCAGCGCTTCGGGCTGTGGTCCAAGGGCGACATCGCCCCCGGGCTCGACGGCGATCTCGTGATCTTCGACCCCGACGAGACCTGGACCATCCGCGGCGAAGACTCGCCGTCGGCGCAGGGCTACACGCCTTTCGACGGCATGGAGGTCTCGGGCAAGGTCAGGACGACCTACCTCCGCGGCGAGTGCATCTACGACAACGGCGGCTTCCCGGGAGCCCCCCGGGGCGAGTACATCTCGAGGAAGATCCGGAAGTAGCGGCGCAGGTAATCACCGCGAGGACGCAAGGGACGCAAAGGCGATCACAGAACGATGGTCTAGCGAAGCGAAACCGGTGCGCGTTTCAACTTCGTGGCGGCGATCTCGAAGCTTGAATGAGCCTGAAGGGCGGATTGTCGGCATCCCCCAGAGACAATCCAGTGTTGTGGAGCAGACTTCCAGCCTGTTTGGCGGAGTCCATTCGGCATGCATCGAGGTGTCACGCCAGTCCGATAACTCAAAAATCCCCGCGCGAGATCAAGACCTGCGATGTCCTTGCGCTCCTTGCGTCTTTGCGGTTCGATCCTCCCCGCGAATCGTTTCAGGTCTTCTGCGAGCCCTCCTGGAACATCGCGAGCGGCCACGGGTCGCCGGTGTTGCAGATGAGGGCGCGGTGGCGCAGGAAACGGAGCAGTCCGCTCGCGCCCATCCGCGACCTGCCGATGCCGGACTCCCCGGTCGAGTCCTTCTCGGCGTCGTGGACGAAGGAGGTCATGCCGGCATCCTGGATGCTGATGCCGCCGGCCTCGATGCGGCGCCCGATCCGCTCCGCGTCTTCGCGCGACCCGGCGATGACCGCGCCGGAGAGACCGCAGTTGGAGTCGTTGGCGAGCTCCACCGCCTCGTCGATGGTGTCGAAGGGCATCACCGGCATGAGGGGTCCGAAGGTCTCCTCGCGCATACACTCCATCTCGTGCGAGACCTTGGTCAGGACGGTGGGCCGGCACCAGGCGCCGCCGCCGTGGCCCTCGATCTCGCCGCCGCAGTGGACGACGGCGCCCCTGGCGACGGCGTCGGAGATGTGGTCGCGGATGATATCGGCCTGCTCGGCGGCGATGAGCGGGCCGACCTGGCCGGAGTTGATGTCCGGGTAGTTGAGCTCGGCCGCCTTCGCCTTCTCCACGAGCCTGGCGACAAACTCGTCGAAGACCGGCCGCTGGACATAGATCCGCTCGATGGACTGGCAGGCCTGACCGGTGTTGGCGATCGAGGCGCGGAGCACGGCGGTGGCGGCGCGTTCGATGTCGGCATCGGCCGTGACGATGGCGGCGTCCTTGCCGCCGAGCTCGAGAAAGGCGGGGATGAGCCGCTCGGCGGCGGCGTGGGCGACGATGCGGCCCACCGGGATGCTTCCGGTGAACGCAACCGCGTCGGCGTAGTCGATCATCACCGAACCGATGCGCCCGACGCCGCGGATCATGCGGAAGACCTTGTCGAGTTCAGGCACCCGGGCGATGGTGTCCGCGAGGGGCTCGACGAAGCGTGGGGTGACCTTGCTCGCCTTGGCAATGACGCTGCACCCCGCGGCCAGGGCCGGCACGGCGTCGATGAGGGTCAATATGAGCGGGAAATTCCACGGCGAGATGATCGCCACGACGGGGTAGGGCGAGTAGGCCCAGCTGAGCTCGATGCCGGGCATCTCGGAGCTGCGCGATCGCGGCGGCTTCAAAAGCTCGGGCGCCTGCCGGCACCAGCGCTCCGTGGCGCCGACGATGACATCGACTTCTGCGTAGGAGAGCGCCCGCCGCCCGGTGTCGACGGTCAGGGCCTCGGCGATGTCGCCGCGCGCCTTGACGAGCTCGTCGCGCCAGGCCTCGAGAGTCGCGATCCGCAGGTCGATGTCGGCGGCCCAGGCGGGCTGGTTCGCCCGGACGTGGGCCGCCTCGCGCTCGACGTCTTCGCGGTCGTAGGGCTCGATGAAGAAGTCGTTTTCGCCGGTTCGAGGGTTCCGGACTGGGGTGGTTGAAGGCATGAAAACCGCTCCCTTTTCACCAGGTCTCGGGTTGTCTTGACAGCCCCGATACCCGATGTTAGCATATTGTTCGTACAATCTAACGACTCGGCTAGATAGGCGGGGGAATGTCAACAGCCGACCAAGGCGCTCGAACCCAGATCCCAACAGTTCCGACCCCGGGCTCGGAGCTGAGCAACGCTGATGAATCCAACGGTTTCGATCAAGATCGCAATGGAGAAAAGGGGAGGAGATGAGTGCCATGATGAAACGAACAGTCATCTGTGTATTCGCCATGCTGTTGATGGTGGGCGGAGTTTGGGCCCAGGAGGAGACCCCCGTCGAGGCGGTCGAAGGTGTCAGCGAGGAGCAGGAGATCGCACAGCGGGACGAGCTGAGCGAGATGGGCGACTCGAAGACGAGACAGATCGAGGAGATCACCGTCACCGCCCGCAAGACCCAGGAATCTCTCGACGACACCCCGTTGACGATCCAGGCGATCACCGCTGACGCGGTCGCCGAGTTGGGCATCTTCAACGTCGAAAACGTCGCCCTGGCGACCCCGGGCATTCACATCAGCAACTACTTCGGCGCCCGCGACGATCCGAACATCGCGTTCCGCGGCATGGACGCCGGCACCATCGACCGAATCGCCCAGATCTCGTCGTCGTACCTCGACGGTGTCTACCTGCCGGGCGCGACATCATGGATCAGCATGGGGCTCATCGAGCGGACCGAGGTGGTCAAGGGGCCGCAGGCCGCGCTCTACGGCCGGTCGGCCTTTGGCGGCGCCATCAACTTCGTGATGCAGAACCCGACCCCGGACTTCGCGGGGACGGCGGCCCTGACCCTCGGTGAGAACGGCAGGATCGACGCCGGCGTCGGCATCAGCGGTCCGATCTCGGACAAGTTCAGCTATCAGGTCTTCGGCCGTTACTTCGACTATGACGGTGGACACGACAACCCGTTCGGCGACACAATGGGCGCCCAGTCGACCAACGCCATTTCGGGCGCCCTCGAATGGGACATTTCGGATCGAGTGGCGCTCAAGTTGCGCGGTATCTACTCGGCCGACGATGACGGACCGGCGGCGTTCGCCTGGTTTGACCAGAGCATCCACAACTGCGGGCCGTTCGAAACCGATGGCCAGATGGGAACGCATCAGTTCTTCTGTGGGACCCTCTCCCCCGACCTCATCACCGACTACGGTTACGACACCAGCGTCGAGCCTGCCGAAGGCGCCACCTGGCCCAAGGACAGCTTCGGGATGACCCGCGACTTCATGATGGCCTCCCTCCACCTCGACGCCATGCTCGGTGAGAACACCCAGCTGGTGTCCTTGACCGGGTACATCAAAGAAGACGTCGAGGCGATGCAGGACTTCAGCGGTACCAATACCCTGCTCCAGTACTTCAACACCATCGACACCCTGGTTTCCGAGGAACTGCGGGTCCAGGGCAGAACGTCGAAGTTGGACTGGTTGGTGGGCGGCTACTACCTCGACGCCGATTACGAGAGCAAGCCCAACGGGTTCGGTTGCGCCGACCCGGCCTATCGGTTCCTCGGGTTTCCTCCCGGGCTGCTCGCTCTTCGCCGGCGGCAACGTCCGCGGTTCCTTCGATCTCAGCGTCGCGGTTCCGCACCGGCTCGTCGACAACACGGCGCTCTTCGGCTCGCTGACCTGGCACGTGTCCAACAAGGTCACCCTCATCGCCGACGCGCGGTTCGCGCGGGAGACCCTCGACTACGGTACGGTCATGGCTGCTGACGGGGTCGAACGAAAGCTCAAGGACGACTTCGACAGCTTCACCCCGCGCGTGGTCTTCGACTGGAAACCCAGCGACTACTCGACCATCTACGCGAGCATCTCCACGGGCACCAAGCCCGGCAACTTCAACCCCGAAATCGCCCAGATGTGCGAAGGCTGCATCGGCGAGTTCGAGGACGAGTACGGCATCGGGATCGCGATCCCCGAGTCGGAGGCCGTCAACTACGAGGCGGGCTACAAGCTCGTCACCCGCAACGGCAAGCACCGCTTCAACGCTGCGGCGTTCTATTTCGACTGGACCAACCAGGCCTTCACCCAGGCCGTCTTCGGTTTCGACACCAACGGTGACGGGGTCGTGGACGAGAACGACGAGCTCTCGGTGGACTACCAGACGGTTGCCGGTAAATCCGAAATCAAGGGCCTCGAGCTCTTCTACAGCGGCTGGTTGGGCCGGTTCTTCAACGTCTCGGCGTCCTACGCCTACAACGACGCCAAGTACGTGGTGTATGAAAGCGCCGTTTACGGCAGGGTCTTCGGCAGCACGGATGCGTCCGGCCAGACCATGCCGCGCAGCCCCAAGAGCTCAGGGACCCTCGGTCTCGGTTTTGTCCTGCCCGTTGGCGGAGCCTGGGAGTTCAACGCCCGCGCCGACTATCTCTACCGCGGCTCGTCCTACACCTCGGAGGTCAACCTGGCCGAGACCGGCGCCACCAACCGGATCAACTTCCGGACCGGTTTCCGCAGCGACCGCTGGGATTTCTCGATCTGGATGAACAACGTCACCGACGACGACACTCTGATGGCCATCCGGCGGTTCTCCGCAATGGAGAACTTCTCCCAGTTCACATGGTGGGGCGGCCTGCCCGGTGTCCAGGAGATCGGTGTGACCGCGCGCCTCTTCTTCTAGTCGAACCGCAACATCCATCGACCACAACCGCCGCCCTCCGGGGCGGCGGTTATTTTCCCTGACCGCCCTACAGCTCCATCACGAGCTCCACATCCTCGTCGATCTCGGGCTCCGCGTTACGGCTCGTCCACCAGGTGACCGCGAAGAGCACCGTGAACGAGGCGGCGAGGGAAACGGCGGTGGGAAGCACGCCGGTCTGGAAAGGCGGCCTCGGCAGCGCCTCGAAGAAGGTCTGTTTGGCGAGGAACTCGAGCACCAGGTTGACACCCATGCCGGTGGCGATGGATGCCGACGCGGCGGCGGCGGTGACCCGACGCCAGTTGAGACCGATGGCGAGGGCGGGTCCGAGGGCCGCGCCGAAGGTGCCGAAGGCGAAGGTGCCGAGCAGCGCGATGAGATCGCCGTAGAGGTAGGCGAAGATCGCGGCGAAAACGCGACCCCGACCACCGCGACGCGCCCCCAGAAGAGCTCGTCGTCGACCCGCCGTCCCGAGGGCCTTCGGAAGGTCGCGGACGAGGGCCGCCGAGCCGATGTTGACGAAGGTGTCGGCGGTGGACATGATCGCCGCGAGGATCCCGGCGAAGACGATGCCGGCGAGGATCTCGGGCGCGAAGTTGAGCAGGAACTGAGGCGACGCCTCGTCCGGGTTGACCAGCGGCGCCAGGCGACCGCCCGCCACCAGCGCGGGCACCGCCAGCCCGATGCCGAGCCAGATGAGCACGCACAGGGTCTGGGTGACGCCGACGATCAGCGGCATCCACTTGAGCTTGCGCGGATCGTCGAGCATGAAGAACTTGTGGAGCATGTGGGGTTGGCCGAGATTGCCCACCGCGAACACGAAGAAGAAACCCATGGCGGTGAAGACCGGGATGGCGCCGAGCGGATCGAGGTGGCCGGGGCCGAAGCGAGTCGGACTCGACGATGGAGCGAGCCATGCTCTCGAGGCCGCCGCCGGTCTCGAGCGCGTAGTAGAAGACCGCGATGGCGGCGCCGACCATCAGCGCGCCCTGGAAGAGGTCGGTGTAGACACCCGCCACCATGCCGCCGGCGGTGGCGTAGAAGACCACGATGACGAGGCCGATCAGCATCGCCGACGGCGAGGCTCCACCCGCCGAGGTACTCGCGGGTGCCGAAGATCGACTCGATCAGGATCCCGAGGGCCTTGAGCTGCGCCCCGAGATAGCCCACGGTGCCGACGATGACGGCCATGGCGGCGAGCCCGGACGCCAGCCGGCTGCGATAGCGGCAATAGATGACGTCGGGGACGGTGTAGATCTCGCGCACGCCGGCGAGAAGCCGCAGCCGTTTGGCCACCACCCAGCACAGCAGGCCGGCGGTGAAGCTCACCGGGATGCAGATGAACAGCGAGGCCAGCCCCATGCGGTAGGTCAGCCCCGGACCGCCGATAAAGACGAATCCGCTGAAGGCGGCGGACATGGTGGCGAGGGCGGTGACGAGCGAGTCCGATGCCCTGGCCGGCGATGAAGAAGTCCTTGGCGTTTCGGGTTCGGCGCGCCGCCCAGATCCCGATGACGACCACGAGCGAGAGATAGACGAGCGCGGTCCAGATGATCGCCGGTTTGGCGAGGATGGGCATCATGCCTCACCTCCCGGTCTCCGCTCGATCTTCTCGAGTCGGTCGAGGTCGTCCTGCTTCATCTCGAATCGATCGAAGGTGAGGGCGTAGGTGAGCGCCACCAACAACAGCGGTGTCAGAAAGAGCCCGTAGAGCTGGATGGCCGCCGCCAGGGGAAGACCACCGAACCAGGGGGCATCCGTCACGTGGCCGCGCAGAAGGAGCATTCCGACGGCGCACGCCTCGAGGAAAACCAGCAGGATCAGCAGTGGGATCCCGAGGGGCCCGACACCGCCGCGACGCCCGACGGCGACGACGATGAGCGCCACCGGATAGCCCATGACCAGCAGCGAAAAGACCACCTCCGCCCACGGCCACGGCATGAGAAAGAGCGCCAGCATCACGGGCGATGCGATGGCGAGAAAAATCAGCGAGAGTCGGCGGGCCATGGTGGGAGATCTTAACAGTAGCGGATCGCAAGGAGGAGAAATGGCAGTGCATTCCCGATTTCGTTTCCGCCCCAGGCACCCGGTGTCTGGGGCGGAAACGAAATCGGGTTTTCAGGCTCATTGAAGGACGTATCGTGTTTCCAAAGATGATACTATTGTACTGACGTTAGGACATACTTTCGAACGCCACTATCACCCTTGGAGGAACCATGCGTCTTCCCGCCGAACTTCGTCGTTTCCTGCCTGTTTTCTTCGTCGCCGTCGCGTTGATCTCAGCCGCGGCGTGCGCGCCCGCCGAAGAGCCCGCCGCCACCGAACCCGCACCGGTGCCGAAGATCTCCGACGCTCTCGCTCCGACGACCTCGGACGAAGACGCCGTCACCAAACAGCTGCACACGACGACGCTCTGCACCACCGATCTGGAGACCATCCGCGCCTTCTACGTTGACGGTCTCGGTTTGCGGATGAGAGGTCCCATCGAGCTCGATCCCGCGGTTCGGGAGACCCAACGATCCCTCTGGGGAATCCCCGAGGACATCGGCTGGGAGCTCTACATCATGGACCGGCCGGCGGTTCCGGGGACCATCCAGGTTCGAGTCCTCCTCCTCGACCGGGAAACCCCGTCGATCCACACGACGTGGAACCCGCAGGAGCCGGGGCCGTTCTCCATGGGTTTCTCGACCCTCGATCTGCCCGGCTGGGACCCCGAGCTCCGCGGCAAGGGCTGGGAGTCGCTCATGCCCATGGCGAGCTACCAGATTCCGCGGCCCGACGGGACGAGTTACACGATCCACGAGACCATCTTCAACGCGCCCGACTTCATGCACTCGGTGGGGATCTCGCGCGGTGACGGCATGACGCAGCTCGGACCGGTGGACCCGGCGACCGGGCGCGGCGGCCCGATCTACTCGGCGCACGTCATCGAGAACTCCGACGATGTGCTCCGCTTCTATGTCGATGTTCTCGGCATGGAGCTGCGCAGCGATCGCCAGTTCAAATCGAGCGGCAGCAAGGGGGCGCTCGGCGTTCCCGACGGAACCGAGTTCCGATTCTCCATCGTCTACGCCCACGGCGCCACCTTCGGCCACCTCCTCTTCCTCGACTTTCAGGGCCGCCTCGGTCTGCCGAGCCCGGGCATCGACTGGCGTCCGCCCAATCGCGGCATGGCCATGTGGAGCTTCCCCGTCCGCGATATCGACGAGATCGGCGAGCGGCTGACAGCTGCCGGTATCGAGCCGTTCTCACCGCCGGTTGCGTACGAGAGTCCGTCGCTGGGCCGCCACAAGAGCATGACCGTCCTCGATCCGAACGGTTTCATGGTCGAGCTCTTCCAACCCATCGAGTAGCCGGCCGAAGAACAAATAAGGACTCCTCATGGACATCAAGACAGCCAACCCCGACCTCCACGGTGAGCTGGTGAGCATTCTCGGCGCCGAGCATGTCCTCACGGGCGACGAGGATCGTGAGTTCTATTCGCAGGACATCTACCGCACCTCCGACGAAATCGTGGCGGTGGTCGTCCGCCCGGGAACGGTGGACGAGGTCGCCAGAGTCGTCGCCGCCGCCACGAGCGCCGGCTTGTCCGTCATCGCCCGCGGCGGTGGGTCGTCCTACACCGGTGGTCTGCTGCCGGACCGCACCGACTCGGTGGCCATCGACACCAGGCGACTCGATCGGGTGGTGGAGATCAACACCGACGACATGTACGTGGTGGTGGAGGTCGGCTGCACCTGGCAGGAGCTGCACCGGGCGCTCAAACCCCACGGCGTCCGGCCGCCCTTCTGGGGCCCGGCGTCCGGAGGCACGGCCACGGTGGGCGGGAGCCTGTCTCAGAACGCGATTCTGCACGGCTCCGCCGTGCACGGGGCGTCGGGGGAGAGCGTGCTCGGGCTCGAGGTGGTGCTGGCCGACGGCGGCATCGTGCCCACGGGGTCATGGTCGACGGTCGGCGGCAAACCCTTTTTCCGCCACTACGGGCCGGACCTGACCGGGCTCTTCCTCGGCGACACCGGCGCCCTCGGCATCAAGACCCGGGCCGTTCTTCGCCTCATGCGCATCCCGCCGTCGGCGAGATTCGCCTCGTTCGAGTTCTCTGACGGCACGCGGTTCGCCGAGGCCATGGGCGAGGTCGCGAGATCCCGACTCGTCAGCATGTGTTTCGGCATGGATCCCGTGCTCCAGCACCAGAGGATGAAACGCACCAGCCTGACCCAGGACGTCAAGGCCCTCAAGGGGGTCGTCACCTCGGCGAGGAACCTCGGCAAGGGGCTCAAGGAGGCCGCAAGAGTGGCGCTTGCCGGGCGTTCCTTCCTGGAAGAGCACAGCTACTCGACCCACTACATCATCGAGGGCCGGACCGAGACCGAGGTCGACGAGAAGCTCGAGGCCGTGCGCAGGATCTGCCTCGAGCACGGTCACGAAGTGGAAAACACCCTCCCCAAGGTCCTCTACGGCGACAGCTTCTTCCCGATGACGACCGCCATCGGTCCCCAGGGCGAACGGTGGGCTCCGGTGCACGGGATTGTCCCACTGGGGGACGCACCAGGGGCAATCGCCAAGATCGAAGCGCTCTTCGCGGGTCAGGCCGGGGAGATGGAACGTCTGGGCGTCGTGATCGGCATTCTGCTGTCCACCGTCGGCACCAACGGCTTCGTCATCGAGCCGGTCTTCTACTGGCCGGGTCCCCAGACCCTGTACTACAAGCGGGTGCTCGAGCCGTCGTATCTGGCCAGGTTGAAGAAGTTCGAGCGCAGTCCCGACGCCGAGGCCCTGGTGGCGGAGATCCGCACCAAGCTCATCGCGACCTTCGAGGAGCTCGGCGCGGCGCACCTGCAGGTCGGCAAGACCTACCCGTATCGCCAGGGCCGAAACCCCAATACCTGGCGCCTCCTCGAGGCCATCAAAGACGCGGTCGACCCGAAGCGGCTGGTGAACCCCAAGAGCCTCGGGCTCGACTGATACCCAGCCGGAATGCGGCGAGAGGATCCCCGGGGCAGACAGTTGTAGCCGCAAGCATCCTTGCTTGCGTTGGGTTGCGCACCGGAACGAGGCGCGCCCGGTAGCATCGACGGGCATCAACGGCAAGCGGGGATGCTTGCCGCAACAAGGGTGATCGAGGAGTAGACCATTAGATAGACTCGGTGTTCGTTCAAGTTGGTGACCGTCGACAACTGACTCCAATTCGCAGCGACAAAAAACCCCGGCTCAGCCGGGGTTTTTTGTCGCTGCGAATCGGCAGAGGGTTCAGTTTTTCGGTGCTTCTTGCGGCTTCTGCAGCTCGCGGATCTCGTCCAGGTTCTTCGGCGGCTCGCGCCAGAGCTGGGCGTCGGTCTTGACCCACTCCTTCATCGTCTCCGGAAGGGCGTCGAAGCTGTCGACCCGCCAGGACACGAGGTGGATGACGGTCTTGCCCGGGCCGAGGAAGGGCGGCAGGTCGCCGTAGCGCATCCAGCTCAGCTGGTTCGGCGTCGAACCGTCGGGCTGGATGAAGAAGTCGTAGTGCTCGAAAGCCTCGTACTTGCCGCGTGGGGTCTCGAAGTTGAGGAAGAGGGGAGCCGAGAAGAATGCGACATCGCCGACCCGTCTGGCGACCATCTCTTCGGCCGGCCCGAGTTTCCGCAGCTGAGCGCCGCTGCCCTGCTCGACGAAGGTCTGCATCCGATCATCGACGAGCTTGTAGGTGATGTACTGATAGGGGTACTTGATGTGCGTGGCGGGTTGACCGTTGACCTCCCGAAAGACCTCGTTGGTCACCGGGTCGCGATAGACGAAGGTCTTGCGCGAGAGCTGGAAGGCGGTCTTCGGTTCGGAGGGGTCGCGCACCAGGCGGGCGGTGTCGAAACCCTCCATCCGCGCGAGCAGCGCGCCGTCCGGGTAGGAGTAGACCTCGCCGATGGAGTACCAGTAGATCGGTTCTCCCGCTCCGACCCGGGCCTCGAGGAAGATCTCGAAGAGCTTCTCGTCGAATCCCCCGCCCGCCGCCGTCGCGAGTCCGGGAACAACCAGTAGTCCGACCAATACCATCATCACGAATCGACGCATGGCACTCTCCTTTGCTTTCCCTTGTTCCTGTCCGTATCCGTATCCGTATCCGTGGCCGTAGCCGTAGCCGTAGCCGTAGCCGTGCCCGTACCCGTGGCCGGAATCACTCCTCCACCAACCCCTCCGAGTCGTCGTCCGAGCCGTTGCCGAAGCGCTGTCGTTCGGCCTCGCTCAGACCCGCCGACCAGAGAGAGTCGAGGCAGGTGCGCAGGATGCGCAACACGAACGAGATCTCCGACGGCTCGAAGCCGGCGAGCAGAGCTTTGTTCGCGCGGTGTCGCGCCGGCTCGATGCGGTCGAGGACCGCGAGACCGGCGGGTGTCGCCTCGAGGGCCTTCTGCCTCCGGTCGCCGGGGTCTTCCGCCTGGGACACGAAACCCTTCTGGACGAGCGAGCTCACGAGGGCGCTGATGGTGGGTCTCGAGACTCCGCGGGCGGCTGCGATGTTCGAGGCCAGCACCGCTGTCCCGCTGTCGGCGGTTGTGCCGAGATCCGGGAAGTTCGGGTCGCCGGCGATTTGCAGCAAAAGCAGCCACTGCTGGGCGGTGAGCCCCTCCTCCCGGGCGAGGCGTTCGCCGTTGCGGGTGAGGTGGTTGGCGAGGTCGAGCAGGGTGAGGATGAGGGACTCCTCCGTCGACTCGGTGATTCCCGCGTTCGTCGGATTCGGCCTGGCCATCCTGGACTAACCCGCCGCGAGGGTCATGACGCCGAGATAGGGACTCTCGTCGCCCAGCTCGAACTCCGTCGAGAAGCTCCCCGCCGGGCCGGTAACCTCGAGCCGATAGCCGCCGCTTCCGGGCTCGAGCCGGTCGATGGTGAACTCGCCGAAGAAATCCGTCGTCGTTCGTCCGATTTCCTTCCCGTCCTTCATGAGAACCACCTCGGCTCCCGCGGCGCAGTCCTCGACCCCGTCGGCGTTCGTGACGACGGTTCCGCCGACAAAGCACTTGGTGATCCGATGGATGTTCTTGTAGTAGACGCGTGGTCTTGTGCCGAGCTCCGGTCTCAGGACCTCGAGGTTCTCCTCGGCCTGGATCCGCGCCATCTCCCGGTCCTCGACCCGGATCGTGCGGAAGACGTTCATCGGGCAGGCCTGCTCGGCCCGTGTCCGGGTCCACCCCTCGTCGAGGAGGTGGGCGTCGAAGGGCCAAGCCTGCGGGATGTCCTTCTCCTCGTTCCAGAAGACCGCGTCGTAGGGGCAGGCCTGCATGATCTTCCTCTGGCCCTTGGCCTTCTCGGGATCGATGATCACGATGCCGTCGGGGCGTTTGCGCACGGCGCCGTTCTGGGCCGCCCTCATGCAGGGCGCGTCGTCGCAGTGATTGCACATGACGGGGATGAAGCGGGCCTCGACGATGGGGTAGGCTCCGCGCTCCTTCCGCTTGATGTCGAGCCACTTGTGCTGACCCTGCATGGGTTGTGCGGCCGAGACGCCGGGAAAGTCGTTCCCGACATACTCGTCCTTGACCGCGAGGAAACAGAGGCGGCAGTTGTCGCAGAGCGCAACGTCAACGATGAGGTTCCATTTCTCGGCCATCAGACTGTCTCCGCCGTCGGCTGCCAATCATCGGCGCCCGTCCACTTCTCGACCTGGATGAGGACCGAGTTGGGTTTCATTCCGTGACCCTTTTTCGTGATGGACGCCTTGGTGTTCAACATGTTCACGCAACCGCCGAGATCGGTGGATTTCCCGGGCTCGCCCACCGGCCGGTACTGGGCCGATCCGGAGTAGGCGCTGACGACTCCCGGCTGGATCCGCCCGGTGACCTGAGCGGCGCAGACCACCGAACCTCGTTGGTTCCACAACCGGATGAGATCGTCGTCCCGGATCCCCCTCGCCTCGGCGTCTTTCCTGCTCATTCGAGCCACGAGGTAGTAGTGACCGTCCTTGAAGACCCGGTGCTCCCGGATATCGGCGAGGCTCGAGTCCTCGACGTCGCCCATGACGTGGTAGGCGTATCGGGTGTGGCCCGTCTGCAGCTTGAGTGGGAAATCCGCGAGCTCCGGGTTGCGCTTCGGATCCTCGTAGGTCGGCATGTACTCGTTGAGCGGCGGCCGATCCGGATCATCGATCCGTTTGAGCCCGGTGGCGATGAACTCGAACTTGCCCGACGGAGTCGGCAACCCGTCGAGATAGTCGCCCGAGTAGTCCGACGGCAGCGGGTAGGGATCCGGCGTGTCCTTCTTCCGGCCCTCGTAGTACCAGTTGTTCGCGAGCGGAACGCGGGAGTTTTCGTTCTCCGCGGGGACGACCCAGTAGCCCTTCTTGAGGAACTTCCGCCAGCTGATGTGCTTGGCCATGTCGGAGGAGTCGAAGACCCGTTTGACCCAGGCGAGCTCGGAGGTGCCGCCCTCGGTGTAGACGGCGCCGAGACCGAGCTTCTCCGAGACCGCGGCGAAGATGTCGTAGTCGGATCTGGACTCGCCCTGCGGCTCGATGCACTTGTGCTGCATCGTGATCACGCGGTGGTTGTTCATGGTGTAGAAGTGGTGCACGTAGCCGGGTCCGCAGTTGAAGGTCTCGCCGATGTCCCACTTCTCGAAGACCGTGCACGCGGGCAGGATGATATCCGAGAAGGGCGTCTCACCCTCGTTCCAGATCGACTGGTTGACGATGAACTTGAGGCTCGGGTGCTGGTAGGCGCGCGCCCAGCGGTTGCCGCCCACCATGGTGCCGAAGAGCTGGCTGCCGTACTTGTAGAGCATCTCCACCGGTGCGTGGCCCGGGGAGGGGTACCCGAAGGGGAAGAACTGGCCCCCCGTGGTGGTGACATCGGTGATGTAGCCGAAGCTCTTGCCCTGGGTGATCGCTTCGGGAAACCACATCCTGGGGATGCTCTGGCGCACCGTGCCCATGGTGACGATGTGCGGCATGCGCTGGTAGTTGTTGGCCGAGTTGGCGCTGAAGGCCAGGTCGCCCGAAAAACCGCCCTCGGCGTAGCCGGGGAAGTAGAAGTTGTGATCGACGGGGGCGCCGAACTGGAGATTGCCGAAGTTGTAACCCGGGCGGCCGTGTCCCTGCATGGCGCCGAGGATGGCCATCATTCGCGCCCACTGCATGCCTGTCGGCCCACGGCAGGCGCCGCCGACTCCGGCGCCCCAGCTTCCCGCTCCGAGGTAGGTCTTCCTGCTGCCCCACTCGCGAGCGAGAGCGCGGACGTCGCGCGCCGGCACGCCGGTCTCGGGCTCCTGCCACTCGGGGGTCTTGGCGACGCCGTCGGTCTCCCCCAGGATGTAGGCCTTCCACTCGTCGAACCCCGTGGTCCGGTCGGTCACGAAGCTCTTGTCATAGAGGTCCTCGGTGATCCAGACGTGGCAGATGGCCTGGGCGAGAGCGGCGTCGGTCTGCGGTTTCGGCGCGATCCACTTGCCGCCGAGGTGGGCGGCGGTGTGGTTGAGGAACGGGTCGATGTGGACCATCTTGATGCCGAGCTCGCGGGCCCACTCGCGGCGCTGGGTTCCCTCGAAACCGTAGGTCGTGTCGGGGTCCGACGACCAGAAGACGATCATCTCGGCTTCCTTGAGACAGTCCTCGACGGTGCCGTAGAACTCGGGACACCCGAGACGGGCGCTGTTGCCCCAGTGGTGCATCGCGCCCCAGAACCAGCCCTCCCAGCTGTCGGGGCTGTGCATGAGCTTGGTGACGCCGATGAGGTTCCAGAAGCGGTTGAAGGCGCAGAGATAGTGACCGAGGTTTCCCCACTGGTGGTGCGAACCATGATCGACCGCCACGGCGCCGGGGCCGACGGCTCTGGCTCGTTTGATCTCCGACGCGACGATGTCGGTCGCCTCGTCCCAGCTGATGCGCTCGAACTCGGAGATCCCGCGGTTCTGCGGGTTGCGCTCGCCGTTCGGGTCGAAGTCGACGCGCTTCATCGGATAGAGCAGACGGTCCTTGGAGTACACCATGGACTTCTGACACGCTCCGTGCGCTGCCAGCGTCATCCGCCGCGGCGGTGAGAAGGTCTTGCCGCGCGCGGTGATCGACCAGGTTCCCTCGTCTTCGTCGGAAAAATCGATGGGGGTGGTGCGGATGATCTTGCCGTCCTTGACGTAGACGAAGAGGGGGCCGCCGTTGGTGCCGTTGGTGTAGCGGGTGACACCGTTGCCCATGTCGGTCCCGCTCTTCCAATAGACCGTTTCGAGCTGGCCGAGGGTGCCGAGAAACCAGACCGCGAGGTCGTCCGGGCCTTCCAGGAGGATCTTGAAGTTCTTGGCGGCGTCGATCCGCTCGAGCTGGTCGAAGGGCGGCGTCAGGAAGCTCTTCGCGAGGGCTGCGTTTTTGAACGCGATGGTGACGTCGGGGTTGACGTGGATGCCTTTTCCGGTGCCGACCTTGCCGTTTTCAAGCTTGATCCAACGACCCACACCGGGTCGGTCCCGCAACTTGATCTGTGCGACGACGTCCCTTTCCTTGAGACGTTCGGCGTATTCCGGGTAGATGCGGGCAGCCACCCGCATCGCCTGCGGGATGCCCCACAACAGAACCGAGAGACTCATGTCAACCTCCAGAGACGGGCAAAGAGACTCATGAAGGACTCCCCGACGATGGCAGGATCGACGTGACGATCAATTAGTTAGGAATCCTCATAATTAATAAATCTAATTGTTTTTTCAGGGATGTCAAGGGGTGCTTCGAATTGAGAAGCGTGGTTTTTCGATGATCTCGGAGACCGGCCGGGTCAGGAGCTTCGAGGGTGGGGACTGAGGGGTCGGCAGCTCGAGATCTGAGTGTCTGCTTCGCTCGCTGTCGGGTGTCGGAGTCGGTGGGCCCGACTCCTCACCCCTCACCAGCGGGTGCTGAGCAACGCGAAGCCCCGCATCCTCACCAACGCGCGCCGAGCACCGCGAGAGCGCGTGCGCCCTCACCTTCTCACTCCTCAGCAAAAAAATGACCGCCCCGAAGGGCGGTGAAGAAAATGGGGAGAAAAAACCGATCAGAAGCGGAACTTCGCGGTCACCGCATAGGTGAGCGGCGATCCGATGTAGCCGCTGACGATTCTCAAGCCCGGGATCGCGAAGACGCCGATGATGTAGTCCTCGTCGGTCAGGTTGCTGCCGGTGAGCTCGAAGCGCCAACGACCGTTGGCGGTGTCGTACGCGATGATCCCGTCGACGAGGCCGTAGGCCACCTGGGCCTGCGCTTCGGCGTTGCAGAAGCCGAGAAAGTGCTTTGACTTGTAGTTGTAGTTGGCGCCGAAGGAGAAGAAGCCGCCGGCGAGTTTCTTCGGGGTTCGATAGAGCGCGCCGACCCGGTAGGAGGTTTTGGGCGAGTACTTGAGCTGGAGGTCGATGTCGCCCGTTCCATACGGAGCGCAGTCGATCGCCTGGTTGAAGTTCTGCTGCGTGAACTTGGTGTCGAGCAGCGCCAGGTTGCCCGTGAGTTGCAGACCGTCCACCGGGACGACGACGGTCTCAATCTCGGCGCCCGAGGTCTGGACATCGCCGAGCGAGAACCGGATGAAGTTCCCGTTGGGATCGGTTCCCGTCCCCTGGAGGTCGTTGTAGTCGCTCAAGAAAGCCGCGACGTTGAGCCGCCAGGTGTTGCGGAAGAAATCGGCTTTCATTCCGAGCTCATAGGTTCGGATGTCCTCCGGAGCGATGGGTTGCAAGGGGAGAATCGTCGAGCCCTCGTTGGCGCGGCCGTCGAAAGCGCCGGATTTGAAACCGGTGCTGATGTCGACATAGGCGAGGATGTTCTCCCGGGCGTTCCAGGACAGGGCGAGGCGCGGGGTGAAGCGGCTCCAGCTCTCCTCGAGGTGCTTCTCCACCGGGGTGTCCACCGATCCGGGAGGAGCGCCCGGTCCGCACGGCGTGCGGGAACTGACGATGGTGCCGTCGGGGGCAACGCAGGCGATCATCTGGCTCCCATCGGGATTGTAGGCGGTGATGTCGAAGTCCTTGGTGTCCTCGGTCCAGCGGCCGCCGGCGGTCAGGCTCAGATTGTCTCCGAGCTGGAAGTCGAAGCTCGCGTATCCGGCGTAGCTCCTGGTGTCGAGGGCCGAGTCGGTGAAGCGGTTGGTGCCCATGGGCGAGAGAACGGCGTTCTCGGTGATCTGCTGGTTCTCCTCGGTGAAGTAGTAGATTCCGGCGACGTAGTCGATCTTGTTCGTGATGTGGCCCAGGAACTGGATCTCCTGGCTGAACTGGCTCTGCTCCTGGTCCTGGAAGATGTGGAACAGCGGCAGGAAGTCGGGGATGATGCCCGGGAGGAATTGATTCCCGACCTGGCCGTCGCCGTCCACCAGAAAAGTGTTCTCCATCTTCCGCCACGAGGTGATGGACTTGAGTTCGAGCTTCTCTGAGGCCTGCCACCCCACCGTCGCGTAAATGCCGGATTGATCGAGATCGTTCAAAGGCTCCGACAGATCCGAGAGCAGGGTGTGGGCGTCGGTGTCGCCGTCGAGCTGGTGGGCGAAGCTGGGCAGGCCGACGCCGAAGCCGTTGATGTACGGCGCCTGCGGCACGAATCCGAGGGGAAAGCCCGGGGTCGAACGCTCTTGGAGGATATCGCCGACGACGAGGATGTCGAGGCTGTCCGACGGCATGAAGCGGAGAGACGTCCTCACGCCCCAGATGTCCTTGTCGTTGACGTAGTCGCCGTTGTACAGGTTCTCGTCATAGCCGTCGTGGTTGCGCGTCATGGCGGCGACCTGAAAGCTGAACCAGTCGACAACCGGGACGCTCACCATGCCTCTGGCGTCGAGTCGATCGAAGTTGCCGAGCGCCGCTTCCAGGTTGAATCCGAATTCATTTGTCGGTTGTTTGGAGACGAGCTTGATGGCGCCTGCGCTCGTGTTGCGGCCGTAGAGGGTTCCCTGGGGTCCGCGCAGGACCTCGAGGCGTTCGACCTCGTAGAGATCGAACTGGGCGCCGGTCTGGCGGGGGATGTAGACATCGTCGATGTAGATCCCCACCGGGGTGTCGGAGGTGAACATGGACTCGTCCTCGCCGATGCCGCGGATGGCGGCGCGGCTGCCGCTCGACGAGGAGGTGTTTTTCTCCATCCACAGGTTCGGGGTGGCGAGGGCGAGCTGCTGGACGTTGGTGATGTGCTGGTTCTCGATGTCCTTGTATGTCATGGCGGTGATCGCCACCGGCACCTTCTGCAACGGCTCTTCGACCCGTCGCGCGGTGACCATGATGTTCTCGATGGGTCCGGGCTCGTCGATGGTGATCTTCACGCCTTCGGCGTCCGGCCGATAGGTGACCACCACCTGCCCGTACTCGGGAACCGGCACCTCGGCGGTCTCGGAGACTGAGCCGATCTGGAAGGTGACCCGATAGGTTCCCGGGGGCCCTTCGGGTTGCACGACGGTTCGCCCTTCGTCGAGAGTCGCCGTTTGGGTGGTTCCGTCGGGCGCTTCGATTTCGACCGTGGCCGGTTCGGTTGGATCCGGACCCGCAACGACCAGGCTCAGGGTCGCGGTTGCGTTCGCGGTCGAGCACACGAGCAATGCCGTCAACAGGACTGCTGCAAGCGTGGCTCCGTGAAAAGACCTGTTTCTCATACCGTACTCCTCCCCCCGGGGTAAATCCCCCTCGTCTCACCAATCGAACAACCCGACGGATCGAAACGGCCCCACCACGAGGTCGCCGAGCGTCAGAAGTGAATCCGGGCTCAGGGTCGAAAGTAAATACGAAGCAAGTCCTGCTCTCATCATACTGTCATACGATCATTCGAACAATAGAAATAACTGACATTGTTCTAAGAAATTTGGATTCATGAGATTTCGTCGCGACAAGGGCGGTGACAGAACCGGGCCAGCACCGCGCTGCCGGCTCTGGGGCGCCATCGGCGCCCAGAAGGCCGGAGCTCAGACCTCAGCCTCCTGCTGCGGCGGCCTGAGCCGGAGGGTCAACAGCGCTCCGACCAACATCACCCCGATAACGATGGCGAAGGCGCCCGGGTAACCCCCGAGGGCGTCGTGGGCGACCCCGGTCAGGAGGATCCCGATCCCGCCGCCGGCGGCGTTGGCGATGCTCACCGTTCCATTGATTTTTCCGGCGTCGCGAAGCCCGAAGAGGGTGATGAGGATGTAGTTGAAGAGGGTGTGGAGGCTTCCCCATCCAAGACCGGTGACGACGAGGAAGACCCAGATGGCGCCCGGCGCGAGGGTGATCCCGATGAGTCCACCGAGCAGGGTGAACATCTGGAAACGGAGCAGTCGATAGGGGTCGATGCGGTCCGAGATCCAGCCCGAGCCGAGCTTGCCGACGAGCCCCGACAGCGAGATGAGGCTCAGGCCCAGGCTGGCTGCCGCGGGGTCGAAGTCGTGGCTCCTCATCAAGAGAAAGAGGTGCGAATAGAGCGAGAGGACGGCGTAGAAGGTGAGCGAGCCGGCCGCCGCCACCTGGTAGAACTGGCGGCAACGCAGCACCTCGGGGAAGGCCATCCCTTCGCCGGCCCGGGTGGTCGTCGCGGCGTCGTCGGTTTCCGAGCCGTCCCGTTTGGGTCGGTTCCGCAGGACCAGCAGCAGGACCACCACCAGAAACAGCGGCCACAGGCTCTCCATCCGCATGGCCGCCCGCCACCCGAAACGAACGTTGAGGGCATTGGCCAACGGTGGAATGAGCATGCCGCCGATGCTGGTCCCGGCGACCGTCATCCCGATGGCGAGCCCTCGCCGCTTCGGCATCCACGTCGCTGCGGTGATGATGGAGACCGTGATGCCCGAAAGGGCGAGCACGGTCGCGAAGAGCAGGTGGAGCAGATACAGCTGGGCCAGCGTCTGGGCCTGGCTGTAGAGGAAGTAGGCGACGCCGAGGAGCGTCAAGCCGAGCAGGAGGAAGGGCTTGAAGCCGTAGCGATCGACCAACCAGCCGGCGACGAGCACGAGCAGCGACGCGGCGAGGAAGGTGATCGAGTCCCGGATCTTGAGCTGCGCGACGCTGCAGCCGAGCTCTTCCAGCAACGACTCGTCGAAGACGGTGAGCCCCGCGTTGGTCATCCCGTTCGAGAGGGCGACCACCAACAGAGCGAGAATCGCGACCAACCAGGAGTAACCCCGCCAGCGACTGAGTGCGAAAGCGATGGACCGGCTCACCGCGTCGAGGTTCCGCAATCTATGCTCTCGGATTCTCCACGGATGTCACGACGGCTGCGTCGCGGAAGAAGTACTCCTGGTCCTCGGGCTGCTTGAGATTGAGCAGGGTCAAGACGCTGATGGCGATGACCAGTGCCCAGACGACGAAGACCGCCGGCATCGCGATGTTCATGTGGTGCTTGATCTGATGGTTGAGCTCATCGACATTCTCGGCGCCGTTCTTGATGGCCTGGAGGTTTCTGAGAGCGGTGCCCGAGATCGGAATGAGACAGAGCCCGTCGATGACGATCACCGCGTAAAGGAAGTGCTTCCAGGTCAGCCAGGTCGAGCTGAAGGGCGCGTTGTCGGTGAGATAGCACAGGATGATGCCCACCGGGAGGGTGAGGATGAAAATGTAAGCGACGATCCGGTCGATGCCGTGCATGATCTTGGCGCGTTCGAGACGGGCCTCGAGGGGCACCGCCGGGTTTTTGACGTCGAAGTGGAGCCAGTAGACGAGGAAATCGAAGAGCAGCCAACCGGCCACCATGAACGCGTGCAGCCAACGGAACGAGACCTCGATGACGTTGATGCCGAAGATGGTGATGTCTGGCATGACGCTCATCCTCTCTTGAAGAAGAACTTGTAGAGCTTGGGCAGACCGTAGAGTGCGATGCCCAGATAGCACAGCGCATTCAATGCAACCGCGACGCTGAACCCCTGATCTTGCATGGTGAGAATCGCGATGATTCCCATGAAGAGGCCTCCCGCGACGAAGGTGATCCACAGCAGATACAACAGGAACATCTCGAACCTCCCTCTCAGATTCGTTCAGGTACCTCGCGGCGGACCCGGGTCGCCGCCAGCATGGCCAGTACGATCAGAATCACAAGAACCGTGAAGGGCACCTGATAACTGCCGGTCTTGTCATAAAGAAGCCCGGTGAGCCAGATTCCGAGACCGCCGCCGATGGCGTCGAGCACGGTGATGGTGCCGAGGATCTTACCCGTCGCTTTGAGCCCGAAACACTCCACCGTCAGCAATTGGAGCATGGTGTAGAGGCCGCCCCAGCCGAGGCCGAAGAGAACGACCGCAATCCAGAAGAACTGGACCTTGACCGTGGCGAGCAGGATGGCGCCCGCAAGCATCACCGCGAGGTTGCCGTAGAAGACCTTCTTGTGTTGGATCTTGTCGGCGAGATAGCCGAAGCCGAACTTCCCGAAGAGGGCCATCCCGAAGAGCAGGCTGATTCCGGTGCTTGCGATCTGGGGTGAAAACTCGAGGTCGCGCAGGTAGAGAAAGAGGTGCGCCTGGGCGCCCAGGATGGAGTAGAAGGTCGTCATGGCGGCGAAGGCGAGGGCCCAGAAGGTTGTTGTCCTGATGGCTTCGCCGTAGCTGAGACCGGCCAGTTCGATGTCCGGCCTTCCGGCCGCGACGTCGGCCGCCGTCTGCGGTTTGGCCCCAAGCGGCCTCATGCCGCGGTCCTTGGGTGAGTTGCGGATGAGGAAGGCCACCGCGAGCAACAGGATGATGGGAAATGCGGCCTCCCACATCATGGCCTTGCGCCAACCGAAGTTCGTGATCAGCCAGGTGCCGACCTGGGGGAAGAAGATTCCGCCCAGGCTGGTCCCGACCAGAGTGATGCCGATGGCGGTTCCTCGTTTCTCGACGAACCAGTGCGACACGAGCATCACCGCGACGATGAGGCCGCTGCTCACCAGCACCAGAGAGAAGAGACAGTGGAGCAGGTACATCTGGGTGATCGACTGGATCCTCGAGTAGAGCAGGAAGCCGACCATCAAAGTCGTGGCGCCGAAGGCGAGGAGGCGGCGAACTCCGAACTTGTCGGCCAAAGCGCCGGCGAGGGGGCCGAGAAGACCGGTCAGGGCAAAGGTCAGGAGATCGCGGAACTTGAGGCTCGAACGGCTCCAGCCGAACTCCTTGATGAGCGACTCGTCGAAGACGTTGATCCCGCCGATGAGCATGCCGTTGCTGATGAAAAGCGCGGTCATCGCGCACAGCGCGATGACCCAGCCATAGAAGAATCGGGCGCTCACACCCACTCCTCGAGACCATACACCCGGACGGCGTTCTCCCAGAAGAGCTTGTTCATGACGCTTTCCTTGAGCCCGAGCTCGCCGATCTCGTTGACCGCGCGCTCGAAATCGATGACCGGCCAGTCGGTGCCGAAGAGGACCTTGTCCTGACCCCGCCGCGAGTTGATGAAGCGGATGAAGGACGGATCCCAGTATTTGGGAGAGTGGGCGTCGCAGCCGACGAAGACGTTGGGGTGTTTCCAGGTTACCGAGATCATCTCCTCGACCCAGGGATAGCCGATGTGGATCCCGACGATGGTGAGCTCGGGGAAGTCGATGGCGACGCGATCCAGCGTCATGGGGTTGGCGACGGTGGGCAGGAAGTGCTGCGCCGAATGGCCGATCTGGATCTGCAGCGGAATTCCGAGCTCGGCGCACTTCGCGTAGAAGGGGTAGTAGATCCGGTTCCCCGGTTCCTTGCCGAACCAGTGGGGGTAGAGGTGGGCGCCGACGAAGCCGTACTCCTTGACCGCCTCCTCGACCCGCGCGACGCCGGGAACGAGATTGGTCGGGTTGATGCCGACCACGCCCTTGAACCGGTTGGGATGCGCGGCGATCACCTCGGCGATGCGTGCAACGGGCTTTTCGAAGAAGATGTCGGATCCCGACCAGCCGCCGGTGGTGGCGATCATGAGGCCCTTCTCGATCCCGGCGGCGTCCATCTTGGCGATCTCATCCTCGAGGGGGATTCCCTCCCCGGTCTCGCCCAGAATGTGGATCTGCTTCCAGAAGTGGTTGAGCTTGGGCGTGTAGTTCTTTGTCAGATCCGGGGTCCAGAGGTTGACGACGATGTCCAGCTTTCTCATGGAGTTCTCCTTGGGCGATGATGAACCAGATGCGGGATATGCTGAGCGTAGCACGCGGCCGGCGCGGGTCCGGCCGTGTGAGTGGGCCGATTTTTCCGATGGTGGGTTGATCTCCAGACATCTCTGAGTATAATGTCGGAACAATAGGACAAAGTCAAGTTCATTTGTCCAGCGATTTGCAGCAGTCATCGACGGTCGCGACAGGCGCGGTGGCGACCGAAAAGGAGGCCGGATGTCGGGTCCGCTTGAGGGTGTTCGAATCATCGAAATGACGAGCGTGGTCCTGGGTCCGTGGGCCTGTCAGATCCTCGGCGATCTCGGCGCCGATGTCATCAAGGTCGAACCGCCGTTCGGCGACAGCAACCGGCAGCTCGGGCCCGGTCGGAACAAGGGGATGTGCGCCCTGTTCATGACCTGCAACCGGAACAAACGCAGCGTCGTCCTGGACCTCAAACAGGAGTCGGGGAAGGCCGCGTTGCTCAAGATGGCCGCGACCGCCGATGTGGTCGTCCACAACCTGCGTCCCCCGGCCATCAAACGGCTCGGCCTCGAGTACGACGAGATCAGGAAGATCAACCCCAAGATCATCTACTGCGCGACCTACGGCTATCGGGCGGACGGGCCCTATAGCGACAAGTCGGCGTACGACGATTCCATCCAGTCGGCGAGCGGGATCGCCATGCTCAAGGCCCGGGTCGGCGCCGAGCCGAGCTATCTGCCGGTGATCGTCGCCGACAAGACCACCGCGATGGCGGTGGTCTACTCGGTGACATCGGCTCTCTACCACCGCGAGAAAACCGGTGTCGGCCAACAGATCGAGGTGCCGATGTTCGAGACCATGGTCAACTACGTCATGGCCGAGCACCTCTACGGCCGGACCTTCGAACCCGCCGCGGGGGACATGGGCTACGCACGGCTCCTGAGCCCCGACCGGAGGCCCTATCAGACCAAGGACGGCTATATCGCCATCCTGCCCTACCTCAACAAACACTGGGAGATCTTCTGTCGAGCCGCCGGCCGGCCGGACCTCATCGAGGACGAGCGCTTTGCGAGTCTGAGCTCTCGGCTCAAGAACATCGACGAGGTCTACCGTGAGGTTTCGATCATGGTGGCCACCAAGACCACCCGGGAGTGGCTCGATATCCTGACGCCGACCCCGGTGCCGACCATGATCGTCAACACCCTCGAGGACCTCCTCGAGGATCCGCATCTCGTGGCCACGGGGTTCTGGAAGGAGTTCGAACACCCCACCGAGGGCGCCATCCGGCTGCCCGACCTTCCGACCAGGTTCTCCGAAACCCCGGGCTCGATCCGGCAGCTGCCGCCGCGGTTGGGTGAACACAGCGTCGAGGTCCTGCGGGCGACCGGTCTGAGCGACGGTGAGATCGAAGCGATGATCGCTTCCGGCGCCACCAAGGTGCCTGTGAAGGAATGAAGGGGGGTGCCAGGTACGGAGTTACGGAGTTTGGAGGCTGTGCCGAGCGCGGGATTGCGAGGAGAATCAAACTCCGTAACTCCGTACCTGGCACCTACACATGGCCGATATTTGGAGGTGGCGAATGAAGAAAATGGCGTTGTTCCTGTTGTGCACGCTCGTGATGACAAACCTCGCGTTCGGAGCCGACAAGCTCGATCTCGCCAACCCCAAGGACGCCGTCCTGGCGATGCAGAAGATCGTCTGCCACACGGAGGAGGGGAAGCCCGCGACCTACTGGTGGACGGGTAAGGTCTACAGCCGGGTGCCCGGCGAGAAGGACCAGCTGTTGTTCACCTATCAGGCCATGAACACGAGGACCTGCCAGGTTCTTTCGGATCCCGAGAACGGCTACGGCTTCCGGATGGTCTCGAAGGAAGCGCTCATCTATCAGGACCCCAAGACCGGTGAGATCATCCACACCTGGACCAATCCCTGGACCGACGAGGCGCTCGAGGTGGTCCACATCTTCAATGATCCGGTGAACTCGAAGTACCCGACCTTCGAGAAGAGCAAGTGGGGCCCCTTCCGTTTTCCGGCCACCTTCAAGGACGGCCGCGGCTGGTTCAGCTTCGAGGTTCCGCTCTTCTACACCAACCCCCTCGCCGGTGAGTATCAGGAGTATGTCGGCGGCACCTACCAGGCCATCGAGATGTTCAACTTCTTCTTTGACGAGGCCGAGCTGCTCGACGCCTCCACCACCGGCTGCGACGACACCAACGTTTCCTGGGCGCGGGTCTCCAAGTGGCTGCCCTGGATGAAGATGGGCGACAGGGCCGGGCAGATGATCTACAACGGCGCCGGTAAGCGCGTGGCGAGCTGGGACGAGCTCCCCGAGGTGCTCAAGAACGAGCTCATGCGGGTCAAGCCCGAGTACAACACCCCGCCGCCGGTGGATGACGACCGGCCGAACGAGACGAGCTGGACCTATTTCAAGAAGGTCATCGACGCCGAGCGCGCCGAGGGAGAATAGCTCCGAGAAATCGGGTGCGATGGAATTGCAGGGGCGGGCGTCTCGCCTGCCCATCAGAGCCGATCGAGAGGGTCTGGCGATTCCGAGAGATCGTGGAACCCGCCGGGGTGATGGTGGCCGAACTGCGATGGATGCATGAGACGAGACGGAGGTATATCGATGACCACCCCCACCCGAGCGTGGCAGTTTCGCAAGACCGGTGGCCCGGAGCAGCTCGAGCTCGTCGACCACGAGCTCCCGCCTCCCGGCCCGGGCGAGGCGCGCATCCGGATCGAGGCCATCGGGCTCAACCGGGCCGATCTCCTCGAGCTCGCCGGGCGGTACTTCGGACCGCCGCCGAGCCCGTCCTTTCTCGGTCAGGAGGCGGTCGGGGTCATCACCGAGCTCGGGCCGGCCGTGCAGGGAGACCTCGCCGCGGGCGGTTATGAACCCGCGATCGGCGACCGCGTCGGGCTCATGGTCGGGCGGATCGACCACCGCGGGATGGGGACCTACCGGACCGCCGGTGTCTATCCCCGGCGCACCCTCCTGCCGGTGCCCGAGACCTTGTCCGCCGCCGAGGGGGCGGGGTTCTTTCTCGCGACCCTGACCGCGGTGGCCGGTCTGCATGCGGGTGGACTGACTCCGGAAACGGCCGAAGGGAAAAAACTCCTGGTGACCGCGGCCTCCAGCGGTGTGGGGGTCGTCACGCTCCAGGCGGCACGGATCATGGGCGCGGAAACCATCGCAGCCACGACGTCGGCGAACAAGGCGGAGCACCTCTCGGCGCTGGCCGACCATGTGGTGGTCGCTCCGAATCCCGATGCCCTCGTCGATGGTGTCGCCGACGTCACCGGCGGCGCCGGCGTCGATCTCGCCTTCGACCCGGTGGGCTTCGACTACGCCGAGGCGCTCATGAAGACCGCCGCCCAGGATGGTCACGTCGTCGTCTACGGGCTGCTCTCAGGGACGGCGGCGCCGCTCGATCTGCGGACCATGATCTTCAAGGATCTCGGCCTGCACGGGTTCACCGTCCACCGGATCCAGCGCGATCCGGACCTTCTCGACGTGGTGGTCGGAATCACCCTCGGTTTGGCCGAACGCGGGGGACTGAGGCCGGTCATCGCCGATCGGTATGGCTTCGAGGAGGCGCCGAAGGCGCTCGAGGCCATGGCGAGGAACGAGCACTTCGGGAAGATCGTGCTTGAGGTCGGGGAGTCGTGAGTCGTGAGTCGTGAGTCGTGAGGGAATGAGGGCTGAGCCGGCGCCTTCGGCGCCCGGTCCGGAGGTCATCGCAGCGTTCCTCCAGGACCTCAATCCGTCGAGCCTTCTGAACCCCGGGGCCTCAGGACCCCAAGACCGAGCACCTGCATCATCCCGCAGCCCCTCGACGACGCCCGGCCCAACGAGACGTTGTGGACGGTGTCCAAGAAGCACCTGGAGCGACGGTGGGGGAGCAGGGTTCGGACCCCTTCCGTTTCAGTCTGATCGTCACCTTGTCGATCATCGTGGTGATCCTCTGGCGGCAACGGAGCGCGGCGCAGGAGTAGATTGCCCGGCGGGTTCGATCAACTCGGCGATCCCGTGAAATCATCAAATTAGGTGGGGACTATTTCCCTATTTGTTGAAAATCGCTGGTCATTCTGAAGTGCGGCCTGTGGGAAGGTCATCCTGATCGGTGGCGAGGGAACGATCGGTCGCAGGGTCCAACGGCGGCTGGCCGAGACGCACGAGGTGGTCGTCGGTGGGCGAAGCTCGGGTCGCGTCCGGGTGGATATCGAGGACACGGCCTCCATCGAACGGATGTACGACGAAACGAGCGGTGTCGATGCCGTTGTGTGCATTGCGGGAGAGGCGAAGTGGGCGCCTGTCGAGTCCATGTGCGAGGGAGATTTTCAGATCGGACCCCGCAACTAGCGCATGGGGCAGGTCAATCTCGTTCGGGTCGGGATGACGCGGCTGAATCACGGCGGTTCATTCACGCTGACGACGGGCATCCTCGCCGATGACCCGCTGCTCCAGACCACCACCGGCCCGGCCATAGTCAACGGACCCATCCACAGCTTTGTCAGAGCAGCGTCGTTGGAACTTCCGTACAGTTTGAGGATCAACGCGGTCTCCGCGGGGCTCGTCGAGGACTCGCTGGATGTCTATCGTGATTTTTCCCCCGGCCACAACGGCGTCCCCATGGACAAGGTCGTCAACGCCTATGTCCGGAGCGTCGAGGGGAGAACCAGTGGAAGGGTCATCACCGTGTACGACAACTCGTAGTGGTGGCCGAGGACGTGTTGGTCCAGAAGCCTAGGGACCAGCGAATGACCAGACGCAGAATCCTCCGCGCTCGAAGCCGTCGGCAAAAACGAGGTCGGCCTCGGGCTGCTCGAACACCACGATGGTCTTGGTTACGGACACGATTCCGTTTTCCACCGTGGCATCCATGGTCACATCGAAGGTCTCGAATTCTTCAAAATCGATCAGGGGAGATCTCGTCGATCGAGGGTCCGGATCGTGGTCAGTGGTCCACGTCCACGATCGGTCGTCCCCCCAGTCGTCATACGTCGTTCGGTCGATGAATCGCACCTTGGTACCCATCCCGTACCACGTGAAGTCGGGCTCGGGCAGGTCGCAGCCGAGATCGAGGATGGCCAGGTTGTGGCCACGCGCCTGATAGAAGGCACCATCGAAGAACCCGCCTCGGTGGCCCCACCCGGATGGAGCCTGGAGATCCATCATCGGGATCACGTCACCGGTGGTCGGCGACCGAATGATCCAGAGAGAGCCGCCGTTGGCCCCGGCGATCACGACGTCACCATCCGAGGCGAGCCACTCTCCCCAGAACTCGCCCGACACGAGGTCGCGCTGTAATGGCGAACCCGGAACCGACACATCCAGGATGCCGACCTGGTACTCATCAGAGACGAAAAGTTCGCTGCCGGCCACCGCCATCCCCGAGACCCGGTACCGCAGGTAATCGAGATCGAGCGGCGTCCCGGCGACCGGTACGGCGGGGTCGGTAATGTCGAACTCCTGAACCGCGTCATCGAGCCCGAGGAAGATCCGATCGGCGTCCATTTCGATCTGCCAAACAACCTCGCCAGCGCCGATGCGCGAGAGGAACTCCGGCGGTTCAGTGAGTGAGACCCGCCAGAGTTCGACCCAGCCGGCGTTGTCGTCGTTCCTCGAGGCGACAGCCAGGAGATCTCCTTTGATCTCGAGCTCCACAACGATGGCACCTTCGACCGGCAGTGTATGAATGAACTGTGGGCTACTGAGCGTCGAAAGATCGACAAGAACCGCGCCGACGCCGTAGGAGGAGACAGCTCCCAATGATCCGTCGACGGTGGGCTTCTGGGGCCACCAATCGAGGTGGAGACGGGCCTCTTCAGCTGGGCCTCCCGGTGATGCGAGGTCGTACGTGAGCAGCATCTGTCTGCCGGTGGCCAAACCCGTAGGCCCCGAGACCGACAGCTCGTTGGCGTACTCGTCCGGTGGGCCCTGTCCGACCTCGGTCGGGGTGCCCGTCAGGTCGTAGATGCGCGCCCCGGCGGGCGTGCCGATGTAGAGTCGGTCATTCCAGATTGCTCCCGTGTCGGCAAGAAGGCCGAAATCGATGGGCGAGAGCTCGACCGGCGCCGTCGGATCCGACAGGTCGAGACGCCTGGCCTGGCTTCCGTTGTTTTCCTCGAGCACCAGGACATCGCCGTGAAAGTCGCCCCACGAGGTAGAATTCGGGTCGAAGGGAATCGTGGTCACGATCGGGTTTTCCGGATCGGCCACGTCGACGAGTTCAAATCGGAAGTGGGCGTCAGACGCCAGGGCGGCTACATGATCATTGGCCCAGAGGGAAGACCGGAGACTGTACATCTGGCTCAGCGGGATCGATGAGACCTGCGGTTCGAGGGGATTGGAATAGTCGACGAACTTGAGTTCGTCGAAGTCCAGGACTGCAGCGAGGTCTCCGGTCTTTTCTATCCTGAGGTAGTCGCCGCCCAGGCTCGGAGGGCCGTTCCCGAGTTCGATTCCACCGCAGCCCGCACAAACCACCTCCGGGTGAAAGGGATCACCCACGTCGATGATCGTGAGCTGAATGTTCGTGTCGATCCCGACGAGGAGGTCCCCGTCGAGGAAGAAGTCGATCCAGCCGTATGGCAGAACCGAGATCGGCCGAGGCGGACCGGCAGCCCTTGCGTCCCAGACACGAATCGAGAAAGACTCCGAACCGCCCCCGATGTTCCCGTACCCGGCAAACGCGAATCCGCGGTCGTCCAATCTGATCGGAATGTACGAAATGTAACGCTCATCCCACATGGTCCACCGACCGAGAAACTGCGGTGTGTTCGGGTCGCAGAGACCCCAGTTGCTGAAGGTGGGGCCATCGGTCGAGAGCATGCGGTGGCTATTGACGGCGAGGACCTGGGGTCGACCCACTCCTTCGATGGGAAAGTGTTCGACCTTTCCTGCACAAGGGCTCTCTTGCGCGACCACCGGGCCGAACGCGAACCCACCGATCACCAGCAAGGCGCGTACCGCCCGAAGGCCGATGGTCCGGGAGCGTCTCGTCATCGTGTTTACCAGCCTATCAGTCGTTGCGAGAGATTGTCATCCCCGAAGGCACCTCCGCTGTGATTTGCGGGCACGGGCACGGAAACGGGTCAGTCGCCGTCCTGCGTATCCGGCGGCGGACCGACAAGTCCGAAGTACTCGCGGTAGCCGCAGATCTTCTCGCCGCAGACGTCGAGGGAGATGGCGACCTGGTTGGCGTAGGGTTTGCCGAACATGAGGCCGTGGTCGGTGAACTCGAAGACGACCCGGGCGCCGTCGGCGGTCACCCCGAGAACCTCGTCGATGAAGAGCCCGTCGGCATAGACCTTGGAAACGAAGGCGAAGAACTCGGCGGCCTTGTCCTTGCCCTCGTTGAGACCCTGGTACCGGCCGAGGGGGAAGTGGAAGGTGAAGTCGTCCGACAATCGGTCGAGGAAGGGCGCCCAATCACCGGTCGCCAGCCCGGTGCGGAGGTCCGCGAAGGCCTCTTCGGCCACCGCCTTCGGGGTCCGGACCTTGGGCGCTCTGGTCTGGACGAGACTCAGGTGGAGCTCCTCATAGGCCTCGTCGCGATACTGCTTTTTGATCTCGAGATATCTCGGATCGGCGAGAAAGGCCTCGGCGGTGGCCAGATTCGGGAAACGGAGGATGGCGTTGACCGGCCAGGCGTCGGTGGTGTGGTCGCCGGCGACACCGGCGCCGACGGCATCCACGGTGACCCCGTATTCCGCCATGAGGGGGCCGGTTCCTTTGAGGTACTCACCGTAGGTGGCTTCGCCGCCCGGTTTGAGCTTGCCCTGGATGAAGAGCAGGACGGGGTCCGATAAAGTGGCGGTCTTCACTGCGTCCTCCGATGCTGGACTCGTTTCCCCGGCGGCCGCCGGTGTCGCGAACACGATGATCACTGCTGCCAAGGTCAGGATACTGAAAACCCGCATTACTCCTCCTCGGCCGGGGCGTCGCCGGCTCCATGTGGCTGAAAAAACTCGAGCCAGGCGCCCTCGGGCGAACGGACGGTCATGGCCTCGACCTCGCCGTACGGCTCGATGGTGAGTGTTGACGGGCCGTTGACGGGCTCGATTCCGTGCCCGGCGAGCCGTTGCCGGTATGCCGCGAGGTCGGCGACCGGGAAACGCAGCACGAGGATTCCGAGGTTGGGCGGCACGGCGAGATCGGAGAAATCCGCCCCGGTCAGCCCGTCAAAGCCGATGAGCTCGACCGAACCCGCATTGCTGCCGTCGGGGCTCAGGATCACCACTCTGCGGGAGATCTCGGCGGCCAGGTTGTGCGGGAGCCCGAGGACGTTCGGCCCCGCTTCCTCGCTCGGTCCTTCGTGCTCGAGATAGATCTTGAAGCCGAGCTTGTCGCGGTAGAACTCGAGGCTCCGGTCGAAGTCGGCAACGATCTGGGTCGAGTTGAAGATGTGGCTGAGCTCGCGCAGGTGGGGCCAGCCCTCGAGGGGCGGTTGGACCCGCTCGACCATGGCGAAGACGACACCGTCGGGGCCCCTCGCCAGAACCTCCCAGACCACGAAGGGGCCGAAGCTGAACCGGATCGGGTCGGAGTAGAACTGCCAGCCGCGATCGCGGAGCTCGGTGAACTTCCTGTGGATGTCGAGGACCCGGACGTTGACATCGAAGATCCCGCCGGTGTCCCAGGTCTGGGCCGAGGAGCGGATCTGTCGTTGCGCGGCGCCGGGGAAGCTCACCAACCTCAGAAAGCCGTGCTCGGTTCCCGGGTTCTTGAGCAACGCCTGGCGGACCGGCTGATCGGGAGCAAGGCCCCAGTGCCTGGCGAGCGCGGGATCAGCGGGGCCCGCGATGGCCACCTCCCAGCCCGCCACCTCCTGATAGAACTTCGTCGCGCCTTCGAGATCGCTCACCGAGAAGACGACCTCGCGGAAGCCCTCGGGCATCACCGCTTTCTCGGCGACCGCGATTTTAGAGGCGAGAAAGATACAAAGTACTGATAGCACTCTGAAGGGCAGGCAGGATGCCTGCCCCACAACCGAGCGAGACCCATTGTGGGGCAGGCTTCCAGCCTGCCGTGAGATGGTGCCGCCTGAGCGTTGAGGCATCGCCTTGTTCCTATTTCTTCGTGCACCCGCCCTGGAACCAGCGCAAGTTCATCCCGATGTTCTTCGAGTCGGGTTCGGCCCAGCTGTAGGCGAGGCTCTCATCGTTGCCCTCTTCGTAGATGCCGAGCTTGAGCACCTCGACCCGGCGCTCGCCGGCGTAGACCCGCTGCTCGAGCTCGAGGCGGTAATGCCGCGGCTCGGGGTCATTGGTGACGATCTCGACTCTGCCGCCCTGGTCGTGCAGGGTGACGCCCCGAACCACCGTGCCGCCCTCCCACTCCTTCGAGCCTGCGGGCGTGAGCACTCCCCAGCACGCGAAGTCGTGGCTCCGTTGGAGCTTGTGCGGGATGCCGAGCTTGTTGCCGAAAATGTAGTTGCCGTCCTCGTCCTCGGCGCGGTCGCCGATCCAGATCTCGTTCCTGGTCAAGACGAGGTCGTCATCGATGACGATGATCTTACCGCTGCGGCGAGAGGGCACACGGCAGGCGCCGTCGGGCATCCAGCCGATGAAGTTGTCGGCCTGCTTCTTCCAGAAGACCTCGCAGCCCGGCAGCGTCTGAACGTCGTCCATGGTCAGACCTGCGAGCTTGGAGTCGTCGAGATGGGCGCCGATGACCGCCTCGTGGTCCTTGAACGAGTAGATGGTCAACTGGATGGCCCCAACCTCCTCGTTGATGGAGAACGAGTAGATGCGGTTGCGGTAGATCTTCGTCGGGTCGCCCTCGATGTACTGTTCGACATAGAAGACGTTGTCGCCGAAGACCGGGAGCTCCACCGGGTGGAAAATGGAGTGGATCCACTCGTGGGGCTGCTCGGGAGGGGTCTCCGCCTCGATCTCGTCGACGTGCTGCTGGTGATTGTCGAACTCACCGGCGAACCACTCCATCATGACCTCGAGATCGTACTCGAGCGAGTCGGCTGCGGCCGGCGCGGCGGTCAGGAAGAGGGCCAGGGTGAGCGAGGCGGCGAGAGAACCGAGTATCCGCATGGTGGTCATCCTTTTCTTGGAAGGCGGCGGTGATGGACATCGCCGCCGCCGTGGGTCATTTCCCCGCGAGACGCCGGGTCGCGTTCGCAGGTGGAACTTGACGATGATGCATGACATTGTAAGATTGTCATATCATTAGGATGACTTTAGTCGCGCCATGGTGGACTGTCAAGAGTCGTCGTGGCCGACCGGGGCTCCCGATGAGTCCGTTACAATCCCTTGTCTCGGTTCGCAGGCAGCCGCCCGGCGGGAGAGTCAGCAGAGATGGAAAACGACCGTTCACCACGCATCGTCATTGAAGAACAGGGCCCGCGCGACGGGTTCCAGAGCGAGAGGATCGCTGTCCCCACCGAGCGCAAGCTCGAGATCATCGACGCCTTGGCGGAAGCCGGAATCCCCCGGATTCAGGTCTGCTCGTTCGTCCACCCCGCGCGGGTGCCGCAGATGGCCGACGCCGAGGCCGTCTGCCGGGGACTTCGACGAAAATCGGGCGTCGTCTACAGCGGGCTCGTCCTCAACCTCAAGGGCGTCGAGCGGGCGGTCGAGGCCGGTCTCGACCACGTGGCCGCGTCGATCTCGGCGAGCGACACCCACAGCCGAAAGAACACCGGGAAATCCCTCGAGGAGGCCCAGACCGGCTACGCCGAAATGGTCCGCACCGCCAAGAACGCCGGTCTGACGGTGCGCGGTGGATTGCAGTGCGCCTTCGGGTGCCGGTTTGAAGGCCGGATCGACCCCGACTCGGTGCTGGATCTCGTCAAACGCCACCTCGATCTCGCCATCGACGAGCTCGCCCTCGCCGACTCCACCGGGATGGCCGATCCGAGCGCCATGACCGATCTCATGGGACAGGTTCTCGAGCTCACCGGGTCCAAGCCCGTGATTCTCCATCTTCACGACACCGAGGGGCGGGGCCTGGCCAACGCGCTCGCCGCCATCCAGACCGGGGTCCGGTATTTCGACACCGCCTTCGGCGGCATGGGCGGGTGCCCGTTCATCAAGGGCGCCACCGGCAATATCGCCACCGAGGATCTCATTGCGATGGTCGAGCGGATGGGGATGACCACCGGCGTCGATATCCGCGCGGTGGCCGAGATCAGCCGCTCTCTGGAGAGTTTTTTCGAGACGCGGTTCCCCGGCAGCATGCACCGCGTTCTCGCCAACGACGAAATCAAGGTGGTGCTCTGATGTCTGGAATGACCGTCGCCGAGAAGATCCTCTCCCGCCACGCGGGCAAACCGGTCGCCGCCGATGACCTCACCGTCATCGATGTCGACGCCGCGCTCATGAGCGACACCACGGCGCCGCTCGCCATCAAGGCGTTTCGCGAGATGGGCGGTGTCAAGCCGTGGAACCCCGAGCGCACCTTCCTGGTCATCGACCACGCCTCGCCGGCTCCCAACGAGCGGATCGCCCGACTGCACGACATCATGCGCGAGTTTTCCAGGGACACCGGAGCCGTGCTCTACGACGTCGGTGAGGGCATCTGCCACCAGTTGATGATCGAGGACGACCGAGTCCGTCCCGGAGAGGCCTTCTTCGGCGCCGACTCGCACACCTGCACCTACGGCGCCCTGGGCTCATTCGCTACCGGGGTCGGTTCGACCGATCTCGCGGCGGTGATGCTCACCGGCAAGACCTGGCTCAAGGTGCCGAGGACGATCCGGTTCGAGATCACCGGCCGCATCAACCCCGGCGTCGAGGCCAAGGATCTCGCCCTGGCCATGGTCGGCAAGCTCGGTTTTGCCGGCGCCACCTACCAGGCGGTGGAAATCTGCGGCGAGGCCATCGTGCCCATGAGCCTGGACGAGCGCATGACGATCGCCAATCTCGGCATCGAGATGGGCGCCAAGGTGGCGCTCATCCATCCCGCCGGGCTCGAGCTGCCGTACGACTTCGATGCCGAGGCCATCTCGCCGGACCCCGATGCGAGCTACGTCCGCGAGCTCGCCATCGATGGTTCGGCCCTGCGGCCGCAGATCTCCAAACCGCCGCGGCCCGACGCCACGGTGGATATCGATGAGCTCATCGGCACCAAGATCAACGTCGCGTTCATCGGCACCTGCGTCAACGGCCGGCTCCGCGATCTCCACGCGGCGGCGCGGATCCTCGAGGGCAAGCGGGTGGCGCCGGGGGTCCGGCTCATGGTTTCGGCGGCGTCGCAGAAGGTCTTCCTCGACGCCGCCAGGGACGGCACCCTCGCGACCCTGACCGCTGCCGGGGCGACCTTCCTGCCCAGCGGTTGCGGCCCCTGCGTCGGGACCCACCTCGGCGTCCCCGGTGACGGTGAGGTGGTGGTTTCAACGGCCAACCGGAACTTCCGCGGTCGCATGGGCAACCCCGAGGCCCTCGTCTATCTCGCCTCACCCACAGTGGTTGCCGCCGCCGCGCTGGCGGGCGAGATCGTCGATCCAATCATCGTGGTGGGGGACTAGGTCATGGAAAGCAGATTTACCGGACGCGCCCACGTCTACGGCGACGACATCGACACCGACCGCATCATCGCCGGCAAGTACACCAAGACCCTCAACCTCCAGGACCTGGCCGACCACGTGCTCGAGGATCTCGACGTCGAATTCCGGTCGAAGCTCGTCAAGGGTGATCTGCTGGTGGCGGGTACCAACTTCGGCTGCGGCTCGTCGCGCGAGCAGGCGCCCCTGGCCCTCAAGGTGGCCGGCGTCTCGGCGGTGGTGGCCAAGTACTTCGCGCGGATCTTCTTCAGAAACGCCATCAACATCGGGCTGCCGGTGCTCGAGGTCCCCGACCTCGAAGCGGATTCCGGAGACGAGCTCGAGATCGATCTCAAGGCCGGGGTCGTCCGCAATCTCTCGAAGGGGACCGACCACAAGGCATCAGCCATGCCCCAGGTCATGATCGACATCCTCGATGAGGGCGGGCTCGTCGCCTATCTCAAGAAGAACGGAACCTACGACGCTACGGCGCTGTGATGACGGGACCGGGACCAACGGAGAACCAAGATGACTGACGGCAAGAAGCTCCCCCTCGACGGCATCCGCGTGCTCGACTTCACCCACAACGTCATGGGCCCGACGACCGGGATGCTCATGGGCGACCTCGGCGCCGAAGTCATCCACATCGAACCGCCGACCGGCGACGCCACCCGTCGTCTGCGCGGCTTCGGCAGCGGTTACTTCGCCTTCTACAGCCGCAACAAGAAGAGTCTCGCCGTCGACCTCAAGGCGGATGCGGGCAGGAAGATCGTCATGGATCTGGTCCGCGGCGCCGATGTGGTGGTGGAGAATTTCGGCCCGGGGACGATGGATCGTCTGGGCTACGGCTATGACGCCGTCAAGGAGATCACCCCCGACATCATCTACTGCAGCATGAAGGGGTTCCTCAGCGGGCCGTATGAGAAGCGCGCCGCCATGGACGAGGTCGTCCAGATGATGTCCGGGCTCGCCTACATGACCGGCGAACCCGGCAAACCCATGCGCGCCGGGACTTCGATCATCGACATGGGCGGCGGGATGTTCGGGCTCATCGGGATCCTCACCGCCCTCTACAACCGCGCCCGGACCGGCGAGGGGGTGTTCCTCAAGACCGCGCTGTTTGAAACCGCGGCGTACTTCATGGGTCAGCACATGGCCTACGGCGCACTCACCGACGAACCGGTGCCGCCGATGCCGGCCCGGGTCAGCGCCTGGTCGATCTACCGGGTCTTCGAGTGCGAGGACGGGCCGATCTTCATCGGCATCATCTCCGAGAAGCACTGGCAGGCCTTCTGCAGGGCCTTCGACCGTGACGACTGGCTCGCCGACGAGCGCCTCGGCAGCAACAACGACCGGATCTCCGAACGCGGGTGGCTCCACCCCGCGGTCGCCGAGATGATCGCCGGGTTTCCCCGCGCTGAGGTGACCGCCAGGCTCGACAGGGCGGGAGTGCCGTTCTCGCCCATCGCGAGGCCCGAGGATCTCTACGACGATCCCCAGCTCAACGACGGCCTCGGTCTGCTCGAGACCGTGCTGCCCGCCGGGGTCACCACCAAGCTGCCGCGGATTCCTCTCGAGATGGGCGGCTACGATTTCGCCCTCCGCCGCAACCCGCCGCAGATCGGCGAGGACACGGTGGATCTCCTCGCCGAGCTCGGCTACACCGACGAGCAGATCGCGGCCCTGGTGGACGGCGGGGTGGTCGCTGTCGAGGGGTGATCGGGGAGCGAGCCGAGCCTGCCAGGTTGACAGACGAGTCCGTTCACGATCGACCCACCCGTGGGATCTGTGAGTGGGCAAACCCGGCGCCCCTGAATCGGGAGGGCGCCTCCGTCGGCTCGATGATGTGGGGGATTCACCGGAGGCCGACCGGGATGGATGCCGGGGCGCCGTCCCGAACGGCGCGCTTTCCGCAAAGGTGGTTCACCCATTCGCGCATTCTCAATTGACACCGCAAAGGAATGTGCGAACCTAGCACCCATTGATACCGTATTGAGCACCGATGTGGGGGATTCTTCCCCGGCGGAGAACCCGTGGAGGTGACCTTGAGAATGATCGCGATTTCGTTGCTGGTTGTGTTTGTTTTTGGATCGTGTGCCGACTCATTCGCCGGTGAAACCGTCTCACCCGCCATCAAAGAGGGCCATCTCGATGTCAACGGGACCAGGTTGTTCTTCAAGTCGATGGGAACCGGCGAACCGATCGTGGTTCTCCACGGAGGTCCCGGCTTCGACCACCGCCAGTTCCTGCCCTTCATCTGGGGTCTTGCGGAGCACCACAAGGTCATCCTCTTCGATCAGCGCGGAACCGGTCTCTCGTCCGGTCCGGTGGATGCCTCATCGATCTCCATCGACACCTTCATCGCCGACATCGAGGGAATCCGCGAGGCATTCGATATCGAGAAGTTGAATCTGTTGGGGCATTCCTGGGGAGGGATCCTCGCCATGTACTATGGCATCCGCCACCCCGAGCATCTGAAGACCCTCGTTCTCGCCTCAACGGCCGCTTCGTTCGAGAGCTTCGACGAGATGCGGGCAGACTACGAGGCCGCCCGGCTTCCGGAGGATGCCGAGCTTCTCAAGGAGATCTACGCATCGGAGGGCTACCAGAACGGCGACCCGCACACGATCGAGAGATTCTGGCGGGTTTATTTCAAACCGTATTTTGCGGACCAGTCTCTCGTCGCCAAGATGGATCTGGAGTTCACCGAGAACACGATCAAAAACGGGAATGAGGTGGCGACCCTGATGCTCCAGTCGATCGGGGAGTTTGACCTGCACGCCGACCTGCACGCCATTCGCTGCCCGACCCTCGTCATCCACGGAGATTCCGACCCGATGCCGGTGAAGTACGCCGAGAGGATCCACGACAGCATCGGCGGATCGGAGCTGGTGATTGTCGAGGGGGCCGGCCACTGGATCTTCGTCGACGCGACAGCCGAGTTCGTATCGAGCGTCGATGGTTTTCTCGCACGAAACTCGAGCGGCATCCGTTAGCCCGCACTTCTCACCGGGTTTCGTCGCGAGGTCGCGAGGTGCCGTGCCCAGCTGGGTTTGCGATCCGAGGGGCGCGGAGGCGTACTTGACAGTACGTCGAGCACCCGGAGGTGAGAAAGCCCAGCTGGGTGCTGTGCATCGCCGACCGCAGCAGACAGCTGGTGAGAAGTGCGGGTTGAGTTCGGCACCGACCTCGGCAGCGGCAACGAGCACATCACCCTCACCGAACCGTCCGGCGACACCGCGGAAGTCCGGGGTCTGGGAGCGGATGCGCACCTGGTCCGCCCGTTCGGGGCCACCGACATCGGTGCGGTGCTGGCCGACGCTCTGGTGACGAACTTCGACAACACCGGCCTGCCGTTCGGACCGGGCGATTTCACCGGCGGCTTTCAGTGGTTCACGGTGACGATCCCGGCCTCGGGTTCGCAGACCTACACCTTCTCGGTGGCGGTCAACGACGCGGCTGTCCCCGTCGAACTCCTCAGCTTCAACATCGAGTGACCTGACCGAGCCCTGAAACGGCAGCCCCATCGGCGACTCCACTGCCGGGTGGAGCCGCCGTTTTTGTCGGGACTGCGCGGCGTCAGCTTCATGGGCGCCGTTTCATCGGTGCACCGGTGGTTCACCGGATCCGCTGGCGCCTTTCGTGTCGGCCGAAAATACCTCGCCCCGGCGCTGGGCCGGGGCGAGGGTCGTTCGCGGGTTGTCGATCACCGGCCGTTTGGCCGGTGGGTCACGGCTCAGGGCAGAACCGACGACCAGGCGGCTGTGGTCCCGCTCTCGAATCCGTCGCAGAACACCGGCAGCTCGAGAGCGTTGGTGTCGCTGGACGTGTTGTTGGTCAGGTCGAGATCGGTGATCCCCGCCGCCGGGTCCACCGTCGCGGTGTTGATGAGGTATCCGGTGGCCGCTGCGTCAACGGTGGCGGTGGCGGAGTAGACGAGGGTGCCGAACGGCGGCACGGTGACAGTGTCGTTGATGTTGCCGGTGCCGCCGGCGGTGCAGGCGGCCCCGCCCGACGCGACGCAGGTCCAGGTCACACTGGAGACGGCGGCCGGGAAGGTGTCCACCACGATCGCGTCGACGGCCGCAGCCGGGCCGGCGTTGGTCACGGTGATGGTGTAGGTGGTGTTTCCGCCCGGCAGCACGTAACAGGCGCCGTCGGTTTTGGTGATCGCCAGGTCGACATCGGTGATGCCCAGGATGTCGACGTCGGTGGCTGCGTTGTTGCCGAGGTCGGGGTCGGCCACATCGACGTTGGAGATGACGATCGCGGTGTTGACGATCGCCGGGCCGACATCGGTCATGACGCCATGCGCGGTGGTCGCCACCGTGGCGTCAACGGTGTAGGTCACCGTCCCGCCGGTGGGGATGGCGACCGCGTCGTTGATGTCCCCGCTGCCGGATGCGGTGCAGGTCCCGCCGCCGCCGCCGACGCAGGTCCAGCTCGGGTTGATGAGGTCCATCGTGAACGTGTCGGCGACCCGGGCGCCGACGACGTCGTTGGGACCGTTGTTGGTGACGACGATGGTGTAGGTCACAGGGTCTCCGGGGGCTACCTGGGTGACGCCGTCGTCCTTGGTGATGGAGAGGTCCGCGAACACGACGGTTGTGGTGTCGACGCCCACGTTGTTGCCTGGATTGGGATCGGTCACGCCCATCGCCGGGGTCACGGTCGCCGTGTTGTCGAACGGCCCCGCAGGTGCGTTGAAGGCGACGGTTGCGGTCGCAGTGTAGGTCACCGAGCCGCCGGCGGGAAGGTCGGCGGTGTCGGCGATGTCGCCGGCGCCGGCCGCGCCGCACGTGCCGCCGCCCGCACCGACGCAGGTCCAGCTCGCACCAACGAGCTCCGGCGGGAAGGCGTCCTCCACCAGTGAGCCCAGCGCATCCGACGGCCCCGGGTTGTTGACCACGATGGTGTAGGTCACGGACTCACCGAGGGTGGCGTCGGCCAGCCCGTCGTCCTTGAAGATCTCGAGGTCGGCCTCGAGCGTGATGAGGTCGCTGTCGGTGGCCTGGTTGTCCGCCGGCACGAGGTCGGGGACGGTGCCAAGGTACACGGAAGCGGTGTTGTCCAGCGTCCCGGTCGCGAAGCCGGGCAGGACCCCGGTGGCAGTGTAGGTGACGGTGTCGCCAACCCCGAGTTTGACCGAGTCGTCGATGACGTCGACTCCAGCCGGTGTGCAGCTGCCGGTGCCGGTGGCGACGCAGGTCCAGGTGACGGCGACGAGCCCCGGGAAGTCATCGAAAACGGTGGCGCCGGTCACCGGCGTGGGACCGTTGTTGGTCGCGGCGATGGTGTAGGTCACCGGCAGGCCGGCGACCGCCTCGGTGGCGCCGTCGTCCTTGCTGATGGCGAGGTCGGTGCGGTCGGCGCAGGTGTAGGCGCGGAAGAGGTACTCGGAGTAACGGAACCCGCCCTCGGAGATCCGTCCCGAGACGACCCAGAAAGTGCTCCCGTCAGATGCCGCCGTGCCGCCGTAGAGCAGGTGCTCCATGTTCGGCAGCAGTGAGTAGCTGTCGTTCACCGCGTCGTAGGCCCAGGCGAAGATCGACGCGGTCGCGGTGGAGTTGAAGTAACCGCCGGCCATGATGAGGAAGCGGTCGCCGATTACCTGATCGGCCGCCATCATCCACGAGGTCACCGGCATCGACGCGATCGGCGACCAGCTGTTGGCGATCGGGTCGTAGACCTCGCCCGAGTCGAGATAGGTCGAGACCGCACTGCGGCCGCTGATGACGTAGATCTTGCCGCCGATCACGCCTACGTTGGGGTTGCGCCGCCCGACGCTCATGGTGGGCAGGGTCGTATCCCAGGTGTCTGAAACCGGATCGTACGCGATGATCGTGTTCGTGTAGGTCGGGGTGTAACCGCCGATCATGTAGTACTTTCCGTTGAGGGCCACGGCGCCGTAGTCGTATCGGTAGGTGGCCAGCGGCGCGCCCGTGGTCCAGAAATCGCCAGCGATGTCGTAGATGTACAGCGTCGTCTGCCCGCTGGTGGTGTAGCCGCCGCCGCAGTAGATTTTGCCGCCGATCTCGGCGCAGTCGATGTAGCGGCGTGGTCCGGGCATGTCGGCACCGGTGGACCAGGTGTCGGTGGCGATGTCGTAGATGTCGACCCACGCCTGAGCCGAACCGTTGTCGCCGCCGATCTTGTAGATCTTGCCGCCGTAGTGTACCGCCCCGTGGTAGCGCGTGGCGTGTGCCGGGTCGAGGTCCGCGAGGTCGCCCCATCCCGCGGCCACCGGGACACTGGTGGTTGCAACCGCGTTGTTGGACACGGTTCCGTTCGCGGTGACTGTCACGGTGTCGGCGTCGGTGGGCAGCGCGCCCGGCGGGACGTCGTGGGTGAAGCTGATCGTCTCCTCCTCGCCGGTGGCCAGGCTGCCGGTGGTTCCGGGACCGTTCACGGTCCAGAGATTGCCGGTGTAGGCCAGGGCGAAGGGCTGGGTGGTGGTGGTTCCGTTGAGCACCGTGAGGTCGTATGCCACGGTGTCGCCGGCGCAGGCCAGAGCGCTCTGAGCTGGAGGATCGAGGACGACCACGTCGGTCTCCATGAACAGGGTCCACTGCTCGACGGTGCCGATGTCGCCGCCGGCGTCGTCGCAGACGTCGAGGGTCCAGTCGCCCACCGACGCCACGCCGCGGAAGGCCGCCAGCGGCTGGCTCGGCGTCCACGGGTGGTCGGTGTAGTAGGGCGGCGGCGCGGTGTGGCTGACCGAGTCCGGCGGCCCCGGCGCCGAGTCGTCGAAAAGGGCGTTGATGTTGTCGGCCGAGCCGCCGAGGTCGGCGATGAGCAGCACCGTGGTGCCGTCCGGCGCCCGCAGCTGGATCTCCACATCGCCGCGGTAGGTGTGGGTCATCCAGATGCCGACGTTGACGTCGGCAATGAAGAACGAGTCGGGCACGTTGATGACCGACGACACCCAGCCGGTGCTGCACTGGTTATCGGGAACCGGCAATGGGGTCGAGTTGGTGTACTCGTTGGTGGTCTCCATGCCGATGGGCTGGGCCGAGTACCACAGGGGGAGGACCCCTGAAGCGGCATATTCCTCCGGTTCCTGTCCGTCGCCCGCGATGGCAAAAGGCGCTGAGATCAACACCGCCGCCAAACCGAAGACTCCAACAAGCAGACGCGATCTCCGCAAGTTCATACGCACCTCCTTTGGCTTCTCGAGATTCCTTCCTCGTGATTATCCGCTGCGATCGAGAAATTGCAAGAGCATCGGCCATCGATGCCAGATCCAAGTTGTCAAGGAGAAACCGCTACACCACGAGCCGACCGGTCCACCCGGCGCCGGTCGATCAGCTGCCGCCGCCGACGAGCGCCTTGAAGTCCGGCCTGGCGCGCAGCGAGCGAAACTCGTCCTCCTGGCGGATGAGCTCCGCCGACTCGCCGTGGGCGAGGGCGCGGGCGATCGCGGCCACGGCGGCGTCACCGTCCCCGCACAGGGCGTAGACGTAGGCCAGCTGGTGGGCGCTGGGGCCGGTGTCCGGCAGCACCGCCTCGAGTTCCCGGGCCAGGCCGGTGGCCCGTCCGCAATCGCCCGCCTTGGCCGAGACGAAGGCGAGCTCGGTCATGAGCAACGGGTTGTCCGGGTCGTCGACGGAGCGCGTCTCGTAGAGGTCGCGGGCCATGAGGTAGGACTGCTGGGCCTCGGCGGTCCGATCGAGGCGTTGATAGAGGTCGCCGAGGTTCATCCGGTACATGGGATCCTGCGGGCTCAGCCGAACCGCCAGGAGGTAGTACTCCTCGGCGCGCTGCCAACGGTCCGGCCGTTCGGAAAAGAAGTAGGCGGTGGCCAGGTTCGAGGCGAGGCGCGGGCTGCGGATCGGCTTGGTGAGGCTCTCGTACATCGCGATCGCGTCCTCGACCCGGCCCACCTGGAGGTTGTAGGTGGCGAGCTTCTCGCGCGGCATTTCGACATCGGCGGGGGCGACCGCGACCGCCTGCTCATAGGCCTCCCGGGACTCCTCGTACTTCCCGTTGCGAGCGAAGAAGTTGCCGAGCGCGTTCCAGCCGATCCAGTCACCGGGGCGGAGCGCGGCGGCAGCTCTGAAGGAGCGCTCGGCGTTGTCGAGATCGCCGGCTCGCTCGAAATTCCTCCCGATTTCGCGCTGGACCTCGTCTGCCCGCTCATGGTCGGCGAGGGCCGCCTCGACCTCGACCATCGCCTCGTCGTGTCGGCCGGCGCCGCGCAGGACCCGGGCCAGCGCCAGCCGCGCCTCCGGCAACTCAGGGGCCAGCCGACGCGCCTCGCGGGCGTGCGTCTCCGCCTCCTCGAGCACCGAGCGATCGAAGTCCCGCTGGTAGATCTCCCACAGCGCCTCGCTGAGACCGACGTGGGCGAGCGCGAAGTCGGGGTCGAGGCGCAGCGCCTCGCGGAAGTTCTCGGCCGCCACATCCGGACCGCGGAGATCGTCGACCCGGTCGAAGAACCGGTAGCCCGTGACGTAGTGGTCGAGGGCGCGGTCGGCGCCCTCCGTGCCGCGGGCGAGGCGGCGCCGGTCGGGCTCCGAGAGCGGAATCGCCAGGAAGGTCGCGAGGTCACCGGCCATCACCCGATCCAGGCCGTAGAGCTCGCCGGCCGGCGCCGAGTAGGTGTGAGACCACAGGACGACCCCGGTGAGGGTGTCGGACAGCCTCGTGGTCGCTGCGAGCCGGTTCCCGTCGCTCAGGATTTCGCCGCCGACCGCCGATCCGGCGCCGCTCCCTCCGGCCGCCGCCGCCGGATCGCGCCCGGTTGCGGTCCGGTCGCCCGAGGCGCTCACGACCTTGAGGCCCTGCTCCTCTCGCAGCCGGTTGGTGAGGCCGGCAGTCATCCCGTCGGCCAGGTGGTCGAGCTCGGTGTCGCCGGTCAGGTTGGCGAACGGCATCACCGCCACGACCTTGAGGGAGGGCGCCGGCCCGGCGCCTCGCCCGATGACCAGCGCCGCGACGACCGCTCCCGCTGCGACCGTTGCGCCCGCCGCGAGGACCCAGCGCGGCAGGCGGAGCGCCGGGCGGTCGTGCTTCGAACGGCCGCGCAGGTCCACCGTCGGTTGCGTGCCGCTGTTGCGCAGGCCCTCGCGCAGGCTTTCGAGGTCGGCGCCGAGATGGCGCGCGGAGGGGTAGCGATCGTCCGGGTTCTTTGCCAGGCAACGGGTGATGACGCCGCTGAGGAAGTCCGGCAGGCCGGGCCGAAGCTCGTGCACTTCGGGAGGGTGGTGGGTGAGGATCGACGAGATCACCTCGGCCGAGCTGTCGCCCATGAAGGGGTGCCGGCCGGTTGCCATCGCGTAGAGGATCGTGCCGAGGGAGAAGATGTCCGAGCGGAGGTCGACCGGCTTTCCCTTGAGCTGCTCGGGAGACATGTAGGGTGTGGTGCCGAGGATCGCACCGTCCACGGTCAGGAAATCGGTCTCGAGGTGTGATTCCGTGTGGACCCGGTTCGGCTCGCCGCGGCCGACCCTGGCGAGACCGAAGTCCAGCACCTTGATCCGGCCGCCGGAGCCGACCATGATGTTGCCGGGCTTGAGATCGCGGTGGGTGATGCCGCTGTCATGGGCGGCGCTGACCGCGTCGGTGATCTGGATCGCGAGATCGAGAAGGCGCGCGGGGCCGAGCCCCTTGTCCGGGATGATCCCCGCCAGGGTCGCTCCCTCCACGTACTCCATGGTGAAGAAGGGCAGACCGTCGTCCTCCTCGACCGAGAAGATGGTGACGATGTTGGGGTGGTTGAGCGCCGCCACCGCCCGGGCCTCGCGCCGGAAGCGCTCGAGGCGCTCGTGGTCGCGTACGAACTCGGGAGCCAACACCTTGACCGCCACCTCGCGGCCGAGCTTGGTGTCGCGCGCCAGCCACACCTCGCCCATGCCGCCGGCGCCGAGCCGGCGGACGATCTCGTAGTGGAGCAGCCTGCGTCCGATCACGTTGGCGTCTCTTCCTCCTCCGGCGAGGATAGCGGTTCACCGCCGCGGCTCAAAGCCGTTCTCGGGGCGCGGCCGGTTTCGCAACCGCACAGGAGCTGCCGGTCGGAACCAGCGTCGTGTCGCTCGAGTACGACCCAGGCTCACTCCCGGTGACGCCAGCGGAGCCCGATCAGGGCTGCCACTCAAACACCACGGCCCAGCCCGGGGTCGGGCCGATCTCGATCTCCGGTGTCCGAGGGGGCGTCGCGCGCGGCGCGGAGGTTCGTCCGCGATTCCGAATGGGTGCACCATCATGGCATTCGTCTGCACCCGACAGAACCACCTCCCGACGCCCCAGTACTTTGAGAAGTTGGAACTTCCTGAGTTCCTCGAGCGCAGAAACCGAAACCAAAAGACCCGGCGGCCTGTTGAAACACGGCGGCGGCAGACCACGTAATTCCCGCGAAACCTGATGGCCTGCGAGGCGAGAGGAGAGGCGCCATGAGCCGACGACACGCCGTCCTCGCTCTGGTATCGATGTGTGCGATCGCCCTCGCCGCGCCGCCCGGCCGCGCGGAGGGCAGCGACGAACCGCTGTACCGCGTGCTGGTGGGCGGGCGGATGATCGACGGGACGGGCGCCCAACCGGTCGAAGACGCGGTCGTGGTGATCAGCGCCGGGCGAATCCTCGCCGCGGGACCACGTGACGGGATCGAGATTCCGATCCTGAGCGAGGTCCTCGACGTGAGCGGGATGACCGTCCTGCCCGGGTTCTTCAACGCCCACGTCCATCGGGGTCTCAGCGCGGCCAACCTCGGGGCTTGGGCCCGGGCCGGTGTGACAACGGTGCGCGACCTGGGCAGCGACGAGTACAGCCTTGCGGTCTTCCGGGACTATTTTCCGCCCGAGCCTGACCGTGCCCGTCTGGTCGCGTCCGGCCCCCTGATCACGGTTCCCGGCGGCTACCCCATCGTGCCCTTCGGCGGCGGCTGGAGCACGACCGTGAGCTCGGTGACAGACGCCCGTGAGACGGGCGAGAGACTGCTCGACGGGGCCGCCGACCTGCTCAAACTCGCGCTGGAGACCGGCACCATGTTCGGCCAGCCCATTCCGGTCATGTCCCTCGCGGAGGCGAGCATGCTGGTGCGGGTTGCCCACGGCCGCGGCACCGTCGTCTCGGCTCACATCACATCCACCGTCGATCTCGGTCTTGCCCTGGATGCCGGGGCCGACGACCTCGCCCATATGGCCGTCGACCGGCTGCTCACCGCCGCCGAAATTCAGCGGATCGTCGATGACGATGTAGCCTGGGTGCCGACTCTCGAGCTCTGGCTCTGCGCCGGCCGGCGCGCCATGGCGGTCGCCAACCTCCGACGCTTTGTCGCCGGGGGAGGCCGGGTCGCGCTCGGCACCGACTACGAGGGCTACACCTGCAACTGGGAGCTGGGCATGCCCATGACCGAGATCCGGCTCATGGCCGAGGCCGGGATGACCCCCATGCAGATCATCGTCGCGGCGACCCTCAACGGCGCCCGCGTGAGCAACCTCGATCGCGACCTCGGGACTCTGGAACGGGGCAAGATCGCCGATGTGCTGGTCGTCGAGGGCGACCCGTTGAGCGATCTGGATGCGCTTCAGGATGCGCGGCTGGTCATTCACGAAGGCACAATCGTCCGCAACGATCTTCAGGGCAGGACCCCTCCTCCGCCGCGTCCCATCGGCGGACGGAAAGGTGCCCCTGAGCACGGCCTCACAACGCGGCCGTTTCCCACCGGAATCTGAGCCTGTGATCCTCGGCGCCGGTGTTTCACCTCGTGGATCACGGGCGGCGATGACGGCGCCGCTGCCCGTCTTCCCCGAGGGCCCGGCCCTGGTGACGGTCTTCGCCAACGGCGTCCCGAGCGTCTCCCGGCCCGCCGTCGTGGTCAACGACGTCCTCTTCGCCGACGGCTTCGAGTCCGGAGGCACCGGAGCCTGGTCGGGGGTCGCGCCATAGGCCACCCGACGCGGCGGGTCCGCGGCCGTCAGCGACCTCGACGGCAACGACAACCGGCAGATCCCCGACGCGGCGATCGACCACGCCAGATACCTGGTGAGAAGAGCGGGTCAGCTCTCCCGCCCGGCAGCGCGAAAGGTGAGAACGAGCAGCACCACGACGGCGAGCCCGAGGACGCTCCACAGGATGATCCTCTGGGCGGCGCCCGACCCTGCCAGCCGGCTCGAGGCGGCGAAGTCGGGGTTGCGCGCGAGAGGTTGGGCACCGATCTCGGCTGCGGGAACCGCGAGGATCGCCGAGCGGACCCGCTCGAGCTCGTAGACCGGGGCCCGGTCGTCGGGGAATCCAAGCAGCAGGTCGAACTCGCCGGCCTCGGCCGCCATGTAGAGATCCGGCACCATGGTCCGGACCTCGACAGCGCCGAAGACCAGCGGCGCGTCGTCGCCGTCGATCACCTCGAGGCGGAATCCCGTCACCCGGGTGTTCGAAATGTCGATGGTCGTGGGTCGCGGATCGCCGGCCCTGCGTGCGAGCCGGCCGTCGGCGAGCCTGAGTTCCCGGTCGTCCTCGAGGATACCCATGAGGGTGAAGTCGCGGTCGAAGTAGGGCGCCGAGGCCTCGAGTACAACCCGGTGGACCGCCAGCGGCCCGTCCGGGATCTCGATCTCGTAGGACGAGACCCTGTCATCGATGTCGTGGCCCGAGATCGTCACCGGGATCACGATCGACGCGGCGGCCGGCTGCGTGAGATAGGCCCACTGACGTCCCTCGCGATCGACGATCCGCAGGTCCGCGAGATCCGGGCGGGCGACGGCGAGATCGGCGGGTTCGAGCCGCAGACGCGCGAGCCCCTCGGCGGACGGCGCCACGTCGAGACGCCGGTGGTGCGAGTAGAGCCGAGGATCGAGCTCGGCCCCCGGGTGGATGGCGAAGGCGAGGACCGGGGCGGGGTCGTAGCTCGGGTTGCGCTCGATTTCGCCGAGGGTGGCGATGGCGGCCCGGGCGGGATCGAGGATGGCGAGAGCGGTCCCCGCCGCGTCGCCGGCCGCCGGGACGAGACGGACGGGATCGAGGGCCGCGAGATCGTAGTGTGGCCGGTGGGCGCGGCCGCCGCCGAAGTACAGGTGCGGGGGAATCGTTGAGGCGGCCAGCGAGAAGACGAGCACCGGGCGCGGCATCGCCGCGGTGACCGCGATCCCTTCGAGCGGCGGACTGTCCTGGTTGTCGATCACGAGCCGCAGCCGGTCGCCGCGGGGCCGCTGGAGCGGGATTTCGAGGCTCTCAACCGGCGCGATGGCGGCGATGCGGAGCACCGAGGCGGAGCCCAGCGGGTCCGGGTCGGCCCCCGGGCCTTCGTCCCACACTGTCACCGTCCGGTGGAAGGTGTCGGTGGTGGCGCCGATCTCGATCCGCCGGGGCACGAAACCGCGCGGGCGTTCGACGAGCACCTCGGTCGAGCTGCCGAGCTGACGGATGTCGAGGACGGCAAGCTCGACCCTCGAGGCGCCGATTCCGGGCAGAAAACGGCTCGCCTCGAGCTCGAAACGAGGCTCGAGGAATCCGTGGTCCTGGCTCTCGATCGCCACCTCGAGGTGGACGGCCTCGCGTCCGGGGAGGGTGAAACGGAGCTTCTCGGCCTTTGTCGCGGGCAGCCGGAAGACCGCGCCGCCGGTGACGACCGGGTTGCGGCTTCCATTCGCGTCGAGGGCGGTGATGTCGAGCCGGCCGACGAACTCGCGGGTTGCGACGGTGAAGACGAGGTCCCACGCCGGGACGTCGGCCGGCACCGAAGGGATTTCGAGGACGAAAGACTCGCGGTGGATGCTGACCCGGTTGACCTCTTCGCGTGATCGCGCGGCGTCGACGACCACCGGCGACACGCCGTAGCGCACCCGGGTCACGACGCCCGGCGCCTCCGGGGTGTCGATCACGTAGGGGATTTCGGCGCCGTCGGCTGCCAGGATCCGGAGATCGGCGAAATCGGGCCGGCACGAACGCACCACCGCCGCGGGCAGCTCGAGCCGGGCGAGACCGGTCTCACCGGATTCGATGGGCGCCTTGAGCGGGAACAGGGTGCCGAGGGCGTCGGGTTCGGCCGCTGCGAACGCCGGAAGAGCGATCGCGACGATGAGTGCGAGCCTTTTCATGCGTCATCCTCCGAGATCGACCTGAAGACAAAGCGTTGGTAGATGAGCGAGACGATGATGAGCGACAGCGCGAGACCCACCAGCGAGGCGACCCGGTAGAGATCCTCGAGCTCGCCGAGGTCGTGGAGAAAGACCTTGCCGAGGGTGAGCACGAGGATGCCGAGGCTGAGCCACCGCAACGAGCCGCTCTTCACCCGGACGCCGATGGCGAGCAGGGTCAGCGCGTACAGCGCCCAGGCCACCGAGGTCGTGGTGTCGCGCGCCGGCATCCGTTCGAAGCTGAGGACGAGCTCGGATCCGGCGGCGAAGTAGTCCGCGATGGCGAGGTTGATCCAGGCGAAGACCACCGCGACCGCGGCGAGACCGCAGCACGAGGCCGAGATCGGTTTTCCGACGGGGTAGAGACGCGACTCCAGCGGGGTGAGCCGGTCGACCTCGCGCGGCCGCAGCAGGACGAGCGACCAGACCAAAGCCGCGGCGGGAACGAGATAGGTGTACGCCAACCAGTTGATGACCGGCATCCCCGACCGGACGTGGTACTCGAGCACCCAGGGGTTGGCGACGAGACGGATGGCGGCCGCACCGAGCAAGGTGAGACCGAAGTACTTGAGCCCCGGGTGGTCGAGCCGGACCCAGAGCGCGAGGATGGCGAGCCCGTTGAGCGCCCACCCGATGGTGATCCACTCGTTCTCGAGCTGGAGGGGGATGGCCACCGACACGAGGCTGACCACGACGGCAAGGTACCAGACCACCATCGACCGGCGGCCGGCATCCTCGGTGGCCAGCCTGGTCCGGGCCCAAAGCGCGGCGGCGAGCGCCACCACCGCGAGCGCCACCGGCAGCACGCCGATGGTGTCGTCGCCGAAGCGCTCGACCCAGGTCGCGTAGAGCGGGAGGAACCAGAGCGGTCCGGCGAGGGCGCCGCCCCACCAGGCCGCCCGGCTGCCGCGGAAGGCGGCCGGGACGAGTGCGGGCCAGACCGTGAAGAAGACCGCCGATGCGGCGAGGACGGCGAGCGCCGCGCCGTGGTCCTGCCTCGACCAGGTGTCGGCGCAGACGATCGTCTGGGCCAAAGCGGTGGCGATCGTCGCGACGAGGAGCCAGGCCCCCGAGCGCATTCGGGTCGCGGCCAGGACCGCCAGGGCTCCGAGGACGAGCACCGCGCCGAGGAACATGGCTGCCTCGTGGCGGTGGATCGAGGCCAGCGTGACGGCCGCGGGCATCATCGCGATCGCGGTGATCGCGGCGGTCCGCTCGGCCCAGAGACGACGCGCCCCGCGGCCGGCCAGCATCGCCAGCGCCTGGAGCACGACCGGGATTCCCACGATGAGGAGGAGCCAGAACCACGTCTGAGGGGCGCCGGCGCTCCGTCCGTGCTCGTCGGCAGCGATCATGAGACCGAGAGCGGGCGCGATGCCCGCAGCCAGCTCGACCCACGCGCGTCCCGGCCGGCGGGAGTGGAGGACCAGAAACGAACCCAGGACCAGCCACGCCGAAAGCCACGGCCAGACGTGGAAGCCGTCGCATCGGGGAAGCGCCAGCGTCAGCAGCACCGAGAAGCCGAGGGCGGCGACCAACGCCGAGATCCCGAGGCCGCGGTCTTCGTCCCGACCGCGGCGGAGCTCGGCGATCACGTTGAAGAGCGCGGCAACGGCGATGCACAGCGGCACGATCTGCCAGGACAGCGACGGCGACACCCGGTGGTTGAGAAACCAGAGCCCCATGACCGCGATGTCCGCCGCCGCGGCGACCGTCGCCGCTCCGGGCTGGCCGCCCTTGAGCTCGAGCCAGATCGCCCCGGCGCTCAGGACCAGCAGCAGACCGCCCAACGGCCATGGGTTCACCGCGAGCTGTGCGGTGCCGGCGAAGTGGAGGGCAAAGGCGAACGGAACCGCCACCCCGCCCGCGCGCGTTGCCCGCCACACCATCGAGGATCCGCGGCCGCCGCCGGAGAAGAAGAGAAACGCGAGGCCGAAGACCGCGAGGACGATGACACCGGTCAGGGTCCGCTCGCCGTCCAGCGACGAGAAGACCCAGATCGCCTGGTGGAGGGCGGTTCCCGCGAGGCTGAGGATCGACAGCAGCGGCCAGCCGCGGGCGCGGGCGAGCCAGAGCAGTCCGAGGTCGAGCAGCAGGATGTAGCCGAAGAGCGCCGCCGGGCTGTCCATCTCCGACGCCACCAGCAGCGGCGTCGCAAACCCGCCGACGAGACCGAGCACTGCGACAAAGAGCGCCCCGCGGCCCACCGCCATGGCGACGCACACCGCGGTGATGAGGACCATCAGCACGAAGGCGGGCACGGGGCCGATGAGGCCGTAGAGGTTCTGCGCGGCCCAGGTTGCGCCATAGAGGATCACCACACCGGCGCCCGCGAGGGCGTTCGCCGCCGCGGCCTGGTCGCGTTTGATGAGCCACTCGGAGCCGACCAGACAGACGATCCCGGCGATGACGCCGAAGGCCACCCTCATGGTGGGGGAGATGAGTCCGTGCTCGATGGAGTACTGAAAGAAGAGCAGCGACGCCAGGGCGAGGACCACGCCGCCCGCAGCGGCAGCGCCGCGGACACCGATCCACCGTTCCCAATCGATGGTGGCGCGCGGCTCCGCGGGTGGACGGGAGGAGGGCGGCGACGGTGCGGACGGAGCAATGGTCGCGGGTTCGGGAACGGGCGGCGCCGGCATCGTTTCCGGTGTGGGGGGTTCGGGCGGCGCCGGCGTTGGAGCCGTTTCCTCGACGGGCGGCGGCGCGGTCTCCGCAGCCTCCGGCGCCGGTGCCGCGGCGGCGTGAGGCACCGCCGTTTGCTCCTCCGTCCAAGTGGGAGGCGGGGCCTCCAGCTCCTGCACCCGCTGTTCGAGCTCACGCAGCCGCCGAGCCAGCGGGTGACCGGGGTCGATCGTGCTCGATCGTTCCAATCCCGCGACCCGCCGCGCGAGCGATCGCTGCTTCACCAGCGCGATGATGCCCATGATCACCCCGGCGAGGATGAGCCCGGGAATGACGACCACAACCAGGAAGATCAGGAACTCTTCCATGAGCCGCTCCTTTTCGTTGACGGGATCGGATCGAGGAGCAGGCGCCCCACGCGGTCCAAGAGACGGGCGCGATCCTTCGAGGTGAGCAGATCGAGATCCCGTCCGATGTTGATGATGGTGCCGAGGGCCACGGCGGCCCACGCCGCATCGTCGGCCCCGACGGGATGGCGTCCGGCGGACGGCGCCCTCCCGCGGTGCTCGACGATCCGTTCCTCGATCCAACGGTGGAACCTGCGGTAGGTGTCTTGAAGCGCCTCGCGGATCTCGGGATCGTCGAACTCGTTCAAACCCGCGAAGAGAATGCGGTAGAGACCGAGCTCGCCGTGATGCTCGGCTTCGTAGGCCAGGACCTGTTCGGCGGGGCTGGCGTCGTCCGAGCCGGATGCCGTCCGGTCCCAGATCGCCAGCGAGGTGTCGAAGACATGGCGGATGGCGGCGAGGAACATGGCCTTCTTGTCGGGCCACAACCGGTAGAGGATCGTCTCCTGTACGCCGCATCGCCGGGCCAGCACCGCGGTTGTCGTTCGCCGGTAACCGAGCTCGGCGAAGGTGCCGGCCACGATCGGCAGGAGCTCGGCACGGCGTTCGTTGCTGCGGTCGGTTCGGGGCATGGGTGGCGGGATCCTTTCGTTAGTATCCACTTACAAATTATATCGCGCGGCCGATTTGTCAAGCCCGAGCTCCAGGGAAGTGATTCGACGTCACGTCGCTCTTGGGGTCACACCAAGGGTGCGAGATGAAATCACCTCGATGAAGTCGCGAGAGAGTGCAGTTGGATGATGACATGCAGGTGTACGTTGTCGACTTTGCTTCACCAGGCACCAAAACACCGGAAGAGGGGTGGTGCGGGGGACAGGGCGTCGACCGAGGTCGCGGCAGGCCGGACCGATCGCCGGCCGTGTTCGGTCAGGGCATCAGTGAAGTGGGTGGTGCGCATCCCTGTTCAAAAGGGAGACCAGCAGCGGCCGGTTTGAGATGTTGAGCTTGCCGTAGATGTTCTTGAGGTGGGTTTTCGCGGTGTGAACGCTGATGCACAGCTGGCTCGCGATTTCTTGGTTGGTGAGCCCCTGCCTCACCTTGCAACAGATTTCCTTTTCTCTTGGGGTCAGCCCGTGCTGTCTGAGAATGGGGTTGAAAGCAGGACAGGCATCGGTCAACGGATGAAGTTTCACGAGCCATCGATCCCCTTCAGAGCGGGTAATGCCGACCTGAAACACACGCGGGCACACGCAATACACGAGGGGCCCGGATTCGGGAATCCGAGCGGCGGGTGGTTTCTCGTGATCGTGGATTCCACCGTCCAGGAACCGGATCAGGGGCGGATCCAGATGATCCCCGGGAAGAGTCCCGAAGAGGATTCTGAACCTCGAGTTCTGATCGACGATCGTTGCCTCCCTCGACACCTGCACCGTAGGGTTCGGTGATTCCAGCGGCCCCTCCCCGGTGAGTGAAAACCGGTGATCCGGGTTGTTTTTCACGACCATGGCGTCCCTTCCAACGGGATCACCCGGGGGGCCGTGATTTTGCAGGAGCGCTGGAGGTACAATTGGTGCTCCGTCAGGTTTTCGAAATTTGGATCCATTCTCAATAATATAGCAGGCAGGTCGAGGCTCTGGCAACCGGCGGTCGGCAGGGTGGCCCCTTGCGCGACGAGTGTTGGTTGGCTCGTCGAAGGGCCGAAACTGCGGAAACCAAGGACTGAATCTGAAACCCGTGCCGCAACACAACAGTGGCCGGAGGCAGGCCTTCCGCCCGCCCCCGGCCCCTGCGTCGTGAGTTCAAGTTCCTAAGGCGAGCTCGTCGTCACGGGTTGGATCTCTCGCTTCCTCAACGGAATCACCTCTGGCTGCAGTCGACAGCCCCGACATGATCGCTGAATACGTTGGCCTGGCTGGTTGACCAGAAGAGATCGTAGGTCTGCTTGGCGAGCGGCATCACAGCTTGATCGTCGTACCCACTTCCAGGGTTGGTGGGGTCATCATCGAGTCCACACTCGATGCTCAAGACCAGATCCTTGTGCGCATCCTCGAATACCATGAACCCGGCGTAGGTCCCGAAATCCAGCTCCCGCTTCTGCTGGGCGTGGCAGGAACGACACGCGGGAGCGATGGCTTCGAGATACAGCTCAGCAGCATCGGCGGGTGCTGCGGGCGGCAGCCAGCCGGCGGGGACGAACTCTCCGTCAAAGGTGCCGTTGGGCATCCCCGGTCCCCCATACCATCCTTCGATCAACTCATGGCCTGCCGATCGTCGGTTGATTCCGGCCACCTCGTCGTACCTCATTGCGGTGCGGCGCGTCTGCAACAAGATCTGGTTCATCTTCTTGTATTCGGCTTCTTGCGCCGCCCGAGCCAGCTCCGGGCGCGCTGGGTTCGGATCGAAGGCAAAATTGTCGAGATCCATCGGGAGGAAAAGACTTGCCGTGTTTCCGTTGTTGCGATACGTGCCGCTGTTGTTGAGGCTTTGCGGTGCGCCGCCATGACAGGTGTTGCACAGCCCCGGTATCGCCTTTTGACCACGACCGTCGAGATCGGGTTGGAACGGGACCCCCGGCGTCTGGTCGCGCTGGTCATCTCCCGTAAAGGCATAAAACGAACGATGAACTTCTTCGACGGATTGCTGCCGTCGGCGGCCGCTGTCCATTCCATCGTTACCGATGCGAGCCGATTGGTTCTGGCTGCCGCATCATCGAAGGACGGATAGTTTTCGATGACGGAGTAGATATCCGGGTCTGGGGCATCACAACTCGGAACGCACCGCGTCGATACCACTCGAATGAAGCCGAGGTCGGCGACGTTCTGGTGGGTGACGGTGGCATCGGCGTGACTTACGAAGGAGCCGGTGCTCTGATAGTCCAATGGATCGTCGATGAACCCGGTTTCGAACAGCCAGTCAGCGTAGTTCGTTTTCTTGTTGTCCGGATCCACGGCGGCGTAATAGGCGGCCTCCGTGGTGGCGTCCTCGGGCACATATCTCTCGAGCATGGTCAGGAACGTGTTCGGATCGAGTGGAATCGTGGCGCTGAAAATGGAGCCCGCAAACAACACCCCGGCGGCGATGGTGAACACTGTTGCGAATCGAGCTAGATTCAATCTCATGGTTGTCCCCCAGTTCATTTTGATCTCACGCGTTATCGCGATCCAGTCTCATTTTTTCTCTTGGCACTCCAAACAGTGGGATGATCCCCACTGGAATATTCAGACTCACACAGACCCTGTCGAGCTCGTTCCTTCCGTCCCGGGAGTTCCGTCGTCCGGAGATCCCAGGTCGGGTCGGCCTGTGGCACCGTCGCTTGTGGAAAGCTCGTCAGCCGCTATTTCTTCTCGCGATGTCGAGATGTCTTTTGTGGAGAGTAGATCAATGGGCAAGTGGATTGGAATACCTCGATCGAGGTATCTTCTTGACCTCGGATCCATCAACCTCCAGGAGGTTTTGGCGCGGTTGAGAAAAGTGTCGGGTAGACCCGGCGGTTGCCCGCCCGGCCTACCCGCCACCCGTCAGCCCGCACTTCTCACCGGGTTTCGTCGCGAGGTCGGCGAGGTGCTGTGCCCAGCTGGGTTTTCGATCCGAGGGGCGCGGAGGCGTACTTGACAGTACGTCGAGCACCCGGAGGTGAGAAAACCCAGCTGGGGGCCGTGCATCGCCGGCCGCAGCAGACAGCTGGTGAGAAGTGCGGGTCAGAGGCGCCGGGCGCGGCGAGAGCGTCTCCGTGACAAAATGGCGGGATGAAACCCGCCGCCGCCGCGATGAAGCAACCGGCAGCCCCACCTCCGGTGGAGAATCGACGCCGCATGCTCGTTGCGATGTGGGCCGTCTTCATCGTGGTGTGCCTGTCGCGGGCGGCGGTCTTCCCGGCCTCGATCTGGGAGCAGGACGAGGCCTACTTCGCCGCTGCAGTCGTCAAGATCGATCTCGCCGACTCGGCGCCCCACCCCCCGTTTTTCCCGCTCTGGATTGGGATCGGCAAGGCGTTTCATCTGCTCGGTCTCGAACCGGCCGCGGGCCTACGGGTCGCGAGCGCGGTGCTTTCGTCGTGGATGTTCTTCCCGCTGGCCACCCTCTGGTCGAGGTTGATGCAACCCGGCCCGGCCATGGCCGCGGCGCTGCTCGGGCTCGCGGTCCCCGGGGTCTGGTTGCTCTCCGGGCGGGCGTTCACCGGGACGGCCGCGACCGCGGTGCTGGTAACGGCCCTGGCGTGTTGGACGAGGCCGAACCCCGATCGGCGCTGGTTGGCGGCGGGCTCGGTCGCCGCCGGCCTCGCGGTCCTGATCCGGCCGCACTTCGGTCTCGTCGTTGCCGCGGTGACCCTCGTGGTGCTGATGCGGGTCGAGCGATCCCATTGGTTTGCGCTCGTCGCCCCGGCTGCCGTCGTGGTGCTGGTAGGCGCCGCCGTGTTCGTTGTCGCCGCCGGAGGACCGGCTGAGGTGGCTGCGGCGGTGTCGGAGCACGCGGCCCTCCACTTCGGCGCCCTTGCAGATGCCCAGAGAGGCCTCCTCGATTCGTGCCTGGCGCGCGTTCTCGGTCACCCTCTCGTCGTCATCGGCTGGTGCTTGCTCGTCATTTCAGGAGTTTCGGTGGTTCTGCGGTCGCCGGCCGGCCGAATTGCGGGTTCGCCCGTCGTTGCAGCGCTCGTCGCCGTCATCATTCTGGTCTTCGCCCTGTCGAACCCGGCCCACCCGCGATATGCGGTTCCGATCATCGTCCTGTCCTGTGGATTCGTTGTCGTCGGACTCCGCCGCGTCTCGACCGAGCGGGTCTCGATGATCGTCACGGCAGTGGGGGTCGTCGCTTGTGCCGTGGTGGTCATCCCCGTCGCATCGGTGTATCGGCAGGTCGAGAGTCCGCCTTTGAGAGCCCTCAGCCAGGGGAGCCGGCTCGCCGCCGAACGAGGTGGCGTGGTAGTGGTCGACCGCACACTCCACTCCTTCGTGCTCTACCTTGAGGCGACGGGGGCATTCGCGGCGCCGGTGGTTTTCGACCACATGCTCGATCACGGGGTCGGCCCGCCGGCGCCGGCGGCGCGGACGGTGATGGTCTTCGACGCGGACCACGACGGACTGCTCCTCCACAGCGATCATCGGCGGACCTTCAGCAGCGATGCTCCGTTGCTGCGCAGCGTCGCCCAGGATCGTTTCCTCGATGTCACGGTCGCCGACGGCGCCGGCCACCCTCCCCCACAATCCCTCACGGACCCGGTTCCGGGCGAGTGAAGAACTCGATGATGGCCTCGGCGTAGGCCTCGGGCTGCTCGAGACCGATGAAGGCGCCGGCGTTTTCGATCAGGGGGTGAACCTCGCAGTTTGGAAAGAGCGTGCAGGTATAGTCCAGCCGTTCTGCATTGACGAAGAAGTCGCCGTCGCCGCAGAGCAGCATGGTCCGGGATGAAGGAGCTGCCGTGCCCCGGGGCGTCCCAGGCGACGACCCTGAAGTGCCGCGCCAGAATCGGGATGGTCTCGAGGAACTCGGCGTGGGACAGGGGCGCCTGGTGGAGCAGGAGAACGGTGTCGCCCTTCCCGGCGGTGACATAGTGGAGCTGGCCGCCGCCGACCGTCACGTAGTGCTTGGTGACCGGCGGGCTCTGAGCTTCTTGAGCCGTCGCGCCGCTGGGCGCGGCGAGAACCACGGCAGCGAGGAAGAGCCCGATCACGGCCGATCGTCGGTTTGTCATGCGCTCACTCCTCGTTGAGCCAGCGGCTGTTGCGGTCGAGAAGATCCTTCATCTCGGCCCTGGTCTGCGGCATCTCCTCGTACGGGATGTCCATGTGGTTGAGCGGTGACTCCTGGACATACTGGGCGAAGACCGGCGCCACCACTTCGAGCGGGTAGCGCGGAATCCGCCGTCCCTCCCGGTGCGCGGCGATGGGGATCTCGGCTTCGATGATGGCTTCGACGTTGCCCGGAGCGTCGGCCAGAGTCTCGCCATCAGGGCTGACGATGAGCGAGTTGCCCCCGAACGGCGCTCCGCGGCTGTCCGCCGGGAACGTGATGTTGGACATCGCCGAGTAGAAGTCGTTGAACCGCGCGGTGGCGAGAACATCCTCGGTGGAGAAGAGCGTGGCGGTGCGGAACATGATTTCGACTCCCCGCATGGCGAAGGCCGCATAGACAAAGGGGTCGAGCTGGACCGTGCTGACGGCGATGTTGCCGTACTCGGTCCGGAGCACCGGGAACTCCTCCTCGATGCCGTAGCGATCGCGGTAACGGTCGCGGACGCTCTCCACCGTCGTCGTCGGGATTTCGCCGTCGGGCTCGAGGCGTTTGACGTTGCGGGTCTTCCAGAACTTCTTGGCAATCTCACCCTGACGATTGATGACGGTGTTGATGCTCAGGATGTGACCGGGCCAGTCGTCGTCCCGGGCGTAGCTGCCGAAGATGATGTAGGAATCGCAGGCTCTTGCGGCTTCTCCGAGCCGGTCGGTCTCCGGCCCCGGAACGGTGATGGTGAACTCGAGCTTCTCGTCTCGCGATCCGGTGGAGTAACCGGTGAGGGGAAACTCGTTGAACAGGATGAAGTCGGGGTGGCTGCCTTCGCTGCAGGCGCGGTCCACGAACCCGAGCATGATCTCCAGATTGGCGTCGAGGCCTTCGGCGACGGCGTCGAAGTCCTGGAGGTTCCTGACGCCGTTCTGGACGACCTTGACCACCACCGTGTCCTTCTCGAGCGGCGTCTTGGGGTAGGTCCCGTCCGGCCGGACGAGTTGCGGCGGTTGGGGAGCCGACGCGGCCGAGTTGTCGGGAGGATCCGTGGCGGCCGGAGCGCAGCCGATGGCGAGGCAGCCGATCACCATGACCAATGAGCGCGGGCGAGGATGGACGCACGATCGACCCCCTGTTTCCTTCGCTCGGTTAGATGACGCCCTTCTTGGCGAGCTTTTCGATGACCGCGGCCTGGGTGTCGGTGAAGTGCTTCCGACCCGAAAAACCGTCGGTCATGGTGTTGGCCGGGTAGTGGCTGTGCTCGGCATAGCTCTGGGCGTAGGCCTCGAAGCGCTGGCGGGAGAGCAGGTTCTCCATTCCGGGCCGGCGCCGGAAGCGCCGAAGAGCTTCGAGGTCGATGTCTGCATACGCCACGACGGACTCGCCGTACCCGGCTTCGGCGAGCACCTTGCCCTTGAAATCGATGACGCACGAACCGCCGTCGGCCGAAGCGCCGGGGAGATCGAGCCCCTCCATCCCGGCGGTGTTGGCGGAGACGACATAGACCAGGTTCTCGATGGCGCGGGCCCGGCGGGCGATGCTCTTGGGAGTGGCGCGCGGGCTGCCGACCTCGCAGGTGGAGTGGACGATGATTTCGGCGCCGCGCATGGCGAGGCAGCGCGTGAGCTCGGGGTAGAGGATCTCCTCCGAGGCGACGGCGGCGATTCTCCCGATCGCGGTTGTCGCCACCGGGAAGACCCCGTCGAGACCGTAGCGATCGAGATAGGCGTCCCAGACATCGTGGGGAGTGGGGGAGTACATGGAGTTGAGCCGCCGGTAGCGCAGCACGACATCGCCCGCGGGATCGATGACAAAGCTGGTCTGGAAGAAGATCCCCGGGAAGTGGGCGTCGAACTCATAGGCGTTGCCGGCGAGATGGATCGCGTTTTTCTGGGCAATCGAACCCAGCTCATCGAACTCTTCGCAGCCTTCGGTGAGGCAGGCCTTGGCGATCCACTCGTCGGCGGTCTCACGGGTCGGGAACCCGGTCAGTAGATACTCGGGGAGGACGATGAGACGGGTGTCCGGACCGGTCCAGGAGATGGTCGGCGGGATCTGGCGGCCGACCCGCTCGATATTCCTCCCGATGAGGGAGCGAGCCTCCTCGGTGCTCCGGGTCGCGGTGATGGCGCGGCAGGTTGTCTGCATCGCGACGGCGCGGTAGCTGGAAATGGCGGTCATCTCATCCTCCTCGCGAAACTGGAGCTTGCGGGTTCGATTCTACGGGAACAGACGAGGTTGTGAGGTCTCGGCCGGCGCCTTCGCGCCTGGTCTTGAGGTCTTGAGGCCAGCGCAACATCCCGAGGTTCCAAGCGCCCATACCCTCGAGAAGCGCCAAGACCCCAAGACCCCAAGACCTCAAGCCCTCCCCCACACCTCGAACCGATGTCCTCCCGGCGTCACCGCCGTCGCCGCCCGCATCTTCGGGTGAACGGCGGTGTCGACGGCCACGATCGTGCCGATTCCGGCGGGAGCGAGCCCGCCCATGACGGCATCGAGATTGTCGAACTCGAACGCCGGCGCGTGGAGACCCGCCGCCAGCGGCAGCGTCGGCTGCCGGGTCGAGGCCTTTCCCATGAACTCGACGAACTCGACCCGGATGGCCCGGGCGTCGGGTTTGTCGGCAAAGACCGTGAGGCGCATCTTGACGTCCTCATCCGGTACGCCGACGAGGGCTCCGAGACCCGGTGTCCCGAGCATGGCGTCCATCAGTTTCTCGAGACCGCGGTCGGTCCAGTAGCCGATGTGGGTGTCGAGATCGGTGTCGCTCCAGACAAAGGCGTGGACCTCGGAGTGGAGGCGGTCGGGGTCGGTGTCGAGGACCGAAGGCCGGCGGCCCGCGGACGGTTCGAGCAGCGTGACGATGAGCTTGTCGGGGCCGGTGATTTCGACCTCGCGAATGGTGACCGGACCGAAGTGGTGGTCGGTGATGGGGCTCGAGTGGTAACCCCCGTTCACGGCCAGCTCAACGCTCCTGTCCATGTCCGTGGTGAAGAGGTCGATGGCGAACGGGCGTGCGTCGAAGGGGGCAAAGCTGCGCGTTGGGTTGGGCGTGGCCACCAGTCGCACCCGGCCGCGATCGGCGCCGGGCACCACCATGACGAGCTCGTCCGCAGGACCGTCGATGCCGTAGAGGGCGGCGGCGGCGGCGGCGGGAAGCTGCGCCGACGGCCCCTTTTCGAAACCGAAGAGGATGAAAAACTCGGCGGCGGCCTCCATGTCGGAGGCGCCGACGACGACGTCAATGGGGCTCGGAAGCATGGCGCACCTCACCCGAGCCGGTCGATGATCTCGTTGGCGGCCCGCTGCGCCGTTTCGACGGTGCTCTCCATGCCGGGGCTGGTCACCGCGGTGTGTTCGCCGGCGAAGTGGATCCGGTGCCAGGGCTTGGCCATCACCGGGTGGAGCCGCGTCACCTGGCCCGGCAGGTAGTTGGCGTAGGCGCCCTTGGAGTAGGGATGGGCGCCCCAGGAGACGGTCTTGGCGTTGGTGAGCTTCTCGGCCGACGCGGGACGGACCCTGGCGAACTCCGCCAGGACGGTGGCGACCTGCTCTTCCTCGGGCATGGCGTCGAGGATGTCGGCGTTGGCGCCGTCGACCCAGCAGGTCATGGACTGGATCAGACCGGCGGCGTCGCGATTCGGGAAGACGCGTTCGATGATGGTGTCGGTCCACATGGTCGGCGGCAGACCATCGGTCTCCCAGTAGGGCTCGGACGGGATGAGGAAGTACTTGGTGATGGCGGTGTAGGGGAGTTCTTCGACGGCCTCTTTCTGGAGCCCTTCGAATCCGGGCGCGACCTCGATGCCGCGGAGCACGGAGAAGGGCACCGTCACGAGGCAGAACTCGGCGCTGTGGATCGAGCCGTCGGCGCATTCGACATCGACCCGGTCGTCGAGGGAGCGGATGGCGGTGACCGGTTTGCCGGTCAGGACGCCACCCCGGACGGCGCCGGCCATGGCTTCGGCGAGGCGTTGGTTCCCACCGACGGTGGAAACGATGGCGCCCCGCTTGCCGTCGCGGGTCCGCTGGGCGTTGCGGAGAGCCCACAGGGTCGAGGTGGTGGAGAGGTCGGTGCAGTTGGAGGCGACGTTCATCAGGCGAAGGGCCTCCTCCGACGCCCCCTGCTGCCTGAGGTACTGGTCGAGGGGGATGTCGAGGTGGGCGAAGGCGGGCGAGATCCAGTCGTCCGAGTCGATCAACGGCAGGTCCTTGCCGGTGTAGAAGCCGAGCAGGAATGGTGGGAGCATCCCCCTCTCGGGACCGACGAGCAGGTTGGCGGCCGATGCCGCCCACTGATCGCTGGGGACGCTCTGGCCGCCGATATTGATGAGCATCGTCGGCTCGAAACCGGGTCCGGGGCCCATGGGCGCTTTGACCGCCTCGGCGAGCTTGACGAGGCGTTCGTAGGTCTCGCTGATGACGGGACCACCGCCCTCGGGTTTTCCGGGCACGTCGTCGAGGGTGTAGACCCTGCCTCCGACCCTGTCGCGGGCTTCCAGGACGGTCACCTTGAGACCGCGTTCTTCCAGCAGCATGGCGGCGGCGAGGCCCGAAAGCCCCGCCCCGACGACGACCACGCTCCCCGAAAGGTCCGTGGACGCGGGCTTGCAACCCAGAAAGGGGACGGCCAGGGCGGCTCCGCCGGCAGCCTTGAGGAAGGACCGTCGGTCGATGCCATGGGCATTTGCCGCGGCGATGGCGGCAAGGGCATCGGCGAGGGGCGTCGGAGTGGATGAGTCGATCATGGCGAGGCTCCTTTCGGATTGAGACACGGGGTGGAGTCTCCGGCTGTTGCCGGATTCGGGTTTCTGGAGTCGGGTTGAACATTCATTGACGGTAGTAATTGTACTAAGGTTATGATAAAGGTACAACAAGGAGTTGTCGGGTGCTGCGAATTCCCCATTCCAACCGGTCGGCAGCGCGGCGAGGCGCCGGATCTCATCATCGGTTGTGTCGATTCCGCCGGTGTTTCGTGCCGGTCGTGTTCGTCCTTTCGGCCGTGGGCCCGTTGCTCTCATGCTCCGGTGGCGAGGCTTCGGCGAATCCAACCGCGGATGGCAGAATCAGACTCACCGTCGAGCGCGAGCTCATGGCCACCCTCTTTCGCATCGATGTCATTGTCGACGATGAGGCCGCGGGACGCGAGGCCATCGCTGCGGCCTTCACCGAGATCGAATCGGCCGAGGGGATCCTGAGCAACTGGGATGATTCGAGCGAGATCAGCGAGCTCAACCGGTCGGCGGGAGTGCAACCGGTGGTGGTCAGCCACGAGCTGATGGAGGTGCTGCGGCGAGCCACCGAGGTGGCGGAGCTCACCGGCGGCGCCTTCGACATCAGTTTTGCATCCTGTGGCGGTCTCTGGTCGATCCGTGACCGGCGAATTCCGAGCGATGAAGAGCTCGCTCGCTGCCTCGCCCACGTCGACTATCGGAAGGTCGTCCTCGACCCGATGCAATCGGCGGTCTATATCTCCGATCCCGAAACCCGGCTCGGCATCGCCGGTCTGGCCAAGGGGTATCGGGTCGACCGAGCCGCCGAAATTCTCGAGGGCCGGGGGATCGTCGACTATGTCGTCGACGGCGGCGGCGACATGCGGGTCTCGACCGCTCCCTCCGGCGCGTCCTGGCCGATCGAGGTGGCTCACCCTCGCCGGGACACGCCGCTGGGGACGGTCAGCATCGCCTCGGGGGCGATCGCGACATCGGGGGACTACGAGTGGTTCTTCGAACACTCCGGCATCCGGTATCACCACATCCTCGATCCCGCGACCGGCCGTCCGGCGCGCAAGAGCACCTCCGCCACGGTCATCGCACCCAGCGCCGTGGAGGCCGATGCTCTCGCCACCGGGATCTTCGTCATGGGGCCTTTAGAGGGGATCGCCCTTGCCGAACGGCTTCCGGGTGTGGAGGCGATGCTCATCGCCGACGATCTGACGGTCCACACCACCACGGGATTCCCGATCGTTGTCGTTCTCGGGCCGGCCGGCTCATGAAATCAGTAACACCGTCATTCGTCCCGATTTGCTCGATCTCGAAAATAAAGGAACTCTGACATGATGACCGGAGCATCACCCGTTCTCGTACCCAGGGAAGATCCCGTGGGGAAGATCCTCTTCGCCGTGGTCGTGATGATCTTCGGGCTGGTTTTCTTTGTCGCCCTCATGACCTTCCTGGCGGCGATCTTCCGCGGCCAGACCGATCGCTGTCGGACCATCCTCGAGGAGACGCCCTATAGGGCGCTGCTCGTGGGTCTGGCGGGTTACGGCGCCCTTGGCGGCCTCGGGTATTTCTTCTGTCAGCGGGCCTTCATCCACCGGCTGCTCGAGACCGAGATCGTGATCGGTCCGTTGGTGGCCTCCATCGTGGTCACCCTGTTCCTCGTCGCCCTCACCATCGTAGGCGCACCGGGGACCTTCACCACCGTGGGCGATCGGCTCGAGGCCCTCAACGGCCGGGATCTCTCGGGGCTCCGTAGGACAGCGTTGGGCACCGCGGTTTCGGTCATGGCCGGCTGGTTCCCGATCATCGGCTGGTTCTTCGTCATCCCCGCGCTCGGGCTTTTCGCCTTTGGAGCCGGAGTCCTGGCGGTGATCGGCAAGTTCAGGCGGGGGTAGATTCGCTGCCGCCGCCGCGGTCACGGAATCGTCGAAGGAACGCGAGCAAGACGTGCGGCGGCGGTGCCTGGCTCTCTTTTCGTCCGACGAAAAGGTGCCTGGCATCCGCGAGGGAATGGCGGTAGTGGAACCATGTGCGGGACGGCGATTCGGGAAGGGCGTCCTGGACCAGGATTCCTCAGCCCCGGCCTTCCGGGTCGCCCCTGGCGGCCCAGCGTCGCCCTCATGGCGAGCGCGATTGCCTTACCGTCGCAGCTGAGAGTGGGCGAGCCGAGGATTGAGGGTCCTCTGACTGACGAGTGACGTTGTTCCTGCCGGAAGGTTTCTGAAGGGCAGGCTGGAAGCCCGCCCCCACAATTCGTCGTAATCAAGATTTCGGGTGGAGGAGGCGCGATGTGACGGCTCGGACTTCATCGAAGAATCGGATCGCCTCGACGGTCCGTTCGTTGTCGACCGCGATTACTGCCGTGAGGAATGGTGCCCGGATCGGGTGCGTGGTTGAAACACGGGGGACACGGTGAACCACGGCGAGTCCACGGTGAGATGAAGGAGTCATCACAACCTATCGCAGCCGGTCGTCGCTGAGGGTCGGAAGGAGCCCGGGTCTCTCTTGCGATGCTCCGTGGCACCTCAGTGGTTCCCCGTGTTCTCCGTGTTTCAAACTCGAGCTTTGAGGTGGGCAGACTCTTCATTGCCCGCCAGCTCCAAGCCTCAAACCTCGAGTTCCTCCGCCAGTTCGACGACTGCTCGCGCACGCTTGACCACCGCGATGTCGACGAACTGTCCGGTCGAGGTGACTTCGGAACCCGATGCCGATTCCAGACCCTTGTCGTAGGCGGCGATGATCTCTCGGGCATCGGCCACCTCCTTCGGGCTCGGGGTGAAGACGTCGTGGATGATGGGGAGCTGTTTCGGGTGGATGCACGAGCGTCCGAAGAAGCCGAGGTTGCGGAATTTTTCGGTGGTCGCACGCAGCGCATCCTCGTCGTCCAGTCGAGTCTGGACGGGCGCGATGGGCGGGCCGATCCCCGCCACCCTCGATGCGAGGACGACCCGGGAGTGGGCATAGAGAGCGGCAAGGCCGTCTTCGGCGTCACGGGCGCCGATGTCGGCGAGGAAGTCGACATTGCCGAAGCACAGGTTGCTGACCCGTTCGCAGCGGGCGAGGTCGCCGCAGCGTTCGACCCCGAGTGCGCTCTCGATGGTCAGGGTCAGCGAGACCGAACCCGGCGCCACCCCGGCCGTCGCCTCCCGCAAAGCGATGAACTCGGCCACCCGATCGACGGCGTCGGGATCCTGCGCTTTGGGGATGCGGATTCCGGAGAGCCACGGACCGACCACGGCCGCGAGGTCATCCCGCCACATCCCGCTGCCCACCTCGTTGATCCGCACCCAGATCGGCGGCAGACCGGGAAGGGAGAGGTCTTCGAGGTGACTGCGGAGAGTTTCTCTCGCGGCGGCCTTGGCCGCCGGGGCGACGGCGTCCTCGAGATCGACCACCACGGCGTCGGCGCCGGCGGTGAAGACCTTGTCGAGGATCCGCCGGTTGTCGGCGGGGGCGAAGAGATAGCTTCGAAGCACGCGATCGGCCATGTGAGGTCCTTTCGTCAAGACGCAAAAAACTGGCGGCCCGTGGGCGGCCGCCAGCGTACACCGGAAACCGGTGGGTAGGGGGCGTCAGCGTTTGTCCTGATCCCGGACGCGTTTGAGAGCATCCTCGGGGCTTTCCATCTTGGCCCAGGGCAGAGGCGGCTGATAGACCGGCGCGGGGAGACCGGTCTCCTCCTCGCACTTTGCCAGGATTTCCTCGAGCGACGGTCCCATGTCGAAGTCCTTGACGGTGCCTCGATCGGCGCGCATCTTCGCCCGCAGCGCTTCGGTGGCTGCGGAATCGCCGATCACGACGCCGTACTCGTTCCTCGCTTTTTCGGCGGAGATGAGTCCCTTGGCCTCGTCGGCTTCGACAAGCCCCGCGGCACGGTCGAGCGGATCCTTCCAACCGCCGCCGCCGGCGGTCCGATAGACCAGCATGTCACCCGATTGGACCACGACCTCGTCGCATTTCGACGGCAAACGCTGTTCGGTGCCGTCGGCGCGTTTGAGGATCTTCTCCGAGCGTTTGCCCGGGGTCCCGCCGAGGATGCCCCACGGGTAGGTCAGCCACCTGTCGTCGTGGATGGAGACCTCGCCCGGCTCGAGATAGACATAGCGTTTCTCGATGCCGTTGCCGCCGCGGTGGAGCCCGGCGCCGCCGGAGTCCTTGACCGTGGTGTAGCCGTCGACCCGGATCGGATAATAGGACTCGAGGTATTCGGTGGGAATGTTCTCGAAGAGCGGCCACCACGAGTGGCCGTCCATCCCGTCGCCGATCGGCCGGCCGGGGATGCCGCCGTACGAAATCTCCATCAGATAGAAGAAATCGCCGGCCTTGTCCCAGCCGGAGTAGAGCATGTAGGGCGAGGTTCCATAGCCCGCCGCGGTGGTGTACTCCGGCGCCTTGCGGGCCAGGGTTCCGCCGAGGACGTCGAAGAGACGGGTCAGCGCGTGGGTGCGGCACCCGAGAGCCGACGGGTACTTGGGGTGGAGCAGCGAACCATCGGGAATGACGACGTGGAGCAGTGGGTAGAAGCCGTCGTTGAAGAGGATCTGGGGGTCGAAGACCATGATGAGATAGACCCCGATGAACATCTTGAACATCTCCTCGTTGAGGAAGAAGTTCACCGGACCCATGGCCTGGTGATCGGTTCCGCTCCAATCGAAGTAGGCGTGCTCGCCTTCCCTCCAGATCGTCAGCTTCATCTTGAAGGGGCCGTGCCCGAGACCGTCGTCGTCGATCCAATCCTCGAAGGACTGCGGTTCCTCGGGGATGTTCTGGATGATGAGCTTCGCCATGGCGTTGTAGGTGCGTTTGAGCATGGCCTCACAGGCCGCGAGATAGGTGTCTTTGCCAAAGCGTTTGCAGATCGCCTTGACCCGGTTTTCCGCGGTCCGGCAGCCGGCGATGATGCCCATGAGATCGGCCTTGCTCATCTCGGGCATGCGGACGTTGTTGAGGATGAGTCCGATGACGTCGTCGACGGGCTTGCCCTTTTTGTAGACCTTGATCGGCGGGATTCGCAGCCCTTCACCGAAGACGGTCTTGGCGCCGGTGGGAAGCGATCCCGGCAGCGGGCCGCCGGCGTCCATCTGGTGGCCGAACATGCTCGACCACCCGACGAGCTCGCCGTCGAAAAAGATCGGGACCAGCACGAGCCAGTCGTTGATGTGGGAGATCGCCCCGCCGCATTTGTAGGGGTCGCTCGTGAGCACGACATCGCCCTCTTCGATGGTGTCGTCCCAGGTCTCCATCATCTCGTTGATGTAGGAGCCGAACTGGCCGACGACCATCCGGCCCTTGGGGTCGGTGATCATGGGGAACTCGTCGTGCTGCTCCCGGATGACCGGGCTCATGGCGGTTCTGAAGAGCACCGCGTCCATTTCGTGGCGAGCGTTCTTGAGCGCTCCCTCGATGATGTCGAGGGTGATGGGGTCAATCTCGATCGACGGAATTTCGGCAATCTTGACGTTCTTCATTGCCTCACTCCTTCCTCGAGTTGTCGGGGTTGATGAGAATGTTCGCGAAGCGGTCGACCTCGGCGGTGTAGCCGGCGAGGACAACCGTTGTCGAGTCGAACTCGGTGATGATGGCCGGGCCGGAGACCCGGTTCCCGGTCTTGAGCTTGCCGCGGTCGTAGATCTTGGTCGGGATCCAATCGCCGAAGCGGTAGATCTTGTGCTCGCCGACCACCGCAGCCGAGGCGTCGGCCGATTCGGCTGCAGCCGCCTCGCGAACCGGCGGATCGGGCACCTTGCCGACGCCCACCGCGCGGAGATTGACGATCTCGCACGCGGTGCCTTCCATACGGTAGCCGTAGAACTGTTCGTGAAGCTCGTTGAACTTCTTGACGAAGAGCTCTTTGCTCGACTCGGTGAGCTCGTCGAGATTGACCTCCACCGGGATTTCATAGCCCTGGCGGAGGTAGCGAAGATCGACGTTGTAGGTCAGGACGCGGCGCTCTTTCTTGATGCCCTCCCGCTCGAGCCACGCGGTGGCCTCGTTGCCGAGCCCTTTGAGGATGTCGACGATTTCGGCGGTCTCGACCGACTCGACGGTGCGGATGAAAGTGCGCGAGAACTCCTCGCGGAAGTCGGCCACGAGATCGCCCTCGGCGCAGAGAACCCCGGGCGCCGGCGGGACGATGACCGGGAAGGAGCCCATGAGCGCGGCGACGGCGTTGGCGTGCATCGGACCGGCGCCGCCGAAGGCGACCAGGGCGAAGTCGCGCGGGTCGTAGCCGCGCTGTACCGAGACCAGCCGCAGGGCGCCGGCCATGTTCTCGTTGACGATGTCCAGGATTCCGGATGCCGCCTGATAGACATCGAGTCCGAGCGCGTCTCCGATGGTCGCGACCGCGGTCTTCGCGGCATCGACATCGAGGACCATCTCGCCGCCGAGGAGGCTCGGGGGCAGGTGTCCGACGACGACGTTGGCGTCGCTCACCGCGGGGGCGGTGCCGCCTTTGCCGTAACACGCCGGACCGGGGTCGGCGCCCGCCGATTCGGGGCCGACACGCAGAGCCTTGGTGATTTCGGGCACGTGGGCGATGGATCCGCCGCCCGCGCCCACCGAGTGGACGTTGACGCTCGGAACCTTGACCCGGAAGTGCCCGAGTTCGGTTTCGCGGGCGAGGCCGGGTTTGCCGTTCTGGCAGAGGGCGACATCGGTCGACGTCCCGCCCATGTCGAAAACCAGGATGTCCGGGTAGCCGGCCCTCTTGGCCACTTCGAGTGCGCCCGCGACTCCGCCGGCCGGGCCGGAAAGAACCGCGTAGACCGGTTTCTCCTGGGTGACCTCGGAGGTCATGAGACCGGCGTCGGAACGGAGAATGTTGAGCGAACACGCGACACCCTGTTCGGCGAGGGAAGCGCTCAGGTTCTTGAGATAGCCCCCGACCTTGGGCCGGACATAGGAGTTCATGCACGCGGTGACGGTTCGTTCGTACTCGCGGAACTCGGGCAGCACATCCGATGACAGGGTGACCGGGAACCCGGGGTAGAGCCCGTGGATGATCTTGCCGATCTCCCGTTCGTGAGCGTTGTTGGCAAAGGAGTTGATGAGCGACACCGTCAGTGACTCGGTGCCCGATTCGACGAGATCGGTGACGATCTTCTTGATCTGTTCGGGATCGACGGGTTTGACCACTTCTCCCTTGGCGCTCATCCGCTCGTGGGCCTCGCGGGTGTCCTCGAGCGCGGCCGGGGGATCCGGTTTGATCATGATCATCCACCCTGCGAGAGGACCCGGGGTCTGTGACCGGGCGAGGTGGAGGATCTGACCGAAGCCCTCGGTGGTGATGAGACCGACTCTCGCACCCTTGCCCTCGAGCACGGCATTGGTCGCGACGGTGGTGCCGTGCATGATGCTCGTCACCTCCTTCGGCGACGCGCCGCTCTCTTCGAGAATCCGTTTGACACCCACCAGAACACCCTGGGACGGGTCCGCGGGGGTAGAGGGGGTCTTGACTCGATTCGATGCACCATCTTCATTGCGGACCAGCATGAGGTCCGTAAAGGTGCCACCGACGTCCACTCCCAAACGATAGGACATCATGCCTCCTTTCGGCGTACGCGGATCAATGAACTCACTGATTGAAACCTCAGCCCTGCACTCCGATCAAAACTTCGTTCGCGCGACCGACGGTCAAGCGATTGCGGGCGAATCAAGGTCATCCCGCCTCCTTTCGGATCTTGGCGTAGAGCTGGCCGGGGGTGCCCGCCAGCAGGACGCGACTGGGTAGTTGCCGCTTCAGGAACCTCTGCATCGACGCCGAGACCGCCTGGATCGCCGCGATATCGATTCCGGTCGAGATGCCCATTTCCTCGCAGAGGTTCGCCAGGTCCTCGGTGGCGATATTGCCGGCGCCGTTGGGGAAGACCGGGCAGCCGCCGAGGCCGCCGATGGAAGCGTCGAAGGTGTCGATTCCAACCTCGAGCGCCGCCACGACGTTGGCGAGGCCGAGGCCTCGGGTATCGTGGAGGTGGAGCGACAAGGCGACTTCCGGGAGTTCCGAGCGGAGGCGGGCCATGGTCGATCCGACCCGCCTCGGGTTGCCGAGCCCGACCGAATCGGCGATGGAGAGTTCGCGAACCCCAAGGTCGACAAACCGGTGGGCGAGTTCCGCAACGCGGTCCTCGCTGACCGGACCCTCGAAGGGGCAGCCGAAGGCGAGGGCGACGACCGCTTCGACCTTCATCGGCTCGTCCCGGAGCCGGTCGATGATTTGGCGGCAGACCTCGAGCGACTCGTCGATGGTCATCCCGACGTTTTTCTTGTTGTAGGTCTCGGTTGCGGTCATGACCAGGCGGACCCCGTCGGCGCCGGCTGCGAGGGCCCGTTCCGCACCCTTGAGGTTGGGAACGAGGGCGGTGTAGCGGGTGGAGGATCGGCGATCGATGGCGGCGAAGACCTCGGCCGCATCTGCGAGTTGGGGAACGAACTTCGGGCTGACAAATGAGGATGTCTCGATTTTGGCCACGCCGGCGCGGGCGATGGCGTTGATGACCTCGACCTTGACCTCGGTCGGGATGAACTCGGCTTCGACCTGGAAGCCGTCCCGGGGACCGACCTCGACGATGGTGACTCGATCGGGGGTGGTCATGGCTCCTCCGGCGCTTCGACGAGCTGGATCATCGCGCCCAGGGTCTCGTCGAGCTCGATGTCGATGAGCTTCCAGCCGTCGATGCCGATCCGAGGCTCGCGGTTGACGAGGCGGACGTTGCGCGCGCTGAGCGCGCGCGCCTCCCGCTCGATGTCGTCGATTTCGATGGCCATGTGGAAGAACCCCTCGCCGTGCTCCTCGAGGAAGACGGCGACCGGACCTTGGTCGCTTGTCGGCTGCACCAGGATCAGCCAGGTTTCGCCGATTGAGAAGCGGACGAGATCGATCCCACGGCCGGGCAGGCTCTCGCGGGGCAGGGGTTCGATCCCGAGAACCCGTCGATATCGGTCCTCCGCCCGATCCAGATCGCGTACGACGACGTCGATGTGGTGGATTCGGCGGGGAACGGAGGAGGTCATCTAGGGTGACCCCTCGCCACGTTCGAGGATCGAGACGACCTCGGCCAGCGCGACCACATCTCCGTACTTGCCTTCCATGTCGATGAGATTGGCGGCATGCTGTTCGGCGGAGCGATCGCCGACACACTCGGGAGGAATGATGGCCCGGAATCCGTGCTGCAGGGAGTCGACCACGGTGGCGCGGATGCAACCGCTGGTCGTGCATCCGGCGACGATGACCGTGTCGATCCCGCAGGCGGTCAGGGTGGAGGCCAGGGATGTGCCGAAAAACGCGCTGGCGTATTGCTTTTCGATGACTGGTTCCGACGGCCGTCGGTTGAGTCGTGGGTCCAACTCGATCCAACGGCTGCCGCGGACGAGGATCTTCAGCGACGGGATCTTGACGACGAAGAGACCGCCGTTGGACCAGTCGGGGTCATAGACCGTCGTGGTGAAGTACACGGGAAGCGATCGGGATCGCGCCGCCTCGAGCAGCGTACAGGTTGCCTCGACCTCGGTGTCGAGCTCGCCGGCGAGCGGCGATTCGGGGTCGGTGAAGCCGACGATGAAGTCGACGACGACCACCGCGGGTCGCCGGCCGAACCCGACCCGACCGGCAAGACCCCTGGCGCGGTAGCCGTCGAGGATCTCATCGCCGGTGCCTTTCTTGGTCGCCATCGTTCAGATGATTCCCTTCCCGGAAAGCGTTTCGATTTCATCATCGCTCAGACCGAGGACCTCGCCAAGGACCTCTCTGGTGTGTTCGCCGACCGCCGGACCGGCCCACTCCGTCCGGCCCGGCGTCCTGCTGAGCTTTGGAATGATGGCGGGCAGCTTGAGTGACCGGCCGCCGGCATCGACCTCTTCGAAAAGCCCCCTGGCCTGAAAGTGGGGGTCGTCCATCATGTCGGCGACGCTGTAGATCAAACCGGCCGGGACGCCGGCTTCTTCGAGGATGGTGAGGACCTCCGATGAATACAGGGTCCGCGTCCAGTCGGCGATCGCCCCATCGACCATTTCCTGGTTTTCCAATCGGCCCGCGTTGTCCTGCAGGCCGGGATCTTCGGCCATGTCCTGCCGTCCGGCGGCCGTCATCAAACGGCGGAAGATGGAGTCGCCGTTGCCGCCGATGATGACGTATTTGTCATCGCGGCAGGGGTAGGTATTGGTCGGTACGACACCGGTGATGGTGGTCCCCGAAGGTCCGCGGACCATACCCAACCGGTCGTACTCAGGAACCACCGCCTCCATCATGTTGAAGACGGCTTCGAAGATTCCGACATCGACGATCTGGCCGGATTTCACCTGCTGGCGGTCGCGGTGGAAGAGGGAGAGCAGGATGCCGAATGCGGCGTGGAGACCGGTGAGCGAGTCGCCGAGGCTGAGGTTCTGCCGCACCGGGGGCTGGTTGGGGAATCCGTTGACGTAGCGAAGACCGCCGACGCCCTCGCAGACCGAGGCATAGCCGGGGCGGGAGGCGTATGGACCGTCCTGGCCATAGCCGGAGATGCGGGCGACGATGAGGCCGGGATTGCTCGTCTTGAGATCCTCGGGCCCCAGCCCCCACTTCTCCAGCGTGCCCGGCCGGAAGTTTTCGATGAGCACGTCGACTTCGGCGGCGAGGCGCCGGACGATCTGCCGCCCCTCTTCGCTCTTCAGGTTGACCGTGACCGAGCGTTTGTTGCGGCCCAGGCTGTACCACCAAAGCGAGGTGTCGCCCTCGACAGCTCGCCATCCCCGGACGGCGTCGCCCTTGCCCGGCGGCTCGATCTTGATGACGTCGGCGCCGAAATAGGCCAGCAGGGTCCCGGCGAAGGGTCCCGCCATGAGCTGTCCGAGTTCAAGGACCTTGATGCCCGAAAGTGCCTTTTCGTTCATGCTTGCGACCGCCCCTTCCTGCTTTCGCGACCGACCCGTGGACCCCCAAAGGCCTTTCAACCAGGACCGGTCGGCCGGTCATCTGTCAAGTGCGGGTTCTTCTTTTCAAACGCGTTTCGGGCGAGTATCATGGTGTTAATGTTATATTGTTCGTGCAATCTGTCAATACGCTTATTGTTCGCATCATGGTACGATCGCTCTGACAGGTCAGAACGGTTGGTCCTACGTGAGGAGTCCCGCCTCGTGGTGGGTGGAAGCTCCCCCCTTCGTTCGAAGCAAACGGCGGTACGAAGATGGCGAAGTTCCGCGCCGCACGCTCTCCGGGCCGGCCAGAAATCACAAAGGTGAATAAGAATGGTGCCACAAGATCCACCCCGACCAGCGGACGACGATCAGAACCACGTTCAATTTGTCGACAGCAGTGTTCCGCTGTACTACCAGCTCGCCACGATTCTCCGGGAGAAGATCATCTCGGGCCGTTTCATCATCGGCGACCGTTTCCCCACCGAGGCCGAGCTCGTCGTTCTCTATTCGGTGAGCCGAGCCACCGTCCGGGGCGCCCTGCAGAGTCTCAAGGATGAAGGGCTGATCCGACGAGAGGCGGGACGGGGGACGTTTGTCTCGGGGATGCCGGAGTTCACCGGAACGCTCAAAATGGACGGTACTCTCAACGGGCTCATCGCCATGGGTCTGGCGACCTCGCCGCGTTTGGTGGATCTCCAAAAGGTCACCGTCACCCCGCGTCAGGCCGAGGTGCTCGGGATGGAACCCGGGACGCCGGCGATCCGCGCCTGTCGCGTGCGTTATTACAAGAACAGCCCCTACTGCTACATCATCAACACCCTTCCCGTCGATATCGGAGAGAAGCTCAGCGAGGCGGATTGGGAGAGCGGGTCGATTCTCAAGCATCTGCAGACCGAACACGAGATCCAGCTCGGCGATGCGGACGAGTATGTGCGGGCGACGGTCGCCGACGCCAATCTCGCCCGCTGGCTGCAGGTTCGTATCGGAGCGCCGCTCCTCCAGGTGGACTATCTGATCCGGGACTCCAAAGGAAGGCCGGTGGAATCGCCGACCATCTTCTATCGCAGCGACATGCACGAGTTCACGCTGCGTCTCACCTGGTCGCCGGAGGGCCCGGGGAGGGCAGAGGGATGGTCGCTTCGGGACGAGTGAAGACGTTCGCCGACGGGCCGTCATCGTTCGACCGCCACCGGAGGTGACGCGTGGCCAACACCCTGGCGGAAAAAATTCTCCTGAACCACACCGACGTCCGCGAACTCTCGCCCGGAGACATCGTCTCGATTCGAGTTGACCTGGTTCTTGCCAACGATGTGTCGGGACCGGTCGCCTTCACCGCCCTGGAGACAAATGGGCGCCGAGACTGTCTTCGACCCCGACAAGGTCGTCATGGTGGCGGATCACTTCATGCCGGCCAAGGACATCCGCTCCGCCGAGCTTCAGAAGCGACTGCGTGAGTGGTCCCACGAACATGGGGTCCACTTCTTCGATCAGGGCCGCGGCGGGATCGAACATGCCGTGCTCATCGAGGAGGGCTTCATCCTGCCCGGAATGGTGATCACCGGCGGCGACTCCCACACCTGTACCTACGGCGCCATCGGCGCATTCGGGACCGGTCTCGGCTCCACCGATATCGCCGGTTGCCTCGCCCTCGGCGAGTTCTGGCAGAGTGTGCCGGGGACGATCCTCGTCGAGGTGACGGGGGCCAAGGGCCCCTTCGTCAGCGGCAAGGACATCATCCTGGCGGTGTTGAGCCGGATCGGCGTTGCCGGCGGAACCGATATGGTGCTCGAGTTCGTCGGCCCGGGCGCCGAGTCGCTGAGCATCGACGATCGGCGAGCCGTCGCCAACATGGCCGTGGAAGCCGGCGCCGAGACCGGGATCTTCCCGGCGGATCAGACCACCAGGGAATACCTCGACGGTCGGACCGACCGCGGGTGGTCCGCGCTCCGCTCCGATCCCGATGCGATCTTTGCCCGCCGGCTCCGCATCGATCTCGCGACTCTCGAGCCGCTGATCGCCATGCCGCCGTCACCCGGCGATGTCGTGCCCGTCACCGAGGTGGCTGGTCGCAGGATCCACCAGGTCTATATCGGCAACTGCGCCAACGGAACCATCACCGATCTCCGCCAGGCGGCGGAGGTGCTTCGGGATCGCAAGGTCCATCCCGGCACCCGGGCGATCATCGTTCCGTCGAGCCAGCGGGTCTATCGTCAGGCGCTCGAGGAGGGTCTTCTGGAGGTCTTCATCGATGCCGGAGCGGTGGTCTCCACGCCGACCTGCGGGGCGTGTTTCGGCGGGCATACGGGAATTCTCGCCCCCGGAGAGTCCGCCATCGCGACGACCAACCGGAACTTCAAGGGGCGAATGGGATCCGATCGAGCCGATGTCTATCTCGCGAGCGCCTGGGTGGCTGCGGCGGCCGCGGTGGCGGGCGAGATCACCGACCCGGCTGATGTGGTGGGGGAGGTTTCCAGGTGATCATCGAAGGTGCCGCTGTCGTCATCGAGGCCGACAACGTCAACACCGATGTGCTCTACCCCGGGCCGTACCTCAACATCGACGATCCGGAGGTGATGAAGCGCTACCTCTTCGAGGGTCTCGACCCGTCGCTCCGTGACAAGCTTGTCGGGAGGACCGTCCTGGTCGTCGGTGAGAACTTCGGCGGCGGTTCGTCCCGAGAGCACGTGCCGTTGGCCATGAAGGCCTCGGGAATCGGCGCGGTGGTGGGCCGGAGCTTTGCCCGGATCTTCTACCGCAACTGCATCAACCTGGGGCTGCCGGCCATCGTCTGCTCGGAAGCGGTGGCCGCCGCCGCCGACGGTTCTCAGATCCGGATCGCGGCGGAACACGGGAAGGTCGAGGTGGACGGGCGGTCCTATGGCACCACGGTTCTTCCCCCCTTTGTGATCGACATGATCCAGGGTGGTGGGCTCATACCCTACGTTCGAGGACGACTCGAGAGCGCGTAAGTCTATTAGAATTATGAATTATGAATATGATATGAATTATGAATTTCGTCGCATTCGGCCCGGAGGCGATTGGAAACCTTGAGTCGTCAATCGTAAGTAGGTTCTCGCTTTCCGGAAGGGCCTGGCGATTCCACGCAGTCGATCGTTGATTCCGGCAGTTGTCAGATCCGAGAGCGCAGCGCGCAACAGGTCAGACTCGCTCACGACTTACGACTCACGATTCACGACTCACGATCCGCAGATGGAGGGCCCATGGCTGACGCACAACTGAAACGCATGCTCGACGGGGGCCGGTTCATTGTTGCCCCGGGGGTCTACGATCTGGTCAGCGTTCATCTCGCCAACGAAGTGGGTTTTGACGCCGTGTACGCCTCCGGTTACTGGATGACGGCGTCGGCGCTGGGACTCCCCGATCTGGGTCTTGCGACCTACACCGAGATGATCGACCGGGTCGCGAGGATCGCCGAGTTCAGCCGGGCGCCGGTCATCGCCGATGCCGATACCGGCTATGGCGGTTTGGTCAATCTCCACCGCACGGTGCGAGGCTACGAGAACGCCGGCGTCAGCGGCTTCCAGATCGAGGACCAGATCTTCCCGAAGAAGTGCGGCCACACTCCCGATCGCCCGGTGATCCCGCTCGAAGAGATGGTGCAGAAGATCGAGGTGGTCCTCGACACCCGCTCAAATGAGAACTTCCTCGTCATCGCCCGCACCGATGCGCGGACCGATTTCGGCATCGACGAGGCGATTCGGCGCGGCAATGCGTTCGCAGCTGCCGGCGCCGACCTCGTCTTCGTCGAGGCGCTGACATCGGAGGAGGAGATGAAGCGGGTCTGCCGCGAGGTGTCCGGAAGGCTCATCGCCAACATGGCCCCGACGGGGGTGACGCCGGTGGTGACCGTCGCCAGCCTCGAGAACCTGGGCTTTTCGGCGGCGATCTTCCCGGCGCTGACCGCAATGCCGGCCATGACCACCATGGAGAATGTGCTCCGTCGCCTCAAGGAAACCGGCGACTCTCGGCATCCCGAGCACGCGAGCTTCGATTTCAAACGGGCGTGCCGGCTCTTCGGCTTTGACGACTACCGGGCACTTCAGGCGCGGTGGGAGAAGCTCGACTGATCCGCTCGCAAGGGGGCGCGATGGAAGGGGATGCCAGGCACCTTTTCGTCGAACGAAAAGAGAGCCAGGCACCCTTTCCGCGTTCGATTGAAGGCCTGCGGGTCGGGGATGCTGAGGTCGTGTCCCTGCCAGCTGCAACAGACAAGGACCTCTCGCCTCACGCGACCTACGCCCGGCTCAGAGCTCTCCCCCGACTCGGATCAGGTTCCTGCCCATGAGCTCGCGCGCTTCGAAGCGGCGGTGGAGATCCGGGGTGGCCGCGAGCTCGACGATCTCGCTGACGGGAGCCTTCCAGCGCCCGCTGCGAAGCGCATCGTGGATCTCGGGAAGCTCGGCGCCGCCGGTGACCGCCATACCGAGATAGACCATGAAGCCGCGGACGGCGATGGATTTGGCGTAGAGCTCGCGGCTGATGTCGACGGGCGGCGCATAGCCGCCGACGGCGCCCATGTAGATGACCTGACCGAAGGGCGCGGCGGCCACGAAGTTCTTCGGCGCGTCGGGGCCGGCGATGCCGTCGATGATGAGGTCGGCGCCACGGCCTCGGGTGGCCTCGAGCACCCTGGAGGGCCAGCCCGGGTCGGAGCTCGAGATGAGATGCTCGGCGCCGTGGGATCGAGCGAAGTCGAACTTGGCCGGCGAACAGAGACCGACGACGGTGGCGCCGGCCTCCCTCGCGATCTGCGCCGACATGGCGCCGATGGCGCCCGCCGCCGAGTGCAGCAGCACGGTGTCGCCTGAGCGCACCCGACCGGCGGTGTGGAGGACGTGCCACGCCGAGTAGACGCAGGTGTGAAACACGGTGCCGAGGATCCAGCCGAAACCCGTGGGGATCTCGAGGAGGTTCTCCACGGGCGTGACCGCATACTCGGCGCAGCCGCCCCAGTACTTCTCCGAGACCACCCGCCTGCCGAGCCACCGTTGGTCGACCCCCGAACCGACCGAGTCGACGATGCCGCTGAATTCGACCCCCGGGGTGAAAGGAAAGTCGGGGGCCATATAGGCCACCCGTGCCGCGCGGGCGTGGGTGTCGAGGGGGTTGAGCGCCGCGTAGGCCACCCGAATCCGTACCTGACCGGGACCCGGTGCGGGGATCGAGACCTGCCGCAGCTCGAGGACATCGGGCGTGCCGGGCGCGTCGGCGATGATGGCTTTCATCGTGTCGGTCATGGTTCCTCCATGCCCGGTCGGCCGCTACCGCGGCCACCGGGTATCATTCGTGAGTCGGGAATCGGGAATCGGGAATCGTGAGTCGGGAGTCGGGAGTCGTGATCGGAGGGCTCGGGCGACGTAGAATCGAATCTGCGAACGCAGGTCCAAGGAGGCAGCATGCATCTCTCCAGACACATCGTCATGACCTTCGTGATCGTGGTCGTCGCCGCTGCTGGAGCCGCAGCTCAAGAGATCGAAGTCAGCAAGGAGGGCAAGTGGCGGATTTGGTACACATCGCCGGTTCTGCGCGCCGAGCTCGACTTCCACTGGGCGGACCGTCACATCGGAGACGAATGGCTCATCCTCAAGCTCTCCGTCGCCGCCGGGCGGAGCGGCGTCACCTCGGTGAGCCGGAGGAACGTGCGGCTCCAGGCGCCGGATGGATCGATCTTCGAGCTCCCGACGGAGGCGGAGTTTCGCGGGGTCCGGGGATCCATGCAGGTGGCGTTCCGGCAGGAGAACATCTGGGGTCCGCCGGCATCGCGTTTTACCGGCTCGCTGGAGCGAATCGAGGACTGGTTTTTCAGCCCTGCGGGGGCCGTATCCTATCGCGAGACGATCCATCCCTCGGCGACCCAGTACTGCAGCGGGCCTTTGGTGTTCCAGGTTCAAGGTGGCGTGCGGCCCGGTGAGTGGGTGCTCGTCATCGACCTCGAGGAGACGCGGGCCGAGATCCCATTCGTTCTCGGTGGGGAGAAGTAGCCCATCGTCGAACAGTTGATGAAGATTGCGGGCCGAGGACTCGGGAGTCGGTCTCGGGTTCACGAACCTGTCGGGCTACTCGAGCGCCGCCGCGAGCTGAGCCCGGCGGTCTTCTTCACTGTCGATGTAGTTGAGCCACTGGGCGGCGAGCTGCCGGCTCCGCTGGTCGGACTGGGCCGCCGTGAACGCGACGCGCGCTTCGTCGAATCGGTCGAGCTCGAAGAGCGCCTGACCGATCATGACGTGCGCCTGGTCGGGACGGTCGAGACCGCCTTTCGAGATCGCTTTGCGGGCCGCCGCGATGGACTCCTCCCAGCGGTTGAGGTTGATGTAGGACTGGGCGAGCATGATGTCGAGCTTGCCGTTGGGCGAGAGTTCAGCCGCCTTGGTCAGTGCCGGAATCGCCTTTTCGTTCTCTTGCGCCATGGTCCATGCCTGAGCCAGGAGCCGCCAGTGATCGAGGTTTGAAGTGATGACTCCGTCGTTGAGGCCCTTTGAGAGGATCTTCCCGGCTCGGACATAGAGCTCGTTGTTGAGGAGCAGGCTCGCGAGGGTCAGGATCTCGTTCTCGGTCGTGAGGAAACCCTGGAGGTAGCACAGCTCGAGGACGTTGAGCTGTTTCTGCTGCTGGTCGATCTCGCCATAGATGCTCGCGAGCTGCATCCAGTACTGTTTCTTGGGGAAGAGTCGGATGAGTTCCTCGAGGATATCGATGACCTGCTGGTACTCCTTCATCTCGTAGTGAAGCACCCGAAGCAGGAGATAGCTCTGTTCCTTGATCGGCTCGCCCGCCGCCTGGGTGAGCTCGATGACCTTCCAGGCCGGTCGGAGGGCCTTGTTGTACTCCTCGAGCTGGTAGTAGGCCTGGGCCATCATCTCGAACGCCGTCTTGTTGTCCTCTTTGGTCAGGCTCATCCACCGCTCGAGCATGGCGATCGACTTCCGCCAGTTCTCCTGGGAGAAGTAGAGCTGCGACAGGGTGTAGACGGTGCTCGTCTGGAGCGCTTCGGGCAACTCCGGCTGGTTCAGCAGTTCCTCGTAGGTGCTGATCGCCTGCGCGACCTGGTCCTTGGCGTAGAAGATATAGGCCCGGAGGTTGAGCAGCTGGGACCGCTCGTAGTTGTTCAACTCGGTCTTTCCCAGCTTGTCCAGGACTTCCGTCGCCTCGGCGTAATTCCCGGCTTCCGCCGCTTCCTGGGCCTTGGCGAGCTCCTTGTAGGTGGCCTCGCGCATGGAGGCTGTTTCCTGGGTCGCCAGGTCTCCCAGGTTTTTCTCTCCGTCCTCCTGCGCCGCGGCCACCGTCGCGGTCACAGCCAGAGCGATCAGAACAACCACAAGGAGCAGACCGCGGGTGATCAGGAGTCCCGGATGATCGTATGACGTTGATTTCATGCGCTTCGCCATTTGGTCAATCTTCCAACACGAACGTGATTTTGTTGAGGACGCCGTGGACCTCGATCGCTTCCCCGTTGACGATCCGAGGCTTGTACTTGAACTTCAATGCAGCGTCCAACGCCGCCTTGTTGAAGATCGTGCTCGGGTCGTACTCCACCACTCGAGGATCCCTGACGGCACCGGTCTTGGTCACGGTGAATTCAACGATGACGTAGCCTTCGATTCCTCGGTCCTGGGCCCGCCGGGGGTAGACCGGAGCAACCTTGACGATGGGGAGGTAGTCGCCGTCGGCGCTGCCTGCGGCGATTCCGAAACCGGGAGAAACTGCGATGTCGACATCTGCCACCGGCACCGGCGCATTGTGGCTCGCCTCGACGATCCGGGTGGCGTTTCCGAGATCGGCGGTGCTTTCCATCGAGGGCTGCGGCGCTTCCGGCGGTGCTTCGTCGGGGTTGGGCGGGCGGTCCGGCTTTGCGCGCTTGCTCTCGAGCCGTTCCTCGCGTTTGACTCTGACGAAGTCGACGATCTTCGTGTTGGTTTCCTTGGTGATTGCAGCCTGCCCCGAGGCGACCAGCACGTGCATGAGAAAGAGCAGGCCGGCGGCGGCGAACGTGCCGAGAATGACGGCGATGATGACCCTGACCATGTCTCACTCTTGTGCGGCGATGGAGACGTTGTAGACGCCGGCCTGGCGGGCCGCGTCCATGACCTGAATCAACATCTCCGTCGTCGAGTTCTTGTCCGCCTGAATGACCACGCTGCCCTGCGGGTTCTCCGCGTAGAGCCGTTCGATGTTCGCCCGGACGGCTCGCGGGTCCACCTGTCGTCGGTCGACCCAAATCTGTCCGCTGGCGGTGATGGCCACCAGGATATTTCCCTTCTCCTTGACGACGGCGGTCACCGCCGAGGGCCGGTCGACCTCGATCCCCGACTCCTTGACGAAGGAAGCCGTCACGATAAAGAAGATGAGCATGATGAAGACCACGTCCAGCATCGGAGTGATGTTGATTTCGGTCTCGTCGTCATCGTGATGGACGTTGGAGAAAACTCTCCGCATAGCATTACCTCTTTGTCGTCAGTTCGGCTCGAAGATGTTCGACCTTGCGGTGGGCGAATCGGGACAGCAGGGTCGAGGCAATGACGCCGGACAGGGCGACCACCATGCCGGCCATGGTCGGGATGGTCGCTTTGGAGACGCCGGCCGCCATGGAGCGCGGGTTGCCGGTGCCGGAAAAGGCCATGACCTCGAAAACCTCGATCATCCCGGTCACGGTGCCGAGCAGGCCGAGCAGCGGGGCCAGCGCCAGCAGCGTATTGATGAGCGGCAGGTTCTGCTCGATCTTGTTCGAGACCCGGGAGAGTATGGCTTCGCGGATGCTCCTGGCTCGCCACGATCGACGCTCGCTCCTCGCGTTCCACTGGTCGGTGAACACGGCAATGAATTTCGGTAGACCGGTGCGGTAGTAAATCAACCGTTCGAAGATGAGCACCCACATCACCAGGCTGAGCGCGCCGATGACGAAGAGGACGGGACCGCCCATCTCCAGGAAATCCCGGGTCTGTTCATACCAATCCAGCAGTCGGTACATCGTCTATCCCACTCTCAAGCAGAGGCCGCCGAGGCTTCCTGAGCCTGAGCCTGCTCAGCGTGCTCGGCGACGATGCCGGTGCTCTCACGTTCGAGGACGTTGATGATTCGCCTGCTTCTGCCGGTCACCACCGTGTGAAGCAGCACCGTCGGGATCGCGACGCTGAGGCCGAGCACCGTCGTGACGAGGGCCTGGGAAATGCCTCCCGCCATGAGCTTGGGGTCGCCGGTGCCGAAGAGGGTGATCGCCTGGAAGGTGTTGATCATCCCGGTCACGGTTCCGAGAAGGCCCATCAGGGGCGCCACCACCGCGATGATCTTCAGAAAGAGCAGCCCGCGACTGAGCTTCGGCGCCTCTTTGATGATCGCCTCGCCCATCTTGAGCTCGAGGGTCTCGAGATCGGTGGTCTGGTATTTTTCAGCGACCTTCAGGACCCTGCCCAGCGAGTTGCCGTCATCGGCCTGGCGGCTCTTGAGCTGGCTGCGGACCTTCTGGCCCTCGAGGCCGAGCACGGTGAGGCGTTCGAGGGCGATGAGGAGGGCCAGCCCGCCGAGGGCGATGATGAGATAGCCGATCAGACCCCCTTGCGCAATCCGTTCCCGGATGTTGGGCGCCTGCACCAGCAGGCCGAGAATCGAGCCTCTCGAGGGGTCGAGGCCGAAGGCGACCGGATCGGACCCGGATGCGCGCATGACCTTGCTCGTGGTCTTGACGAAGCGGGGTTGCGGTTGTCGAGGAAGTTCCAGAACAGCACCCGTTTCCGGGACGAACTGCAGATACTTGCCGTCGGTGATGAGGTTGAAGGTCCCGACTCGGACGATTTCTTGTTCGATCTTCTCGCCGTCGACGGTGGTGACGGTGGTGGAGAAACGCACCACCTTCCCGGACTCGGTCATCTCGCGCTGCAGCTCGAACCACATACGTTCGATCTCGTCCATCGACGCCAATCGCGACGTGCTCCCGAGTGTCGCCGCGAGATCGGTGAGGAACTCCCCGCGGTCGGGAAACTGGGCGCTGGTGATCGAGTTGTCCAACTGAGCTCGCGCGTCGCCCGCCACCTGTTGGAGCACGCCGAAGAGCTCTTTGAACGAACCCAGCCGGGTGTCGAGGGTCTTGGTGAGATCAGACGTCCGGATCTCGTTGCGATCGAAGGCCGATTCGAGTTGGTCGCTCATCCGCTCGAGCTGCTGTTTCCGCTGCTGAGCTTCACGGAGCATGTTTTGCTGCTCGGCCTTGGCCGCGGCGAAGCGCTGTTCCCTCTCCCGGTTTTCCTGGGTCTCCTGGGCGCGTCCCTGCTGAACCATGCGGAGGAGTTCGTCCATGGACTTCGGTTTGGTGGCCGTCCCCGATTGTGCGAATGCGGTGACACTGGCAAGGACCAACAGAGCGGTCAGGGTGTGCTTGATCATTGGGCGACCTCCGCCGCTGAAATCGGAAGAATCAGGAGATCGGGCGCGATCTGCTTGTCCGCCATCCTGATCCCGTTTCGAATCTGATTCCGGTACTCAGTCGGCAACGACACCCAGGCCGCCTGGTTCTTGTCCCACATCCCGAAGATCTCGGAGTCGATGGTCTGATAGAGCAGGGCGGTCCGGCCGATGCGGAGGAAATCGACCTCGCGAGACGCACCGTCGACATCGAGTGATCCCTTGTAGGATTCAATGGTGCGTCCGTAGTCGTTCTCGATTTCATAGGCCTCGAGCAAACGGCGGAATTTCTCGGCCACCGTGATGTCCGAGCGTTCGAGAAGGGTCCGCAGGAATGCGACCCGTTTCCTTCGCTCTTCGAGAAGGAACGGCATGTCGAGTTCGACGAACTGATCGAGGGCGTCGATCATCTTGAGCATGAGCGGCGTCACCTGACGCTCGATCACGCTGACCTGATCGATGGAGTAGTTGAGGTCCACCATCTCCTGGTTCTGGTTGTCGATCTGTTTTTGCAACAGAGCGTTGTAGACCTCGAGGCCGTCGATTTCCTTCATGACCGCGGAGTACTGGCGCTCGAGACTCTGGGTCTCGCCGACCGCCTTGTCGATGTTCGCCTGGGAGGCGCGCGCCGCGTCGTCCATGGACTTGGCGGCACTCAGCGCTCCTTCCACGTTTTGGGCCCACACCCCTCCCGGCGCGCACATGAACCACAAGATCACGGCCACCGAACTCACGACGCATTTGTTTCGACTCATACCCCTGCCTCTTCCTTTGGTCTCAGCCAGGATTTTGTTTCCGGAAGTAAAACCGGCCGAAGTTCTCCGACATCAGGTTCCCGATGACCCATGTGAAAAGCCCGCTTCTTCCCCGATACGGTCTGATTCGCGTCGGGGTTCCGGTGGTGGATTTTCACAGTTTGGCCTCCGCTGGTATTAATGTACTAAACTTATTACCAATCGACAAGGGATTAATTCAGCAAGTTTGGTACGTCGCCTCGATCCCCGGACGGTTTCTTTTTCCTGGTTGATTTGTAAGGTCATCCGGAGGAGACGTCAAGCCTGATCATCGAGGGATGAGGCTGCATCGATCCAATCCGCGGGGCAGCCGAAACCCCGCCCCCGAGGTGCTTCTCGGTTATGGGGCCGCGGGCTGATGAGGTCGCGGCTTCGCCCTCGTCACGAATCCCGGTGAAAGGGCGGGTCAGGTCCCTTCTGCCTCCGCGGTTTCGAGCTTGGGACCCTTCGAGGCCTCCCAGATCCGCCGGACCCAGTTCGACAGACCCTCGGTTCCGAGAGAGATGTAGGGCAGTACCAGCAGGGTGAGGGCTACCGAGGAGATGAGACCGCCCATGACCGTCCGCGCCATGGGGTAATAGAGCAGTCCGGAGACGTTGACGCCCCCGATGGCCAGCGGCAGCAGCCCGATGATCGTGGTGGCAGCGGTCATGAGGATCGGACGCAGACGATCGCGGCCGGCTTTCAGAATCGCCTCTTCGTGCGAGAATCCCTCGCGCCGGAAATGGTTGACGTGGTCGATGAGGACGATGCCGTTGTTGACGACGATCCCCATGAGGATGAGCAACCCGATCTGCGCCATGAGGTTGAAGGGCGTGTTGGTGATCGCGAGCATCCAGGCGGTGCCGGGCAACGCGAATGGGATGGCGAAGAGGATGGCGAAGGGCCTCGTCAGGCTCTCGAAGAGAGACGCCATGACGAGATAGACGAGGATCAGGGCGAGGAGGAAGTTGACCCCCATCTCGGCGTCCTCGTTGGCCTGTTCGACGATGCGGTCGTTCCAGCTCCACGAGTAGCCCGCAGGCAGGTTGTAGGCGTTCATCATCTCTTCGATGGACTTCCTGGTTTTGTCCCACTCCTCGCCGTCGTAGGTCCCTTTGACCGAGACCCGGACCTTGCGATTTTCGCGTTCGATTTCACGCGGTTGATCGATGACATCGAAATCGGCGATTTCGCCGAGCAGGACCGGCCGGCCGCCTGAGTTGGCGATGGGAATCTGGCGCAGGTCGTCGAGGCGTGACCGGTCCTCCATGCGGAGGGCGAGCCAGGTGACGATTTCGCGGTCGCCGGCGTTGAACCGGTCGAGGCGGACGCCGCCGAGTGTGAAGGCCATGAGCTGGGTGATGTCGGCCGTGGTCTGGCCGAGCTCGGCAATGCGTTCGCGGTCGAGGCTGACCTGGATTTCGCGTCGGCCGGTGGAGCGCGGCCGAGACACGTCTTCCACCCCTTCCATGGTGTCGAGGCGGCGGGCCGCCTCGTCGGCGAGGCGGTACAGGGTCGTGGTGTCGGTGCCGAAGAGTTTGACCGCAAAGTAGGTGGTGGATCCTCCTTCGTCGGTGTCCGCGTCGAAGACGATGCGGACGCCCGGGGTCGCCGGCAGGCCCTCGCGGATCGCCGTGCGAAGCTCCTTCATCTCGTCGTCGCTGAGGTTTTCACGATTCAGGGTGATGGTGGTGCCGGCCTCGTTTTCGGTGTAGTAGGAGTAGACGGTCTCCACCATGAAGGCTTCGGCGTTGGCGTTGAGGTAGGACTCGACCTGTTCCACCACGTCCTCCGATTGGCTCTTGTAGTGGAAATCGTCGAACTCGTAGTCGAGATAGAGCCGCGAGTTGAGGGTGCCCGAGAAGATCGCCGACTCCACCCATCCCATGAAGAAGGGCAGGAAGCCCACAACGAGGCAGACCACCAGCAGGAAGAAGGTCTTGATCCGGTGTCTTGAGGGTCCAGTCGAGGACCCGGACGTAGCGTTCTTCAAGCCATTCGACAGCGCGGTTGCGGCCGTTTGACTTGATCTTGAGCAGATGGGCGGAAACGAGCGGGATCAACGTCAGCGACGAAAAGAGCGAGCACGCCAGAGGCGATGGAGATCGTCAGCCCGACCTCCTTGAGCCAGGTCGTGAGCTCGGTGCCGGAACCGATGACGAGAGGCAGGAAGACGATCAGGGTCGTGGCGGTGGAGGCGGTGACCGCCATCAGCACCTGGCCCGCCCCCTGGAGTGCGGCCTTGCGACGGTCGCCCTCTTCGCGCATCCTGCGGTCGATGGACTCCAGCACCACGATGGCGTTGTCGACCAGCATCCCCACGGCCAGCATCAGACCCATCATCGACAGGATGTTGAGGCTCGAACCCATGAAGTACATCACGCCGCAGGTGGCGATGATGGAAAACGGGATGGACATGGCGACGATGACCGTCGAGTCCATCCGCCGCAGGAAGAACCACAGGCTCAGGGTCGCCAGCAGCGCCCCGGTGAGACCGGCCTTCTTGAGGCCGTTGATGCCCGAGGTGATCTCCTCGCCCTGATCCTCGAAGACCCACAGCTGGATGCCCTTGAGCAGCGGGTCGCTGTTGATGTCCTCCTCGACCACCCGGGTGACCTCGCGCACCACCTCGACGGTGTTGGCGGTGGACTCCTTGTAGATGTCGAGGGCGACGGCGTACTTGCCGTCGAGGTGGCGGCCGAAGGTCAGCGGCGGTTCCTCGTAGGTGATCTCGGCGATTTCGCCGAGTCGCAGCCCTCGTTCGTCGACCACCAGACCGGCGAGGGACGTCGATGGAGTCGAAAGACCCGAGCGAGCGGACGGTGTAACGCAGCCCGCCGGAGGTGGCGCGGCCGAGGACCAGATTCGAGGACACGCTCTGCAGCAGTCGCGCCAACGAGCCGACGTCGACCGAGTGCTCCTTGACCTTGTCGAGGATGAGATCGACAAAGAGCTCCCGCGGTTCGACGCCGTTGAGATCGACGCGGGCGACGCCGTTGATCCGGCGCAGGGGGTTGAGGATGCGGGCTTCGAGGAGCTCGTAGTTCTGCGACAGGTCGACACCCTCGGCGGCGATGCGTCCCTGAACCACGGGGATGTCGTTGGTGTTGAACGAGAAGATCAGGATCGGTCCGATGTCGGCCGGCAGGGTGGGCTCGACCTGGTCCATCTTCTCCGAGACCTTCATCCGGATGACGTCGATCTCCTCGCCCCAGGTGAACTCCATGAAGAACTGTGCACCGTCGGCATCGGTGGTGGAGTTGAGCTTCTTGACGCCCGACAGGGTGGAGAGGATCTCCTCCACCGGTTTGGTGATCTCCTTCTCGATCTGGCGCGGGTGCGAGTTGGGGTAGGGGATCTGGACGAACATGAACGGTGCGTCGAGGGTCGGCAGGTAGGCCAGCGGCAGCCGGTAGAAGGCGATTCCGCCGACCAGGAGGATGCTCACCAGGATCATGGCCGTCGTGATCGGCCGGCGGACGGCAAGGGTCGGCAGATTCAAGAAACACCCCTCGGAGAACGAATGTCATCCAGAGCGAGCGAAGCGAGTCGAAGGACCCCCCGAAGCTCGGAGTGACGTTGAGGACAAGTTCGTTGGGCCGACCCTCGGGCGGACCCTTCGACTCGGTCGTCGGACTCCCTCGCTCAGGGGGACCGAAAAAGAGGACTTCATACCGCCGACCCCTTCGTCCTGAGTCGTCTGGACCCGTGCGACAGCCACCTGCAGCAGGCGGAACGGGCCGCCGGCGGCCTTGTCGGGTTCTTCGGCGACCGCCATGATTTTCCCGCCCGCGAGAAGCGAGTAGACCACGGGGATCACGATGAGGGTCAGGGCCGTGGCGACCGCAAGGCCGCCGATGACGGTGATCGCCAGCGGCGCTCGCAGCTCGGCGCCTTCGCCGAGCCCGAGAGCCATGGGCAGCAGACCGAAGATCGTCGTCGCCGAGGTCATGAGGATCGGACGCAGCCGGGTCAGACCGGCGTCGACGAGCGCCTCGTTCAACGGGTCCCCTGCGCGCCGCCGTTGGTTGACCGCATCGATGAGGACGATGGCGTTGTTGACGACGATGCCGGCCAACATGACCGCGCCGATGATTGCGACCACGTTGATGGTGGTACCGGTGATGACGAGCGCCAGGATGACCCCGATGGCGCCCAGCGGCAGGGTGAAGATGATGACGAAGGGGTGGAGGAAGGACTCGAACTGCGAGGCCATCACCAGGTAGACCAGAAAGATGGCGAGGCCCATGGCCAGGGTCAGCGATCGGAAGCTCGCCTGGAGCTCCTCTTCCTGGCCGCTCAGCGACGCAGTGACCCCGAGAGGCAGGGCGAGCGTCTTGAGTCTGCTCCGCACGTCTTCGGCCACCGCACCCATGTCGCGACCCGAGAGGTTGCCACCGACCACTGCGGCCCGCTTCTGACCGATGCGGCGGATCTCGGTCGGGCCTTCGGTGAGTTCGATGGCCGCCACGGATTTGAGATAGATCGGACGGCCGCCGACGTGGCCGACGATGAGGTCGTGGATGTCCTCGACTTTGGCGTCGCCCTGCTCGAGGGCGCGGAGGCGGATGTCGATCTCGCGATCGCCCTCGGTGAAACGGGTCGCCACCTCGCCCTGGATCTTGGTGCGGACGGTGCTCGCCACGGTGGCGAGGTCGAGCCCGAGACGGGCGAGTTGGTCGCGGTCGAAGCGCACCTGGACTTCGGGGTTGCCCATTTCAGACGACGAGCGAAGATCGACGAGGCCGGGGATACCGGCCAGCGCCGCAGCCACCTGAGCGGTGGAATCGTGGAGCTCGTCGATGGAGTCGGAGTAGACCTCCACCTCGATCGGCGTCCTGAAGGAGAAGAAGTTGGCTCGCTCGAAATCGAAGTGAAGCTCTTCGGTGTCCGCCAGACGTGATCGCAGGCGGGAGATGACCGCCTCCTCCTGGAGGGGACCCGTCCCCGGTTTCATTCGCACCTGGATCCGCGCGGTGTTCTCGCCTTCGGTGCCGGTGGCGGCGAGCGACAGGCCGGCGCCGCCGGCGATGGACGAGAACGACTCAACGGTCTCGTCGTCGTCGAGGAGATCCGACAGCGAGGCGATGAATCGATCGGTGACCTCGAGCGGAGTGCCCTCGGGGAGCTGGACCTTGAAGGCGAACTCACCCTGGGCGAAGGGCGGAATGAGATCGACACCGAGGCTCGGCACGAGGGCGAGGGAGCCGGCGAAGGCGGCGGTGGCGGCGGCGATCACCAGTAATCGATGGTGGAGGGCGCTGCCGAGCAGACGTGGATAGATCGCGGTGATGGAGGCCATGAGGCGGTCGAAGACGGCGGTCACCGGACGGGCCGCGAAGCCGAGGATCCTGAGGATGGCGCCAAACACGAAGCGCAACGCCCGTAGGATCAATGACGGGACGGTGACGAAGACCGTGCGACCGGCGCGGCGAATACGGCCGCCCGTCGCAACAACCTGGCCGGGACCATCGGACTTTCGACCGGAGATGGCCACCATCATGGGGATCAGGGTGAGCGAGACCGCGAGGGCGGCGAGGAGCGAGAAGGAAACGGTGAGGGCCTGATCGCGGAAGAGTTGCGCCGCGACGCCCTCGAGGAAGACCACCGGCAGGAAGACCGCCACGGTGGTCAGGGTCGATGCGATGACCGCGTGGCCGACCTCGGAGGCGCCCTTGCGGGCGGCCGTCGTGTCGTCGTCGCCGGCCTCGCGCCGTTTGACGATGGCCTCGAGGACGACGATGGCGGAGTCCACGAGCATCCCCACCCCGAGGGCGAGACCGCCGAGAGACATGATGTTGAGGGTGGTCCCGGTGCGGTACATGAGGAAGAAGGTGGCGACGATCGAGATCGGAATGGAGATGGCGATGATGAGGGTGGTGCGGAGATCCTTGAGAAAGAGCAGCAGGACCAGGACCGCGACGATGCCGCCGACGAGGGCGTTGGAGAGCACCTCTCGGATCGAGGCTTCGATGAATCGGCTCTGGTCGGTGCCGGAGGCGATCTCGATGTTGTCGGGAAGCTCTTTGGCGATGGACTCGAGCCGGGCGCGGACCGAGCGCGCGACGCTCACCGTGTTCGCGTCGCCCTCCTTGTAGACCGCAAGCTCCACGGCCTCGACGCCGTCGAAGCGGGTGATGACCTCGCGCTGCCGGTGGCCGCGGGTGACCTCGGCGACATCACCAACTGTGACGTTGCGGCCGGCCTGGCTGAGCAGGACGGTTTTCCGGATGTCGTCGAGATCACGGAACTCGTTGCGGGCGCGCACCAGGTAGCGGGCCTCGGATTCATAGAGGCTGCCGCCGGCCTGGTTGAGATTCTCGGCGAGGAGCCGGGCGTTGATTTCGTTGACCGTCAGACCGAGCAGGGCGAGACGGCCCTCGTCGATGCCGACCTGAATCTCCTCTTCGTAGCCGCCGTGGACCTTGATGGCGGCGACGCCTTCGGTGGACTCGAGGTCCTTCTTGATGAGCTCCTCGGCGACGTAGCGCAGCTGGTAGAGGCTGTCGCCGCCGGAGAGATAGAGCCGGATGACCGGGTCGTTGGCCGGATCGAAACGCAGCAGCACCGGCCGCTCGGCCGAGCGGGGGAGAGCGGCGAGATCGAGCTTCTGACGGACATCGAGAGCGGCGAAGTCCATATTGCGGCCCCAGCCGAACTCGAGAGTCACCTGCGAGAGGCCGGGCCGTGATACCGAACCCAGCCGCTGGACCCCGCCGGCGATTCCGACGAGCTCTTCGATGGGTCGGGTGATGAGGGCCTCGACCTCGCCGGGAGCGGCGCCGGGAAGCCGGGTCTCCACCGTCAGGCTCGGGTACGACAGATCGGGCATGAGGTTCAGGGGCAGACGGGTGAAGGCCACCGTGCCGAAGAGCAGAAGCGCCACCGCGGCCATGGACACCGTGACACGACGGCGAAGCGAGAAATCGACGATGCGCATACCTACCCCCAAGAGTGCCGCTCCAAGCCGGAGCGAAAGAGAGTCCTTCGAGAAGTTCTTAATTCTTAATTCTCAATTCTTAATTTCGAGCCGTTTCCAGGGAGGTAACTGCATGAAATTAAGAATTTAAAATTCAAAATTGAGAATTAAAGGACCTTGATCTTCTGACCGTCATCGAGCCCGCCCTGGCCGGCGGTGACAACCCGGTCGCCCACCTCGAGCCCGGTGAGGACCTCGACGTGGTCGCCCTCCTCGATGCCCAGGGTGACGGCTTTCTTGACCGCCGTCCCGTCCTCGGTGACAAAGACGTGGGCGGTGCGGAGTTCGCGGATCACCGACTCACGGGGCAGCAGCAGCGCGCCGGAGTGCCGTTCGCGCACGATGTCGATGGACACGAAGGCTCCCGGGCGGACGCCTGCGGGTGCTTGGACGGCTTCAACGGTGACCTTGACGGTCCCGGTTGCGGTGTCCACCACGGGTGCGATCTGACGGATCCGGCCGGTGAAGCTGAGCTCGGGGCCCGCCGCCGGAGTGATCCTCACCTCGCGACCCTCTTCGAGCTCGATGACATCGTTCTCGGGTAGATAGATACGCGCGACGAGGGGATCGTAGTCGGCCACGGTGAAGAGGTCGTCTCCCGGGTGGAGGTGCTGCCCGAGGGTGACGAACCGTTCGGTGATGCGGGAGGTGAACGGCGCCCGGATGACGGTCTTGGCCAGCCGCCATTCGGCTTCGGCAACCTCCTGCATGGCGATTTCATGGTCCATCTTGAGCTTGTCGAACGCTTCGGAGGAAATCAGACCCTGATCAAAGCTGTCCTGGGCGCGAATGAGGGCCGCGCTTGTGTTGGAGGCCTTGAGCTCGACCTTGGACTTGGCGATTCTCGCCTCGTCCTGGACGAGGACCGCGAGGATCTGCCCCTTCTTGACCAGATCGCCCTCTTCGACATCGAGACGCTCGACCCTTCCCTCGGCCTCGGACTTGACCTTGACCTGGTCCTCGGCGACGAGGTTGGCGGTGGCGGAGATATACGAAGCGATGTCTCCGGCCGTGACCTCGGCGACCTCGACGGGAACCGGAAGCTTCTCATCCTTCTCCGCCTCGGCTTTCTCATCCGGTTCGGCATCGGTCTCGGCGCCGTCGACGGTCTCGGTCGAGGACTTTTCCTCTGCCTTGCCTTCGGTCGCGTTGTCGGTGGTCTGGGCGCTGACCCAGATGACTGTGCCTGCCACGATGGCGACGAGAGCCACCAGACTGAGAATTCGGAAACGTTTTTTTGCTTGCTCGGTCATGTTGCCTCCCGTGCTCAACTGACATAACGCAACGAAGTCAAATTGGTTAACGGGAAACTCGGAATTAGGTTCTGGTTGTTTTACATTTGGGCGTGAAGGCTCATGATGAATTATGAGTTATGAATTATGAATGACCATCGCATGTGCTGATCGAAGCGGTGCGGTGGTGCGAGGTTGCGATGGTGCGATGAAATTCATAATTCAAGATTGAGAATTCATAATTCAAGTCCTCTCCCTCGTGTTGACCGGATTTCGACGATGTGACAACGTTCCATATCGTGACCGATCTTGCCGCCGAGGAGACTCCATTGGATCACGCCGCACTCGTGGACGCCCTTTTACAGCCGTCTTTCTACGACCACCCCGTCGAAGAGGTCAGGTTCCTCCAGACCCACATCTCATCGGTCTTCCTCACCGGTGGGGTCGTCTACAAACTCAAAAAGCCGGTCAACTTCGGGTTTCTCGATTTTTCCACCGTCGAGCTGCGCGAACTCAACTGCAGGGCCGAGGTGGAGCTCAACCGCCGGCTGGCGCCATCGGTGTATATCGACGCCGTCCCCATTACTTTTGACGGAAACCGGGTGGCGCTCAACGGCGATGGCGAGGTGGTCGACTGGGTTGTCGTCATGCGCGAGCTCGACGGCGCCCTCCTCGGAACCAGTGTCCTCGAACGCGGCGAGCTTTCCGAAGCCCACATGGACGCGCTCGTGGAGGTGCTGGTGCCGTTCTACGCAACGGCCGCGACCGGAGGAGGAGTCGACGATTTCGGCGCCATCGAATCGGTCAGATTCAATACCGACGAGAACTTCTCCCAGACCGAGGCGTATGTCGGCAAGCTCATCTCGCGAGATCGATTCGAGCATATCCGCGACTGGACCAACGCCTTCTACGAAACCCATGCAGACCTTTTTGACCGACGGATCGGCGAGGGGAGGATCCGCGAGAGCCACGGCGATCTCCACCTGAGAAACATCTTCTTCGAAGAGCGACCCGTGATCTTCGACTGCATCGAGTTCAACGAACGCTTCCGCTGCGGCGACATCGCGGTGGACATCGCTTTTCTCGCCATGGATCTCGATTTCAACCGGCGAGAGAATCTGGCGAAGTACTTCATCGACCGTTATGTCGAAGCCTCGGGCGACGCCGATTTGCTCGAGGTTCTCGATTTCTACAAGTGCTACCGCGCCTATGTCCGCGGCAAGATCGCATGTTTCACCTCGACCGATCCGGCCCTCGACGCGACCGCCCAACGGGGCCAGCGCAATCTCGCGCGGCGTTACTTCGGTCTCGCCTACGAGTACGCGGGCGGCAGCCGACGACCGTCCCTCGTCGTGCTCTACGGTCTGATGGGAACGGGGAAGACCTCGGTCTCGCGTTACCTGCGCGAGAAGTACGGCTGGCACGTTCTTTCCACCGATGCGGTCCGCAAGCAGATCGCCGGCGTCGGGGAGAACACGAGGGTCTATGTCCCGTACAACCAGGGGCTCTACTCGCCCGAGATGAACGCCAGAACCTATGCCGAGGTCTGCAACCGGGCCGAGAACCTCCTGCACGGTGGATTTCCCGTGGTGGTCGACGGCGCCTTCAAACGGCAGAGCGAGCGTGAGCCGGTGATCGAAGCCGCCCGCAGGACCCAGGCGCGGCTCGTCTTTCTTCAGACCGTCTGCGGCGGCGACGAGCAGCGCCAGCGTCTCGAGGGACGCCAGCGCCACGACACCCGATCCGACGGCCGCGTCGAGTTGATGGAACAACAACGGGTCGATTTCGAGCCCGCCAACCCCGGCGCCGAGTGCTATTTCCACACCGTCGACACCAGCGGCCCGAAGGCCGAGACCCAGGCCAAGGTGGAGGAGTTGTTGAAAATGGAGTCGGTTCTCTGAAGGTCCGGTTCGGTTCGCCGACTCTGGATGGAACCCTGGCGACGGATTCCGGGCTTGGATGGGAGCGCGTAACGGAATGGTCTCAGGCCCTGAAAGACCTGCCTCCAGAAGCCTGAGCGACGCAAGTTATGAGCGCGCGACCAAAAACAAGCTGAGCACCCCTCCACACTACGGAGCGAGCGGAAGACCGGCCACCGAGCGCCGGACCTCGGCCCAATCGTCGAGGAAGGTGTAGACCGCCGTCACGGCGCCGAGCTCGGAGGACAGCGCGTTGTTCTGGGCGTCGAGGAGATCGATGATCGAGGCGGCGCCCCGGGCGTAGGCGTCGCGGACCAGCTCGAGGGTCTTGGACCCGGCATCGGCGGCCTCGCGGCGCAGCACGATGGTCGACCACGAGGCGGTGGCGGTGTCGAGGGCCGAGAGGGTTCGCTGGGTGAGCTTTTCCGCAGCGTTGCGGCGGTCGGTCTGGAGGGCGAAGAGCTCTTCCTGAGCCTGCAGCCGTCGCGCCTTGTTGGCTCCGCCGGTGACCACGGGCAGTGCGGCCTGGACACCGACCTGCCACGAGGTGTCGTCGAACTCGGGGATGAGGTCACCGATGTCGCCGAGATCGAGACCACCGGAGGTGTCCTTGGCGAGGATCTGGTTGACATCCGCCCTGGCCGACACAGTCGGTGCGTAGTAGGCCTTCTTGGCGGCATTGAAGGCGCGTTCCTGAGCAGTGATGGCGGCGTCGATGGCGGCAAGTTCGGGCGCTCGGTCGAGTCCCCGCGTCACCAGGCTCGAGACGAGAAGGTCGTAGCCGTCCGGGGTCTCGAGCAGCGCCGCGTCGAGCTCGCCGCCGAGAGTCTGGAGGGCGGCGGAGATCTCGGGTTCCCTGGGATCCCACCGGGTGGTCAACGGCTCGTCGAGGAGACGGCTCAGCTGCCTTTCACTCAGGCTGTTGGCCGACATGGCGTCGAGGAGTCCGGCGCGTGCCGAGGCGAGCTCGGCTTCCCAGCGATAGACCTCGGCGGCGCCCGCCGCGCCCACCGATCGGCGGAGGGCGGCGAGCTCGCGGTTGGTGCGGGTGAGATCCACCTGTTCGCGGCGAATCCGAACCAGGGCGTCGGTCCTCATGACGTTCATATAGGCGGTGACCGTGTCCCGCGCGATGTCGAGCTTGAGGGCGTCGAGATCGAGCTCGCGGATCTCCTGGAGGTCTTTCTGGATCTCGATGCTGGCGGTGGCGTCGTTGGAGTAGATCAGCTGGGTCAGGGTGAACGAGCCGGCGGCGTACATGGGGTAGTTCCCGAGCGAGGCGATGGCGTGGTTCTCGTCGATGGCGACCCCGGCGAGACCGAGATCGATCCGGGGCCGGTAGGTCGACCTGGCCCTGCGGATATCCTCGGCTCCGGCCGCCACCCGACGGTCCAAGACGGCGAGATCGAGGTTCGCTCGGATCGCCTGCCGGATGGCGCTGGCGAGATCGACGGGCCGGTCCCGTCGAAAGCCCTGATCGTGGAGCAGCCTCGCGCGGGTGAGCAGCTCCCAGGTCGGGCTGAACCCGAGCTTGGCGGCGGTGGTCATATTGAGGGTCAGCCGGCCGCCGAGACCGGAGCTTTGCGCCTGCTGGGGTGCGCGGCCTTCGACGAGATCGAGCACCTCGAGGGCGGAGCCCCGTGCGAGGGCGGCCATGGTGGCTGTGGTGTTGAGCCCGGCCAGGATCCCGAGATCCACTTCGGCCTCGCCGATCAGGCTGAAGGTCGGAAGGCCTCTGTCGGTCAGGCGGCGCGCGAGGGATGAAAGTGCGGCCTCGTCGAGCTGGAAGAGCGGCATGACATAGACGGCATCGGCGTCCGGGGGCAGCAGATCGGCGGCGCCGGAGCGACCGGACGGCGGCTGGACAAAACGGACATCCACATCGAGCGGCTCCAGGGCCCGTGCGAGCTCGGTCTCGGTGCAGATGGCCGGCCACGCCGGGTCCACGAGCACGGCGAGCCGGTCGAAGGCGATGAGATCGTGAAACGCCCTGAGATCGGCGGCGATCATCTCGCCGAGATCGAGGGTCCGGGTGCTGACACCGGGCAGGCGCGAACAGGTCACGGCGCAATCGCCGAAGGCAAAGGGCACCACGACCGGGGTGGCGGTGGAATCGCGGCGGCAGACATCCGCCGACACCCCGACGCCGGCGGCGAGGATGACATCGAGATCGGCGCGACCGAGGAGCGCATCCATCACGGAAGAAATGCCCTCGGGATTCCATCCGCCATCGACCACGGCGTCATCGGGAAACTCGACGGTGTAGGTGCCTGCGGCCACGGTCTCGATCTCGGTCCGGAAGAGATCGACAAAGCCCGTCTCGCGGACGATGGGCCCATCGGTGACGATGCCGATTCGAAGCGCCGGCAATGCGTCATCGGCAAGCGCCGAACCGCTGATGAGAACCGGTAAGAGAACGCAAGAGACGAAAAGCCGGAACCGGCCGAAACTGGCAGAGATCATGATGGGCGCTCCGTTTCAGGAGAGTGAATGCGATAGAGGGTGGCGTAGAGCACCGGGACCACCACGAGAGTGAGAACGGTGGCGAAGGTGAGACCGGCCATGATGGTCACGGCCATCCCACGCCAGAAGATGTCGAAGACCAGGGGTGTCATCCCGAGGACGGTGGTGAAGGCGGCCATGGCCACGGGTCTGAGACGGCTGACGCCTGCGTCCAGGATCGCCTCGAGGGGTTCCTGTCCGGTTTCGAGATTGAGGTCGATCTGGTCGAGAAGCACCACCGAGTTCTTGATGAGCATCCCCGAGAGGCTCAGGAAACCGAGCAGGGCGACAAAACCGAATGGCTGGCCGGTGACGAGCAGCCCGGCGGTGACGCCGATGATGGCGAGAGGAACCGTGGCGAAGACGATGATCGGTTGCCGAACGGTGTTGAACAGCGCCACGACGATGAGCACCATGAGTGAAAAGAAGAGCGGTACGCTCGCCAGCAGCATCCGGTTGGCGTCGCCCGAGCTCTCGTACTCGCCGCCCCACTCGAGCTCGTAGTCGGCGGGAAGTTCGATGGCCTCGACCTGCGGCCGCAGCTTTTCAAAGACCGGGCTCGCGACACCGTGCTCGGGATCCGCCATGACGCTGATGGTGCGACGGCGGTCGTAACGGCGGATGATGGGGTCTTCCCACTCGGTCTTCATCACGGTCACGACCTGGTTGACCGGCACTGCTCGGCCGGTGGTCGACGACCAGACCTGGACGTTCTCGAGTTGATCCGCCGATGAACGCTCGGTTTCAGGAAGTCGGAAGACGATCGGAAGCAGCGTGTCGCCCTCGCGGTAGAGCCCGGTGATGCTCCCCGAGGTGGCCAGCTCGACACTCGAGGCCACATCCTTGCGGGTGATTCCGGCCCGGCGCGCCTCGGCCTCGGCGAAGATCGGCCGGACAACCGGAACCCGCTGCCGCCAGTCGTCACGGACATTCTTGACATTGTCCTCGGCGCGCATGATGGCCTTGGCCTGTTCAGCGATTGAACGCAGGGCCGCAGGGTCGTCACCCTTGAATCGAGCTTCGATCTTCGCGCCGCCGCCGGTTCCGAAGACAAAGCGGTGGATCTGGTACTCAGCATTGGGAAAACGCTCCGCCATGAACGTCGCGCAGGCGCTGCGGAGGTCATCGATGTGTTTGGCGTCATCGACGGTGATGAGCATCTGAGCGAACGCCGAGTTCGGCATCTCCGGCCGGTAGGTGAGCATGAAACGGGATCCGCCGCGGCCGACGAATCCGGTGGCGGAGACCACGCCCTCCTGCTCGAGAAGCCACTCGGTGGCTGCTCGAACGTCCGCGGCGGTGTCTGAAATATGAGTTCCTTCAGGCTTCCAATAATCGATGTAGAACTGGGGCTGGCCGGATTCCGGGAAGAAGCTCTGTTTGACCATTGCGAATCCGAGGACGGAGCCAACGAGCAGTACGGTCATGACCGCTACGGTCAGCCAGCGGCGGCGGATGGCGCCGGAGAGGAAACGGCGGTAGCCGCGGAAGAACGGGCGATCGTAGGGATCGGGAGCAGCGAAGTCCTGCCCGACGCAGAGGAACATGATGCCGAGCAGAGGGGTCACGGTCACCGCCAGCACCCAGCTGAGCAGCAGGGACGACGCGACCACCAGGAACAGCGAAGAGAGAAATTCGCCCGAAACATCGTCCGAGACGCTGATGGCGGCGAAGGCGAGGATGGCGACGATGGTGGCGCCGAGGAGCGGCCACATGGTTTCCTTGACGCTCAGCTTGGCTGCTTCGACGCGGTCCATGCCTCGCTGCAGGCGCACGAGGAGACCCTCGGTGACGACGATGGCGTTGTCCACCAGCATCCCGAGGGCGATGATGAGGGCGCCGAGAGAGATCCGCTGGAGGCTGATGTCGGCCACGCTCATGTAGATGAAGGTGCCGAGGATGTCGAGCAGGAGGATGAACCCGATGAGCAGGCCCGACCGTAGCCCCATGAAGAGCATCAGCAGACCGACGACGATGACCAGAGCCTCGACGAGATTGATGAGGAATCCGTTGACCGCTCCGGTCACCGCTTCGGCCTGGAAGTAGATGGCGTTGAGGCTGATCCCGACGGGTCGTTGACCCTCCAGCTCCGCCAGGCGCTGCATGACGCCGCGGCCGGTGGTCACGACGTTGCCGCCCTCGACGGTTGCGATGCCGATGCCGATGGCGGGTTCACCGTTGAACAACAGAAGATCACGGGGAGGTTCGAGATAGCCGCGGTGGATCTCCGCGACATCGGCGAGGCGGATCATGCTGTCGGTTCCGCGCCCCCGGATGAGAACACCGCCCATCTCTTCGAGCGAGTCGAAGGCGCCGCTGGCCGCCACCCTGACGTATTGCTCGTCAATGTGGAGCCGGCCGTCGGGGACCACCGCACCCTGGTCGGAGAGGGTGGCGAAGACGAGCTGCGGATTGAGTCCGAGCTGGGCCATCTTGGCTCGCGACATCTCGATGTAGACCACTTCGGTCTGGACGCCCCAAAGCTCGACGGCGCCGACGCCGTCGACCAGGAGCAGCTCGCGGCGCAGGAGTTTGGCGTAGTCCTCGATCTCCGATGGGGAGTATCCCTCGCCGGTGATGGCGAAAAGGGCGCCGTAGACATCGCCCCAGTCGTCGTTCACCACCGACGGTCCGGCGCCGGGCGGCAGTGCCCGTTGGATATCGCCGACCTTGCGGCGAAGCTCGTCCCATGCCTGGGGAATGAGCTCCTGATCGGTGTTCGACCACAGATCAACGATGATCAACGAGAGGCCGGCGCGGGAGATTGAGGTCACGTGCTCGACCTGGCCCATGGTCTGGATGGCGATTTCGAGCCGGTCGGTGACCTCGAGCTCGACCTCTTCGGGCGAGGCGCCCGGGTAGGGGGTCTGGACGATGGCGGTGAAGATGGTGAACTCGGGATCCTCGAGTTGGCCGAGACCGAGGAAAGAGAAAACGCCACCGACGGCGACGGCCGCCGTCACCATGAGAGTGACGGTCTTTTTCTGGATCGCGAATTCTGCGATGTTCATGGCTCAGTTTCCGTCGCCGCCGAGAGGCCGGACCTTCTGGCCTTGGCTGACGAAGTGGACGCCGGCCGCGAGGATTCGATCGGAGCCCTCGAGGCCCGAGAGAATCTCGATGCCCGCCCCGGTGAGGGCCCCGGTGGTCACGTCGACGCGTTCGATCTCCATGGACGAGGAATCGACCCGCCAGACATAGGTGCTGCCGGTGTCGTCGGTGACCACCGATCCGAGGGGAACGTGGAGCTTTGCGCGGTTCGCGGCGCCGTTGCCGGTGATCCACCGCACCGAGGCGGTCATGCCGGGCAGGAGATCGGCCGAGGTCGGACCTTCGAGTTCGAGGGTGACCGGAAAGGTCTGGGTCTGGCTGTCGGTTTCGGTCGCGAACTCCTTGACTCGCGCGTTGATGGGCTCGCTGCCTGCCAGGGCGTCGAAGCGGACCGTGATTGCGGCGGGTTCCTTGCTCGTGAGGTCGGCGATCTCGCGCTCGGGGACGTGGATCAGGACCTCCATTGCCCCCGCCCCCTGAAAGCGGACGACGGGCTGGCCGGCGGCCACGGTCTGGTGGGCTTCGACCAGGCGATCGGCGACCGTGCCGGCGGTGGGCGAACGAAGCTCGGTATCGGCGAGGGAGAGCCGCGCCGCCTTGAGCGCCTGTTCGGTTGCCTCGACCTGGGCCCGACTCACATCGAGGACCGCCCTGGCGTTGTCGAAGTCCGCCTTGGACGCGTTGTCGTGTTCGTAGAGCCCGCGGACCCGCTGGTAGCCCTCGGCGGCCTGAACCTCCTGCGCTCGGGTCGCTGCGAGTTGCGCCTCGAGGTTCTTGACCTGGACTTCATAGTCCCGGGTGTCGATTCGCGCCAAAACCTCGCCGGCCGCAACCCTTTGGCCCTTGCCGACCCGGATATCGACCACCGGGCCGCCGACCCGAAAGGCCAGGAGGACGCTCTGCGCCGCCTGAACACGGCCGGGGTAGCTGCGCGCGCCGTCCGCGAATGCCCCGACGGTGACGATCTTTGCGGGTCGTGCGTCGGCGCCGGGGTCGTTCTTCGTCGACGAGTCTGATCCGCAGCCGACGGCGAGAAGAAGCGCGGTCGCGATCAGGGTGACGGGGATGTTGCGCGGATCTGTCATGCCATACCTCGTGAGAGTCGTGAGTCGTGAGTCGGGAATCGTGTGTCGTGATCGGGGATTCGTGATCAGCGGGCGGTGTCGGTGTTTCGCAACCCGCCGAGGAGAAGCTCCATCAGGGTCGGAGCCACAGCTTCGGCGCGGTAGAACTCGCCGTTGAGCGACATGCTCTCGATCATCCCGAAGATGGAACCGACAAAGATCTCGGTGACGACCACCGGGGAGAGCCTTTTGAAGGCTCCGGATTCGATCCCCTCTCTGACGATCGCCTCGATGGCCCGCAGGGCCTTGCTTCGCCGTTCGATTTTGCACGGGTGGCGCTTCATCTCGTGTTTGACCGGCGAGAGCGCGATGATCAGCGCACTGTCCTCATAGACCGCGGTGAAGATCCAGTTGGCGATCCGGGTCAGTTTGAGGGCGGGCTCGAGAGCGCTCTTCGAGATTTCCTGGATCGCTCCGAGCACGGGATCGAAGGTCCGCTCTTCGACATAGTCGACGACCGCGTCCTTATCGGCGAAATAGTTGTAGAGCGTTCCCCTGGAGACACCGACATCGCCGGCGAGACGCTCCATGGTCAACGATTGGATCCCCTCGGTCTTGATGATCTCCATGGCCTGGCGGTAGACGTCATCCTTCATGAGGGCGTCGAGGGCGGCCTTTTGCTTCTCGCTGTAACGGGCCATGATGAGCTCCTTGATCGAAGCGTCAGATTAAAAAACTAAAAGTCTTTATTCTGACTCAACGTCAAAATAAAACACAGCTTGTTTTTTGTCAACCAACGAATCCGAGGTCTTCCCGGCCTGGCGTTGGAGCAGGCCACCCACCATGGCGGGCTCTGGAGACGCTGAGCGGCGGGGCTCTCAGGTGGCGCCGAGCCAGAAGGCCGGCGCAGAGGGCAGCGTCCGTATCGGCATCCGTATCCGTTTCCGTTTCCGTATTCGTGGCCGTGGCAGCGTCAGCGTCAGGGACAGCAACAGGGACAGGGACAGGAGCAAGGGCAGGAACAAGGGCAGGAACAGGAACAGAAACAACGACGGCGTCAGAAGTCAGCGTCAGCGCTCATGCCTCACGACCCCAGTAACCCGAGCCCTCAAGACCTTAAGACCCCAAGACCCCAAGACCCCAGGACCCCAGGACCTCAAGACCTCAAGACCTCCCACCCAGGCGCCGAAGGCGACGGCTACACCCTCAACCCCTCAGCACCAACAACCGTTCCTCGGTGAGCTCGCGGTAGGTGTAGGCCGGGCCCTCGCGTCCGATCCCGGAATCCTTGACGCCGCCATAGGGCATGGGATCGCTGCGCCAGGTGGGGACATCGCCCTGGATGATGCCGCCGGCCTCGATCCGGTGCCACGCTTCCTGGATCTTCCCGATGTCGGAAGTGAAGACCCCGGCCTGCAGCCCGTAGCGCGAATCGTTGACCATGTTGAGAGCCTGGGCGTAGTCCTCGTAGGGATCGAGGCAGGCGACCGGGCCGAAGACCTCGTCGGCGACCACGGGTTCGAGGGCTGGCGCCTCTTCGATGAGTGTCGGCTCGACAACGTTACCCTCACGACCGCCGCCGGCGAGAACTCGGCCGCCGGCTCTCTCGGCGCTCGCGATCCACTCGGCGACCCGGCCGGCGTTGGCTTCGTCGATGAGGGGGCCGCAGATGGTGTCCGCGTCAGCCGGGTTGCCGCGACGGATGGCGTTGGTGGCCTCGATGAGTTCTCGCCGCAGGGCCATGTAGATGTCTTCGTGGGCGAGCACCCGCTGGACCGAGATGCAGGACTGCCCGGCATAGGCGAACGCGGCGCCGGCGATCGTCCTGGCCACCGCGGCAAGATCGCCCGCGTCGGGTTCGACGACCACGGCGGCGTTGCCGCCGAGCTCGAGGGTGACGCGGCGGTTCCACCCGAGCTTCTTGAGGTGCCAGCCGATCGCCATGGAGCCCGTGAACGTCAGGGCCTTGAAGCGGTCATCGGCGGCCAGCATCTCGGCGTCGGAGCCTTTCGACGGGATGACCGCCAGCGCGCCGGCGGGCAGGCCGGCGTCGGCGAGCAGCTCGGCGAGCATGAGCGCCGGGCTCGGGGTCTGGCTGGCCGGCTTGAGAACCACGGGACAGCCGGCGGCAATCGCCGGAGCGAGCTTGTGGGCCACCAGGTTGAGGGGAAAGTTGAACGGCGTGATGGCGAGCACCGGCCCGACCGGGACCCGGCGCACCAGGGCGAGGCGGCCGTGCCCGGAGGGGTAGCCGGCGAGGTCGCGGGCCTCGATCTCGGGGTGGCGGGCCACCGCGGCTGATTCGGTCAAGGTGTCGGCGCAGCGGTCCGCCTCGATGAGCGCGAGTCGGATGGGTTTCCCGGCCTCCTCTGAGATGGCGGTCGCGAGTTCCTCCCGATGTTCGAGAACAAGGGCGGCAGCCCCTTCGAGAATTGCGGCGCGCTCGGATGGCGGGACCTTCGCCATGGTCTCGGCGGTTCGGCGCGCGGTCGCCGCGGCTCGCTCGAGGATTGCCGGGCCGCCGCGGGCGACCTGCGAAACCTGGCGACCATCGAAAGGGGAGCAAACGGTGATGAGGTCGTCCCCGTCAAGCCACAGCCCGTTGAGGAAGAGTTTCATTTCGCGCATGGTGTGCCTCCGAGAGGCATCCTACCAGCCTGACCGGTATACATTTCACTTTTATCTGGTGAACGGCTCGCCAGCCGTTCACCAGATATAAGGAGTGAAACACCTCGATTCATTGTGTGTTAGGCTTTTTCGATGCGTCCCGTCGCACTCTTGACCGATTTCGGACTCACCGATCACTATGTCGGTGTGCTCCATGCGGTGCTGGAGAAACACGCGCCGGGCGTACCACGAATCGATCTCGGCCATCTCATCCCCCCAGGAGACGTCTGGGAGGCATCGTTCCAGATCCGGTGTGCGTGGCCGTTTCTTCCGGTCGGGTGTGTCGTCACTGCGGTGGTGGACCCGGGAGTCGGAACCGGGCGGCGGGTGCTGGCTGCGGCGCTGGGCAAACGGTTTCTGATTGCGCCGGACAACGGCCTCGCGGCGTGTCTCGGGCCAGGGTCTGAAGTGGTGGCGCTCGACTGGAAGAAGTTGGGGATCGCCGAGCCGTCACGGACATTTCACGGGCGCGACATTTTCGCGCCCGCCGCGGCTCGTCTCGCACTCGGCAGGGAGCTCAGGGAGCTCGGCGAGAGAGTCGATCCGGATCTCTTGGTGGCGTGCCCTTTGCCCGAGCCCGAGCCGCTGACCTCGGGCTATTCGGCCACCGTGCTGTCGGTCGACCGTTTCGGGAACCTGCCGACCAATCTGCCGGCGGACTCGGTGGGGGGCGGCTCGACCGCCGCCTGGTCGTCCGAGACCCCGGCGCGGCGGGTCCAGGTCTACGGCGATGGCGATCCAGGTGAAGTGGTCCTCATCGAGGGCTCGGCAGGTCTGCTCGAGCTCGCCGTCAACGGTGGGTCGGCGGCCAAAGCGACGGGTTTGAAACGTGGTGATACCGTACGGGTCACCAATCTCGATGACGGAGACGACTGATGGCCTACGGATGGGAAGGCGACAGGGTCCGGTTGGTGCCCCTGGACAAGCAGCGGCACCTCGAGAACGCGCTGTCCTGGTTCAACGACCCGACGATCACGGCGTGGTTGGAAACCGGGGACTGGCCTCTGACCCGCGGTACCGAGGAGGAGTTCTTCCGCGCCGCAGAGCGACCCGACAAGGGCAGCGTTCAGTTTGCCGTCGAGACCCTCGACGGCGACCACGTCGGATTCTCGGGACTGCGATCCATCGATTGGCAGAGCCGGGTGGCGGTTTCCGGGAGCGTCATCGGCCGCCGCGATCTGTGGGGCGGCGGGCTCGGGACCGATTCGGCGAGGGTACGTTCCACCTACGCTTTCGAGGTCCTCGGTCTGCGCATGCTCATCGCCACCGTCATCGCCGACAACGAGCGTTCCATGGGGATGCTCGCAGCCGTCGGCTACCGCGAGGTCGGACGCGTCCCGGGACGCTACTGGAAACGCGGCGCCTGGCGTGATCAGGCGATTCTCGTGCTCGAGAATCCCGCGGAGTAACTGGCGGCAGGCTGGAGGCCCGCACCACAGTCGCTTACGATCCCGATCCCGATCCCGATCCCGGGAACGGTGCCCCCATCACGGCCTTCTGGGCCGCCGTGACGCTTTGGCGTCCCGGCGGCCCAGCGTCGCACCATCGGCGTGGTCGCGCGTGGGTTGATTGCTGGTGCGCCTTGCGCACCGCGACCCACTCTCGCCTGGCTGCAGTCAGAGCCGTCCTCGCTTCGCGACGACGGCCTGACTCGCTCGCCGGCCGAGCGCGGGTTGAGAGGGCTGCGACCACGCCGATGGTACGCCGGCGGCCTGCAAGAGCCTGTAGAAACGCGATGGGAGCGGTGCCAGGCACCTTTTCGCGGCGAAAAGAGAGCCAGGCACCGAGCCCGGTACGGCATTGTGCGAAACGTGGCGCGAACCGGAGCGGGATACCTGCACAATGCCGGACCCGGCACCCCGAGGGACGCTTCTTTCCCTCCGACTCGGGACAGCATCTGACGCTGTCGCGGCCGCTGTCCCGGATGCTGCCGCTGCCCCGGCCGCTGCCGCTGCCCCGGTTCTCACGGCACCGGCCTTCCGGTCCACCTTCGGCGGCCCGGCGTCGCCCCATCGGCGGGGTCGCTCGGGTGGTGAATTGGAAGGGTTGCGACCCCGCCGATGGGACGCCGGCGGCCTGCCTCGTGGCCGGAGCAACAGACCGCATCGCGCTCCCCGTGGGAGCCCGGTACGGCATTGTGCGCAACGCGCCGCGTGCCGAAGGGTCGATCCGGCACAATGCCGGACCCGGCACCCCGATGGACGCTTCTTTCCCTCCGACCCGGGACAGCATCTGACGCTGTCGCGGCCGCTGTCCCGGATGCTGCCGCTGCCCCGGCCGCTGTCGCTGTTCCCGGTTCTCACGGCACAGGCCTTCCGGTCCGCCTCCGGCGGCCTGCCTCGTGGCCGGAGCAACAGACCGCATCGCGCTCCCCGGGGGAGCCCCCCTTGACGTTTTTCCGGTCGCGATCAAAGCGTGAGCGTGGTCGAAATGAAAAACGTCAAGGACGGCACGCCCGGTGGGGCGGGGTTTTCCTCTTGCCAGGAAGGGCATCGGGTCCAGGAGGGCGCATCGTTCTCTGATCACTGGATTTTGCCGCTGACGCTGAAACCTGTCGCGGCCCCTGTCGCAGCCCCTGTCGCTGCTACCATGCCGCCATGCATGACGATCCGACCCTCGTTGACATTCGGGCTGCGGCCGAGCGCATCTCGCCCTTCATCCACCGGACTCCGGTTGAGACCTGCGCCGCCATCGACGCCATCGCCGGCGCCTCTCTCTTTTTCAAGTGCGAGAACCTGCAGAAGGTCGGGGCGTTCAAGGCTCGGGGAGCGACCAACGCGGTCTTTTCCCTCGATGACGAGGCGGCGGCGCGTGGGGTCTGCACCCACTCGTCGGGCAACCACGCCGCCGCGCTGGCGAGGGCGGCGGGTCTTCGCGGCATCCCGGCCTTCATCGTCATGCCGTCATCGGCGCCACCGGTGAAAAAGGCGGCGGTGGCCGGCTACGGAGCGGTCATCACCGAGTGCGAGCCGACCCTCGAGGCGCGGGAAACCACCCTCGCAGTCGTTCAGGAGCGAACCGGCGCGATCTTCATCCACCCCTACGATGACGTGCGGGTGATCGCCGGTCAGGGCACCGCGGCCCTCGAGTTGCTCGAGCAGGCGCCGGATCTCGAAGCCGTCATGCCGCCGGTGGGGGGTGGCGGACTCGCGAGCGGAACGGCCATTGCGGTGTCGTCGCTGCGGCCCGGAATCGAGATCTGGGGCGCCGAGCCCGAAGCTGCCGACGATGCCTTCCGCTCCCTTCGCGACGGCCGGCGCTACCCCTCGGTGAAACCGGCCACCATCGCCGACGGACTCCTGACCTCCCTGTCGGATCGCACCTTCCGCATTCTCAGTGCCGGCCTCGCGGGGATACTCACGGTGGACGAAGCGACCATCGTCCGTGCCATGCGGCTCCTGTGGGAACGAGCGAAGATCCTCGTCGAACCCTCGGGAGCGGTCCCGCTCGCTGCGGTCCTGGCCCACCGCGATCGTTTCGCGGGCCGGCGAGTCGGGTTGATCCTATCGGGCGGAAACACGAATCTCGACAATCTCCCCTGGTGAAACTGGCCCTCGCGACGAAACCCGGTGAGAAGTGCGGGTTAGCCGGCGCCTGCGGCGAGTTTCGCGGCTGCAATCGTCGACGGGTGATCATCGCCGAGGGTTTTTGAGTAGCCTGCCACAATTTCATCGGCCAGGCCGCGAGCCTCTTCGTGGCGACCCAGTCCCTTGAGAGCCGCGACCTTCTCGATCGCCGCTTGGAGCACAGCGGTGTGGTGGGCGCCGAGGGATCTCGTGCCCGCTTCCATCGCCCGCTCGCAGAGATCGAGGGCCTCGGCGAAACGCCCTTGCTCGTTTCGGACGTGAGCCAGGGTGGTGAGACTCTGCAGGGTGTCCGGGTGCTCCTCGCCCCGAACGCGGACCTGGGTCTCGAGGATCTCGTCGAGCAGCGTCTCGGCGGACTCGAGATCGCCCCGGAGTGAGTACAGCTCTGCGAGACCGCTGGCGGTCTTCAGGGTGTCGCCGTCCTCGGCGCCGCAGAACTGTCGCTGAAGCTCCAACGTCTGCTGATACAACGCTTCCGCCTCAGGCTGATGCGCCTGCGCTCGAACCACGTCGGCGAGATAGCTCATGGAGAAGAGCCAGCCCCGCCGGTCGCCCGGATCGTCCTCTCTGAGCGCGACAGCGCGGCGCAGAGTCGTTTCCGCCTCGTCGTAACGCCCGAGCTGAGCCAGGGTCACGCCGAGATTGTGGATCGACATGGCGGTCTGGTCGTGCTCCTCGCCGAGCACCCGGGTGCGACCCGCGACGACCTCTCGCAGCAGCGCCTCGGCTTCTGCGTACCGGCCGAGCTCGAGCAGGGCCGCCGCGAGGTTGTTCGCGAGCAGCAGCGTGTCGGGATGGTTGTCGCCCAGGGTTTGCCGGCGGTAATCGAGCCCCTCCTGAAACAACCGCGCCGCCTCGTCGTACCGGCCGCGGTTGTGGAGCGTCGCCGCCAGGCCGTTGAGCGATCGCTGGGTGTCCGGGTGGTCCTCGCCGAGGACCCGCCGGCGGATCTCGAGGGTCTTGCGGTCGAGGGGCTCGACCTCGTCGATCCGCCCCTCGGAGAACAGCAGGTCGGCGAGCTGGTTGAGCGAAGTCAGCGACGACGGGTGGTCTTCACCGAGGGTTTCGACCCGGATCTCGAAGACCCTTCGAATGAGGTCCTCGGCCTCGGTCGCCAGCCCCAGGCGTTGATAGAGCACCCCCAGCTCGGCAGCCGCCGACAGCGTTTCGGGGTCGTGTGACTCGGGCCATCCGAGAAGCGCGGCCGCCCGCTCGAGGTGCCCCCTCGCATCGTCGTAACGGCCGAGTGAGGTGTAGGTGCTGGCGATGGTCCGGCGCACCGCCGCCTCGACCTCGGGCTGATCCGCGAGCTCGGCGCTTTCCGCGATTTTCGCGGACGCCTGATCGAGGACGTCGGTCACGGCAACAGCCTCTCCCTGCGCTTTGGCCGGGTCCACCGAAGACAGCAGATCTCCGAGGAAGCGCGACACGGCGACCGCTTTGGCGGCCTCGATTTCGGCGCCCCGTCGCGCTCTCTCCGCCTCGCCGCGGAGACTGATTTCGCGCACCAGACCGATCACCATCAGGGCGGCCAGGACGGCGGCGACCAGCACCCCGGTGCGGTGGCGGCGGACAAAGAGCCCGGCCCGGTAGCTCAGCGTTCCCGTGCGGGCGGCCACGGGCTGACCTTCGAGGTGTCGCTCGATGTCGGTCCCGAGTTGCTCGGCGGAGCGATAACGCGCCGCGGGATCGGGACGAAGCGCCTTGAGACAGATGGCGTCGAGATCGCGTGAGATCCGGCGTTTCGGCGACGGGCCCGCGATCTCGATGGCGACTTCGGAGGCGGCGCCGGCGGTCTGTCGCGAGCGAAGCACCGAGCTCGGGGTCGGCGGCAGCTCCCGGGTCGGCGCCCGGCCGTCGGTTCGGCCGTCCTGGTACGGCCGCTGTCCCGTCAGCAGTTCATAGAGCACCGCCCCGAGCGCGTAGACATCGGTGGCGGTGGTCACAGGCGCACCGCTGAGTTGTTCGGGAGCGGCGTACTCGGGAGTCATGAGTTGCTGACCGGTGCGGGTGAGGTGTGCGGTTTCGGGCGCGTCGGCGAGCACCTTGGCGATTCCGAAATCGAGCAGCTTCACCTGGCCGGCGGTGTCGACGAAGATGTTGCTCGGTTTGAGATCGCGGTGGACCACCAGATTGCGGTGGAGATAGCTCACCGCGTCGATGATGCCGAGGAAGAGGCGCAGCACCTCCTCGGTGGGCAGCTCGGCTGCGGCGCAGTGACGGGTGATGGGCGCGCCCTCGACGAGCTCCATGACGAAGTAGGGCCGGCCTTCGTCGGTGACCCCGCCATCGAGAAGATGGGCGATATCCGGGTGCGAGAGCCCTGCCAGCAACTGACGCTCGGCGAGGAATCGCGCCCGCAGCTCCGGCGTGTCCATGTCGCGGTGGAGGAGCTTGAGCGCGACCTCCTGATCGAAAGCGCCGTCGACGCGCTCGGCGCGGTAGACCGCCCCCATGCCGCCCTGGCCGATGGCGGCGAGCGTGCGGTAGGGGCCGATGCGGAGTCCCGTGTGGGCCGCGCTCTCGAGCTCGAGGGGCGCGGCGGCGGCGATCTCGCCGGAGAGCCGGTCGAAGAACTCGGCGGCTTCGCCGTCGAGGGTCAGAAGCTCGTCGACCTCGCGCCGCAGCTCCTCGTCGCCGGCGCAGGCTTCGTCGAGGTACGCCGAGCGCTGCTCCGGCCGTCGTCCGAGGGATTCGGCGAGAATCTCCTCCAAACGGGCGAGATCGTCGGGGCTCATCTCAGACCGCAGCGGTTCGCATCGCCCGGTAGAGCCAGGTCCGGGCCAGGCTCCAGCCGCGCTTGACCGTCGCCGAGGACACATCGAGGGCCTCGGCGGTCTCGTCCACCGTGAGCCCGCCGAAGCAGCGGCACTCGACGATCCGGGCGAGCCGCGGTTCGCGTTCCTCGAGGCTGCTCAGCGCCTCGTCCAACGCCAGGAGCTCTTCCGACCGTTCGGCGGAAATCAGCATGGAATCCTCGAGCGCCGCCGGCTTCCGGCCGCCGCCGCGCTTCTGCCGGGAGTGCCAGCGGGCGTTGTCGATGAGGATCGAGCGCATGGCCTTGGAGGCCAGGGCGTAGAACTGGCGCCGGTTGGCAAAGCTCGCCGGCGTCTGGTCGGCCAGCTTGAGATAGGCCTCGTGGACCAGACTCGTGGTTCCCAGTGACTCGACCCCGCTCCAGCGGTAGCGGTTGGCCCGCGCCAGCACCTTGAGCTCGCCGTAGACGAGCGGCATGAGCTCCTGGAGAACCGCGTCGCGACCATCGCCCGGCTCGCTGTCGAGCCGCTCGAGCAGGCGAGTGATCTCACCGACGTCGCTCATGTCGTTCGATTGGCCACGAGTCCTCCTCGACAAAGGTGAAACACGCTCCCCGGCGGTTCAGGCCACGCGGTCAAGTCTGACAGCCACCGGCGAAGTTCTCAATTTTCGCCTTTGAAAGGATATCAAACGGTGATGATTGTGCGGTATTGCTCTGGTTTGTCGTTTGTGGAGATGAGGATCGATGAAATCGTGCCGTCACGAAGATCCGATCCCGTCCCGGCGGACTCCCTGCATACCAGGCAGGGTGGGGGGTCTCGCCGGTTTTTTCGGCTCAGGCGCATCGTCCGGCGCCCGAACCCAGGGTGGGCACCGCGTTCGGTGGGTCTGTCTGCAACGACTCGTCGCAGGTGATCCGTTTCTCCCCGAAATGTCGTCTGTTCAGTCAAAGGGCAATGGTCGTCCGAGCAATTCGGAGACCATCGGACCCATCGGTTTTTTCTTGGAAGGAGCCTCTGATGTCTCGAAGATTACGCGTGTTGTTCTCGGCCTTGTTCCTTTGCTCACTGCTGACGCCGGTAATACCGGTTCACGCGGGTGGTGGGGATTCGCCGAAGTCCGGATTCGTCATCGGCCCGTTGCCCTTCTCCGAAGTGATCGAAGTCCATGCGTCGGATCCGGATTGGGGTGACCACTTCGGGTTTTCGTCGGCCATCAGTGGTGATACCGCCGTGGTGGGAACGCCTTTCAACGAAGGCGCCGCCTCGAACTCGGGATGTGTTTACATTCTCCAACGCAATCACGGCGGGGTCGACGCCTGGGGCGAGGTCAGGATCCTCAGGCCGGCCGATGAGGAAAATGGGGACTTCTTTGGCGAGGACGTTGCGATCAGCGGCGACACGGTGGTTGTGGGATCACGAGGAAACGGCGACTCGGGCGCTGCCTACGTCTTCGAGAGGAATCACGGCGGCGCCGAAAATTGGGGCGAGGTCGCCAAGCTCACCTACACCCTCGCCACCAACTCCCAACTCGGGGACTCCGTCGGCATCAGCGGGGATCTTGTCGTTGCCGGTGCGCCCTATGACTCCCACGCCGGATCCTCGAGTGGGTCCGCCGTCATCTTCGGGCGCAATTGGGGCGGCACCGACAATTGGGGAGCGGTGGTTCGGCTCACCATGCCCGATGCACAGCAGGGAGATTTCTTTGGTGAAGACGTGGCCATCAGCGGCGGAACGGCCGTGATCGGCGCCCGCAACGACGACAATCCGGGTCTCGGGGGGTCCGGATCGGTGTTCGTCTTCGAGGAATCAGGGAGGGGCGGACAATTGGGGGTTCGTCAAGAAGGTCAAGGCCTCGGATGCGGCGGAGGGCGACTATTTCGGGATGTCGGTCGCCGTCGACGGCAACACCATGCTCGTCGGCGCCAACGCGAATGATGACGCGGGTCTTTCGTCCGGCGCCGCCTATGTCTTCGAACGAAACTACGGTGGCGCCGAAAACTGGGGCGAGGTCAAGAAACTCACCGCGTCGGATGCTGCCGCGGTCGATGAGTTCGGTCGTCTGCTGGCCATCAGTGGCGACACTGTGCTCGTCGCTTCGTATCGTGATGACGACAACGGGAGCGAGTCCGGTTCGGCATATGTCTTCAAACGGAATTTTGGCGGCCCCGACAACTGGGGCGAGTTCCAGAAACTCGGCGCGTCGGACGGAGCCGCGGGGGACTATTTTGGAGCGTCTGTCGGGGTCAGCGGAGAGAATCTCGTCATCTGCGCGTCGAAAAACGATGACGGGGATCAAGACACAGGTTCGGCGTATTTCTCCACTACTCTGGGCGGAGAATCCGGACTCTGGTACGAGCTCAACACCATCACTCACCAGACGCCGGGCGCGTGGGAATACTACGGAACTGCAGCTGCTGCAACCGTCGATCGGCTTGTCATCGGTGCGATCGGGGCAGGAGTCGGCGGTGAGGCCTATCTCTTCGACCGTAACCAGGGCGGCGCCGATACATGGGGCGAGACCAGGACCCTGGTGTCATCGGACGCGGTCAGCGCCGATTCCTTCGGCTGCTCGATCTCCATGTCCGGAGACACGGTCGCCATCGGCGCGTGGGGCGCCGGAGGCATGAGTCGTGTTGGCCACGCATACATATTCGACCGCAATCATGGTGGGGCCGACAACTGGGGAGAGGTGAAGATCATCGAGGCAGCCACCCCGGACGTCGATGATTTCTTTGGTTGGACGGTGTCGCTCTCGGGCGATGTCCTCGTGGTCGGATCCCAAAACGATGATGACAACGGTCCGGACGCGGGCGCGGCCTACATTTTCGAACGCAATCATGGTGGCGCCGACAATTGGGGCCAGGTGGCGAAGCTGACGGCCGCAGACGGAGCCGCCGAGGACTACTTCGGGCTCGGCGTCTCCATCAGTGGAGACACCGTGGCGGTCGGCGCTCCGGGAGACGACGACAACGGTTCCTTTTCGGGCTCCGTCTATCTCTTCCATCGCAATCAGGGAGGCGCAGACAACTGGGGAGAGCTGACAAAGGTGACGGCCGCGGATGGCGCATCAAACGACAATTTCGGCCTCACGGTGTCGATCGAGGGAGACACACTCTTTGTCGCAGCGCCGGATGAAGGAATCGCAGGCGCCGTGTATGTCATGGAACGCAACAACGGCGGTGCCGACAACTGGGGCGAAACTGTGAAGATCACGCCATCGTCATCGTCATCCGGCATGTGGTTCGGCCGATTCATCGATTCGTCGGGGGCCAATCTGGTAGTCGCGGCCCCGCGAGATGACGTCGTCGGATCCGACTCGGGTTCAGCGTATCTCTACTCCCGAAATCACGGGGGACAGGATGCCTGGGGCGAGGTGACCAAGCTCACCGCGGCGGATGCTGCAGACGGTGATCAATTCGGTTCCGCCGTCGGCGTCGCCGGCGAATTTCTGGTGGCCGGTGCCGCCCAGAAAGACGCCGGCGCGACTGGTTCGGGCTCGGCCTACCTTTTCCGCCACGGGCCCCTGTTCTACGACTTCGGTGATGCGCCGGATCCGACCTACCCGACTCTCCTCGCCTCCGACGGTGCACGCCACGTCCTCGGCGGTCCTCTCTATCTCGGAAGTCTGGTGGACAACGAAGATGACGGCCTGCCATCGTCCTCGGCGTCGGGCGACGACACCAACAACCTCGATGACGAGGATGGCGTGACGTTCACGTCGCAACTGGTCCCGGGTGGGATCGCAACAATCGATGTTGTGGCCTCCCAGAGCTGCAAACTGAACGCTTGGGTGGACTTCAACGCCGACGGTGACTGGTCCGATCCCGGTGAGCAGATCTTCGTCGACGAGCCGCTTTCGGCAGGCGTCAACCCACTCGGATTCGGCGTACCATCGACAGCGGCGGGCGGCAGCACCACCTTCGCCCGGTTCAGGGCCGACACCAGCGGCGGTCTGTCCTTCACAGGCTCGGCCGGCGACGGCGAGGTCGAGGACCACCTGCTCTTCATCGAGGAGCTCGACTTTGGCGATGCGCCGGACCCGACCTACCCAACTCTCTACGGCTCGGACGGCGCCCGCCACATCCTCGGGTACGGGCTGTATCTCGGCTCCTCGGTGGACGACGAACCCGACGGCCAACCGACCGCGGGCGCCGATGGCGATGATCTCGACGGCTCGGACGACGAGGACGGCGTCGTCTTCACATCGGGCATCGGCGCGGGTCTCGAAGCCTTCCTCGAGGTCACGGCCTCGGGCGCCGGGAGGCTCAACGCATGGGTCGACTTCAACTCGGACGGCGACTGGGCGGACGCCGGTGAGCAGGTCTTTGTTGATCGGATGCTCGCGGCTGGAGTCAACTCCCTCAGCTTTGCCGTTCCCGCGAGTGCCACGCTCGGCACCTCCTACGCGCGCTTCCGGCTCGACACGAACGGCGGGCTCGCGCCGAACGGCTACGCCACCGACGGCGAGGTCGAGGACTACGCGGTGGAGATCGTCGAGGGACCCGACCTCTCAATCGAGATGACCGCCTCCACCGAGCCCGCGCCGTCGGGTCGTCCGCTGAGCTACACCATCACCGTCACCAACAATGGTCCGTTGCCGGCGAGTTCGGTCACGTCGACGGACACGCTGCCGGGAGAGCTGATCTTCGTCTCCTCGACACCCGGCTCCCCCGATTGCACCTACAGCGTCGACACCCTGACCTGCGATCTCGGCACCCTGGCGCCGACCGACACCGCGGTGATCACCATCGATTCGGTGCTCGGTCACCCGGTATACGGTTCGTTCAGCAACACCGCGGCCGTGACTGCGGCCGAACTCGACCCGATTCAGACCAACAACACGGCCACCGTGAACACCGTCATCGCCCTCTTTGTCGACGGCTTCGAAACCGGTGATACCTCTGGGTGGGACTGAAACCAAGGCGCACCGGTCGACCGGCCGGTGCGCCGCTTTTTGATCGTACGGGGACGAGCGGCGAGGTGATCATTCCGGCGGGCGGTGACGCCGGCGGTACTGCCGCGGCGTCAGCCCGGTGGTGCTGCGAAACTGGCGGGTGAAGGCGCTTTGATCGCAGTAGCCGCTCTGCTGGGCGACATCGCCGATGGGCAGCGCGGTGGTCTTCAGAAGCCGTGAAGCCACATCGACGCGGGTCTTGATGAGGATCTGCCGTACGGTGATGCCGAGCAGGTCCTTGAATCGCCGGTTGAGCTGGTAGGCCGAGAGACCGACCTCGGCGGCGATCTCGCCGACGCACGGCGGCGCGGTGTGTCGGGTCTCGATGAGCTCCATCGCCCTGCCGAGATCGTCGAGGCGTTCCCCGTGGCGGCTCGGCGTCTGCAGGTCTCGCGAAATCCCGGCCACGCCGCAGACCCGGCCGGCGTTGTCCACGAGCGGAATCTTGTCGGTGAGACACCAGCCCTCGAGGTGGTTGGGATAGAGGTGGAGCTCGAGCTTCTGGGCGATGGCGGCGCTTGATCGCACCACGATGCGATCCTGCTCGAGGTATTTTTCGCCGAGGGGCGCCGGAAAGACCTCGGTGGCGGTGCGACCGATGAGATCGGTCTTCGCGCCAACGCCGCATCGCTCGACCAGCGTCGTGTTGACGACCCGGTAGCGGCCCTCGAGATCCTTGACGAAGAAGACCACGTCGGGGATGCGGTCGAAGAGCTGCTCGACAAAGCCCGTCGAGGCAATGATCGCGGCAAGATCCTTCTCCGCGTTGATCGTCGTCACCACAACCTCGCCATTTCTTACTCCCTACCCCTCACCCCTCACCCCTCACTCTTAACTCGTAACTCCTAACCCCTCACCAACGATGACATTTTTATGCCGATTTCGCAATTCGCCCTTTGGAATCATACAAGAATTCTCAGGCTCCAGGGTATAGACTCTATGCAGAACGATGAGCAGTCACTATCTGACCGCCGGCGCTGAATCCGCCCCGTCCGGGGTGGCGGTCTTCAACATCCAGCGCTGTTCGATCCACGACGGCCCCGGGATCCGCACCACCGTGTTTATCAAGGGTTGTCCCCTCCGCTGCGACTGGTGCCACAACCCGGAGAGCCTCGACGGCGCGCCCGAGGTCGCCATCAACGAGCAGAAGTGCCTCTCGTGCGGCGCCTGCGTCGAGGCGTGCCCGGAGTCGGACGGTGTGCGGCCGGCGCGAGGACCGGGATGGGATGACGGCACCTGCCGTCGCTGCGGCGCGTGCGCCGAAGCTTGTCCCGGGGAGGCACGCGAACTCATCGGCGAGCCCCGGGCGGTCGCCGATCTGGTGGCCGAGATCGAGCGCGACCGTCCGTTCTTCGACGCGTCGGGTGGGGGAGTGACCTTCTCCGGCGGCGAGCCCCTGTGCCATCCGACATTCCTCGCAGCGTGTCTCGAGGCCTGTCGGGAGCAGGGTCTGCACACCGCGGTGGACACCAGCGGTTTCGCGTCGAAGAAGGTCATCCGGGAGATCGCGGGTCTGGCCGATGTGCTGCTCTACGACCTCAAGCACATGGACCCCGGCGCGCACGAGCGCCACACCGGAGTCGACAATCAACGCATCCTGGAAAACCTGCGGATCTTGAGCGAGGAGGGTGCGGCCGTCTGGATCCGCTTCCCGATGATCCCCGGATTCAACGATGACAACGAGAATCTCGAGGCCATGGCCGCGTTCATCGGCGCGCTGCCCAACCCCCATCCGCTCTTTGTGCTGCCCTATCACGCCATCGGCGTCGACAAGGCGCGGCGCCTGGGGAAGATCGGCCCAGAGGTCGCCTTCCGATCGCCGAGCGAGGACGAGATCGGGGCCGTGGTCGAGCGATTGCGCTCACACGGTCTCGAGGTCCATACCGGAGGAGCGCATGAATGATCGCGTGAGTCGTCTCCGTCGCGAAAGCCTGGATGCGGTGCCATCGGTCTCCATCGAGCGAGCGCTGCTGCTGACCGAGTTCTACCGGGGAAACGAGGGCCGCTGGCCGGCGCCGCTCATGCGCGCCCACGCCTTCCACCATCTCTGCGCCCACAAGCAGCTCTTTCTCGGGCACGGCGAGCTCATCGTCGGGGAGAGGGGACCGGCGCCGAAGGCGACCCCGACCTATCCCGAGATCACCTGCCACAGCGTCGAGGATCTCGAGATCCTCGGTTCGCGCAAGCTGACGAGCTACGCCGCCGCAGCCGAAGACATCCGGCGGTTCGCCGACGAGGTGATTCCCTTCTGGCGCGGACGTTCACTCCGCGAGAGGGTTCTTGCGAGGCTGCCTGAAGACTGGCACGACGCCTATTCTGCCGGCGTCTTCACCGAGTTCATGGAGCAGCGGGCGCCGGGGCACACCGTGGCCGACGGCAAGATCTACCGCAAGGGACTGCTCGATTTTCGCCGCGAGATCGCCGCCTCGCTGGAAAAACTGGGTAGCGCGGCCGATGGCGAAACCGAAGCCAGGCGTCACCAGCTCGAGGCCATGGATGTGGCCGCCGACGCGGCCATCGTGTTTGCCCGTCGGCACGCCGAGCTCGCACGTGAGAAGGCCGCCCTCGAGTCGGATCCCGAGCGCCGTACCGAGCTCGAGCACATCGCCGCGGTCTGTGAGTGGGTCCCCGCCAACGCACCCCGCGATTTCCACGAGGCCCTCCAGGCCTACTGGTTCTATCATCTCGGAGTCATCACCGAGCTCAACGGCTGGGATGCGTTCAATCCCGGTCACCTCGACCAGCACCTCGGTCCGTTCTACGAGCGGGGTCTCGCCGACGGCAGCTTGACCCGCGACCGCGCCAAGGAGCTGCTCGGCTGCTTCTTCGTCAAGTTCAACAACCACCCGGCGCCGCCCAAGGTCGGGGTGACCGCCGCCGAAAGCGGCACCTACACCGATTTCGCCAACATCAACATCGGCGGACTCACCCGCGATGGGGACGACGGCGTCAACGATGTCTCCTACCTGTTGCTCGAGGTCGTCGACGAGATGCACCTCCTCCAGCCGTCGAACAATCTCCAACTCTCGGCGAAGAACCCGGACCGATTTCTCCGGGCGGGACTTGAGGTCATCCGCAAGGGCTACGGCTTCCCCTCGGTCTTCAACGCCGATGCCGTGGTCAAGGAACTGGTTCGTCAGGGCAAGTCCGTGGAAGACGCCCGCGAGGGCGGCACCAGCGGTTGCGTCGAGGCCGGCGCTTTCGGCAAAGAGGCCTACATCCTCACCGGCTACTTCAACCTGCCGAAGCTGCTCGAGCTCGCCCTCAACAACGGGCTCGATCCGCGCACCGGGAAGCAGCTCGGGCCGAAGACCGGCGACCCCGCAGCCTTCACCGCCTTCGATGAGCTCTTCGACGCGTGGCGCGCCCAGGTGAACCACTTCGTCGAGATCAAGCACCGCGGCAATGCGATCTGGGAACGGGCCTACGCCGAGGATGCGCCGGCGCCGTTTCTGTCGATCATCATCGACGACTGCATCGCGACCGGCCGCGACTACAATGCCGGCGGCGCACGCTACAACACGAGCTATATCCAGGGGGTCGGGATCGGCTCCATCACCGACAGTCTGTCGGCCATCAAACACCACGTCTTCGACGACGGCGCCGTCTCGTTCACCGAGCTCCGCGAGGCACTGAGCGCCGACTTCGTTGGCCGCGAATCCCTCCGGCAACAGCTGGTCAACCACACGCCGCGTTACGGCAACGACAACGATCGCGCCGACGAGATCATGGTGCGGTGTTTCGAGGCCTTCTTCGACGCGGTTGACGGCCGGCCCAACGGACGCGGCGGGAGGTACCACATCGACATGCTGCCGACCACGTGCCACGTCTACTTCGGGTCGGTGATCGGCGCCATGCCCGATGGCCGCCGCGCCGGTCTGCCGCTTTCCGAAGGCATCTCACCGGTGCAGGGGGCCGACCGCAAGGGGCCCACCGCGGTTCTCAAATCGGCCGCCAAGATGGACCACCTGCGCACCGGCGGCACCCTGCTCAACCAGAAGTTCACCCCGCAGCTCCTCGCGGGCAAACCGGGGATCGACCTCCTCGCCGGTCTCGTTCGCGGCTACTTCGGGATGGACACCCACCACGTCCAGTTCAACGTCGTCTCGGCCGAGACCCTGCGTCAGGCCCAGCTCGATCCCGACAGCCACCGGGATCTGATCGTCCGTGTGGCGGGGTACTCCGACTACTTCTGCGACATCTCGCGCGAGCTCCAGGACGAGATCATCGAACGCACCGAGCACGAGGGGTTCTAGCTGCACCGAGCGCCGCCGGGCCGTCTGCGGCGACCGGGCGGCACTCGCTGCAACCGATGTGCGTTGCACATCGGAGGATCAGGGGTTTCCGGGGTCTCCGAGTTCTGTCGATCTCGGTCTGAACGACCGGCGCCTTCGGCGAGGTTTGCTCATGCGCCTTGCGCACCGCGGCCCACCCTCGCCTGGCTGCGGTCAGAGCCGTCCTCGCTTCGCGACGGCGGCCTGACTCGCTCGCCAGCCGAGCGCGGGTTGAGAGGGCTGCGACCACGCCGATGGCACGCCGGCGGCCTCCCTCTTAGCCGGAACAGCAGACCGCATCGCGCTTCCCGGGGGAGTGCCGATGCGGGTTGGTTCCATCGTCCACGAGACGCGGGCGCTGCCAAGGGCGCTGAGATGTTTGTAGCGCCGGCGTCCCGCCGGCGATGGTGGTGTACCGACGCGGGTTGGTCCCATCGTCCGCGGATACGGATACGGCCTCTGTCCCGGTCGCTTCCGTTGTTCCGGACCATGCCCTCAGCACCGGCCTTCTGAGCCGCCGGGACGCTTGGGCGTCCCGGCGACCCAGCGTCGCACCATCGGCGTGGTCGCGCGTGGGTTGATTGAGAGGCTCGGACCACGCCGATGGCGCGCCGGCGGCCTGCCTCGAAGCCGGGAGAGCGGACCGCATCGCGCTTCCCGAGGGAGTGCCGATGCGGGTTGGTTCCATCGTCCACGAGACGCGGGCGCTGCCAAGGGCGCTGAGATGTTTGTAGCGCCGGCGTCCCGCCGGCGATGGTGGTGTACCGACGCGGGTTGGTCCCATCGTCCGCGGATACGGATACGGCCTCTGTCCCGGTCGCTTCCGTTGTTCCGGACCATGCCCTCAGCACCGGCCTTCTGAGCCGCCGGGACGCTTGGGCGTCCCGGCGACCCAGCGTCGCACCATCGGCGTGGTCGCGCGTGGGTTGATTGGGAGGGCTGCGACCACGCCGATGGCACGCCGGCGGCCTCCCTCTTAGCCGGAACAGCAGACCGCATCGCGCCTCCCGGGGGAGCCCGGTCCGCATTTTGTGCTCGAGGCGAGGCGTTGCCGGGAGGTCGTTCCTGCACAAAAACGGACCCGGCACCCCGATGGGGCGTGGTTTTCCGCGTGTTCCTTGACGCGCCTTGTCTTCGTGCCTCGAAAGAACGCGGTATTGGCCTTGAACGGACGTGCCGTCTCAAACCGATTTTGGGATGGCGTACCGTTCCGGAGCGTGACGCGTTTCGGGCCCAAACATCGTTTGAGGGGGCACTCTCGGGGAGCGCGATGGGAGAATCTCGTTGGAGGCGCGGATCTGGCGTGCGGCGCGACGCGGATCGACGAGGGCTCTGATGGGCCGGCGGGACGCCGGCCCTACAATCATCGCAGGGTACGGAAACCGACACAGAAACGGTCATCGACCTTGACAGTTCGAGTCCGCAACCCGCATCCTCGGGTGATGAAACTGCCGGAGGCCTCCATGTCAGCCAGCATCGTGTGCGCCGACTACTACCACGCCATGGTCAAAGACCGCCCGGGCGCGGCATACGAGCTCCTCTCCCAGCTCGCCCGCACGGGGGTCAGCCTGATGGCGTTCAACGCCATCCCCATGGGGTCCGACCGGACTCAACTGGTGCTCTTTCCACGGTCTCCGAGCTTGCTGATCAAGGCGGCGGAGGAGGCGGGAATCGATCTCACCGGCCCGCAGCACGCGCTCATCGTCCGCGGCGACGACCGGCTGGGCGCGCTGGCCGAGACTCACCGCAAGCTCTACGACGCCAACATCAATGTCTACGCCTCGGGCGGCGTGGTCGCCGACTGCGGTCGGTTTGCCTATGTCCTGTATGTCAAAGAAGAGGATTTCGATCACGCGGCGAGGGTGCTCGACGCGGGTTGACGGGTTCACCCGGGTCATCTAGAGTCTCGCAACGACGGGAGCGGCGGGCCGTCTCTTGACGAAGGCCCGGGAGGTGGTGAGAGGTGGCTCGTACGACCGGCGGCTCCGGGCCGCGGCCGATCCAACTGCTTCGGGTCATTTCCCCAGGCGATGATCCTGACGGGTTGAGAACGTCACGCGAGGAACGCTCGTGAAACACGCCGTCGCCCTTTTTCTTCTGTTGTTGGCGGTTTGGCTGCTGAACTCCGGCCACTACACCGTGCTGATCACGTCCTTCGGGGTTGCCAGCTGTCTGTTGGTGGTCTGGCTCGCGCGCCGGATGGGCATCGCCGACGACGAGGGGGTGCCCATCCACCTGCTGCCCCGGTTGCCGATGTATCTTCCCTGGATCGCCAAGGAAGTCGTGAAGTCGAATCTGGATACGGCGCGGCGGATCTTCGGTCTCGGCCGGCCGGATATCAGCCCGCGGCTCTTCGAAGCGCCGACGAGCCAGCACAGCGACCTCGGTCGGGTGCTCTACGCCAACTCCATCACCCTGACGCCGGGGACGGTGTCGATCCGGGTGCACGGCACCAAGATCACCGTCCACGCGATTGCCGAGGAAGTTGCCGATGATCTCCTCAAAGGAGAGATGGACCGCCGGGTGACCCGGCTCGAGGGCGAGACCAAGTGACCGGGGTCTTTGCCGCCGCCACCGCGGCCATCTTGGTCTGCATGGGTCTGACCCTGACGCGGTCGATCGCCGGGCCGACAGTCTTCGACCGGATTCTCGCGGTCAACAGCTTCGGCACCAAGACGGTCCTGCTCATTGCGCTCATCGGCTATCTCGGCGGCCGGCCGGATTTCCTCGATCTCGCCCTGGTCTATGCCCTGATGAACTTCATCGGCACCATCGCCGCGATGAAGTTCACCCGTTTCGGCGATCTCGCCGGGATGGAGGACGACGATTCCGAGGAGGTCTTCTGATGGCGAGCCCCATCGAGGTCCTGAGCTGGGTGCTGGTCCTCGCCGGAGCGGTCTTTGTCGTCATCGGCGGCGTCGGCCTGCTGCGGCTGCCCGATTTCTACACCCGGATCCACGCCGCGGGCATCACCGACACCCTCGGGACGTGGTTGATCCTGCTCGGTTTGATGCTGCACGAGGGATTCACCCTGAACGCCGCGAAGCTCGCCATGTTGTTCTTTTTCCTGCTCATCACCAGCCCGCTTTCGAGCCACGCTCTGGCCAAGGCGGCCTTCCTGCGAGGACTCGACCCGCTCCAGGGGCGCGAGCTCGTCGATCGGCACGAGGTGGATGACAGTGCTTGATCTGGTCCACCTGATCCTCTTCACCTTTCTGGCGGTGATCGCGGTGGCGATCATCCGGCTCAAGGACCTTTTTGCGGCCGTCATGCTCATGGGCATCTTCAGCCTGCTTTCGGCCTCGCTCTTCACGGTCATGGACGCCGTCGACGTGGCGTTCACCGAGGCGTCGGTGGGGGCCGGAATCTCCACCATCCTGATGCTCGCGACCCTCGCCCTCACCAACAGCGAGGAGCACCCCGAACACAATCGGTTCCAGGCGATGCCGCTCATCGCCGTGCTCCTGACCGGCGCCGCGCTGGTCTACGCCACCTTCGACATGCCGCGCTATGGCGACCCGTCGGCGCCGATCCACATGCACGTGGCGCCGCGCTATATCGAGGACACCGACGACGAGATCGGCGTGCCCAACATGGTGACCGCGGTGCTGGCGTCCTACCGGGGCTACGACACCTGGGGCGAGACAACGGTGATCTTCACCGCCTGCGTCGGAGTCATGCTCCTGCTCGGCGGTCATGCCATCGTCGATCGTTTCCGCCGCCGCAAGACGACGGACCCGGAGGCTGAAAGGTGACGTCTCACGTCATCCTCCGGGTCCTGTCGAAGCTGCTGATCCCGCTGATCATGCTCTTCGCCCTCTATGTCCAGTTCCACGGCGACTATGGTCCAGGGGGCGGGTTCCAGGCCGGGGTCATCTTCGGCGCAGGAATCATCCTTTACGCCCTGCTCTTCGGTCTCGACATGGCCAAGGAGGTTTTTCGGCCGCGGGTTCTCGAGATCCTGGTGGCCGGCGGCGTGCTGCTCTATGGCGGCGTCGGTCTCGCCGCGATCTTCGCCGGCGGCAATTTTCTGGACTACGACGTCTTCGCCCATGATCCGACCCACGGCCAACACCTGGGCATTCTGCTGGTGGAGCTCGGGGTGGGCACCACCGTGGCCGCGGTGATGGCGACCATCTTTTTCCAGTTCGCGGGCCGGGGGCGAGCCGATGATTGAGTGGGGCCTCTACAACTACTGGGTGGTCATCTTCCTCATGATGACCGGGCTTTATGTCGTGATCTCACGAGGTAATCTCATCAAGAAGATCATCGGGCTCAACATCTTCCAGGTTTCCTTGATCATGTTCTACATCAGCATGGGCAAGGTGCGGGGCGGGACCGCGCCCATCGTGGCCCCGGGCTTCGAGATCTACTCCAACCCGCTTCCCCACGTGCTCATGCTCACCGCCATCGTGGTCGGCGTGGCGACGACGGCCCTGGCCCTGGCTCTCGTGGTGCGAATCAACGAGGCCTACGGCACCATCGAAGAGGACGAGATCCGGCGGATCGAAGCCGATGAGGACGCCTCGTGATCGAAGGACTCTGGACGCTGATCCGCGACGATCTTCCGGCGCTTCAAATCGCGATGCCGCTGCTCACGGCGACGGTGTGCATCCTGGTGCGCCGCCCGATGCTGGCGTGGGCGGTGGCCATGTTCAACGCCTGGGGCGCGGTGGTCAACGCGTCGATCCTCCTGTACCGGGTGTGGACCGTCGGAACGATCTCGTACGTCGAAGGCGGGTGGCCGGTGCCGTGGGGCATCGAGCTGCGCATCGACCTGCTCAACGCGCTGGTGCTGGTGGTGGTTACCGGGATCTGCGCCATCGTGTTGATTGCGGCGCCGCGAAGCATCGAGGCCGAGATCCCAGCCGAAAAACAGTATCTGTTCTACGCGGCGTATCTGCTGTGCATGACCGGTCTCGCCGGGATGACCATCACCGGTGACGCCTTCAATATCTTCGTCTTCCTCGAGATCTCGTCGCTGTCATCGTATGTCCTGATCTCGCTGGGGAGAACGCCCCGCGCTCTGACCTCGGCGATCCAGTATCTCGTCATGGGCACCATCGGCGGGACCTTCCTCCTGCTCGGCATCGGGATGCTCTACATGGTGACGGGCACCCTCAACATCGTCGATCTGGCGAACCAGTTGGCGCTGGTGGGTCCCAACAGGACCGTGCTGGTGGCGGCGGCGTGCATCGCCATGGGCGTCGGCATCAAGTTGGCGGTCTTCCCCCTCCACACCTGGTTGCCCAACGCCTACACCTACGCCCCGGCGGTGGTGACAGCCTTTATCGCCGCGACGTCCACCAAGGTGGCCTACTACGTTCTGGTTCGGTTTGCATACTCGGTCTTCCGCATCAACCTGACCTTCGACGGCACCCACCCAAGCGCCATTGCCATGATGCTCGGGATCGCGGCCATGTTCGCCGGTTCCCTGGTGGCGATCTTCCAGGACGACATCAAGCGGATGCTCGCCTACTCGTCGGTGGCCCAGATCGGCTACATGCTCGTCGGTCTGAGCCTCGCCAACGAGGCCGGTCTCACCGGTGGTCTCGTCCACGTCTTCAACCACGCCATCATGAAGTGCGGGCTCTTCCTCGTGCTCGCGTGCGTCCTGGTCCGGATGGGCTCGACCCGGCTGCAGGCCTTCGCGGGTCTCGGTCGCCGAATGCCGCTGACCTTCGCAGCCTTCGTCCTCGGCGGTCTGAGCCTCATCGGTGTGCCCATGACGGTGGGATTCGTCAGCAAGTGGTATCTGGTCCTGGGCGCGCTCGAGGCCGGGCTCTGGCCGGTGGCGGTCTTGATTCTCGCGAGCTCGATCCTCGCGCTGATCTATATCTGGCGGGTCGTCGAGGTCGGCTATTTCACGGCGCCGCCCGAAGGCGGCTCTGAGATCACCGAGGCGCCCCTGAGCATGCTCGTGCCGACCTGGATCCTCATCGGATCGACGCTCGTCTTCGGTGTCTGGACGTCGCTGAGCGCCGGCGTCGCCTCGGCCGCGGCGCGGATGCTCATCGGAGGTGGCTCGTGACCGCGGCGACCGCCGTCGGGCTCGCTGTCGTCTGGCCGCTCCTCGCGGTCGTGCTCATCATCGCTCTCCAGCGCTGGCCCAATCTGCGCGAGACCGGCACCCTGCTCACCGGCGGGTCGCTCTTCGCCGTCGTCGCCGGGGTGATCCTCCCCGCGGTGCAGGCGGGAGGTCGCCCGCGATTCGATGTCTGGGAGGTGCTCCCCGGTCTCGACCTCGCCTTCGAGGTGGAACCCCTCGGGATGCTCTTCGGCCTCGTCGCTTCGGGGTTGTGGATCGTCACCACCTTTTATTCCATCGGCTACATGCGGGGCCACCACGAGAAGAACCAGACGCGGTTCTACATCTGCTTCGCCATCGCCATATCGGGCGCCCTCGGAGTCGCCTTCGCGGCCAACGTCTTCACCCTCTTTGTCTTCTACGAGCTCATCACCCTTTCGACCTTCCCTCTGGTGACCCACTCCGGAACCCTGGAAGCGCGGAACGCCGGCCGGATGTATCTCGGCATCCTCATGGGGACCTCCATCGCCTTTCTGCTCCTGGCACTGGTCTGGACGTGGCTGGCGACGGGGACAACGGACTTCACCCCCGGCGGCATCCTCGCCGGCAAGGTCGAGGGCCCCCAACTGGTGATCCTCCTTGCCCTCTACGCCTTCGGCACCGGCAAGGCGGCGCTCATGCCGTTCCACCGCTGGCTGCCGGCGGCCATGGTGGCGCCGACCCCCGTGAGCGCCCTGCTCCACGCGGTGGCGGTGGTCAAGGCCGGTGTCTTCACCATCCTCAAGGTGGTGGTCTATGTCTTCGGCATCGATCTCCTCGCCGCCACCGATGCCAGCCGGTGGCTGACCTGGGTGGCCGCCTTCACCATCATCGCCGCTTCGTGCGTCGCACTGGGCAAGGACAACCTCAAGGCGCGGTTGGCGTACTCGACCATCTCCCAGCTCTCCTATATCGTCCTCGGCGCCGCGCTCGCAACCGCGGCGGGAGTCATGGGCGGTGGGATGCACATCGTCATGCACGCCGTCGGCAAGATCACCCTCTTTTTCTGCGCCGGCGCCATCATGGTCGGCGCGCACAAGACCGAGATCAGCGAGATGGACGGCCTCGGGCGGCGGATGCCCTTCACCTTCGGCGCTTTCCTGCTCGGTTCGTTGAGCGTCATCGGGCTGCCGCCCATGGGCGGGTCTTGGAGCAAGTGGTTCCTCCTGCTCGGCGCGGCCGAGGCCGAGCAGTGGGTCATGATGGTGGTGCTCATGGCGAGCTCGCTGCTTTCCATCGGCTATCTCATGCCGGTGGTGGTGCGTGGTTTCTTCCGGCCCGCGCCCGCCGATGACGGTCACGGCGGCCACAGCGGCGACGGGATCCACGAAGCGCCGCTGCTCTGTGTGCTGCCGCCGGTGGCGACGGCCCTCGGCGGGATCGCGCTGTTCTTCTACGCCGGCGAGATCTGGAATCTGCTGTTGGGGATGGTGCCATGAGCGATCACCGGCACGACGAACGCAAGCACTGGCTCGACAATCCTCGGAACGTCAACAAGATCGTTTACGGGCTGTACGCCGTTTGCACCGTGGTCGCCCTGGCCGATTTTTTCCCCTATAAGCACCACCTCCATTTCAAATTCGAGTACTGGCCGGGTTTCTACAGCATCTATGGTTTTGTCTCCTGTGTGGCTCTCGTGTTGGCGGCGACCCAGCTGCGCAAGATCCTGATGCGGGGCGAGGACTACTACGATGATTGAGCTCCTCCCCCCCGGCGCGATTCTCATCCTCGGCGGCCTGCTGGCGCCGTTGCTGCCCCGCCGCGTCAAGCCGTGGGCGGGAGTGGTGTTTCCGGTGCTCGGATTCATCCACCTGCTCTCCCTCGACAGGGGTTTCGTCCAGACCCTCGTCGTCTTCGGCCAGGAGCTCACCCCGGTCCGGGTCGACGGTCTGAGCCTGGTCTTCGGCTATGTCTTCTTCATCGCCGCCATCCTCGGTGGGATCTATGGGCTCGGTGTCCGCGACGATGTCCAGATCGCGGCGGCGCTGACCTATGTCGGTTCGGCCATCGGCGGGGTTTTCGCCGGCGATCTCATCACCCTCTTCATCTACTGGGAGCTCACCGCCGTCACCTCGGTCTTCCTGGTCTGGGCCGGGCGCACGAAACGCGCCGCCAGGGCCGGGATGCGGTATCTCATCATCCAGGTCGGATCCGGGGTCATCCTCCTGGCCGGGGTTGTTTTCCACTTCGTCGACACCGGCTCGCTCGACTTCGACAGACTCATCGGCGCCGACGGGCTGCTCTCATCGGCAAGCATCGGCGTGCTGCTCATCTTCATCGCCTTCGGCATCAAGTGCGCTTTCCCGCTGCTCCACAACTGGCTCCAGGACGCCTATCCCGAGTCGACGGCGACGGGCACTGTCTATCTCAGCATCTTCACCACCAAGATGGCGGTCTACGCCCTGGCCCGCGGTTTCCCGGGCACCGGGGTGCTCATCGTCATCGGCGCCATCATGACCGCGTTCCCGATCTTTTTCGCGGTCATCGAAAACGATCTCCGGCGAGTGCTGACCTACTCGCTCAACAACCAGCTCGGTTTCATGGTCGTCGGTATCGGCATCGGGACCGAGTTGGCGATCAACGGCGCCGCGGCCTACGCCTTCGCCAACATCATCTTCGAGGGGCTGCTCTTCATGGCCATGGGGGCGGTGCTGCTGCGCACCGGGACCTGCCTCGGATCCGAGCTCGGCGGGCTCTACAAGACCATGCCCTGGACCGCCGGGCTGTGCATCGTCGGCGCCGCTTCGATCTCGGCCTTTCCGTTCTTGAGCGGTTTTGTCACCAAGCCGCTCATCCTCGACGAGACCGCCTCCGGGCACCACGTCATCATCTATCTCATGCTGCTCTTCGCCTCCGCCGGCGTCTTCCACCACTCGGGGATCAAGATCCCGTACTTCGCCTTCTTCGCCCACGACTCGGGCAAGCGGGTCAAGGAAGCGCCCGGCTACATGCTCTTCGCCATGGCCGTCATGGCCGTCATGAGCATCGGCATCGGGGTCTATCCCGAGGTCCTCTACCGGCTGCTGCCGTACCCCATGGAGTACCACGCCTACACGACGACCCACGTCATCACCCAGTACCAGCTGCTGCTGTTCTCGGCGTTGGCCTTTGTCTTCCTCCAGAAGACCGGTCTCTACCCGCCCGAGCTGCGCTCGACCAACCTCGACTTCGACTGGATCTACCGCAAGGCTCTGCCCGGCGTGATTCGCGGGACGGTCGGCGTCGGCGAAGCGGTGGTCAATGCCATCAGGGTTCCGGTTCTCGGGCTTGTGGATGCAACCTACCGGCTCGTCTACCGCCTGCACGGACCCGAAGGCGTTTTCGCGCGGACCTGGACCACGGGTTCCATCGCGTTCTGGGCGGTGGTCGTTCTCTGCGGATATCTGCTCTACTTCCTCGGTCGGTAAGATCGGTTGGTCACGATTTTTCGGTTTCTCGGTAAGATGATCAAGGCGGAGCCGTGACTGACGATCATGATTTTGGCAGGTGGCTGGTCACCCAGGGTCTCCTTTCGAAGGACGACCTGCGCCGGGCGGAGAACGCCCAGCGGGGCCGGATGGGGAGACTCGACACCGAAATCATCGATCTCAAGTTGTTGAGCGAGTCCGCCACTCTCGACGCCCTCGGCAAGTTCAAGAGATCGAGAACCGTGACCGGGGCCGAGCTCGAGTACGCCAGCCCTTCAGCGGTGCGGATGCTGACCCCGAGGATCGCCAGCCGGCTCGGCGTGGTGCCGTTCAAAATCGAGGGCAAGACCCTGTCGGTGGCCACCCTGAGCCCGGGCGATCTTCTCGTCGAAGACGAGATCGCGCAGCAGACCGGATGCATGGTCTCGAGCTTCGTGGCCCTCGAAATCAGGTTTGTCGAGGCCCTCAACCGTCACTATCAGGCGCCCATCACCGCCCGGTACGCCGGTCTTGTCAAGCGGCTCTCGGGGGCGAGAGCGCCGGTGAAAGAATCACCCCGGCGGCGCTCGATGGACGAGGTGGACGACACCCCGCCCGCCGGCTCTGCGCCGGAGGCCCCGCGCCGGGCGGCCGAGACGAAGAGCCCGGTTGCGCCAAAGCCGGCGGATGCTCTCGAGCTCAGCGCCGAGGAGCGGGATCTCTTTCCGTCGTTGCGAGATGAAGAGGCCGAGGCGGCAGCCGACCCGGTCGGGATCTCGGGTGAGGTGGCCCTCGTTCGCGAGGACCAACCTCCGGCGCCGGCCCCGCCCACGGCGCCGGCCCCCCCCGCGGAGGTCGAGGTCGGGCTGGAGGCGTTGCTCGTCGCCGCCTCCCACGCCATGCAGAACGTCGAGATGCGGGACGACATCGCCGACGCCATGCTCGGGTTCTGCGCGCCGATCTTCCGCCGCCGAATGATGCTTGTCCAACGCGGATCCACCATCCTGGGCTGGCGCGGCGAGGGAGTGGGAGTCGACCAGCGGGCGGTGCGCGCGATCAGCATCCCGACCGACGAGCCGTCGGTCTTCTCGGGACTCCTCAAAGGCGTCGAGTTCTGGCTCGGGCCGCTGCCGGCCATGCCCCACAACGCCGATCTCACCATGGCTCTCGGGGGGCCGTCGCCGAAAGACTGCTACGTCATGCCGGTCAAGGTCAGGGACCGGGTGGTGTGTTTTCTCTATGGAGACAACCAGGCGGCCGGAGTCGGGGGAGTCCCCCTCGCCGAACTCAGACGCCTCGCGGGCAAGGCGGGTCTCGCCTTCCAGATCTACCTCCTGAAGGGCAAGATCCGGGCGTCCTGAGGCGGAGGGGGGACTGACCTCGAGGATCGAATCGTCGTGCTGCGGCCTCGGTTTCAACCCGACTTTTCGGCGGCAGCGTCCTGCAGGATGGGGATCGCCATCTTGCACAGCAGGGTGAAGACGAGGAACCCGACGGCGAAGATCCCGGCGCCCACCCGGACCTCGCTCAGCGTCGGCACATACTCGTAGAACTCGCCGAGGGTGTCGGGCGTCATCCCCGGGATGACGAGCGCCATTCCCTTCTCGATGTAGACGCCGGCGAAGATCAGACACGCAGCCGAGGTTGAGGGTGACGAGGTTCTTCCTCGTCGCTGGGATCAGAAACAGGAGAAACGCGACGACGCTGCAGATGAGCGAGGCCCAGGCGTAGGGCACCAGCGCATCGTGGCCGTGGACACCGCTGTAGAGGTACTGGGTGTGGATGAGGTGGTGAGTGTTGGAGTAGTACTCGCGGAAGATCTCGGCGCCGAAGAGAAAGAGGTTGAGGAACATGGCGTAGGCCATGAGCTCGGCGATCTTCCAGATCGCCTCGTCCTTGATCTTGATGTTGGTGGTCCGCTGGAGGATCTGGAAGAGGATGAGCAGGATGGCCGGACCTGAGCAGAAGGCCGAGGCGAGGAAGCGCGGCGCGAGGATGGCCGAGTTCCAGAACGGACGGGCGGCGGTGCCGGCGTAGACAAAGGCGGTGACGGTGTGGATGCCGACCGCTGCAGGGATCGAGAACAGCAGCAGCGGGACGACGAAGCTCCGGTTGTACGGCCGTCGGTGGTAGCCGGTGTAGAGCAGGTGGAGGACGATGATGAGGTTGAGCACGAGATAGCCGTTGAGGACCATGACGTCCCAGCCCAGGAGCGAGCTCGGTAGGTTGGGGGTGCCGATGATGGGCATGAGCTGCCACACGCGGTCCGGACGACCGACGTCGACGAAGACAAAAAGCATGGACATGACGATGGCGCTCACAGCGAGGAGCTCGCCGAAGATGGCGATCTCCTTGATGGGCTTCCAGTTGTAGATGTAGGCCGGGATGACGAGCATCACCGCCGCCGCGGCAACGCCGACGAGGAAGGTAAAGTTGCCGATGTAGAAGGCCCAGGAGACCTGGTCGCGCATGTTGGTTGTGATGAGCCCGTGCTGAAACTGGTCCCACCATGCGGTCAGACCCCAGAGGCAGACGAGGCCGAGAAAGGCGATCCAGGCGTAGAAGCTCGTGTTGCCCTTGATGGCGATCCGGGCCGACCCGGTGATGAAGGAGGCGATGTCTTTGATCATGCTGGCTCTCCCCCTTCAGGTCGCGAAGAAGTAGTAGAAGCGGGGTTTTGTGTTGAGTTCCTCTTTGAGGACAAAGACCCGTTTTTCGCGCATGAGGTAGCGCATCTCCGAATCCTCATCGAGGAGATTGCCGAACTTGCGCGCCCCGACCGGGCAGATCTCGACGCAGGCGGGGTAGCGACCCTTACGGGTTCTCTGGATGCAGAAGGTGCATTTTTCGACGACGCCCTTGGGCCGCGGCAGGTTGCCGAAGACGTGGGTGTCGGGGTTGATTTCCTCCGCCGCGATGGTCGGCTCGGTCCAGTTGAAGTGACGGGCGCCGTAGGGACAGGCCGACATGCAGCAGCGGCAGCCGAGGCACCAGTCGGGGTCGATGACCACGATGCCGTCTTTTTCCTGCCAGGTGGCCTTGACCGGGCAGACCTTGACGCAGGGTGGATTGCGGCACTGCTGGCAGGCCACCGGGAGATAGAAGCTCTCTGGCTCGGGGACTTCCTCGGGATCGTAGTAGATGTCGGACTCGGCGAAATCGATGCCGTTGTCCTTGCCCATCTCGAGCACCCGGATCCAGTGGATCTGCGGGTCGCGGGACTGGTTGTTCTCGTGGACGCAGGCGTAGACGCAGCGGCGGCACCCGACGCAGCGCGAGAGATCGAGGCCATAGGCGAACTCGACGCCGTCCATCGCCGGGGTGTCGCTCACCGTGATGTCGTCCCGGCCGTATTTCCTTCGGCAGGTTGCCTCGAGTTCGGCGAGGATCTCCTCTCGACGTGCATCGGAGAGCTCGACAAAGCGCCGCTTGAGCAGGCGCTCCACCCAACCGGCGCTCTTGCCGGAGGCCGCGGCCGAGATCCCGGCCATGGTGCTCAGACCGGCGCTCATCAAGAGGGTCCGGCGGTCGAGGGTCTTGTCACTCATGGCCGCCCTCCTCAACACCCTCCTGCGCCTGGCGGGCAAGGAACTGCGGCCTCACCGGGGGGGGCAGCGGCGCGATGGCGTGGAACGCAGGCGCGTGCGGGTCGTGGCAGTGGGCGCAGAGCAGATAGCTCTTGCCGCCGTTCCAGTAGCCCTGCCGGCGGCCGTGGATGCCCTGGCGCCAGTCGCGGAAGATGGTGCCGTGGCACTGGCCGCAGAGGAGGTACGACTCGTCGAAGCTGATGAGCCTGCCGTTGACGAGCCGCAGCACATCCCGGTCGTCGGGGTTGTGGCAGTCGAAACACCAGCGTTCGGGGGGGCCGTGGTCGAGCTCGATGTCATCGTGCATCTCCTCGAGCGCCCGGCGTTCGGGGTTGACCTCCATCTCGGAGTGGCACTCCGAGCAGGGGAAGAAACCGCTCTCGGACCACGGTGGGGGAGGGACGAGGAAATCGCCGTCGTCGGGTCCGGATGTCGCCTCCTCGGTTCCCGGCAACAACTCGATTTCGAAATCGACACCGGTGACTTCGGCGGGGCCGAACGCCCGAGTGCCGCCCTCGCTTTCGGTCACGTGCCCGACCCCGCCGCGGACGATGGAGAAAAGGACGAGGAACGAGACCGTCAGGAAGACGACCAGCAGGACAGCGAGCGAGCTCGAGCCCGGGAGGAGCGTGTCGGAGTCCGTGGGCGCAGGATCCGGATCGATCGGTTTCTCCATGATTTTCTCCCTCGATTCGCCCGTTGTCCGCGGCACCCGAAGGGTGCGCCACGATGATCTTCGTTCCGAGAATCCGCGTGACAACTCTATCCCGTCCTTGACGACGGTCAAGGATTTGCAGAAATGAGCGACTAATCTCGTTCCACTGGGAGTCCGTCTGAACGGAGGCGACGAGTGACGATGATTGCAGCCGGCAGCGTTTCGGGCCTGTGCCTCATGGTCCGGCCGGAGCATCTCGACGATGTCGAATCGAGCCTGGCAAGCCTGGACTGGGTCGAGGTCCACGCCCGCGATCGAGCCACCGGAAGGTTGGTCGTCGTCCAGGAGCACCAGACCATCACGGAGCACCAGGAAGGCCTCCGCAGGCTGCAGGCCATTCCACATGTCTTGACCGCCGATCTGGTGGTCCACCACAGCATGCCCTCCGATGAGGGCGCCGAGAATCGGAGAAGCGAATGAACAACGATCTATCGCGTCGCGACTTCGTCAAGACCAGCGTCGCCGCCGCCACCGCAGCGACAGTGGGCGTTCCCATGGCCGCTGCCGGGCCGCTGCCGGATCTGGAAATGGGTCTGGCCTGGGAGAAGAGCGTCTGCCGGTTCTGCGGCGTCGGTTGTGGGGTCGTCGTCGGCACGCGTGACGATCAGGTCATCGCGGTCAAGGGAGATCCGGAGAATCCGGTCAACCGCGGGCTGCTCTGCGCCAAGGGTTACGCCAACGCGTACATCATGTACGGCGCCGATCGGCTCCACCAACCGTTGCTGCGGATGAAGGACGGTCGCTTCGACAAGGCCGGGGACTTCACCCCGGTGTCGTGGGAGCGCGCCTTCGACGAGATGGAGCGTCAATTCAAGCGGGCCCACGGCGAGCTCGGTCCCACCGGGGTCGGGATCATGGGCTCCGGTCAGTACACCATCCCCGAGGGGTACGCCGCGGTGAAGCTCGTGAAGGCCGGCTGGCGGTCGAACAACATCGACCCCAACGCCCGCCACTGCATGGCCTCGGCGGTCGCCGCCTTCATGCAGGTCTTCGGGATCGATGAGCCCGCCGGCTGCTATGACGACATCGAGCTCACCGACACCATCGTCACCTGGGGCGCCAACATGGCCGAGATGCACCCCATGCTCTGGTCGCGGGTGGTGGAGCGCCGACTGGCGCACAAGAAGGCGAGGATCATCAATCTGACGACCTTCCGAAACCGGACCTCCGACGCCGCCGACACCGAGGTCGTTTTCAAGCCCCAGACCGATCTCGCGATCTGGAACTACATCGCCCGCGAAATCGTCAGCCGGGGCGCCGTGGACGCAGCCTTTGTCGAGAAGCACTGCGTCTTCTCGACCGGTCCCAGCGATATCGGCTACGGAATGCGCGGCACCGACGACTTCGCCTTCGAGGCGGAGAAGGACACCCAGGCGCGCGAGCGGGTGGTCGTGCTCACCCGCGACGAGGCCATCGCGCAGGGGCTCGATCCCGATCGGACCCATGCGGTGGAGCAGAAGTCGACCGCCGGCGCGGCGGCCCACTGGCTCATCACCTTCGAAGAGTTCAAGGCCGCCCTCGAGCCCTACACGCTGGACTTCGTCGCCGAGCTCGCCAAGGGCGATCCCGACGAGGATCTCGAGAGTTTCAAGGCCAAGCTCGTCCAGCTCGCCGACGTCTACGCCGATCCGGACCGCAAGGTGGTGTCGTTCTGGACCATGGGGTTCAACCAGCACACCCGCGGTTCCTGGGTCAACGAGCAGGCCTACATGACCCACCTGCTCGTGGGCAAACAGGCCAAACCCGGAAACGGCGCGTTCTCGCTCACCGGCCAGCCGTCGGCCTGCGGCACGGCGCGCGAGGTCGGCACCTTCGCCCACCGCCTGCCCGCGGACATGGTGGTGGCGAGCCCGGCGCACCGCAAGCTCTCGGAGGAGCTCTGGAAGCTCCCGAATCGGACCCTCAACCCCATGGTCGGCAGCCACATCACCAAGATGATGCGCGATCTCGAGGACGGCAGCATGAAGTGGGTGTGGGTCCAGGTCACCAACCCCTTCCAGTCCACCGCCAACGCCAACCACTGGCTCAAGGCGGCCCGTGAGAACGACTGTTTCATCGTCGTCTCGGACATCTACCCGACCTATTCCTGCAAGGTGGCCGATCTCATCCTGCCCTGCGCGGCCCACTTCGAGAAGTGGGGGCTCTACGGCAACAGCGAGCGCCGGACTCAAGCCTGGCGCCAGGTGGTCAACCCACCCGGTGAGGCGCGCAGCGATGTCTGGCAGATCCTCGAGTTCTCAAAACGATTCACCCTGGCCGAGGTCTGGGGCAGGCAGCCGGTGCCGGGCGCCGCGGTCGACGGCGTCGACCCCGGTTTCCTCCCCGATGTCCTCGCCGATGCGGCCGCGCTCGGGTACCGGCCCGACCAGACCCTCTACGAGGTGCTCTTCGAAACCGAGAACGCCAGGGCGTTCGCATGGCCCGACCCCGTGGGCGCCGGCCACGCCAACTGCACTGCCGAGGCTGCGGGGATCGACTGGTTCCCCGAAAAGGCGCTCTTCGAGGACTACCGCCGCTTCGGAGTCGACCACGCCCACGATCTCGCCCACTTCGATGTTTACTACCGCGACGATGTCCGCGGTCTGCGCTGGCCGGTCGTCGACGGCAAGGAAACCCGGTGGCGTTTCAACGGCGAGTACGACCCCTATGTCGCGTCGGGCCGAGATTTCGAGTTCTACGGTCCCGCTCTCAAGGCGATCCCCGAGGGGACGCGTTCGGGGCCGTCCGGGGGCGACCCGGTTTCGGTGGCCGGCAAGGCGAAGATCTTCTTCCGGCCCTACGCCGCACCGGCCGAGAGCCCGGACGCCGACTGGGATCTCTGGCTCTGCACCGGCCGGGTCCTCGAACACTGGCACTCGGGCTCCATGACCCGGCGGGTCCCCGAGCTCGATTCGGCGGCGCCCCGGGCTCAGCTCTTCATGAACCCGGCCGACGCCGCCGCCCGCGGTCTCGCGCGCAACGACGTGGCCGTCATCGAGTCGCGGCGCGGCGAGGTCCGGGCGGTGGTCGAAACCGCCGGCCGCAACACCATGCCCAAGGGCATGGTCTACGTCCCCTGGTTCGACGAGGGAGTCCCGATCAACAAGGTCACGCTGGACGCCACCTGCCCGATCTCCAAGGAGACCGATTTCAAGAAGTGCGCCGTCAGGGTGCGGAAAGCCTGAGGGAGGAAGCCATGAAACACCCAGCAGTCCTGTTGTCCCTCGTGCTCGTCGTGAGCTGCTCCTCGGGCGCTCCGGACAGGACGGCGCCGATCCCGGCCGCCGCCGCAGCACCTGTTCCCGAGGCGGTCGCAACCATTCCGGACTCGGAGATCGGCCTCGCCGCCGGCACCGCCTTCGAGCAGCCGCCCCAGGCGCCCATCAAGTTCAAGACCGTGGATCCCGGTGACAGCGAGATCCAGGCTCGGCCCAACGCCGAGTTCCCGCCGGTGATCCCGCACTCGGTACAGGACCTGGGCCCCATCACGTTGAGCGAGAACCCATGTCTCGACTGCCACAACGCCGATGTCGCCGCCGACATGGGCGCCGTCGCGGTTCCGGCGAGCCACCGGATGGATCTCCGGAACTCACCCGGCGAGCTCGGAGACACCGTGACCGGCGCCCGGTTCGTCTGCACCTCGTGCCACGTGGAGATGACGGAGTAGCGGGAGCGAATCGTCACGGCCACAGTCGGGGTGTGGATCCCTACTAGTGGTAATGATTCTTATTTACATGAAATAAAAGGACTTGACACGGCCTTCTTGGTTTTTTAGAATACTGACTGAGTACTCAGTTAGTATTCGTGAAAGGCGAGGTCACCGTGTCGAAACGAGCCGCCATCCTCAACGCCGCAACCAGGTCGTTCGCGACCAGGGGCTTCAGGGAGACCTCGACCACGGACCTCGCGCAGATGACCGGTGTGGCGGAGGGGACGGTCTTCTACCATTTCGAGAGCAAGGAAAAGCTCTTCCTCGCCGTACTCGACCACGTGCGGCAGGAGTTCGAGCGGGATTTTGTCGAATACCTCGAGCGCGCGAGCGTGGATTCGGGGCTCACGATGGTCGATGAATCGGCGCGCTTCTATCTCGAGCTGGCGGCGGAAAAGGAGGAGCTGTTCCTGCTGCTCCACCGATCGGATGCCTTCGAGCTGGCGAGGGTCAACGGCCACTGCCGCGATCAGCTCGAGGCGATCTTCGACTGCTTTGTCGGGGTCTTTGAACGGGCGCTCCTCAAAGGGCAGGAGGACGGCTCCATCGAGGCGTTTCCGGCCCGCAACATGGCGTTGCTGATCTTCACGATGGTCGACGGTCTCGTGCGCCTGAGGGACACCAGCCTGTACGACCCGGGCGCGATCTATCCGGATGTTCTCGAAGCCTGCCGCAAACTGGTCGCGCGCCGGAATCCCGCGGAGTAGCCGATGAACCTGATGAATCGTCTTTTCCCATTCATGAGCTGGTTTCGGGGCTACGGTAGGGGACCGTTCAAGATCGACCTCGTTTCCGGTCTGACGGTCGCTCTGGTGCTGATCCCCCAGAGCATGGCCTACGCCCAGCTCGCCGGACTGCCTGCGCACTACGGGCTCTACGCCTCGTTCCTGCCGCCCATGATCGCGGCTCTCTTCGGTTCGAGCCGGCAGCTGGCAACCGGGCCGGTGGCGGTCGTGTCGTTGATGACCTCGGCCAGCCTCGAGCCGCTCGCCGCGTCGGGCTCCCAGGGCTTTATCGAGTACGCGATCCTCCTGGCGCTCATGGTCGGGCTGTTCCAGTTTGCCCTCGGCGCGCTCCGGCTCGGTGTCGTGGTCAATTTTCTGTCCCACCCGGTCGTCAACGGTTTCACCAATGCCGCGGCGCTCATCATCGCCACCTCGCAGCTGAGCAAGATCTTCGGCGTCTCGGTGGAGAGCGGTGAGCACCACTACGAGACCGTCATCAGAGTCGTGTCGGCCGCCATGGAATGGACCCATCTGTCGACGCTGGGAATGGCCGTGCTGGCGTTCTCGATCATGTTCGGACTGCGAAGGTTCAACCCGCGTCTGCCCAACGTCCTCATCGCCGTGGTCATCACGACCGCCCTCTCTGTCGCGGTCGATTTCGAACACGACGAAACGGTATCGACCGGAAGTGTCGCTTCGCCCGGTCTCGCCGAGTTGGTCGAAAGGTTCAACACTGCGATCACCGCCCGCATCAAGATCGACGAGGTCCGATCGCAAGGCTCGGAGATCACCACGGCGATCACCGAAGGGACGGGCGCCTTCTGCCAGCGATGTCACACCGAACGCTCGATCGAGCGTTTCACCCTCGGGGCGGCCGTCGACGACGCCGGCGCCACTTCCGAACACCTCCTCGCGCTCCACCAGCTCGCCGGTCTCCTCGACGCGCACGCTTTCGAGGTCAAAGAACAGGTGGCGGACGTGCGCACCGAGCTCCGTGCGCTCGTGTTCGCCCGAGTTCCCGAAGGTGATCCCCAGGCGGGATTTTATGAACAGGGTCTCGTTCCCGAGGGAGCGCCGACCGACCACCGGCACTGGCGGCTCAAGGTCGGCAACAAACCACTCGACACCGACCACCTGCTCATGATGGGCGGTGGAGCGGTGGTCGGTGCCATCCCGAGCGGGCTGCCGACCCCGAGCCTGCCGCACCTCGACATGAGGGCCATCCCGAGGCTGATCGTCCCAGCGGTGATCATCTCCCTCCTCGGGTTCATGGAGGCGATCTCCATCGCCAAGGCAATGGCCGCCAAAACCGGCCAACGCATCGACCCCAATCAGGAGCTCATCGGTCAGGGGATCGCCAACATCTTCGGCTCGTTTGGCCGCAGCTACCCGACCTCCGGGAGCTTCTCGCGCAGCGCGGTCAACCTTCAGGCGGGAGCCCTCACCGGGATGTCAAGCGTGATCACCAGCCTCACCGTTGTCATCGTGCTGCTCTTCTTCACACCCCTGCTCTACCACCTTCCCCAGGCGGTTCTGGCCGCAGTGATCATGATGGCCGTGATCGGTCTGGTCAACGTCAGCGGTTTTGTCCATGCCTGGCAAGCTCAGTGGTATGACGGAGCGATCTCGATCGTGACCTTTTTCAGTACTCTGGTCTTTGCTCCACATCTCGATCGAGGCATCATGGTGGGTGTGGTCCTGTCCCTGGGAGTCTTTCTTTACAAGAGCATGCGGCCAACCGTGATGAGCCTGTCTCGGCACGGTGACGACAGCCTGCGCTCAGCCCTGATTCACGGGTTGGAGGAGTGCATCTACATCGATCTCGTCCGTTTCGACGGACCGCTGTTCTTCGCCAACGCCACCTATCTCGAAGATCAGATCAACCAGCGGTTGCGGGCCAAGGCCGATCTGCGGCACATCATCATCGTCAGCAACGCCATCAGCGACATCGACGCGTCCGGCGAGGAAGCGTTGTCACTGCTCGTCGACCGGGTCCGCAGCTCCGGCGTGGAGATTTCGTTCAGCGGCGTCAACGAGTCGGTGATGCAGGTGCTCGAGCGAACCCACCTCATCGAGAGGATCGGCCGGGGTCGGATCTTCCCGACGATGGAACGAGCGGTCCGGGCGATCCATGCCGATGCGCATTTCAACGGGCGAGAACCGTCGTGCCCCCTGTCGAGCGTTCTCTCCCCGAGCTGGAGCTCGATCCGACAAGGAGAAGCGTAATGTCCATCATCTCGGTCGTCAGCGGGACCTATTGCAACCACGACGAGGTCATTCGCGGAGTTCTCGACCAGACCGGGATGACGCCGGTCACCGACCGGGACCTCGTCGTCCGAGCCGCGGGGTTCTCAGGGCTGTCCGAGGCCGTGGTCGCCAAGGCGTTCTCGGCGAAAAGGTCGGTCTTCAACAGCTTCACCCGCGAGCGGGAGCGGACCATCGCCTGTCTCAAGGTTGCGGTGGCGGAGACGGTGGCTCGCGACGGCGTTGTCCTTGACGGGTTCTGCGCCCACCTGGTGCCGAGCAGCATCAGCCACGTTCTGCGGGTCTGCCTGGTTGCTGACATGGCGTCGCGGATCTCCTCTGCCAAGACCGTGGATGAGATCGGAGACAAAACGGCCGCGCGAGAAATCCGCCGTGAGGACGAGGACCTTGCAGCGTGGGTTCTGGACCACCGCGGGTGCCCGGATCCTTGGAGCCCGTCGCTTTACGACATCGTCCTTCCGACCGACAAGACACCGCTCGATGGTGCGATCCGTCTCATCGTCGAGAGCCTCACCAATGCGGCCGTCGAGCCCACCGCCGAGTCCCGGCGCGCGGTCGACGATTTTCTGGTTGCCGCCCGGGTCGAAAACGCGCTCGCCGCGGCCGGTCACCACGCCGAGGTCGCGTGTCTGGACGGGCGGGTGACATTGACCATCAACAAGCACGTCTTGATGCTCGGACGGCTCGAGGAGGAGCTCAAGGAGATCGCCGGTCCGGTGGAGGGTGTCCGATCGGTGGAAACCCGGGTCGGCAAGGAGTTCTATCGCACCGATATCTACCGGAGGATCGACTTCGAAACGCCATCCAGAGTGCTCCTGGTGGATGACGAACGCGAGTTTGTCCAGACTCTCTCGGAGCGGCTCGAGATGCGCGATGTCGGATCAGCGGTTGCCTTCGACGGTGAATCGGCGCTGCAGATGATCAAGAACGACGAGCCCGATGTCATGATTCTGGATCTGAAAATGCCGGGGATCGACGGCATCGAGGTCCTTCGCCGGGTCAAGGCGACGAACCCGCACGTCGAGGTGATCATCCTCACCGGTCATGGTTCCGATGAGGACTGCAAGACCTGCATGGCGCTCGGCGCCTTCGCCTATCTCCAGAAGCCGGTGGACATCGACGCCCTCAGCGAGACCCTGAAACGAGCCAACGAAAAGGCCCGCGGCCTGACCAAAGAGGACGATCACTCGGGATGAAGGACTCAACCAGAAGCGAGGGGCGGAACGCCGGTCGGGGTCGCGTCGAACGTTGGCCGCGGACCGATTTGCCGGTGGAATCGCGCCGGTACTCGCTCAATCTGCGTCGGATGTGGCAGCTGACCGCACTGCTGATGATCATCGTTTCGGTTGGGCCGCTCACCCTCATGACCGCCATCGACTACCGGGTGACCGAGACATCCGCCGAGTCCGAGATCCTGCTCCATACCTCTCGCGTCGTATCGAACACCAAGTTGGCCGTCGAGTTCTCGCTGGTGGAACGGATGGCGGCGCTCGATTTTATTATCGAGGACAACAGCTCCGCCGAACTCCACGACTGCGCCCGAGTCGGGCAGATCCTGGAAAGTCTCCAGACCAGCTTCTCCGGTTTTGTCGATCTCGGCGTGATCGACTCTTCGGGACGGCAGTTCTGTTATGTCGGCCCCTACGACCTCGCAGGCGTCAACTACAGCGACCAGGCCTGGTTCGAGGATGTCCAGAAGGTTGCGACCCACATCAGCGACGTCTTCCCCGGCTTCCGCCGTGTTCCGCACATGGTCATCGCTGTGCGGCACGACCTGCCGGACGGAGGCTTTGACGTTCTGCGGACATCGGTGGAGACTTCGCTGCTCCACAAGTTGCTGTCAAACCTCGAAATGAGCGGCGAGGGCGACGCATTTGTCATCAATCGGGAGGGCATCCTGCAAACCTCGTCGCGGCGCTTCGGCGGTGTGCTCGAGGTTCTCGATCTCGAGGTGCCCGAATATTCGGCCACGACTCGGGTGTACGAAACCCTCGCCCCGGATGGGGTGCCGCTCATCGTTGGCTATTCCTACATTCCGAACACCCCCTTCATTCTCATGATCGTCAAACAGAAGTCGGCCCTGATGGAACCCTGGAGCGCCACCCGGCGCCAACTCATCGGGTTGTTGGCGACAAGCATTTCGATCATCGTGCTCGTGGTCCTGGGGGTGACGAGCTACCTGGTCAACAAGATCCACTGGGCGGACAGGCAGCGTGTCGCAGCGTTGCACCAGACCGAATACACGAACAAGATGGCTTCGCTCGGGCGGCTCGGCGCCGGAGTCGCGCACGAGATCAACAATCCGCTCGCGATCATCAAGGAAAAGGCCGGGCTCATCAAAGACCTCTTCGAGTTCAGCGATCGCTACGCCGATGACGAGAAGCTCATGGGGATCGTCGCCTCGATTCTGGCCTCGGTCGACCGATGCTCCGCGGTCACCAGACGATTACTGACCTTCGCTCGTGACACCGATACCGAGCCGGTGCCGGTCGATCTCGGCGAGACGATCACCGAGGTTCTCGGGTTCATGGGCAAGGAAGCGGAGTACCGGTCGATCGATGTCGTGGTCGAGATCGATGGCGACACCCCGGTGATCTCGACCAACCGGGGCCGACTCCAACAGATCCTCCTCAACGTCATCAACAACGCTTTCGCGGCGGTCGAAAACGGCGGCCGTCTCGAGATCGCGGCAGGTCGGGATGGCCCGGACCGGGTCCTCATTCGGGTGACCGACGACGGCTGCGGGATGTCCGAAGCGCAGCGGGCGCGGATCTTCGAGCCCTTCTTCACCACCAAGGGCGGCCGGGGCGGCGTCGGGCTTGGGCTGTCCATCACCTACTCGCTGGTGACCGAGCTCGGCGGCAGGGTGTCCGTCGAGAGCGAGCTCGGCGAGGGCACGAGTTTTCTCATCCAGCTCCCGGTTGCGGGGAGCAGAAAAGAGGGTGCCGCACGATGAGAGTCCTGCTCGTCGATGACGAAGAAGAGCTGGTCACGACCCTCGCCGAACGTCTCTCGTTCAGGGGCGTCGAAGCGAAGTGGGCGACGGCTGGAGACGGTGCGGTGGAGCTGACCGAACGTGAGCCGTTCGATGTTGTCGTTCTGGACGTCAAAATGCCCCATCTCAACGGCATCCAGCTCAAGAAGATCCTGGAGCGGATCCGGCCCGGGATGAAGTTCGTTTTCCTCACCGGGCACGGATCCGAGGAGGACTTCAGAATCGGCTCGTCCGAGGCCGATCACTATCTTGTCAAACCCATCGACATCGAGACCCTCGTCGCCACCCTGAAAGAGGTCGTGGGGCCATGACTACCGCCGACTCCGAGCGCTGGAAGTCCGTTTCCGAGGAGGGACTTCGCTTTTTCGGCGAGATGTCGGCTTCGGTGAGTCACGAAATCCGCAACAAGCTCGCGGTCATCAACGAGAAGGCGGGGCTCGTTCAGGACATTGCGCACGCCATGAAGTCCGGGCGGTCGATCGACCCCGATCGGCTCGACCTCCAGGCGGGCAAGATCATCGAACAGATCCGCAAGGCCAATCAGATCGTCGGCGCGCTGAATCGCCTGGCTCACAGCGTCGATGCGAGCGGCATCAGCGTCGATCTGCACGACCTCATCGGGTTGGTCGTCGAGTTGTATGGGCGGAAGGCGGCCCAAGCCGAGATCACCATCCACTCGGCGGTTCCGGCAGATTCGGTGTTGCTGGTCACCAGTCCGTTTCTGCTCCAAGACCTCGTCGGGGCCTGTATCGACGCCGCCCTGCCACGGGTTGACGACTCGCGCATCATGACGATTGCCGCGGAGTCTCACCCCGACGGCGCCGTGATTCGGTTTCAACACCTGGCGGGCATCAGCGAATCCGACGGCGCCCTGGGTGGAGAAGGGACGGGCGGCCGAACGATCATGGCGATGCTCGGCGGACGCCTGTCCGCGGATAGCCGACGCGGCGAACTGGTGCTCGAAGTCAAAAATCAGGAAGAACGCGACAGTGGGAGTCAGCCATGAGCGAAAAGGTACTGCTTGTCGACGATGAGGAAGAGTTCACCGAAACCCTGGCCGAACGGATGCGGACCCGAGGGATGGAGGTTTCCACCACCAACTCGGGGGCGAATGCTCTCCAGCTCGTGGATGATGAGGACTTCGATGTCGTGGTGCTCGACCTCAAAATGCCCGGCATCGACGGCATCGAGGCGTTGAAGCGGATCAAGCGCCGGCGCCCGGACATTCAGGTCGTCCTCCTCACCGGACATGCCACGATCGAGAAGGGCGTCGAGGCGATCAAGGAGGGCGCGCTCGAATTTCTCGAGAAACCGATCGATCTCAGCTCGCTCACCGAGGCCATCCACAAGGCCAAGGCGACAAAGATGGTGCTGGTGGAGAAGGAGACCGAAGAGAGGATCAAGGAGATCCTGCACAACAAGGGCTGGTAGCAGCCGACGGGATTGGGTTGGGTGGTCCAGCTCCCGGGGGTGCATGAGGAGCATCATTTATCGAGGGCTCATCGGGTGCAGTTCAGGAGATCGGGCGTCGATAGGGACCAACTGTGCCCGCAGTTTCGGTCATGATTGCGAGACCCCGCCCATCCGAGGAATCCCAATCGCGTCAATTCGGCGCGCCTCGCTCTTCAACGGCTCGCTCGAGGGTTGGATCCGACCTCGGGGCTCGGGTATTCCTTCATCGAGAGCATCTGCCTGCACCCACAAGCGTCTGAACGAGACTGAAATGGCGTCAGTGAAGTCGGCGATCTGATCTTCTCGAGGACCGGGGACGGCCGGTTCACCTGCGTGGTAGAGTGACCCAATGCCTACTCATTCAACATCACCGACCGGTAACGATCGCGATCGGGATTTCGCGATGACAGTGGCGCACCTGTATCGGGCGGAGATGAATCGCATGTCGGTGTGGCGCCAGCGCCTTGACATTACCTCGAATTGGGCTGTCATCCTCGCCACGGCCCTGACGACCTTCACGCTCGGCTCGACCGAGGTTCCTCACTACACCCTCCTGCTGGGCTTGGGGTTGGTGTTTATCTCGATCCTGCTCGAGGGTCGACGATACCGTCACCTTCACCACAGTAAGTGGAGGCTTTACCTCCTCGAGTCGGGGTACTTCGCCAATGTCCTGCGCCCTGCAAAAGACCATGAACCGAACCCCGAATGGAGTCGGCTGCTTGCGGCCGACCTGCGCCATACCCACTTCTCGATCAGCTGGCTCACCGGTATGCGCCTGCGGCTGCGTCGCAACTACCTGCTGGTCATCGGCTTCATGTCGGCTGTCTGGGTGGCCAAACTCTTCATCCACCCGACCCGCGCAACCAACCTGGCCGAGTTCTATTCACGGCTACACGTAGGCGACTTCATCCCGTCATGGTTGGTGGCAGCAACGGCGATCGCGTTCCTTGTGACAGCGGCTGTGCTCGGCCTCACCTGCCCGCCGGCAGAGAAACTGGAAGACTGGAGCATCCATTATCACCGGCGGCGTGTCCCGAACGAAGAGCGTGAGTGACTGATCTCGACGGTCCTCAAGGGCATTGCAGCATCGAATAGTTGCATCGCAAAGAGCGCGAAAACCGTCCGCCGCAACGACGAGCAAAGCCATCGCGATTGAGAGTGGGTCATTCGTTGCCGCGCGGTCGACTGACTTCGTGGTGGCGATTTCTCGACCGGGACGTGCCTGATGGGCAAGCCGGGATGCTTGCGCGAGCCATCTACCCGCCGAGCGCTCGCGCCAATCGCCGGCAGCCTTCGTCGATGGCTTTCTCGTCGGCGAAGGTGAAACAGAGCCTCGCGAGACGATCACCCGCGTGGATCTCGCCGACCTGTTCCTCGGCGCCGGGATAGAAGGCCGCCCCCGGCACGAAAGCGACCTTTTCGGCCACTGCGCGGTCGAAGAGTTCCCGGCTGGAACCCCGGGCGAACTCGAGCCAGAAGAAGAATCCCCCTTCGGGTTCCGTCCAGCTTGCCGCACTCCGGGGGAGGTGGCGTTCGAGAGCGGCCTGCATGGCGCGGCACTTTGTCGAGTAGACCTCGAGGATGCGGCCCATGTGGCTTTCGAGGTGGCCGCGCCGGCAGTACTCGGCGACCAGCGCCTGGGCAACGGTGGAGGTGCAGAGGTCTTCGCCCTGCCGCATGAGCACCATCGCCCTGGTCAATTCGGGCGCGGCGATGCACCAGGCGACGCGCACCCCCGGCGCGAGGACCTTGGAGAAAGACGAGGCGTAGATCACGTGGGGATCCTCGCCGGCGATGCGTTTGAGATTCGGCAGGGCCTCGCCTGAGTAACGGAGCTTGCCGTAGGGGTCGTCCTCGAAGACCGGGATCGAAAGCTCGGAGGCGAGGGCGACGAGCCGGCGGCGTCGCTCGAGACTCATGCAGGCGCCCGACGGGTTGGAGAAGTCGGGCACCGTGTAGATGAGCTTGGGCCGGCGGCCGGTCTCGGCCTCGGATCGTCTGACGATCTCGGGCAGCAGCTCCACCTGCATCCCGTCGGCGTCGCAGGGGATCGTGGCGAAGCGCGCCCCGGCGTTGCGCAGCGAGTGGATCGTGCCCGGGTAGGTCGGGGCCTCGACGATGACCACGTCGCCGGGATCCAGGAGGACCCGCGCGAGGAGGTTGGCTCCTTGTTGCGAGCCGGAGGTGATGAGGAGCTCCTCGGGCCTGACCTCGAAACCGAGACGATCGGCCATCATCCCGAGGAGCACTTCGCGCAGCGGCGGGTATCCCTCCGACGCGCCGTACTGCAGAACCTCGCGGCCGTCGCGCGAGAGAACATCGGCGCAGCCGGCAAAGGGCTCGACGGGGAAGGCCGAGGGGTCGGGTAGACCGCCCGCGAACGAGATCATCCCCGGTTGCCGGATCACCTGGAAGAGTTCGCGAATCGGCGAGGGCTGCATCCTGCTCGCGAGTTCTGAGTATCGAAAGGGTGAGGGCATTCGGACCTCCGTCGGAGAATTATGAATGATGAATGATGAATGATGAACGACGATTTCGTGGATAATGGGGTTCACGTCGGGTGGCCGGGCCGTTCCGTCGGGAACGGGGCACGGGCACGGAAACGGGCACGGGGAAGATGGCGACCTGGGCAATCGGGGACATCCACGGCTGTTGGCTGACCCTGCAGCGGCTGCTGGAGAAGATCGAGTGGAACGCCGCGAGGGACGAGCTCTGGCTGGTGGGCGATCTCGTCAATCGAGGCCCGTCCTCGCTCGAGGTGCTCCGTTGGGCGGTCGACCACGATGACCATGTGACGGCGGTGCTCGGCAACCACGATCTCCATCTTCTCGCCCGGGCGTGCGGTGTCGCGCCGGCCAAGAAGTCCGATACCCTCGACAGCGTGCTCGCCGCACCCGACTGTGAGGATCTTCTCGACTGGTTGCGGGAGCGGCCGTTGATGCACCAGTTCGGGCGGTTCGTTCTCGTCCACGCCGGGCTCGCCCCCGAGTGGAACATCGAGTTGGCGCACGGGTATGTCGATGCCATCCGGATGGATTGCAGGAAAGACGAGTCCCATTCCCTCCTGGCCGCGATCCACGTCAATCGGAACAACCCCTGGCACGTCGATCTGCCGCGCGAAGATCAGCTGGCTGCGGCGGCGGTGACCATGACCCGGATCCGGGTGGTCGGTCGGGACGGGCGGGCCCTCCTCGACTACACCGGCCCTCCGGGGCTGGCGCCCGTTGGCTGTCGGCCGTGGTTCGCTTCTTCGGCCGTGCTTCGCCAGGGCTATGACGTCATTTTCGGACACTGGGCCATGCTCGGCATGTACCGCACTCGCGGGGTGATCTGCCTCGATTCCGGTTGCGTCTATGGCGGCCGCCTGACTGCGCTCCGACTCGACGACGGGCGGGTCGTGCAGCAGGGTGTGCTCGACGACGTCGTGGCCTGAGACCGAAAGGACGGATCCGTGCCCGAACTTCTGATCATGCGCCACGCCAAGTCCGACTGGGGTGTCGGTTTGGCCAGTGATCGCGAACGACCCCTGGCGCCTCGCGGAGTCAAGGCCGCCAAACAGATGGGCAGGTTTCTCGCCAGGGTCGGCGCTGCGCCCGATCTCATCTTGAGCTCGCCGGCCGTGCGCGCCAGAACCACCGCCGAGCTCGCCGACAAGGCGGGAAAGTGGGCCGCACCCATGGAGATCGTGCCGTCGTTTTATGGCGGCGGTTGGGCCGATGTGGTTGAAGCGGTCCTGGCGGCGGGGAATTCGGCCGAACGAATTCTCGTCACCGGCCACGAGCCCACGTGGTCCGATCTGGTTTCGGTGCTCACCGGGGGCGGCCTTGTCGCCATGCCGACGGCCGCTGTCGCCTGCGTTGCCGTCGTCGGGTCGAGCTGGGTTCGGCTCGGTCCGAACAGCGCCGAGCTCCAGTGGCACGTCACCCCGGCGTTGCTCAAGGCGCTGCTGTGATCGCACCAACGCCGTTTGGGCACGGATTGGTCCGCGCCTCAAGGAATGCGATGGGAGCAGTGCCAGGCACCGAGCCCGCGTGAAATCAGGTTGACCGCCGGCGGGAACAGATCGATGTTGATTGCAGCTGTTGCCGTCTCTGCCACCCGGGATGTGTCAAAATCGGCCCCGGATGCCGGACACCGATGCCCTCTGACGACCCGCCTCGCACCACACCCATCGGGCTCGATATCGAGTTTCCGGTCCGGGTGGCCTGCGTTGACATGGGTTCCAACGCCATTCGTTTCCTCGCTGCCGAATTCAGCAGCGAAAGCGAGCACGCGACTCTCGACAGCGAACGTGCGCCGGTTCGGCTCGGGCACGGGGTCTATCTCTCGGGCCGCCTCGACGCCGGTGCCATGGATGGCGCCGTCGCGGCGTTGGCGGGGTTTCGCAGCAAGATGGACGCATTCGGCATCGAGCACTACCGGGCCGTGGCGACCAGTGCCGTCCGCGAGAGTTCAAACAGGGACGAGTTCATCGCCCGGATCCTCGATGAGACCGGTCTCCGTCTCGAGGCCATCGGTGGTTCGGAGGAGGCGCGGCTCGTTCATCTCGCGGTGGTCCGCCGCATTCCGCTCGGCAACAGGATGTGGTTGCTGGTCGATCTCGGGGGCGGCAGCGTCGAGGTCTCGTTGGTGGATCAGAACGGCACCTACTGGTCCGAGTCGCACACCATGGGTTCGGTGCGGCTCCTCGAGGAGCTGACCGGGGCCGGTTCCGATCCCGGTCGCTTCCGTCGCCTCCTCGGCGAGTACATTTCGGTGCTCAAGGTGCCGGACGTCGCCACGGGAGGCCAGCTCGCCGGGTATGTCGCCACCGGCGGCAACATCGAGACCCTGGCCAAGCTCGGCGGGTTCCCGGACGAGATGAGCGTCAGTCATCTGCCGGTGGCAACCTTGCGGGCCATCATCGAACAGCTCGCCCGGTTGTCGTTCCGGGAACGGGTGGATCAGCTCGGCCTGCGGGAGGATCGTGCAGATGTCATCCTGCCGGCGGCCATGGTCTACGAGCGGCTTGCCGATCTCGCCGGCGCCGACGAGATCCTGGTGCCGCACGTCGGAATCAAGGAGGGCGTCCTCTACGATCTCGTGAACCAGCTTGTCGGTCACCGCGACCACGAAGACCGTCAGGAACGCGAGATCCTCGCGAGCGCGCTCACCGCGGGGCGGAAGTACCACTTCGACTGTGACCACGCGATGCTGGTGACCAAGTTGTCCCTTCGGCTCTTCGATCAATTGCGCTCTTTGCACGGTCTCGGCGCCGCCGACCGGAGAATCCTGCAGGCCGCGGCGATGCTCCACGACATCGGACAGTTCGTCAGTTTCAAGGGCCACCACAAGCACTCGCTCTACCTCATCTCCAACACCGAGTTGCCCAACTTTTCGGACCACGAGATGGAATTGGTCGCCAACGTCGCTCGCTACCACCGGAAGGGCCTCCCGGCCGACCACCACCCTTCGTTCATGGCCCTCGATGAAAATGATCGGGTCCGGGTGGCGCGGTTGGCGTCGCTGCTGCGGATCGGCGACGCCCTCGATCGTGAACACGTTCAGCGGGTTACCGATCTCACCGCCAAGCTCGGCGACACCGAGCTCACCCTGTGGTTGGACGGCTCCGTCGGGGTGCTCCTCGAAGGGTGGTCGCTCAAGAAGAAGGCCAACTTGTTTCACAAGCTCTTTGGCCGCAAGGTGAAGCTCAGGTTCCTGGGTGAAGAACAGGATATGGATGCATGAAGGACGTCGTCGAGCGTTGCGGCTGGTGCGGGACCGATGAGCTCTATGTCGCCTACCACGACATGGAGTGGGGCGTCCCGGTTTGGGATGACCGCACACTCTTCGAGTTTCTCATCCTCGAGGGCGCTCAGGCAGGCCTGAGCTGGTCGACGATCCTCAAGAAACGGGAGGGCTATCGACGGCTCTATGACGGCTTCGATCCCCGAGTGGTCGCGCGTTATGGGGATCACAAGCGAGCCGAGCTCCTCTCCGATCCGGCCATCGTCCGCAACCGCGCCAAGATCGCGGCCTCGATCGCCAACGCCCGGGCTTTTCTCGCGGTGCAGGCGGAGTTCGGCAGCTTCTCCGACTATATCTGGCGCTTCACCGACGGCCGCCAGATTCAGAATGCCTGGACGACGCTTGCCCAACTCCCGGCGAAGACGCCTCTCGCCGAAACCATCTCAAAAGACCTCAAGAAGCGGGGGTTCGGGTTTGTCGGTCCGACCATCGTCTACGCCCACATGCAGGCGACGGGGATGGTGAACGATCATCTGGTGAGCTGCTTCCGACACTCGGAGGTCGCTGCGATTTCGAAGGGCCGATAGAACGCCTGGCTGGCACCCTCGAGGGCGACACCGGTAGGTGCGTCCGCCGACACCCCCGATCGCACCTCAGAACAGCCGCACCTCTTCATCCGGGGGAAGATGACCGAGCATGATCATCTTGCGCTTGTAGGCCTGTTCGCGGCGGATGGCGAGGTCGGACCGTTGCGCCCGAAGCTCGGCGAGATTCCTCTCGAGCCGGCTGCGGTCGTCGTCGGACTCGGTCTCCTTCAACATTCTGCGGAGCTCGGTTGCGCGTTCTCTGAGCTGTCGCATCTTGTCGAGGAGCACCTTTTCCTCGTTGCTGACATAGATCTTCGGCGAGCACGATGACGTGTCGTCAGCCGGTGGATCGTCGAAGATCGGCAGATGGGTCGAGACTTTTTTGCTCACGCCCGGATTTTACCTTGCTTGACGCGACAATTGCACGGCTTTTTGGGTGGATTCCGATGCCGGTTGGGGCCGGTTTTTTGCTAGGCTTCAAACCGTGATCAACGAGAACCCCATTGCGGCCCGGGTGAAGTCTGCACGCCACCAGATCGAGGTCGACGACGGCGTGCAGCTGACGGTGGAGGAGTGGCAGCCCGGCACGGGCGCGGAGCCCCTGGTTTTTGTCGCCGGCTGGGTCTCCATCATCGAGGGTTGGCGACCCCTGCTCGAGGTCCTCGCCCGCGAGCGGCCGGTCTACTACATGGAAACCCGCGAGAAGCGTTCCGCCGTCTTTGGCCGAACGAAACTGCGACCGGCGGATTTTGCCATCCCGGTCCTCGGCGACGATGTCATCGCGGTCTGCGATCGGCTCGGCATCGAGGCGGAACGGCGGGTGTTTTTCGCAAGCTCCATGGGGTCGAACGCCGTTCTGGAGGCGTTCAAGCATGGGCGGCTGGCGGGGAAGGCCGCGTTTCTCATCGGACCCAACGCCGAGTTCAGGTTTCCGCTTTGGGGGAAGGCTCTGGTGCTCTTCCCGACCGCCCTCTATCGCCCGCTGCTGCCTTTGGTCCTCTGGTATCTGAAGCACTTTCGGGTCGATGCGAAGCAGGATCCGCTCCAGATGGCTCGGTACCGGCGGACCCTCAGAGCGGCGGACACGAAACGGCTCAAACTCTCCGCGAGAGCGGTGATCGGCTATTCGCTCTTCCCCGGATTGGAGACCGTCGAGGTGCCGGTGGCGGTTGCTTACGCCGCGTCGGACACGCTCCACGCGGGCGACGATGTCCACCGGATCGTCGATGCTCTGCCCCGCGGTCGGGCCGTCGAGTGTCCGTCAAACACCTATATGCACACCGCCGCGGTGGCAGCCGATCTTCAGAGATTCCTGACAACGCTGTAGAATCCGCCAATGGTCTCACCCTTTGTTCGCGCCGTTTCGACCTTCTTTCTCGTCGTGATTGCCGCGAATTCGTTCGCCGGACAGAATCTCGCTCCGCCGTTCGGCGGCGACAGCGTTGCCGTCCTCGGCGGCGACGACTGTGTCGACGGCGTCGTCAAGGACGACGGCACCCTCGAGACGGGTTATGGCTGGGTTCCATCGGTGGTGGACGGACGCTATGTCCAGCAATTCGAGGCTGCAGAATTCAGATCGCGGAAGATGGAGGAGATCTGCGTCTGCTGGACCCGCACTCGGCCCGACGACAGCGTGACCTTCTCAGTCGAGCTCTATCGGGACCGAGGAGGACGGCCGGCCAACTACCCAGAGGCATCGCTGGAAGCCGTGGCGACCCTGGTGCCGACCTTCCCCGACGGCGGGTTCTTCTCGGTGGATGTGTCCGAGGCCGATTTTCACGCGCCGACCGACACCTTTTATCTCGGGGTCCGGTGGAATCCGTCCGAAGACGGCTTTTTCTTTGTCTGTGTCGACAAGAGTGACGAAACCCCCGTCGTCGACGGCTGGTACACCGACGATCGGGCGAGTGGATGGTCGAGCGTGCTCGATAACAGCGATCCCACCTTCACCGGACATCGGGCGATGATGATCCGAGCGACCGCCCTCGAGGGCTATTTCCCGATGGTGCCGACCCTGAGCACCTGGGGTTTGCTGGTTCTCATCGGGGCGATCTGCGCCGTCGGTGCGTTGGCGCTCAGGCGTGGAACTCGAAACGGTTCATGAGGGTTCCCTTCTGGCTCAAGGCGGTTCTGCTGAGCGTTCCGGCGGGTCTCCTGATCGTGTTCCTCGTGCTCATCGCCGTGGGCTGGTTTATCAAAGGCCAGATGCTCGATTCGGGAGGTCCGATCCGGCCGCTCATGGCGGCCTACGATGTCCGCCACTACGATCTCGATCTCGCTGTGGATCCGGAGGAGAAGCGCATCCGTGGGACCAACCGGGTGACCGTGGAGGCCGTCGCCGCCGTGGACGAGTTCGAAATCCACCTCGACGACCGGCTCGAGGTGGGTTCGGTCGAGATCGACGGCGTTCCGGCTGAATTCGATCACGATGACGGGTTGATCCTTGTCGATCTGGTGAGAGCCTGGAGCGCAGGTGGTCGCCATGTGGTGACCATCAGCTATGCCGGGCAGCCCAAGACGGCGATCAAACCACCGTGGATCGATGGATTCGTATGGTCCGAAACCTCGGCGGGTGAGCACTGGATCGGGGTGACGGGTGAGGGTGACGGCGGTGACAACTGGTGGCCGTGCAAGGACCACCCCTCCGACGAACCCGACGAGGGGATGGCGATCGCACTGACGGTGCCCGAAGGGCTGGTCGGTCTCGCCAACGGAAAACCCTTGGGGGAGATCGTCAACGGCGACGGGACCGTCACGTCCCGCTGGCGGGTCGGGTTCCCCATCAACAACTACTGCGTGACCGTCAACATCGGTCCCTATGTCCCGGTGGAAATCACCTACCACGGGGTCGACGGTGGCCTCGATGAGCGTCTCGTGTTCTGGGCCCTCCCCGAATCGGCCGAGGACGCCGGGCGGTTGTGGCGGCAGATGCCCGAGGTTCTCGCGGTTCTCGGCAGACGGTTTGGTGAGTATCCGTTTTTCGCCGACAAATTCTGGGTCGCTCAGGCCCCGTATCTCGGGATGGAGCACCAGACCATCGTTGCCTACGGCGCCGGATTCTCGGACAACGAATTCGGTTTCGACGAGCTGCTCCTGCACGAGGTCGCCCACGAGTGGTGGGGCAACAAGATCACGGCGCCCGATTGGCGCGACTTCTGGATCCACGAGGGGTTTGCCTCGTACGCAGAGGCTCTCTATGTCCTCGACACGAAGGGCGAAGAGAGCTACCTCGAGTACATGCAGGTCCTGCGCGCCCGGATGGCGAACCGGAGCCCAGTGGTCAAGGGGCCCGACCTCACCGCCGCCGAGGCCTATTCACCGGACATCTACGGCAAGGGCGCGTGGGTGCTTCACATGCTGCGGTTTCTCCTCGGTGAGGAGTCCATGACCGAGGTCCTCTGGCGTTTCGCCGATGGCGACCGCCCCGGCGCCTGCCGGTTCGCGACCACGCAGGATTTCATCGATCTGGTGGGGGATGTCGGCGGAGTCGAGCTTGACTGGTTCTGGCGCCGCTATCTCTTCACCGCCGAGTTGCCGTCGTGGAGCATGACCCGGGTTCAGGACGGCGGCGCCGAGCGCATCGAGCTGACCTGGGACGACCCGGCCTTCGAAATGCCGCTGCCGGTTGAGATCGGCGACCGCAGGAGGCTCGTCGCCATGCCGGGTGGCAGGGCGGAGTTCCGAGTTGACGCCGGAATCGAGGTCGTGGTCGATCCTGACAACGAGATTCTCACGGCCGCGCGATAAATCGCGCGGCCGAATGATGAATGATGAATGATGAATTGCATCGCACATCAAACGTCGCACCATCGCAGATTCTCCACACGGCCCTGCGATGAAATTAAGAACTAAAAATTGAGAACTAAAAACTATGCGTTCGCTTTCGCTCTCCGCGAAAACCAAACGACAAAGGTGCAGAGCGCGACGAGGGAGATTGTTCCGATGACCTCTCCCGGGAGGCCTTCGAAGGCGTGATCCGACAGGACGTGAATCGCGCTCTTGGCCTCGGTCGAGCCGGTGACCTGTTTGATGATGGCGCTGGTGATGGCGTCCACCGCGCCGATGATGGCGCCGCCCGCCATCAACCCGGACGCGAGGAGGACCCCACGGTCGGTCCTCGCCTTGACGGTGGCGTCATCCTCGCCTTGACGTCGTTTCGCAACCATCCACGACAGGATGCCGCCGAGCAGAACCGGGGTGTTGAGCTCCATGGGGAGGTACATCCCGAGAGCGAAGGCCAGAGGGGGCACCCCGGTCATCCTGAGGATGAGCGAGAGCAGAACACCGAGACCGAAGAGATACCACTGGAGGGGGGCGGCCTCGGCGCCGAAGATCCCGACCAGGATTTCTTTCATGGCCGAGGCCTGGGGCGCGGGGATGCTCGCCGTACCGAACCCCTGGCCGGGGTCGGCCTGGGCCATGACCCACATCATGAAACCGCAGAAGACCGCCGCCACGAGGGTGCCGACAAACTTGAGGCCGAGCTGCTTCGCCGGAGTGGCGCCGATCCAGTGGCCGACCTTGAGATCCGACGCCAGCGCTCCCGATGCCGCGAGGGCGGTGCAGACGACGCCGCCGACCATCATGGTGACGAACATGCCGTTGCCCCCTGAGAGCCCGAGCTTGAGCAGGACGAATCCGGTGACGATGAGGGTGAGCATGGTCATCCCGGACACCGGGTTGGTGCCGACGATGGCGATGGCGCGGGCAGCGACGGGGGCGAAGAGGAAGGCGATGAGCATGACCAGGCCGGTGCAGACCGCAGCGGCGAGGGCGGAACCGCCGATGCCGATGCCGTAGGAGAAGAAGAGGAAGGCGGCGAGGGCGAAGATCACCATCCCGACGACGGTGAAAGTGCCGGACAGCGACCGGTCGATGCGAGGCACCTCGGTGACGGCGCGTTCGTCCTGGTGGCTCATGCCGACGATGTTGGCGCCGATGGATCTGATCATGGACGGCAGCGAAGAGAGGATGCCGAGGATCCCGGCGCCGGCGATGCCGCCGACCCCGATGATCCGGACGTAGTTCTTGAAGACCTCGTCGATGCCCATTTCGGAGATCGGGATCGAGCCGGGGGGAAGCACGCTGGGAACGTGGACGCCGATGGCGTGAACGAGTGGGACGAGGACGAAGTACGACAGAAACGAACCCGAACAGATGATGGCCGCATAGCGGATCCCGACGATATAGCCGATCCCGACGATGGCCGCGTTGTTGAGGACCCTCAGGGTCATGAAGTTGCGCGCCAGGACATCGCTGAGACCCACCGCGCGGAAGGTGAGTTGCTCCGCCATGAGGTGGAAGGAGGTCACCAGTCCGTCGTAGAGCGCGCCGAGCCCCGCCGCCATGGCGAGGATCTTGGCCTGGCCGCCGACCCGTTCGCCGGTGAGCAGGATTTCGGTGGTGGCGGTGCCCTCGGGCCACGGAAACTCACCGTGCATCTCGACCATGAAGTGATAGCGCAGCGGGATCAGGAAGAGGATGCCGAGGCAACCCCCGAGGAATGAGACGGTCATGACCTGAACCACCGTCGGCTGGGCAACACCCGAGCCCGCCTCGGCAGCGAGCATGTAGAGGGCCGGGATCGTGAAGACCGCTCCTGAAACCACGTGCGATGAGTTGGCGCCGATGGATTGGATGATGACGTTTTCGAGGATGGTCGACTTGCGGGTGAACAGCGGCGAGAGCCCGATCGCGAGGATGGCGATGGGGATGGCCGCTTCGATGCCCTGGCCGACCTTGAGCGCAAGATAGGCTGCGGCCATGGAGAAGACCGCGCAAAACAGCAGCCCGAGGGTAACCGCTCGGGCGGTGACCTCGTGGACCCCGGCTTCGTCGGGGACGATGGGGATGTAGACCTCGCCCGGTTGCAGCGGGCGGCGGGCGTTGTCGGGAAGTCCCTCGATGGCGCCGGTCGGCTCGTGGCTCATGGATCCTCCGATTTTCGTGCCGGGTCAGTGTACCTCCGCCCTCTCCCTCTCCCGATCCCCTGTCCGTACCCGATGGCCCCGCGAATCAGCGATCCTGACCTCTGTGCGGCGCAGCCTCCGAGCCGGTACGTTGGCGCCGCTCAGGGTGACGGAGTGGGGCTGAGAGTGCCCAATCGCCGGATCGGTGGTTCTTGGCGTTTGAGAGCACAGGGTGGTGTTTCAGCCCATGGATTGGTTGTTGGGCGCATGAGTCGGCAGCCGGCCGACACCCCTTGACCAGTGGACCGGAGGGCGATCAGGTCTCCAATCGCACCCGGATTTCCCGCCACAGGGCGGCGAAGGCGCGGGCCGCGGGCTGCGACGGCAGCGTTGCGGCAACCGGCGCCCGGGTCATCCCCATCTTCTCGACCACCGAGGCCGTGGGAATGGCGGTGGTGAGAAAGGCGGGATCGGCGAGACACGCGAGACTGAGCTCGGTGTGCATCCGCTTGCGGCCGTCAACCATGGAGAGGAACGGCAGAACCTCGGCGCCGCGACCGTGATCGGCGACAAAGGCGCGGACCTGATGAAGGGTGCGCAGGGACAGGGTTGAGGGGATGACCGGGACGAGGACGGCGTCCACCGTCTTGACAACGGTCTCCGAGACGAGCGAGATCGAGGGCGGACAATCGAGGATGACGAGGTCGTGCGAGTCGGCAAGCCCGGCGAGCTTGGCGGCAAAACGCTTCCTGGGTTTCTTGCTCGCGCCGAGGGCGAGATCGAGATGGCGGAAGGAGAAGTCGGCGGGCAGCATGGAGAGGTTGTCGAACTCGGTGGGTTGAACGAGCTGCGCCGGGTCGACCGAACGGTCGGTGATGGCCTCGACGGCGCGATCCGTCTCGGTCGGGATTCGAAGGTAGAAGCTCGCCGCACCCTGGGGATCGAGATCCCAGATGAGCGTGCGGAAGCCGTCGGCCGCGGCGGCGTGAGCGAGGTTGACGGCGGCCGAGGTCTTTCCGACTCCGCCCTTGACGGTCCAGACCGCGAGACTCTTCACTTGGACTCCTTCCTTCCGAAGAGGTGTCTGAAGGCTGCCTTCACCGGGGCGCTCTCGAATCGCGTGAACGCGTCGTGCAACGCCGACCGAAACTCCTCCTGGCGTTCTTCGAGGGTGCCCGCCAGGCGACCCAGAGTCAGAATGCACGATGTCGAAACACCCGGGTCGGCGCGCAGCTCGCGAGCGAATGCCGAGAGCCGATCGCGTTGCACCTCCATATCATTGAAACCGCCGAGGATGTCCTGGATCCCCTTGAGCTCCTTGATCCGCGTATCGATCTCGGTCGCAGGATAGAGGCTGTGAAAAAACTCGAGCAGATAGCGAAGCTTCTTTGCATCGATCCGCAAGCGGTGGAGGGCCTCGGCCGGAGGGTCGTCATCGAGGCCTCTGCCGTGCTCGAGGATTCTGCGATGGGCCCTTGTGATGCGTTTGTTGGCGAAGTCGAGGGCCGATCGGGATGCCTGCGGACCGGAGGATGGGAGGGCATCCTCGAGGGTCTCGCGCCAACTCGCCACGAGTCGTTTGAACCTCGGTGCGCGAAGGGCGCTCGACACGGAGGCCAGGGCGCGCGTCCGCGCCGTCCTGATGAGCGCCTCGAGAGGTTCCAGATCGGCGCTCGCATGCGACGGCAGGTTGGCGCGGTAGGCGGGCATTTCGAGGAGAAAGACATCGAGGTCTCGAAGCGGCCCGGTCAGGCCTCCGAGCCGCTTGAACTCGGAATTGAAGGACGCGGTGACTTCACTGTCGAGTGCTCGCTTGAGCTGGGTCAGGGCCGATCGGGTCCGGCGGCAGGCGACCCGAAGATCGTGCAGGAACTCGGGGTCGATGTCCTTGACGGTCCCGTCGACGTTGGCTTCGAGGGTGGTCAGGAGCACGAGGAGGATCGCGCGCACGGCTTCCTCTGCGGGTTGGTGGGGATCGAGATCCACCCGGAACTTGGAGCTGTAGTCGCCGGGGGCGCGGCCCCTGGCGGCGGCGAGAGCATCGAGATCGTGCCAGGCGGCCGCGGTGAGACCGTTGGTGCAACCGAGCTTGGCGGCAGCCGCCCCACCGCGGATCTCGAGCGTTCTGAATGCCGGGAGCGGTTTTCCGTTTTCGTCGAGGGGTTGCACCGTCTCGAAACGAAGCCGCGCCAGCATCTCGCCATCCGCGTTGTCGATCCGGCCCTCGCGGCGGTCGATCCGGGCGGCGCCCAGGGCGATGAGCGACCGGATCCCCATGAGTGGACCGATGCTGTCCGCGAGGTGGCCGGCGGGGAGATCCGCCGCCACTCTCGGCGTCGTCCGGGTCGCGATGCAATACGGTTCGCGGTCGCGCTCGAGCAGGACCAGTCGCCGGCCGGCAGCGAGCTCCTCGACCAGGACGAGACCGGCGCGGTAGAGACGCCAGTCAAAAGTGTCGAGGGGGGTCGCGGTCAGGGTCGTTTCGGGTGCAACCACCACCGCATGACCCCGCCCGAGACCCGCCGAAAGGCTGGTCTCGTCGAAGTCGGGGGGCAGGTGATAGCGGCTCATGGGGTCTTCACAGAGTGCTTCGGGGCCACGATACCATGCGAGAATCAACCGCGACGGAGGTTCCAATTGGATCGCGAGGATGTCACTCTCGAGGTCGAGCGAAAATTTCTCGTCGAAGAGATGCCGGTCGATTTTGCGCTCGGCAGAGGAATCGAGATCAGTCAAGGCTACCTCGCCATCGGCGATGACGCCGAGGTCCGGCTGCGCCGCAAAGGCGCCAGGTGCTTTCTCACCGTCAAGAAGGGAAGCGGATTGGCCCGGTCGGAGGTTGAAATCAGTCTCGAACCGGAGCAGTTCGAGCTTCTGTGGCCGGCCACGGCCCGACGGCGGATCAACAAGACCCGGTACGAGGTGCCGGTAGGGGTGTTGACCGCGGAACTCGACCAATACACCGGTGATCTCGCCGGTCTGATGACGGTCGAGGTCGAATTCCCGTCGGTCGCCGAGGCTTCGGTCTTCAGCCCGCCGGAGTGGTTCGGCCGGGAACTGACCGAAGATCCCCGGTACGCCAACCGCCGGCTGGCGGTGGATGGTCTACCGGAGTAGGGCCGCTATTTCTTTTTCTTGCCGGCCTTTTTCTTTTTTGCGACCTTCTTTTTTGCGGTCTTCCCCTTCTCCTGCTTCTTGGCCTTCTTGGGCTTGTCTTTTGCTGCGCGTTTCTTGGCTGTCTTCGTCTTCTTTTTCTTTTCGACTGCCTTCTTTTCTTTCTTCTTCGTTGTTTTCTTCTTTTTCTTGGCCGCAGCCGTTGCCTCGGTTTCGCCACCAGCCGTTTTCGCGGTGGTCTTCCGGGCGGGGGCCGAGGCTTTGGCCGGCCGCAGGTGCTGCATCGCCTCATCCTTCAACTTCTGGGCGCGACCGACCGAGAAACCGGGAAGGGTGGCGATGAGCTCGACCGGCGCAGTGACAAGGGTCTTGACGGAGTCAATCCCCATGGTTGCGAGCCCCTGGGCGGTCTTGGGTCCAATGCCGTTGATTTCGGTGAGTTTGGGTTCTGCCATTTTCCCTCCATGGTTGATTGCCGCGGGCGTAGTGAACACGATCAGGGTTCGAGAATTTCGCCAATCCTAACACGTGGAGGAATTTCGTCGTCGCCCCCGGGACTCCGCGTCGCAATCCCCGGGGAGCTGGAACGCCGTTGATCGTGTGCTGGCGACGTAGCTGAAGACGCCGGGCTCCTAGGCGACTTTGGAGTCGCTCTTTGTCGAGGACTCGCTCTTGGTCGAGGACTCGCTCTTGGTCGAGGACTCGCTCTTCGTCGAGGACTCGCTCTTCGTCGAGGACTCGGTCTTACTCGACGTCTCGGTCGTGGACTCGCTCTTTGTTTCGTTCTTGGACTCGGCCTGGTTGGCCGCGGTGCCGCCGTTGCCCTTGCCGTAGTCGGTCACATACCACCCGGACCCCTTGAACTGGAGCGCCGGCGCGCCGAGCAGCCGACGCGCTGCGCCGCCGCAGGACGGGCAGACGCCGTCGGTCGGCGACGAGACTCTCTCGATTCGTTCGAAATGGGTGTCACAGCTTTGGCATTGGTATTCGTACAGGGGCATCACAATCCTCCGCGCGTCCCTCGGAGGGGCGCCAGTCGGCGATTCTCCACCTTGAGTCACGCCTTGTCAAGTCGCTGCTGAGCATAGAAACACGAGAATCCACTAGGTTCTTCCAGCCTCCATCACGGCGTTGGGGTTCAAGGTCGGCACCTTGAGTCGTCGATCATCGGGACAGTCAAGGGCCTTGTGGACGGCGCGAGGTATGATGATGGCCTGAATTGACGATGGAGTGATGAAATCGTGACGATCTTGTTTCATGTTGTTCCCGCAACGGGTGCGCCGTTCGACTATGACCCCGAGGGCGATGTCGCGGTTGTGGGTCGTTCTTCGGACGCCGAAATCGCGGTCCCCGATCGTTCGATGTCGCGTCGGCACGCCCGCCTCTTCCGCGACGGTGGCGAGTGGCTGGTCGAAGACCTCGGTTCGCGGAATGGAACCCTCCTCAACGGCCGGCGGATCACCGAACCGACCCCGGTAGGGATCGGCACCGCGCTGAGAATCGGCAGCACCACCATCAACGTCACCGAGGCGTCGGGGGCGCCGCCGCTGACCTCGGCGGCGATCGAGTTCAGCGGTCACACCGTTTTCCGTTCGGCCGCCGAGTTGCTCAAAGAACCTCAGGCGATCTCGAGCGGGACGATGAAGGTCGAGGACGATGTTCTCAGACGCTACACCGCCCGACTCAGAATGCTCAACGAGGTGCACCAGTCGCTCGACCGTGCGCTCCCGCTTGAGAGCCTTCTCGAACTCATTCTCGACCGGGCCTTCGACAACCTCCGCCCCGAGGAGGGGACCATCTTCCTCAAAGGCGTCGACGGCGAGTACTACCGGGCCGCCAGCCGTTCCATCAAGGGTGAGAACTCGAAGACCCTGTACTCGCGAAACCTGGTCATGCAGGTCGTCGAGAAGGGTCAGGCCGCGCTGGTCCTCGACACCACCGCCGATGAGCGGTTCAACCAGGCCATGAGTCTCCTCGATGCCGGCGTTCGGTCGCTGGTGGCGGCGCCTCTGCTCGATCCGACCGGCGCACTGGGCCTCATCGTGCTCGGATCGACCCTCGGGATTCGCCAGTTCAACGAAGAGGACATGGAGCTCTTGACGTCGCTGGCCTCGGTCGCCGCAATGCGGATCCGAAACACGCGGTTGGCGGAACAGGCGATCGAGCGAGAGCGTCTCGAACGCGATGTCGCTCTCGCCAGGCAGATCCAGGTCGGCCTCTTGCCCAAAGCGCTGCCCGAGATCGAAGGATGGCAGCTCTACGCCCACAACATCCCCTCCCGGGGTGTATCGGGCGATTTCTACAAGCTCGAGCTGGTCGATGACGGCAGTTGCGCCATCATGGTCGCTGACGTGTCGGGTAAGGGAATCGCGGCGTCGCTGCTGACGGCGTCACTCGAGGCGCTCGCGGCCGGCCCGATCCACGACGGCGTGGCGCCGGCGGAGGTCTGTGAACGCGTGTCCCATCTGCTCTTCGAGCGGACGCCGCCGGAGAAGTACGCCACGGCGTTTCTCGCGTCCTTTGACCCGGTGTCCGGTCTGTTTCGGTACTGCAACGCAGGGCACAACCCCGGGATCGTGCTCAGGGCGAGCGGCGATGTGGAACTGCTGAAATCGACTGCGATGCCGCTGGGGATGCTCCCCACCGGCGTCTACGGGGCCGGCGATGTCACTCTCGAAACGGGCGATACGGTGGTGCTCTACACCGACGGCCTCACCGAGGCCGAGAACCCCGCCGAGGAGGAGTACGGCGAGGAACGGCTCGCCGAGCTTTGTGCGCGGCACCGGAGTGAATCTCTCGACGATCTCGCGGCCACCGTCAGCGCCGATCAGGACGCCTTTGTTCAGGGTGTTCCCTATGTCGATGATCGAACCGTCGTCATGGTGCGCAGAGTTTGATCAATCCCTGAGATCGGCTTTTCGAGAAAACCTGAATCCATGGCGAGAATGTGATTGCATTCGTTTGTGTTGCAACTGGGACCGAGATACAATCTCGGAAACAGGGGAGCATCCCGAAAGTGAGACCTGAACAGAAAATCGGCGGATATCGGATTCTGTCGCCGCTCGGCGCCGGCGGCATGGGCGAGGTATGGCGTGCCGAGGACGAAAAGCTCGGCCGCGAGGTCGCGCTCAAGATGCTCCCCGGCGAGTTCGCCGGGGACGCCGAGCGGATGGCGCGCTTCGAACGCGAGGCCAAGGTGCTGGCCAGCCTGAATCACCAGAATATTGCCACGCTGTTTGGTCTTGAGTCCGCAACTCCCGAGAAATCGAGTTTCGCGGGTCTTGAAGACCCGCGAAACTCGATTTCTCGGGAAGAGGTCACATTTCTGGTAATGGAGCTCGTGGCCGGCGAGGATCTCTCCGAGCGGATCTCTCGCGGTCCGATCCCCATCGACGAGGCCGTCTCCATCGCGCGGCAGATCGCCGAGGCGCTCGAGGCGGCGCATGAGCAGGGCATCGTCCACCGCGATCTCAAGCCGGCCAACATCAAGCTGAGATCTGATGGAACGGTCAAGGTGCTCGATTTCGGGCTCGCCAAGGCGTGGGAGACCCAGGCCGCGGACTCGAGCCTCTCGCTCTCGCCGACCATGACCCAGCACGCCACCGCGGCCGGGCTCATCCTCGGGACGGCGGCCTACATGTCGCCCGAACAGGCGGCCGGGACCCAGGCGGACCGACGCGCCGACATCTGGGCCTTCGGAGTCGTCCTGTGGGAGATGTTGACCGGGCACAAGCTCTTCGAGGGCGAGACCGTCTCCCATGTGTTGGCGTCGGTGCTCAAGGACGAGGTCGGGCTCGACGAGCTCCCCGAATCGACCCCTGCAAGAGTGCGCGAGCTCATCCGAAGATGCCTCGAGCGCAAGCCGAGACAACGGTTGCAGGCCATCGGGGACGCCCGCATCGTGCTCGAAGAGTACGAGCGCGACCCGGAAGCGTCCATGCCTTCACGCGTCACGGACGCCGGTGAGGGCGCCGGAGTCTCCGGCACGAGGAGCCTTGTTCCGTGGGTGATTGCCACGATCGCCACCGTACTGTTTGTCCCGAGCGCCTGGTTCGCCGTGCGACCGTCGGCCGACGAGCGCATCGTGCTTCGGGCGGAGATTTCGCCGCCCGAGGGCACGATGTTCTGGCTTCAGGCCATCGCGCCCGGTGCGGCGCAGATCTCGCCGGACGGTTCCAAGATCGTGTTCGCAGCCGTCGATGCGGCGGGAAAACGCCTGCTGTGGATTCGCCGGATCCAGGACTCCGCCGCCCGCCCGCTGACGGGGACCGATGGCGCTGCCTACCCGTTCTGGGCGCCGGACAGCCGGCGGATCGGCTTCTTCTCGTTCGACGGAAAGTTGCGGAAGATCGATACATCGGGCGGACCGCCGGTCACGATCTCCACTGCCGGCAACGGCAAGGGAGGCGCGTGGAACGACAGCGACGAGATCCTCTTCGCCCCGACGCACGACTCTCCGATCCACCTCGTTTCGGCGGGGGGCGGCGAGTCGGTGCCGGTGACCGAAATACTCCCGGGAGTCACGAGCCACAGGCTTCCGACGTGGCTTCCGGACGGGCGGTTTCTCTATCTCGCGCGTTCCGCGGGCGGCCCCGAAGGAGACCGGGTCATGGTGGGGTCGATCGAAGGTCGGGGCCCGGACCGGGAGCTCATTGCCGCGGCGTCGAACACGGCGATCGCGGGTGGTCATCTCCTCTTCATGCGGGAAGGCACTCTCATGGCGCAGCCGTTCGATCAGGAGACACCGCAGCTCGTCGGAGATGCCGCCCCGGTGGCCGAAGACGTGCTGTACATCGGTGGCGCCCGGCTCGGCGCGTTCTCGGTCTCCGACACCGGGCTGCTGATCTACAACACGGGCCAGTCGGAGACCCGGAGCGAAATCGTCTGGGTGGACCAGGCGGGAGAGGTGCTTTCGAAGTTCGGAGAGGGCGATCTGCTCTTTGACATCGTGGTCTCGCCGGATGGCCGGTTCGCGGCCGTCACCGAGCTCGAATCAGCCGTCGGGACCGCGGACATCTTTGTCTGCGATCTCGAGCGGAAGCTGAGGACCCGGTTCACCTTCGAACCCACCAACGACTGGTATCCGGCCTGGTCGCCCGACGGCCGCAGGATCGCCTTCGCCTCGGCCCGAAACGGGTCCGACGGGATCTGGATCAAGGAGGTCGGCGGGTCGGAGGATGCCGAGCTGCTGCTCGAGATCGCCGGCAAGCAACTCTATCCGCAGGCCTGGTCGCCGGACGGCGAGTGGCTGGTCTACGAACGAACCGGGGCCGACAACAACAGAGATCTTTGCGCCGTTCGTCCCGCGGACGGGCAGACGATCGAGCTCGTCGTGTCGAGGTACGACGCAGGATTTGGAACGGTGTCGCCCGACGGCCGATGGATGGCCTTCACCTCCGACGAATCCGGGAATGACGAGGTCTACGTCACGACCTTTCCGGAACCGGCGCGGCGGTGGCAGGTCTCGTCGAACGGTGGGACCTTCCCGCGATGGAGTCGGGACGGGCGCGAGCTCTTCTTCGCTTCGGTCGCCGGCGAGCTCTCTGTCGCCGAGGTCACCGGCGCCGGCGAGACCTTTGACGTGGGTCGGGTGCGCGGGCTGCACTCGTGGCATCTTGCGACGACCTTTCGTCGGCCGTTCGACGTGGGTCCGAACGCCGAGGAGCTGCTTGTGATTCGAGGGTTGACGACCCAGAAGCGTGAGCCGCTGAAGGTAGTGCTCAGCTGGGATGCGGAGCTCGAGGGAGGCGACAGATGATCGGGACGAAGCTCGCGCACTACACGATCACCGGTGAGCTCGGCGCCGGCGGGATGGGGGAAGTCTGGCGCGCCGAGGACGAGAAGCTCGGCCGCGAGGTCGCGCTCAAAATGCTCCCCGGCGAGTTCGCCGGGGACGCCGAGCGGATGGCGCGCTTCGAACGTGAGGCCAAGGTGCTGGCGAGTCTGAATCACCAGAATATTGCCACGCTGTTTGGTCTTGAGTCCGCAACTCCCGAGAAATCGAGTTTCGCGGGTCTCGAAGACCCGCGAAACTCGATTTCTCGGGAAGAGGTCACATTTCTGGTAATGGAGCTCGTGGCCGGCGAGGATCTCTCCGAGCGGATCTCTCGCGGTCCGATTGCCATCGACGAGGCCGTCTCCATCGCGCGGCAGATTGCCGAGGCGCTCGAGGCGGCGCATGAGCAGGGCATCGTCCACCGCGATCTCAAGCCGGCCAACATCAAGCTGAGATCTGATGGAACGGTCAAGGTGCTCGATTTCGGGCTCGCCAAGGCGTGGGAGACCCAGGCCGCGGACTCGAGCCTCTCGCTCTCGCCGACCATGACCCAGCACGCCACCGCGGCCGGGCTCATCCTCGGGACGGCGGCCTACATGTCGCCCGAGCAGGCGGCCGGGACCCAGGCGGACCGACGCGCCGACATCTGGGCCTTCGGAGTCGTGCTCTGGGAGATGCTCACCGGCCACAAGCTCTTCGAGGGCGAAACTGTCTCCCATGTGTTGGCGTCGGTGCTCAAGGACGAGGTCGAGCTCGACGAGCTCCCGGACAACACCCCACTGAAACTGCGTGAACTCGTTTCCCGCTGTCTGCAGCGCAAGCCGCGGCAGCGCCTCCAGGCCATCGGCGACGCCCGCATCGTGCTCGAAGACCCATTCGAGGATCCGCGAACCGTCGTCGACCGCTGGTGCAGAAGGCGTTGTGGTTGCTCCGCCCCTGCCTCGCTGGCGCAGACTGGTGCCGTGGGCGGTTGCCGCCGTCCTCGCGATGGCGCTCGCGATGGGAGCGTGGTGGGTGCTGGGGCAGAAGCCGCAGGTGATCGCCGCCACGATCGCGCCTCCTCCCGAGACTGACTTCTTTCTCGACCCGTCGAGCCCGGGGCCGGCGGCGGTGTCGCCGGACGGCCGAACCATCGCCTATTCGGCGCGCGATGACGATGGCGACGTCCTGCTCTACCTCCGCCGCCTCGAAGCCCCGCAGGTGCAGGCACTTTCGGACACGAAGAACGCAGCCTACCCATTCTGGTCTCCCGATTCGCGTTGGATCGGCTACTTCAATCGAGCCGACGGGACTCTCAAGAAGGTCGACTCCCGAGGCGGGCCTCCGATCACCCTGTGTTCCGCGCCCAACGGAAAGGGTGGAACCTGGAATGAAGATGGAGTGATCGTCTTTGCTCCGGAAGCCGGCAGCTCGCTTCAGACCGTTTCGTCCGCCGGCGGCGAGCCGACGAAACTCACCGAGCTCGATGTCGATCGCCACAATTCGCACCGGCACCCCCGGTTCCTGCCGGGCGGACGCCACGTCATGTACCTCGCCCGTGGTGTCACTCCAGCGGACGGCGCGATCAGGGTCGTCGACATCGGTGACGGGACCCAAACCGAGATCATGGCGTCGGGCACCCAGGCCGAGTTCAGTACCGACCAGTCTCCTTTTTGTCCGCGAGCAGGCGTTGATGGCTCGGCCGTTCGATCCGGACAAGCTCGAGTTCACCGGTGACGCGGTGCCGGTGGCCGAGGGCGTGCTCCTCATTCCGGGTGCGTCGCTGGCCGCATTCTCGGTTTCGGGAACGGGGGTGCTCAGCTATTCCAGCGGCAGGGCCGAGCTCGAGATCGAGCTCGAGTGGCGCGACCGATCCGGAAAGGTCGAGGGGGGGCTCGGGGATCCCTCCTCGTATCGGACGGCCTCGATTTCGCCCGACGATCGCCTGGCTGTCTCTCGAATCGTCGACATGGCCCTCGGTACCGAAGATCTGTGGATCTTCGATCTCGATCGCGGTCTGCGAAGCCGTTTCACCTTCGACCCCGGCATGGACATCTGGCCGGTCTGGTCCCCGGACAGCCGCAGTTTGTTTTTCTTCTCCGACCGGGGAGGCGCCAGCGGCATCTATCGCAAAGACCTGGGCGGGGCCGGCAACGTCGAGCTGGTCTACAGCGGCGAGCAGAACATGTGGCCGTCGAGCATCTCCCCCGACGGTCGCACACTCCTTTTCTCTTTCCCGGGTTCCGGCACCGGGCACGACATTTCGGTGATCGATCTCGATCAACCGGCCCAGTCGCGGCCTTTTCGCCACACCGAGTTCCAGGAGGCGGCCGCGGTCTTCTCACCCGACGGCCGGTGGGTGGCCTATCACAGCAATGAATCGGGTGAGTTCGAGGTTTATGTCACGCCTTTCCCGGGGCCCGGCAGACGGTGGCAGATCTCCTCGGAAAGCGGCACCTATCCGGTGTGGCGCGCGGACGGCCGCGAAATCATCTATTCGAGGATGAACGGCGAGCTGACCGCGGCCGGAGTTCGAGTGGAGGGCGAGACTTTTCAGGTCGAAGGCGAGGAAGTGTTGTTCATGATTCAATCCGTCGATTCGGGTGGCGCCTATTTCTCGATCTCGAGCGATGCCAAACGGCTCCTCGTCGTCCCGTCGTCGACCCAGCGCGCCGACTCGCTGCTCCACCTCCTGGTCAACTGGCCGACCGCGATGGAGGCACGGCGATGATCGGAACCACCCTGGCCCACTACAAGATCACGGCGGCCTCGGGGCTGGAGGCATGGGTGAGGTCTGGCGCGCCGAGGACGAGAAGCTCGGCGCGCGAGGTCGCGCTCAAGATCCTCCCCGCCGAGTTCGCGGAGGACGAACAGCGGTTCGAGCGATTCCAACGTGAGGCGAGGGTGCTGGCGAGTCTGAATCACCAGAACATCGCGCATCTGTATGGGCTGGAGACCGCCGCGTCGGAATCGGTATCGACCACGAGGCCTGATGAATCCGAAACCTCAAGACCTCAAGACCTCAAGACCTCAGGACCTGTGACGTTCCTGGTCATGGAGCTCGTCGAGGGTGAGGATCTCTCCGAGAGGATCTCGCGCGGACCGGTTCCTTCGGCCGAGGCCGTCCCCATCGCGCTCCAGATCGCTCAGGCCCTCGAGGCGGCGCACGAGCAGGGCATCGTCCACCGCGATCTCAAACCGGCGAACATCAAGCTCAGGGCTGACGGGACGGTCAAAGTCCTCGACTTCGGCCTCGCCAAGGCCTGGGAGGCGAATTCGACCGACGCGAACCTGTCGCTGTCGCCGACCATGACTCAGCACAACACGGCCGCCGGGTTGATCCTCGGTACCGCCGCATATATGTCGCCCGAGCAGGCCCGCGGTCAGTCGGTCGATCGCCGTTCCGATATCTGGGCATTTGGAGTCGTCGTGTGGGAGATGCTGACCGGTCGCAAGCTCTTCGAGGGCGACACGGTCTCCGATGTCCTGGCGTCGGTGCTCAAGGAGGCGCCCTCCCTCGATGCGCTGCCGCCCGAGACCCCGTCGTTTCTGAAGAAGCTCGTCGGGCGCTGTCTCGACAAGGACTCCAAGACCCGGCTCCGCGACATCGGCGAGGCACGGATTGCGCTGGCCGACCCGGACGAAGCTGCAGCCGCTGCGGATGCGTCCCCCGATTCGTTCGCGTCGAGCCCCTGGCGAAGTCGGCTTCCGTGGCTGGCCGCAGCCGTCGCAACCGTTGCGGCCCTGGCCCTCGGTGGGCTCTGGGTCGGTCGCAACGAGCCCGAGCCCCAGGTCATCCGCTTCGAGACGCCGCCGCCGGAAGATGGGCGTTTCCACCTCTCGCCCGACAACCCGGGCCCGGTGGCGGTGGCGCCGGACGGATCCATGATGGTCTACTCCGGTCGGACCGCCGACGGCATCATCCGGCTCTGGGTTCGGGCGCTCGACGAGGCCGAAGCGAGGGTGTTGCCGGGGACCGAGAACGCGCAGTACCCGTTCTGGTCGCCGGATTCGCGGCGGATCGGGTTCTTCTCCAACGGCAAGCTCCGCGTCATCGAGGCCGTCGGCGGACCGCCCCTCGCCCTTTGCAGTGCATCCGACGGCAAGGGTGGAACGTGGAATCGCGACGGCGTGATCGTCTTCGCCCCGAGCTACAACTCGCCGTTGCACCAGGTTGCCGAGGCGGGTGGCGAGCCCGTCGCCATCACGGTCTTCAACGCCGAGCGCAAGGACAACTCCCACCGGCACCCGCGTTTCCTGCCGGATGGAAACCGCTTTCTCTACATGGCGCGGTCGGCCTCGGGCTCGGGCGAAGGGCACGCGGTCATGGTCGGCGCGCTCGACGGAAAGGTCGACCGCCTGCTCTTCCGGGCGCCGACGGCGGTGGAGGTCGCGTCGGGGCACCTGCTTTTCGTCCGCGACCAAACCCTCATGGCGCGCGCGTTCGATACCGACGAGCTCGAGTTCACCGGCGACCCCTTCCCCATCGCCGAGACGGTTGCTCTGCTGCCCTCGGGCGCGGTCGTCGGGATCTTCTCCGTGTCGCAGAACGGCGTTCTCGCTTTCCAGGCCGGTGACGGCAGCGACGGGAGCTTCCGACTCATGTGGCGAGATCGCGAGGGCAACGAGCTCGGGGCGGTCGGCGAACCGGCGAGCTACGACGAGGTCCACCTCATCCCCGGCGGCGAGCTCGCGGTCGTGGCTCTCGAAGAAGCGGGCGCCGGAACCGGCGATGTCTGGGTGGTGGATCTCCGCCGCGACCTCTTCTCGAGATTCACCTTCGATCCGGGATACGAGTACGGGCTGACCCCGTCCCCGGACGGCAGGACGCTGTTCTTCTCCTCCGAGAGGGGTGGGGCCTACACCATCGTGAGGAAGGAGATCGGCGGCGCCGGGGAAGGCGAGGTCGTCTTCGAATCGGCGACCGAGATGTACCCGAGCTCGGTCTCGCCCGATGGCGAACTCCTCTTCTTCTACCGCGGCGGCGAAAGCACCAACTACGACATCTGGGTGCTGCCTCTATCAGGAGAAGCCGAGGCCTATCCGTTCATCGAGACGGATTTCGTCGAGTACACCGGCATGATCTCGCCGGACGGACGGTGGCTCGCCTACGGGTCCGACGAGTCGGGGAGCCCCGAGATCTATGTCACCGCCTTCCCCGAGCGGGGCCGGAAGTGGCAGATCTCCACCAGCGGCGGTCAATCTCCGCGCTGGAGGGCCGACGGTTCCGAGATCCTCTACCACGCCACCGACGGGACCCTGATCGCCGTGGCGATGGAGTCGCGGGCCGGCGGCCTCCTGATCGGTGAAGCGGTGCCGCTGTTCAACACCGGGGTGCAGCCCTTCGGAAACCACTTCTGGGCGATTTCCGACGACGGCGAACGCACGCTCGTTTTGGAGACGATCACCGAAATGGACGCCCCGAATCTCTCGGTGGTGGTCAACTGGCTCGACGCCGTTGGTGGCTCGTGATCGGCACCACCCTCGCGCATTACCGGATCACCGGCGAGCTCGGCTCGGGCGGGATGGGCGAAGTCTGGCGCGCCGAGGATGAGAAGCTCGGTCGCGAGGTCGCGCTGAAGGTGCTGCCGGCGGATGTGGCGAGGATCCGGAACGGCTGGCGACGCTTCGAGCGCGAGGCAAAGGTCTTGGCGTCGTCTGAATCACCCAAATATCGCGCATCTGTACGGGCTCGAGACCGTCGCATCGGGATCGGGAACGGGACCGAATTCGGACGCGCGACGACAATTCAAAATTCAAAATTCAAAATTCAGAATTGACCGCGCCAGCGGTCACCTTCCTCGTCATGGAGCTCGTTGAAGGCGAGGACCTCTCCGAGAGAATCTCTCGCGGCCCGATCCCCATCGACGAGGCCATCCCCATCGCGCTCCAGATCGCCGAGGCGCTCGAAGCGGCGCACGAGGCCGGCATCGTCCACCGCGATCTCAAACCGGCGAACATCA
>CAWGLT010000005.1:0-126318 GCA_963823445.1 uncultured Acidobacteriota bacterium
TGTCCCTTTCGCTATGTTGGGCGATTCTCACTCCGCTGGTGGTTTGGTCGCAGGCCATTCAGGGCGCGACCAACCCGTACTGATGGCCCTTCACTATCGGCTGACCTGACTCATGGCGATAGCCGTGGTGCGCTCTAGAACCGCACCCGGCCGAAAATGCTGAAATCCCAGATTTCCATGTCGACGGAGAGATTGAGCGTCCCGATGTCGTCGTCGCCGCCGATGTCGTCCGCTTCGATATCGATGGTGGCGATGTTGAACGAGCCACCGACGGACCAGCGCTTGCCGAGAAGATACTCGATCCCGAGGCGGCCGACCCACTGGCTGCCGCTGTTGTCGCCGATGGTGATCTCCAACCAGCCGCCGGTGAGGATCATCCGCCAGTGTTCGGTCAGTAATCGCCGGTACTCGAGGTTGAGGTACGGCAGCGGCACGGCCACATCCGCTCGTTGGCTGCCTTCGATGGTCTGGCCGCCCTCGAAGATCCAGCTGAGATTCGAGGTCAGATCGAGGTACCGCAGCCCGAGCCCGAAGCCCAATGCCCAGCGTTCCTTCACCCACGGGTAGAAGGTGTAGTCGACGAAGAGCTGCATGGTTTCGAAATTGAGGCTGAGACCGGCGCCGATGGGAATGGTCTCATCCCCCCATTCGATCTCGGTCAGGGCCTGGGAGGTGGAGTCCCGGCTGAGGTTCTGCCAGCGGGCGGCCAGGCGATGGCGTTTCGCGATCTGCCATTCGAAGTCGAGTGACGGGATTGACTGCCGGTCTCCGAGGTCGAGGTCGTCCTCGAAATTGAGGACCGATCCCTGATCCAACTCCTCGCTGAAGAGTCCGACCGAGGTGTCCAATCCGACCCAGCTGAGCTCGGCCTTGAAGTTGAACTTGTCGAAGAGCGGCTGGTACTCACGCTGCGCCACGGCCGGTTCAGCTGAGGCCAGAACCAAGCCGCCGAGCATCACCGCGATCACCAGAAAACGTCGCGCGGGAGTCATCGACATCAGAATCTCCTCCATCGATCGTGCCGCGTGAATCATACACATCGGCGCCAAGCCTGAGAACAGCACGATTCAGGATCAGGTCAAGACAACCTATGTCGTGAGAGTCTGGTCTCGGAATCCCGAGGAGTTGATCGCAGGCGACGCCACGATAACCGGCGCGCTGTTCATCACCACGGGTTCTCGACGTCAACTCCGGTTCGCTCAAAGTCTGCCACGTTCCGAGTCACCAAAACGCAACCGTGAACCGACGCCGTCGCGCCAATGAGCGCGTCAACAACTGGGAGGGAACTTCCAGCGGCTTCGGTCTCGCCGAGCATCGCCCCCCAAGCCGCCGCAACGCGAGTATCAACCGAGAGGATCCGCTTGTCGAACCTGGCGGTCAGGTCATTCATTACCCAGGAATCCAATCGGGTGCGGCGCGGTCCGTCGGGTAGCTTGGCAATGCCCTTGTGAAGCTCGCCGATCGTGATCACGCTGAGGAAAAGACAATACTCATCCCGATCGGCGACCCACTGCACCACCTTCGGCTCGGGTTGCGGTTTGACGAGTTCCGAAATCACACAGGTATCGAGGAGGTAGTTCACAGATCGATCTCACGGCCGGTGTCCCGATCGCGCTTCAGATCCAGCTCGACGTCGGCCAGCGGCGACGTCCGAAGGAACTCGACCAATCCGATCCTGGGTCGGGCGAGCCGGTGGTATTCCTCGACCGACAAGACCACCGCCGTTTCCTTCCCTCGCAGGGTCACAATCTGCGGCCCGGCCTTCAACGCCTTCCGGACGAGTTCGCTGAACCTGTTCTTTGCATCCTGAAGCTTCCACGTTCCCGCCATCACAAACCTCCATGGCTTGCCCGGAGTATTCATGAGATTTCGTTGCGAGGGTGACGAGGCGCCGATGCCGGGCGGGTTTTCTCATCTTGGGGCGCGGAGGCGTACTGGTCGGTACGTTGAGAACCCCAAGATGAGAAAGCACGCCTGGCGCGGATGCATCGTCGGCCGCAGCAGACAGCTCATGAATACTCCGGCTAGACAGGCTAGCCATAAGAGCATACCACAAGCGCCAGAAGAAGAAAAACCCCCGGCGCCGAGCGCCGGGTAGGCGAAGGTTCATTCAGTGCCGGCGGTTGACTGTCAGAACCGCACCTGGCCGAAGAGGCTGAGATCCCAGATACCCAGGTCGGCCGAGAGGTACACCGGCACTTCCTGCTCGGCGACATCGGCGACGTAGACCTCTCATCGCGGGGGCGCAACCTGAGCCTCTTGGGCGCACCCGGAGGCCATCACGATCACGCTTCCGACAACGAGCAGCATCTTGTTCACAGGAGTTCCTCCACGAAAAGACCTTCGGTTCTGAGGGAAACGATGACGCGGCGGCAACGCAATGTGAACTCGTGATAGTACCGATCACGTCGAACCCGCCGGCAAGGGACCACCGGGATCGTCATCATCCCGCGATTCGCCCCTTCGTGAGTAAAAAACGGCTCGGATCATCGTCGGCCCGCAGGAGGAATAACCGTGGCCGGCGATTCCCCACCCTGTTAATATCTTCAGCAACTGAGACTTCACGTTCAAGTTGTCGTAGCGCTGACCATTGACATTCATTTCCGGACGCCGACGCCGGAGACGGGTTCAAGGTCTGGGAGGTGAATCATGAAACTGAGGCACGTGGTTCTTCTGTTCGCGTTGAGCGCTCATGTTCTGGCGTGCTCCGGTGGCGAGGAAATGGCGGAAGTCGGAGGAGACCAGGCCGCTGTCGAAGTGGGGTCGGAGCCTCAACCGGCGCCCGCCGAGTCGCCGGAGATGGTGGCCCGGATGCTCGAGCCGTTTCACGGCGACTTCGCGGCATTGGTCGAAAACCGGGCCATCCGGGTCCTGGTCACCTACAACAAGACCCACTTCTTCCTCGACGAGGGCACCCAGCGTGGGTTTACCGCCGAAGCGCTGCGGGAGTTCGAAGCCCAGCTCAACCGGGAGCTCAAGCTCGGCAGAAGACCACTCCGCGTGGTGGCGATCCCGGTCACCCGGGATCAGCTGATCCCGCACCTCGTGCAGGGCCGCGGCGATATTGCCGCCGCCTCCCTCACGATCACCCCTGAACGGCAGGAGAGTGTTGATTTTTCGGTCCCGGGCGCGGACGACGTCAGCGAGCTCGTGGTCACCGGACCGGGCTCTCCACCCATCGCGACCCTCGACGACCTGGCCGGGAAAGAGGTCTTCGTCCGGCCGTCCAGCAGCTATCAAGAGAGTCTCGAGAAGCTCAACGTGAGCTTCCGGCAGCGCGGCCTCGACGAGATCATCATCACCCCCGCAAGCGAGTATCTCGAGACCGAGGACCTCCTCGAGATGGTCAACGCCGGGCTCATCGGAATCACCATCGCCGACTCCTACCTGGCCGAATTCTGGGCCCAGGTGCTCCCGAGCATCGTCGTCCACACCGAGGTTGCGGTCGGCGCCGGCCAGAAGATCGCCTGGGCGATCCGACGCGATGCGACCGGACTGAAGCCCCACGTCGATCGTTTCGTCGCAGCCAATAAAAAGGGGTCGCTGCTTTTCAACACTCTGAGAAATCGTTATGTGCAGGACACAAAATTCGTCAAGAACGCCCTTGCGGAAGAAGAGCGCAGCAAGCTCCACGACACCGTCGAGTTCTTCCGCAAGTACGGCGGTCAATACGGTTTCGACTATCTGATGGTGGCCGCGCAGGGCTATCAGGAGTCCGGCCTGGACCAGAGCGTCGTCAGCCCGGTGGGCGCCATCGGCATCATGCAGGTGCTGCCGACCACCGCCGCCGACAAATCGGTCGGCATCCCGGACATCTCGACACCCGAGAGCAACATCCAGGCCGGCACCAAGTACCTCCGCCATATCGTCGATGACTATTTTGACGACCCTGCGATCGACGAGGTCAACCGCACCCTCTTCGCCTTCGCTTCGTACAACGCCGGGCCGAACCGGATTCAGCGACTCCGCACCAAGGCTGCCGATATGGGATACGACCCCAACATCTGGTTCGGCAACGTCGAGGTGGTCGTGGCCAACGAGGTCGGCCGCGAACCGGTGCAGTACGTCAGCAATATTTTCAAATACTACACCGTGTACAGCATGCTGCAGGATCAGTTGGCGATCAAGAACGACCTCAAGGCCGAAATGGGGTCGAAGAAATGACTTCCAAGAATCGGCGGCAGGGCGATCTCTGATCCCGCGGGCCGGTCTCAGTACTCGTTGAACATCCGCTGGATCTCATCCAGCGGGCGCTCTTTCAGAAGGATGAGCCGCAGCAGGATCCGCGCCTTCTGGGGGCTGAGATCGTCCGAGGCGATGAGCTTCAGAGCGTCGTCATCCACCTCGACGTCGCGCCCGACTCGGCCGGTGACGACTCGGCTGCTGCGGACGCAGACAATTCCCTTCTTTGCCTGGGCGGCGAGGGCGTCGAGGGCAGGCTTGGTGAGATTCCCGTTACCCACTCCGGCGACCACAATCCCCTTCGCGCCGGCGGCGACCGCGGCGTCGATGAGGGCGCCGTCCGCATTTTCATGGATCATCACGATGTCCACGCGGGGCAGGGCTGTCACCCCTTCGAGAGAGAACTCACTGTTCACGGTGTGCCGGCCGACCGGACCGCGGAAGAACTCGCACTCGCCGTACGCCACGACACCGGCGAGACCGCGGAGCGGCGACAGGAATGTCTGCACGGCGGTGGTGCTGGTCTTGGTCAGGGAGGCGGCGTCGTGGATCCAGTCGTTGGCCACCACCAGCACGCCGCGGCCGGCCGCGTCCTTGTTCGCCGCCACCGCCACCGCGTTGTAGAAGTTGAGCGGGCCGTCGGCCGAGAGCGCCGTCGAGGGGCGCATGGCCGCGGTCAGGACCACCGGCTTGTCCGATTTGACCACCAGGGTGAGGAAGTAGCTCGTCTCCTCGATGGTGTCGGTGCCGTGGGTGATCACGACCCCGTCCACATCGGGCATGGCAACGAGTTCGTTGACGCGTCTGGCGAGCTTGAGCCACACCTCGTCGTTCATGTCCTGCGAACCGATGTTCGCGACCTGCTCGCCGCGAAGATCGGCGAGCTTGGCCGCCTGGGGTACGGCGGCCAGAAGCTGGTCGACTCCGACCTGGCCCGAGGTGTAGCCCGCCTGGACGTCGCTCTCGGCGGCGCCGGCGATGGTGCCGCCGGTGGCGAGGACGACCACGTTCGGGAGTTCGCCGGCGACGGCGAAGCCCGCCGTCATGGCGGTGAGAACAAGAACGGCGGTCTGGAAACGGCGATGTGTCTTCATGGTCTTGATTCTCCTTTTCTCGGTCGGTTACTCGTACATGGCCGGGTCGAGCCCGGTGAGCTTCACGGGATCGAGCACGTCGGAGATCTGCTCCTCGGTGAGGATCTTCTTCTCGCGGACGAGCTCGAGGATGCCCTTGCCGGTCTCGTAGGCCTCCTTGGCGAGCTCGGTCGCCGCGTCGTAGCCGATCACCGTATTCAGGGCGGTGACGATGCCGACCGTGCGCTCGATGTAGTCCTCGAGGGTGTCGGCGTTGACCGTGATCCCGGCGACGCAGCTCTCCCTGAAGGTGCGCATGGCGTTGGTGAGCAGCGTCTGCGACTCGAGGATCGCGATCGCCTCGACCGGCTCGTAGGCGTTGAGCTGGAGCTGACCGGTCTTGGCCGCAAGCGTGACTACGAGGTTGTTGCCCATCACCCGGAAGGCGACCAGGCTGACGAGCTCGGGGATCACCGGGTTGACCTTGCCCGGCATGATCGACGAGCCCGGCTGGAGGGCCGGCAGGTTGATCTCGCCGAGACCGGCGCGCGGCCCGGACGACAGCAGGATGAGATCGCCGGAGATCTTCGCGAGCTTGACCGCGAGGCTGTTGAGCGCTCCGGCCTCGGCGACGAAGGCGTGCTGGTCCCAGGTCGCCGCGAACAGATCGTCAGCCTTGACGAACGGCTTGGAGGTGAGCGCGGCGAGGTGCACCGGCACCCGTTCGGCGTAGCCGACCGGGGAGGTGATTCCCGAGCCGATCGCCGTCGCGCCCATGTTGATCCCCAACAGCGTCTTTTCGGACTGACGGATGAACGCAATCTCCGACTCGAGGGCGGCGGCGAAGGCGTGGAACTCCTGACCGACGGTCATCGGCACCGCGTCCTGGAGCTCGGTCCGGCCCATTTTGACGACTGACAAAAACTCATTGCCCTTGGCGCGCAGCTCGGCGACCAGGAACTCGGCCTCGGCCACCACCGAGTCGTTACCGCTGAGCATCGCCACCTTGAGGGCCGTCGGGTAGGAGTCGTTGGTCGACTGCGACATATTGAGGTGGTCGTGCGGTTCGATGACGTCGTACGAGCCGAGCGGACGCCCCATGAGCTCGAGGGCGACGTTGGCCATGACCTCATTGGCATTCATGTTGGTCGAGGTCCCGGCGCCGCCCTGATAAGGATCGACCAGGAACTGGTCGTGGTACTCGCCTGCGAGGATGGCCTCGCCGGCCGCGAGGATCGCGTCCCTGGTTTCGGCGTCCATCTTGCCGACGTCGGTGTTGGCCATGGCCGCGGCCATTTTGACCAGGGCGTAGCCTTCGATGAGGTCCGGATAGTCCTGGATCGTTCGGCCCGAGATCTTGAAGTTCTCGATCGCCCGAGCGGTCTGGACGCCGTAGTAGGCGTCGGCCGGGATCTCCTTGCTGCCGAGCAGGTCGTGCTCGACGCGAACCGCCGGCTCACCGGCCGCTACGGTCAGCGCCAGCGCGGCCGCAGCGACGACCATCGCGAGAGTGCGTTTCGTTGTCATGCTCTCCTCCCTTTCGTGGTTCAACATCGTTGTCATGGATCACCCGAGAAGCCACCGCGCGAGCACCATTGCAACCGCGGTCGAGGCGACGACGTTGACCAGCCCGGGCCGCATGAAGCTGTGATTCAGAAGATACCTGCCGATCCGCGTCGTCCCCGTCTGGTCAAAGGACACCGCGGCGAGGACCGTGCCATAGGTCGGCAGGAAGAAGGTCCCGTTGACCGCCGCGTACGAGCCGACGAGGAGCGGGGCGGGCAGGCCGAGGGCGAGCCCGACCGGCACCAGGGTGACGATGGTCGCTGCCTGGCTGAAGAGCAGGATCGACAGCGTGAACAGCCCGACCGCGAAGATCCAGGGCTGCGACTGAATGGCCGACGAGATCCCGCCGACGATCGCGCCCTGGTTGGCCTCGAAGAACGACGAGCCGAGCCACGACACGCCGAGAATCGAGATCAGCGCGACCAGTCCGCCCTTCATGATGCTGCCCTTGACCGCGGCCTCGGGGTTGGCCTTGAAGAAGATCATGATCGCGCCGGCGGCGGCGAGCATGATGATCATGATGGCGCGCCCCATCTCGACCTGTCCGGTCTCGGTGATCCCCTCGACGATCGTTTGGTACTCGGGCCGGGCGTCGGGGAAGACGCCGATCGCGACGACCGCGACGATCGCCGCCAGGAAGACGAGGCACGAGCCGACCGCACGACGCCGCGCCTCGCCCTCGAGGGTCGGCAGCGCCGCCGGCGGGGTGATCGTGCCGGCGGCGAGCCGCCGCTGGTACTCGGCGTCGTCGGCCAGCTCGGCGCCGCGGAAGGCCACCGACAGCGTCGCCAGGGTGGCGCCGACGAGCGTCGCCGGCACCATGACGAGGAGGATCTGCGGCAGCCCGACCTCGATCCCGGCGAGCAGCCCGGCGAGGGCCACCGTCGAGGCGGCGATCGGCGAGGCGATGACCCCGGCCTGGGCCGCGATCACGCTCGCCGACATCGGCCGCTCGGGACGGATCCCGGCCTTGCGCGACACCTCGGCGATGACCGGCAGCAGGGCGTAGACGACGTGCTGGGTGCCCGCTGCGAAGACCAGCAGGTAGGTGACGAGCGGGGCGAGGAAGGTGATCTGGCGCGGCCGGTTCTCGAGGAAGCGCCCGGCGGTGCCGACCAGGTAGTCGAGACCGCCCGCAGCCTGCATCGCCGCGAGCGCGGTGATGACCGCGATGATCATCCCGAGCACCGTCCCCGGCGGGCCTCCGGGCGGCATCCGGAAGACGAAGACGAAAACGACGAGGCCGATCCCCGACACCGTGCCGAGGGCGATCCCGCCGATCCGGGCGCCGATGACGATGCACGCCAACAGCAGTGCGAGCTCGATCCAGAGCGTCATTGCGCCACCTCCTCCAGCACGGCGTCAGCGTCGTCGCGGCGACCCGAACCCCCTCCTGCGCGGCGGAAATTCGATTCGAGATTTCGTATGGTCATGAGACCTATGCTAACCAACCCGTGGCCGCCTGTGAATTCGAAATTATACTGGGCAGCCGAAGGACAGTGCTCCCGTGATCAATCACCAGTTCGCCCCAGTAATTTTGCGGGTTCCCAATGTCTTCCCTACCAGCCATCCTGACGCCTGCGCCGAAACGCTCCATCCGCATGTCGAGGTCGAGAATCAACCGCCGGACAACTGCAACAGGGAGAGTCATTCATCAACGGCCGAAAAAATCACCACAAACCAACGCGGACCCGATTGAGCCGGAACACGCTGTTGGCGACGATGATGGTGCTGGTCGGCCTGACATCGGCCTGTGCCTCGGTTCCCAAGCGCACCCCTTTGCCCGAGGCGCTCGCATCCAAGGCGATCGCGCCGGGTGGTGACCTGGCGCGGCAATGGGGGGACGTGGAACCAGCCTGGGCGGAGAGCTGGTTTTCCATGCCTGAAGAACAAACACGGACGCTTTTCGGCGGGATCATGGGGGCTGAGCACGATTATCTCGCGATCTCCGGCATCGCCGGGCGCTCGGTGTCATCCATGATCCGCACCCAGGGGATCGGCAACATGTACGAGATCTACCTGCTCGCGAAACGGGACGGCCTCGACTACCACCTCGCCTATATCCCGGACAGCTTCGAGGATGAACCGGAAGAGGCCTTTGACCCGGTCTACATGAAAAAGCTCTTCGATCTCGGGTACGAGAGTGCAAAGAGTGGTTATCCCTGGAAAGCGGTCCCCCCGGGATACGACCTGGAGGCCGAGCTCGATCGTTGACCGGCGTGGTCGCGGGTCATGAATGACCCGCCTACAGGGGATGGATCAGAATCGCGATTTCCCCCCGTAGGCGGGCCGTTTCAGGGTCCGCGACCACGGTCGTGGTGAATCGGTGGGACCCCCGGAATTCGACGTTGTGGTCGCGGGTCATAAATGACCCGCCTACAGGGAATGAATCAGAATCGCGATTTCCCCCCGTAGGCGGGCCGTTTCAGGGTCCGCGACCACGGTCGTGGTGGATCGGTGGGACCCCCGGAATTCGACGTTGTGGTCGCGGGTCATAAATGACCCGCCTACAGGGAATGAATCAGAATCGCGTTTCGTCCTGTAGGCGGGTCGTTTACGGCCCGCAACCACGCCCCACCTTCATTCAGATCCGCAGAATCTCGGACCACATAATATCTTCGGGACTCGCGGTGCCGAAGAAATCCGGACCCACCGGCCCAAGCATCGGCGATCCCAACCAAGGGAACTGCCACCATTTCTCAACCAACCCCGCCCTGACTGGGTTCATGAAGATGTACCGGAGCACCGTGTACAGTCCTTCCTGGCGGCGCACGTTGTGATCCCAATAGCTCGGGTGCCATACCTTCAGACCCGGTTCGATTCTCCGGATGTCTCGAGAACAGCGTCCCTTGAGGAGGTTCATGATCTTGCTGATGGGCACCTCGGCGTTGCACACGAGGAGATGAAGGTGATCCGGCATCAGGCAGTACCCCAAGACGGGATGGTCGAGATGAATCCGGAGGATATGGTCACGGACGATTCCTGCGAGCGGTTCCCTCGCCAACCATCTTCCATGGTCAGCGCTGCAGGTCGTCACCGAGACAACGTGCCGCTGACCAATGAAGACATCATCCGCGAGGTGGTGTCGCCTACGCCACGGCATTGTTCAATCCTACAATGGCGTGGTCGCGGGTCATTAGTCACCCGCCTACGGTTAAAGGCGCGACCGCCGTTGCCCCCGTAGGCGGGTCGTTTACGGCCCGCAACCACAACCCCGAATCCCGGACATTTCACCCAATGCACCACGACCGTAGTTGCGGGTCATGAATGACCCGCCTACGGGTGAAGAGACCACACGATCGAGGACAAAACAACGGCCGACCGTCCGGGGGCGGTCGGCCGCGTTGTGTTCAGATCGCTCGCTCGGTGCTCAGCGAGGGGTCGAAGCGTACGGGTTGCCGCCGAGCGCATTGGAAATGTCGGCGATCGCCTTCTGCGCCTTGACGCTGTTGCCGGCGTCGTCGAGCGGGGGCGCGATCACGGCGATCCCGAACTTGCCGGGCGACACGGCGATGATGCCGCCGCCGACGCCGCTCTTGCCGGGGAGACCGGTTCTAAAGAGCCACTTGCCGGAATCGTCGTAGAGACCCGCGGTGGCCATCACCGCGAGCACGTTGGGAACGTAGTCGCTGTTCATGACCTGCTTGCCGGTCACCGGGTTCTTGCCCCCATTGGCGAGCGTCCCCGCCATCATGGCGAGATCCTTGGCGTTGACGGCCACCGAGCACTGCTCGGTGTAAATGTCGGTCGCCCGCATGGGCTCTGATTTGATGTAGCCGTAGGCGTACATCAAATAGCCGATGGCCTGGTTTCGCTGGTTGGTTTCCGCCTCGGACTTGAAGACCTCTTCATCGACCGACAGGGAACGGCCCGCGAAGTCCGAATAAAACCCGAGGATGCTCTTCCAGATCTCATCCCGCGTCTCACCCTTGACCATGCTGGTGGCGGCGATGGCGCCGGGATTGACGAGGGCATTCATCTCCGGTCCGCCGAGCAGCTTTTGCGAGAACTCGATGGAGACGATGGAGTTGAAGCGCATCCCGGTGGCGTCGGCGCCGATGGTGTCGGCAATTGCGCCGGGCCCGCCCTCCTCGATCACCTTGGCCATGGTGAAGACCTTGGAGATCGACTGGATCGAGACCTCGGACTTGACGTCGCCAGCGGTGTAGACCTTGCCGTCGGCGGTCACCAGTGCGATGCCGTAGATCTTGGAATCGACCTTGGCGAGGGCCGGGATGTAGTCGGCGTTGGCGCCCTCTTCGAGGTTTTCGTATTTGGCGTAGGCCGCGTCGAGGGCCGCCTGGATCTCCGCCGGGCTCTGCGCCGCTGCCGAGATCGGCGACAGCACCAGGACTGCAACGGCCAGACCGAGCAGCCAGGCGCCTGCGAAACGAACGGGGTTTGTGCGGGTCATGACTTTCCTCCAAACATGTGCGAGAAGTTGTACTTGAACGAGAACTGGACCTTGAAGTCGTCGGCGGACCAGCCGTCGGAGAAGTTCGTCCGCTTGCCGTACTGCAGCTCGGCGCCGCACATCACATTCGGCACCGGGGTGTAGAGCAGGTTGACCAGCGCGTAATCACCCTTGGAGAACGCGCTGGGCGCCTGGCTGCTGGCGTTGTCGATGTCGGTCAAGGAGTAACCGATGGAGGTCGTCCACTCGCTGCTCCAGTTGTGATCGAGGAAGGCCACCACGCCGAGGACCGGCAGGCTCACGCCCTTGATCGGCGCCGTCGGGTTGCCCGGGTTCGGTTCGATGCCGATGTCGACGGTGGCGTCGTTGAAGTAGTTCTCGATGGCCTCGCCGTAGACCACCTGGAGCCGGAGGGTGTTGGCGTCGCCGAGCTTGATGTTGGAGCTCAGGTTGATGCCCCAGCCGATGGCGTCGCCCGACAGGTCATACTGGTCCGTGCCGTTGTCCTCCCACTCGATGTAGCGCAGGATGCCCGCGACCTCGAGATAGCCCCAGTCAAAGGCGTGCCGGTATTCGGCGGAGAGATCTGGAAACGGAAAGTGCGCGGAGACATCGTCGAGGGCGATGTCCTCGTCGTAGTGCCCCTGGTCGCCGCTCGCGCCCGGCCGCTCGAGGGCGACCGTCAGCCGGGTGTCGCCCTTGATCGGCATCCACCGGATCTGGATGTTGCGGAAGAAAACCATGCCCGACGGGCCCCAGTACTCGAGCGAGTTCGGGAATACGTCGATGTCCATGAACGGGCTCCAGGTCTGGCCGGCGCCGAAGTGGCCAAGCTCGCCGTAGGCGTGGCGCAGCCTGAAGGTGGTCTGACCGGCGTCCGCGCCGACGCCGAAGAGCTCGAACTCGAAAATCGTGTAGAGCTCGCCGAGCTTGGTCGGGAACCACGCCTTGGTCCCGAAACGGGATTGCCGGACGCTGAAGTAGGTGTTGCCGTCGGCGCCGTACTCGCCCTCGTACGCGGGCAGCTTGGTCGGCCGCATGACGTCGAACCAGTCGGGGTCGATCTGACCGCTGCGATAGCCGGCGTCGGTCATGGCGAAACCGTAGATTTCGAAACGCGGTTTGGCGGTCGCCGCCTGTTCCTCATCGATCCCGTCTTGGGTCTGGGACTTCACGGCGGCCTCACCCGTCGGTCTCGGCGGGTCGTCGTCCGCCACGACCGATGGCGCCACGAGCAGCAACAGGAGTGCTGTGGCGACCCCTGCGATCGCCCGAATCATCAGATGTCGTCCGTTTCCCATGCTATTCCTCCCCTGTCGATCGGTTGAGACTGGCCTCTGCCGTCAGAATAACCCAGAGAAGCGCGTTTGTGTCCGGCGCCGTGGACATCGCGGCGCTTCCACGTTGTCGAGGGCGTCAGCCGTGGGCATGCTCAACCGGCACCAAGCCGAGGAGAGTCGAGGCTCGGAGGCCTTTGACCTCGACGTCTCACGGGGCTTGCCCCCGAGTGGTCTCGGAGAAGATCAGCCAACCGCTCGCAGGGTGAGCCGCCATCCTCGATCTGCTCCCTTTTTCGATGGTGGAACTCTGCCGGCGACAAGCCCTTTCACCGGCGGTTTTCGAGGCCGTCAACCATGAAAATCCCCGGCGCCGGGCGCCGGGGAGACCATGAATGGTTGGTTTTCAGTGGGTAAAAATCAGAAGCGAACCCGGCCAAAAAAGCTGAGATCCCAGATGTCGAGCTGGATCGTGGCTCGGAGGGGCACAAGCTCTTGATAGCTGTTGACGTTGTCCGCTTCAACATCGATGGTGGCGAGATTGACCGCGCCGCCCACCGACCAGCGATCGCCGAGGAGGTACTCGAAGCTCGCCCTACCGACCCACTGGCCGCCGCTGACGTCACCGATGGTGAGATCGAGCCAGCCGACGCCGACGATCATCCGCCAGTGCTCGGTCAGCAGCCGGCGGTACTCGAAATAGACGTACGGCAGTGGTGCGGCTATATCGGCGTCCTGGGTGCCCTCTTCGACCTGGTTGCCCTCGAGGCTCCATGCAAGCGTGGTCGAGAGATCCATCCAGCGGAACCCGAGGCCGAAACCGGCGGCCCACCGTTCCTTGACCCACGGGTAGAAGGTGTAGTCGACGAAGATCTGGGTGACATCGAAGGTCAGGCTGATGTCGGCGCTCACGGGGATCGTCTCGTCACCCCACTCGATGTCGGTCAGCGCCTGCGCGTTCGAACCCCGATTGACGGCCTGGTAGCGCCCGGCGACCTTGTGCCGCTTGGCGATCTGCCACTCGAAGTCGAGGGACGGAGTGAACTCCCTGGTGCCGAGGTTGAGATCGTTTTCGAAGTTGAGGACGGCCCCACGATCGAGCTCGTCGGCGAAGAGCCCGACGGAGGTGTCGAACCCGACCCAGCTGAGCTCGCCCTTGAAGCTGAACTTATCGAAGAGCGGTTCAAACTCGCGCTGGGCCTGGACCGGCGCCGCCGAGACCAGAACCAAGCCGCCGAGCATCACCGCGATCACCAGGATTCGTCGTGTGGCATTGATCGACATCAGAATCTCCTCTTCAGGTTATGCCGCATGCATCATGCAGCGAACGGCGCCGGACTTGAGAACTGCTTCCTCCGGTATCCTTCGGAGGTTACTCGAGCTTCGGAGGGTTGTCACCTCGGAATTTTACTGGAGATTCTTCCCAGGAAAAGGCGAGTCGCACACCGGACGCGAGATCCAACACGCCTTCCGGATCCTGCAGTCCTCACGACTCAGTCGAGAGGATTGGTCCACCGAAGGCCGGGAAACCTCCCAAAGTCGAGATCGTTGGAGCACAGCTCCGACTGGGTTTCGACGGCGAGCGCCGCGAGATGGGCGTCCGTCGTCAAACGACCTGATGCGCCCGACGACCGCATGAGGTCGCCCAGAATCTCGAGGTGCCTCGGCCCCGGATTGACGATCTGCGTCTGAGGACGGTCCAGCCAAGACTGCACGTGCCCGACGGCTTCGAGTGGCTTCATCGGCTCCGTCAGCACAACGTGGCTCGACATGATGCGGATGAAACCCAAGCATGACCACCCAAGGCAGCCCGATCGTCGTCCGACCCGACAGGCGGTTTTCTAACCACGCCCTCGACTCGTCGTGAAACGGTGCATCGCTGTTGTAGGCGTAGACCAGCAGGTTGATGTCCGGGATGATCACGGTTCGTGGACCCCGAACCCGCCGCCGGTGCCGAGCCTTTCGATCTCGAGGTCGTCATAGAGCTGGTTGAGCTTGAGCGGGTCGATCCCGGGTTTGAAACCGCAGGCTTTCGGCTCGACTCGAAATGGCTCGGCGTTGTCTGGAGGCTGCTCGCCCGAGCTGAGACCTCGACGCACGACATCGTTGACCACATCCTTGAAGCTGCAGCCGCTCTCGCGAGCGAGCTCCTTGAGCCGCTTTCCAAGATCGTCGTCGAGAGTCAGCGTTGTTCTCATAAAGACATCATGATGCTCGCGAAATATGATGTCAAGATGTCTCGCCCGGTCTTGGACCGAGCAACTCGGACATGGGCGTGGTGAGCACCCGGCGAATCCCTCTCTCGCCCAGATACTCGCTGAATATATACAGGATGTTGTAGCCGAGGAGGGCGCCCGTCAGACAGATGGAGTTGGCCCAGACGTGGCTGAGATCGACATCCTTGAACAGCGCCATCACCGAAGCGACGAATCCACCGTACTCGTGGCGTCCCTCGAAGCCCTTTTCGAGCAGGAGCACGACGACCACCCCGAGGGAGTACAGCGCCGTCCGCAGCACCACATCCACCCACGCGGGTTTGTGCAGAGTCCATTTCCCCAACGGGACATGCTCGAGGATCAGCACGACCTTGGCGAGAATCAGGGTGCCGATCAGCACGGCCGACAGTCCGGTGAACTCGATGTGGTACTCGCTGAGGATCAGCTTCTTGAGTAGGACGAGGGTGCCGATCCAGACTCCGAAGTAGAGCGACGCAATGGCGAGGGCCTTGAGCTCGTTCACGAGCTTTTCAGAAGCGCTCATGCTTTCCTCCTCGTCATCCGGGCCGACCGTTGGGCCTCATCGGGATGTCGAGAGGCCATGATAACGAAATCTGCGTCGACGGCCCCAACTCTCGATTCGTTGGTTGCTCACCGGCTCACTTCTTCTTGTGCTCCTCCTTGAGAGCCGCTTTCCACTGCTTGGTGAACTCTTCCTCCCGCTCCTTATTCATGATCTCCATGGGAACCTTGACGATGCTGTTTTCGAAGTGCACGTCGAGGTTGTAGTTGCCGACCTTGATTCCGCCTGGAACGTGAAAGTACAGGACGCCCACACAGGCTGTCTGGCTGGCCGCTCGCCCCCGCTATTCTGGGCATCGTGGCCGCGATCGGCGGCGGCCTGATTCGCGACGTGCTCGCCGGACGCCAAACTCTGTTGATGAGTAGTGAGCTGTGTGCCATCCCTGTGCTGCTCGGGTGCACGCTCAACGTTGGAGTGCTGGAGCTGGTCCCTCAGTTTTCGGTTCGTTGGCGCCTTCGGGGGCAGCGCGTGTGTCTTCGGGCTGCGTGCCGCGGCGATTCACTGGAATCTGAGCGTTCCAGCCTGGCTGATCACGAAACCGAAGACTGACTGACCCGTTGCCGAATCGATGCAGCGCACATTGTGCGCCCACTCCGGCCTCACCAGTATGTGTAGCCAACCGACATGACTACGGACAGATCATTCTTGGCCGCTTCAATGGTCGGCGGTCTACTGTCGTAGTTGTCGATGACGTTGAAGCCGACGTTGAAGTTGTGGATAAGCTCCCAGCTGAGGTTGAAGTTGAGCTGCGCCCGAAAGCGGGGGGCGTCGGTCACATTGGTGAACGTATTGAACCCAAGCGTGATCGTGCGCTTGGGGTGATCGTCGCTGTAGTTGGCCAACTCGAGACCGATGAGAGCCTCGGCGCTGTTGTCCACCCGACTCGAACCGGCGACCTGCTCTCGGTCGTAGACCAGTCCGGCGGCGACGGCGAAATACCCGTTTCTTTGGATCGCCAAAAACCGGTCATAGCCTCCCCCGACGATCGACCTCACGTCAAAGCCCTGGTCCGGGTTCGACTGCAGCTCTGCCAACCCAAACACACCACTTTTCTTTTTGACGGCGCGGGTCAGGCGAAAGCCCAGACTCTGCTGGTTCGCGGAGTCGGCGCCCTCCTGGGTATTGAAAATGGAGTTCAACTGGAGTCGACCCAATAACTTTCGGGTTCGGTAATTGGAGTTCGCGCTCAGGCTGTACTGAATCGCGCGGTTGCTCTGGGTGTAGCTGAAACCGAAATTGATGGAACCGTTGAGCTTTCGCCAGAATGTTTGCTCGATGGGCAGCAGTCCGAAGACCTCTTCGAGTGGGATGCTGTGGGTGCCGTCGGCAGTGACAATTTTGAGCGATCCCGGCTTGTCCGGGGCTGCGAAAGAACCGAAGTACCGCTCGCCACTCGTGTCCTCCACCTGGTAGTCGAAGCTGCTCGTCAGGTTCACGACGTGCGGCCACTTGATGTTGACGGTGCCCGCCGCATCGATACCGATCTTGAGAACGCCCTGACTGAGGCTCTTGATCTCGCAGCTGATGCGATCGCCGTTCTGCAGCACGACAACGTCGGTCTTGTCGTGTGCTGCGGAGGGCGCAGCGCCCACCATGACAATCGCACCCGCGAGAATCAGGCAGAGCGGCAGGCTGCCCCTGCCGGTCGTGCCGCGTGTCTCGGTCGACTCGGCGAGCACTTCGCCCCTCCACGATCGAATCGGTGATTTCAGCCCGATCTTGCCCATCACCTTCACCCGTTCACGAGTTGTTGCGGACCAGCACAACAACGCGGAGATAAGCTGTTCATCGTAGAAAAGGAGAGTTGAGCGGGGGAGCTTGACGAAAATGCCAAAAACATCGGCCCTGGCACCCAATCAAGATCTTCGTCAAGAGTCAGCGTTGTTCTCATAAAGACATCATGATGCTCGCTAAAGCTGATGTCAAGATGTCAAGATCGTGAGTCGTGATTCGTAAATCGTGAGTCACTCATCGCAGAGGACTCGTGAATCGTGATTTGTAAACCGCATATCGGTCATCACAGGACACGGTACGGGGTCAGTTGTCGTATCATCGGGTACCCCGTCCACAGGCCAAGGAGAGGAGAGATCGATGAAGACTCATCGCGATCTTGATGTCTGGCGGCTCGGGATCGAACTCGCAGATCTGATCTCCTCGATGACCCGCAGTTTCCCAATCGAGGAACGATACGGACTGTCATCCCAGATGAGGAGTGCGGCCGTATCGATTCCAGCAAACATTGCCGAAGGTGCAGCGCGAGACACGGTCGTCTTCCGACCTCAGCGGCTGGCGCGACACAGTGAACCGTACCTCGGGGTCCCAGGCGAGAAAACCCCTACGCGAACCCGCGTTGATGACGCGTCTCCGGTGACCGGAATCAGTCTGCCATCAAAGGATCACCGCCCTGCGAGTGGTGCGGCGGGCCACCCCGGCCACGGACACCGGCGTCATGGGTCTGCCGATGATGTCGATGAACAGCGAGCTCCCACCGCCGGTGGCGGCCGATGCCCCCTCCAGGACCTTGACGTTGTAGAGCAGGTCACCGTCTTCGAACCTCGGCTCGGTGAGCACCAACACGATCTCCTGCGGGGTCTCACCCTCGAGGATCGAGAGCGTCGCGTTGGGCGGGTTGGACGCGAAGTTGTCCTCGCCCTCGCCCCAGTTGCTGACGAATTCCTCGGTCGTGAGATGGCCGGCCACCCGGTCCGGTCGATCGGAGAAATAGATGGTGGACGGGCTCACATTTCCCAATCGCAACACACCGTCTGCGAGCGTCGCCGAGTCGGCACCCTGGACAAAGAGGAATTCGATCTCGTGGGTTTTATCCGCCGGCTGCTGTGCGGCTACATCAGCGGCAGGGGTCTGGTTTTGAGGGGCGGCGCCGCAGCTGAGCAATACAACCGCCGCCATTGAGAGAACTCCCAAAGTAATCAATCTCATTTCACTCTCCTTCGATCGCCTGTTCGAGGCTGAAATTGAATCATCACTCTCCCACGTCCATGAGTTGATGTCGTTACGCGGGAGGGCCGCACTTGACCAACCGGACCTACTTCTTCTCCCGCGCCTCCTTCTGCGCCGCTTTCCACTGCTTGGTGAACTCTTCCTCCCGCTCCTTATTCATGATCTCCATGGGAACCTTGACGATGCTGTTCTCGAAGTGCACGTCGAGGTTGTAGTTGCCGACCTTGATCCCGCCCGGAACGTGAAAGTACAGAACGCCCACACACGCTGTCTGGCTGGCCAATTCGACCTGGTCGTAGGCGACGTTCAAGCGCGGGCCGGCGATGGCGGCGAAGAACTTGATGTCGCATGGACGGTCGGCGGATCTCGGAAAGTAGTCGACCGAGTCGGTGTCCATCGCGGCGCGTTTGGTCAACATCGCGAGTTCGCCGGTCGCCTTCTCCGCCTCCTCCTGTGTCATCAGCGGCAGAATCTGATTATCGGGCGTCACCAGCTTGATGTCGTCCCGGGTGATCGTCTGGGTTCCTTTGTCGTCGATGAGCGTCATCCCAACCCGGATCAGCGCATACTCCTCACCCACCGCCTCGTTTGCGGTCCGATAGGCGACGACCACGTAACCCTCGTTGTTCGCAGCGACGCGGATGAAGGTGCCCTCGACGCCGACTTGCTCTTTGGCCTGTGCGGCCGTCTCTTCTTCGGCAGCCGCCCAACCGGCAAAACCGATGATCAGGACCGCCGTGACGGCGGTCAGCGCCGATCGACCGATTACATTGAATCTCATTACGTTCTCCTTTTCCTCCCCCGAGGGACGTCCCGGTTCGAAGGTTACGGCGAGGTCCGGTTCCACTCGACCGGACCTCGCGTTTGCTATTCGAGCGGCGTTCATTCGCTCGATGTGTTGTTCCGCGTCGCCGCCTGGAGCTTCGCGATGTCGTCGGCCGAGAGCTGCGGACGGTCGACTTTGATGGTGAGCTTGTTCAACCCGGCGGTCAGGGGGAACGGCGGCTGGTAGTCGGCGTCGTTGACGCCGGTGAGCGTGTCGGAGCCGATGTCGAAGGCCTCGTCCCACTGCAGGATCATCGGCAGCGTTTTCTCCATCCGTTTGCTGTCGACGACATGGCCGTCGACCTTGAGCTCACCGGTGCCCGGCTGGGCAAGACCGCTCATGTTGTTGAAGGCGAGTGTTCCGACGCCGAGACCCTCGTACTTGAAGTCGAACTCGACGATGTGCTTGCCGGGGGTGAGCGCGTCGGGACCTTCCCACTTGATGCGCTCCAGGTCGACCATGTTCCAGAGGAACACCGGCTTGCCCTCGAGCAGATAGAAGCCGTAGCCGGCGAAGCGACCGCCCGAGGTCAGGATCATCCCCTCCGCGCCGCCCTCGGGGACGGTGATCTCCGCGGTAATGGTGTAGGAGCTGTTGAGGATGGCCGGCGAATCGCCCTGCGGCAGCCCGACCATCGGATGGGTGTAGACGAACTCCGTACGGCCGGCCGTGATGTTGGGCCGCGGGGCGACGATTCTCGCCGCCACCGAGGCGTCCATCGGGAAGACCTGGAACTTCTTGGCTTCCTCGATGAACAGCTTCTTCATCTCCTTCACTTTGTCCGGATACTGGGCGGCGAGGTTCTTGGACTGGCTGAAGTCCGTCGTGAGATCGTAGAGCTCGAGCACCTGGTTGTTGAGCGGGTCGGGGTTGGCGGGGCCGAAGGCCTCCCACGGTGCGCGGTTGACCTTGGTGCTGAGCAGCCAGCCTTCGTGATAAAGGGCGTACTGACCAATCATTTCGAAATACTGGGTCGTGTGCCGCGACGGCGCCTCGGCGTTTTCCTTGTCAAACGTGTAGACGAGGCTCGTGCCCTCCATCGGCGCCTGCTTGATGCCGTTGACGTATTCGGGGGCCGGGATCCCGGCGGCCTCGAGGATGGTCGGCACGATGTCGTTCACGTGGCTGAACTGCTCACGCAGGCCACCCTTGTCGTCGATGCGCGCCGGCCACGAGATCGCCATGTTCTGCCTGATGCCGCCAAGCTTGGAGGCGTTCTGTTTGAACCAGGTGAACGGCGTGTCGAAGGCCCACGACCAGCCCGCCGACATGTGATTGTAGGTTTGCTCGGTGCCCCACACGTCGTACCACTTCATCTGGACGTCGACCGGCATCATGTTGATGCCGTTGAAGAACGCGACCTCGTTGGGGGTGCCGAGCGGACCGCCCTCGGCGCTGGTGCCGTTGTCGCCGTTGATGTAGATGACGAGGGTGTCGTCGAGCTTGCCCATGTCCTCGATCGCCTGGATGACACGACCGATCTCGTAGTCGTCGTAGGCGGCGTAGGCGGCAAAGATCTCGACCTGCTTGATGAAGAGCTTTTTCTCCTCGTCGGTCAGCGTGTCCCAAGGCTTGAGCACGTCATCGGGCCACGGCTCGAGCCGGGTGCCTGCCGGGATCACGCCGAGCCGTTTCTGGTTCTCGTAGATCGTCTGCCTCAGCTCGTTGTAACCACCGTCGAAAAGGTGCATGTCGTGGATCTTGTCGACCCACTCCTGGGTTGGGTGATGCGGCGCGTGGGTGGCGCCCGGTGCGTACTTGATGAAGAACTTCTTGTCCGGCATCGTCTGATTCATACGGTTCAGATAGTCAATGGCGTCATCCGCCATGCCGGTGACCAGATTCCAGCCGGGCTTGCCCTGGAAGGGATAGATCTGAGTGGTGTTGCGGAACAGGTTCGGCTGCCACTGGTTGGCGTCGCCGCCGACGAAACCGTAGAAGTACTCGAAGCCCATTCCGGTCGGCCACTCGTCAAACGGTCCGGCCTGGCTGGCGGCGAAAGCCGGGACGTTGTGGTCCTTGCCGAACCAGGCGGTGGCGTAGCCGTTGTCGAGCAGGATCCGGCCGATCGTCGCCTTGTCTTCCGGGATGATGCTGTTGTAGCCGGGAAAGCCCGTGGACTGCTCGGAGATCACGCCGAAGCCGACCGAGTGGTGGTTGCGACCGGTGATGAGCGCGGCCCGCGTCGGCGAGCACAGCGCGGTGGAGTGGATGTTGTTGTAGCGCAGACCGTTGGCCGCGACGCGGTCCATCGTCGGCATCGGGATGACCCCGCCGAAGGTCGACGGTACGCCGAATCCGGCGTCATCCGTGATGATGAGCAGGACGTTGGGCGCCTGGGCGGGCGGCACGATCCGCGGCGCCCACCACAGTTTCGATTGCAGGGCACCCTCCTTGATCACGCCCCCGAACTCCGGCTGGGGCGGGGGCAGCTGTTTGCCGCTGATGGTGGTGGTGGCGCTCGGCGAGCCGAGGGTGCCGGTGACCTCCTGGGCGACGACCGGCGACGCGAACGCGAGCCCCATCATGAGCCCGAGGGCAGCGGCGGTCGAGACTGTCTTCATGGTGATCCTCCTATGGATTGTTACGCGTGGTCGATTCGGAGAAAGGCTCATAAAGCGTGCCAGGTTTATACATTTGCACTTTCCACGGTTGGTCGATCGAGAATGTATAAATGTGTCTCCCGGGCACCCTTATTTACCTGGTGTTTTTATTTATTTGGTTCTCCTTTGTAGGTGCTTTTGATCGAGATTGGATTGTTCTGAGAGGGTTCTTTTTATTTCACCATCTCCAGTTTCGGAGCGGTCCACGTACCATCCAGAGCAGCTGCTTCTGGCCAATAGATGCGCAGGTAACATGAGAATGGTCCCTTGGGTGCAGGAAGCCAATTCGATTCCATGTCCTTGCCGGGTGACTCGTGCTGGATGTAGAGCGTGAGGCCGCCATCGGCATCCATTTTCAGCTTCGGCAACATCGGCGAATTGATGAGGTAGCGGTCGATGGGATTGGCCACCAGCAAGCTCTCCGGCAGCTGATACATGGTGAGCGACCAGAACGCATGCGCGGGCGGCAGTTTTCCCTTGGGGAAATGCAGCGTATAGCGGTTAGCGCCGTTGAGCTTTTGGCCGCTAGCGTCAGTAAAATAAATAGGGTACATCGCTTCCTGTTTTGAATTTCCCCAGATGCCAATGGTTGCGAGCCAGCGATAGAGGTAATTGTTTTTCATGGATGCGCGCGTGCCGAAGACATCGCCGGCGGTAATTTTACCTTCCGCCAATAACTTCGCGCCGCCCGCAAATTCTTTCCAGGCGTCGCCGATGCCTTCCTCGAAGGCTTTCTTCATTTCAGGGGAAAGCTTTGCGGGATCAAAGGTCTTTCCGGCGCCGATGCCAATCTTGGCGAACCTCTCCATGAGTTCCTTCTCGGACGGATCGGTCGGGCAGAATTGCAGGACGAAATTCAGGATATTGAACACCTCGAGAGAGCTTTTCTGCTCTTCCTGGCTGATCGGCTTGATGTAGTCGATGGCCGGGGCGGGGGTGGGCGCGGGCTGGCCGAGGAACTGGCTCAAGGGCTGCACCTTGTACTCCGACTGGATTTTCTTCACGTTGTCGAGGTCGGCCGGATCGAAAAGCTGGGTGCGGTAGAGAAGGATGTTTATCTCGGTCTCGGACTGGATGACCTCCTTGATTCCCTGCGGTTTCTCGCCCTTCCAATTCGGGCCAGCCAGCATGATGCTACCCGCTTCGTTACCGGTGGTTCGGCTGCCGGCATAAGCAAAGTTGAACGTATAGGCGTCGATGAACTGAATCGAATAATAGCGATCCTTGGGAATTTCCGGGACGGTCAGCACGAGCGGTTCGGCCCGGAGATCCGCACCGAGAAAGGAATACGGCGTGTCGGAATTGGGCGTCTGGACGGCCTTGTCCGCCGGGGTGTAGACGCGCGGGATGTTGTGGATCACATTCCACGGCCCCTTGTATTCGGGGTCGTTCTTGTCAACGAAGTAGCCGTATTGGATGCGGTAGCTGTCCACCATGGGATAACCGTAGATGTAGGCTTCCTTGGCGATGGCGCGTGACTTCATCCGGGGTGACGTCTGCTGCCTGCACAGTAAAAGGCATCATGAATGCGGCGAGCACTGTCATGTAAGTACTGATGTCATTTATTTTCATAGAATCTCCGTTTAATTTTTTTTCGGTTATTTGTTTCTGGAATCGCGGGCCGAACCGCCTGCGATTCGGCCCGCGTGTTCTACACGTGTGTCAGTTCGCTTTCACAATCCCCGGCGGTGCCCACGTGCCCTTCGCCGGCGGGCAGGATGGAAGGCGCTTCGGTCTTCGGCCAATACATGCGCAGGATCAGGTAGGGCGGGCCGTCGGGCGCTGGCAGCCAGTTGGCTTCCTTGTCGGGGCCGGGGTTGTCCTTCTGGATGTAGAGGGTCAGCGAGCCGTCATCGTTCTTCTTCATGTCCGGCATCATCGGCGAGTTGATGAGGTAGCGGTTGATCGGGTTCTTGATCAGGAGCTGGCTCTTGCCGTCATACATGGTGACCGACCAGAAGGCGTTGACCGGCGGGAGCTGATCCTTGGCGAAGGTCAGCGTGTAGTTGTGCTTGCTGGTATCGAGGGCTTCGCCGTCGGCGTCCTGTCGGCATTTCGGATACATCGCTTCCTCAGCGTCGTTGCCGTAGATGCCGATCTTAGCGGCCGCCGCGCGCAGGAGCCAGTCGCCGTTGAAAAAGGCGCGGTCGCCGAAGGCCGTGTAGACTCCCCATCCGTTGATGGTCTTGCCGATGCCTGCAACGGCTTCCTCCACCTTGTCCGCCCCCTCCTTCATGCCGAGCAGCACGGCGGCCTTGTGTTCCAGTGAGAGATCCTTGAAGTCGAAGGTCTTGCCCGGGCCGATGCCGATACTGGCAAGCCGGCCGCGAAGCTCCTTGGTCTCAGGGGTGACGGGCACGAACTCGAGAGCGGCGTCGAGATACGCATAGAAATTCGCCTTGATCCCTGCCGTCGTGGCCGGAAAAAAGTCGATCTTCGGTGCGGCTCGGACGCGGGCTGATTGAGGAAGGCAGAGAGCGGCTCGACTTTATAACCGGCCTGGATATTAACCACGTTCGGCATGTCGTCGGCATTGAACAACTGGGTGCGGAAAATCAGTCAGCGCGAAGGGCGTCGTTGATGTAAATACCTCCCTGATACCCGCGGGCTTCTCACCTTTCCAGTCAGGGCCAACCACCAGATAGTGACCGGCATCCGGACCCGTCGAACGGGTGCCGATATAGCCATAGTTGTAGGTATTGCCATCGCATAGCATGACAGAGTAGTAGCGCTCTTTTGGCACGGCCGGCACCGAAATCACCATTGGCTCCGCCCGCAGGTCAAGCCAGACCATTGAGTAGGGCGTGTCGGCATTGGGTGTGACGACGGCAGTGTCTTTGTAGGTGAGCGTAGCGGCATCGTTCCACATGGTGTTGAACGGCGCCTTGAACTGCCCCGAGTTTTTGTCAACCGAGAACTCCTGCATCACTGCATAGTTCATCACGATGGGCAGGCCGTAGATGAAGCGCCTCCTCGGCAATCGCCTTGGTCTCGGCGATGCCAGGCACCGCGATGCCTGCCTTTTTATCGGCTTGTTCTGCAGCCCTGATGGGGTCGTCATTCGCCGCGCAGCCGCTTAGCAGCCCTACAGCGAAGCCGCTGCATAAAGCGCCACATAGAAATACGTGTCTTGATTTGTTCATTTTTCACTCCTTGAGGTTTACTTGCATTGACAATACATTCACTTCGTTAACTCCAGCGGTGGCAACTTCCAGGCCTGTTCCACGATCTTAGGCCCGGAAAGCTTGCCAGGTTTACACATTTGCACTTTCGACGGCTGGTCGATCGAGAATGTATAAATGTGCAAACCTGGCACCATTAATTTCATTAATTTCACTGTTACGTGGTTGTCAGTACTTGACCATGTAATCTTTGGCCTCCAGACACACGCTGAAGGCCTTCTTGAAGTTCTCGATCTGCTCGGCCGTGGCCTGCTGCGCCTGCTGGCCCTGCTGCTCGACCTGTTGGCTGGCCTGGCCTTTTGCCCTGCGAGCCTGGCGGCGGCCGACAATTAGGCCGGCGGCGGCGCCATAGGCCGCGCCCTTGCCGGCATCGTCGCTGGCGATCTCACCGATGAGCGCACCTGCGGCGGCGCCTCCGACCGCGCCCACCGCGCCAGATCCCTTGCCGGACTGGGCGATTTGCTGCTGCTGCTGTTGGGTTTGTTGCTGCTGCTGTTGGGCCTGCTTCTGCAGGGCGAACGGGTCGCTGCCGGTATTCTGGACTGCCCAGTTGTAACAGGTACCCTCATCGACCGACTGTTGTTCGGGAGTCTGTCCCGCGGTTGGGAATACATAGACCTGGAGGTGGAGGAACGGTGCGGCAGGCGAGAAGACCAGGGTCTCGTTGACGTCACCCAGGCCGAAAGCGCCATCAACACCCGGCAGGTCCGGCTGGTCGATGACCGGCACGATGGTCCGCGTGACGAGATTCCACTTCTTGTTCACCGACAGCGGCCACACCGGCTGGATATTGAGGACGTTCTGGATGTCGTCGTCCGGACCGTAGCCGAAGGTCGTGTTGTTCTGGAAAGGCAGACTGATCATCGCCGCCACCGGGTTCTGCGCGACCTTGGCGAGATCGTCCTGCGCCCGCGCCGGGGTCGGAGTCGCCAGGACCGCGACGGCAACGGCCAGGACCACGGCAAGCGCAATGACACAATATCTCGTTCTATCCATACTCAATCTCCTTCTATTCTCCGACCGGCGGCACACTGCGGTACCACAGTCCGTGAAACCGTCCGATCCTCCCGCTCGTCTCTCATCGCCGGGCTTCCTACCTCGGAAACAAGAGCTGGAGCTGGAGGCGCAACGACCAGTCTCCGGATGGGATGTTGTCGGGCGTCACGAGGTTGTAGTACGCACCCACCTGGGCGTTCATCGGTTGTTTGCCGGCCTTGAAGATCTTGCCGACGCCGCCGCCGATGGGCACGGTCCGAAGGAGTCGCTGCTCTCTCGAGGCCGATCTGACGCCGCCTCTTCATGTCCATCACCGCCCCGTTGTCCATGTTCACCGCTGCTCCCTTGGCTTGCTTGTCTTCATGATCTTCTCGTCAGACCTTTTCACAGCCCTCGGCGCCGCCCTCGGCCCGGCCGAGGATCTCCGCCACCAGGTCGAATCCGCGCCTCGACGCGACGTCGTCGATCTCGACGACGGGTTTCCCGGCGGCGAGCTCCATCACCGCGATCATCCTCCGGAATGCCATCGAGCGCAGGTGCTGTTCGAAATCCTCCGCGCCGCGCCACTCCTCGACCCATGTCAGGGTGCAGCGATCGTCCATGCCCCGCAGCAACCGCGTGGCGCTGCAGCCGGGTTCGGCCCGGACCGGGCCGACCAGGGAGCGCAGCACCCCGGCCGCCTCGTCCCACGCCTGCGGCGAAAACTCCATGCGCACCCGGAATCTGAGCACCTTGCCGTCCCTCCATTCACGCCGAGCCGACGAAGACAACCATCAGAAGGTGAACGCGACGCCGATCTGCGGACCTGAAATGAGCATGTCGAAGTGGGCCATCGCCGCGAAGTCGAGATCGCTGATGACGTCGCTGAAGGGCACATCGACGTTTGCCTCGACGCCCTTAACGGTGATCGCCCCGTCCATGCCCGCCGCCCACAGATAGGGCGCGATGGTGACTGCCACTCACCGGAGCTCGATTGGGCCGCCGCCGTCGACCCGGTCAACACGACGGCGGCGATCCGAACACGACCAGAAATCTGCTGTTCATCTGCAACCTCCTACAGTAACCATCCCTGGGCGTAGACGACCTGGGAGTACTGCACTACGCGTGCCACCAGGCGGCCTTCGCCCGGGCGACCCGCTATCTCCAGTCTTTCGAGGAGTCTACGAACTGAAATCAGAACGCAGGATCGGGCGAGTCCGTGGTTCGAGGAACGATATTTCGTTCGCGGAACGACTATTCGTCCCCAAGCTCCTTGGGATCGATCCCGAGGCGTTGCATCTTCGAGCGCAGGGTGGAGGGCTTGAGCCCCAGCAGCTCCGCCGCCCCGCCGGGGCCGCGGATCCTCCCCCCGCATTCTCCAGGACCCTGAGGATGTGACGGCGTTGGACCTCGTCCAGCGTCGTGCCACGCTCACCGCCCTTCGATGATGCAACCGGAGGGCCGATATTCAGGGTGGGACCGGTGCAGAGGATCAGGGCGCGCTCGACCACGTTGCGCAGCTCGCGGACGTTGCCGGGCCAGTCGTAGCTCTGCAGCCGTTTCATGTCCTCCCGCCGGATGGTCTCCACCATCTTGTTCATTCCGGCGCCGAGCTCGCCGACGACGGCCCAGACCAGGGACGGGATGTCACCGCGTCGTTCGCGCAGCGGCGGCAACCGGATCGGGAAGACCGCGAGCCGGTAGAACAGATCGCGGCGGAACCGTCCGGCCTCGCACCTCGGCACTGAGGTCGCGGTTGGTGGCGGCGATCACCCGGACGTCGGTCGTGATCGTCCGCGGGCTGCCGACCCGCTCGAACTCGCCCTCTTCGAGGACCCGCAGCAGCTTCGACTGGAGCTCGAGCGGCAGCTCGGCGATTTCGTCGAGGAGGAGAGTGGCGCCGTCGGCGATCTCGAACCGCCCGGACTCGCGCGAGACCGCGCCGGTGTAGGCGCCCTTCTTCGCGGCCGAAGAGCTCGCTCTCGACCAGCGTCGACGGCAGGGCGGCGCAGTTGACCTTGACCAGCGGCCGCCCTGCGCGGGCTGAGATCGTGGATCCGTTGCGCCACGAGCTCCTTGCCGGTGCCGGTCTCGCCCTCGAGGAGAACGGTGGTCCCGGTCGGCGCCACCTGCTCGACGAGCGCCGAGCACCTCCATGATCGCCGGGCTCTCCCCGACGATGCGGCCGCCACCGTGCAACAGCTGGTGCTCGCTCATGAGATAGGCGTTCTCGAGCTCGAGCTGTCGTCGAAGAGCCTGAACCTCGGCCAGGGAATTCTGCAGCTCCTCCTCGGCGGCCTTCCGCTCGGTCACATCGATCGTCGCGCCGAGAAGGCGCTTCGGTCGGACCGCGGAGGCCTCTTGAATCCGGCCGATTGAGTGGGCCCAGCGCTCGGCGCCGTCGGCATGACGAAGCGGTACTCGATGTCGACCGGAAGGCCGTCCTCGACCGCCCGACGGACCGCCTCTGCCGTTTCCGTGCGACAGTTCGGGTGCACGCTGTCGAGGAATTTCGTCATCGTGATGTCCTCGTCGCCGGCGAAGCCGAAGAGTCTCGCGACCGCGGTCGTTCGCCCAGAACCGCTGCTCGGCGACGTCGAGCGCCCACATTCCGATCTCCGCCGACTCCGCCGCGAGCTGGAGCCGTTCCCCGCTCTCGCGGAGGTAGGCATCGGTCCGTTTGCGTTTCAACGCATTGGCGAAGATCTCCGACACGAGCTGGAGGCGCTGGACGATCTCCTCGGCAAAGGCGATCCGCACCCCCCTGGGTGTGGAAGCTCACGGCGCCGAAGGGCGCTTCTCCGCCGATGGACAACGGAAAGAGCGTACACCGACTCGATGCCGAAGTAGCGCCACATCTCGAGGTCCGTGGCCGCTTCGACCGGCGCCGAGGCGAGGTCCGGCAGGGTGACGACCTCACCCGCGAGGACCTTCCCGAGCGCCCAGGGGAAGTACTCGCGTGCGTCGAAGTCTTCCGGAATTCGAGGATCGTCCGCAACGCGGTGGTAGTGGGTCATCCTGAGCACACCGGGCTCGTCCGGGGACAGCTGCCACAGCACCGCGATGTCGAGACCGAGACACTCACAGACCTTGCGCTGCGCCTCCTCGATCTCGCGATCGACCGTGAGGGCTCGAGGTTGACGAAGCGCGACGAAAGATCGGCCAGCATCGACTCGAAGCGCAGCCGCTCCTCGAGAGTCGAGCTCTTGACGGTGGATTCCGGAGTCACGCCGGCATTTCCTCACAACCGCGCCGGCGGCAATCCGACGGTCTTGTATGAAGGCGCGCCGTTTGCGGCCCGCGACCTCAAGGTTGAACTCCAGGGTTTCGAACGACGACCCGAGTAAGATGAAACCGCCATGACCCGAAGAAGGAAGATCCTCCTCGCGATCGCCGGTGCGTTCGTTCTGCCCATTGTGGCGGTCGTGCTGTACCTCGCCGTCTCCGACCTCAGCGTCTGGCGCGACGCGGTGGCGCGTCTCGCTTCTAAGGGAATGGCCCGTGAGCTCACCATCGCCGGCGAGTTCCGGGTCGATCTCGGGATCGTGACCCGGGTCCACGCCACCGAGCTGAGGCTGGCCAACACCTCCTGGGGTTCCGAGCCGAGCATGGCCTCCATCGATCGACTGGATGGCGAGATCAACCTGTGGGAGCTGCTCTCGGGCTCGATCCACCTGCCGAGCGTCGATATCGAGGGCGGCCGGGCGATCTTCGAGTCCGACGACGAGAGCGGCAGCAACTGGAGGTTGGGCGCCGGCGACGGGACCGGCGGCGGCGGGCCCGTCCGGCTCCGCATCGACGCCGTCCGCGCCCGCGAGGTCGATCTGGTCTTTCGAACGGCCTCGGGCTCACCCGACTGGGATCTCACGGTGGCGTCCCTCGACAGCTCGGGAGACGAGGCGGGGAACCACCGGCTCACCGCCGCCGGAGCGCTGCGTGGGACCGATTTCGACCTCAGCGGCGGGTTCGGTTCGTTTGAAAACCTCGTCAACCTGATGCCCGTCGACCACGATCTGGAGATTCAACTCGGTCGGATGCGCCTCTCGAGTTCGGGGAGAATCGCCGGGATCGCCGGTTTGAGCGGCCTCGATCTTGCCGCGAAGGCCGTCATCCCCTCCCCCGATGAGCTCTCCGGCGTATTGGGGCTTCCCGCAACCGGCATCCCGGCGTTCACCGCCGAGGCAACAACAACCGCGACCTCCGGTCTGACCCGGTTCACCCTCACGGCCAACGGTCCCTCCGTCAACCTCCATGCCGAGGGATCCATCGACTCGTTGATCTCCCCCGCCGAGCTCGACCTCGATCTCGAGCTCGAGGGCCCGGATATCCGGCCCGTCGGTGAACTCCTGGGAATCACCGAGCTCGAGAGCAGCTCCTTCGACCTCAGACGGACACTTCGCCTGGACAGGATTCCCCATCGAAGTCACCGGTCTCGGCATCAGGGTCGGTGAAAACCGACTCACCGCGGAGGGGCGGATCGGAAAACCACCCCTCATGCTCGGCACCGACTTCCACATCGAGGGCAACGGGCCCGATGCCGCCGCCGTGGCCGCGTTCGCGGGCATTCAGCTTCCGCACGATTCATTCGAGATCGAGGGACAGCTTCTGCGAGTCGAGCACGGGCTCCGGATCACCTCGGCGGCGGCAAAGATCGGCCCGTCCACCCTCTCTGCAAGCGGCTTCCTCGGCGACCCGCCCGACTACATCGACACCGAGCTCACCATCGAAGCCGGCGGACCCAGGCTCGAGCACTTCAACCGCGTGCTCGGGATCACGGCGCCCGCCGAGCCGTTTCATTTTCTGGGGCGGCTTACCCGGGGCGACGGCGCCATCGAAATCCACGGCGCCGAAGCCACCCTCGGTCCCGCACACCTCCGGGTTGACGGTCGCTTGACCACGGTGGCGGGGATGATCGGCACGGACCTGACGATCGAGACCGACGGCAGCGATCTGTCGCAGGTCGGCGGCGTCTTCGGTTCCGACCGCCTGCCGGCGGCTCCCTTTCGCGCGGCGGGACGGCTGACGGTCACCGCCGGGGGCATTCGACTCGGAGACGTCATCGGCCGGGTCGCCGATGTGGACCTGTCGGTGCGGGGTCTCATCACGCGCAGTGAACGCATCGTCGGTTCCGAGCTCGAGATCGACGCCAGAGGGAAGACGCTTCGGGTTCTCGCCGACCTCGTTCCTTCGGTTTCGCTCCCGGACGAGGCATTCAGCGTCAATGGGGGTCTCAGGCTCGAGAGCGACGCGTTCGTGCTCCAAGACGTCGAGCTCGGGCTCGGCGGCGCCACCGGAACAGTAGACGGCCGGATCGGCGCCCAGCCGAACCTCAACGGAACCGAGCTCGGGTTCGACCTCCGCGGACCCTCCCTTGCCGTCGCCGATTCGCTGGTTCCCACCATCGACCTGCCGGACGCCGGATTCTCGGCCAGGGGCGGCGTGGCCGTGAACGGCGGGGTCATCGATCTGGAGAACGTCGCCGTCGGACTCGGCGACACCACGGCCACCCTCGACGGACGCGTGGCAACGGGTCCCGGCCTCTTCGGGACATCGATTCACGGATCCATCGAGGGCCCGGACCTCGATCAGCTGGCGGTGCTCGTCGAGGGCTCCATCTCCAGGGATCTCCCGACTCTCCCGGCGAAGCCGTTCTCGGCCGCCGGCGAGATCGCCATCGACGAGAGCGGCCACCACCTTTCCTCCTTGCAGCTCGCTCTCGGCGACGCGACTTCGACGATCAACGGGGTGGTCGGTCGGCCGCCGGAGTTCATCGGTTCGGAGATCGAGTTCCGGGCAGACGGCTCCGACGCATCGCTCATCGCCGCGGCGGTCGGGGTTCCGAGCCTGGGGGGGGCCTTCAGCTTCTCGGGGAGGATAGGGAAAGAGACCGGCGGCCTCCGATTCGACGATGTCCGACTGCGTCTCGGGGACCACGCCGCCGAAATCGACGGTCGGCTCGGTCCATTGCCCAAGCTCATCGGAACCAGCCTCGAGATCCACGCCGAGGGCCCGGACCTGGATTTCCTCCGAAAGGTGTCCGGTCTGGAGAACCTGGCGTCCGAGCCGTTCGAGTTCACCGGACATTTCGACGGCGATCCTCATCGTTTCAAGACGACCGCCCTCGATATCCAGTTCGGCTCCACCGACATCACCGGTGATCTCTCGGTCGAACTCGGCGGCAAACCGAGCTTCACCGCGCACCTGACGTCGAACCACGTCAAAGTCTCGGATTTCCTGCCTGACCCTCCACCGGTCGAGGAGGCCGTCGATCCGGAACGCGAAATTGATCGGGCACTCAAGGTATCCGACAAACCATGGAATCTCGAGGCGCTGGACCTGGTCGACGTGGATCTCGACTGGCGCATCGGTAATCTCGAGGTCTTCCGGAGCACGGACAGGAATGTGGAGCTCGCACTCAAGCTCGTCGATGGCGAGCTCGTCGTCGATCGATTCCACGGGGAAGGCAGCCTCAACGGGACCGTCGACGGCAAGGGAACGCTCAGCAAGGACCCGAACGGCCACCGGCTCGAGATCGATTTCCTCGTCGACGACGGGATGATCAACCTCGCCGGCAAGGGCGCCGATCCCTCGCAATTCACACCGATCGACCTCGAGCTCTCCTTGAGCGGCGTCGGACGATCCCTCCACGAGGTCATGGCGAGCTCCAACGGCCGGGTTCTCGTCACCATCGAAGGCGGCGTCATGGAGAGGAGCATCATCGACAAGGTCTCGGCTGATTTCCTGGTGACGCTGCTCAACGCGCTCAATCCCTTTGCCGAGGAGGATCCCTACACCTCTCTCAATTGCGCGGTTTTTGCGGCGAATTTCGAAGATGGGGTCATGACGCTGGATCCCGCCGCCCTTCAGACCACCAAGGTCACGATCCTCGGCGACGGCACCCTCGACTTCTCGACCGAAGAGCTGCGGTTGGACTGGATCACCAAACCCCGCAAGGGGATCGGCGTCAGCGCGAGCATGTTCACGAACCCCTACATCAGGCTCGGCGGGACTCTCGCCAGACCTCAGATCGAGATGAAACCCGCCCAAGCCGTCGCCTCGACCGGGCTCGCGGTCGCCACAATGGGGATCTCCCTCGTCGCCAAAGGGATGGCCGACCGGGTCACCGCGGACAAGAAGGTCTGCGAGCAGGCGATGAAGAAGGTTGCAAAACAAACCGATTCGGGGAATTCAAGGCTACCCGAGTAGTATCTTGAGCCTGATGCAAGACTGGAAACTCGGACACTGCGGGCTTTTGACCTTCCTCACGATCAGGCCGGCGGGACGCCGGCCCTACAATGGACCTCGGCCCCTTGTGGTGCCGGCGTCTCGCCGGCACAAAGACCAAGAATCATGAGAAGGGTGGGAATTCATGGAAGACTCATCTTCAAAACCGGAGGCACGATGAAACAGCGCCCGCAATCACCGCGCGATCGAGTCTTCGTGCTCCTTGTCGTTCTGGTCTTGTGGTCGACAACGGCCCTCGCGTCCGCAGAACACCCGCTCGCTCCCCCCGACCGATCGAGCCCGCGGGCCACCCTGTCCTCGTTTCTGGAGTCCGTCGATCGTGCCTGGGAGCTCTTTTCCGCCGATGATCCCGCCTTCGGGGAGCCCTTTCGCGAAGCCAAGGAGTGCCTCGATCTCAGCGGCGTTCCGCCGCTGGTTTTCAGAGAGGTCTCGGCCGAAAGCGCGCTGGTCCTCAAGGAGGTCCTCGATCGGGTCGAGCTCCCGCCGATGGACGAAATCCCGGACGCGGCGACGGTTGCCGAGCTCGGTCTCGAGACCTGGACGATTCCGCGAACCGAGATCCGGCTGGTGCGGGTGGGAGAAGGCGAAAACCGAGGAGAGTGGCTGTTTTCGTCCCATACCGTCGATCGCCTCGATGAGTTCTACAACCGCACCCGCCACCTCCCCTACCAACCGGGCCGGTCCGGCGGCCACATCGAGCAGCTGCGTTCGGGAACCCGTGCCGTTCTCCTGGCCAAGCTCGTCGAGGCCTTTCCCTCGACCCTGAGCCGCAAGCTCGGCGGCATGATGCTGTGGCAGTGGATCGGTCTCGGCGTGCTGACACTGCTCGTCACCGCGATCGTCCTCGTCGCGGTCTGGATCGGCGGCCGGTGGAGGGCGAGCGCCCGGCCGGGCCGCCGGCTGGCCGCCTTCGTTGCGCCCGGCACGATGGTCTTGATGCCGTTCTTCGGCAGATTCATGCTCCACCGGATCTTCGATCTTCCGGGCGCTCCGGCGCTCACGGTCCGTCTCATGTTCTCGATCCTCGGATACATCGGGCTGGCCTGGTTGACGGCAGTCCTCTTCACCCGTCTCGGCGAGCTCGCCGTCAGGATCTTCTTCCGCGACGCGAGACCGCTCAAGAAACAGCTCATCCGGGTCATATTCAGGATCGCCACCATCGTCGTCGTCACCGGGATCACCGTCAGAGCCCTGCAGATCCTCGGCGTTCCCGTCGCCGGTCTCATCGCCGGTCTCGGCGTCGGCGGTCTCGCCATCGCCCTCGCCGCCCAGAGCACCCTCGAGAACTTCATCGGCGGCATCATCCTCTACGCCGACCAGCCGGTGAAGGTCGGGGACATCTGCAAGTTCGGGGATCGCCGCGGCACCGTCGAGGACGTGGGGCTTCGGTCGGTCAGGGTCCGAACCATCGACAACACGGTCGTGACGATCCCGAACGCCGCCTTCGCCAAGATGCAGCTCGAGAACCTCTCGGAACGGGATCGCATTCTGCTCCGGGAGGATCTCTGTCTTCGATACGAGACGACGCGCAGCCAACTGCAGTCGGTGCTGTCGGAGATCGAGTCCATGCTCCGTGGCCACGAGCGCATCGACGACAACCGCCTCCGCATCCGCCTGACCGGCTTTGACAACGGGATGCCGGAGATCGAGATCTTCGCCTACGCCGTAGCCGAGACCTGGCCGGACTTCCTCGAAATCCGCGAGGATGTCCTCTTCAAGGTGATGGAAATCATCGAAAACGCCGGAACCCGTCTCGCCCTGCCGACCGAGGTGCACTATGCGGCGGAGGGGGCGTCGGGGAGTCGGGAGACGTGAGACGTTAAAGGTTAGACGTTCTAGACGTTAGACGTTAGACGTCAGACGTGAGCCTCCTCGATCACTCAAGAAACGTCCATTGAAGTTCAGCGGCCCTCGTCGCCATCAGGCCGGCGAGACGCCGGCCCTACAACCATTCTCAGCCCTTTGTGGTGCCGGCGTCTCGCCGGCACAGAGACCACGGACCATCCCAAGAGAGGGTCTCCACGAACGTCGCGGTCGCATGTCCGCGGCGACTCCTCCCTGTTGATCGCGACGTCTTCGAGAATCGACCTCGCGGGATTCAAGCAAATCCGACACGGAGTCCGTTGACCCTCCCGGAAACCAAGAAACGTCTTACGTCTCACGTCTCACGTCTCCCGACTTTCCCGCTCGCCTATACTCTCCCCCATGACCGAATCCACTGACATCCCCAACCTCGTCTCCCGCATCCCTGAAGGCGGCACCACCGACCCGGATGAGATCCTCGACCTCTTCCTCGAGTGGGTCGCCGAGATCGGCTTCGAGCTCTATCCGGCGCAGGAAGAAGCGCTGCTCGAGATCATGGCCGGCCGGCACGTCGTCCTCTCGACGCCGACCGGCTCCGGCAAGTCGCTGGTCGCGCTGGGGCTCCACTTCAAGGGTCTCTGCGAGGGTAAGGTCTCGTACTACACCTCCCCCATCAAGGCGCTGGCGTCGGAGAAGTTTTTTTCTCTCTGTCGCGACCTCGGCGCCGACAACGTCGGGATGCTCACCGGCGACGCCAGCATCAACCCCGACGCCCTGGTGATCTGCTGCACCGCCGAGGTGCTCGCCAACCTGTCGCTGCGGCTGGGCTCCGATCTCGAAGCTCCGTACATCGTGATGGACGAGTTTCACTACTACGCCGACCGCGACCGCGGCTGGGCGTGGCAGGTGCCGCTCGTCAACGCGCCGACGAGCCAGTTCCTGCTCATGTCCGCGACCCTGGGCGACATGACCTCGATCATGCAGCAGATCGAGGAGCGCACCCGCCGCGAGGCGGTCCACGTCACCTCGGCCGAGCGCCCGGTGCCGCTGGATTTCACCTATCGCGAGACTCCCATCCACGAGACGGTGGAGTGGCTCGCCGAGAGCGGCAGGGCGCCGGTGTATGTCGTCAACTTCACCCAGCGCGAGTGCGCCGAGCTCGCCCAGGCGCTGACGAGCATGCCGCTGACGACCAAGGACGAGAAGGCGGCGATCAAGGAGGCCGTCGGCACGACCCGGTTCACGACGCCGTACGGCAAGGAGTTTCGGCGTTTCCTCTCCTTCGGGATCGGCGTCCACCACGCCGGCCTGCTGCCGAAGTACCGCTTGCTGGTCGAAAAGCTGGCGCAGCAGGGTCTGCTCAAGATCATCTCGGGCACCGACACCCTCGGCGTCGGCGTCAACATCCCGATCCGCACCGTGCTCTTCACCAAGCTCGCCAAGTTCGACGGCGAGAAGGTCACGCAGCTCAAGGTCCGCGACTTCAAACAGATCGCCGGCCGCGCCGGACGCAAGGGGTTCGACGACCAGGGCAGCGTCGTGGCGCAGGCGCCCGACCACGTCATCGAGAAGATCATCGCCGACCGCAAGGCCGCCGCCAACCCGAAGAAGAAAAAGAGCCCGCCGAAACAGCCGCGCGCCGGCGAGGTCTCGTGGTCCGAGGACACCTTCAAGAACCTCATCGCGAACCCGCCCGAGCGGCTCGTTTCACGCTTTCGGATCACCCCCGGGATGATGGTCGATCTGCTCCAGCGCGATGCCGCCGTCAACGACCCGACGGCCGGCAACTTCCACTCGCTGCGCGACCTCATCCGCCACTGCCACGACGACGACGCCGGCAAGGCGAGCCACCTCAACCATGCCGCCAAGCTCGCGCGGTCGCTCGAGCACGCCGGGATCATCCGGATGGTCAGGGACACCGACAGCCCCTACTACTGGGTCGTGGTCGATGACGATCTCCAGTTCGACTTTTCGCTCTTCCACAACCTCTCGCTCTTCCTCATCGAGGCCATCGAGGGTCTCGACCGCGACGACCCGGACTTCGCGTTGGACCTCGTCAGTCTGGTCGAGTCGGTGCTCGAGGATCCGACGATCATCCTGCGACGGCAGCTGGATGTCATCAAGACCGAGCTCATCAACCGGCTCAAGGCCGAAGGCGTGAGCTACGACGAGCGGATGAACCGGCTCGACGAGGTGACTCCCCCGCAGCCCCGAGCCGACTATCTCTTCGCCGTCTTCGAGCGTTTCCGCAAGCTCCACCCGTGGGTCGGCGGCGACATGGTCAGACCCAAGTCCATCGGCCGCGAGATGCTCGAGGAATATCTCGATTTCGGCGACTACGTCAAGAAGTACGGCCTCCACCGTTTCGAGGGCGTCCTGCTGCGCTATCTGTCGCAGCTGTACAAGACGCTGGATCAAAACGTCCCGGAGCTCGTCAAGGACGACGCCGTCCTCGAGGTTCTCGGCTTCTTCCGCTCGATGCTCGAGCGGATCGACACCAGCCTCATCGAGGAGTGGGAGGGGCTGCGCCACCCCGAGCTGCGCCTGGAAAAGGGCGTCGAGGATTCCCACGAGGCGCTCCGCCTGCTCGCCGTCGAGGAGCTGCGGACCGACGAGCGCAAGGTCGCCTCGCGGGTCCGCGCCGAGATGCGGCAGCTCGTGCGCGCGCTCTCGCAGCGCGATTGGGAAGCAGCCGAGAGCAGCGTCAGACAGCCCGACGACGAGAACGAACAGTGGCCGGCCGATCGCCTCAGCGGGGCCATGGCGCCGTTCTTCGAACGCTTCGACACGCTCGTCTTCGACCACCGCGCCCGCCTCAACGACACCACCGTCATCGCCCGCGAGGGCGACAAACGCTGGAAGATCACCCAGAACCTCTTCGACCCCGAAGACGAGAACCTCTGGTATATCGAGGGTGAGGTCGATCTCGACGGATGGCGGGGTGGTCCCCTCGTCGCCATTCGCGAGATTGGTGCGTAGTCGTCTCGGGAAAGATACTGAAGGCAGGCTGGAAGCCTGCCCCACAATTCGGACCCTACCTGGAATGTTTGGCCCTTTGTGGAGCAGGCTTCTGTCCTGGTGGACGGGTAGGCCCTTTGTGGAACAGGCTTTTGTCCTGGTGGACGGGCGGGCCCTTTGTGGAACAGGCTTCTGTCCTGGTGCACGGACGGGCCCTTTGTGGAGCAGGCTTCCATGCCTGGTGGACGGGTAGGCCCTTTGTGGAGCAGGCTTCCAGCCTGCTCATGTTCTGGCTAACACTCCCCTATCGAAAACGCGCGCTGCTGTGCGGCCAGTCATCCGGCAATCCGCAGAGCCCGGCAACAACAGGGTTGTTCTCCGTGTAGTCGATGAACTTGACGAGGTCTTCCTCGGAGCGAATGACGTGATCAAACGACTCCTCTTGCCACAGCCTGCCAGATCGCCCGAGCAGGACGTTGATTCGATTTGCCGTGAATGACTTCCACGAATGGAGGATCCTCGAGAGTTCGTGACCCTCGCCGGGGGTCAAGACGACATGGACGTGGTTCGGCATCACCACCCACGCATGAACGGCGTATCGGTCTCCTTGAAAGAAGCTCATTGCCGATTCGACGATCCGAGCGGCGCCAACCACGCCAAGGATGCACGAGCCTTCCGAAGGGCCCGGCTCTGAGTTTCTCGCTACGTCATCGGGCGCGCCCTCACTACCCCAAGAGCGGCGAGCCAGTGCCTTGCGATGCGCCACATCATCCAGGCAATACGTCACGAAGTAGGTGCAACCACTCTTGTGAAGGTGAGGGAGATCGCCCCTTGATTGACCATCCACAAATGGCCGGGTTCTCGGATCGATGAAGCGCTCACAAGGCAGCGGGGCTTTGACTCGATCTTCATGCACCGGACAATTTTAGCTCATAGGATCGATACTGAAGGCAGGCTGGAAGCCTGCCCCACAATTCGGACCCCTCCTGGTGGGTTTGGCCCTTTGGGGAACAGGCTTCTGTCCTGGTGCACGGACGGGCCCTTTGTGGAGCAGGCTTCCAGACCTGGTGGACGGGTAGGCCCTTTGTGGAGCAGGCTTCCAGGCCTGGTGCACGGACGGGCCCTTTGTGGAGCAGGCTTCCAGGCCTGGTGGACGGGTAGGCCCGTTGTGGAACAGGCTTCCAGGCCTGGTGCACGGACGGGCCCTTTGTGGAGCAGGCTTCTGTCCTGGTGCACGGATGGGCCCTTTGTGGAACAGGCTTCCAGGCCTGGTGCACGGGTAGGCCCTTTGTGGAGCAGGCTTCCAGCCTGCTCTTGGTTCATTCGAGCAAGTGGGCCCGGTCAACCATTGAAACCAACCACGAATTCATCGCCCAATCTCCGTGCTGAGGCCCGCGCATCCCACGCGATGACCGGGGTCACGGCATCCGCCGTTTCCGCGTGTAGAATGCTGCGGCTGACGCGACCGACGACCCGATCTTTCCAATCCATCCTTCCGGTGAGGCGTGCACCTGAACATGGTCTGCACGGTCATCACGGGCGTCATGGATTGCACAATCCGTCTTCACGAGAGGAGAGAGCATGAATCGCCGTTTGATGATCATTTCGCTACTGTCCGCCATATTCGCGGTGACTCCCGCTTTCGCTCAGTTTGGCTTTCCCGGTTGCGCCGGACAACCGATCCTCACCGGAGACCAGACCGGCACGGTGAGTGTCAGCGCCTATGCGATCTTCTCCCCCTACAGCGACACCATCGACACCACGACCGGCACAGGGTGCGAACCGGCCGCGGGGCTTCCCGATTCGGTGGTCTGCTTCACACCCGAGACACCCTGCAGCGTCTCCGCCCGTCTCATCTCTCCCGCCGGCACCCAGATGGCGCTCAACGTCATGAACGGATGCAGCACGGCGCCCGCCTCTTGCATTGACGGCCAGGCCGGCGACACCGGAGAGATCAGCGCGACCACCGCGCTGACCGCGACCCAGATCTGCTATGTCGCCAGCGTCGCCGGCGCGCCGTCGGAGGCCAGATTCGAGTTCGACGACCTCGCGGCCTGCGGCACCCTGGCCGGGGGCGGCGGAGGTGGGGGCGGCGGAGGCGGCGGCGCCGACCTGGACGAGATCTACTTCATTCCGGCCGCGGCCCGCGCAGCCGGCGCCGGCTCATCCTTCTTCGTCACCGACATCGACGTCAACAACTCGGGCAGGTGGATGGCCACCTACAAGATTCTCTGGCTGCCGCGGGACACCAACAACGCGTCGCCGGCCGAGTCCGGCGCCTTGACCATCGGTCCGGGTGTCTCCATCCGCTACGAGGACGTCCTGGCACAGGTTTTCAATATCGGCAGCGGCTCCGCTGCCATCGGGGCGCTGGCCGTCATCTCGGACAGCCCCGATCTGCTCTTCATGAGCCGAACCTTCAACTCGAGCGATGAAGGGACGTTCGGACAGGCCATCATCGGCATCGGGGAGGACGATCTCATTCGAGCGGGCGACAGACGCCGGGTCCTCTTCATGACCGAGAACAACGACTACCGATCCAACATCGGGTTCCAGAACGGGACCGACGCCGCTTTGACCGTCAAATGGGAGCGCTTCACGGCCGACGGATCCTCGATCAACACCGGCCAGATTCAGCTTCCGCCCCTGGGCAACACCCAGTGGAACCGGGTCTTCAACGACCTCAAGCCCATCGCGGCGGCCTATGTCGATGTCTGGACCGAGACACCGGGAGGCAGATTCGCCGTCTACGGTTCGGTCCTCGACTCCGGCACCTCGGACCCGACGACGGTGCCCGGTCAGTAGCCGACACATCAGACCCTTGGAAAAACGGCGGGGCTTCGGCCCCGCCGTTTGCCGTCAATCGCTCATCCAACAGGGCGTCGTGACGACGCCACGCATCATCACCTGCTCTGACTGGATTCAGCTCGGGGTTGATGGGGCCAACAGGGGGACGCCGCTTGGAAGATCGATCTTCGATTCGTTGTTGCAGCAACCGAGCTTTACAAGGAGATGCCAATGAAACGACTTGCCGAGTACACAAACCAGATCTATGCCCTGCTCCGGATCATGGCCGGATTCATGTTCATGATGCACGGGGTACAGAAGATCTTCGGGGTACTGACCGACCACCAGATCGAAGTCTTCTCGCAGCTCTGGATCGGCGGCGTCATCGAGCTGGTCTGCGGGATCCTGATCCTCATCGGATTCCAGACCCGCTGGGCCGCCTTTCTGGCGAGCGGCACCATGGCGGTCGCATACTTTCAGTTCCACTGGAAGTTCCAGTTCGGCGCTGCGTTCTTCCCCGGCGTCAACCAGGGCGAACTGGCGGTTCTCTACTGCTTTGTCTTTCTCTACATGGCCACCCGCGGCGGTGTGAAGTGGTGTTTGGACTCCACCGACGGTGCTTGATCCAGTGAGCCGGCCCTACAATGGATCTCGGCCCTTTGTGGTGCCGGCGGCTCGCCGGCACAAAGACCACGAACCATCAATTACGGTTGGATATTGCACGAGACTCGATCTTGAGGATTGAGGTGGAGAGGCTCTGAAGAATCGAGGTGCCGGTCCACTCGACCCACCCGGGCGCGCGTAGCGGGATCGAGTCACCGCTGCACGTCGATGGGTGGGGGGTCGTCCGGGGTGTCATCGGACGACCAGCGAGCGTCGAGGGTGACCGGCCCACCTCTTCCTCCGACCCGGCCGCGAAAGGCCTGGACGAGCGCCCGCCGGACGGCCGCTCGGGTGGGTGGGATCAGCAGGAGAAAGCCGACAGCGTCGGTGAGCAGCCCGGGGGTGAGCAGCAGGGCACCGGCGACCAGGATGAGAAGCCCGTCGACCAGCGCCTCGGCCGGCACCCGACCAGCCGCCATGTCGGTTTGAACCCGCCGAATCGTCGCCAATCCCTGCCACCGTGCGAGAGCGGCGCCGGCAAATCCGGTCGACAGCACGATGGCAATGGTCGGAACGAGTCCGATGACCCGCCCGAGCTGGATCAACAGCCCGAGTTCGACAAGGGGAACGACGGTGAAGAGCAGGAGGAGACGGAAGAACATTGGGAGAGACTACCACCGGTGATCAAGATTGAGCGGACCCGAATCACAAGACCCCAGGACCCCACGACCTCACTCCCCCGGAATGAGGGTCCTCGACTGCCGGTCCTTCTTGACCCCGGGGAAGGGCAGCACGCGGTTGTGCATCACCGCGTAGACTCCGCCGTCGAGGAGGCGGGCGGCGATGAGGGCTTCGGTGACGTTCTGGAGTGCATCGGTATCGCGGAACTCGTAGGGCCGCATGGCGCCGGTGAGGATCACCGGGGCGCCGATCTCACCGAGCTCACGGTGGAGGAGATCGCCGGTCTTCGCCAAGGTGTCGGTGCCGTGGAGAATCACCACGGCGTCGGAGTTGGGCAGCGCGTCCCTGACGGCCTTGAGGATGACCAGGCGATCGTCCTCGGTCATGTCGAGGGAGTCCTTGTGCATTACGACGTTGTGGCGGACGAAGACATCGGGCAGCCGCAGCGAACCGAGGATGACGTCGAGCACCGATCGCGAGTTCGCCAACGAGCCGTCGAACTCGTTGTAGGTCTTGTCGATGGTGCCGCCGGTGGTCAATATTGTCAGACGCATGGAGAAATTCTCAATTCTTGATTTTAAATTTTGAATTTCATCGCGACGCTTCTACAGGCTGTTGTGATGTAATTCAAAATTCATAATTCAAAATTCATAATTAGAAAAGTCCTACGCCCCACAAATCATGCACGTGCAACACCCCGGCGACCTTGGCGCTGCCGTCGCAGACGAGGAGCGAGGTGATCCGCTTCTCCTCGAGCTTCTTGAGCGCCGCGGTGGCGAGCTCGTCGGCGGCGATGCAGGCGCCGCCCCTGTGCATGACTTCCGCCGCGGACCTCGCCAACGGATCCGGGTCGCGTTCCATGAGCCGGCGGAGATCGCCGTCGGTGATGACGCCGAGCAACCCACCGTCGTCATCGAGGACGGTGGCGAGACCGAGCCCCTTGCGGCTCATCTCGTAGATGACGTCCTTCATGGCGGCGTCGGCCGCGACCACCGGCATCTCCTCACCGGAGTGCATGAGGTCCTTGACCTTGAGGAACTTCTTGCCCAGCTTGCCTCCCGGGTGGAACCGGGCGAAGTCCTCTTCGCGGAATCCCTTGCGGGCCGAAACCGTCAAGGCGAGCGCGTCGCCCAGGGCGAGGCTCGCGGTGGTCGAGGCGGTCGGCGCGAGATTCAACGGGCAGGCCTCGTTCCGGACCCCGAGATCGAGGTGGACATCCGCCGCCCTGGCGAGGGGCGATTCCGGATGGGAGGTCATGGCGATGAGCGGGATGCCGAGCCGGCGCAGAATCTCGAGAAGCCTGAGGATCTCGTCGGTCGCCCCCGAATTGGAGATCGCGACGACGAGATCGGCTTCGGTGACCATTCCAAGGTCGCCGTGGATCGCCTCCGCCGGGTGGAGGAAGAGCGAGGGTGTCCCCGTCGAGCTCATGGTGGCGGCGAGCTTGCGGCAGATGATCCCCGACTTCCCCATCCCGGTCCAGATGACCCTGCCGGTGGATGAGCTGATCATCTCAACGGCCTTTTCGAAATCATCGCCGAGCTCGTCCAAGACCTTTCGGATGGCGTCGGCCTCGGTCTGGAGGACCTGGCGGGCGATCTCGAGCGTCACGGCTCGACCTCGCCAAGCGCTCGCGAAATCGCCACCACCTGGGCCACCAGGCGTGCGAACTCGGCCGGATCGAGCTGGGTCGTCGCATCGGATAGCGCCTCGGCGGGCCGTGGGTGGACCTCGACGAAAATCCCGTCAACCCCGACCGCGGCGGCGGCCCGAGTCAGGTACGGGTGGAATTCGCGCGCCCCGCCGGTGGAGTGGCCGAGCCCGCCCGGGAGTTGGAGCGAGTGGGTGGCGTCGAAGACCACCGGAGCGAATCGCCGCATGATCGGCAGCGCCCGCATGTCGACGACGAGATTGTGGTAACCGTGGCTGACCCCGCGTTCGGTGAGGGTCACCCGGTCGTTTCCGGTGGAGCGCACCTTGTCGACGGCGTTGGCCATGTCCTCGGGCGCCATGAACTGGCCCTTTTTGATGTTGACCGAAGCGCCGCTCTCGCCGCAGGCGATGAGGAGGTCGGTCTGACGGCAGAGAAATGCCGGCACCTGGATCACGTCGGCCACTTCGGCGGCCCGCTTCGCCTGCGCCGGTTCGTGGACATCGGTCAGGACCGCCATCCCCGTCGCCTCCTTGACCGCCGCGAGCGCCTCGAGACCCGCTTCGAGCCCCGGACCGCGAAAGCTCGTCACCGAAGAACGGTTGGCCTTGTCGAAGGAGGCCTTGAAGATGGCCCTGACACCCAGACGCTCGGCGACGGCCTTGACGGTCTCGGCGACTTCGAGGGCGAACTCGGCCGACTCGATGACGCAGGGACCGGCGATGAAGAACGGTGTCCCGCCGCCGCCGACGGTGATGCCCGGAGCGATGTCGAAGGGAGTCCAACTCATGGCGTCAGTGTAACCGAAGCAGCTTCGTTTGCGCAGGTGAACGGAACACGCAGATGAACGAAGATCGCCATCATGCATCGCACCATCGCAGTTCAAACACGGGGGGCACGGGGAACCACGGTGGATCCACGGAGCCATCTCATCAGTTGACCCGGGCTCCGTCCAGGCAACGAGCGCGTGGGGTCTCCTCGACATGCGATGGCTTAGGTCCGACCCGGTGGAATCTCCGTGGTTCCCCGTGATCCCCGTGTTTCAATCGATGTCGAGCCGGTCAACTCGATTCCACATGAATCCAACGGTGCCGAAGACATCATCTTCGCCAATCAGCCGGGGCGTATCCTCGTGACCTGCGGGCCGTCCTGAGATGGGATCTGTGTGATCTGTGGTCTGCGACGTCCGCCCTAAGCCTCGAGTGGCTTCTCCTCGACCTTGGCCTCCGGTTCATCGCCGGCCATGGTCTTTTCGATGATTGCCTCCTCGGCGATCTCATCGGCGGCGTCGTCGTTCGCCTCGCGCGTCTTGTGGTACTCGAGGGCGGCGGCGATGAACGATTTGAAGATCGGGTGGGGATCGTAGGGCTTGGATTTGAACTCGGGGTGGAACTGGCAGGCCAGGAACCACGGGTGGTCCGGCAGCTCGATGACCTCGACAAAGATCCGATCGGGCGATTTGCCGCTGACGACCATCCCCTTCTCCTCGAGGAGGGGCACGTACTCGGGGTTGACCTCGTAGCGGTGGCGGTGGCGCTCCCAGATCTCATCGCTTCGGTACATCTTCCAGGCGTTCGTCGTCGGTGTGAGCCGGCAGGGATACTTGCCCAACCGCATGGTGCCGCCCATCTGATCGACCCCGACGAGCTCGCGCATCTTGTAGATCACCTTGTAGGGCGGCTGGCTGACGAATTCGGTGGAGTGGGCGCCGGCCAGCCCGCAGACGTTGCGGGCGTACTCGATGATCGCCGTCTGCAGCCCGAGGCAGATCCCGAAGAACGGAATCTTGCGGCCGCGGGCGAACTCGATGGCGCGGATCATCCCTTCGATGCCGCGTTTGCCGAAACCTCCGGGAACCAGGATCGAGTCGACATCGAAGAGCCGCTCGGGATAGCCAGACCCTTCCAGAGATTCGGAGTCGATGAAGACCAGGTTGACCTTGACCCCGTTGGCGAGCCCGCCGTGGAAGAGGGCCTCGTTGAGCGATTTGTACGAGTCTGCGAGGTCGACATACTTGCCGACGATGCCCACCGACACCGTGCCCTCACAGGCCTTGACGGAATCGACCACCCCTCGCCAGCGGCTGAGGTCGCGTTGACCCTTGGGCAGGTTGAGCATCTCGAGGACCATCTCGTCGAAGCCCTCCGCGGCGAGCTTGATCGGAACGTCGTAGATCGTCTCGGCGTCCTGCGCCGGGATGACCGCCTTGGACTCGACGTTGCAGAAGAGCGCGATCTTGTCGCGAAGGTCCTGCGGCAGCGGTCGGTCGCAGCGGCAGAGCAGGATGTCGGGCTGAATCCCGATCTGAAGCAGAGCTTTGACCGAGTGCTGGGTCGGTTTTGTCTTGAGCTCGTCCGAGCCCTTGATGAATGGAACCAGCGTCAGGTGGATGATCAGGACATTGCCGCGACCGGCCTCGGAGCGGAACTGGCGGATGGCTTCGAGAAAGGGCAGCGACTCGATGTCGCCGACGGTGCCGCCGATTTCGACGACGACGAAATCGACATCGCCGCCAAGGGCCCGGATCCCGGCCTTGATCTCGTCGGTGATGTGGGGAATCACCTGGACGGTCTTGCCGAGATAGTCGCCGCGGCGCTCCTTCTCGATCACCGAGGCGTAGATCTTGCCGGTCGTGAAGTTGTTCTTCTTCGCCATGGTCGCCGAAGTGAAGCGCTCGTAGTGACCGAGATCGAGATCGGTCTCGGCGCCGTCGTCGGTGACAAAGACCTCGCCGTGCTGGAAGGGCGACATGGTTCCGGGATCGACATTGACATAGGGATCGACCTTGAGCATGGTCACCGAGTAGCCATGGGCCTCCATCAGCGCCCCCAACGACGACGCCGAGATCCCCTTGCCGAGACCGGAAACCACGCCCCCTGTCACAAAAACATATTTCGTCGCCATCGATTGTGCCCCTTTTCCTCAATCCCCACTGTTCATCATGAGCCGGACGCGTTCGAGGTCCTGGGGCGTGTCCACGCCATGTGCCTCGTCCGGTGCGTCGAATACCAGAATGTCGATGCCGGCGGCCAGGGCGCGGAGCTGCTCCAGTCCCTCGGCCCGTTCCAGCGCGGACGGCGCCATCGCGACAAACGCCGCCAACGTCGCCGGCCGGAAACCATAAATACCCAGGTGAAGTCTCCACAACGACTCTGCGGCGCTCGGATCCCGCGGGTACGGAATCGAGGAGCGCGAGAAGTACAGCGCCCTGCCATCGGACCTGCGAACCACCTTGACCGCGTTGGGATCTTCTACATCCTCGGCCGAAATCGGCCGGCACAGCGTCGCCATTCCGACCTCGGGGCGAGCGCGCATCCCTTCGACGAGGGTGTCGATGTTGGCCCCCGAGAGCATCGGCTCATCGCCCTGGACGTTGATCACGAGCTCCCAGTCCGATCTTCCGGCGACCGCCTCGGCGATCCGGTCGGTCCCGGAGGGATGCATCCCCGTCATCACGGCCTCGGCGCCGGCCTCGATCGCGGCGGCCGCAACCCGCTCGTCGTCGGTCGCGACGATCACATGGTCGACGGTTTTCGCTGCGAGCGCCCGGCGCACCACGTGGGCGATCATCGGCTCGGAATTCAGCTCGGCCAGGGCCTTGCCGGGAAAACGGGTCGAACCCCAACGGGCAGGGATCGCCGCGACCACGCGAGGAGCATCAATTGTCATCCTGTAGTGGAATGCTAACGATCCGCGAACCGTGAGTCAAGGCCTCTTTCCAGATTCATACAATCGTTTGTTTTTACCTCTCATTTCAGTAAAATAGGAAGGCTCAGCCATTACATTCTGATTTCTTCCCCTGCCTTGGAATTCCGGACGCCAGCGATTCTCAATCAGATTGCACCGGAACCAAAAATTTGATACAAACAACTGTATGAATCCAGACACAAGATCGCGCCTGCTCGAGACCGCCGCGGCGCTCTTTGCCGAACACGGCTACCGCGGGGCATCGGTCCGCCATATCTGCGACCTCGCGAGAGCGAACCCCGGAGCGGTCTCCTACCACTTCGGCGGCAAGAAGCAGCTCTACCGCCTCGTGCTTCGGAGGGCGGCCGCCGCACTGGCGAAGCTCACGATGACGGACGACGCGACGGGCGAGGACGCCCCTCCCCTTGCGATTTCCGACACCGTTGAACGCATCCTCCGCCGGATGGACGCCCGCCCCGTCGAGACCCGGCTCCTTCTGCGCGACCTCGCGGATGGCGGGGAAATCGCAGTGGAGGCCCTGGAGCCGACCCTTCGATCCGCGTTCGAAAACCTCCGGCTCGCCATCGGCGAGGACGCCGCTCCCCGGGGCTCGGCCAGCGGCCGCGCGCTGTTCCTCGATCTCGCCGCTCCCCTCTTTCTCCTCACCGCGGCGTGGCCCGTGCTCCAGCGGGCCCTCGACCTCGACCCCGACCAGCGGCGGGCCATCCTCGATTCAGCCTGTCGACGGACCCTGGAAGCCCACGGTTTCTCCGAGTTGGGATAGGTGTGCTCGCTGCAACCCGGCCTCGCACTCGAGCTCGGCGAAGATTGGAACCGCCGTGTCTTCAACGACCGAGGTGATTGACACCCGCCGGCCCTCATCGCTAACCTGTCGGAGATGAGGCGTCGATCCATGATTCATGTCGGAACCAAGAGGCACCGGCCGGCGGCGCCCCTCATCTCCTACGTGAACCGTTTCAGCGGTCTCTAGTCTCCCTGTTTTCCACCATTGCCAAAACAAATCGGCGCCGATAGCGGCGCCACGCAAACAGGGAGAATCCTCATGAGAATGATCGTACTCGGCTGCGGCCTGGTCGGTGGACCGATGGCCGTTGATCTGGCGAAGGACCCGGGGTTCGAAATCACCGTCGTTGACCGAAACCAGGATGCCCTCAGGGCATTGGCTGGCGGCCACGAGAACATCGAGACGGTGCGCCGGGATCTGGGGAATCCGCAGGATATCGCCGCTGTGATCGCCGACCACGACATCGTGATCAACGCGGTCCCCGGTTTCATGGGCTTTCGGACCCTCGAGGCCATCATCGAAGCCGGCAAGAACGTCGTCGACATCGCCTTCTACCCGGAGAACCCGTTCGACCTCGATGCGCTGGCCAAGGACCGCGGGCGTCACGGCGATCGTCGATTGCGGCGTGTCCCCCGGTCTCAGCAATCTGCTCATCGGGCACGTCCACGAGCGCCTTGACCGAACCGACTCGGTTCTCATCTACGTCGGCGGGCTCCCGGTGGTCCGCCACTGGCCCTTCGAGTACCGTGCCGTTTTTTCGCCGATGGACGTCATCGCCGAGTACACCCGGCCTGCGCGTTTTGTGGAGAACGGCCGGCTGGTGACCCGTTCCGCCCTTTCCGATCCCGAGCTCATCGACTTCCCCGGTGTCGGAACCCTCGAGGCGTTCAACACCGACGGTCTGAGAACCCTGGCCGCGACCATCGACGCCCCGAACATGAAGGAGAAGACCCTGCGCTACCCCGGCCACATCGAGAAGATGGTGTTTCTGCGCGAAGCGGGTTTCTTCAACGAGGAACCGGTCGTGGTCGACGGCCGCCCGATCCGTCCGGTCGACCTCACCGCCGAGCTCATGTTCCCGCAATGGCAGATGGACGACGGCGAGGTCGACATCACGGTGCTTCGGATCATCGTCGAGGGCGAGGAGCGCGGCCAGTCTCGACGGTATGTCTACAACCTCTTCGACCGATACGATTCCTCGAGCGACACCCATTCCATGGCCCGAACCACCGGCTACACCGCCACCATGGCGGCACGGCTACTGGCAGCGGGTCTCTACGACCGGAAGGGCATCTCGCCGGCTGAGTTTGTCGGACGCAGCGAGGATTGCGTCGAGTTCATGCTCAAGGGCCTCGCCGATCGGGGCATCATCATCGAGGCGCACGAGGACGCTTCTGCCCACGAAATCTCGTGAGAGTCCGAATCCGATTTTGCTAAGGTGTTGTCGGGCCGGAACGCCGCCTTCAGCCCGGAGGATCATCATGCGTCCCAAGGTCAGATTTCTCGACGACGATCTCAAGGTCAAGATCATCGACGAGGCCCGCCATCTGCTGTGCACGCTCGGCGTGGAGATCCACAACCCCCGGGTGCTCGGTTTGCTCGGCGACCACGGCGCCGAGGTGGATCTGGCCAAGCAGCACGTCCGATTGACGGACGATCTCATCGACCAGGCGCTGTCCACCGTGCCGAGCGGATTCAAGCTCTACGACGTGGTCGGCCGGCAGACCCACGACCTCTCGGGCGACAACGTGTATTTCACGCCGAGCTCGGCCGCCATCAACATCCTCGACAACGGCGCCATGCGAAAGCCCCATACCGCCGACTACGTCAAATACGCCAAGGTGGTCAGCGGGCTCGATCACATTCAGGCCCAGAGCACGGCATTCATCCCCGCAGACGTGGCCGAGGAGATCTCGGACAGCTACCGCCTCTTTCTCAGCCTTCTCTATTGCGAAAAGCCCGTGGTCACCGGAGCCTTCACCATCGGTGCATTCGAGATCATGCGTGATCTCCAGCTCGCGGTCCGAGGCTCTGCAGAGGAGCTCAGGTCGAAGCCGTTGACCGTCTTCTCGTGTTGCCCCACCGCGCCCATCAAGTGGAGCGAGTCAACCTCGCAGAATGTCGTCGATTGTGCCCGAATGGGGATCCCGGTGGAGTTCATCTCGATGCCGTTGTCCGGTTTCATGGCGCCGGTCACGATTGTCGGGTCTCTCATTCAGCACACGGCCGAGACACTCAGCGGGGTGGTCATCAGCCAGCTCGCCGGCCCCGGCACGCCGGTCCTCTACGGCGGCGCCCCCGCGATCTTCGACATCCGGTACGAAACGACGCCGATGGGCGCCGTCGAAACCGAAATGCTCGACTGCGCCTACTCGGAGATCGGCAAACACCTCGGCATGCCCACGCAGGCCTATATCGGCTTCAGCGACGCCAAACAGCTGGACGCCCAGGCGGGCTTCGAGACCTCCATGGGGGCCACCCTGGCGGCCCTGTCCGGGATCAACAGCATCTCCGGTCCCGGAATGCTCGACTTCATCACCTGCCAGAGCCTCGAGAAGCTCGTGCTCGACAACGAAATCTGCGCCCAGACCCAGCGGCTCGTCAGGGGAATCGAGCCGCGAGAGGACTTCCCCTCCACGCCGATCTTCGAGGAGCTCATCCGGGACAGGCACCTGCTCATCGCCGATCACACCCGGCGCCACCTCAAGGACGAGATCACGTTTCCGGGACCCGTCGTCGACCGCGCGAACAGCTCGCGTTGGCTCGAGGAGGGGGGACTCACCCTCATCGAACGGGCCGCGAAAGAGGTCGGGAGACTCATCGATTCCTACCAACCTTCGTCTCTGCCCGACGATGTCAAATCCGAACTCGAGCGCCTGATGACGGCCGAAGCGCGTCGCTTCGGCATGGAACGTCTGCCCGACCGGGATTGATGTCCGGGATCACTCGTTTTCCGCGTTCCGCGGCGACGCCGGACCGTCACACGGTGTTGCGGGCACAGGGCATCCCCGCCGACGCATCGGTCCCGGAACGGATCGCCGCACTCATCGATGACGGGTTTGAGATCTACTCCAACACCGTCGAGGCCACGGGCATTCGTAAGGAAATCTCCATCGGGGAGTTCGACGCGGTCTACCGCGGAGAGGGCCGAAACGCCCCCCGCACCCCACTCGAGGGGATTTTTCCCGACGCGCATGGTCTGGCCTTGTTCGCGATCACCGTCGGCGAGGCCGTGTGCAGCGAGATCCGACGCCTGTTCAAATCGGGTGATCCGGCGTTGGGATACACCCTCGACACCATCGCGTCTGCCGGCGCCGAGGGTTTGGCCGATGCCATGGCTCGCGACTACCGGAACACCGTGTCGCGGTCGAATCCCAACGCCTCCGGCCTCCGCGTCCTGCCCTACAGTCCGGGCTACTGCGGCTGGCACGTCAGCGGCCAGGCACGGCTCTTTCGAATGCTCCAACCCGAGCGCATCGGCATCACCCTCAACGCCAGCTCTCTGATGGAACCTCTGAAGTCGGTCTCCGGCGTGTTGGTGGCTGCCGACAAAGAGAGCCACGACTTCGATATCGAGTTCGACTTTTGCACCGGCTGCGCCGGCCAGGAATGCCGGGAGCGGATCCAATCGGTTCTTTTCGACACCCGGGGAGGTCAATGATGGATGTTCTGCAGGAGATTGCTTCGAGTCTCAGAAACGGTGACGACCAGCGCACGGCCCTGCTGACCCAGCAGGCCATCGACGACGGCGTTCCCGCCGAGGAGATTCTCAACAACGGGCTCATGAGCGGGATGCGGGTCGTGGGCGCGCTGTTTCGCGACCACGAGATCTTCCTCCCCGAGGTGCTGCTCGCCGCGCGCGCGATGAACCGGGGCGTGGATCTGCTCAAACCGCTGCTCGCGGGCGGGGACGTCCCGACGATCGGGAAGGTTGTGCTCGGGACCGCCAAGGGCGATCTGCACGACATCGGCAAAAACCTCGTCGGGATCATGCTCAAGGGCGCCGGTTTCGAGGTCATCGACCTCGGAAACGACGTGACCGCCGAGCGGTTCGTCGATGCCGCCGTGGAGTCGGGTGCAAAGGTCATCGGCATTTCGGCGCTGCTCACCACCACCATGTCTTCAATGAAGGGTGTGGTCGACCTCGTACGGGAGCGGGGACTCGACGGAGAGATCCGCACCATCGTCGGCGGCGCTCCCGTTTCGAAGGAGTTCGCCGCCTCAATCGGCGCCGACGCCTACGGATACGACGCGGCGAACGCGGTGGAGCAGGTCAAAGCGCTGACCGGGCGTCTGATCCGCCGCAATTGTTCCGGGTCGGCGCGTGCTTTTGAAACACGAAGTGCACCAAGACCCACAATGACGCCACCAAGACAATCACTGACTCGTCGCAGACTGTCGGCGAATGCGGACCGTTCCGCTCAGTGGACGCCCGGGTAAAGAATCGTCCTTCGTGGGACCTTGGTGGTCCTTAGTGTCCTTTGTGTTTCAAAACGGCGGCGATTCAAAAAAGCGGTCACTTGTAGGGCCGGCGCCCCCATCCGGCCAGGATCCGGCATTAACACCTGACCCGCTCCATCTTGGGGTCGTACATCGGGCGCATGGGCAGGGCCACCTGCAGGGGGTAACGCTTGCCCGCGATGTCGATCTCCCATTCGCCGTTGCCGAGGTAGTCCTTGTCGATCGGTTCGCCGGCCTCGATCATGGCCAGACCCACGGCGCCGCCCAACGTGAAGCCGTAGCTCGCCGCCCGGACATAACCGACCGCCTTGTCGTTCCGGTAGACGACTTCGGCGTGGTAGAGCAGCGGCTCGGGGTCCTTGACCAGCACCTGCAGCAGACGCCGGTTGTAGGCCGGCCCCAGGGCCTTCTTTTCGACGCAGTAGGCCCGGCCGATGAAATCCGACTTCTTGAGATCCACCGCGAACCCGAGACCGACCTCAAAGGCATCGTCGGTGTTGTCGATGTCGTGACCGTAGTCGCGGTAGGCCTTTTCCATGCGCAGGCTGCCCAATGCCCGTAATCCGGCGTGACGCAGGCCGAAGTCCCTTCCGGCCTCGATCACCCGGTCGTAGACGTGCACCGCCTGCTCCGCGGGGATGTTCAATTCGTATCCGAGCTCGCCGACGTAGGTGATGCGGTTGCACATCAGGCGTGCGTATCCGATGTCGATCTCGCGGGCGGTGCGGAAGGGGAAGGCCTCGTTGGAAAGATCCGCCGATGTGATGGATTGCAGCAACTCCCGCGACCTCGGGCCCTGCACATTGAGCTGGCCGATGCCGCCCGTGATGTCGGTGAGAAAGCAGTGCGCATCCGGTGGGATGTGGCGCCTGAGCCAGGTCTCGACGTGGCGGTGCATGGTGTCGGTGACCACCACGATGAAGCTCTCCTCCGTCAGCTTGGTGACGGTGACGTCGGCCTCCAGCATGCCGCGCTCGTTGAGAAACTGGGTGTAGGTGATGGTCTCGACAGGGCCGTTGACGCTGTTGGCCGCGATGTGGTCGAGCACCCTCCCGGCGTCGCGTCCCTGGACCAGGAATTTCCCCATGAAGGTCATGTCCATGGCAATGACGGCTTCCCGACAGGCCCGGTGTTCGGCCTCCCAGTAGGGGAACCAGTTCTGACGTCCCCATGACAGCTTCTCGACCTTGGGTTCCCGTCCTTCCGGCGCATACCAGGCCGGGCTTTCCCAGCCGCTCACATCGGTGAAGTACGCCCTCTCATCCTTCAACCGATCGTGAAAGGGCGAACGCTTGCAGTCGCGTGCGGTCTGGGGAACGCGGGTCGGGTAATGTCGCCGGTAGACCATCCCCAGCGTTTCGACCACGCGTGTCTTGCGGTATTCGGGGTTGCACTGGTAGGGGTGGAAGCGATCGACATTGATCCCGGTGATGTCCGCACCCGGGTCGCCGGTGGTGATCCACTGGGCCATGATTCTGCCGAGACCGGGGCCGGTGATGATGCCGATGGAGTTGAGCCCGGCGGCGACGAAGTAGTTCGCGATCTCCGGCGCTTCCCCGAAGGCCACGCCCATGTCGGGGGTGAAGCTCTCCGGGCCGCAGAAGAACAACTGAATGCCGGCCTCCCGCGAGACCGGAATCCGGCTCATGGCCTTTTCGAGAAAAGGCGTCATGCGATCCCAGTCGGGGGGGATCTCGCCGAAGGAGAAGTCCTCGGGGACGCCGTCCACCATCCATGGGGCGCAGACCGGCTCGAACAGACCGATCATCAGCCCGCCGCCCTCCTCCCGGTAGTAGCCGTGACACGAGGGGTCCTCGAGGATGGGAAGATCTCTCGTGACCCCCTCGATGGGCTCGGTGATGAGGTAGTAGTGCTCGGTGGACTGGTTCGGGATGCTGACGCCCGAGAGGGCGCCGAGCTGTCTCGCCCACATGCCGGCGCAGTTGACGACGAACTCGGCCTTGATCGGGCCCCTGGTGGTGGTCACGCCCGTTGCTCGGCCGTGCGAGGTGGTGACGCCGGTAACCGCCACGCCCTCGATGATCCTGACGCCCTTCTGACGCGCCCCTTTGGCAAGAGCCATGGTGCCGTCCACGGGATTGACGCGCCCGTCCTGCGGGAGGAAAAAGCCCGCCTCGATATCATCCACCCTGGCCAGGGGAAAGAGCCTTTTGATTTCTTCGGGGCCGATCTCCTCGACATCGTTGCCGTGCAACCGGTTGAAGGCGGCGACCCGGCGATACTCTTCCACACGGTCCGAGTCCGCGGCGAGCTCGATAAAGCCCAAGGGCTCGAAACCGGTGCTGAGCCCGGTCTCGGCCTCGAGTCGTGCATAGAGATCTCGCGTGTACATGCGCATCTCGACCGATGTCGCCGAAGTCGAGCCGAACGTGGTCATGAGGCCTGCCGCGTGCCAGGTCGTGCCCGAGGTGAGTTCGTTGCGCTCGATGAGGACAACATCGCTCCAGCCGAGGTGGCCGAGATGGTAGGCGATGGAACAGCCGATGATGCCGCCGCCGATGATGACGACGCGCGCGTGGTCCGGAACCTGTGCTGCTGGCATGGGTACATCCTGTGATGGAGATCGAAACGACAATCTTCGATGTCGACGGACTTTCAGGACCGATGAACTCTCGTCGCACTCCAGCAATAGTACACGAGGGATACCCTCGATTCGCGCTCGACCGGCGGCACCCTCGCCGATGTTCGATCCGTCACTTCCGAATCACCCTGAGCGAGCGAGTCAAACGACGTAGTCCTCCCGCTCCATCGCCTCGAGCTCTCGAGAGACGGCCTCCCTCACCTCCGGCGGCATGTCGTGCTCCCTGGCCAACATGGGACGCAGCCCCTTGCCCACCCCGTCATCGATGAAGTGGGGCCGGACGAATTCCGAGGTCCAGGTTCGGTCCTCGAAGGACCGGTGGAACCGCGGTTGGCCGAACGGTTTGTCGACCGTGATCACCACCGTGGCATCCCGGCTGGGCGGATCCTCGGGATGATCGTACTCGGTGCGGACGCTCACTCCCTTTTCCCAGACCTCCTTGATGGCCCTCTCATAGGCGTGCGGTATCGTCTCGCCGAAAACACTCAAAACCGGAATGTCCCCTGAGTTCATGCATCCTCCCTCGGGTCGATTCTACGGCTGTCGGGCGTCGGACGCTGTGCGGTTGCCCGTTGGAGCTGATCAGTGACTTGGCTTCGTGAGCCTCGAGAGACACTCAATGAGCGCATTCTGATCGACCGGTTTGGCGAGCACGCAGTCCGGCCCCCGTTCGAGATCGAATCCCCTGAGATAGGTCCTGCCGTTGTCCTGGACGATGGAGTCGTTGCCGGTCAGGACCACAATCGGCACCGAGGACCAGCGCTCGTGTTTGCGGATGGTCACGAGCAGATCGAGCCCCGATCTTCCGGGCAGGATGACATCGACGATGACCGCATGGGGTTCGACCTCGGCGAGGGCGGCGAGAGCCGACGATGTGCGGTTCGCCGACGAAACCTCATATCCGTGATCCTCGAGAAACAGACCGAGATACTCAACGATGTCCGGGTCGTCGTCGACCACCAGGATCCGTCTCGGTTCCACTATGGACTCTCGGCAGTCCTGGCTCCGGCGATCTCGCCGTCGACCGTCGTGCTCGGGCGGGCGGCGAGCGGAATCCGGACGACAAAACGGGTGCCCTTGCCCGGCGAGGATTCGACATCGATGTTCCCGCCGTGCTTGTCGACGATCTTGTTCGAGATGAAGAGCCCGAGACCCGTCCCCTTGAGACCCTTGGATGAGAAGAAGAGCGAGAAGATCCTCTCACGGGTCTCCCTGTCCATCCCGATCCCGTTGTCCTCGACCGAAATGACCATAAACGGCTCGGCCCGGCGGGCGCCGACGGTGATGACATGGTCGGTCTTTTCGCTGTCCATTCGGCAGGCGTCGATGGAGTTCTCGATGAGATTGAGCAGCATCGCCCGAATCGCCTGGGGATCGCCGTCGAAAACACCGACATCGTCGGAGATGTTGAATCGAACATCGGCGCCGAGATCGAGGGCTTTTTTCTCGATGCCGTCCTTGAGGTCGTCGACCATCCCCGCGAGGTTGATCTCCTCGACGATGAGCTCCCGGTCCTTGGCGTAGTAGAGAATATCGAGCACCATGGACCTGATCCGGTCCACGTTGCGCTGGACCATCTCCCAGCCTTTTTTGACCCGCTCGGGTTTGTCCCGCTCGAATCCCGAGTTCACCATGTAGATGCCGCCGTCGAGACCGGTGAGCAGACCCTTGATGCCGTGCGAGATCGATCCAACCAGGAGTCCGATGGAGGTCAACTGGTCCTGCAGGAGGCGAATCTGGGTGATGTCGACACCCATCTCGATGACGGACTCGATCACACCATCGGAATTCCGCAGCGGGGCGGTGGTGACCAGAAGACTGATTTCTTCGCCGTCCTTGGACAGGACCGTCGTCTCATAGTTGTACGTCTCGCCGGTCTCGAAGCTGCTCATCATGGGGCAGGTGAGGCACTTCTCCTCGCGGTGCTTGTAGACTCTGAAACACTCCTCGCCGACACCTTCGCCAAAGGCCTCGCGGAATTTCCGGTTGGCGCGCCGAATGATCCGATCGGGTCCCTGGACGGTGATAAAGCAGGGCACCTCCTCGAAGAGCTGAAGCAGGCGCTCCTGGCTCTGCCGAAGCTCCCTCTGGAGCACCTTGACCTCGTCGATGTCGGTGTGCATCTCCATCACCGCGACCACCTCACCCGAGGCGTCGCGAATCGGGGTCGTGTGCACCATCACCGGGACCTGGCCCCGCGAAACGGTCGTCAGCAGCTGTTCCGACGGGTGATTCCGGCCATCGAGAAACGTCGCCTCCACGGGGCAGTTCGGACAGATCTCGTCGCGCCCCTTGTAGACCTTGAAACAGTGCTGGCCGATGCTTTCGCCGAAGTCCTCACGAAAACGTCGGTTCCCCTCGATGATCCGGAACTCCCGGTCGTGGATCGAGAGATAGCAGGGCATTTCGTCCCAGTACCGACGATACATGGCGGAATCAGTGAGCTGGTGCGAGTTCGCCTCGACTCCCCGCACCTGCCTGACGGTGGACAGCTCACCGAACTCGACTGCGCCGGAGACCGGCGCGGTCGGCTCGGTGGGAATGAGATCTCTGTCGGCCAAGGTCAGTTCGCCCTCTCGTCCTTCTTCTCGATAATATGAGTAACGTACGAGACCAGCTTCTCCTCGTCAACGGGTTTGTTGAGATAACCTTCCGGGGGCGGCACCGGACGATCATAGATGACCTGGCGGAACTCCGGGTGGCCGGTGACGACGCAGACCGGGATTTCCTGGATTTCCGGGGTCCTGCGGAGTTCGACAAAGGCGTCGACGCCGCTCTTGCCGGGCATCGAGAGATCGAGGGAGATGAGATCCGGTTTGAAGCTCCTCGCCTTTTCGATGCACTCGTTGCCGTCGGCGGCCTCCGCAACCTCGGCTCCGGCGTCCTCGAAGACCGTGACGAGGAAGGTCCTGATGTCCTCTTCATCGTCGACGACGAGAATCTTCCGTCCGGCCAGCGGCGCCTTGGCGGCGACGGCGGGAGCGGCAGCCTTCTCGTGAGCGGGTTCTCCGACCACCGGGGGTTCGGGCGCCGGTGCGCCGGCCGGGCGGTCCTTCATGACGGCGCATTCCTCGATCACCAGCGCATCGGCCACCAGGTCGACGAGCTGCTTGACCTCGCAGCCGAGCTTGTAGTGCTTGATGAGATCCGACAACCCGTCGACGCAGTTGTGGCAGCTGGTGACCACGATCTCGGCCCCGGTTTCGCGAATTTGGTTGGCCTTGATCTCGGCGGACTTGAGCCGGCGCGGCGTGTACTCGGACATGGACATGGCGCCGCCGCCGCCGGTGCAGCAGAAATTCTCCGCCCGGTTGGGGTACATCTCCTGGAAGTCGGTGGTCACCATTCTGAGCAGTTCGCGCGGTTCCTCGAAGAATCCGCAGCTGCGGGCGTTGTTGCACGAATCGTGGAAGGTCACCCGCTTGGAGTTCTTGGTCGGATCGACCACGATCTTGCCCTGTTTGATGTACTCGATCATCGTCATCACCGAGCTCTCCATCGGGAAAGCCTCGGCATCACCCGACCAGTTGACGCCCTCGCACCGGGTCGACCGGTAGCCGTGGCCGCACTCCGAGATCACGATCTTGTCGACGCCGAGTTCCCGAGCCTTGTCGTACTCGCGTTTCGCGCTTGCGCCGCCGAGGCCGTCGTCGCCCGAGAAGAGGCCGAAGTTGGTGTTGTCCCAACCCTCGGAGGGCATCGTCCAGTCTTCACCGGCGGCCCAGAAGATGAGCGCGGCTTCCTTGATGGTGCGCGGGTCGTACTTCACCTCGCGCGGGTTGATCGCGTACATGATCTTCGCGCCGGGCTTGTCGACGGGGATCGCAGCCTCACCGTGGCCGAGATCCTCTTCGAGCTCCTCCGACATCCACTCGAGGGTGTCGAGGTAATCCTCCTTGAGGACGCCCATCTGGTTGCCGAGCTCCCACTGGTCCTTCGAGACCACCCGAACGCCTTCCGGCATGACGCCGACGTTGGTCAGCAGTCCGCGCATGATCCGGTTCAAAGTGGCGGTGTCGACGCCCATCGGACAGTTGATGGTGCAACGGCGGCAGTTGGTGCAGGTGCCGAATGCGATGTCCTTGAGCTTGTCGAGATCGTCGTCGGTCAGCGGCACCTTGTCGGCGCCAACCCACCAGGGGAAGACGCTCCCCGTCCAGTCGTGGTTGGCCTTGAAGAGCTTGCGCACCTGGTCGGCCTTGTACGACGGGGTCATCTTGGGGTCGTCGGGGTGCGACAAGACGTAGTGGCAGCAATCGTTGCACATGCCGCAGTGGACGCAGCCCACCAGCGAACCCACCACCTGGCGGTTCAGCTTCTTGGCGAGCTGCTCTTCCATCATTTTGATCTTGTGATTCTTGGCTGGTTTGGTCATTGAATCCTCCTAACCCCGGGCGATGGGGTAACTGCCCCGGTGTCCGAGCGTGCGGCCGATCCAGATCCGGGTGAAGGGGTAGTAGAGATAGTGGGAGATCTTTGAAAACGGCACATAGATCAGGAAGAAGCTGGTCAGGAAGAGATAGGCCACGAGGATGTTCACGCTCTCGAAACCCTGGACGCCCGCGAGGTGGGCCTGAGTCACCGTGCCGAGACCGAACCAGACGGTCAGCATGAAGAGCGAGAAGTAATCATCGGGCGTGCTGATGAGCTTCATCACCGGCGTGAAGAGCCGCCGGAACACCCGATAGATCGCGACCAGAAACGCGAGGAACAGGGTGCTGCCGCAGATCCAGGCGAAGGCCGGACGGGCGACGAGATTCGGAGTGATCGAGCTCAAGAAGGCCAGGGTGATGCCGGCGACCACGCCGAGATGGAAAATGACGAAGGTGAGATAGAAGGCAAAGCCCTTGCGGGTGCTCTCCATCGACCACGGCATCGCCACGTTGAAGAGCGAGTAGAACGCGCCCTTCTTCTTGTTGGTGCGATAGGGCGCGCCCGGGGCGGACTTGTCGACGCCGGGTTTGAACTTGAAGAGCCACCTCAGGCGGAGGGAATAGACAACGGCCATGATGATCAGGGCAGCCCAGTGGACGATCTCGGCCGTGTGCAGCAGAGAACTCGACTCGTGCATGTCACACTCCTTCTTCGAATTTCGCGGTGAACGGACCGATTTCCCGGGGATCCTGGACCACGATCAGGACATCCTCGAGACCCGAGCCGTTTGCCAGGTGCCGGCTGATGGTGTCGATCATGACCCTGGCGCAGAGATCCATGGGAACCTGGTAGATCCCGGTCCCGATGGGGGGGAAGGCGAGCTGTTTGATGCCCTTCTCTTCGGCGCGGGCGAGGGCAGCCAAGGTGGCCTTTTCGAGCTTGCCGGCCTCGTCTTCCTCTCGGAACTTGGGGCCGTTGACGTGAATGATGTGGTCGGCCTTCAGGACTCCGGCCTGGGTGACCACAGCTTCACCCTTCGGAATCGAGCCGATCGCATCGAGTTCTTTCTGGATGACGATTCCGCCCCGTTGCTGGATTGCCCCGCCGAAACCCGATCCGAGCTTGGCGTCCTCGGTGATGTCAAAGACAAAGGCCTCGACCTCGATGTCGGTGATGTCCCCGCGTACCATCCGGAGCCGTTTGCCGCCGATCATGCGCTCGACCATTTCCGTCCTCCTCGTTCATAATTTCACAAGCCCGGGCTTCTCCGATGCCGGAGAACCCGGGCCTCAATTGTTCGAAAGCACGCCTCCCACCTTGATACGCTGGTCCCCGAGCTCGATTCCCTTGTCCCTGGCCCACGAAGGATCCAGGAGATCCTCGAGGGTGAATTCGTCGAGAACCTGGGCGATCTTCTGATTGATGAGGGAGTAGACGATCCTGCATTCACAGAACTCGGCCTTGAGGCACGACTCCGGATCTTCGACGCAATCGACGATGCAGACCGGCCCGATGGACGCTTCGATGATCTGCCGGATGGTGATCTTCGACGCCGGCGCGGCGAGCCGGTATCCCCCGTGTCTGCCCGCGACACTCTTGACCAGTCGGGCGGCGCGGAGCGCCGGCGCCAGTTGTTCGAGGTAACCATGCGAGATGTCCGTTCGATCCGAGACCGACGAGAGGCTCACGGGCGAGGCGCTTCCTCCATGATGGGCGATGTCGAGCATCATTCGGAGAGCGTATCGGCCGCGCGTGGAGATCCTCATGGCGATTTCGAATGTAAACATAAAATACCTATCTGTCAACTAGGTATTAATGAATACATCCTGATTCTCATTCTCAGCCTTAGAATTGTTGCCCGCGGCTGACCGGGGTGCTATCTTGAAACCGACCGATGACGCATTCAGGGGAGTCGGTCGGGGAGGCAGAATGGCAGTGAAAACCGCCCTCATCATCGACGACGAACCCGATGTCACGACCTACCACGGTACCGTGCTGAGCGATCACGGGTGGGAAGTCCACACGGCGAACAGTGGCGCCGAAGGCATCGCCATCGCTCAGGAGAAGATTCCGGATGTGATTCTGCTCGATGTGATGATGCCGGAAAAAGGCGGCCTCAGCACGCTCATCGCGCTGCGCAAGGGCGAGCGGACAAAGGAGATTCCCGTCGTCCTCGTGACCGGGATCCAGGCGACCCTCAATGCCGATTTCGAGGCTTTTCTCGCTCGGTTCAAGACCTACAACCCGAACGGCTACATGGAAAAACCGATCGACGTGAAGACCCTGATCTCGACCCTCGAAGAACTCACCTGAGCTTGAAACGAAGGGGCCACGAAGCGGCCTCGCCGGCGTAGTCGACACCGATCCTCGGGAGGCGGTCCATCTTGAGATCGGTAACGGTGAGCCCGTCCGACCTGATGGTGAGGGGGCCGTCCGGATCGCTGAAATCGAGACCGTTCTCAACCCGGGTGACCGCGAGAGCGCGGCAGAGTTTCCCGGGACCGTCTGCGAGGTTCCGCGGAGCGACCTTCGGCCCGCGCCGCCGGCGCACGAGCTCGCATCCCGTCACCGGGACCCCGCCTCGAATGAGCACCGCCTCGGGCACGCCCTCCCCCACCGTCACCACATTGAGGCAGTGGTGCATTCCGTAGATGAGATAGACATAGGCCCTTCCCGCCTCACCCCACATGGTCTCGGTTCGCCGGGTTCTCCTCCCCCCGAAGGTGTGGCACGCCGGGTCACCCAACCCGAGATAGGCCTCGACCTCGTCGAGGCGGATTGCAACGACGCCGTCCGGCGTCTCGTGCACGAGGATCTTCCCGAGGAGATCCTGCGCGACCTCCGCCGTCGGGCGTTGGTAGAATCCGCGGGACAGGATCGCAGTCTTCGCGAGGCCGTCCGCGGCCAGGAGGTCGGAAATGGGTTCAATCATCTGTGTCACAGGCGGCGCCGGTTTCATCGGCAGTCATGTTGCCGAGGCGCTCGTGCGCAGTGGGCACCAGGTGGTGATTTTGGACGACCTTTCCAGCGGCCGCAAGGAAAACGTCCCGGCAGGCGCGGAACTCGTCATCGCGGACATCCGATCCGACGAGGCGGCGAGCATGATCATCCATCGCGGGGTCGAGATCCTCATCCACCACGCGGCGCAGATGGATGTTCGGCGGTCGGTGGCGGACCCGCGCTTCGATGCGGACGTCAACATCGGCGGGTTTCTCAACCTGCTCGAGGCTGCACGCGCCGGCTCGGTCGAGCAGGTCGTCTTCGCCTCGACCGGCGGCGCGATCTATGGCGAGCAGGATGTCTTCCCCGCCGACGAAAGCCACCCGGTTCGGCCGCTTTCACCCTATGGCGTGTCCAAGCTGGCGAGCGAGCGCTATCTCTTTTTCTACAACCAGCAGTACGGACTCGATGTCACTTGTCTCCGCTACGCCAACATCTACGGCCCCCGCCAGAGTCCGCACGGCGAGGCCGGGGTCGTCGCGATCTTCGCCCACAAGCTCCTGGCGAACACCCAGCCGACCATCAACGGCGACGGCAGACAGACAAGAGACTATGTCTATGTCGGCGATGTCGTCCGCGCCAATCTCGCGGTCCTCGGGCTTCCCGGATTCCGGACCTTCAACATCGGCACCGGCGTCGAGACCGATGTCATCGAACTCTTCGAGAAGCTCCGTGCCGCCATCGGAACCGGGCCCCCGGCCGACCACGGCCCGGCCAAGGCCGGCGAGCAGCTGCGGTCGTGCATCAGCTCCGCGCTCATCGAGTCCGAGCTCGGCCTGAGGATCGGCACCTCCTTCGATCAGGGGATCCAGATCACCGCCGACTGGTTCAAGGCGCAGCAGGCGTAGCCGCGGCAGCGTCCGGGGCAGCGTCCGGGGCAGCGTCCGGGAATCCACAACGCCCAATACCCCGCACTCTCTCGGAAACGCCAGACCTTCTTCAACAACCCTGACGGGCTGGCTGGAAACCCACCCCACAATGCCCGCCCAACCGATTTGAAACACTGATTGCGATGATTGTAGGGCCGGCGTCCCGCCGGCCCATCAGAGCCTCTGTCGATCCACGTCGCGCCGCACGCCAGTCCAACGCGGCTCTCGTTTGCGACGCGATATGGTCCCGGGTTTTTCCAGGCAACACCTGTGCAATCGGGATCTCACCAAGGTCAGAGTCCCCGAAATCCGGAGCCACGACCCGGAGGACTCGCGATTACCCAATCCGTTCCTGGCCCAGGTCCGCGGCAATCAACGAGCCTCCCAACCACTTCACAACACGCGGAATACCCCGCCCCATCGGGGTGCCGGGCACGCTATTGTGCCGGAACGAACCCCCGGCGCCGCGTCACGCTGCGCACAATGGCGCTGCCGGGCTCCCCCGGGGAGCGCGATGCGGTCTGCTTTCCCGGCTACGAGGCAGGCCGCCGGCGCTCGATCAGTGCGGTCGCAGCCCTTCCGGCGACCTTCTCGTGACCGCGCTGATCGGGCGACGCTGGGCCGCCAAAGGCGGCCCAGAAGGCCGGTGCCAATAGAACCCCGCGGCCCCGCGGCCGGGAATCCCACCAAGCCCGACCGTCCCGCACTCTCTCGGATACGCCCAACCGTCTTCAACGTCTCTGACGGGCAGGCTGGAAGCCCGCCCCCACAATGCCCGCCCAACCTGGTGTGGACCCGAAATCGAGGCCGCCCCCGGGCACGCGAAAAACCGCGCCCCATCGGGGTGCCGGGTACGCCATTGTGCTGGAACCACCATCCGGCTCCGCCCCGAGCCCCGCACAATGGCGCTACCGGGCTCCCTCGGGAAGCGCGATGCGGTCTGTTCTTCCGGCTACGAGGCAGGCCGCCGGCGTACCATCGGCGTGGTCGCAGCCCTCCCCGCCTCCCACGCGCGACCACGCCGATGGTGCGACGCTGGGTCGCCGGGACGCCAATGCGTCACGGCGACCCAGAAGGCCGGTGTCGAGGGCATGGTCCGAGACAACGGCAGCGACCGGGACAGGGGCCGTATCCGTATCCGTGGGCGATGGAACCAACCCGCGTCGGTACACCACCATCGCCGGCGAGACGCCGGCGCTGCAAACATCGCAGCGCCCAAGGCATCCCGGCACCGCGGCACGCCCCGCACGAATGGGAACCGGGCACTCCGCTGGAAGGGCCATACGGTCAGAGTATCCCGGCCCAGAAGGAGGCCGCCGCTCGCGCGATCAGCGTGGTCGACGCCCTCCCCGTTACCACCAGACGACCACGCTGATTGCGCGACGCTGGGACGCCAAGGGCGGCCCAGAAGGCGGGAGATGAAAGTACTCTGCAACCGGGACGAGTGCCGGAACTCGTATCCTCAACGCGACACCGACAAGATGTCGATTGGCGCTGGTGGCCGCGGGATCCACCCGTTGCATTGATCGGCATCGACGATTCACCTTCGCTGAAGAGGTTCACTGCCGAACAATGCAACAAATGGCACCCCGTTCATGATGCCTTTCAGGATTCCGACGTCAGTCCGCCTGCTCCGCTGATTCATCCTCCCCGAGATCATCCTGCTCGTCGCCCTGCTCGCCGAGCTTGGCGAGCTCCTCGAGCGCGAGGGGCGGCAGCGAGGGCAGCGGCGGTCGGTCGAGGGCCAGGGTCTCGGATGAGCGGATCACATCCCGCGTCTCTTCGCAGGCCTCGAGGCGGCGGGTCTCGACGATGCCCCAATCCGAGGCGCTCAGGACCCGCCCGCCCATGGCCTCGAGCCGCTGGGCCTCGATGGCGAACTCGAGGTTCGGGTGCGGATCGACGAGGGCGATCCACTCCTGTTGGACCGGATCGATCCGCCAACGGCCGTGCTCACCCGGAGCCAGGCCGTCGAAGAAAACAAGATCGAATTCCTCCACCAACCACGGGTTGTGGTCGCCCTTTCTGAGGAGCACCGTTCTGAAATGGACCATGGAGACCATGTGGTTTGTTTGATTGTCGATCCTGAACTCGATGACGGGCCAGTCGAGAAAATCCCGATTCCGTTTGTAGACCTTGGCCTCGCTGAAGCGGAACTCGCGGAGATCGCGGCGCGCCGCCATGGTTGAATCCCGCCACGACTCGAGTTCTTCGACCGCCGATCGCACCTCGAGCATCCTCCGCCGGCGGGCTTCGACGACGATGCCGTCCGCGGTTCGCCCGTCGAGTGGGGCGAGGAGCTCGATCTCTCTCTCCCCCAGTGGAGCGCCGCCTTCCTGCTTGCCCAACCACGGAGTTCCGGCCAGGTAGAAGAGCGCTTCGTCGAAGATCGCCTGCTCGTGATCAACCATGGGTTTGCGCATCTTGCGCGCGGTCCGGTCCAGTGTTCCCTCGCTCGAGGTGTCCAGGGTCAGCGGACCGCAACCCTGCGCAACCACGACCAGCATCGCCAAAATGAAACCGCGACGGTGTGACCGGTTCATCGCCTCGCCCTTCACTGAACGGCACCCGTTTCCAAGAACGCTCCTCGAACAAGCCTAGGCCAAGACCGCCTTCGAGTCCGAGAGCTGCGTCACACCGGACCACCGGCGGTCCTCCGATCACCGAACTCGGAAAGAGACCGGCGAATCGTGGATGCCGATGCCGGGAAAGACCCCTTTGCGGGCCGCCCGGGTTCCATGGCGTTGTCGCGCCGGCAGCGAATTTCGTACCGGTCGGGGCGCATGTTCAGGCTCTGCCGGCAGACCCGGCCCCGCACCGCGATTGAATGTCGCACGAGGGATGGCCGAGAGATGATTCTTGCAAAGAACTCACTCTACCAATGGCCAATCCCAGGTGCGGCCAACTAGTTGACAGCGCCCCAAGAGGGCGAATATATTGGCCGCACAGCGATACGTTTAACCGTCAGCCAACGCAAGTCCAACCCGGACCTTGCGTTCGCCGACAATACAACCTGGGAGGATCCTATGAGGTCGTCAGTCATCGCTCTCTTCTTTGTTCTTTGCTGCGCCACCGCCGTGGCGGCCGGGGGACCCGCCCAGCTGATGGGCTCGGTCGAGGCCGTCTACCACGAAGGTCTGGTGACCTTTCAGGTCGACCATGCCGACGCCGTCTCGATCTCCATCAAGGTCTACGATCTCGAAACCGACGCGCTGATGTACGACAGCGGACCGAGAGCGCGGACCCAGGTGTCGTGGCCCGCGGGACACGATGTTGTTGGCTCGTTCCGCTACGTCGTCACGGCGTGGAACGAACAGGGCGAGGTCGTGGTCTCGCAGGCCGCCGTCACCAAGAACCTGACGCCGATCAGCGATATCAGGTTCGACACCATCCCGGGCAACACGAAGCTTCTCGGCCCCAACGAGGTCATCGTTGACACCGATCTCCAGGTCGGAGACATCAACCAGGGAGTTCGTCTCGACCGGTCGTACGGCGCAGTTTGGGGGGGCAATCAACACCTACGAGGAGGACGGTTCAACCCGAACGATCCGCCTGGAGCCGGACATCGACGGAGCAGGTGGGTACATCACCGTGGCTGGACCGGGCGGGAGTATCGCATTAGAGGGTAATTCCGGCGGCCAGACTCGTCTCTTTGTCGGCGGCACGTCCAGTTTCACCGTCGCCAGCGGCAGCACCGGCGACGCCTCGGTGGTCATGCCGGCCAGCTCGGTCGGGTCCGCCGAGATGGCGAACGAGCCGGGCGTGGCGTCGGACTTCTCGACGCACCGCTGCACCTGATCACCACCACCGCCGCCTCCGTGCGTGCGCGCACGATCACCGCCCCAACTGCCGGATACGTCGTCGCCTCCGCTGTCATCGATCTCCAAGTCGCCCATACAACCGGATCACGCCCACGTACATCAATTGTGGAATCTCACTCTCTCGACAAGTATCCCGACCGATGGCGACATCACCACAGGTATCCCATCTTCGGCGGCCACAGGCACATTCAACGTCCCGGTTGCCTGACACGAATCCTCCCGTTCACCGCGGGCGCTGACGTGGTCTACGCCGTCTGCCGAAAATATCCACCAGTGGGACTGCCTCGACCTTCGATCGCCATCTCGACCTGATGTTCTTCCCCACCGCATACGGTTCGGTCACCGAACTCAACCAAAGCCTGCGACGGCCAACGAATCGGAAGAAGGGTCCGACGCCAAGAATGCCTCGTTCACTTCTGCGATGACCCAGGCCGAAATCGACGCCGAGAGGGCGGAATCCATCGCCTTCAACCTCGCGCGGATCCAGGCCGAGCTCGACGCGATCCGGGCCGAGAATGAGGCTCTGATCGCCGCCGGCGACGACAACCAACCCTAGTCCCGGAAGCGCGACGAGCGACCCTCGTCGCTTCCGCCAAACCACGGCCCCGCGACAGCGCGGGGCCGTTTCTTTACCCGCGCTTCCGCTTCCCGACGACGCCCATCGTATTCGCGTGGAGCGCCTCGAACTGCTCGGTCAGCTTGTGGCTCGGGGCGAGGTAGGGCAGCGGCCGGGCGGCCTCGTGGCTCTCGCGGACCTTGACCGACGACGTGATGATAGGGTTCGAGCACCGGCAGTCCCTCTTCGAGGAGCTCATCGACCATCCGCTGCGGCAGCCGCGCCCGGGGCTGGAACTGGTTGACCACGATCCCGGCGACCTCGAGCCGCGGGTTGTGGTCCTCGCGAACCTCAGCCACCGACTCGAGCAGACCGTAGAGCGCGCGCCGGGAGAAATCGTCGCAGTCGAAGGGGATGAGGCACTTCTGCGCGGCGATGAGGGCCGACAGGGTGTAGAAGTGGAACGCCGGCGGGGTGTCGATGATGATGTCGTCGTAGCCGTCGAGCTCGCGCAGGGCGTCGCGGAGCTTGTAGATCTTGTACTTTGCTTCGAGCTTGCCCTGAAGCGGCTCGAGAGCCGGGGACGACGCCATGACGTGGAGACGATCGAACCGCGTGTGGTGGACAAAACCCTTGGCTTCGTTCGCGAAAGAGCTTGAACCCCAGGGTCTGCTCGAAGAACTCGGCGATGTTGGGACTGAGGTCGTCGGCATCGGAACCGAGGAGATAGTGGCTCGCGTTGGCCTGGGTGTCGAGATCGACGACCAGCGTCTTGCGGCCGGCCCGGGCGTTGACCGCGGCGAGATTGCACACGATGGTCGATTTTCCGACCCCGCCCTTTTGGTTGAACACGACCCACCGCATCATGGCCTCCCCGGCGCCGGGTTCCGGCCTTCGACCACTCCAACCCGGCGGCAGTAGGATAGCATCATGCCGCACTGCGTCAAGAATTTCCCGCACCCCACGGCTTCCCGACGGCGGCGGTTTTCGCTATGGTCTTGACGACTCATGAACGAACAACCGGTCGAAGATCCGCCTCAGCAGCGCCCGCCTCGGGAAGCCCGAGCCCAACCCCACCCTTCCCTTTGCAGTGGTGCTTGTCGCCCTCACCATCGTGCTCGTCATCGTCTTTGCGATTCCTGGCGGAGACCCCCAACAGGCGCCGCCGACCCCGGAACCGTCAGCGACTCCCTCGGCCACCCCGGCGCCGAGCGCAACGCCGACCCCCGGATTCGTCAGAGAGAGCTCCGGGTGGGTCGATGCCGTCGTCGTCCTGCCGCCGACGCCCTCCCCCACCGCGCCGGTGTATGTTCCGGCGCCGACCCGCGCACCGCGTCCGACGCCGAGCATCTCCGAGTGCGCTGAATTCCGCTGGTCCACCGTCCAGGTCTTCTCGCCATCGGCCCAGGTCAAGATCGACCTCCAGGTCAAGAACCGCTGCCCCTACGACCTCGGGCCGTCCAACCTGTGGTTCGAGATCACGGGTTGGCGCGACGGCGGCCGCGTCCAGAGCGTGCGGGGCGCACCGTTCGAGACCATCCGAAGGGGTTGGACCGGTGATCTCTCCATCGGTCTGCCCGGATCTCTCGACTGGTACGACGAGATCACGGTGGTCGTACAGGAATAGCGGGGTGTTTGATGAATGATGAACGATGAATGATGAACATCGCAATTCAACGCAGAGGCGCAGAGGCATTGCAATTGAGAGTGGGCGACGCGGGGTTTGAGCGTTGTCAGACTTCGTGGTGGCGATCTTCTGACCGGGAAGGGCCTGATGGGCCGGCGGGACGCCGGCCCTACAACCATCGCAGTCGGGGTTTTGGGTTGAGGAGTCGCCAGGTAATGGCTCGGACCTCGTCGAAAAGCTGAGAGCTGAGTCGGAGCGGTTGGCGTCGATAGCGCCCAATCCTGCGAGAAGGCGCAAGTCAAGGGTCGCCTCCGAGGCGTTTCGTCATGCCCTTGACCTGGGCCATCTCAGCGGCTACCCGTCTCTTAAAGAACAACCAGGAGTGATCATGCCGCCCCTGACATCGACGCGGTCGTTGCCGCTTCCATATTCACGGACGCGGTTGATGACGCTGTCTCCCATCGCAGGTTCCGTGAACGGCGATGCCTACCTGGACATCGTCACAACCATTGAAGCGAAGAGCCACCGCGTCGTCACGCGGACTCTCATCGGGTGGGTTGCGGGTCGTCAACGACTCGCCTACAACTCTGAAACCCGGTACGCATCGAGGAAGCGTCTGGCTTCGCTCCGGACGCTGTCGCTGTTCCGGCCGCTGTCCCTGTCGCTGCCCCTGTCGCTGCCCCTGTCGCTGCCCCTGTCGCTGGAAAGGGTACGATGCTCCCCGGAGGCAAGATGATCGAAAACCTCAAGGCGGACGAACTCGCGGCGATGATCAAACGGGTTTTCGAACCCAAGGCGGAGGACACGGCGCTCGCGGTGCTCGTCGATCTGCCGGATGCTGCGCTTCCCGACAACGCCGACTGGGCCGAGCGGCGCGCCATCGCCGCCGACTGGGTCCGCGAGCTCGCCGCCGCGCGGCACGAGCACGGCCTCGAGATCGCGCTCGTCGCCTACCGAAACGTCCGCGCCAACAACGCCGATCTTCCGCCGACGGCGTGGCTCTGCGAGCCCGACGAACTCCCGGCAACGGCGGACGATCTCGACCCGGCGACGGCGCGGGATTTCGGCGGGATCCTCGACGAACACCGGTTGCTGCTCGCCCCCACCGAGCTCTCGGCCACCGCACCGTTGAAGGTGCTCAGCCCGCGGCACGGTTGCCGCGGCGCCACCATGCCCGGCTTCTCAACGGCCATGATCCCGGCCCTCCGGCTCGACTACACCGAGATCAACCGCCGGGTTTACCTGCTCAAAGACCTCCTCGATCGGGCGGTCTCGGCCGATCTCGGTTTTCTCGTCGAAGGCAGAGACCGCTTCGATCTCCACCTCGATCTCCGGCACCGCACCGCGCACGCCTCCGGCGGGCTCCTGCCGCAACCGGGAACCGCAGGGAACCTGCCGTCGGGGGAGGCCTACATCGTGCCCTACGAGGGTGAGATCGACGGTGATCCGACTCGGACCAGGGGCATTCTGCCGGTCCAGTTCGAGGACGAGGTCGTGCTCTTCGAGATCGAAGACAATGTCGCGAAGCGGGTGATTTCAGCCGGTCCGCGCTCCGCGGCAGAGGCGTCGCTTCTCGCCGCCGAACCCGCGCGGGGCAACATCGCCGAGCTCGGGCTCGGCGTGCTCGGAGCATTCGGAATCGAGCCCATCGGCGAGGTCCTCCTCGACGAAAAGCTCGGCCTCCACATCGCCTTCGGTCGCAGCGAACACTTCGGCGGCCAGGTCGGGCCGCGGCAGTTTTCCACGCCCGACGCCGTGATCCACCAGGACCACGTCTACGTCGCGAAACTCCAGCCGAAGGTCTCGGTCGCGACGGTTGATCTGCATTTTGAGAATGGCGAGACGCTGGAGTTGATGCGGGATGATGACTACGTCGTCGGTTTCTGACGAGGCTCGAGCGACGGTGGAGTGATCGACTATCCGACCAATGCGCCGACGATCAGGACGATGAGAAAAACGCCACCGACCGCAACCGGGAAAAGAACTTCGTAACCTCTCGAGACTTCGGTCGATTCTGCTTCTCTCACTGTGCCCCCCACGCAGGTTCTGCGTTCCAAAGGATGTTATCTCAATCGCATCATGATGGAAGCTCGATTCACGAGTTCCGATCTCTGCATCGTCATTAGAACTCCCCTTCCTGGCGGATTGGGAGCCGAATTGAGGAGAGTTCCAGGCAGAATGTGGCAGAAATGTGGCAAGGGAAGAGATCAGTGACCTTTTCGCAACGGCAGCGCCAAACCGAGGACGAGGAGGATGAGCGACACGACCCATGGACCCTCGGCCGCCAGGAGGATCGCCCCGGAAACCAGACAGAAGCCCCCGAGGACGGTGGCCCTCGTCCCCGCCAGGGGTCGCTGAACCGGTTTTCGGGAGCGCTCCTCGAGCACGCTCAGGCCTTCGGACACGAGCAGCGGCATCTTGACGATGGCGTCGAAGATGTCGGGTGCGGCCCTGATGGCCTCGTTGAGCAACCGCGCGACCGAAAACTCGAGGCGGAAGATCCGGGCGGCGTGGCGTTTGGACACCTCGGCGACGTTGAAGTCGGGATCGAGGAGGTAGCCCACGCCCTCGTAGGTGATGAGCGCCTTGACCATGAGGACCATCTCCACCGGAAAGTAGAGCCGGTAGCGGGCGCCGAGTTGGACGCACTCGAGCATGAGCAGCCCGAGCGAGAATTCCTGAAACGTCGCCCGCCTCCTCCATTTCCGCGCGACCTCCTTGACCGCGGTCCGGAAACCCAGGACATCGGACCGTTCCTCGGTCCGCGACACCGCGGCCAGGTAACGGGCGGCGCGCTCGAAATCCTCCATCACCAGCGAGTAGAAGAGGTGGAGCAGATTGTGCCGGAGTTCGGCGTCGAAGTGGCCCACCATCCCGAGATCGATAAAGCCGATTTTCGGCCCGGGAAGCGCGAGCAGATTCGCCGGGTGGAGATCGGCGTGGAAGTACCCATCCTGGTAGAGCATCCGGATGATGGACGACGCCCCGAGATCGATCATCTTCTGTCGCTCTGCGAGGGGAAGGTCGAGGACCGCCGGATCATCCGGGCGGACGCCATCGAGGAACTCCATGCACAGGACGCTGGTGCCCGAGTAGGCGTGATAGATCGCCGGAAACACCACATCGGGCATATCCGAGAAATTGGCGGCGAAGGTCTCGGCGTTCTCCGCCTCGAGTCGCATTTCGACCTCGCGCACCGTGTACTCGCAGAACTCGTCGATGACGTTCTTCGGCTGGTATCTGGGAATGATGTACTGCAGGAATTGAGCGGTCGTTCGCAGCAGGGTCGAGTCGCGGTAGATGAGCTCGCGGATGCCGGGTTTGACGACCTTGAGGATGACGTCCTCGCCGGTTTTCAGACGGGCCCGATGGCTCTGGGCGATGGAGGCTGAACCGAGCGGCACCTCGTTGATCGAGTCGAAGATCTCTTCGATGGGTCGGCCGAGATCGTCTTCGATGACCGCGCGGATCTTGTCGAAACTCACAGGGGGGAGATCGGAGAGCAGATTGCGCAGCTCATCGGTCACCACATCGGGGAGCAGATCCTTGCGCAGGCTGAGAATCTGACCGAGCTTGACATAGGTCGGTCCGAGGATCTCGAGTCGTCTGCGGAGCTGTTCCGGGTACGGCAGGCTGCGAATTTCCCGGTCGAGGAAAGGTCGGATGAAGAACGCGGTGGAGGCGCGAAAACGATAGATGATCCCGGTATCGCCCCGTCTCCGGGCGGCGTCAACCGAGGCGACATAGCCGCCGAAAACCAGGGCCGAGATATGCCGCAGCGTGGTCCGCCCACGGCGCGCGAGATCAGGGATGTTGATGTAACCCCGGCGCGAGGGACGTCGCCGCCTCTCCGGCGGTTCCTCACCCGATGCGGCGGGTACCGATGCCGGGATCTCCTCCATCACAGCCGCTCTATCTGTTGCGGCCGTACTTCTCGTGGGACGAGACCCAGTCGAGGGAGGAGATCGCCGATGCCAGCGAGATCTCTCCGGCGAGCGACCACAGCGCCGACGATCTCGGCGAGCTTGCGGACCTTGCCCTTGCCGCAGCAGCCGAGAACCTCGAGGCACTCGCGCTGGGTCGGCAGCCCGGTGCCGCCGCCGTAGGTCGCGACGATCAGCGACGGGATCGTGATCGAGATGTAGAGATCACCCGTCGGGCGTCAGCTCGGTGTAGACGATCCCGGAGCGAGGACTCGGCCACGTTGGCGACGTCCTGACCGGTGGCGATGAACATGGCGGTGATGCCGTTGGGCGAGTGGGCGCCGTTGTTGTTCGCACCGGAGAGGAAGGCTCCGACGTTGGCGACCTGGGAGTGGTAGTGGAGGCTCTCGGGCTCGACCCGCATGTGCTGAACCAGCACGTCCCGCGGGATCACCGCCTCGGCGGTCACTCGCTTGCCGCGCGTGCGCATGATGTTGATCTGCGAGTGCTTCTTGTCGGTGGCCAGGTTCGACTCGAGGTAGAACGACCGCACCGTGTCGATGTTGTCGAGCATCCAGGAGCAGGCCGCGAAGGTGGCCCGGCCGACCATGTTCTGCCCGGCCGCGTCGCCGGTGGCGTAGTTGAACCGCAGGTAGGCGAACTTGTTCGCGAGGAAGGTGTCGATGTCGAGCAGCTTGGCCACGCTCGAGGTCGCCTCGGCCGGCCGCCGGATCTCGTCCATGTTGGTCGGCCACCCAGGTGCGGAAGTCCCGCGCTTCGCGGGCGGAGTCGAAGATGAAGACCGGCGCCCGCTGCATCCGGTCGTCGGACGACCGTGCACGGTGACCCCGCCCGACAGGTTGAGCACCTTCATGCCGCGGTTGTACGAGGCCACGAGGGTGCCCTCGGTGGTGGCCAGGGGGATCAGGAAATCGCCCTGGGCGTGCTCGCCGTTGACCGTGAGCGGCCCTGCGAGGCCGATGGGGATCTGGGCGACGCCCGACGAAGTTCTCGATGTTGCCCTCGGTGATCGAGGGATCGAAAGACTGCTTGTAGAGGTGGTTCGGCTTGGCCCCCGAAAACGACGTCAGAAACTCTCGGCGCTTGCGGATGATCTCGTCGGAGTAGTTGTCTTCTTTGTCGTAGGGGACCGTGATCCGCTCTTCCCTGTGCTCGCGGATCGAGTCTTTGACCGTGAACGAGAGCCTCCCGAACGGGTTGGCCTCGACATCGATGGTGAGCGCGTGCTTGCCGATTTCGAGCGCAGCGCCGTTCCAGAGCACCGTCACGACCTTGGCGAGCGGGAACTCGACCGGGTGATCCGGCGAGACCTCTGCCGGTGCCGTCAGGCCGTCGCTCCCGAGATCGAAGACGACGTCATTCAGGGGGATGGCTTCATCATCGATCCTGATCTCGTTGACCTTGGTCAGCACGGCATCGCTGAGCCGGTTCTTGAGGCTGAAGCGGACGCCGCCGCCTTCGTTCTCGAGACTCCCGAAGGTGTAGAGCTGTTTCAAAATGAGGGACGGGATCTTCACGAGGCTTCCTCCATTGTCCGGTGCTGACGATCCGGCAGATTGTAACACCGGCGGCGCCGAGGGGACACGCCGCAGAGCGGCGTCCGGTTTACCTTCCGCGGAGCTGCGCAGCGAGCTTGTGCAGCGGACCCTGGACCTCCGGTCGGAACCACTCTCGCGCCATCTCCTCGATATCGCCCGACTTCGATCTCCTGACGATCTCCACCAGGTCGCGCCGAACGGTCTGTCTCGTGATCCGGAGGGCGTGCTGAGGCAGCTCGGTGAGCGGCCGACACCACTCGACGGCCGACGCCACGACCTGGTCACCCTCGACCACGCGATCCACAAGACCGATCCCGAGGGCGTCCTGCGCCCCCATCAGACTCCCGGTCTGGCAGAGCCTTTCGGCCTGCCTCGGACCCACGACCCGGGCGAGCGCGTCGGCGACCCCCACGGGCATGGGGATCCCGACCCGAACCTCGTTGAGACCGATGAGGTACGGGCCCTCCGCCATCACCCGGTAGTCGCAGAAGAGCGCGAGCACCGCGCCGCCCGCGGGGCTGTGGCCGGTGATCGCCGCCGCCACCGGGATCTCGCAGACCGCGAGGGCTTCCATGGCGCCGAAGAAGAGATCGAGGGTGCGCACCATCTCGCCGTGATCGAACCCCAGCAGCAGCGGGACGTCGAGACCGCCGGTGAAAATGCCCGCGGCCCCCGAGAGCACGAGCGCGCGCGAGCCGTCGCCCGGCGCCGCCGCGACTTGGGATGAGAGCTCGCTCAGAAGCTCCGGGCTCAGGGCATTCGCCGGCGGCCGGGCGAACCTCAACTCGCGGACGCTTCCGTGTTCGATGACCTCGATCATGATGGCGCTCCAGACTTCATGACGACTCCCTGAAAACGGTATCCGTGCCGGCCGTCGAATGTAACACGTCGGAGACCACCGTCCTCGAAAGAGAACACACATGAATTTTGAATTATGAATTATGAATTATGAATTGCGGGCCCTGTGCTCGAACGTTAGCGGACTATAGTACGAGGCCATACCTGCTCGGACGATTCTGAAGGTGGGCCCAGGCCCACCCTACAATCCATCGCATGTTGGTTTCAATTGACGGTGATCGCTGCCGCGGTGCGGTGGTGCGATGTCATTCATAATTCATAATTCATAATTCATAATTCATAATTCATAATTCATAATTCGTCCGTCTGGCATCGAAGTTGCGTATTCCCTCGACGAACCGCACGGAGGTCATCATGCTTCGACACGCCGCACGCACCATCCTGCTCGCCACTCTGCTGCTCGTACTCGCAGCCGCCGATGCCGAGGCCCAATGGCAGCGTCACTCCGAACCGAACGGTCAACTCCGCTTCCGACTCGGGCTCTTCGAACCCGCAGGCGGCGGTGACGGTTGGGACGCCGTTTTCGAAGGTTTCACCGGACAACCCTCCGATCTCCAGGATTTTGTCTGGGGCACCGATTTCCTCTGGCGGACCGGCCGCCACACCGCCGTCCTCTTCGGCTTCAGCTACTACGGCGGCGCCACCACGAGCGGATACCAAGACTGGGTCGGCGATGACGGCGGCGAGATCCGCCACACCACCAGTCTCGACATCGGGGATCTGACCGCGGCGTTTCTCTACCGGTTCGGCAGTTCTGCTGTTAAGCCCTATCTCGGGGTCGGGGGTGGATTCGTGTCGTGGCGACTCACCGACGAGGGCTACTTCATCGACTTCGGAGCGGCCGGACAACCGGTCGTCTGGGCCTGGTACGGCGCCGATGGAACCACCTTCGAAGCCTTCGCGCTCGCCGGTCTCGAGATCCCGATCAATCCACGGTGGAGCCTCATCATCGAAGGCCGGTACCGCTACGCCACCGATGAGCTCGGCGACGACTTCGCCGGTTTCGGGGAGCTCGACCTCACCGGCTACGAGCTCACCGCCGGGTTCGGCGTCAACTTCTAGGCTACCGGCTCGAGCGCCATGATTGGAACCGCAAAGACGCTGAGGTCGTAAAGATACAGCATTGCACTGAAAACTCGAATTGGGCCATCGGATCGTGAGTGAATCAGGTCGCCGAGGAGATGTTGCGATGGCGCGGTGGCTCAATCATGCGATGTCTCTGCGCCTTTGCGCCTTTGCGTCTCTGCGTCTCTGCGTTAACGATATTGCGAAGGTTGCGGTTCCGTGGCGTGCTTCGCGTCTTCGCGGTTCCATTGTGCGCCGCGGCGACTGGGAACACATGCGGCTACCGATTGCGGGAACGCGGCCGGCGTGCTGCGTGTTACGATGGATGTGAATGCCGCAGAACACATCAGCATCAAAAGCCCAGAACCGTCGCTCGACGGGCACGTACACATCACCAGGAGGCAATGAATGACCTCGAATCACGAGCAGCTCGAGCAACAGACACCGAGCTTTGAGGAGCTTCAGGAAAGCCATCAGAAGTACGAAAAACGGATTGCGGAACTCAGAAAAAAGTCGTGGCTGACTCCCGATGAGGAACTTGAAGAAAAGCGCCTGAAGAAACTCAAGCTCGTGATCAAGGACCAGATGGCGCACATGCGCCGAGCGGTTTCCTGAATCGGAATCAAATGATCGCACCTGAGGGTTGGGTATTCGTCTGGGTCCCGGTGTGCGTGGGCGGTGGCGCCCTGTTTCTCGGCTGGCCGTGGCTGGGATGGCCGCTCATCGCGCTCGGCCTCTTCGCAGTTTTTTTCTTCAGGAACCCCGACCGGCACTGCGATCACAGCAACGAGGTCGCCTGTTCCCCGGCCGACGGCAAGGTCATCGTTGTCGGCAGAGCTCCCGAGGAACTGGCCGAGAAGGGCCTGCCGAGACAGATCAGCGTGTTCATGTCGGTTTTCGATGTCCACGTCAACCGGGCCCCCATGGCCGGCAAGCTTGTCGACTACCGGTACAACAAGGGTCGCAAGTTTTCCGCATTCAAGGAAAAGGCGTCGCTCGAGAACGAGCAGAACCTGTCGGTCTGGGAAGGACCCCTGGGCAGGATCGCTCTCAAGCAGATCGCCGGGCTGGTGGCGCGGCGGATCGTCTTCGACCACACGCCCGGCGACTCCGTCAAACGCGGTGACCGGATCGGCCTCATCCGTTATGGATCGAGGGTGGACATTTTCCTGCCCGACAATGCCCAGACACTCGTCCGGGTGGGCGACCGCGTCCGCGCCGGCGAATCGCCGCTGGCCATCCTCGGTCGCCATTCGGAATCGTGAGACGCCCGGCATTCCGCCGTCGCCCGAGCAGGCAGAAGCTGCGCAAGGGGATCTATCTGATTCCATCGCTCTTCACGATGGCCAACATGTTCTGCGGTTTTCTCTCGGTGATCGAATCGAGCCGCGGCCACTTCGAGCCCGGTCAGGGTCACTTCGAGTGGGCGGCCCTGTTGATCCTGTTCGCGATCGTCGCCGACATCCTCGATGGTCGAATCGCGCGGATGACCGGCGCCACCACCTCCTTCGGTGAGGCCTACGACTCCCTCGCCGACGTCATTTCCTTTGGTATCGCACCCGCGCTCCTCGCCTTCCAGTGGGGGCTGTGGCAGGTGCCCCGGGTCGGAATGGCCATGGCTTTCCTCTTTCTCGCCGCCACATCCATCCGGCTCGCCCGCTTCAACACCACGGCCCACGACAATCACGACTTCGCCGGGTTGCCGAGCCCGGGCGGCGCCGGGGCCGTTGCCATGATGGTGCTGCTGTCACCGACCCCCGTGAAGCATCCGTACTTCATCCCCGTCGTCGCGGTCGTGGTCCTGAGTCTCGCGCTTCTCATGGTCTCCAACCTCCCCTATCGCTCGTTCAAAGACCTCAAAATGCGCCACCAGTGGCCGGCGCCGACCCTTTTCGTTATCGCGCTCATCTTCTCGCTCGTCACCCTCGACCCGCGCCTGCTGGCGATTCTCGCAGCGATCTACATTCTGTCGGCTCCGTTCAACGTCGTCACCCGGCGCCTTCGGGGCGGTCGAAAATCACCTTCAACGACACGAACACCCGGGAGCGACGATGGCTTCGAAGATCCTGATCATTGATCCCCTGACCCTCATCGGACGGGAGTTCATCCGATGCCTCGAGAACGCTCCCGATCTGGCTGTCGAGGTGGACTACCGTCACACCGCAACCGATGACGAGCATCAGATCGCGGAGCTCGGGGCGAGACCGGGCCTGGTTCCACCCCTCGACGACCCTGCCGAGATCATCGGTCTCGGCATCGTCGTGGTGACGAGCGATACCGAGACCGAACGCACCGGTCATCTCGAGAATCTCCTCATCCGCCACCCTGAGGTGCCTCTGGTCGACGTCAGCCGTCTCCCGAGATTGGCGGAGCTGACCATCCCCGCCATGGGTGAGACGTTCGGGACCATCGATCGCTGGCACCTGCGGGTCGCCCACCCGGCGCTCGTCGCCGCGGCCAAGATCCTCATCGCGCTCAGACCGCTCGAACCCATCCGGGGCTCCGTCGCCGCGGTGGAGCCGGTCTCGGTCTTCGGCCGCGAAGCGCTCGAGACTCTGGTGCATCAGGCGGGCCGGCGGATGCAGGGCGGTGAGCCCGACCAAGCCATCGCCGGCCATGTCCTCGCCTTCAACCAGGTGGCGGTCGATTCCGACGCCCTCACCGAGGAGGCAGCCGAACTCATCCCCGACACTCCCCTGGCCGTGACCCGCACTCTGACCGGGAGCTTCCACGGCCACATGGCTCACATCGCCATCGAGCTCGCCGAACCGGTGGACGACGCCGAACTCCGCGACGCCCTCGACGCGGCCGACGACATCGTTGTCGGCGAACCGCCGATCAGTCTCGATGTGGTCCCCGACCGGGATCACGTCCTCCTGGCCCAACCGCAGCTCTCACCCGACCGGCGAATCGTCTCGATGACGGCGTTGGTGGATGGCCTGAGACTCGGTGGAGCGCTGACGGCGATCGACATCCTGCGCGCGATGACCGTGAATTGAAATACGTTAGAATGCCGGCTCAACGCGAGTCCGGCATCAAGGAGGTCGAACATGAGCAGTCCGTTGCTTGATCTGGAGCCCAGGCTCCTGTGGCAGCACTTTGACGGAATCCGGCAGATCCCCCGTCCGTCCAAACACGAAGAAATGATCACCGAACACGTCGAGAAGTGGGCGGCGGAGCACGGCTACGAGGTGCAAAAGGACGCCGCCGGCACCATGGTGATCAGGGTGCCCGCCACCGAGGGTCACGAAAATGCCGAAACCGTCATCCTCCAGGGCCACCTGGACATGGTCTGCGAGAAGAACTCCGACGTCGATCACGATTTCATGACCCAGGGCATCGAGGTCGCGGTCGACGGCGATTGGGTTCACGCGGTGGGAACGACGCTGGGCGCCGACAACGGCATCGGCCTCGCGGCCGCCATGGCGTTCGCCGACGACCCCGATGTGATCCACGGACCCCTCGAGATCCTCGCCACCGTCGACGAGGAGACCGGCCTCACGGGGGCGAAGATGCTCGACCCCGCTCTGGTCAGCGGCAAGATCCTGCTCAACCTGGACACCGAAGAGGACGGCGCGGTCTACATGGGCTGCGCCGGCGGCGCCGACACCGACGCATTCCTGCGGATTTCCCGCCGGCGCGGGCTCCTCGGTTCGGTTCCGGTCAAGCTGGCGGTCCGCGGCCTCCGCGGCGGCCACTCCGGGCTCAACATCATCGAGAATCGGGGCAACGCCATCAAGCTCGCCACCCGCGTCCTCCAGGCGGCCCTCTACGGCGATATCGACGTCGATCTCGTGTCCATCGACGGCGGTTCGAAGCACAACGCCATCCCGCGTGAGTGCTTTGCGGTCTGCCGGGTGGACAAGGGCGCCATCGACGGTTTCCGGGCGGTCGCCGAGAGCTGCGCCGCCGATTTCCGTGAGGAATTCGGCGCCACCGACCCCGACCTCGATGTCCAGATCGAGGAAATGGACGACGACCACGGCACCCGTCAGGTCCTCAACGTTCACGCCCGCGACCGTCTCCTCCGCCTCCTCGACGCGCTTCCCCACGGCGTCCAGACCATGTCGCGCGAGGTGCCCGGACTGGTGGAGACCTCCACCAACCTCGCCGTCGTGGAAACTCAGGAGGATGGGCTCAAGTTCGTCACCTCCCACCGTTCATCGGTGATGCCGGCCCTCTTCGCGCTGCGCCGATCGGTGACCTCGAACTTCCGTCAGGCCGGGGCCAAGGTCAGCTACGACGACCACTACCCGGGCTGGAAGCCCAACCCCGAATCGCCGATCCTCAAGCGCACCGCCGATGTCTATGAACGTCTCTTCGGCGAAAGACCGGAGATCAAGGCGATTCACGCCGGTTTAGAGTGCGGTCTGCTGCTCGAGAAGGTCCCCGGGATGGATGCCGTCTCCATCGGCCCCCAGATCGAGGGCGCACACTCCCCCGAAGAACGCGTCCAGATCTCCTCGGTGGCGAAGTTCTACAAACACGTCGCTGCACTCCTCGAAGACCTCGCATAGTCGAAGCGACGCTCGCAACCCAGCCCCGGGCTGCGCCCGGGGCTTTTCAGTTGCCAAGTTAAATTTTGGCCGACGGTTTGCGGCAAACCGTCGGCCAAAATTTAAAGAGACGACAATCTTGAACACCCGACAACCAACTCGTTCACAATAGAAGTTGTGAACAGCACGGTCCCACAGCCGAACCCGGTAACCACTACCCTCCTGCTTGGTGTCTCGACCGTCATCGCCCAAGCGCTTCTGCTTCGCGAGGCGATGGCGGCCATGGGCGGGTCGGAGATGGCCTGGGGCCTGGTGATGGCGTTGTGGCTGGCCGGAATGGGATTCGGTTCCCGGCTTGGTGTACGTTTCGGGACCTTTCGATTCGCGATTCCGCTGCCCGCCGTCGCCCTCGCCCTCGCGGGCGCCGGCGCCCTCCTCTTCCGCGCGGCGCCCGCCCTCGTCGACGCAGCGCCCGGCGAAACCATCACCACCTGGCACGCGGTCTGGCTGTGGGCCCTCGCCGTGATCCCCGCCGCCACCGCCGGCGGCTTCGGGTTTCCGATCCTCGCCGGCGAGCTCGGACGGCAGGGACCCGGACGGGCCTACACCCTGGAGGCCGTCGGCGCGCTGGTCGGCGGGACGATGCTCAGTCTCGCGCTCATGGCGCTGGGGACGGGCGCTGCGTTCGTCATCGCATTCGGCCTGGTCGGCGGCGCGACCCTGTGGCCGCGCCGCCGGGTGTTCGCAACGCTGCTCGTGCTCGGGACCGCGGCCGCCGCCATACCTGCGGGCGAGATCCTCGCCGGGGCCACCTGGCGCTGGGAGGGCCGGCCCGGAGCTCTCGGCAACTGGGCCGAAACCCGGCAGCAGCGGCTCGAGGTTTCCACCGGCCCGCCCATGGCTCTCTATGCCGACGGCCGCCTGGCGGCGAGCTACCCCGATCCCTACGGCACCCTGCCCCGGTCGCACCTGATGCTGCTGCTCCACCCCGCGCCGCGCCGGATCCTCGCAGTGGGATGCACCGCCGACGGCAGCGCCGAGGCCATGGTTCGACACCCCGTCACCGAGATCGTCCTCGTCGAAGAGGACCCGAAGCTGGCTCGTCGCCTCGGCGACTGGTACCCGGAAGAGTTCCGCGCCGTCATGGCGAATCCGAAGCTGACCCGACGTTTCACCGACCCCGTGCGGGCGATCGACGCCGCCGGCGATCTCGATCTCGTCATCCTCGCCGACGGCGACCCCATCAATCTCCGCGCCAACCGGACCCGGACCGTGGAGTTTCTCCGCGGCTGCCGCCGCGCCATGAACGACGACGGGGTCCTCATCATGCGGGTCGGCGTCGGCGACACCTATCTCGGGGGCGTCGCCGGCGATCTCCTGGCCACCCTGGCGAGCACGCTGAACGAGGTCTTCCCGCATGTCACCGCCATCCCCGGAGAGCAGGTGCTCCTCGTGGCTGGGGTCTCGGAGGACCCCCTCGACACCTCCGACCTGAGCCTGATGACACGCCGCCTCGACCGTCCCGAGATCGGGGACCAGTTGCATCCTGCCCTCCTGGCCGTGCTTCTCGATGAGGACCGCCGAACCGCCCTGGTCTCGTTCATCGACGGCGCCGATCTGCCGCCGAACACCCTGCGCCACCCGCGGGCGGTGCCCATCGCCGCCCGGCTGCACGAGTCCCGCTCCGCGCCGGCGTTGCCGTCGACCCTCGCCGAGGCCGGCCACCGGCTGCCGTCGATCCTCGGCGCCGCCGCGGCCGCCGCCGTGGTCGGTCTCATCGCCCTCTCGCTTGCCGGCGGAGTCGCCCTCCGCGCCACCGCCGCCGCCTCGATCATCGGCCTCACCTCGATGGGCTGGTGGATGCTCCTCATGGCGACCTGGCAGGCCACCCGCGGCTCGGTCTATGCCGAGGTCGGAGCGCTCACCGGCGTCTTCATGGCCGGAGTCGCGGCGGGATCATGGGCGAGCCATCGAAGCGATCGGCAGGTGCGGGTCGTACCCTGGATCCTCGGCGCCGGAACCGCGCTCTCCCTCCTGCTGGCCACCGGGCTCGCCGCACGCGCACCCCTGGCGCTGGTGCCGATCTTGCTCGTCATGGCGGGCATCCTCACCGGCGCCGCCTTCCCCGGTCTCGGCGAGCTCGCGAGCCGAACCTCCGGCCGCCGCGGCGCCGGTCTCGCCTTTGCCGCCGACGAACTGGGCGCCGCCGCCGCGGCCCTCGTCATCGGCACCGTCGCCATCCCTTCGATCGGGATGACGGCGACGGCGGTCGGGCTCGCGTTGCTTGGTCTCGCCGCGATTCCGGTGGTGATGGCGAGGGTTTGAGGGGGTGAGGGTTCGAGGGGCCGAAACCAGCTCATCCGCTGGAATACCCGTGCATGCGGCCAGACGCCAGCCTGTAAGCCTCATGACCAAGTCAGCCACTGAGGCGGCATGACGCCGGCGCCGCGTCCGTGGCCGTGATCGAAACTGCCCTGAGGCACAGTCGCGGTTGTTGACGTTGGCCCGGTCCGTGCTGCCGCTGATCCGAACGTTGCGCTGATCGATCACTATTGCATTGTTGATTGATTGAGATAATATGACTTTTACGACTTGATCTTATGAACTCCCAATACTATGCTCTCGTAAATCATCCGTGTTTCGCCTTTCAGATCCGTGAGCGCAAACGAGACATGCAACATGGGGAGGATCTCATGCAACGAGTTCTGATCGGCTTGGCGGTCGTCGGGCTTTGCTTTTCTGTCGATGTGAACGCCAGCGAAAAACCAGGCCAAAGCGGCCACAACCGCCCGATGAAGAACGTCATCACGGTCAGTCCCGCCAACGCCCTCTTCAAGACACCTGCCGAGGCCCTTGACTATCTAGCCTCTGTGAACCCTCCCCCCTCCGCCGACAACCGATTCCTGATCACCATCGGCCCGGCACCTATCACGGCCAGATCGAGATGTTGGAATGGGTCGATATCGAAGGATCCGGGCAGGGTGTCACCACCATCACCGCCACAGGCGCCGCTGATTATCTGAGTTCCTTCACCGTCCTGGGAGCGGACAACGCCGTACTGTCGAAATTGACCGTTGAGATCGACGGGAGTTCCTTCTCATATGCCCACGCGGTTTTCTGCAACAACTCCTCGCCGACGCTTCGGGATCTCCAGATCATCTCATTTGACGCCCTCAGCGCAGCACGAGGGATCAACTTGAACCGATCCGACTCGGTTATCGAAAATGTGACTGTCGTTGCGTCGAGCGGGACCAACCCAACCGCCGTTCTCTCGAGCTACGGCACTCCTCACCTCAAAGGTGTCAACCTTCAGTCCATCAACGCGGGAAACGAGAGTTACGCGATGACAGCGTCATTCTCCGACAGAGTGATCGTGGTCGAAGACTCCTTGTTTCAGGCCGGGACCGGCTCCAACGCTCTGACACGAGGATTCACCATCGATCGATGCGCCAGGTGCTTCCCTCAACGACGTCGAAATCACTGCATCTTCTTCCTATATCAACCAAGCGCTGGTCCTCCTTGATACGGAGTCCTTCGCTGCAAAAGACTGCGTGATCACCGCCCGCGGCGGCTCCGGAAGCGACGCCGTATTCGTCACAGGTGGAACTCAATCAACCCTGGCGCGGCAAATCACCGATTCGCGCCTGCACGGCGACCGATCGTCGATCTACCTCCAGAGTTCCAACACAATCCACATCGGCACCAGCCTGTTGTCAGGCCCAGTGATATCGACTGGGGGAGGAATGGTTCGCTGCGTCGCCGCGTTCGATGAGGAGTTCAGACCACTGGACGGGGGATGCGCGCTCCAACAGCATCCCGACCCCGCCGCTCCAACATAGGCATTACATAGGTGCCAGGTACGGAGTTACGAAGTTATGGTAGGTTGGGTGGTGGAGGTCGTGAATGCCTCGGACGCCCAGGGTTTTTGTAGAGGGCGGGATCTACCACGTCTACAACCGGTTCGCGAGCGGCGAAGCAATCTTTGCTGATCAGGAAGTAGCGAGGGATTTCATCGACCTCGTTCGGTTTGTCAAGAAACGTGATGGTTGGACGATCTTCGCCTGGGTGTTGATGTCAAACCACTACCATCTTGCGATCCGAAGCCGGGCGGTACCCATCTCCCAGGGGTTCCATTATCTTCAGGGCACGTTCAGCCGACGTTTCAATCGCGGCAGGGGCCGCACCGGCGCGCTGTGGCAGAGCCGGTATCACGCAAAACCGATCAATGAACAAGCGTATCTTGACCGGGTGGTGCTCTATATACACCTCAACCCGGTAGCCGGTGGACTCGTAGCAAACCCCGCTGACCACGTCTTCTGCGGTCATCGGGAAATCGCAATGCGTCCGAGGAATCCGTTGATCGACATGGATGAAACGCTGCTGTGCTTCGGAGAGACCGAGAAAGCCGCTCGGAAGGCCTACCTGGCGGCCGTTCGATTCGGGTGTCGGGAACTGGGAGGGGAAGCTCATCACCGGACCGAGTCGATGAAGATCTGGCTACAGGCCGACCGGAAGCTCGAGCCTGACGATGAGGGTCCATACGTCGACGTACTTGGAAGAAGCACAGGACCCGAGAGACCGGATCTTTCGACTGGTGAGTTCATGTCCAGAGGAGCTCGGATTCTCGGAGTCGAGGTCGAGGATCTCGCGAGCCGAACCCGCAGACGTGACGTGGTTGAATCGCGACGGTTGCTCCTTGCCTTGGGCCGGGAACGATGGTCGCAAAGAGCCAATCAACTCGGCGCCGTTCTCGAGAAGAAGGCGGACACGATCAGCTATCTTGCTCGCGAAGGCATCAGGCAACGGCTTGAAGACGAAGGCTTCGCGAGGCGATACGAAGCTCTCGATCAGGCGTTGATCGACGGTTGTTTGAAATGAGCTGTCGTCACCCTCGGTATAACTACGTAACTCCGTACCTGGCACCTATTTGAACCGCTGGAAAGTGAGCGTCGTTCGAACTCGGCGATCGTCAACGTCACTGTGATCGGTGGCTTCGTCACGGGCGACCGACCCGAACAGACGTACGGATACCACCCCGAAACGCTTGAACTGTCGGCGATTTTCCAACAGAATCCTCAGAACTTCATCTCTGCTCAAAAACGACCTCCCACCCAATACTAACCCCGGAAAGGACTGCGCGCCATTGTACGGGCCCATAGTGGTGCCAGACGCCAGCCTGTACGCGTCATGTGACGGTAACGGGGCCGATGATGCCGACGGGCGCCGATGCCGATGCCGGTTTGGAAACCCCGATGGGGCGGAACCCGCGGCGAGCCGGCGACCTCCGGTATCGGAGCAGCGCTCAGTTCCACCGGCGCTGTGTCAGAATACGTCGTGCCGCACCGCCTCGCCGCCATCGACCTCGCGATCATCGCCGCCTATCTCGGGGGAATGATCGTGGTCGGAGTGGTGGTGGCCCGGCGGATCCGAGGCTTCCGCGATTTCTTCATCGCCGGCGGCCGCATGACGACGCCTCTCCTGGTCTGCACCCTGGTGTCGACCTACTACGGTCTCGACGTGACCTTCGGCAGCTCGGAGACGGCGTTCTACGAAGGCCTGGCCGCGTTCGTCGCCTACTCGGCGCCGTTCTATCTCTTCTACGTGCTCACCGCGGTGCTGGTGGCGCCGCGGCTCAAACGACTCAACGCGATCTCGCTGCCGGAGGCGATCGGGAACGCCTACGGCCCGGCGGCGAGGATCGCCGCGGCGACGGCGTCATTCGTCTACAGCGCCCCGATCCTCGGGGTCGCCGGGATGGGACTCATCGGCGCGACGTTTTTCGGGCTCGAACCCTGGCAGGGGTGCGTCATCGCCGGTACGGTGGCGGTCTGCTACACCGTCCTCGGCGGGCTTCTCGCCGATGCGCTCACCGACGCCGTGCAGTTTCTCGTGATGTGCGGGACGGCGGCTGCGGCATCCGTCGTCATGCTCAGGACCATCGGCGGTCCGGAGGCGATCGCCGCGCGTCTCGGGCAGGAGATCCTGGCGCCCCTCGGCACGCTGAGTTGGTGGGAGGTCCTCGTCTTCGCCTGCGTCGCCATGACGCCGCTCGTCGAACCCGCCTTCTACCAGCGGACCTTCGCCGCGGTCAGCGCGCGGCAGGTGGTGACGGCCCTGCTCGTCGGAACCGTGTTGTGGGCGTGCTACGACTGGCTGGTCGTCTATCTCGGCCTCGCCGGGCGTGATCTGGTCGCCGCCGGCCGGCTGCCCGCCGATCTCGACGGTTCGGCCATTCTGCTCCACGTCGCCGCCGTCACCCTGCCGCCCGGGTTGCTCGGGTTGTTCGTCGCCGGCTGCCTCGCGGCGGCGATGTCGACGGTGGACTCCTACGCGCTCATCGCCGCCGGGAACGTGGTCTACGACGGCTGGCAGGCGGCCACCGGACGCCGCCTCAGCGACCGGACTCTTCTCACCGCAACGAGAGTCCTCGTTGTCGTGACGATGGCAGCCGCGGTCGGGCTGGCGATGCTCTTCGAGAGGCTGCGCGACGCCTGGATCTTCATGTCGACGGTTCTCCTGTCGACGGTCCTGTGGCCGATGCTCGCGATCCTCTTCGCGCCGCGGCTCGCGACCCGCCGGGCCGGGCAGTGGAGCGCGCTGGCGGGTCTGACGGCGTCGCTCGCCCTCTTTGTCATCTTCGAGACGATCGGCGCCCCGACACCCGATGGTTCGGTGGCCTTGAGTCTCCCGTGGGCCGGTGCGGTGGTGCAGCGCGAATCGGCGATGCTGGTGACCCTCCCGATCGCCCTGCTGAGCTTCGCCGCAGGGGCCGCTGCAGATCGTTCGGGGGCGCGGCGATGTTGACCACAGTGACCTGGATTGCGGTGGTCGTGCTCGCGGTGGGCTCTCTGGGTGTGTTCGTGTTCTTCGTGCGCGACATCCCGAAAGTGATACCGAGGCGCCGCGACGACGACGAGGCCGGGCACGGAAATCCGCCCACCGGGTCGTGATTCACGGATGTCGAGGACCGGCGCCGCCGATGACGCGCCGGCGGCCTGCCTCGTCGCCGGGAGAGCAAACCGCATCGCGCCTCCCGGGGGAGCACGGTATGACATTGTGCGGGGGGCGCCGCGAAGCCGGGTGGTCGTTCCGGCACAATGTCAAACCCGGCACGCCCGGTGGGGCGCGATCTCCCGCGTGCCCTGGTCGGCTTCGGTTGATGATGGGTGTCGTTAAGTGGTTGGGAGGCTCGTTGTTTGCCGCAGATTTCGGCCAGGTAAGGATTGGGCAATCGCGAGTCCTGAGGGTCGAAACCCAGAATTCTGGGGATTCTGATCTTGGTGAGATCCCGATTACACAGGTGTTGCTTGGAAAAACCCGGGACAATTTCGCGTGGCAAACGAGAGCGGCGTTGGACTGGCGTGCGGCGTGACGCGGATCGACGAGGGTTCTGATGGGCCGGCGGGACGCCGGCCCTACAATCATCGCAATTGTGATCTCGGGTGGAGGAGACGCCACGTGATGGCTCGGACTTCGTCGAAATCGACTACACGCCCATCCATGAACGACCCGGAGGTGACCATGAACATCGGGTCCCAGGAGGGCGCATCGGTTCCTGGTCGCTGGTGACTGTCGCTGATTCCTGCCGCTGTTCCGGACGCTGCAGTGACCCTGCCGCTGGTCCGGTCCCTGATTGCCGTCGCTGCCCCGGATCAGAGCGCGAGCACGGCGAGGATCCCCAACCAGACGATCCCGAGGAAGTGCCAGTACATGGCGACGGCGGTGACGCCCTCGTGGTCGGTCGGGGTGTAGCGACCCTTCTTCGACCGCAGGGCGACCCAGATCAGCGGGATCAATCCTCCGACCACGTGCAGCACGTGGAGAAAGCTCAGCACATAGACGCCGAAGAGGTAGAGGTTGTTCTGCGGCAGCGCCGAGGCCGCCGCCAGACGCGCCCAACCCGAGACCTGGGAGAGCACGAAGGCGATCCCCAGCGCCGAGGCGGCGCCGAGGAACCGGGTCAGCTGAGCGTTCACGCCGGCACCGGCCGCGCGCTCGGCCGCGACGAGCAGCAGGCTGACGATCACCAGCAGCGCGGTGCTCAGCCAGAAGGCGGTGGGCAGACCCGGCGATCCCGCCGGCGGCCACTCGGGAGCGCGGGAACGAATGACGATGAAGCCGACGAGGCAGCCGCCGAAGAGCATGGCCAGCGACGCCAGAAAGAGCCACATGCCGAAGCGCCGGCGCTCGGCGATGACCTCGACCCCGTCCGCTTCGACGCCCCGGGCGACGCTCGGCTTCATCTTGGGTCTCGCTAACTCAGCGGCCAACCGGGGATGATGACCTCCTGATAGTGGCCGGTGTCCATGAGCGCAAAACCGATGAAAAGCGCCAGAAAAGCGAAGGCCGAGACGAAGACAAAGGCGTTGAAGGGTTTGTCCCAGCGCAGGTGCATGAAGTAGAGACCGACGAGAATCGCCTTGACGGTGGCGATTCCGAGACCGATCCAGATGTTGAGAAATCCGAAATCGAAGTGGGTCACCGACACCGTCAGCCAGGTGCCGATCATGAGCACGATCATGATCGTCACCAGCAATCGCAGGGATGCGACGTGGACGCCGCTCTCAGTGTGCTCGCTCATATCGTCTGCTCCTAATCGATGAGGTAGAGGAGGAGGAAGAGGTAGATCCAGATGATGTCCACCACGTGCCAGTAGAGGGCGACCATGTCGACCTTGGTGAAGTGGCCGCCATCGAAATCGCCGCGCCCGAGGCACTTGAGCAGCCAGAACATGGCGGCGATCCCGCCGAGGACGTGGATGCCGTGGAGTCCGGTCATCATGAAGTAGATGGAGAAAAAGACCCTCGCGTTGAGCGGCTCGACCGGGACGATGTCATGGTCCGCCTCTTCAGCCGGCCCCGCCAGGCCCTCCGGTCCACGCGCCGCCGGGGCGATGGTGGAGCGGTCGGGATCGGTGGCAGCCGGGCGCCGGATCGATCTCGACGGCGACGGCGACGGATTCGACGATCTCGCCCTCCGCAACGGACTGCACCTCGTCGATCTCGCGGATCGAAACCTCGCCCTCGGCCGTGTGGATCTCCCCCTCGATCGCCATGAGCTCCGAGGATTCCTCGTGATCCACGTGGGGGTCGTAGGCCCCGGCCCAGAGCAGACCGTGCTTCCACTTGGCGCTGTACTCGACATACTTGACGCCGAGGAAGACGAAGGCGCAGACCATGGTCGCGATGATGAGCCACTTGAGCAGCTTGATCTGCTTGAGCTGGGCCGCGCGGACCGCCCAGGCGATGGTGAACGAGCTGAAGATGAGCACCACCGTGTTGAGCGCGCCGAGGGCGGTGTCGAGGAAGTGGGCGCCGAAGACAAAGACCTCGGGGTGGTTGCCGCGGTAGACCGTGTAGGCGACGAAGAGTCCGCCGAAGAAGAGGATCTCGGTCGCGAGAAAGACCCACATCCCGAGCTTGGCCGACTGCCGCTGCTGGTCGATCGACTCGAAGTGGTGGGCCAGATTGGGGTCGTGGCCGTCGTCGTGGTGCTGCGCGGCCATCAGTGGGCCCCGCCTTCAGCGAGGATGATCGACTGCGGATCTTTGCGCACCCAGCCCCGGGTGGCCGGGTCGAATCGCAACGAATTGAGATCGTACGGGTCGCCCGCGATGAAGCTCTGGTCGAAGTTGTTGTAGGGCGGCGGCGAGGAGGTCTCCCACTCGAGGGTGGCCGAGCCCCACGGGTTGTCGGGAGCGGGTTTGCCGCGGAAGAGCGAGTGGATGAGATACCCGGCCATGATGAAGAACCCGAGGGCGAGGACATAGGAACCGACGGTCGAGGCCTGGTGCAGGGTGGTGAACTCCTCGACATAGTTGTAGTACCGCCGCGGCATGCCGTGGCTGCCCATGACGAACTGGGTGAAGAAGGTCAGGTTGAAGCCGACGAAGACGAGCAGCGCCGAGACCTGGCCCCAGCGCTCCGAGTACATCCGACCGAACATCTTCGGCCACCAGTAGTGGAGACCGCCGAGGAAGGCGATGACCGTGCCGCCGAACATCACGTAGTGGAAGTGGGCGACGACGAAGTAGGTGTCGTGGAGGTGGATGTCGGTGGAGAGGGCGCCGAGGAAGAGCCCGGTCAGCCCGCCGATGGCGAAGAGGAAGAGAAAGCTGAGGACGTAGAGCATGGGTGTGGCGAGCCGGATCGAGCCCTTGTACATGGTCGCCAGCCAGTTGAAGACCTTGACCGCCGATGGGATCGCCACCGAGAAGGTCAGGGCCGAGAAGATCATGTTGGTGATCCCCGACTGACCCGAGGTGAACATGTGGTGGCCCCAGACCAGAAAGCTGAACATGGCGATGGCGATGGACGACCAGGCGATGAACCGGTAGCCGAAGATGTGCTTGCCCGAGAAGACCGAGACCAACTCGGAGATCACCCCCATGGCCGGCAGGATCATGATGTAGACCGCCGGGTGAGAGTAGAACCAGAAGAAATGCTGGAAGAGGACCGGATCGCCGCCGAGGGTCGGGTCGAAGATCCCGACCCCGAGGGAGCGTTCGGCCACCAGCAGCAGCAGCGTGATCCCCAGGATCGGGGTGGCGAGAACCTGAATGATGGCGGTCGAGTAGAGCCCCCAGAGGAAGAGCGGCATCTTGAACCAGGTCATCCCCTCGGGTCGCATCTTGTGGATCGTCACGATGAAGTTGAGCCCCGTGAAGATCGACGAGAAGCCGAGGATGAAGACCCCCAGGGTCATGCTGATGACCGCCGTTCCGGTGGTCGTCGAGTACGGCGTGTAGAAGGTCCATCCGGTGTCCACCGCGCCGACGATGATCGACACCACGGCGAAGACCGCACCGATCATCCAGAACCAGAAGCTGGTCAGGTTGAGTCGCGGCAGGGCCACGTCCTTGGCGCCGAGCATGAGCGGCAGCACGAAGTTCCCGATCGCCGCCGGAATCCCCGGGATGATGAACAGGAAGATCATCACCGCGCCGTGGAGGGTGAACATCTTGTTGTAGGAGTCGGCGGTCATGATGGTCGGGCCCGAGGTCAGCAACTCGGTTCGCACGAGGAGCGCGAAGACGCCCCCGAGAAAGAACGACGATGTGATGGCCACCAGGTACATCACGCCGATGCGTTTGTGGTCCAGGGTGAAGAGCCAGGAAAGGATGCCGCGGCCGTGGGAGAGATAGCTCTCGTGATTCGGAGTCCCAACGGCTGCGCCGTCGCGGCTTGGGTTGTCGACTGCCATGCTGCTACTCCTCGCTCGAAGTCCCGTCGAGGGACTTGAAGTACTCGATGATGGCCATGATCTCGGGATCGCTGAGCCGGCCCTGATAGGTCGGCATCACCGGCTCGAAGCCGTTGACGACGCGGGCCTGCGGCTCGAGTATCGACTCTCGGATGTAGTTCTCGTCGATCGTGATCGTCGTGCCGTCGGTGAACGCCTGCGATCTGCCGAAGACACCGAGCAGGGTCGGACCGGTCTTGGCCGAACCGTCCACCGAGTGGCACTGCTGGCAGCCGCGAACCTGGAAGAGCTTGCGGCCGGCGTCCACCGGGGTCATGGTCTCGAGGAAGTTCGACGCCTTTTCGAGCCAGGTCTCGAACTCGCCCACCGGGTGGACGATGACGTGGGCGATCATGTCCGAGTGGCTCGTGCCGCAGTACTCGGCGCAGAAGAGATCGTACTCGCCGGGCCTGGTCGCTTCGAACCACGCCTTGGAGTAACGACCCGGCACCACATCCATCTTGACCCGGAAAGCCGGGATGTAGAGGCTGTGAATGACATCCTGGGATCCCATGACGAGGCGAATCGGCCGATCCACCGGAACGTGGAGATCCGAGTCGATGTAGCCGTTCGGGTAGGTGAAGCTCCAGTTCCACTTCTGACCCTCGACGAGAATCTCGTAGGCGTTCGCCGGCGACGTGGACATGTCGAGGAAGCCCTTGAACCCGAAGATGAAGATCACGACCACCAGGATCAACGGGATTCCCGTCCAGGTCAGCTCCAGGGCCAGGTTGTGGCTCGGCGATTCTTCCGCGGACTGACCCTCCCGGTGGCGATACCTGATGACGAAGATCACCATCGCGACCACGATGAGCAGGAAGAAGAAGACCGAGATGGCGAGGATGAAGTTGAACAACCAGTCCACGCCCTGCGCGACCGTCGACACCTGGGGCGGCATCCAGAACGACCCGTCGTCGTCGGGCAACGCCGCGGTCGTCGCGGTCAGTAGGTGTTGCAATCCGGTGGATATCATGTGGTGCGGGTCCCCCTGTCGCTGTTCTTTCGCCGGCGCGCTTCGCGCAGCCAGTACCCCCCGAGGCTCAGTCCGAGGACCAAGGCCGTCACGCCTCCGCCGAGCCGCATGATGTTCATCGCCACGGGCGCGTACCGGCGGCTCGCCGGATCATAGTGAAAACAATAGAGAATGAGCTGATCGATGGTCGTGCCGATTTCGCCGGCCGACGCTTCGAGCAATCCGAGTCGCAGCCGTTTCGCCGGGTACTCGATGCCGTAGAGGTAGCGGGCCACCCGCCCGTCCGGGGTCGCGAGGAAGATGGCGGCGGCGTGGGCGTACTCTCCCGTCTCCCGGTCGTAGGTGTAGCCGAAACCGACGGTCGAGGCGAGCTGTCGGATCTCGGGCTCCCTGCCGGTCAGAAAATGCCAGCCCTTGGCGGCCGACGGCCGCTCGTACCGCTTCATGTAGTTCTGCTTCTTTTCGGCGGCGAGGGCCGGCGTCTCGAGGGGGTTGATGCTGACGGTCACGAGCTCGAACTCCTGGCCCGGCGTCCAGTCGAGATCCATGAGTCCGTCGAGGAGGCCGTTGAGCTGGAGGCCGCAGAGCATGGGGCACTTGTAGTAGTTGAGGGTCAGGATGACGGGTCTGGTCCCGTCAAAATAGTCCCCGAGGGTCACCACCGCCCCATACTCGTCGCGAAACTCGAGCTCCATGGGGAGCTTCGCATCGAGGTGTTCTTCGATCCCGACCTCCTCGAGTTGGGGCGGCACCTGACCGGCCAGTTGCGCCATCGCGGGCACAGCCGCCACCGATGCACCGGCGGCCACCAGGATCACAGCGAGGCTCCGTCTCATTCTCATTGATCTAACAGACATTGTCACACCCCACTTGGCACCCAGAACACGGAACGAAACCACTCAATTCCGTCATCTTCCAAGCTCGCCGGAAATGGCTCGGTCTTGCGAGTTGACCAGGCTCTTTCATCCAGTTGAGACCGCGTCCGGAACGCGTGGCTTACGTTACCACAAACCCGGGTTGGACCGCGTGCTATCCTCCGTTTTCGTGATGATTCAACGTCTCGACCGGCATCGCGGGCGGGCGGCGGTTTGGGCCGGTCTGGCGATGGTCGTCTGCGCCGTCGTCTCGGCCGACGAGCCGTCCGTCGCGGTGCGGATCCCCGAGCGCTTCACCGCGCGGGTCGAATCGAGCTCCGTACATCCCACCTTGAGGATGGACTACGGCAGTTTTCAGTGGTGGATTCTCGACTCCGACGGCGTCGCCGCGCTCGGCGGCGACAGGGGTTCCTTCCAGGTCATCGAGGATCCTTTTGTCCTCACCCTCGGCGAAGAACGCTTCGATCCGGTGGTCGGACTCCCCGTCCTCCCCGTGGATTGGACCGGCGCCGGCAGCCCCGCGCCCGATCTCCACCTTGTCCAGGCGGTCGCGCCGATTCGCCCGTCGTGGCTCGAGGATCTGCGTTCCCTCGGGCTCGTACCACTCCAGTACATCCACCCCTTCACCCACGTGGTCTGGGGTACGCGGGCCGAGGCCGAGGCCTCCGAAGCGCTTTCCTGGGTCAGGTGGCGGGGCGAGTTTGCTCCCGCCTACCGGGTTCTGCCGCGATGGCGTCGGATGGGCGCACCGGTGGTCGAGGTCGAGATCCTCGTTCCCAACGTCGCGAACCCGGTGCGCGTCACCACCGAGCTCGAGGCCATCGGCGCGACCGGCATCGGCTCGGCTCGACTCAATCCGACGTGGACCATCCTCACCGTCGCCCTTCGCTCCGATTCCATGGCCGCAGCAGCGTCCGTCCCCGGCGTCTACAGCATCCAACCCTCCCCCACCGACGGCGGCGCCCGGGGCGAGATGAGCAACCAGGTCTGCGCCGGCAACACCAACGGCTCGAACCTCGCCTTCCCGGGATACCCGAGCTGGCTCGACACCATGAATCTCGACGGCGCCGGGGTCATCATGGCCAACGTCGATCAGGGTGTGGACGAGAACCACCCGGACCTCCTCGGTCGATTTCTCCCTTGCGCCGGCCTCACCTGCGGCGGCGCCACCATGTCGAGTCACGGCACCCACACCGCGGCGATCCAGGCCGCCACCGGGAGCTCCGGCGTCAGCTCATCGGGCTTTCTCCGCGCTCTCGGGATGGCGCCCGGGGCCCGTCTCGTCGAGCAGCTCTACTCGCCCTACTACAGCCAACCCGACGGGATGCTGCTGCTCATGGGCGAGTCGCACGCCAACGGCGCCACCATGTCGAGCAACAGCTGGGGACCCTCCGGCACCCCGCACGGCTATGACAACGACACCATGCAGACCGATATCGGGGTCCGCGACGCCGACCCGGGAGCCGCGGGCAACCAGCCGCTGACCTACGTCCTCTCCATCATGAACGGCTACGGCGGAACCAGCTCCCAGGGGACACCGGACGAGGCGAAGAACCTCATCACCGTCGGTTCGACGAAGATGCAGGCCTCGGATGGCGCGCAGATCCCCGAGATCGACGATCTCTCGACCAACTCGGCGCACGGACCGGCCCTCGACGGACGCCGCATCCCCCATCTCGTGGCGCCGGGGTGCCGGGTCGACTCGGCGGTGCCCTCCGGCTACGGGCTGAGTTGCGGCACCAGCATGTCGTCGCCCCACGTCACCGGCACGGCGGCCCTCCTCGTCGAGCAGTGGCGCCGGGATCGGGGCACCGACCCGAGTCCGGCCATGATCAAGGCCGAACTCATTGTCGCCGCCCGCGATCTCGCCGGCAACCTCGATGCCGACGGCGGAATTCTCGGACACGCCTTCGACTCGAAACAGGGATGGGGGCGGCTCGACACCGGGGCCGTCCTCGATCCTCCGGTCGGCAAGGCCGTCTTCGACGCACCGGCTCTTCTGACCGAGACCGGCGACGAATGGATCTACACGCTCGAAGTCGACAGCGACGCCCATCCCGTCAAAGTGATGCTCGTCTGGACCGATGCGCCGGGCCACGGTCTCGGCGGATCGACCCCGGCCTGGAACAACGATCTCGATCTCGTCGTCGAAGCCGGCGGTCTGACCTACGCCGGAAACAGCTTCGGCGCCGACGGCTGGTCGCTCCCCGGGATCACCGCCGACGGGATGAACAACACCGAAGGGGTCTTCCTGCCGGCGTCCGCAATCGAGGAAATCCGAATTCAGGTCCTCGCGTCGAACCTCAATTCCGACGGGGTCCCGGGCAACGCCCACCTCACCGACCAGGACTTCGCTCTTGTCGTCAGCAACGCCGTTCAGGCCCCCTGCGCACCCGGAACGACGTTCCACGGCCTCCTCTCCGTGACCGATGTGGTCATCGCCGGGGCGCAGGCCTTCGATCTCGAGTGGCTCCCGGCGACCACCCGCTGCGGCGGCGAGGTCGGCTATACCGTCAATGACTCCCGAATCGGCGACCCGGGCCTGCCGCTCATCTCCACGACATCGACGGCGATCACCATCGCCGGCGCGGCGCCCGGTGGACTCAACTGCTTCACCGTGGGTTCCGCAGAAGACGGAGCGCCGGGCCAGAGCTCCGACCGAGTCTGTTCCAACGGGACCGGCCTCCGCCGCGCCGGCGATCTCGACTGCGACGGCGCCGTCACCGCGGTCGATATCGAGCTCGTCGTGGCGACCCTCTTCGGCGCCGCCGAACCCACCTGCGCCGGGTTCCCGGCGGGCGACGCCGATCTCGATGGCGCGATCGATGCGGCGGATCCGGCGCAGCTCGTGCGGGCGATCCACGATCCGTTGTAGCTCGTCAACCCTCTCGACTCGGATTCGTCCCACTCATGCAGCGCGGCGGGCCGTTTCTACCCCCCTGCTCACCAGCTCGCGGCCCGTCGCGCGGTCTTGCTACCGTGGATTGGTGACCGACTCCGAACCGATTCGCATTTCCGGCCCGTCAGGACTCCACCTCGCGGGGGTCCTGCACCTCCCTCGAGATTCCGCTTCCGACACTTGCGTCGTCGTCGCCCACGGGATGCTGAGCTCGAAGAGTTCGGATAAGCACCGCCTCATCTGCGAGGCGGCATCGGCGGCCGGATGCGCCGCTCTCCGATTCGACTTTCGCGGCCGCGGGGAGTCGGACGGAGACCCGTCGATCCTCACCGTCAGCAACGAAATCGAGGATTTCGCGACCGCCGTCGCCTCTGTCCGGGAGCGCGGGTATTCCCGAGTGCTGGCGGTGGGTTCGTCCCTCGGCGGCACCGTCGCCATCCTCACCGGCGCCCAAGGGCTCGATCTCGTGGGGCTCGTCACCATCGCGGCGCCGGCCCGGCTCCCGGATGAGCCCCGCGAGGCGTGGGGCGGCAGCGGCCGGCGGACCGACGACCACCGAATCGAGGTCGCGCCGGGTGAGTTCATCGCCACCGGGTTCTTCACGGACGCCGCCCGCCACGATGTGATCGGCGCGGCGCGGTCCATCCTTTGCCCGTGGCTCGTCATCCATGGCGCGGCGGATCCGGTGGTTCCGGTGGAGGATGCGGCTCTCCTCGAAGAGAGCGCGCCGACGGCCGAACTCGTCGTCCACCCCACCGCGGGGCATCGATTCGATCAGCCCGAGGAGCGGGAGTGGTTGATCGAGCGGGTTACTGGTTTCCTGGGTCGCGGTGGTGAGACCGATGCTCCAATCGCGATGGGCCGAGGGAGCCACCCTTAGCATTGTTCGGGTTCAGCGTTGTTTCAAACTTCAGCGACGTGGTGTCCGAACAATGCAAAAGATGGCACCCCGTTCGAAATCTTGACCGCATCCTCTCGTGGCTCCCCTCGAACACCCGGAGCCCGAGACCAACCGTGGTGCGGCGGTGCCTGGTCCGGTTGTAGCGCCCACGTCTCGTGGGCGATGGAACCAACCCGTCGCAGCTCACCACCATCGCCGACGAGACGTCGGCGCTACAAATCGCCACTTCTCGTTACTGTGCGGACGCCGGCTCGCCCTTCCGGGCTACACTTGTGGGACCATGAAGGAACCACTCCCCTATCTCGATGCTCCTGCAACCCTCGGCCGTCGCGACCTCCTCAAGACCTGGGGGCCCGCCGCCCTCGCGGGTGCGGCGATCACCGCTCTCGGCGCGGGTCTCGGCGGCCGCCCGGGGCGCCACCGGCGAGAGGACTCCGCCATCGCGCTTGCTCCGCCTGATTGGCGGGTCGATCCCACCTCCCCCGGCCGAGTCGCCATCGCCGGCGGAGAGGGACCGCGGGCCAATCTCGCACGCGCCCTCGCGGCCATGGGCGGGATCGACCGGTTCATCGCTGCCGGCGACCGGGTCGCCGTCAAACCCAACTGCGCCTGGGACCGGAGCCCGGCGCAGGCGGCCAACACCGACCCCGAGCTCATCGGCGAGATCGTCCGCCTGTGCGTCGCGGCCGGCGCACGATCGGTGGTGGTGCTCGACAACACCTGTCACGATCCCGCCCGAGCCTTTGCGCGTTCGGGAGTCGCGGAGGCCACCCGCACGGCCGGCGGAACCGTCAACCACCAGAACAGCACCGGCACCGTCAAGCTCGATCTCGGCGGTGCGGTTCTCGGCGAGTGGGAGGTCCTGCAGCCCATCGTCGAGGCCGACAAGCTCATCAATGTCCCGGTCGTCAAACACCACTCACTCGGTCGCGGAACGCTGGGGATGAAAAACTGGATGGGCGCCATCGTCGGCTCTCGGCCCGGTCTGCACCAGCGGCTCGACCAGGCCTGCGCCGAGCTCGGCGACGCCTTCCGGCCGACCCTCACCGTCATCGATGCCACCCGCGTGCTCACCGGCGGCGGACCCACGGGGGGCTCGCTCGATCTCGTTCGCCACGACGATCTCGTCGCCGTCGCCACCGACCCCGTGGCGGCCGACGCATGGGGCGCGACCCTGCTCGATTTCGGACCGGCCGAGCTCCCCTACCTCGCCATCGCCGAACGGCTCGGGCTCGGGACCACCAACTGGCAGTCGGTTTCGACAAAAGCCTGACTGATGAGACCATTGCAGAAGCCCGCCGCAACCACCAAGACACAGAGACACGAAGGGTCTTTACAAGAAACTTCCCTTGTACCTTCGAGCCTTCGTGATTGCGACGGAATTGCCGTGCCTTCGAGGTTTCCATGACGCTTCGGCTACGTGCCCGCCACGTCCGCATTCTGATTCAGACGCTGTTTGTTCTCGCGTTCATGGTTTTGTTCCTCGGCCTCTCGTTCGACCGCGTGCCCGGATGGGCGGCGTCGATCCTGCTCTCCCTCGATCCCCTCACCGCCGTCGGCACGGCCCTCGCCGACTGGACCATCCCGGCCTGGACCTGGCTCGGGCTCGTCATCCTCGCCGCCACCGCCGTCCTCGGCCGCTTTTTCTGCGGTTGGATCTGCCCTCTCGGCACCCTGCAACAGCTCGTGTCGTGGATCGCCGGACCCGAGCGCCGCAAGAGAAACAAGATCAACCGGTATCGCAGGTGGTTTTCCCTCAAGTACGTGATCCTGACCGTGATCCTCGTCTGGGCCGCGCTCGGCGCCGACCACGCCGGCTGGCTCGACCCGATTCCCCTTCTCCACCGCGCGGTCGCCTCGGGGCTCAGGCCCTTGTGGTTCGGCGGGATCACCCCCGGCGGCTGGGTCGCGTTCGGGATGCTGGCGGCGATTCTGCTGCTCTCGGCGTGGATGCCGCGGTTCTACTGCCGCGCGGTCTGCCCGCTCGGCGCCCTCCTCGGCGTCACCGCCCGGTTGGCCCCGCTGCGAATCCGCCGCACCACCGACGGCGACTGCTCGGGATGCACCCTCTGCCTCATGGCCTGCCAGGGGGCCGACGAGCCTCTCGAAAATCACCGGGTCAGCGAGTGCCACGTCTGTCTGAACTGCCTGCCGTCGTGCGCCGAGAACTCGCTGAAGTACCGACTGCCGGTTGCTGCGACCGCCTCCGCGATGCCGCCCCTGGATGTCGGCCGGCGGCGTTTCGTCGTCACCGCGGTGGCGACGGCCGTCATCGCCCCGGTGCTCAGAGCCACCGGCGGCGGCGAAGCCCGCGCGGCCGACGCGATCCGCCCGCCCGGCGCCCTCGACGAAGCCTCGTTCCTCGCGCGCTGCGTCACCTGCGGCGCGTGCTCGGCGTCGTGCCCCACCAACGTCATCGTCTCCGACCTCGGCAAGACCGGTGTCGAGGGCCTCTTCACCCCGGTACTCAAGATGCGCCGCGGCTGGTGCGAACCCTCGTGCACCCGGTGCGGCGAGGTCTGTCCCACCGGAGCGTTGGCGATCCTCACCCCGGAAGCGAAACAGGCCATCGGCGGCCCGGCTGAAATCAGCATCGGCACCGCCTTCCTCGACCGCGGCCGCTGCCTCCCGTGGGGGATGGCGACCCCGTGCATCGTCTGCGAGGAGATGTGCCCGACCTCACCCAAGGCCATCTGGCTCGAACCCGCCGAGGTCCGGGCCCGTGACGGCGGTATGGTCAAGGTCCAGCAGCCGTTCATCGATCCCGAGCTCTGCACCGGCTGCGGTCTGTGCGAGAACCGCTGTCCGGTGGGCGAATCAGCGGCGATCAGGGTTTCTTCGGTCGGCGAGACGAGAGATCCCGGCAACCGTATGCTGACGGGGCGTCAGTCGAGCTGACGGCGCCATCTCTTTTTGAAACACAAAGGGCACAAAGAACCACGAAGGTCCCACGAAGCATCGCGACATCGACCCAAGTCCTTCCCGACCTGATCGCATACCCTTTCTTGACATCCTGTGATGGGTTTTTGAAGCTCTTTGTGGCTGCTTTGTGGGTCTTCGTGTCCTTTGTGTTTCAATCTCCAGCGCGTGGATCTTCCCCACCGTCCATCGCACGATCGAACATCGCAATTTCACCGCAAAGACCGCTGTGAACGCCAAGTTCATCGCAAAGGGCATCGCAATATTGCCTCATCGCAGCATCTCATCGCACCATCGCATTTGAGAGTAGGCCAGGTGTGGCTTGATGGGTTTCACATTTCGTGGTGAAGTTGTCTCGACCGGAGGGGGTCTGAAGGGCAGGCTGGAAGCCCGCCCCCACAATCATCGCATCATGGACCGCTGATTTCCCACACACTGCGATGTGATCGTCCGTGCGATGGTTGTGGGGTAGGCATCCTGCCTGCCCTTCAGACTCGCTCAATGGCGTTCTGCATTCCTCGACAGACGCAACGCGATTGAGCAACTTCGAATGCGATGGATCATCTGCGGACGTCACTCCGGTGACTGAAACCTGTGCCACCTCATGACTCTCGGGCGTTTTTCGACATCGACCCTGGCGACGACGGTCGAGCGCCATCCCCGGGTCCTTCCCTGGGCGACGACCTCGACCTCGTAAAGGCTGATCCGGGTCACGACCGAGCTCATCACCCCGTCGCCGAGAGCCTGCTCGCGGACACCCCGGTCGAAGCGGTCCACCGCCAGTCTGGCCAGGGTCGCGGCCATGGCCGCGTCGACGAGGGCGGTCAGCCTGACCGTCCGCTCGAGATGGGCGTGCGTCGTGATCCGCGGTTGAATCGACGCCGCCACGATCGCCGCCATGAACGCCACGATCGCCAGCGCGACGATGGCGAAGACGAGGGCGACCCCCGACTCACGTCGACTCCTCACCATACAGTCCCGCCCGGTTGACCGCGAAGGGCCAGGGTGAGCCGTTCGGCCCGCCGCTCGAGCTGGAAGCTTCGCGCTCCCGTGAGGTTCCGGTGAGCGTACGGGTTGGCGTAGGCCTCGAGGGCGATCTCAACCGAGCCCCCCTCGTTCGCCCGCCAGCGCCAACCGACGATCCCCCGGAGCAGGACCCGATTGTCGGGCAACAGGCTTCCCGGCGGCTTGATGGTCCGAATCAACCGGCCCTCGAACGACGAAAAGGCCACCCACCCGCCGTTCTGGAGGGTGAACACGAGAGGGACGTCGGTCCAGCCGAGATCCTCACCGACCACCGAAACCGCCTCGTAGGCATCGCGCCGGATCCACTCCGTGGCGATGACGAGATCGGGATTGAGGGTCGCCCGGGCCACGGTGTCGATGAGCTTGGTCGATTGAATCACGAGCTGCGCGCTCAGCACCGCGATGGAGCTCAGCAGGGCGAGAGCCACCAACAGCTCGATGAGGGTGGCCCCTCGTGCGCTGCTCACGGTCGCCACACCATGGATTCGATGGAGACCTCCATGGGCTCTCCGGCGGCTGCCGACCTCGAGGTCACGACCACCCGGTAGAGATCGGTGACGCCGCCGGAGTCGACCTTGATGCTCGTCAGGAGCTCCGCGCCCGGAGTCAGGCCGAAGCCGCCACGTTGATCGAGATTCGCGGATGCCAGGGGACGAAGCCCGCCTCGGATCTCTTCCAGGGAGGTCTCGGTCGCGTGGACGAGCGCCGATCGCACCTCGAGGCGCCGCGCAGCGGTGACATGGGCCTGGAGAAACGCCGTGGCGATCAAGACCGCAACGGTGAAGATCCCCAGCGCCGCGAGAGCTTCGACGAGGGTGAAGCCGCGTTGCGGTCGTTGAGGAGACGTCGGTGGATACCTTGGAGCCATCGGGACCACCATGCTAGCTCAGCCCGTTCCCGCGTTCTCGGCGCGCGATGGGAGCGGAGCCAGGCACACAACTTTGTTGGCGGCCAACAAAGTTGGTGCCAGGCACCGGTTCCGCTCAGCCTCGATGTGACTCGTCGCTTCGAAGCCTTCAGTCGGCCTGTTCGGATTGGCGCGTTCGACGCGCCACCGTAATTCGTCCGCCGAATTACTTCAGCAGTTCGTCGAGCTTCTTCTTCGATGCGCCCTCGACCTCGTCGTGGAGCGATCCTCCGTGTGAGTCCATGGTGACGACGACGGGGAACCTGTCGACCTCGATGACCCACATTGCTTCGGGCACACCGAACTCGTCGAGCTTGAAGACCCGCTCGACCTTGGGAATCGCCCGCGCGAGCACCTGGGCCGCTCCACCGATGGCGTGGAGATAGACCGCGCCGTGTTCCGCGAGACCGGCGAGGGTCTTTGCCCCCATCCCGCCCTTGCCGATGACGCCGCGCAGTCCGTAGCGGCCGATGACATCGGCCTGATAGGGCTCCTCACGGATCGAGGTGGTCGGCCCGGCGGCGACGAAGTCGTAGCTGCCGTCGTCGTTCTTGGCGACCACGGGTCCACAGTGATAGATGACCGTGTCCTTCATGAACGGCATCACTTCTTCGCGGAGATCTCCCATGAGCCAGTGGTGAGCCGTATCGCGCCCGGTGATCATCCTGCCGGTGAGCTCGACGAAATCACCGACCTTGAGCTTGCGGATCTCTTCCTCGCTGACCGGCAGTTTCAGTTCAGCCATGTCGCCACTCCTCCCTCGTCAATGCTCACCGCAGCCTTGCGATCGGCCCAGCACATGTAGGTCACCGTGACGAAGTAGCACGCCGGGAGTCGGTCGAGCACGCCGATCTTGACGGCGAGCAGGGTCGTCTTGCCGCCGAAACCCATGGGGCCGACGCCGAGCTGATTGCCTTCGCGCAGCAGCCGCTCTTCGAGCTCGGCGAGCTCGGGGATCGGGTTGGTGTCGACGATCGGTCGGAGCAGCTGGCGCTTGGACAACTCGAAGGCGGACACCCGGTCGCCGCCGACACAGACTCCGAGCACCCCTGGGGCGCAACCCTTGCCCTGGGCCTGAAAGACCGCATCGAGCACGGCGCGGCGAACGCCCTCGAGGTCGCGGCCGGCCTTCAATTTCGAATCAGGCAGTTTGTACTGGGTGCCGACGTTTTCGCTGCCGCCGCCCTTGAGGATCATCCGGACTTCGACCCTTGGCTCGTCCCACTCCTCGAAATGGAGGAACGGGATGCCCCTGCCGGCGCCGGTCCCGGTGTTGCGGCCGGTGAGGGTGTCGACGGCGTTGGGCCGGAGGAACTTCCGCTCGGTGGCCTTGTGCACGGCCTCCCGGAACTGGGCGCCGAGGGCGCGGGTCGAGACCCCCACCGGATGGTGAATCCAGACCACCGGGGTCCCGGTATCCTGGCAGATCGGCGCCGAGGTGGAGCTTGCCAGCTCGACGTTCTCCAAGATGGTGCCGAGCGCCTTGTCGGCGAGCCCGGTCTCGGCTTCTTTCGCCTTCCCCTTTTCCAGGGCAAGAACCACATCTTCGGGCAACTGGGTCGAAGCCCTCCGGATCAACTCCACAAACGTCTCAACCAGGTCGTCATAGGCCGGCATCGGCACCTCCCTCATCGCTTCTCACCCGGTTCGGCCGGAGGAGAGCTCGCCCGAGATTATACGCCTGTTTGCCGGGCTTTCGACCGATCAGTGCTCACTCGTGCATGGATTCACGAAGTGAGGGGTGAGGAGTCAGGAGTGAGGAGTCAGGAGTTAGGGGTTAGGAGCCAGACGTCTCACAGCGAGCGAAGCGAGCGCTGACAGCGACCGAAGGGAGCGCTCACCCCTTACTAGCGAGCGAAGCGAGCGCTGACAGCGACCGGAGGGAGCGCTCACCCCTTACTAGCGAGCGAAACGAGCGCTGACCTCCTCACTCCCTAACTTCCTGATCCTCTTCAGCTCAGGAGCTTCTTGCGGAGAATGAGAACCTCGAGGGCGACCCCGGCCTTCTGGCAGGCGGTGACGACGTCGTTGAGGTGCTCCTGAGAGGCCGGGTGCCCGGGATCGTCGCAGAGCACGAAGGCGACGATCCGCTGTTTGACCCGCACCGGGACCGCCACGATCTCGATCGGCGCCGGGTCGGCCAGGGCCTGAACGAGCTCCCCGTTCGCACGGTTCTCGAGGATGGCGCCGACATAGCTGTCCGAATGACCGACATCGGCGAAGATCGATGGTTCGTCCAGGGAAACCGAGAAGCTCTGGAGATCCTCGAGAACCACCGACCGGCCACGGGCCATCCATCCGTTGACGGTTCTCTTATGGACCGAAAAAACACAGACCCGGTCGTACTTGGAGGCGACAAACCGAACGAGCAGGCTGCCGATCTCGTCGCGGCTGTCCGCCCCGAAGATGAGCTCGGAGAAGTTGGACTCGTCGACCCGGAACTCGAACGGCATTTCCTGTCTCGTCGTCACCGGGTTGAGATCGGGGAAGGAGGCGAGCGCCACGTTCACGCCCCGCGCCCGTTTCGGGGTCGGTCGAAAGAGCGCCGTCGCCTGGAATCTCGGTTGTTCCCACAACCGGGTCCATCCCTCGACATCCCCGCTGCGCCGGGCCTTGACCACCGCCGGCTCGACGCCGGGAGACCAGTCAGCGTCATTGTTCTCCGTCCCCTCGAGGGCGGCGAGCACCGCCGCTTCGGTGGCCACGTGGGGCAGGATCTTTTCGTTCAGGAAGCCGGCGATCTCATCCATGGCCGCCCGATCGTTGGGGTTGGTCATGGCCACCTTGATCCCGCCCTTGGTGACCTCGAAGGGGACCGCCTGCAACCGCCGTCCGACCTGGGTCGGCAGCATCTTGCGGACCTTGAGCGGCGCGTGAAGAAGCTTGACCTTGATCGTGTGCGGCACGCCGAGCTGCTTCGACAGGGCGTCGAGCAGCATCCCCTCTTCGACATATCCGAATTCGAGGAGTTGCGTCCCCAACCGACCACCCGTCCGGTGGCAGGTCTCCAGCGCGGTGTGGAGCTCGGTCAACGAGAGAACCCCGCGTTCGATGAGGATTTCACCCAGCCTCTGCATTGCAGCCGCCAGTTTACCGCGATTCCTCTCGCCCCGTGGGTCCCGTCTGGATTCGCCGCGATGGCGAGACCTCCTCCGCCGGGAACTTCCGGCGGCGTCTCCGCGTTGCATTCATCGGGAGAGTGACCATGTCTCAGCGAATCGAGTCCGACACCATGGGTGAAATCCGAGTCCCGGCCGATCGATACTGGGGCGCGCAGACCGCGCGGTCGCTCGCCAACTTCAAGATCGGCGGCGAAAAGATGCCCGGCGAGCTCATCTCCGCCCTGGGCATCGTCAAGAAGGCCGCGGCCGTCGCCAACGCCGAGCTCGGCGAGCTCGACCGGAGAACCTCCCAGCTCATCATCCGCGCCGCCGACGAGGTCATCGCGGGCCTTCTCGACGACCACTTCCCGCTCGTCATCTGGCAGACCGGCAGCGGCACTCAGACCAACATGAACGCCAACGAAGTCATCGCCAATCGGGCCATCGAGCTCTCGGGCGGCGTCCTCGGGAGCAAAGACCCGGTCCATCCCAACGACCACGTCAACCGCGGGCAGTCATCCAACGACGTCTTCCCCACCGCCATGTACATCGCCGCCGCACGATCCATCTCCAACGGTCTTCGCCCTGCCCTGGCCGGACTCCGCGACGCTCTCCGGGCCAAGGCCGAAGAGTTGGCGCCGAGTGGTCAAGATCGGCCGCACCCACCTCATGGACGCGGTGCCCATGACCCTCGGCCAGGAGGCCGGCGCCTGGGCGCAACAGATCGACGCCAACCTCACCCGGTTGGACGCCGCGGTCGGCGACCTCCTCGAGCTGCCCATCGGCGGCACCGCCGTGGGAACCGGCCTCAACGCCCACCCCGACTTCGGCGCCCGGGCGGCGGCGGAGATCGCCGCCATCTCCGGCCTCGGATTCACCGTCATCGGAAATCGCTTTTCCGCCATCGCGGCCCACGACGCCATCGTCGCCGCCAGCGGCGCGCTCCGCACCACGGCCGTGTCCCTGATGAAAATCGCCAACGATGTCCGGCTCCTCGCCTCGGGCCCGCGCGCCGGCCTCGGCGAGCTGCGGCTGCCCGCCAACGAGCCGGGCTCGTCGATCATGCCGGGCAAGGTCAACCCGACCCAGGCCGAAGCCCTGACCATGGTGGCCGCACAGGTCATGGGCAACGACGTCACCATCGGCGTCGCCGGCGCCGGGGGCCAGCTCCAGCTCAACGCCTTCAAACCGGTGATGATCTTCAATCTGCTCCAGTCCAGCCGTCTTCTCACCGACGCGTGTCGGAGCTTCGCCGAAAACTGCGTCGCGGGGATGGAACCCGATCTCGAGCGGATCGCGGCCCACGTCGAGTCGAGCCTCATGCTGGCCACGGCCCTCAACCCCCATATCGGGTACGACAACGCCGCCCGCGTCGCCAAAAAGGCCCATGCCGAAGGGGTCACCCTCAGGCAGGCGGCCGTGGAGCTCGGTCTCGCCAGCGCCGAGGACTTCGACTCATGGGTCCAGCCGCACCGCATGGCCGGGGTCGTCGAACCACACAAAGAGTGACCCCGGGCACTTTCCGGCCGGGTTCCCCAACGGTACGGTTGACTCTACGATCAACTTTCGACTTCCGGGAGGGCCCATGTGGAAGAAAGATGAAGAGTCGAGTCCGACGACCAGTACATCCGCAGGGATGATCACGGCGCCGAAGCCCACGAGCACGAGATCCGCGGTTTCCGCATCGGGAGAATCGGCGACCATCGGCAGGTCGATCACCATCCGCGGTGATGTGACCGGCGACGAGGACCTCTATATCCAGGGACGGATCGAGGGCACCGTCGATCTCAAGCAGCACAACGTCACCGTCGGCCCCGAGGGCCGCGTCAAGGCGAACCTCAAGGGTCGGATGGTCACCATCGAGGGCGAGGTCGACGGCGATGTCCGCGGTCAGGAACAGGTCGCCCTCCGTGCCGCGTCCAAGGTCACCGGGGACATCACCGCCCCGAGAGTGGTGCTCGAGGATGGCGCCACCTTCCTCGGCAGCATCGACATGTCGGGCAAGCCGCCATCGGCTCACCAGCAGGAGGCGAAGCCGGCCCTGTCCGAGCGCTCCAAGACCGATCCGATGCCGCCGCCGTCATCGCAGACGGAAAAGACGAGCTCAGCCAAGGTCTGAATGGGTTGGTTGCGCCGATCTCAAGCGGGTTCATTGGCGCCCGCTCTCTCTGAAGATCTCGCCGTCACCGGAAAGGACGGCGGGGGCGTCGTCCACGACTCGCCCGCTCTCGCCGAGATCATCGCCGGCATCGACCGCGAGCGCCCCGTCAAAGTCCTCGACCTGGGGTCGGCCCTGCAGACCAATCTGGATTATTACGCGACCATCGGCGCCGGGGTCAGGATCGTCCCGCTGCTCCGCAACGACGGTCCGGAGGGCCTCTCCTCGCTCGATACGGACGACTTCTCCGCCCTGCTCGACCGTCTGCTGCCCCCTGATCACGCCGGTTTCGGTCTCATTCTCATGTGGGATCTCCTCGACTACCTCGTCGACGATCAACCGACGATTCTGGCCCGCCATCTCGCGACCGTGTCCGAACGCGGCGCCAGGATCCACGTCATGGTCGTCACGGCGGAGACCATGCCGGCCCGACCCTCGCGGTACGAGCTCCTCGGCGCCGGCCGTCTCGCCTATCGCCCGACCACGCTCCAACGCATGTCCCCGCCCGATCTTCCTCCCGCCAAGGTCGAACGTTGGATCAAGCCGTTTCGGGTCGAGCGTTCCTTCCTCCTCCGCCACGGCGTCCGGGAGTTCATTGCTGTCCTCGGTTGAGCTGAGAGAAACTCTACAGCACATCGACCGGCGTTGAAATCTGACCGCCGAAACACTACCTTGGGTTGAGAAAATCCAATTTGTCAGCGAAAGCGGGGAGAATATCCAATGGACAAAGGCACAATCATCATCGCCGCCGTCGTCATGTTCGCGGCGCCCGCCACGGCCCAGAATTTTCTTGTCAATCCGGGCTTCGATGCGGCGGATCAGCTCGACGGTTGGACGTGCTCGACCTTTGACGGCGTCGCTACTTGGAACGCTGAGGATCGAAACGGTTCGCCGGATTCCGGATCGATGCAGCACGACGTCGACGGCGCGGCCAACAACGCGAAGGTCCGGTGCGAACAGTGCGTCCCCGTCACCGAGCTCAAGAGCTACATCATTTCGGCGTGGCACTACTGGCCGGATGATCCCGATGTCGCACAGATCGGGACCACGCGCCTGTCGATCAGTTACTACTCGGACGCAGGCTGCAGCTCGATTCTCGAGGTCGGCCCGACCAAAACGGGCAATCATGTCGCCTTGGATACCTGGTACTACCTGGAGTCCGACGAATGGACCGCGCCACAGGGAGCCCAGTCAGCCATGGTCTATGTCTTCACCTGGCAGAACTTCTCCGGCCAACCCGTTCGATCCCGACTGGACGACCTCTCGTTCGCCTTTGCAGCATTTTTCCTGGACGGCTTTGAAAGTGGCGACCTGAGCGGGTGGTCGTCCTCTGTGCCCTGATCCGGATCCGGTCTGCTGCCGCCGCCGGTGATCCGCACCGACATGATGCCGACCGGGCCGCGGTACACTACCGCGGGCAAACGGCCCGGGAGGTTTCGATGCACCGTTGGATCGTAGGAATCGTGGTTGCGGCGATGGCGACCGCCGACATCTCCGCTCAGACCCTGGTGCTGCCCGCGGCGGCCAACGCGGAGGGTGCGAACCAGACCAACTGGCGGACCGATCTCCAGATCAAGGCGCCCGAGACCCAGGCGGCAGCGTTCACCATCGAGCTTCTCGAGAGCGGCAGGGACAACAGCGCCCCCGCCACCATCGAGGGCGCCGTCGGCGCGGGCGAGAGCCTCCGTCTGGGCAATGTCCTCGGCAACGCCTTCGGCTTCACCGGGACCTCGGCACTGCGGGTGACGGCGACCGAGGGTCGAATCCTCGCCACGAGCCGGACCTACAACGACGATCCAGGAGGCACCTACGGCCAGACCGTTCCGGCGGTGGCCGTGGAGGACGGCTTCGGCTTCGGCGTCGAGGCGACATTGATCCTGCTCTCGAGATCACCGGATCCGGCCGCCGGGTTCCGCACCAACATCGGCTTTGTCAATCTCGTCGGCACCCAGACCGCGATGGAGATCGATCTCTTCTCAGCCGACGGCGCCGCGCTCGGCACGGTGACCCGAAACCTCAAGCCCTACGAATACCGGCAGGTCAATGACGTCTTCCACGCCGCCGGCGCCGACGACGTCCCCGACGGCTACGCCGTGGTTCGTACCACCTCCGAGGACGGACGATTCATCGCCTACGCCTCGGTGGTGGACAACGGATCCGGCGACGCGGTCTTTCTGCTCGGCGAAGCCGAGGACACGGCGGTGCCGTCCCTCGACCGCCTCGTCGTCTTCGAGTCGTTCCTCCGTCCCGGTTGACCCGCCTGTGAGAGCGCCGGGACGGCGCTCAGAGAGCTCAAGGCGGATTACGACGACCAGAACGTGCTTTTCATCGATCAGAACGTCGACGCGCCCCTCGGCGGCCGGGTCGATCGCTGGTTTGACGGCTACGGCCTCCCCGGCACCGTCTATCTGCCCCTCGCCATGACCGACAGCGGACACGACATCAGCACCGGTTCGGTGGACTACACGAGTGTCTACGGCGGAATGGTGGACACTTCGCTGCAACGACCGCCGAACGCACAGATGACGGTCACGTCAACTCGCGAAGGAAGTCTCCTGAGGTTCAATGCGCGAATCACCAACACCAGCGGCGTCACCCTCTCGGCGGCCAACGACGCCACCTTGACCGCGCTCATCTACCTGGAACCGACCAATCCGTCCTCGGTTCCCGTCGTGAGCACAGCCGGCACCGCAGCCATCACGACCCTCGCCGACGGTGCAACCGGCGACTACAGCTTCGAGGTCGCCGTCGGCAATCTCAATCCCGACCGCACCCGGTGGGTGGTCATCGCCGACTACCGGCCCGACGCCTCGGAAAGCGCGTACGACACCCTGCAGGCGGTGGCGGGGCCGTAGGGGGCGTGAGGGCTTGAGGTCCTGAGGTCCTGAGGTCCTGAGGTCCTGAGGGCATGATTCCAGTTCGGATGTCTGCAGCATAGCGCCTGATGGTGGTGCGGGCGTCCCGCCGGCGGTGAACCGTCGGTAAAGATCCGCTTGCGCGCGAGACCCGCGTAAAAAATCTTTCCGGGTCATCTGGCAGCGCTCACGTCGCCCGAGCGATGGAGCCGACCCTCGACGACAAGCGACCATCGCCGGCGGGACGCCGGCGCTACAAATCGATCCCGGGAGGCGATGGAAGCGGCGCCGGGCCTCGGGTCCACGTGCCCGGCCTGCCGCGTCCGACGCGCCACTGCAATTCGTCCGACGAATTGCCTCCAGTTGCAGTGTCGACCTTCTCTCGGTGAGAATACACATACATGCACAGCATCCTTGTTGCTCAACCACTGCACAATCAGCTCTTGGGCCGATGAAGCACGAGACCGCGGTTCCCATCGGCTCCGGCGGCATGGGCGAGGTCTTCAAGGCCTGGGACCCCGGTCTCCAGCGCCACGTCGCGCTCAAATATCTGCGCCACGACGACCCGGTGCTGGTCGAGCGGCTCCTCCGAGAAGCCCGCGCCCAGGCTCGGATCGACCACCCGTCGGTGTGCAAGGTCTACGACGTCGGTGACGAGGACGGCCGCCCCTACATCGCCATGGAGTATGTCGACGGCAGGACGCTTGATGCCGCTGCGCGCGAGCTGACCATTGAACAAAAGGTGCTCCTGGTGAGGGAAGTCGCCGAAGCCGTCCAGGCGGCCCACTCGGCAGGCCTCATCCACCGCGACCTCAAACCGGCCAACATCCTCGTCGCCGACCGCGAAGATCATCTCCACCCATATGTCCTCGATTTCGGGATCGCCCGCATCGAAGAGCTCGCCGGACTCACCATGACCGGTCAGGTCATGGGTACCCCCGGCTACCTCTCTCCCGAACAGGCCCGCGGCGACCTCGAATCCATCGACCGTCGCACCGATGTCTTCTCCCTCGGGGTCATCCTCTACGAGCTCCTCGGCGGCGCCAAACCCTTCGACGGCGACAGCAACGTCGAAATCCTGCTCAACCTCATCGAAACCGACCCGAGACCGCTTCGCAAGATCGCGCCTCAGATTCCCCGAGATCTCAACACCATCGTGATGACCTGTCTCGAAAAGGCGCCCGAACGCCGCTACCCGTCGGCGCGGGGGCTCGTCGACGACCTCGACCGGTTCCTCAATGGCGAGCCCGTCCAGGCGCGCAGAACCGGCGTTCTCGGCCGAGTGCGGCTCAAGGCTCGAAAGAACCCGCGCACCGCCGCGGCAGCCGCCGCCGCCCTCATCGCCATGCTGGTCCTCGCCAGTCTCGGGATCAACGAGCGCCGAACCGCTGCCCGCCGCGCCGAGCTCGCCCAGAACCTCGGCCGCGAGGTCGAGCGGATGGTCGGGTTGCTCGACCACGCCTACCTGCTGCCGCTGCACGACATCCGGCCCGACCAGCAGCGCGTCCGCGACCGGATGGCCGTCATCGACGACCGGATCGAAGAGCTCGATCCCGCCTCCCGGGCCTTGAGCCACTACGCCGTCGGCCGCGGACACCTGGCGCTCGGTGAAGCCGTCCAGGCGCACGAGCGACTCAAGCTTGCATGGGAGCTCGGCGACCGCTCGCCCGAGCTCAACTTCGCCCTCGGGCTCAGTTTGGCCGAGCTCTACCGCGACGCGGTGGAGGAAGCCGCCGCCATCCGCAGCGGCCCTCGCCGCGAGGCCGCCCTCCGCCTGGCCGAACGGACCCATCGCGACCCCGCCCGCGAGTACCTCGAGCGCAGCCGGGGAGGGGCGGAGCAACCCGCCTTTCTCGCCGCAGTCCTCGCCAACGTCGCCGGCGACCGCGATGCCGCCCTCGCCCACCTCGAAGCGCTCAAAGACGACGACCCGTTCTTCTACCAAGGCGATCTGCTCGCCGGTTCGATCCACCGCCGCGCATTCGAGGAGGCGTCGCGCTCCGGCGACGGCGACACGATCGACGCGTCCTTCGCCCTCGCCGAGGACGCATTCCTGGCCGCCGCGAGGATCGGCGAGAGCGACCCGCGACCCTATCAGCAGCTCTGCGGGCTCTGGGTGGGGGCGCTGAGAAACCAGTTCTGGGAATCCGGCGGCGATCTCGTCCCCGCCCGCGACGCCGCCCTCGCGGCCTGCGATCAGGCCCTCGTCGCGGATCCGGACTCGGCCGCGGCCCACATCGAGGCGGGTCGCGCCTACCGTTACTGGGCCGGCTATGAGATGTATCAGGGCCGGGAGGACGCCTCGGCCCTCGCCGAAGCCCGCCGGCACGCCCGCGCGGCCATCGAGGCGGCGCCGGACAACCCGACGCCGTACGTTCTCCTCGGCGTCACCCACCGAATCGCCGCCAACCTCCTGGCCGCCCGCGGCGAGGAGCCCCGCGACGAGTTCGCCGGCGCCGTCGCCGCCTACCGCGAGGCGATCCGCCTGAAGCCTTCGGATGCCGGCGCGCACATGAGCCTGGCCAGCGCCCTGCTTTATCTCGGCGACCACGCCCGAAACCACGGGCAGCCTGCCGACGACTATTTCGCGGCAGCCGCAGAGGCGGCGGCGCAGGCGGTGGAGCTCGAACCCGAGGTCGTTGGCGGCCACGTCAACCTCGGGATCGCCGAGACGCAGCTCGGGATCTCCACCCGTGACCGCGGTGAAGACGCGACCGCCCACTTTGACCGGGCCGAAGCGGCATTCGAACGCGCCATCGAGCTCAACCCGAGCTTCTTCACCGCCCACTACAACCTCGGTGAAGCCCTCCTCGAGGCCGCCATCGGCGAGCTTCACCAGGGCCTCGACCCCGAACCGAAGCTCCTCAGGAGCCTCGAGATGTTCGAAGCCTCCGCCGGCGGCTACCCCGACTGGGCGGCGCCGCGCTATCTTCAGGCCGAAGCTCTTGCGCTGCTCGCCGAGCATGACCGGCTAAACGGCGGGGACCCGAGCGGGACCATCGAGAGGGCGAAGGGTGCCACCGCCGCCGGTCGCGCCATCAACCCCACCGATGCCACAGGTCTCAGCAGGTCGTCCCTCGCGTACCTCGTCGACGCCCGCTGGCGAGCCGGGCGCGGTGACGACCCCTCGCCGGCGGTGGCCGAGGGCCTCGCGGCCACGGCTGAAGCCGTCGAGGCCAACCCCAACCTCGCCTCGGCACATCTGCGACGCGCCGAGCTCCTGCTGGCCCGGGCGGCGTGGACGATCAAGCAGGGGGGATCGGCGGAGAACGATCTCGACGACGCCGTGGCGGCGCTGGCCAGGGCCGCCGAGATCAACCCCAACGACCCCGCGATCGCCGCCGCCGAGACCGAGGTCCGCCGCCTCGACCCACGCCCCAACGCTGCGGGTTCACCCCCGTAACGCCCGCAGTCGCGCGAGATCTCGCCTACCCGGAAATCGGGAGCGGTGCGAGGGCCTGCCCTGGCGATCTCCTTCAGTTTCTGTTGCGCGCCTTGTAGCGCCGACGTCTCGTCGGCGATGGCCGTAACCTGTTGCGGGTTGGTCCCATCGCCGGCGGGACGCCGGCGCTACAAAACGATCCCGGAGGGCGATGGAAGAGATTCAACGGTTCCTCGCGTTCCCGGAGCGCGATGGGAGCGGTGCCAGGCACCTTTTCGTCGGACGAAAAGAGAGCCAGGCACCGACGTGTCCGCAACGCTTGTCGAAGCCGGGACCAACAAAGTGGTGCCAGGCACCGGGTCCGCGTGACCTCGTCGCGACTCGTCGCGTCGACGGCTTCGGCCCGCCTGTCCGATTGGCGCGTCCGACGCGCCACCGCAATTCGTCCGACGAATTGCCGTTCGACGAATTGCCTCTGAGTCTTGACTCACATGCATACTCAAAATATACTCATGCCATGAGTATCCGATTGCAGGTCGTCATGGAGGACGCCGAGCTCGAATCCATCCGCGCCGTCGCCCGCGAGCAAGGCATGACGGTCTCCCAGTGGGTCCGCGAAACCCTCCGGCAGGCCCGACGCAAGGTGTCCGGCGGCAACGCCGAACGCAAGCTCTCCGCCGTCCGCGCGGCCGATCGCCACGCCTACCCCACCGCCGACATCGACCAGATGGTGGCCGAGATCGAACGCGGCTACGGCGAGGCCAACGAGTGATCCTGCTCGACTCCAACGTCCCCATGTACCTCATCGGCGCCGAGCACCCGCACAAGGTCGACGCGCGGCGACTCCTCGAGCGCGTCATCGCCGAGAACCACCGCCTGATTACCGATGCCGAGGTCCTGCAGGAGATCCTCCACCGCTACGTGGCGATCAACCGCCGCGACGCCATCCAGCCGTGCTTCAACGTCGTCCTCGAGATCGTCGATGAGGTCGTCCCGGTCACCCTCGAGACCATGTCGGCGGCGCGCGAGATCGTCATCGGCCACCCCGATCTCACCGCCCGCGACGCAGTCCACCTCGCGGTGATGCGGGAGCACGGGATCGAGACGATCCTCAGCTTCGACCGCCACTTCGACGGGATTCCGGGCGTCACGCGCTTGTTCTAACCCGAAGCAAACCTTTCCCCATCGCTCAGGTTGGTCGGTGCTCACTCCGGTGGTGGTTTGGTCGCAGGCCCTGAAGGACCTGCCTACAGAGTCCTAAGCAACACTCTATAAACAACATAACTGTAGGCGCGCCCTTCAGGGTGCGCGACCAAATCGTCGTGAAAGCCCTTCGCCATCGGCCGACCTGACTCATGGGGACAGGTACGCTTCGCGCGAACTGTCCGCCGGTTCGAGAAGCAGAAGATCGAGCCCTGCCGCCTCGAACTGACGGAACGCCGCGTCGAAGGTCACGAAACGGCACCCGCCGGCGATGGTGAACGCCGCCAGATAGGCGTCGGTCCAGAGTTTCGGCGAGCAGTCGTCGCGCAGCGCCAGACGCGGCCACAGTTCCGCGAGCGACGCGGGCTCGGCGATGAGCTCGACCCGATCGTCCTGCCGCCACGCCAGGTACACCGCGGCGGCATCGCGGTTGTGCAATGGCCGAAAACCCTCGGCAATGGGCTGGGTCAGAAGCCTCAGACACGCCATCTCGGTGACCCGGCAGAACCCCAGAGTGGACGGCGGCTCGACGCTCTCCACCCACTGCCGCGCCGGGGCATGGTGGGCGTGCGCCCCGATGGACGCGGCCAGAATGACGTTGACGTCAAGCAGATGGCGCGGCATGGGCGCGGTCGTCCTCGAGCTGGAGCTCGGCCAGACGCTGGTGGATCTCCTCCTGGCTCATCCCGGCCATGAGCACGGGCGCCCCGGGGCGCGCCGGGATCAGCGGCAGCTGGACACGCGAGGAACCGTCAGACAACCCGGACCGGGCCGGACCGAGACCCAGGGCGGCGCGTAGACCGTCCTCGACCAGGTCGGTGACCCTGCGTCCTTCCATTGCCGCCTTGGCCTTGACCCGGCGGTAGAGCTCGTCATCGATCACGAGGGTGGTTCTCATGTCATCAATCTAGCAGAAATCTGTAAATCTGACAATCGAACCGGGCCGTCCGGGATTCGATGGTCGCGGTGCGAGGGCCTGCCTGGCGTTCTCCTTCAGTTTCTGTTGCGCGCCTTGTAGCGCCGACGTCTCGTCGGCGATGGTCGCGGGCCGTTGCGGTTTGGTTCCATCGCCGGCGGGACGCCGGCGCTACAAGTCGATCCCGGGGCGCGATGGAAGAGATTCAGCTTCCTCGCGTTCCCGGAAGCGCGATGGGAGCGGTGGCAGGTGTTCTCGCGTACCCGGAGCGCGATGGGAGCGGAGCCAGGCACGCAACTTTGTTGGCGGCCAACAAAGTTGGTGCCAGGCACCGGGCCCGCGTGCTCCGAACGTGGTCGTCTGCCGAAACGCCTCCAGCCCACGTTACCGGATTGGCGCGTCCACGCCCCACCACAATTCGTCCGACGAATTGCTTCATGGTCCGGAAACCGAGATGCATGCAGATCGGGCTGGTGCCGGTGTAGATCCCACCGAATCCAGGTTGTTGAAGTGACACTCCCAACCTGCGGCGCCCGCAGGATCCTGCCACTGATAGCCCCTTCTGTCCTTTGGCAAAAAGGGCGGCAGCTGAATCGACGTCGCACCAGCCGGCAAGGGTAGGTCATTCGCATCGTCGCAGTACACTTGCCTGGGAAACGGTCCCGATCGCCGCGAAGGTGACAGACTCCTCCCGCTCATAGAGCTGGCTCTTGGACACGTAGATGCTGCTTGTGGCGTCGACATCCGCCGCTGTGATCGTCCCGTCGGCGATCTTGTCGGTGGTCACCGCGTTCGCGCCGAGATCGGCGTTGCGGACCGCGCCGTCCTGGATCTTCGATGCGGTCACCGCGTTGTCGGCGAGCTGGGCGTTCGCCACCGCCCCGGCCCGGATCTGGCCCGTGTCCACCGCCCCGGCCCCGATCTTCGCCCCGGTCACTGATCCGTCCGCCAGATCGGCGGCCGCAATCGTGCCGTCGAGGATCTTGACGCTGGTGACCGCGTCGGCGCCGAGGTCCGCGGCGCGCACCTGGCCGTCGACGATCTTGACGCTCGTCACCGCGCCGTCGGCGAGATCGGCGGTGGCCACCGCGCCGTCCGCGATGTCGGACGATGAGACGCAGCCCGGGCAGGGCACCGTGTCGCCGACCCCGAGCCAGTTGCCGTCGTCGTCGATCACCGTCCCGTACTGGACAATGAACGCATCGCCGGTCACGTTCCCGTGGGTGATGATATTCAGCAGGCCGCCGCCGCCGTTGTGGAACAGGAAGGTCTCGTCACTTGGCGACGAACGGGTCAGCACGCCCTCGGAGATCATCGTGTCCACCGCCCCGTTCACCGACCCGTCGAGCACGAGATCGGCGCCTCCGTCGAGATTCGCCGCCGCGATCCCCGCCCCCTCGTACGACGACGTCGTCCCGACCACGCCGTACTTTTCACCCGACGTGTCCGGGTGCTCCCCCCGGATCGCCGCCGACGCCGTCGGTACCGACTTCGGCGAAGCCCAACCCGCGTCCGCGTCCGTCCGAAACAGCGGCAGCGACAGCGAGCAGGGACAGCAACAGCGCCAGCGTCAGCAGACAGCGGCAGCGATCCGCCTCCGTTCGCAGCGTCCCACCGCCGCAGCACGTCCAACGCCCGCTGCACCTCCTCGGCGGAGGGCGCCGCCGGCACCGTGAAGTATCGCCCCTCCGACCACTCACCCGCGGCGACGACTTCGTCGCCCGCGAGCTCGTTCACCGCCCGCACGAACCACACGTAGCGCCCACCCGGCGCGAAGCACTGCTCGGCCGATGGGGTCCAGCTCGTGGCAGCCCCGGAGATCCGGGAGTACAGAACCTCGCTCTCGGCGGTGAGTTCTGATGTCGCCGGATCGTCGTTTTCGTGGATGGCGTAGGCGACGATCTCGTAGAAGTTGGTCGCGGCGCTCTCCTCCCAACTGAAGGTCGGGCACGCATTGTTGACCTGCGCCATCCGGTCGACGGCGCCTGGTGAGACGCCCTCGGTGGCGAGGGCGGTTGCGGCCGCCAAGGCGACCAGACCGATGGTGACCGGGATTGTCAGGGTGTGAGCGATCTTCATGCCGACCTCCTTGTGTCGGCCATCTCAATCGCACGAAACGTGCCAGATTCACGGATCCGTACCAGTCGCGCCTCGCATCCATGCAAGTTATTGAATATATGGAACTTGATCAGGAAACGAGAGACGTCATCGCTGTTGTCGATTTTCTCGATTTCGAGAAGCACCAACGAGTCTCGCCTCAGAAAATCTATCTAAACATCTCATTTAAAGTAACTTGTCACTTTTCTTGCAATCGAGAGCGAATCTCTCAAATCAGAGAATTCTCATTCGGATCGCTCCCACGGGCGTTCGTGCTTGCCCGGGAGGCGATGGGAGCGGAGCCAGGCACCTTTTCGTCGGACGAAAAGAGAGCCAGGCACCGACGTATCCACCACGCATGGCGAAGCCGGGATGGTTCCGATCCGCCTGTCCGGCTTGGCGCGTCCGACGCGCCACCACGATTCGTCCGACGAATCGTCCAGGCACCGGTCCGCGTGGCCTCGAGGCAGTGCGTCGCTTTGAGGGCTTTGGTCCGCGTGACTGGATTGGCGCGTCCGACGCGCCACCGCAATTCGTCCGACGAATTGCCTACGGTCTGCCTGGAGCATGAATCAACGGGAACGCAGAAAAGGGCCCGGCCGAAGGACCAACACGCCGTCCAACCGGTCTCCGAAGAACCGCCCGAAATGGGTAACGTCACCGGTCAGGAGATGCGTTGCGCCGGCCTGGACGGCCGCCCGGAGTATCGGGCGATCTTTCTCCGGGAGGCGATCCTCCTCGGCACAGTGCGCTGGATCCGCCTCGGCCACCATTTCGACGGCACGAAGCAGCTTCTCGAGGCGATCGTGTTGCCCGCCATCCGTGAGGTTGCGTCGAGCTTCCTCAGCCGCGTACCCCGAGGTGATCAACTGGACTCCGTCGAGCCCCCACAATCTCGCCAAACCGGCGCCCTCCCGATAGGCGGCCGAGAAGAGCACATTGGCGTCGAGAAAGACCCGGTCGCCCAACGTTCACTCACCGGGTGGATGGTGCGGGATGTCATCGGGATCGAGACCCAGCTTCTGAACTTCGGCAACCGCATCCCGATAGTCGTCCTCGTCAACGGCGTTGTTGAGGAGGAACTCCGCCCGCCTCTCCCGGGAGTAGACCTCCACGGGAAAGGCCACCGCCGGCCGCAGGAGGATCCCGTCCTCCCGCTCCTCGGCGATCACCAGCGCGCCCTCTTCCAACCCGTACTGCCTTCGCAGCGCTGCGGGCACCACGATGGTGCCTCGCTTCCCGACTCGACTCGTGATGGATGACATATCAGAATCTCCGATATTCAGAGTATCAGACATGCCTCAGGGTCGCAAGATCGCACGCACCACAATCTTCCTCGATCGATCTATCGCGTCCTCGTCTCGTGGGCGTTTGAACCAACCCGCGGCGGCAAACCACCATCGCCGGCGGGACGCCGGCGCTACAAATCGATCCCGGGACGCGATGGGAGCGGAGCCAGGCACCGATCCCGCGTGTCCTCGAAGGGGTCCGTCGCTTCGAGGGATTTGACCTGTGTGTCCGGCTTGGCGCGTCCGACGCGCCACCGCAATTCGTCCGACGAATTGCCGCTTGACGAAGTGCAACGAATTGCTTGCAACCACCTCGCCGCCGGTCGAGAATGTGACGGACATGACCTGTACTGACATCGATCATCGTCGACCTAGGAAGATTCACCGGTGAAACACGAAACCGCCATCCCGATCGGTTCCGGCGGCATGGGCGAGGTCTTCAAGGCCTGGGACCCCGATCTCCAGCGCCACGTCGCCCTCAAGTACCTCCGCCACGACGACCCGGTGCTGGTCGAGCGGCTGCTCCGCGAAGCCCGCGCGCAGGCCCGGGTCGACCACCCGTCGGTGGGCAAGGTCTACGAGGTCGGCGAGGATGAGGGCAGGCCCTACATCGCCATGGAGTACGTCGACGGCCGGCCCCTCGACATCGCCGCGGCGGGTCTTTCGCTCGAGCACAAGGTGCTGCTGGTCAAACAGGTGGCGGAGGCCGTCCAGGCGGCGCACGCAGCCGGCCTCATCCACCGCGACCTCAAGCCCGCGAACATCCTCGTCGTCGACCGCGACGGCCTGCCCCACCCCTACGTCCTCGATTTCGGCATCGCCCGCCTCGAGGAGGTGGCCGGGCTCACCATGACCGGCCAGGTCATGGGCACCCCCGGCTACCTGTCGCCCGAGCAGGCCCGCGGCGAGGTCGCGACGCTGGACCGCCGGACGGATGTCTTCTCCCTCGGGGTGATCCTCTACGAGCTGCTCGGCGGCGCCCGGCCTTTCGACGGCCACAGCAGCGTCGAGATCCTGCTCCACCTCATCGAGGACGAGCCCGAGCCGCTGCGGACCCGGGCGCCGGGGATCCCCCGCGATCTCGAGACGGTGGTCATGACCTGCCTCGAGAAGGACCCCGACCGGCGCTACCCGTCGGCCAGGGCCCTGGCCGACGATCTCGGCCGCTTCCTCGACGGCGAGCCGGTCGAGGCGCGACCCATCGGCGCTGCGCGAGCGGCTCGTGCGGCGGGCGCGAAAGAACCCCGTCGCGGCCTCCGCCCTCGCCGCGGCCGCGTCGCCCTCATCGCCCTCGCCGTCGTCTCGGTCGGCGGCTGGGTCAAGTACACCGCCGACCTCAAGCGCGAGCGCGACGTCGCCGAGGCGCGCGAGACCGAGGCGCGCGAGATCGCCGACTTCATGGTCGGCGTGTTCTCGTCCTCCGACCCCGACGAGGCCGAGGGCGAGACCGTCACCGCGCGCGAGATCCTCGACCGCGGCGCCGAGCGGATCGAGCGCGAGCTCGGCGACCGCCCCGAGACCCAGGCCCGTCTGCTCGGGATCATGGGCGAGGTCTACTCCGGCTTGGGGCTGTACGATCGCGCGCTGCCGCTTCTCGAGCGCGCCCTGGAGCAGGTGACTCGCGCTTCCCGGTCACACCGCAGCTGCCGAGCTCGAGGCCCGGGTGCGGCTCGCCGATCTGTGCGCCAACCGAAACGAGCTCGACCGCGCCGCCGAGCTGCTGGCGCCCGGTCCCTGAGATGATCTCCGCGACGCCGGATCTCGATCCCGCGGTCGCCGCCCAGGCGCTCGGCTCGATCGGCACGCGTCCACCTCTCTCGCGGCGAGTACGTCGAGGGGGGCGAGGTGCTGACGCAGGCCATCGAGCTCGCCGAGCGAGGCGCTGGGTCCGGATGCGCCCCTGGTCGGCGACCTCGTCAACGACCGGATCTACTACTTCCACCGTCAGAAGATGTGGGACCTCGCCATCGCCGACGGCCGCCGCGCCCTCGAGATCCGCGAGCGCCACTACGGCCCCGACGACCCGCGAGTGGGAACCACCCTCAGCAACCTCGCCCTCGCCCTGAGCGGCTCAGGCAGAGCTCGAGGAGGCGGCGGCCATCGGCGAGCGGGTGCTCGAGCTGCGGGAGCGGACCCTCGGCCCCGACCACCCGCGGACCACCACCGCGATCAACAACCTCGGGCTGACGTACAAGAAGATGGGACGCCTCGACCGCGCCGAGGAGCTCTACCTGCGCGCCCTCGAGATCCGAACCCGGACCCTCGGCGAGATGCACCCCCGGAGTCGCTTCCCTGTACAGCAACCTCGCTGGGGTGTACTTCGAGCGCGGCGACCTCGACCTCGCCGAGGACGACCTACCGAAAAGCGCTCGAGATCAACGAGGCCACCCTCGGGCCCGACCACCCCGATGTGGCCCTCAGCCTGAGCCGGGCTCTCGCTGGTCGCCGACGCCCGCGGCCGGTACGCCGAGGTCGAGCGCCTGTCACTGCGCGGCCTCGCCATCCGCGAGACCGCTTACGGCCCCGACAGCCCGAACCTCGTCGGGGTGCTGCGCACGCTCGGGCGAGAGTCTCCTCGCCCAGGACCGGCTCGACGAGGCGGCCGAGAGCCTCGAGCGCGCCCGCCGGATCGCGGTGACCGCCTACGGAGACGACGACGACCGCGTCGCCCAGATCGACGCCGTGCTCGCCGAGGTCGAGAAGGCGCGGGTTGACGGATTGTCTCGCTAGCCTTACATTCAAGTAAGGAAAGCGAGAAATTGTATGGCAAGCGCAACCGTCACCAGCAAGGGTCAGATCACCATCCCGAAGCCGATCCGCGACGCGCTGGAGCTCGAGCCCGGCGACCGGGTCGCCTTCCGCCTGGATGCCGAGGGGCGGGTCGTCATCGAGGCGGAGACCCTCGACCTCATGGAGCTGTTCGGGACGCTCAAACCGAGCGTTCAGGGGGTCACGGTCGATGACATGCGGCACGCCATCCGCTCCCGAGGCGCCGGCCGGTGATCGCCCTGGACACCAACGTGGTGATCCGGTTCATCGTCGAGGACGACCGCGAGCAGTCCGCGCGGGCGAAGGCGTTCCTCGAGGCGCAGCTCGTCGACGGAACCCCGTCGCTCGTAGCCGACATCGTGGTCTGCGAGACGGTTTGGGTTCTGGAGTCGTGCTACCGGTTCGGCCGTCCCGAGATCGCCGCCACCCTGCGATCGCTTCTCCGGGCCCGCCAGCTCCGCTTCCAGTCGCCCGACCTCGTCGCCCGCGCCCTCGACCGCTACCGCCGCGGCTCGGGCGACGTGGCCGACTATCTCATCGACGAGGTCGGAAGCGCCCACGGCTGCACCGCGACGGTCACCTTCGACCGTGGGCTCGACGACGATCCCCGTTTCGTGTCGCGCTGATTGTTCGCATTCGTGCTTGCCCGGGGCGCGATGGGAGCGGTGCCAGGCACCTTTTCGCGGCGAAAAGAGAGCCAGGCACCGACGTGTCCGCAACGCTTGGCGAGGCCGGGATGGCTCCGGTCCGCGTGTCCGATTGGCGCGTTCGACGCGCCACCACGATTCGTCAGACGAATCGTCCAGGCACCGGTCCCACGTGACTGCATCGCGGTCGGCCGCTGAAACGGCTCCGGTCCGCGTGACCGGATTGGCGGGAGCGGAGCGACCGCCACCACGATTCGTCCAACGAATCGTCCCGCGTGTCCGATTGGCGCGTCCGACGCGCCACCGCAATTCGTCCGACGAATTGCCGTCCGACGAATCGTCACTCAGTACGCATCGCCACGAGGGAGGATGGCGTAGACGTGAAGTACACTCGATTCCGGATCGGGTGTCAGAAGAAGCCGCCAGCCCCCCACCCGGACCCGGTAGTCCCCTCTCAGCTTTCCCGTCAACGGCCTGACTCGCGGGTGGAGGTAGGGCTGCTCTTCCCGCTCGATCTCCTCAAGCGCAGCCTTGATCCGCCGGCGGGTCGTCCGGTCGAGCTTGAGATACTGCTTTTCGGCCGACGGCTTGACCTCAATCCGCCAGCTCATCAATTCCCTTCCCCTCGACGCCCTCGTCCACCTCCCGCTTGCCTCGGGTGATGATCTCGACCCACTCCGGCCGGGAAAGCAGATCCAGGGTCTCCTGGTGCCGTTCAATGTACTCGTCGATGAGACCGGAGAGGATCTCCTTCATCTCGATCTTCTCGATCCCGGCGATGATCCTCAGGATGTCCCGCTTTTCCTCCGGAATTCTCACGGTTGCGGTCGCCATCGCGTTCCCCTTTCTCGATCACACACATCGAACGGCCGAAACTCCATACAACAACCGACGTCGTCGGTTCGCGGACGAAGACGATCGGCAACTTATCGATAGCCTAGGCGCTTGAGCGCCTGGTGTCAAGTCGTGCGTTCCCAGGTTCCCAGACGAGCGATGTTCTTGCGTACCCGGAGCGCGATGGGAGCGGAGCCGGGCGTTCGTGCTTGCCCGGGAGGCGATGGGAGCGGAGCCAGGCACCGATCCCGCGACTCGGAGCGTGGTCGTCCGCCGGGACGCCTCCGGCCCGCGTGTCCGGATTGGCGCGTCCGACGCGCCACCACGATTCGTCCGACGAATCGCCCCGCGTGTCCGGATTGGCGCGTCCGACGCGCCACCGCAATTCGTCAGACGAATTGCTATGGCAACTCCTCCCCGGGAACGATGCGTCGCAGGTACTCGTCACAAGGAATGCACAACACGCCGTCGATGTCGAGACGCTCGGTCCCCCGGTAGACGAGCCGCAACTTCGCCTCGGGGTAGTCCGCCCCGAACGTCCTGAGCGCGCGGAGGTCCCGCAACCGCACCGAAGAGGAGTGCTTGACCTCGACGGCGCAGAACGCGTCGCGCCCGTAGACAACGAAATCCACCTCGGCGCCCGCCGGCGTCCGCCAGAAATAGAGCTGCGAATCGGAGCCACCGAGCCGCATCCACGCCCTGAGGTGCTGGGCGACCAGACCTTCAAGCGCGCCGCCGGCGATCTCCTCCGGACTGTCGAGCGGGCCCGCCGGCCGCATTGACCGGAAAACCCCGCAGTCGAACCAGTAGAACTTGGGGTGACTGGTGACGCGCCGACGCGCCCGTTTGCTAAAGACCGGAAGCCGCCAGGAAAGCAGCAGGTCTTCGAGGATCGCCAGATAGCCCTCCACGGTCTTGCGGCTGACCTCACACTCTCGGGCCACCTCCGAGGTGTTCAGCACCGATGCCTGAGAGAAGCTCACCGCTTCGAGGAATCGCGAAAAGTCCGGGATGCTCCGCACCATTCCCTCGGTTTGAACCTCCTCCCGGAGGTAGAGGGCGACGTACGCGGCCAGCGTCTCGGCCGGATTCGCCGAATCCCACACCACGGGGAGCATCCCCTGCACCAGCGCGGCGTCGAGGTCGAAGGCGTTCCCGAGTTCGGCGGCCATGAACGGCGGCATGGTCCGCAACAGGGCGCGTCCGGCCAGGAGATCGACTCCGGCCCGCTTGAGCTTTCGCGAGCTCGACCCGGTGAGGATGAACCGCGGGCGGGGCGACGTCTCCACCAGTTGGTGGACGACATCGAGGAGTTTCGGGACCTTCTGGACCTCGTCCACGACCACAATCTCGGCCTCGGGATGAGCCTTCACCAGGTCGGCAAGACGCTCCGGCCGCGCCAGGTACCGGCGCTCGGTCGCCGGATCGAGGAGATCGACCACCACGGCGTCCGGGGCGACCATCCTCAACCAGGTCGACTTCCCGGTCCCGCGCGGTCCGAGAAGGAAGAAGTGATCTTCGGGATCCCGCAGGAATCGCGGCACAGTCGCCATTTTAGCCTCATTTCCGGCGATTTAATCGCCAGAAATCACGATACCACACCTCATCCCAGCCGTCCCGGAACGCGATGGGAGCGGAGCCAGGCGTTCTTGCGTTCCCGGAGCGCGATGGGAGCGGTGCCAGGCGTCGCGCTCGCCGGAGCGCAAGGGAGCGGAGCCAGGCACCGATTCCGCGTGCTCGGAGCGTGGTCGCCTGCCTGAACGGCTTCCCCCCGCGTGACCTCGAGGCGACTCGTCGCTTTGACGGCTTCGGCCCGCATGTCCGGATTGGCGCATCCGACGCGCCAGCCACGATTCGTCCGACGAATCGTCTCGCGTGTCCGATTGGCGCGTCCGACGCGCCACCGCAATTCGTCCGACGAATTGCCGTTCGATGAATTGCACCGTCAACCACTCGATCTGCTTCCGTACCCATGGCACCTTAATACGTGTTACACTTGTTTACGTGAGGTGTCCTTGCAACGACGTAACATCACCC
>CAWGLT010000006.1:0-83362 GCA_963823445.1 uncultured Acidobacteriota bacterium
CGCCCGAGGAGACGCTGCGGGTGCTCGGCAGCGCCATCAACAGGGCCAGGACGCCGCGTCAAGCTTCGCATCGTGCTCGCCAAGTACGGCGCCGCCGACTTCGAGGCCCCGGACTTCTCCACAAAAGAGAAGGTCAGGTCCTCATCGGTCTGCCGTTCGACCAGTTGGTCGACGAGAAGAAGGTCTCTGAACGGTCTCAAGCAGGAGTGGTTCGCCACCGGCGAAGAGAAGGGTGTATACGACCCCAGGTCCGCGAGGGGATGGGGTCGAAGACGTCATACATCGAGTAGCCGGCAGCTGGCACGATCTCGATTCAAGGCGGGCGCGCCTTGAGAGGCGCTGCCCGTGTTTTCGTCGTGAGTCGTGATCGGTGCGTCGTGAATCGTTCAATGTGATTGTGAGCGGATTCGAAGCGTACCGGTTATGAGAATTCACACATTCCAAGTTGACGTGGTCGATGCGATCCTGAGACTCCTCGACCTGCAGTGAAGAATGGTCCTCGTCATCCGGTGTGATTCTCGGCGGCCCGTGCGTTTGAGGATCGGCGCGTCCCATGATAGGCTCATGGGTACGAAACGTTCGAGACCCAATCTCGGTTGAGCTCGCGGTCGGCGCCGGTGCTGCCGTAGGCTCCGAATTCGAATTTTCTGGAAAAAGAGCCTGCGATGTCCCGTTCTCCAAGACCCTCGACTCTCGAAGCGGCCATCGAGGAACGGTCCGGATGCCGTACCAGAGGCCTACGTTTGACGAGCTCAGGCGTGAACCTCTCCTCCACCGGACCGCGCAGGCTTGGGGAGGACTTGTGACGAGTCAGACGACGAACGGACCCCCGCGGTTCCGCGCCTACGGCAGAAAGCACATCGATCGTCTCCCGTGGCTGGAGCGGCTCTCTCGCGATCAGGTTCTCGCGCTCAAGGCGGTATCCGCGGTGCTGCCGTTCCGCGTCAATGAGTACGTCCTCGAGGAGCTCGTCGATTGGAGCGACATTCCTTCGGATCCGATCTACCAGCTCGTCTTCCCCCAGGTCGGCATGCTCGCCCGCAACGACTTCGATCGGATGCTCGACCTCGTGGTCGGCGGCGCCGGTGAGGACGAGGTCGTTCGTGCGGCCCGTGCCGTTCAGCTGCGAATGAACCCGCACCCGTCGGGTCAGCAGGAGCTCAACGTCCCCACCGTAGAGGGTGAGCCGATCGCGGGGTGCCAGCACAAGTACCGGGAGACGGTCCTCTTCTTCCCGGCTCGCGGCCAGACCTGTCACGCCTACTGCACCTACTGCTTCCGCTGGGCCCAGTTCGTCGGTGTCGACAAGCTCCGCTTCTCGGGCCACGACGTCGAGACCCTGGCGACGTACCTGGTCGGGCATCCCGAGGTCTCGGACGTGCTCTTCACCGGCGGCGACCCGATGGTCATGTCGTCGGCGGTGCTGCGCCGATTACGTGGAACCGTTCCTGGCGCCCGATCTCGAGCACATCCGCTCGATCCGCATCGGCACCAAGGCGCTCGCCTACTGGCCCTACCGGTTCACTACGGATCGGGATGCGGACGATCTGCTGAGGCTTCTCGAAGAGGTTCGCGAGCGCGGCAAGCAGATCGCCCTCATGGCGCATTTCTCACACCCGCGGGAGCTCGAGACGCGCGAGGTTCGGGAGGCGTTGCGGAGGATCATCGACACCGGGACGGTCATCCGTTGTCAGGCGCCGCTCATCCGGAGGGTCAACGACTCGGGTGAGGTCTGGGCCTCGATGTGGAGCGAGCAGGTCCGCCTCGGTGCGGTTCCCTACTACATGTTCGTCGAACGGGACACCGGTCCGAAACACTACTTCGAGGTCCCGTTGGCGAGGGCGCTCCGGATCTACAGCAGCGCCCTTTCTCGGGTCTCGGGGCTCGCCCGGACGGTGCGCGGGCCCTCCATGTCGGCGACCCCGGGCAAGGTGGTGGTCGACGGGGTCTCCGTCATCGGCGACGAGCGCGTCTTCGTGCTCAAGATCCTCCAGGGACGGGATCCCGAGTGGACCAACCGGGTCTTTTTCGCCCGATTCGACGCCGCGGCGACGTGGCTCGACGAGCTCGAGCCGGCGTTCGGCGAGAGGGAGTTCTTCTTCGACCCGCAGATCCGCGCCATGTACGACGGCCGGTGGCGACCGGAGTGGGCCGACGGCGAAGCTGAAGACGATGAAGAGATGACCGCCTGAACCCGACCTCTCGCCCCCGAGGCATCGGCTCGCGATGAGGTACCTTGGGTTCGGGAGCATACGGGCGGATCCGGTCGCGCCGGCGCTCGCCCGGGAAAAACAGCAAGAGGTGTAGACATGGCTCTGAGACGCAAGCACAGGGACCCCCAGGTCAACCTCAACCTCAACGTGCGGGGCATGTCGCCGTCGGCGACGGTCGCCATCAACGAGCGCTGCGAGGAGCTGAGGAAGCAGCACCGGAGGATCTTCAAGCTCGGGCTCGGACAATCTCCCTTTCCGGTTCCGGAGCCGGTCGTCGAGGAGCTGCGCACCAACGCATTCCGGAAGGACTACCTCCCGGTCAAGGGTCTGCACGAGCTGCGCCGGGCCGTGGCCGACTACCACCGGCGCAGCCAGGGACTGGACTTCACCTGGGAAAACGTTCTCGTCGGGCCGGGCTCGAAGGAGCTCATGTTCCTGCTCCAGCTCGTCTACTACGGCGACCTCGTGATCCCGACCCCGAGCTGGGTGTCCTACGCGCCCCAGGCGCAGATGCTCGGCCGCCAGGTGCAATGGGTGCCGACCCGCCCCGAGGACGATTGGCACCTCTCCCCGGACCAGCTCGAGGCACTGTGCCGTCGCGACCCGTCGCGACCGCGTATCGTGATTCTCAACTACCCCGGAAACCCCACCGGCAGCACCTACAGCGTCAACCGACTCAAGGAGATCGCCCGGGTCGCTCGCGAGTACAGCGTGATCCTGCTGTCCGATGAGATCTACGGCGAGCTTCACCACAGGGGACAGCACGTCTCGATCGCCCGCTTCTACCCGGAGGGGACGATCGTCAGCGGAGGCTTGAGCAAGTGGTGCGGCGCCGGCGGTTGGCGCCTCGGCGTGTTCAGCCTGCCGCCGTCGCTCGGCTGGCTCCTCGATGCCATGGCGGCGGCGGCCAGCGAGACCTACACCTCGACCAGCGCGCCCATCCAGTACGCCGCCGTCCGTGCCTTCGAGGGCGGATTGGAGATCGAGAGGTACCTGTGGCACTCGCGCCGCGTGCTCGGCGCTCTCGGCAGATGGTGCGCTTCCCGCCTCACCGCCGCCGGCATCTCCGTCCCCCGCCCACAGGGCGCGTTCTACCTCTTCGCCGATTTCACCGAGCACCGCAAGGCGTTCCGCAAGAGGGGCATCACGACCTCGGACGAGATGTGCGCCGCTCTGCTCGACGACACCGGGGTCGCGATCCTGCCGGGCAGCGACTTCGGCCGGCCTCCGGATGAGCTCACGGCCCGGATCGCCTACGTCGACTTCGACGGCGCCAAGGCGCTCGCTGCCGCCGAGCGCCGACCCGACGACGCGCCTCCGGACGAGGTTTTTCTCCAGCAGTATGCCGGGAGCGTCGTGGAGGCGATCGAGGGCATGGTGCGCTGGCTCGACCCGACGGTCCTCCGTTCGAAGTGACCGTGTCGCGGCAGTCTCCGTGCCAGCGCCCATCGGGCGCGGGAACGGAAACGGAAGCGGATGCGACGACTGCGCGCTTCCGCATGCGATTCTGGTGTTGCGCGTCACGTCACCGGGGCCTCGAATCGCCTAGCCTGGAGTGATGAAATTCAGAATCGTGATTCCCCTGGTCATGGCCGTTGCGGTCACCGGTTCCGCCCAGGATGTCATCTTCTCCGGCGATTTCGAGTGGGGCGACACCGGCGACTGGAGCGCGGCCGAACCCCCGCGCTGCGATCGGGTCGATGCCTACGGCCGCGGTCTCTACCCGACCTCGGAGATCCACGTCGCGACCTGGGGAAACAACACCAGCGGCGACGGTTCCCTCGGCAACCCCTACGCAACCATCGGTCGCGCGATCAACAATGCCGTACCAGGTACGGCTTTATTGGTCCATGAGGGTACCTACTCCGGCGGCATCTACCTTCCAGACGTTTCGCGGGACGATGAGCGCGCCGATCTGGATCGGCGGCGTACCCGGCGAGGCGAGACCGATCATCGACGGTGGGGGAGAGGGAATTCACCTGACGCGGGCGAAGTACGTCGTCGTTCACGATCTCGAGGTTCGCAACACGGCCGACAACGGGATCAACGCCGATGACGGGGGTGACTATGCCGATCCCCTGGCGACCCACCACGTCACCTTCAAGGAACTGTGGATTCACGACATTGGTTCCGACGGCAACCAGGACTGCCTCAAGCTCTCCGGACTCAACGACTACGCGGTGGTGCTTTCGGAGTTCAACAACTGCGGCGGCGGGATCTCGGGAAGTGGGGTCGATCACGTGGGATGCCACGAGGGACTCATCGCTCGCAACCTGTTCCACGATCTCTCGGCCAACGCCGTTCAGTCCAAGGGCGGCAGCGAGAACATCGAGATCCGTTGGAATCGTTTCACCGACTCCGGGTCGCGAGGGCTCAACCTGGGCGGAAGCACCGGTTTCACCTACTTCAGACCCCCGCTCTCGACAACGCTCCCGAACGCCGAGGCGCGAAGCCTGACCGTCGTGGGCAACATCTTCGAGGGCTCGTATGCGGCGCTCGCCTATGTCGGTTGTGTCGGTTGTGTCGTCGCCAACAACACCATCATCGATCCCGAGAATTGGATTCTGAGGATTCTCCAGGAAACCGTGACCTCGCCGCCCTACACCTTCGAAGCGTGCCGGGACGGGGTCTTTGTCAACAACCTCGTGGTCTTCGAACGGGGCTCGCTCTCGACCTACGTCAATATCGGAGCCAACACCGCTCCCGAGACCTTCACCTTCGCGAGCAACCTCTGGTACGCCTGGGACAACCCGGCGCAATCTCAACCGACCCTTCCGGTGGCCGAGACCAACGGAATCTACGGCCAGGACCCGCAGCTCGACGCCGGCTATCGCATCGGCGCCGCGAGCCCCGCGGCCGGGAGCGGCGAGACGACTTCTTGGACTTGGGGGGACTTCAGCGGCTCGTGCTATGAAAGCCCCCCAAGTCGGGGGGCCTTCGAGGTTCGCTAAACCGTCCGAAACTCATCCTCTAGTCAAATTTTCGGTCGAAATTCCGCCGCCCGGAGGGCGGTGGATGAACGGCCGAACAATTTGATCAGAACCCCCAACTCGTCCAGAGCCAGAGCTTCGTCGTATCGGTGGCGAAGTCCTCGGCGTCGTACTTGGCGAACTTGACGGCGAACTGCTGTTTCCAGGGCGCGGTGTAGACCACGGCTGCGTCGAGTTCGTTGCCCCACGCACCGCCGCCGGTGTCGGCCGAAAAATCGTGGTAGACGCCCTCGAGCTTGAACTTGCCGAGCACCGCCGTCACCGAGAAAAAGAGATCCTGGAGGCCGTCGGTCGGGGTGGTGAGGAACTTGTCCGCCCAGCCGTTGAAACCGTGCAGTGTGGCGAGCGGAGTGTTGAACTGGCCGTCCTCGGCCGAGCCGCCGAGGAGTTCGTAACCGGCGCCGAAAACCAGTTTGGAGAACGCGAGGCTGAGGTCGGCCCGGATGTAGTCGGCGTTGATCCGGTTCGGGTTGTTGGTGTCGTTCTGATTTGCGTACTCGAGGCGGTAACCGAGCTTGAGGCTGTCGGACAGCTTGACACCACCGTCGAAGAAGGCGCCGAAGGTGGTCGAGTTCTTGCCCTGTTGGCTTGGGTCCTCGTAGTCGAGCAGGAGGGCGTAGCCTTTGAGGGTGCCGATGTCCTTGATGGTGTAGCCGATGCCGAAGTGGCTCGTGCTCATCGGCAGTGATGCGCCGGTAATGGTGTGCTGGCGACCGATGTAGGAGTAGCCGAGCTTGAGATTCTCGACGCCGTTGAACTCGACCCGGGCCGCCTCGAAGCTCTGGTGGTTCTGGCGCCAGCCGACGTTACCGATGAAACGGGAGTTGTCGAGGACGACTTCCTGGAGACCGAAGCGGAAGGGGAGGGTCGCAATCGGGCTCCAGCCGAGATAGGCCTGGTTGATTTCGGTGACGGCGGGGTCGGCGATCACCGGCCGGTCGGAGACGCCGTTCCACAGGGAACCGGCGCCGGCGTTGTTGTGGTCGTTCGACAGGCCGAGATCGTGGACGTCCTCGAACTCGAGGTAGAGTTCGAGGCCCTTCCACGTTCCGGTGTTGTAGCCGGCCATGGTCCTGAGGGTGGACGCCTTGCCGCGCTCATCGAGCCCGCTTTGATCGACGTCTTCAAAGCGGTACCGCAGGTTGAGCTTGAATGTGCCCTTGGTGATGGCGTCGAGAAGGTCGGTGTCGGTCTTTTCGGCGTCCTCGGCGGGGAACGCCCCAGTTGAAACCAAGAGACACAGTCCCAATACAAGGCCGATGGATCGCATTCCAGATCCTCCAGAATCGTCGGTTGCTTCCGAACTTCGGTGTTTTCTGAGTACCACCAGAGAACCATGCAATGATCGCCTCAGTCTCACCTTGACCGGGGTCAAGTCCTTGCCCGCTCTTCTCACCAGCTGTCTGCTGCGGCCGGCGATGCACGGCGCCCAGCTGGGCTTTCTCACCTCCGGGTGCTCGCCGTACTGTCAAGTACGCCTCCGCGCCCCTCGGATCGAAAACCCGGCTGGGCACGGCACCTCGCCGCCCTCGCGACGAAACCCGGTGAGAAGTGCGGGCTAGGTGGTTTCCGGGCTGGGGACTCAACCTGATCGCGGCCGTCTCAAACCGACTCGGAGGCGTAAAGGCGCTGAGACGCAGAGCCATCGACAACCTGACTTGAACCTAAGGTGAGCGATTCTCGGCGGCGATCTGCACCAATCTCTTGCGCTCTGGACGTTTGCAAAAATACTCGACATACCAACGGGTATGCCTCCGTTTTTTGCAAACGTCAGAAGCATCAAGATCTTGGCGCATCTCATCCACCAGAATCGCTCACCTTAGGTTGAAAAAACACCCGGCCGAAGCCGGGTGTGGAGGTTCGGGTGTGACGAACGCCTACTTGCCCTGGCCGGCGAGGATCTTGGCCCATTTCTTGCCGATCTTGTCGAGGATCTTCTCGACCTGCTGGATTTGCTTTTCGGGCTTTTCCTTGACCGTGACCTCGCCGGTGGCGCGCCAGATCATCTTCTTGTCCGTGCCGTCGTAGGCATCGATGATGAGGGTTCCGACGGTGTAGTTTGTCGCGGTCGTTGTGGATGTCCCCATTCCCATGCCGCCGTAGCCGTAGCCGTAGCGGCCGTAACCGCCCCAACCGGGACCGTAGCCGCCGTAGCCGAAGCTGGTGGTCATGTACGAGGTCTCTTGCTCGGTGGTGATGTGGTAGGTGACGTAAAGGTCGGGGTTCTCGGTCACCTCGGTGGCGCCGCCCGCCTTCAACTTCGCTTTGATCATGGACTCGATGCGGTCGGCCATCATCGGGTTGGCGGCATTGGATTCTTCGGTGTTGACGTACTGGAAGGTCTCCGGTCCGCTGAAGTCGAAGTCGTGGGCGTAGTCGATGGTGACCTTTTGGGCAAGCGCCGGGGTGGCTGCGAGTCCGAGAATGATGAGTAATCCGAGTGTTTTCTTCATGTGCGAGCCCCTTTCATAGGTTGGTGTCGATTGACATCCGTTGTGGTCGATCTTTTGTGTCGAACAGCTCTCCGCGATGACCACCGCGAACAACCATTGCGCGCGGTGCCTTCGATGAGTGTGAACACGTTACTGTCGCGGATTATTACAGGACCATGGGGAAAAGGGAATCGACGTGGCGGAAAGTGACAGATACGTTACCAATTCGCCGAGGCCCGGCATCCAACTCAGGGCCAAGTCACCGCAACTTCAGTCCACCGTCGTCTGCTAAGATCCAAACTCCTTTTCTCTGGAGGATCCTCGTCAAATGAAACGTGTTGTCGTCGGTATCAGCGGTGCAAGTGGCGTCATCTACGGCATTCGACTCCTCGAGGTCCTGAAAGCGGTCGATGACATCGAGGTCCACCTCGTGATCTCCAATGCCGGCAAGCGAACGATCGTGTTGGAAACCGATCGATCGGTTGAAGAGGTGGAGGCGCTGGCCGATCGGGTCTATCGGGCAGGGGACATTGCGGCCGCGGTTGCCTCTGGTTCCTTCAAAACATCGGCGATGGTTGTCGTGCCGTGTTCGATGAAGACCCTTTCCGGAATCGCGAACTCCTACGCTGACAATCTGCTGATTCGCGCGGCGGAGGTGACGCTGAAGGACCGGCGGCGGTTGGTTCTGGTCCCCCGCGAGACGCCGCTCCACCTCGGGCACCTCCGCCTCCTCGTCCGGGTCGCCGAGATGGGCGCGGTGGTGATGCCGCCGGCTCCCGCCTTCTACCACCGGCCCGGGACCGTTGAGGAGATCATCGACCAGACCGTCAACCGAATCCTCGATCTCCTCGACATCGAGCTCGCGGAAGATCTCTTTCAGAGGTGGGACGGGCCGGGGGGAGAGTAGGGCGCGGGCCGCAGGTCGCAGGTCCGGCGGGCAGCGGCAGCGGCAGCGGACAGCGGCAGGGTCCGGCGGCAGCGGCAGGGACAGCGGCAGGCGGCGGCAGCGGCAGGGACAGCGGCAGGGTCGGCGAGCAGCGGCAGGGACAACGGCGGCCGAACGACTCCCGACTCACGACTCACGATCCACGATTTCCCCATCCAGGCCCCCAGGAACTCAAACCCTCACACCCTTCAAACCCTCAGAGAACAGGTCGATTGCGATCGATTCTACACATATATACATACATGTATGTTTGTAGTACAATCAAAGCAATGACACGAGATACGCCGTGAGCGGGGGAGCGAAGAGCGCCGGCGCGGGGCCGCAGCCCGCCGGAAGATCGCGTCCCGATCATTTCTCCACCTATGTGCCACGCGGCCTGGTGCGGAAATTGAAAGTGGTGGCGACGATCAGGGATGTTCCTCTCTGGGCGCTCGTCACGCACGCTCTCGAAGCGTATCTCGCCGAGTTTCAGAAAACCCACGGGCAGCTGCCGACGTTTGATGATGGCCCGATGCGAGAGGGGGAGTAGCCGATGAACGCAAGGCCGTTGTGGTACGTGCTGGTCATGGACTGGTCCGTGGTCGAGAACACACCGCCGCTGTCACGCCGACCCCTGGAATTGCAGCGCTGGCATTTCCGAGTCGAACGGTTGGCCGCCATGATGGGACGCCCGGCCGGGGAGCTTGTCCGGGAACTCAAGGAAGAGGCCAGAGGCGTGGCCCTGCGACAGCGGCGGGCGATGGAGCTCGCTCTCGCCGAAGACCTTGCCGTCAGCAGTGCGCAAGGCAAACCGGTCAATCCACCGTGGCGGAAGAAGTTGCAGGATCTCGCTGCGATTTCCGGACAGCCCTGCGATGTGGTCCGCGAACGGGTCGCCGCTGCCGCCGCATCAATCCAGGTGGTCGAGGCGCGGTAGCAGACCGGTCGACGAGATCGAAGCGCGTGGTAGGCTCACAAGCGGTGACGAACACGCCCTCGAGTTGGTCCGCCGGGTCGTCGGGGTTCTTCGGACCGGCGATATTGAGGCCCCTTTTCACCAACCGCTTCGGCGGCGTAGTGATATTCGTCGTCGTCTTTCTCGCGTTCTCACTGCTGGCCCGGATCGCATTGATTTCGAAGGCCGAGGAAATCCTCGGTTGGGATCTCAGCCTCGGTTTCGCCGTCCTGCTCGGGCTCGCCTTCGATCTGTTGGCCGCGCTGCTGTGTTCGATCCCGGTCACGCTCTGGTTGACGTTTGCCCCCCAGAGGTTTTTCGCGTCGCGGCCGCACCGGATCCTGGTGCTGGCGTCGGTCTGGATCGGACTCTTCCTGGCCGCCTTCATCGCAGCGGCCGAGTGGGTTTTCTGGCACGAGCTCGGCGTCAGATTCAATTTTGTCGCGGTCGATTATCTCGTCTATACCAACGAAGTTGTCGGCAACATCTGGCAGTCCTACCCCATGCCGGCGATTCTCGTCGGTTTGGCCGCGGTCGCCACCGCGGCCTGGTGGCTGCTTCGGCGGACGGGCTGGATCGACGCGTGGTTGAACTCGAAGACCTCGCTCGGCCGCCGTGGGCTCGGCGCGGCGATCCTGATCATGACCCCCCTCGCAGCGGTGGCTCTCGTCAGCCAGGCCGATATCCCCGAGCTCGAAAACAACAACAACCGCGAGATCGCCAAGAACGGCGTCTTTTCATTCTTCGCCGCTTTTCGGTCCATGGAACTCGACTACGGCGCGTTCTACCGGACCATGGACGAGTCTCAGGCCCTGCTCCGCGCCCGGCGGCTCACGGGAAGCGACGAACGGGACTTCCGATCCGACGATCCACGAGATTTCGTCCACCGAGTCGCCAATCCCGGTCCCGTGCGGCCGTTCAACGTGGTCCAGTTGACCGTCGAGAGCCTGAGCATCCACTTCCTCGGCGCATTCACCGATCCTCGCGGGCTCACTCCGAACATCGACGCCATCGCCAGGGACGGACTGCTCTTCGCCCGTTGTTTCGCAACCGGCACCCGGACCACCCGGGGGATGGAGGCACTGACCCTGTCGATTCCGCCGACGCCCGGTCGGTCGATCGTCCACCGCGCCGGGAATTCGGGGCTCTTCACCTTAGGAACGGTGCTCCGCGATCACGGCTACGATACGGTCTTTCTCTACGGGGGATACAGCTACTTCGACAACATGCAGTCGTTCTTCTCGTCCAACGGCTACCGGGTGGTCGACCGGAACGCCGTGGCTCCCGATGACGTCACCCACGCCACCGCCTGGGGCGCGTGCGACGAGGACCTCTATCGCTGGACCGTTCGCGAGGCCGACAGGGTTCACGCGACCGGTTCGCCATTTCACTTCTTTGTCATGACGACCTCGAACCACCGGCCCTATACCTATCCCGACGGTCGGATCGACATTCCATCGGGGACGGGCCGCGAGGGCGCGGTCAAGTACAGTGATTACGCCATCGGCGAGTTTTTTCGAGAGGCGCGGACCAAACCGTGGTTTGACAACACCCTCTTCGTCATCGTCGCCGACCACACCGCCTCGTCGGCCGGCAAGGACGAGCTCGAGGTGAAGCGCTACCGGGTGCCGTTGATCCTCTATGCGCCGGCCCTCGTCGAGCCGGGAACGGTGGTGACCCAATGCAGTCAGATCGACGTACCGCCCACCGTCCTCGCGCTTCTCGGGATGTCCTATGACAGCCTCTTCTTCGGTCGAGACATCCTACGGATGAAGGCGAAGGAGGGCCGGGCCTATGTCGGAAACTATCAGAAGCTCGGCCAGCTCAGGCAGAGAAAAGTCGCGGTCCTGCGCCCCGACGGCAGCCACTCTTTCTACGGCTGCGATCTCTGGGCCGAAGACCTCATGCGTACCACGGAGGAGTCACCGGGTCTGCTCGACGACACCACTGCCGCGTATCAGGCGGCGTATGTACTGTTCTCGAACGGTCTGCTCACCGAAGAGGTGGTACGGAATCCGGGTGCGGTGGCCGCCAAGCGATAAGCGCCGGAGCTTCGATGCCGGATGCTGGATCGATCCCACCCGCCCGCGACGATAGCTGACGGTTGAGTCTCTGGAGAATTTCCACCGTTTTTGATGGTCCGTGGTCTTTGTGCCGGCGAGACGCCGGCACCACAAGGGCCCGAGGTTCATTGCAGGGCCGGCGTCTCGCCGGCCTGAGGGTGACGAGGATCAGCAGGCCTCAGCGTCCGAATCCCGTTCCTCCGGGTGGTGGCGCGATGGGAGCGGTGCCGAGCGGTGCCAGGCACCTTTTCGCGGCGAAAAGAGAGCCAGGCACCGGGTCCACGTTCTCTGGGCGCGCTCCGCTGCGAGAACGATCACGACCAACGGGTCCGATTGGCGTGAGCGAAGCGAACGCCACCGCAATTCGTCCGACGAATTGCTACTCGTCCTCGTTCCGCTCGATCCTCATCTTCTGGACATAGGCTGCGGCCAGCTGCTCCGGGTCGTCCATTCGCAGCAGCCGTGCGACCTGGAGGACAAAACCGCGGACAAACACCGCCGCCGGGAGCTTGCTCCACTCCTCCTTCTCGATGGAATCGAGGAGATTGGGACGGACCTTGGTCTCGACCGAGACCTGCTCCAGGGTGAGCCCTGATACCAGTCGGTGGTGTCTGAGGAAGGCGCCCGGGTCCCCGACGAGGTCGGTCGGCGTCCGCAGGCCGGCGAGGGCGGTGTCGACCTCGAGGTCCTCGGTGCCCCGCAGGGCATGAGCCGTGAGATCCGCTGCCGCGTTCGAGATCCTCATGAAGGCCTCGTCGATCCGCTCCAGGAACTCGTCGCGTTCGTGCTTGCCGAGCAGTGAGTAGGTCGCCAGCGAACTCTGCGAGAACAGGCTGCGACGGGTGTGGTAGGCGCGGTGGACCTTTTCGAGATCGGCACCGGGTTCAACTCCGAGAACCTCCCAATCCTCCCGCCGGATACCTTCGATCAAGGTCATTCTCCCTCCAGCCTCGAGGCGAGACGCCGCACGGCTTTCGCGAACGGACAATCGGGATGGGCGGCCGCCACCGGTTCGCGATCGAGGACCGAGCGCACGACCATGGGATCCGTGGGCAGGGTGCCCATGGCGTCCACCCCGATTCCGTAGTACTCGCGGCAGGCCATGCTCATCTCGGCGGCGAGCCGTTCGTGGCTCGCGCTCGATGCCCGATTGACGACGATGCCGGCGGCGAAGGTCGCGGCGGCGGCGAGAACAGCCGCGCCGGCCTCGGGGTCGATCACCATGACCCCGGCGACGAGATCGCGCGCCGATTTCGAACCTCTGCCCGTGCGGTCGCCGGCTATTTTCTCGAGAGCCGCTGCGATCTTTTTTCTCGGTTCGGTCTGCTTGAGCTTGCGGGAGAAGGCGGCCTTGATGAAGTGGTACGCGTTCTCCACCGAGGTGGGTTCGGGAACGACCACGAGAATACCGCGGTGCGAGACGAGGAAGAAGTCGAGCACGTTGTTGCCGGTGCCCGCTCCGAGATCGAGAATGACATGGTCCGCATCGAGCGCCTGGATGTGGCGCAGAATCCGACTCTTGGTGCCGTATTTGGGGTTGGCCATCTCGACCAACGCATGGGCGCCGCTGACGAGACGGAGGCCCGGGACCGAGGTGCTGAGAACGATGTCCTCGAGGCTGGCGACCCTCCGGTCGAGATAGTCGGAGAGAGTGAGCTCCGGATCGGGCATGCCGAAGAGCGTATGGAGATTGGCGCCGCCGAGATCGGCGTCGATCACAATGACCCGTTGACGGCGCTTGGCGAGATCCACGCCGAGGTTGGCCGCGAGGACCGATTTGCCGACACCGCCCTTGCCTCCGCCGATCGCCCAGATCCGCGGACCGTCGCTGTCCGAATCGTCGTGAAGAATGTCGATCATTGTTCGCAGCGAGACGGCTGCAGCCTGTTTCGGACCGGCTCCGAGCACGCCCTCCACGGAATGGTACCACCGCAAACGCGACGCGGGCGCATCCCGCTCCGTATATGAAGCGGTGATCTTGATGCGGGGGACGGATTTGGAGCAGGTATGAGCCGCAGAAAGAACCACCGAGGATCGACCGGCAACGGACGCGACAATGCGGGTGCTCGACCCGATACGCCGGGCGAGATGCAGGCCGCGGCCCTGTCGAGCCCCTTTTTCCGGGAAGTGTGGAATGCCTCGTCGAAGATGAGCTGGCAGCAGTTTGTCGCGCGCTGGGAGACCAGGCACACCGCGCCCAAAACTTCCCGAAGTACAAGGTGGTGAGCCGCGGAGAACCATCGCAGTTTCACCTCAAAGACACAAAGAACGCCAAGAACATCGCTGAATTGATCCATTGCGTTGAAGCATGGACCTGGTGCGATGGAAGCTCTCATCTTGACAAATTCTGGGTGGCCATCCGGCTTTGGCCGGGTGGCCACCCAGAATTTGATTGGCACGCGACTTGCTACATTTGGCTTTGTACGGAGGTCGCATGCGCATCCAGACACGACTCTTTCTCGGCACCGCTCTGCTGGTTCTGGCCCTCATGGCCACCCAGTGGTGGCTCCATTTGCGTCAGCTTCGGGCGATGGAGGCCGAGCTCGGGGCGGTCGCCGCCTCGGTCGGCAAGGACATTCTCCAGTTCGGGCCCAACCCTTTCGTCAGGGAGGGCGACCGGGAGGCCCACCGGATGGTCTGGGTCGACGGCCAGGAGATCGAGGGGGGCGACGGAGTCCGGGTCGAGCATTTGATCCGTCACGATGTTCACGTCGCGGTGATCCCGGAGGGGTGCGACACCGAGTTGAAGGAGACGATCACCAGGAAGCTCATCGGGATGTCTCCCGATGGCGCCGCGGTTGACGGTGGCGACCCCGACCGCGTGCAGGCTCACCGGATCGAGATGGAAACCGACCGTGCAATCGAGATCGTTGATGAATCCTCCGGTGAAGTCGAGAAACGACGATTCGTCCTTCAGGTTGTCGCCGATGACGAGAGCTCCGGTCGGTTCCTCGTCATCAAGGACGATGTCGGGCAGCTCCAGCGGATCCCGATCCCGGTCGAACCGGCGGTGAAGACCTTCCGATCGACCATGCAGCGCGGCGCCGCGGTCGGCGGGGCGCTGCTCGTCTTCGGCCTGGTCGGCGCGGGAGTGCTCGCCAACCGGGTCACCCGGCCGCTGCGGGGACTGGCCGATGGCGCCGAGGCGGTGGGCCGGGGCGAGTTCGGCTTCCAGGTGCCGATCACCGCTGCCGGCGAGGTCGGCGAACTCCAGCGCTCGTTCAACACCATGTCTGCGCGTCTCGCCGAGCTCGAGACCGAGCGCGATCGGTGGCGGGAACGGGAGCACCTCGCCCAACTCGGCGATCTTTCGCGCGGGCTCGCCCACACCGTGCGCAATCCTCTCAACACCCTCGGTCTGGCGGTTGAAGAGCTGGCGACGGGCTCGGATTCCAGGGACGATCTCGTCGTGACCGCGAGGACGCAGATCCGGCGGATCGATCAGTGGCTGCGGTCGTTTCTCGCCCTCGGCGCCGAGGACGCCGCCGAGCCTTCCCCGGAGGATTTCGGTGACCTCACCCGCGCCGTGGTCTTCGAGGCGGTGCAACAGGGACGACGGGTGGAACTCGACCACGCCGACGAGGATGTGCCGGTGACCGTGGTTGCCACGGCGGTGCGTGCGGCGTTGGCGAATCTGCTCGAGAACGCCGCCGATGTGACGCCTGACGGGACGCCCGTCATGGTCGAGGTCCGGCGGGAGAACGACTTCGGAGTGGTGGCAATACGAGATCGGGGTCCCGGGCTGCCGGAAGAAGTCCGGCAACGCCTCTTCGAACCCCATGTGACGACCAAGGTGGGCGGGTCCGGAATGGGCCTCTTCCTCGCACGTCAGCTCGTGGTGGGAATGCACGGGGGCATCCTCGAAGTCGAAGATCACCCTGATGGCGGTACTATCGCGGTGGTGAAGCTCCCGATTTCAGCCCTTGAAGAGACCCATGGGGTCTGATCCCCGGGTCTCGATCCTGGTCGTCGAGGACGAGCAGGCCCAACGCCGGCTCATCGTCGAGATCCTCGAGCGCGCGGGCAACGTGCTGCGATCGGCGGGCACCGTCGACGAGGCCCTCGACGCCATCGCCGACGAGGTGCCCGATCTCGTGCTCTGTGACTGGCGGATGCCCGGCCGCGACGGGGGCGATCTGCTCGCCGATGTCCGTCGCCGGGGCCTGGGTTGCGGCTTCATCGTGATGACCGCTTACGGTTCCATCGCCCACGCGGTCGAGGCCGTCCGTCTCGGCGCCGACGACTACCTCGGCAAACCCTTCGAACGAGAGGCCCTCCTGCTCGCGGTTCACCGCGTTCTCAAGACGCGCCGTCTCGAGAGCGAGAACCGGCGGTTGCGGGAGGCGGTCTCCGAAGAGGACCGTTTCGGCAGTCTCATCGGCGGCACTCCGGTCATGAAACGCCTCTACCGCACCATCGAGAAGGTGGCGGCGACCGACGCAACAGTGCTCATCGTCGGTGAATCCGGGACCGGCAAGGAGCTCGTTGCCCGGACCCTTCACCGGACGAGCCGGCGGGGGGGGGCCGCCTTCGTGGCGGTCAACTGTGCGGCGATTCCCGAAAGCCTCATCGAATCCGAGCTCTTCGGCCACGAAAAGGGCGCGTTCACCGGCGCCCACCGTAGGCGCGAGGGCAAGTTCGAGGAGGCTAACGGCGGAACGCTCTTCCTCGACGAGATCGCATCCATGCCCGTGGGGCTCCAGGCGACGCTGCTGCGTGTTCTCCAGGAGCGGCGGATCACCCGGCTCGGCGGATCCGGCGAGAAGGAGGTCGATGTCCGCTTGGTGGCGGCCTCGAATCAGGATCTCCCCCGGCTCGTGAGGGATGGCGAGTTCCGCGAGGATCTTTTCTACCGCCTCAACGTCGTCCCCATCGAGCTGCCCCCCCTGCGGGACCGCCGGGACGATGTCCCGCTGCTGGCGCGGTCGTTTCTGGAGACCGCGGCGGCGCGCCACGGACGTGATGTGGAATCGCTGCCGCCCGCCGTTGTTCGCCTGTTGATGGATCACAGCTGGCCGGGCAACGTACGCGAGCTTGCCAACGCGGTGGAGCGGCTCGTCCTGCTCGCTGAAGACGGCCGCCTCAGCGTGAACGACCTGCCGGAGGCCATCCGGGGGACCGACGGTCCGGCGGGCGGACCGATCCGCCTCCCTGCCGAGGGATTGGCGTGGGATTCCATGGAAGAGAGTCTCCTTCGGCAGGCCCTGGAGCGCGCTTCCGGGAACCGGGCCGCGGCCGCGCGGCTCCTGGGTCTGAGCTACAAGGCGTTCCTCTATCGCTTGGAGAAACACGATCTGGTGGCCGATGCCGCGCCGGAGGAGTGATGGCCTCCCCATATCCGGAGTTCATGTCCTCATATCGGGAGACGGCTGCCCGGATCCGCCTCGCAAAGGCTGGCACGGGTGTTGCTCCGTGGAGGTTGGAGCGCAACGATCCGGCGCCGCCGGTCGGGGCGCACGAGCAAATACAACGGAGGTCACGAGAATGAGCAAGCAGACATGGGTACATTGGGTCCTGGCAGCAATCCTGGTGGTGGTGGTCGGCGCCTTGATCGTCTCGGCCGAGGAGAGGATCGAGGTCAGGGTCGAGAAGCACAGTGCCGACGAGATCAGCGTCGATGTCAACGGGGTGACCGAGGTCGTCCGCCTCGAGGATCTCGCCGATGGTGAGTCCCGCTCCTTCGATGTGGGCGACCACGAACTCGTGGTCAAGCGGGTCGGCGACGATCTGTCCATCGTCAACGACGGTCATGCCTTCGGCTCATTCGGCGGGCCCGGTAAGAGTCTCGACACCATGGTGTGGGTGACCGAGGATGGTGAGAACATCGAAATCACCGGGGACTGTGATTTCGGCGAGAAGAAAGTGATCGTGATGAAGGTCGACGGTATCGAGGGCGAGGAGGGTGAAGTCGAGACCTACACCATCCAAATCGATGGCGAAGATGTCCTGCTCGACGGCGAGCACAACATCGAGATCGACAAGATCATGAATCTCCACGGCGGACACCACGGCGCGGTCTTTATTGCGAAAGACGGTGATGTGGACCATCCGGTGATCGTCAAAGGCCATGGAATGCACCCCGGAATGGTCAAGTACGTCTGCGAGGAGACCGGATCGATTCTCCTGGTCAAGAAGGAAGACGCATTTCAGGACACCTACATCTGTCCGGCGACCGGCTGCGTCATGACCAGGGTCGATGAACCGGAAGTGCGGGTGATCAAGATCGAGAAGAGGGTCGAAACCGACGAGTGACAATTCGCCTTGCGAATTGTGGCGAAACAAAAAGGGCCCGGCGACTGCCGGGCCCTTTGTTTCGTTTCGCGACGTGCCTGCGGCCACGTCCGGGGCGGTGGATGCAGCTTTGTGGAGCAGGCTTCCAGCCTGCTCATGAGGTGCTTGTATCGGCCCCGAGTACGGATTCGGATGCTGCCACCTGGAACGGGAACGGAGTTCTGTCAGCCCCGGCCTTCTGGGCCGCCTTCGGCGACCCAGCGTCGCACCACCGGCGTTGTCGCTCGTGGGTGGATGGCTGGGAGGCTGCACCGCATAGAGTCAACGGCGCCTTTCGGGCGGCATTTGGCCCGTTTTTCGCCTGTTTCTTGGCCCAGACCACCAGTATGAACCTGCGAAACAGGCAATAAACGACCTCAATTGACGCTCCGAAATCCATCCACCATCTATTCGGTGCAGGCTCCTAGGAGTGGAGGAGTCGCCAGGTCATGGCGCGGACATCGTCGAAGAGTTGGAGCGACGCTTCGGTCCGGGACTGGTCGACGGCACCTGCGCCCAGGAGGAGTCGCAGGTGGGTGTCGATTTCCTTGGCCGATCCGTAGGCGATGCGCCAATGGTGCATGCGGTCTCTTCCTGATCTTCCAGCACCTTCGGCGAGGTTTGCCGGAACCGAGGAAGCGGATCGAATGACCTGATCTGCAATTGGTTTGAGCGGAGCAGGTACCCGCATCACAAGGGAAATGGCGATGCCGGCTGCCGAAGTCGCTTTGTCGAGGGCGTCGAATCCGGTCGATTGCTGAGCATTGTGCATGGTCACCTCCGGGTTGTTCATGCCCTCCCTCCAGTCGCTGGGATGGCTCGTGTCAAGGGTCGCCTCGGCGATGGTCGAGCCCTTGTCACGACCCTCGAGCGACGACGCCATGCGCCAGCTGACTACCCGGGAGCGCTATGCAGTGAAGCAACCCGGGGGTGACCATGCACGTGGCAGCAACCGTGGCAGCAACCGTGGCAGCGGACACGGACACGGAAACGGACACGGAAACGGACGCGGACACGGAAACGGACGCGGACGCGGGAGGGCCGGTACAATACCCGGGTCCGTATGGAGGATGAAATGTCGGTTGATCTAGAGGGCAGACGGTGTTGATCACGGGTGCTTCGAGCGGGATCGGTGCGGCTTGTGCGGAGGCCTTCGCGAAGGCCGGTTGCCGGCTGATTCTGGCCGCTCGCCGGCGCGATCGGCTGGTTGCGGCGGCGAAACGGTTCGAGGCCGAATTCGGGGCCGAAGTCCTCACCGCGTCGATCGACGTGCGGGACCGCCCGGCCGTCAACGCCTGGGTCGAGGGGCTCGGCCCGTCATGGGCCGCCATCGACGTCCTGGTCAATAATGCGGGCCTCGCTCGGGGGTTGTCCACCCTCTGGGAGGGCGAGATCACCGACTGGGAGGAGATGATCGACACCAACGTCAAGGGTCTGCTCTGGGTGACCAGGGCGGTGCTCCGCGGCATGGTTGCGAGGGGCGGCGGCCACGTCATCAACATCGGTTCCATCGCCGGTCACGAAACCTACCCCGGCGGTAACGTCTACTGCGCCTCCAAACACGCGGTGACCGCCATCGGCCGGGCGCTCAACATCGATGTTCTCGGTACGGGTGTGCGCGTCAGTTCGGTGGACCCCGGTCTCGTCGACACCGAGTTCTCGGTGGTGCGGTTCCACGGCGATCAGCAGCGCGCCGACTCGGTCTACAACGGTCTCGAGCCGCTCCACGGACGTGATGTCGCCGATGCGGTGCTGTTCTGCGCCACCCGGCCGCCGCACGCCAACGTCCGCGAGATGATCCTCATGCCGTCGGCCCAGGCGGCGGCGGTTCACGTCCACCGCAAGACCTGATGCCGCGGCGTTCTCTCGTGATGGCCGCCGGTGCCAATCAGTTCAGGTCGACGCAGTACTCCTCATCGAGTAGGGCGGTGCTCGATCCGGCGCTCCAGGCCATCCGGTGCCGGCCTCGCGCCCAATTCGGGTCGCCCTCGGGCCGCCGGTTGACCTCGAACTCGATGGATCCCGATTCCGGTCCGGTCTCGCCCAGCGCTCGGATGCAGAAGGTGGTGGGGGAGTCAAGCCCGAGAATTCCGGTGGTGAAGCCGGATTCCGGGCTGTCGAACGTGGCAAGCCCGTCACCGGTGGTGTACTCGACGCGCTCGACCGTCACGTCGCCGGTGTAGATGAGAGTCGCTTCCAGCTCCCAGAGGCGGGACTCGACCCGGACGTACTCCACATAGGTGGGCGACGTGAAGGTCCCGTCCCCCGACCGGTTGTCGACTCTCGAAACGTACCCGATGAGGATCGAGCCGGAAGAGAGCACCGACACTTCTGCCAGTTTCACGGGTTGGTTTTCGAGGTTGAACAGCGAGAAAACATCGGCCTGGAACCACCCGTTTGAGCCGATGTCGACGAACACCGACCCCAGACTCTCGAGGGTCTCGCCGTCGCGGGCGGTGATGAGCACGTTTTCTCCTTCATCGCCGATGTTGACGATCCCGATGTTGCTCCGGTGGCCGTCGTTTCCCGGAAGGTTGGAGACGCCGAAAAAGTTGAGCCACTGGGTGCTGCCGGCGGTGTCGACCGCCGGAATGCCCTGACCGAACGACCCCGCCTCGCCGCCGTCGTTGGCCGTGCGGCTCTGGGCGACAAAGGGGTGCTCGCACCGAAGCCGGATGGCGCCGGGCCGATCCTCGCCGAACAGGGTTGCCACCGCATCGAGAATCTCGACTTGAGTCGATGGTTGGATTTCGATGGTCGCCTCCTCGGGTTCGGCAGTGCCGGTTTGATCGGGGAAGAAGGCAGCCCGCACCTCGATGGGGATGTCGACCACCCGGCTGCCGAGCCAGAGTTGCGTGGTCCACATGGTGCCGTGGAGCCCCGGGTTTGAAGCAGCGGCGGGGATCCACAGCTCCTCCTCGGCGGCGGCAGGGAGGACGATGAGGAGAACGATGACAACGACGAAGGTGGTGACGTGGCGCATGCGGGACCTCACTTTTCATTGTTTTCCGGTTTTTGCCAGCTGGTATCAATCTAAGTCTAGATGTTGAGAGGCGCAAATCAACCCCATGTTGTTCTGGTGTTTGTGCCCGTGGTCACCCGGCTTCGTATTTTTGGCTGGACCGGAGCGGGCGCGGATTCTCTTCCGGAACCTCAGACGCGGCGGTGGAAGGTCCGGTCCGATTGCAGGCGGGATTTGCCGCACTGCGTCGATCCGATACAATTACAAAATGAAACTGCAACAGCACTCGATCATCGGCAATCGTGAGGTTGAAGGCCCGCGGACCATCACCTCCGTCAACCCTGCGACCGAAAACGAGATCGGCGCCGTGTCCGCCATCGAAGCGGACGGCGTTGCGCTTGCGGTGCAAACGGCCAAGGAGGCATTCCCGGGCTGGGCGGCCACCCCGGTGGAGGAGCGTCAGAACATCCTTCGGCGGTGGCTGAAGATCTTCATCGACGAGGGCGAAGAGCTCGCGGCTCTCATGTCGGCCGAGAACGGCAAACCCATTTCCGAGGCGCTCCTCGTCGATGTGGTGCCGGCCTGCGCCACTCTCGACTATTGGGTCGCCAACGCCCACAAGCACCTGGCGTTTCAGCCGGTCGCGCCGGAGCTCCTGCTCTTCGCCCACTGGAAGACCGCCGGCTACCGGTTCGACCCCCTCGGAGTCATTGCCGCCATCACGCCGTGGAACTACCCGGTGGCGATCCCCATGTGGGAGATCGTCCCGGGCCTCGTCGCCGGCAACACCATGGTCTTCAAACCGGCGTCGGCAACGGTGCTCACCGGTCTCGCCCTGGTCGATCAGGCGCGGCGGGCGGGGATGCCCGACGGCGTCCTCAACGGCGTCGCGCTCCCCGGTTCGGCCACCGACGCCCTCGTCGATCACCCGGATGTCGCCAAGGTGCTCTTCACCGGTTCGGTCGATGTCGGCCGCCACGTGGCCCGGCGCTGCGCCGAGCGGATCATCCCGGCGCAGCTCGAGCTCGGCGGCAACGACGCGGCGGTGGTGGCGGCCGATGCGCCGCTCGAGCGCACCGCGAGATCCCTGGTCTGGGCTGCGTTCATGAACACGGGCCAGTCGTGCGCGTCGGTGGAGCGGGTCTATGCGGTTGACGAGATCCACGACCGCCTGGTGCGGCGTATCGTCCAGCTCACGAAGGAGCTCAAGGTCGGCGATCCGTCCAGGCGCGATGTCGATCTCGGGCCGATGACGACCAGGAGCCAGAGGGACATTGTCATTCAACACGTCGCGGACGCGGTGGCCAAGGGCGCCAAGGTGCTGACCGGTGGTGAGGTTCCCGACGGTCCGGGCTACTACTATCCGCCGACGGTCTTGACCGATGTCACCGACGACATGGAGATGATGGTCGAAGAGACCTTCGGCCCGACCATGCCGATCCAGCGGGTTCGCGATCTCGACGAAGCCATCGCGAAGGCGAACGACTCGCGGTTCGGACTGACGGCCTCGGGATTCACCAGCTCACCGGAAACCGCTGCTCGACTCCAGCGGGAACTGAAGGCCGGCGCCGTCGGGATCAACGAGCACGGCATCGTCGCCGCGGGTGAGGTCACCGGCAGCTGGGGCGGGCTCGGCGAGAGCGGGATCGGCCGCGCGCACGGACCGTTCGGCCTCCACGAACTCGTCAACATCAAGTATGTCTTCACCGACCCCGGCGATGACGACGCGGCGCCGTGGCACTACCCCTACGACGAGGACTTCGGCCGGTTCATCGGCGCCGCCATGCCCTATCTCTACAAGAAGGGTCTGGGCAAGTACGGGCACGTCGCGGATCTCATGTCGAGCAAGCGCTTCATTCAGAGGGTGAGGAAGACGACGTTGCTGAAGAACGTCAAGAAGCTGCTTTGATCGCCGGGAGAACGAAGCTGTAGGCGGGGTCTTCAGACCCCGCGTCAGTGCTCTCAGGGGTGAGTTGTTCGCCCCGGCGTCGGGTGTGTCTCGTCAGTTGGCGAGATCTGCAGGCACGCGATCGCTCGCAGGCATTCAACGGCTCTGAGGCAGGGGCTGAAGCCCGCTGCCTACAGTGTCCGTGAGCCGGTCACTCCGCCGGCACACCCTCCGACAACATGACCCCGTAGAGCTCGTGCGGATAGGCGTGGATCTCGGGCATGGCGCCGAAGAGCCAACCCTCGTAGTCGTCCTTGCCCTCTTCGACGATCACGACCCGGGCGGCGGGATTCTGCTGTTCGGCGGATCGCGAGGTGATCCCGCCCTCGCTCATGACGAAGTCCGGGATGAACGCCACGACTCGGAGGGTGAGCCCGGTGTCGCCGAGGGGCGCCTCTTCGCCGATGGCGATTTCGTGAAAGCTCTCGTCCATGCTCTCGAGTTCGACCACGCGAACCCGGATGGCCCGCCAGTCATCGGCGATCTCGGGATCGAGGATGATCTCGGCGTTGATCCCGCCGCCGGAGTGCATTCCGCCGCCCATGGCGGAACCGGTGGCGGCGGCGTGGACATCGTCGTTCGGCATGCCTTCGTTGGCGGCCGCGGGTTCGACGGCGTCGGTGGACGGGGGTTCCGATCCGCCGCAACCGAGGGCGGCGAGCAGGGCGACGAGCAGAAGAGTACGGGAATTGCGCATGATCATCCTCCGGCGGCGGATTATACACACCGAGCCCAAACCTCGATAATTCTCTCTCTCACCGATGAGTGGCAGCTCGGTTGAGAGCATCAACGCCGTCGGCGGGGTCGGGCCAGACGCCTTGAAACACGGAGGGCACGGAGAACCACGGCGACTCCAAGGCGCGTTCGCATGCGATCCATTCCTTCGATGGTCATAACGCGTACTCCGCTCCGCCGGAACAGGAAGAAACACTCTCGGATCACTCCGTGGCAACTCCGTGGTTCCCCGTGTTCCCCGTGTTTCAAACTCGTCCGTTCACGTCAATCGGGCGCTCGCCTGGTTTCGCACGGCTGGCAGATCGAATCGCCCGTGTCCCTGTCTGCGGCAGCCCTGAACGCAGGTTGACGAGTCGGAGATGACCGTCAGCGGCCGGAGCCGCGCAATCCGGATTTCGCTGATCGAGTCTCTTCCTTGAATCTCCTGTGGACCTCGCGGTTCTCGATCCACGGTTTGCGTTGGAAGTAGCTCTTTGTCAGCTCGGCGACCTTCGGCGAGAGCAGCAACAGCGCCAGCAGGTTCGGCAGGATGACGATCCCGAGAAACACGTCGCCAAGGGTCCACGCTGCCGACAAAGACAGCACGGCTCCGACGAAGTGCATGGTCACGAAGGCGGCCTTGTAGGGCAGGATCATCTTACGGCCGAAGAGATAGTTGGCGCAGCGGTCGCCGTAGTAGCTCCAGGCGATCGCGGTCGAGATGGCGAAGAGGAAGACGCTGATCACCACGATGAAACGACCGGCTCGCCCGGGGAGGCCCCGCTCGAAGGCCACCATGGTCAACGGCGCGCCGCTCTCGGCGGCCATCCCATGCAGTGAGGAGAGCTCCGTGCCGTCATCGGCCACCGCGACGCCGCGCCCGGTGTCGACATGGCCGGTGAAGGGGCGCTTCATCTCGGGATCGAGGAAGAGCTGCTCGACCACCACCTCGTGCCAGGCGACCATCGGGGCCGCGAGGGACCCATCCGCATGACGGCCGGCTTCGATCCGGATCCTGGCGGGCCCGCCGATCTCGGCAAAACGCCCCTCCTCGTACTGCTGGACGTAGGAGATGTCGCCTGAGGCGAGGGTGATCTCGGTTGGAATCGTGGCGCTCCAGACTCCGGTGAGGATGATCACCAGCCCGGTGAGGGTGCAGATGATGATGGTGTCGATAAAAGGCTCGACGAGGGCGACGACGCCCTCGGACACCGGCTCGTCCGTCTTCGCTGCAGCGTGTGCGATGGGCGCCGAACCCTGGCCGGCCTCGTTGGAGAAGAGACCGCGTTTGACACCCCAGATCATGGTCAGGAGAAAGACCCCGGTTCCGGTGCCGGCGATCGATGCGGTCGGGTTGAATGCCTCGCGGAAGATGAGCGCGAAGGCGGGGAAGATGCCCTTGAAGTTGAGTCCGATGATGACGAGCGCTCCGGAGACATAGATGGCGGCCATTGCTGGCGCCAGGACGCCGGTGACCCTGCCGATCCGGCTGATGCCGCCGATCACCACCATTCCGACGATGGAGGTGGTGACGAGGCCCGTGATCCAGGGTTCGACGCCGAAGACGGTGGCGAAGGTGTCGGCCACGGTATTGGCCTGGATGGCGTTTCCGGTCAGAAACGCGGTCAGCCCGAGCATCAGCGCGAAGAACACGGCGAGCGGCTTCCATTTCGGTCCGAGGCCCCGCTCGATGTAGTACATGGGGCCGCCCGAAACCGTCCCCTCCCATTTCTTGGCGTCGAGGTCGGTGCCCTCCAGCTGGCGGTAGTGCTGCGCCAGCGTGACCTCGGAGTACTTGGTGGCCATCCCGAAGAATGCGGTGGCCCACATCCAGAAGAGCGCACCGGGGCCGCCCCAGTGGATGGCGAGGGCGACGCCGGCGATGTTCCCGATGCCGACAGTGGCCGACAGCGCCGTTGTCAGCGCCTGGAAGTGAGATACGTCGCCGGGTTCGTTGGGATCGTCATACATCCCCGAGGTGACGGCGAAGCCGTGCCCGAGCTTGCGGAGCTGGATGAAACCCAGCCGCAGCGTGAGAAAAATACCGGTGCCGATGAGTGCGATGATGACCCACGGCACCTCCTGCCCCTGAACCGGTATCCCTTTGTCCCAGATGTACGTCGAAAGTGTGCCGAGAACCGCTTCGAGTGTTTCCATGAATGCTCACAACTCCGGAGATCGAATTTGACGATCGATCCACCCTAGAGAGGACACCCGAAGGTGTCAAGGAAACCATGCGTCACGGCTGCGGCTCGTGCGCGCCCGGGTCTCAGCGCTGGCAGTGCGGACACCAAACGGTGGTGCGGCCGGCGAACCGGCTTATCAAGGGCGGTGCTTCTGATCCGGTGCTCGCGCCTTCTCCGTACGAGAGGAAGGGCCCGGACTTGACAGGCTGTCGATGGCGGAGCAGTCTCCGATGAGCCGAGGGTGAGTTGCGGTGTGATTTTCGCGTCGCGGTGATCAAAGCGTCGGTTTCGGTTTCACTTTGAGGTCTTTCTGATTTTCGGACTCTGGAGGATCTGAGATGGCGTTTGTCCGTTCACTCGCTCGTTTGCGCTTGTCTATCCTCGCAACCCTCGTGATCATCCTCGGCGGCGCGTGGTCGTTCGCCGCCACGTTCACCGTCTCGACGATCGACGACGAAGGCCCGGGCAGCCTGCGGCAGGCGGTCGTCGACGCCAACGCTGCCGCCGGCGGCGACACAATTGTCTTCAATATTCCCGCGGTACAGTGCGAGGCTTCCGGCGTCTGCGCCATCAATCTCCGATCGCCCCTGCCCGTCGTGACCGAGTCGCTGACGGTCGACGGCACAACCCAACCCCGGGTCGGATCGGCGCCGGCCAACGTCTGCGCGACCGCGACGTCGCCCTCATACCTCCGCGTGCAGATCACGGCGGTGGGCGATTTCGTCTTCACAGTTCAGACCACCAGCTTCGCCGATTCCTTCGCTTTTCGTGGCTTGGCGCTCTCCGCGGGAAGCTCGGGTACCGACGGGATCCGGTACCACACCTACTCGCAGGGCACCATTCAGTGCAGCCACTTCGGTGTCGACGGGACCGGGACCGTGGTGCTCGATTCCGGGAACGGCGTCTGCGTCGCCTGCTTCGGCGGCGGTGGAAACCTGATCATCGGGACCAATGGTGACGGCGTGGACGACGTCGCCGAGCGCAACGTCTTCGGATCCGGCCTCCTTGGAATCAAAGTCAACGCCGGAATTTCGGCGTATCCCAACTGGATCGCGGGGAACTACTTCGGCGTCGGCGCCGACGGGACGACGCCCATGAGCCTGTACGCTGGCGTCTACATGCACCAGAACGTCAGTCAGACACGCATCGGGACCGATGGCGACGGCAGCTCCGACGGCCTCGAGAGGAACGTCTTCGCCCACTGCGACGAGGGCGTTTTTCTCAACACCTATTCGGGAGGCTCGTACGTGAACTTCGTCACCGGTAACTGGTTCGGGCGTGACGCGCGTGGGCGGGTCGCCCCCAACTCCTCGGGCATCCACCTCGGCGGGGACACGACCGATCAGGTGATCCTCGACAATCAGATCATCGCCAACTCGACGGGTCTGTTCGTCACCGAGAACGCGACGATTGGGAGTTTCTCGGGGAACAACTGCATCATGGACAACCTTATCGGGGTGACCCACTACGGCTCCGCCGCCGGACTGCGTCTGGAAAACAACTACTGGGGCGCAGCTGACGGACCCTCGGGCGCCGGTTCGGGCAGCGGTGACCTGATCCTGGTCGCGGGATCGGGGTCGGTCGATTTCACGCCCTGGCTGACCTCGCCCCGCGAGGCCTGCGTCTTCATCTTCGTCGACGGTTTCGAGGGCGGAAACATCGGTGAGTGGGACGACACCGTCGGAGGTTCGTGACCCCCCGGCGGCGGGGCGCCGCACCGCTGCGAACGTAAACGAAGCTCGAGGAGCGCGAAGATCGCAGGCGCCATTGCAGGGTCGAACTGCGAGGACCCGAACATCGCCAAACACCACACCCGGGCACGGAACCGAAACCTCTCGCTGCCTCGGTTCCGTGTTTCAGGAGATGATCTCCGCCAACTTCGCGCCTTCGCGGTTTGACTCACCTCTGGCATTGGCCGCACCAGACGGTCGCGCGACCGGCGATGCGGGTGTCCCTGAGCTTCCCGGAACACCTCGGGCAGGGCTCGCCCTGCTTGCCGTAGACATTGAGCTTGACCGCGAAATAGCCGAAATCGCCCGACGGGGTGGCGTAGTCGCGGATGGTGGTTCCGCCCTGGGCGACGGCCTCCTCGATGACCTTGCGGGTCTCGGAGGCCAGCTTTCGGAGACGGGGAATCGAGGTCTGACATCCCTTGCGAGTGGGGCGGATCCCGGCGCGCCAGAGGGCCTCGGCGGCGTAGATGTTCCCGACCCCCGCGATGAGGTGCTGGTCGAGGATGAGCGATTTGACCGGAGAGCTCCGGCCGTGGAAAAGGGGAGGGATGAGCTCTTCCATGGCGGGGTCGAGGGGTTCGATCCCAAGGGCCGCCAGCGACGGGTCGAGGTCTTCCTCGCCGGGTGAGAGCCAGTGCGCGAAACCGAACCGCCGGGGATCGACGAAACGGAGTTCGCGGCCGTCCGAGAGCGACAGCGTCAGGTGGGTGTGGTCGAGGATCGGTTCCAGGGCGTCGCACAGCATCAGTCGACCCGACATCCCGAGGTGGATCATGAGCGTGCCCGCGCCGGCAAAATCGACGAGGAGAAACTTGCCCTTGCGGCGGGCTGCGGTGAAGCTCCGGCCGCTGATCCCGGCTGCGACGAAACCGACGTCGAGGGGCCGGCGCATCATCACCGATCGACCACCCACGCCGGTGACGCTCAGCCCCTCGAGACCGATCTCGAGGGCGCGGCGAACGGTTTCAACCTCAGGAAGCTCAGGCATAGTTGGCCATCATAGCTTCATCGGCAAAATGAACCGCTAAGGCGCCAAGGACGCAAAGCCATCGCACCATCGCAACATTCAACGCAGAGACGCAGAGACGCAGAGACGCAGAGATCCATCGCAATGTGACAGGGATGATTGCGGATCGATTGGGTTGGCACGGATCATTGCAGTCTATGGTCGAAGTCGGCAGGGAGCCCGATCCGTGTTGATCCGCCGAATCCGTGTCCCATTGTCCGGGTTGCGATGTCTTTGCGTCCTTGGCGCCTTTGCGGTTGAACTCAGTCGGAGTAGCCCGGGATATCGGCAAGCTGTATCCGGCTCTTCATGAAGTTTCCGGTGCCGCGGCCGACGAGGCGGTCGCGGTCGTCCCTGAGCTCGGCGTCGGCGATGAGCAGACTCCTGGACTCGCTGACGAGGGTGCCCTTGGCGATGAGGGTGCCGTCGGTGACCGGGCGGAGCAGCTGGATGTTGAAGTTCGTCGTGAGGACGAAGACATCCTCGACCACCGAGTTGGCGGCGAAGAACGCGGCGTCGTCCATGGCCTTGAAGTAGACGGCGCCATGCACGGCGCCCGCGGCGTGGAAGAACTTCGGATCGACCCCGATTCGGATCTCGGCCTCTCCGTCGCCGACGGAGATCGACGGCTTGAAATAGTCGTTGATGCTCGCCTTGGTGAGGTACATCCGCTCGAGGCGGCGGAAGTGATCCTGCTTGCCGCTCACAGCTTGAGTTCCAGCGAGATCGGGCAGTGGTCCGATCCCAGGACTTCGGCGTGAATCCTGGCGTCGACGACCCGGTCGAGGAGGTCTTCCGAGATGAAGAAGTAGTCGATGCGCCAGCCGACGTTCTTCTCGCGGACGCCCTTGCGGTTCGACCACCACGAGTAGGCCCCGGTGGTCTCCGGGTTGCGGTGGCGGAAGATGTCGACATAACCGTGGTTGATGAAGCGGCTGACCCAGTCGCGCTCCTCGGGGAGGAAACCCGTGTTCTTCTTGTTCGATTTGGGGTTGGCGAGGTCGATCTCCTCGTGGGCGGTGTTGATGTCGCCGCAGATCACGATGGATTTGCCTGCCCTTCGCTGAGCTTCAGCGTGCTGGAGCACCGCCTCGGAAAACTCGAGCTTGTAGGGCACTCGGCTGAGGTCGTTGCCGCCGTTGGGAAAGTAGCCGGTGTAGAAGAGAAAGGAGCCGTAGTCGGCGATGATGAGCCGGCCCTCGGAGTTGAACCGCTCTTCGTCGAGTCCGCCGAGGATCACGGATTCGGGTTCGATCCTCGAGTAGAGCCCGACCCCGGAGTAGCCCTTCTTCTCGGCCGGGTGGATCCAGGTTCGATAACCGTCGGGTTCGCGGATTTCGGCGTCGAGCTGTTCGGGGAGCGCGCGAGTTTCCTGGAGTCCGAGGACATCGGGCTGTTCGGCGGCGAGCCATTCGGGAAAGCCCTTGCTGCCGCAGGAACGCAGGCCGTTGACGTTCCAGCTGAAAAGGCGAATCGTCTTATTCTCTGGCATCGGTCCCTCCGCCGTAGAGAACCCGCTCGACAGTCGCGAAATTCGCGACCGGGATTCCCCGCTCATGGGCGAGCGCGTGTTCCCTCGGAGTGTTGAAGCCCCAGGCCGCCAGGATCGGCCGGACGCCGAGGGGCGCCACGGTCTCGAGGTGGTTGAGCTTGTCGTCGACAAAGGTGATCTCTTCGAACGGCACGTCGAGGCGATCCCGGAGAACCGTCAGGTGGGCGGTCTTCGACACTCCCGTCTCCTTGTCGAGGATGAGCTCGGGGGCGAAGAGATCGCCGACCCCGAGGTGGGCGAGCAGAAGCTCGGCCGAACGGCGGTCTTTGGCGGTGGCCAACGCGATCTTCGCCTCCGACGAGCGCCGCCGCAGCAGTTCGAGGAAGACGGGATAGGGAGCGTGCAGCTCGAGCCACCCGTGGGTGTCGAAGGCTCGGGCGGCGTCTCGCTGTTCGTAGAAGCCGCGGTGGAACGCCGCCATCCACCGGGGATCGACGGTTCCGTAGAAGGTATCGTAGGCGGCCTGATCGGTGAGTTCGAGGAAGTTGTCCAGGGCCCTGAGCGAAACCCCGAAATCCTCGGCGCGGTTGCCCAGGGGCATCATGGATTCGAAGGACACCATCACCGGGTCGGTGACGAGCTCGAGTGAGTGCCAGCGACCCGTCCCACGGCGCGAACGCAGACGGGCGAGGAGCGGGGAGTCGGGCGCCATGGATTCATACGTCGCGAGGGCCGTCGCGAAGACCTCGCGAAGGCTGTCGCACACAACACCGTCGAAATCGAGGGCAAGCACTTTCATAGCCGCGGAAGTGTAGCGCAGCGTGTGATTACGCAGGGCAATGGTGAATGGACAATGGAACCCCGGAGAGCGATGAGCCGTTGGCTCTTGGCTTGTGCGGCTGCGGGCCCGAATATGACCTGCATGCCGAGACGCCACATTTGAAACACGGAGGACACGGGGAACCACGGAGTGGCCACGGAGTGATCCAAGAGTGTTTCTTCCTGTTCCGTTGGAAAGGGAGAGTGTCATGGCCGTCGAAGGGATGGATCGCAAACGAACACGCCGTGGAGTCGCCGTGGTTCTCCGTGCACTCCGTGTTTCAACTCGAGCTCCCCAGTGGCGAGGGCCGAAGTGACAACCTCGATTCACCGGTTCAGGTGTCATGGGCCTGTCAACCGTCGACTCTGCCTCTTGAAAGCTCCGGACTCGGAACCTGCCGGGTGCCGTTCCTCCGCCCTCGCGACGAAATCTCGTGAGTGCTCCGGACTACGGAGTCGCCCACCTGCCGTTGGTGACCCTGGCGAGCTCGAGCTGGGGCTCGGGGCCGCCCTCGTAGATGGTGGGCACGGGGATGCCGGTGGTTTCGAAGGTCTCGACGAGTTTCTCCTGCACCCTGACGGCCGCGGGGCCGCTCATGCCGATGCACACCATCCGTGCGCTGTCGTCGGGGGCCGCCCCCTTGTAGACGAGACAGCCCTCCCAGTCCGGTTCGGGTACGAGGCGGGCGAGCATGGCGAGCACGAGGCCCTGAGTGCCGATTTCCTGGAAGACCTTGGCGGCCTCGGCCCGGTCGTAGACAAAGCTGTAGGTGGATTCCTGGTTCATGGGCGCTTTGTATCACGATCGTGCAGCGACCACCATGTCATAAACCCGCCTCTCGTTCGTTTGATGCCATGAAGGAGTTGTTGATGACCATGCTGTTTCGTATAGCGCCGCGCTTCCTCGGGCTCTCGATGCTCGTCTCCATGGCGTGCGGCGGCGGCGCCGTCGACGAAATGGCCATCCCCGATTCCCCGGACGGCACCGTGAGAGTCGTTCTCGACGGTCTCGTTCAACACCATCCCGAGGTGGTGTGGCGGGCGCTTCCGGCGTCCTACCAGCAGGACGTCTCCGATTTGAGCCGCGAGCTCGCCGATACCGTCGATCCCGCCGTCTTCGATCGTGCGGTGGCGGTGGCGCGCAAGGGCGCCGTCGTGCTTCAAAGCAAGAAGGAACTCATTCTGGCGAGTCGATACCTCGAGCAGTCGCAGGTCGACGCCGCGACCCTGGACGCCGTCTGGGAGGCCTCGGTTGACATGCTCGACGCTCTTCTGGCAAGCGATCTCGCCGATCTCACGACCCTGCGGGAGATCGATGTGGAAGCGTTCCTGTCGACGACCGGAACCGCGCTCATGGACTCCGCCGCCGAGCTGCCGTCCGAGAGCGAGGAAACGGCCAGCTTTGCCCGGACCGTGGCTGCGTGGGAACAGACCGAAGTCGAGCTTCTCAGTGAAGAGGGGGACCGGGCGGTGGTCTCGCTCACGGTCCCTGACGAGGAGCCCGTCGAAGTGCCGATGACTCGAGTCCAGGATCGCTGGGTCCCGGACGAGCTCGCGGCCCGGTGGCCGCTGGCGGTCGAGGAGGCGAGAACGAGAATCGAGTTGCTCGGAAGCGACGAGGCGGCCCGGTTCAGGCTGCAGGCGCTCTTCGGCGTCGGCATCGTCGAGGGTTTCATCGACCAGATCGATCTGATGGAGACGACCGAGGAGTTCGACGATCTCGTCGGAGGCGTCCTCGGCAACATCATGGCAACCAAGGGCGGGGAAATTTAGAACCGCAAAGGCGCTAAGGTTGCAAAGCTACGAGCGAACGACTTCAGGCGCACCGTCCCATCGCAAATGGGACACGGATGAACACGGATCGACACGGATTTTTCTTTTGGTTGGGTGAGTGGTTTCTCGAAGGGCGTACGACTTCGTGGTGTCGTGATCGGGTCCCGGTAGTTTGTCGTTATTGATCTCAGACGGATTTCACGGAACCACGCCTTGAATCAGCAGGAAACTGAAGGAGAAGGCTCCGTGTTTATCCGTTTCTGAATCAAAAACCACATCGTAAAAGCAACCAATCCCGCTATTGTGAAGTCGTACAGCGACCAAGTGCCAACAACCCACTCTCAAAAAAATCCGTGCAATCTGCCCTCATCCGTGCCGATCCGTGTCCCATTGCGATGGCCTTTGCGATGTGCTTGGCGTTCTTTGCGCCCTCGCGGTGATATTGCGATGGGCCGCGGGTCTCTCAGGTGGAGCTGAGGACCTCGGCGGGATCGGGACCGGTGGCTTGCAGCGATGGCGCGAGAGCCCCGAGGACGCAGGAGACCACCGCCAGACCGAGGGCGGCGGCGACGAGCTGCGGTTCGAAGGCGAAGAAGCTCTCGGGCTTGAAGGGGAAATCCGGCAGCCCCGAAATCAGCGCGCGATCGGCGGCCCACGCGAGGGCAGCGGCGCCCAGGAGGCCGCACGCGCCGGCCGTGAAACCAACGACGGCGGCTTCGGTCATGATCAGCAACCGAATTTCGCCCCGGGTCGCGCCGACCGCCCGCATCACCGCAATCTCACGCCGCCGGATCATCACGAGCAGGGCGAAGACGTGCATCACGTGAAGCGCCGAGATGGCGAGGATGACGATCCCCACCAGGCTCACGGTGGCGAGCAGTACGGTCATGAAAAAGGCCGCGCGGCGGGCGCCGCCATCGCGGACCACGAGACCGAGCCCTTCGACGGCCTCGATGACATCGGCGGCGGCGTCCTTCGCGGCGATCTCGACCACCACCGAGTGGTAGCCGTCGGCGGCGCCGTCGGGGCCGAGCTCGCGGTTGAGCCGTTGGACGAATCCGAGGGGCATGGTGATCCCGAGCGGAATCGCCGCGTCGGAAAAACCGACGAGGGTCACCCGTTCCCGCGCCACCCGCCGCCCCGATGGGCGAAGACTCGATGCACCGAAGGAAACGTCGAGACCGAGACCGAGGAGGGCCTCGGGATTGACCTTGGGCAGACGGTAGGCCCGCCGGAAGGCGCCGTTGTAGAGCTCGACCATGTGCTCGGAGACGATGACCGGGATCACCTCGCGGCATTCGCCGGGAGCGAAGTCCGAGGCGCCGACACAGACCGTGCCGCCGGGGCAGGTGCGGTTCTCACCGCAGGCGAGGCCGATCGCCGACGGGTCGAGCCGAGGATCGTGGAAGGCCCCGCCGACATCGTCGGCCACGAGCGCGGGATCGATGCCGTCGGCGACGAGCTCGGTCTGCATCCCGGTCCCGATCAGGCTCTCGCCGCCGCTCCCGAGAGCCGGGACCAGCAGCCGCATCTTCGGGTAGACGGCGCCGACGCCCTCGATGGCCTTGATTTCGGCAACCATCCCGTCATCGATAGTGTCTTTGCCGAGCTCGATCTTGATCGCCAACAAGTTGAAGTCGGTGCTCTTGCGGAGGACTTCGATCCGATCCACCGGGAAGACCTCACCGAGGAGGACCTCGCGAACTCCGAGTCCGAGGGCGAGAAAGAACACCAGAGCCGCGACGCTCATGGCGATACCGAGGGAGCCGGCAGAGATGTGACGCCAGTGGCGGGTCAGATCATCCCGCACCGATCGGCCGAGGCCGCGGCCGGTCACGGGCCCTTCCCGGCAGTTTCCTCGAGCACGCCATCCGACATCCGCAGAATTCGCCGCCCTGCAGCCTCGATGGCCCGGTCGTGGGTGGCCGCGAGGATCGTCATCCCGAGATCGCCGTGGAGAGCGGAGAGGAGGTCGAGGATCTCGGCGCCGGTGGCGGTGTCGAGATTGCCGGTGGGTTCGTCGAGGAGCAGCAGGTCGGGGCGGTTGAACAGGGCTCGGGCGATGGCCACCCGCTGGCGTTCACCGCCGGAGAGCCGGGTGGGCCGCAGGTCGGGGGAACCGGGCAGCCCGACGAGATCGAGGACCTCCGCCGCGCGTCCTCGTTCATCGGCCGATCGGGGAGCGCCGTCGTGTCCGAATCGCGCCGCGAGAGCGACATTCTCGGCGCAGCTCAGGTGGTCGAGCAGGTGATAGGCCTGAAAGACAAAACCCACCGAGTGCCGGCGATAGCGGGCGAGATCGCGATCTCCGAGCGATGAGAGATCGCGGCCTTCGATCGAGACCTTGCCCTCGTACCGGCTGTCGAGCCCGCCGACGATATTGAGCAGGGTGGACTTGCCGCAGCCCGATCGGCCTACCAGCGAGACGAATTCACCGCCGGCGACCTCGAGGTCGATGCCCTTGAGGACATCGGTCTCCGAGCCCGGGTAGCGTTTGCGGAGCCCACTGATCGAAATCACACGGCGAGTATAGCTGTGTAGGAGAAGCGCAGGAGTGAACCGCAAGGGCGCAAAGACCGCCGCAATCACGGTGCTCACTACATCGAGGCTCGAGTTGAAACACGGAGCGCACGGGGAACCACGGAGTCGCCACGGGGAATCGATCGACTCATCACATCTTCCGGAGAAGTCCCGCAACGCTCCAAGACTGGTGGAGTCCGGGTCAGAATGGCCTTGCCCCGTGGAATCTCCGTGGTTCCCCGTGTCCCCTGTGGTTCAAACATGGCGCCCCGAAACGCAAGTGATTCCCAGAAACCCTCAGCCGCACGAGCTCGAGGAGTTTTGTGATGGAACGCGATAAGCAGGCGGCTGTAGGCGAATTTCTTTGCGATGGTCTTTTCGAACCTTGCGCCTTTGCGGTGAAATCACGGTCGTCTCGATCGCGGTACCGATGGTCGGGCGGCGGGGGCGTCGGTCATGGGAAGGGTGGATCGGCGGATGCCGTCGTGCTTGTAGAGCGCCTCGGCGACGGCGCCGGCGGTGGGGACGAGGCCGATCTCACCGACGCCCTTGGAGCCGTAGCCGCCGACCCCGTCGGGAACCTCGACGAGGATGACCTCGATGGGCGGCGTCTCGGCCGCCTTGAGAATCCCGAGATCGCGCAGGAGCAGCGAGTCGGGGACGCCATCGGTGCACGGGAAGTCCTCGGACAGGGCATAGCCGAGCCCCATGTGGACGCCGCCCTCGATCTGGCCGGCGCAGAGCTGGGGATTGATGGCGCGGCCGACGTCGTGCGCCGCGACGACCTTCGCGATGCGGCCGAACTCACCCATGATCACCACCTGGGTCGCATAACCGAAGGCCATGTGGGTGATCGGCTCGTCGACATCGGCGCCGGGCGGGGTGGTGAAATCGACGATGTACTCGCCGTGGAACGACCGCCCCGCGAGCTGGTCGATGGTGGTTCCTTCGAGCGCCGCCGCGAGCTTGACCGCGGCTCTGCGGCCCGCCGCGGTGCACAGCGCGGTGGCCCGCGAGGCGGTGGTCATCCCGCACTCCACCCGCGGGTCGCTGACGGTGCGGACCCGCATGAGCTCGAGTGGGAGCCCGGTTTCCTCGTGGACGACCTGGCGGAGGATGGTGTGGAGCCCCTGGCCCATCTCGGTGAACCCGGTGAGGATGTCCACGAGGCCGTGGTCGTCGATCTCGATGAGAACCCGGCCGGTGTCTTCGAGACCGTTGCCGATACCGGTGTTCTTGATGCCGCAGGCGATGCCGGCCCTTCTCGCCGTCTTGTAGTGTTCGCGGACCGCTTCCAGAGTGCTGCGGATACCGCAGCTTTCGTTCATCAACTGACCGGTGGCGAATCGGTCGCCCGGGTCGAGGACGTTCAATTCGCGGATGTCGTAGCCGTCGATGCCGACCTTCTCGGCGAGCCGGTCGAGAACGCCCTCCATGGCGAAGGCGGCCTGGTTGGCGCCGAAGCCGCGCATGGCGCCGCACGGCGGGTTGTTGGTGTACACCGTGCGGGCCTCGACGGAGACATTCGGCACCCGGTACGGGCCGCAGGAATGGCCGGCGGCGCGCTCGAGGACCTTGGCGCCGACCGAGGCGTAGGCGCCGGTGTCGCCGATCATCCGCGCTTCGACCGCGGTGAGGCGTCCCTCGGCGTCGCAGCCGGCGCGGTAGCGCATGGTGATCGGGTGGCGCTTGGGGTGGATCCGCAGGCTCTGCTCGCGGGTCAGAACGATCTTGACCGGCTCCTGGAGAAGCCAGGCGGCGAGCGCGGCGTGGCCCTGGACCGAGAGATCCTCCTTGCCGCCGAACGCGCCGCCGTTGGTCACCAGCTCGACCCGCACCCGGTCGGGCCGGATGCCCAGGATGGCGGCGATCTGACGCTGGTCGTCGTGCACTCCCTGGCCCTGCGAGTAGACGGTCAGACCGCCGTCGCCGGGGAACCGCCAGGGCCGCCTCGGGCTCGAGAAAGGCGTGCTCGACGCGCTGGGTGCGGAACTCGGCCTCGACGGTGTGGGCCGAGGCCGCCAGCGCGGCCTCGACGTCGCCGCGCGAGAAGGCGCAGACCTCGAGGAGGTTGCCGCCGTGGTGGACCGCCGGCGCGCCCTTCTCCAGCGCCCGTTCCGGGTCGGTGACCGGGTCGAGCGCCTCGACCTGGACCTCGACCCGTTCGGCGGCGCGCCGGGCGTGGTGCCGGGTGTCGGCCACCACCACGGCGAGGACATCGCCGATATAGCGGGTCGTCTCGCCGGGCGCGACCATGACCGGCCAGTCGTTGATGATGAGCCCGTGGCGCCGGACGCCCGGGATGTCGTCGGCGGTCAGGACCCGTTGCACCCCAGGCCCGGCTTCGGCGGCGCGGGTGTCGATGCCGAGCACCCGGGCGCGCGGGTGCTCCGACAGCACCAGGCAGCCGTGGAGCATTCCGGCAACCTTCATGTCGGCGACAAAGTCCTTTTCGCCGAGGACCTGATCGCGGCCCAGGTAGCGCGGGCTGGCGCCGCCGATGCCGTGCTGCGGCGCCTCGGCCGGGAGGGTCGCTCCCGATCCGGCAAGCTGGATCGCGTCGACGATGCGGTGGTAGCCGGTGCAGCGGCAGAGGTGGCCGGCGAGGGCCTTCTTCACGCGATCACGGTCGTCGGTGAGGCCGCGATTGACGAGATGGGCGGCCCGCATGGCGATGCCCGGAGTGCAGAAACCGCACTGGACCGCGCCGGCGCGGACAAAGCTCTCGGCCAGGAGCTGCCGTTGGTGCTCGGGAAGCCCCTCGAGGGTCGTGACGTCGCGGCCGGCAACCTGGCTCGGGTCGAGGAGACACGCCAGGGCCGGTTTGTCATCGAGGAGGATGGTGCAGCAGCCGCAGACGCCCTGCGGCGAGCAGCCGTCCTTGACCGTGGTGATGCCGAGGTTCTCCCGCAGCACATCGAGGAAGTGCTGGCCCTCCTCGACCTCGGTGCCGACCTCGCGGCCGTTGAGGGTGAAGACAAGCTCGGGCATCACACAATCCCCGTCGGACGACGGCAGGCAGGATGCCTGCCCCACAATGGCGTTCCTGAGTCACGGCAGGTTGTCGGTCCTTCGTGGGGCAGGCTTCCAGCCTGCCATTGCGGCTGCGTTCCGGGTTCGACCCGCCGCCGGCTCATTCGACGGCCCCGTTTCGGATGGCGATGATCTCGCCCGCCACCGAGACTGCGATCTCCTCCGGCGTGTGGCTGCGAATCGCCAGCCCGATGGGGGCGCGGACCCTGGCGAGCGCCTTTGGATCGGCCCCCTGAGCCTCCATGTCGGCGAAGAGTCGTTTGACTTTGCTCGCGCTGCCCAAGAGACCGAGGTAGCGCACCTCATGGCCGAGCAGGTTTCCGACCACCTGCCGGTCGTGGGCGTGGCCGTAGGTCATGACCACCACCCAGGAGCGGTCGCCCTCGGGTACGTGGTCGCGGATCTCACCATAGTCCACCACCGCCTTGTGGTGTGCGAACGGGTTGTCATCCATGGTTTGCAGCTCGGCGCGGTTGTCGAGGACGACGATCCTGAACGGCAGCGTCGCCATCACCCGCGACAGGGCGAGCGCGACGTGGCCGCCGCCGATGATGGTCAGGGTGTCGAGCAGACCGATCGGGTGGGTGAGATTCCAAGTGTCGCCGGAACGAACAAAGGTCGTGTCTCCCGTCGAGCCATGTTCAAATGCCAGGCCCCCCTGGGAAAGCGACAACGTGCCGGTTTCATGACTCTCGAGCGTGCGGACGATTCCCTCGAGAGCTTTTCTGTCCTGTCGCGAGAGCGGCAGGACAGAAAAGCGCTGCACCCCGTTGCAGAGCGTCCCATCGCCGGTTTCCGTGTGGACGAACTCCGCGAGCTCGGCGCCGCCGCGGTGCTTTCTCGCCCGGTCCACCATCGCGTGCTCGGCGGCGCCGCCGCCGATGGTCCCGGCCTGACCGCTTTCGGTGACGACCACAAAGGTCCCGGTCACCCCGGGCACCGAGCCCGAGTGCTCGACGACCATCACCAGCACCGCGCGTTTCTCCGCATCGAGGGCGTCGAGGGCGAAGAGCCAGGGATCGGGTTTGGGGTTGGGTTGCGCCTTCATGGGGCCATGATAGATGAGTTTCGAGTTCCGATTTTTGGTGTTGAGTTATCCCTCGCAGGTCATCGGGGGCATTGAGGGCGGTGATGGCCTGAAACACAAGAGTCAAAACTGAAAACTGAGAATTTATCGATTAGCCATCGGGGTGCGGGCGTCCCGCCGGCAGGAAGCCCGGGAGGGCCGGCGAGTTAAGCGGGAAAGCTCGGCGGTCGAGTCGAAGCGTGGCAGTGTCGATTTTGCTATCATGCATCCAGAGTAATCACAATTAACAGAGATGTCGTCTCAAAACAGGAGGGCATCGCACATGGAGACACTCGGACGAGTCAGCTTTGTCGTCGTGGTGTTGGTGCTGCTTCCGATCGCCGCCGCCGCGGCGTCCGAACCGGCGGAGGCCGGAGTGGGAGCCGGTGCTCAGAACGCGCCGGAATCAGGGCGGGCGGATGCCATTCCCGTATGGTCGGTGGACTCCGGCGGGGGCGCGTCGAGCGGCGGTGATTTCTCGCTCATTGCTGCCATCGGCCAGCCGGATGTTGGACTTGTTTCGAAATGCGGCACCGCCCTCGCGGGTGGACTTTGGGCTGGAACGGTCGATCTCCAGCCCGTCTTCTGCAACGGGTTCGAGAGCGGCGGCACCGGCGGCTGGAGCTCGGTGACCGGCGGGACAATGTAGGGGGGAGACATGAACACTCGAATGACCGTTCTGGCGATACTCGTCGTGGTCGCGGCGACCGCCGCGCCGTTGGGAACCGAGTTCACCTATCAGGGCGTCCTTGCCGATGCCGGTTCGCCGGCCGCGGGCGTGTTTGATTTCCGATTCTATCTGTACGACGCCGAGTCGGGCGGCTCTCAGGTTGGTTCAGTGGTTCTTGTTGAGGACCTGGCGGTCAGCGACGGGCGAATGACGACGCAGCTCGACTTCGGCAGCGTCTTCGACGGGACGGCCCTGTGGCTCGAAGTCGGCGTCCGCGACGGGACATCCACGGGAAGCTACACCGTGCTGTCGCCGCGGCAGCAGTTGACCGCGGCACCCTTCGCCCAACACGCGAAGGGCGCGGACATGGCAACGGTGGCGACCTCCGCCGGCAACGCGACGACACTCGGCGGGCAGACCGGGGCCTACTACCTCGCGTGGTCGAACTTCGTCGGTATTCCCGGCGATCTCGCCGACGGCGACGACGACACCCTCGGCGATCTCAGCTGTGGAGCCGGTGAGATCACCCGCTGGAACGGCGCCGCGTGGAACTGCGGCTCGGACGACGACACACCGTACGTCCGGACGTACGTGGTCGGACCAGTGGGGACGACGACCCAGAACGGAACCGCGCTGCGCAACGCCATCGCGGCGATCACGCCGCCGGCCTCGCAGGAGGAGGCGGTGCTGCTGAAGCTCGAACCCGGGGTGTACGACATCGGCACCACCGGAATTGAGGTCTGGGGTTGGATGACCGTCGCGGGCGCGGGGAGAGATCTCACGAAGATCACCGGCGCGGTCTGCGCAGACGCGGTGCTGCAAATCGGGTCGAGCCGTTCCGGGATCTGGGGGCTTTCGGTCGAAAACACGTGTTCGGACAGTATGGCGAATGTGGGCGCGGTGTTCGTCTCGGGCGCCGACGTCACCATCGAGCACGCGCGGATCGAAATCACGGGCGCGGCAAACCAGAATTTCGCGTTGACTGCCTCTGGCGAGTCAGGCGGGTTGTGGGTTCGGGATGTCGAGCTCAAAGCCGAAAACGGTGTTTCCTTCAACAGGGCAATCAACAACTATCGACCCGGCGCGATTTACGAAGGGGTCACCGCCGAGGCCATCGGCGGTGCTCAGGCGGCGGCGGTTTACAATCACCGCAGCGACGTGGTCGTCCGGTCGAGCACGCTGAAGGCTTCTCTCGGGATCTTGCAGCGTCGAGAGGCTACGACGGCCAGTCGGCGTACGACGGCGTGCTTGACGACGTGATCGTCGGAAACTACTTCCGGTGCGGGCGTGCGCCAGTGCGGTCAACCTGCAGCTGTCATCGGGCACTCGGATGGTGGATGTCCGGGCGGTCGGGCAGTACGGGTTCGATCTTAACGATGCTGACGATGGTCACCATGCGCGATGTGACGGTTGAAGCGGTCGACGAGGGAATCTACGTCTATGCCTCGGACAATGTCGTCTTGCACGACGTCGTGGTCGATGGGGCTGCGACGAGGGAATCGGTCGCCGGAAACGGTCGTCGTTCGCCGTGATGCGGCGGCTGGGTCAGCGGAATCACCTACACCCTGAATCTGAGCAGCAGTGTCGTCACGCTCGACGGGGTTGATGCTTTCAGGCGGACCGATTTCGGGAGTGGCGACCTGCACCGGGTGCATGCGCAACGGGACGTTCAGCGCGTCCGGGTGTCCGTGAAGGGCGTCCGCTGGCCGCTCGCCTTGCGGTAGCATTCTTCGGTCACGGGCACGGGCACCGGGACGGAAGAGGAAAGAAGAAAAAAGGGAGAGTGTTGGCTATGGTCCGCTGCCGCTGACCCGGATTCGGACACGAGCGTGGACGCGAACGCGGGTGGGGCTACCGGTCCCCGTGCAGGAACATGAGCGCCTTCTCCGGCGTCAGCGGTGCGTCGTAGACGCCCGCGCGGTCGGGTCGGAAGGCGCGCAGCGCGTCGAGCAGGGCGAAGTAGACCCCGATGCCGTACATGAATGGCGGTTCGCCGATGGCCTTGGAGTGCATGACCGCCTTCGGGTTGTCGGCGTCGTCGAGGAAGTGACCCTCGAGGATCGGCGTGCTCAGGATGTCGGGGATCTTGTAGGTCGAGAGGGTGTCGGAGACGTTGCGGCCCTCGTGGAAGACGAGCTCCTCCATGGTCATCCAGCCGAGACCCTGGACGAGCCCGCCCTCGAGCTGACCCATGTCGACCTTCTCGGCGAGGCTGCGGCCGCCGTCGTGGACCATGCCGACTCGGTCGACGGTGTAGATGCCGCGCAGGCAGTCGACGGTGACCTCGATGATCGCGGTGCCGAAGACGTGGTACGCGAAGGGCTCGCCCTGCTCGGTCTCCTTGTCGTACCAGATGCCGGGAGTGGCGTAGTGGGCGTGGGCCGAGAGGTTGACCCGCTTGGTGTAGGCGGCCCAGACCAGCTCGTTCCACTCGAGGCCCGCGGGCTCGCCGTCGGCCAGCACCACGCCATCGGCGATCGACAGTCGGTCGAACGGGGTGTCGAGGCGTTCGGCCGCCACCGAGAGGAGCCGGTCGACGATGGCGCGGCAGGCGAGCTCGGTGGCGCGGCCGTTCATGTCGGCGCCCGATGAGGCGGCGGTGGGGGAGGTGTTGGCGATGGTCCTCGTCGTCGTGCTCTCGATCCGGATTCTGCCCCCGGAAAGCCCGAGGGTCGCGGCCGCGATGGCGAGGATCTTGGCGTTGACCCCCTGGCCCATCTCGATGGCGCCGGTGGAGACGTTGACGCTGCCGTCGGTGTAGACGTGGACCAGCGCCCCGGCCTGGTTGAGCATGGCGTTGGTGAAGGAGATTCCGAAGCAGACGGGCATCGCGGCGACGCCGCGTTTGGTCAGCCGGGATCCGGCGTTGTGAGCCGCAATTTCCTTCTCGAGCCGGCTGAGGTCGAAGCGTTCAGCCGCCTCGGTGAAGCTCCGGCGAGCCTGGCTCCGCTGAACCCGCATCCCGTAGGGGAAGCGGTCGCCCTCGGAGAGGAGATTTCTGGCCTGAATCTCCGTACGGGAGAGGCCCATGACCTCGGCCGCCCGGTCGACGGCCGCCTCCATGACGAACATGGCCTGGGGCGCGCCGAAGCCGCGGAAGGCGGTGAAGGGAATGAGATTCGTCCGGCAGCTCGCGGCGTGGATCCGCGCGTTGGGGACGAAGTAGGCCCCGGTGGCGTGGAAGAGCGAGCGCTCGAGAATGGCCGGCGACAGATCCGCGGCGGCGCCGGCGTTCTGCCAGAGGTGGACCTCGTAGGCGACGATGGCGCCGTCGCTCTTCAAGCCCAGCTTGAAGTCGGACGAGTAGGGGTGGCGTTTTCCGGTGCAGACCATGTCCTCGTGCCGGTTGAGGGTCAGACGAACCGGACGCCCCGTACGCTGCGCGGCAAGCGCCGCCATGACCGCCCAGGGGGTCGCCTGATCCTCCTTGCCGCCGAAGGCGCCGCCGAGCCGGGTGACCTCGACCTCGACGAGGTTCATCGGCAGACCGAGGACCCGTGCGGCAATCCGCTGGACCGCGGTGGGCGCCTGGGTCGAGGACCAGAGCTTGATCCGACCCCCCTCCTCGGGCAAGGCGAGGGCGGCCTGGGTCTCGAGATAGAGGTGCTCCTGGCCGGCGGTCTCGGTGCGGCCCTCGACGATGACGTCGCATTCCGCCCACGCGGCGTCGACATCGCCGGTCTCGAGGGTGCGCGACGCGGTGATGAGCTCGCCGGCGGCGGCGGCCTCGCGGGCGTCGAAGATCGCCGGTAATTTCTCGAGCTCGAGGATGACTGCTCGAGCGCCGGCGCGGGCCTGGTGTGGCGTTTCGGCGACGACCACCGCCATCGGCTGGCCGATGAAGTGGACCGCGGTCTCGGCGAAGAGCTCCTCGTCCTGGATGATCCCGCCGATCTGGTTGCGCCCAGGGATGTCGGCGGCGGTGAGAACCGCCGCCACGCCGGGCAGCGCGAGGGCCGCGGAGACATCGATGGAAATCAACCGGGCGTGGGGTTGGGGCGACGTGACCGCCGCAGCGTGGAGCAGCCCCGCCGGGTCCGGCATGTCGTCGATATAGCGCGAGGTGCCGCGGACGTGGGCCTCGAGATCCGGGAAGCTCATGCCGGCACCTCCAAGAGCTCGTCGGCGAGACCGAGGAGCACCTGGAAGTGGGCGAGCACGAGCTGGCGCAGGAGCAGTCGTTTGTAATCGGCGGAGCCCCGGACGTCATCGATGGGCGTCGCCTCGTCGGCGGCGCACCGGGCCGCCGTCCGGGCGGTTTCGGCATCGGGTGCGCGGCCGATGAGCAGCGCCTCGGTTGCGACCAGGGCAAGGGGTACCGGCGCCACCCCGCCCGCCGACAGCCCGGCAGAGACGATGACGCCGTTTTCCAGCCGAAGAGCCGCCGCGGAGTTGACGCTCGCGATGTCGAGGTGGGTCCGTTTGGAGACCTTCTCGAAGTTGAAGAGCAGCCCCGGACGGCGCCGGATCCGGATCGATTCGACGAGCTCGCCGGGCCGGAGGTCGAGGCTCTTGTAACCGAGATAGAAGCTCCGCAGCGGCAACCGTCGTCTGCCGCCGTCACCGATGAGCTCGAGCTCGGCGTCGAGGGCCATGAAGATGGCGGTCATGTCGCCGATGGGTGAGGCATTCACGAAATTGCCGGCGATGGTCGCACGCTCGCGGATGGGAAGCGACCCCATGAGGTCCATGGGTCGGGCCATGCCGCCGAGCTCGGATGCGAGCTCGGGGCTCTGTTTCATGTCCTCGGCGGTGGCGGTGCCGGCGAGGACGATCTCGTCGCCCTCGATCCGGATACCGGCGCGCCGGGTTCGAACCAAGGTGACGTCGGCGAAGGAGAAATCGCCCGGCCGCTGGACATAGAGGTCGGTGCCGCCGGCGACCGGTCGATCGCCGCCGGCGCCGTCGGCCGCGGTTTCAAGATCCAGGGCGAGCGCGCGGGCGTCGCGGAGCGCGGCGGGCAGATATCCCTCGCGCACGAGGGCCGCGAACCGCGGCTCGTCGATGGCGATCCGTTCGCGGACGAGATCGAGGACCCGGGCGGTAGCGCGCTGGATCGAGGCATATCCGGTGCAGCGGCAGATGTTGCCGGCGAGGGAGTTGAACGCGGGCTCCACATCCCAGGTGGCGCAGTTCAGGAGGTGGCCGGCGAGCGAGACCAGAAAGCCGGGGGTGCAGAAGCCGCACTGCGATGCACCCTCGTCGACGAAGGGCTGCTGCAGCGGGCCGATGCGGCCGGGGTCGAGGCCCTCGACGGTGATGACGTGGCAACCCGCGGCGGCGGCGACCGGTATCAGACACGAGGTCATGGCCCGATAGCGGACCGTCCCAAACGTCGGCTCGCCGACGAGAACCACACACGAACCACAGTCGCCCTCACGGCAGGCGTGCTTCGTTCCCTTGAGATCGGCGTCGACCCGGATCGCGTCGAGCAGGGGACGACCCGTCGGCACGTCGAGGGTGACCATTTCGGTGTTGAGGACGAAGGTGGTCGGTCGGCTCATCGCGTGCGCAAACCCTGGAAACAAGAGTGTTCCATGGGTCGAGCGTAACACGAATTCGGCTCCGGATATTCAATTCCGGCCCACGGCTGTCCGACGGCCGCGGGCCGGAATTGAAAGCGCGGATCATTGGAGTCGGATGATCACCGCAACGGCCATCAAGACGGTGGCGATCGCAAGGCGCCCGCGCCGCAGAGAGGCGATTCGTGTCCCGGTGCCGGGGGGGCGGTCAGCGTGGCGCGTTGAGGATCATGTACTCGAGGTTGCCGATCCGAACCGCTCCGGTGATCTCTTCGACACTGTGGGTGAGCCCGGTGTCGTGGCTCAGGAGCGCGCCCTCGATCATGAAGGTGCGGAATCCCAGCCGCTCCGAGTCGAAGTAGGTCCGCAGAACGCAACCCACCGCGCTGAGACCGACGAGAAAGGCCGTGTCGCAACCCTCCCGGCGGAGGATCTGCTCGAGCTCGGTCTCGACGAACGCGCTGGGGTGGTTCTTGACAACCCGGATGTCATCGTCTGCGAGTTGGATCTCCTCGGCAAACTCGAACCCCTCGGTGCCCGGCGCCGGCCCCCGCGCGGGATCGGTGTGCTGGACGACGATGATGGGAAGTCCGCGCTCGCGAAACGCGGCGATCGCGTAGTTGACATACTTCAGGGCCCGCTCCTTGCCCTCGTCGTCCATCATGGGCAGGTAGGCGTTCTGGATATCCATCACCACCAGCGCGGGTTTGCCTTTGGCTGTCGGACTCGAGTCCCCTTCGGCTGCGGCCACTCCGGGGATCAGAACCAGGGCTGCCAGAACTGCAATCGCCGTTTTTCGACTCATGTGTCCTCCGTGATCGTGGGAAATCTCACGGTCGAGGTACGGTCGGGATGGAGACTGGTTTCACGGCCAGGGGCAGCGACGTCTGGTCACCCACATAAGAGGAGCGGACTACTGCAGCCCGACGATGACGGCAACCGCCATGAACACCGCGGCCACGCCGAGGAGTTGGGCGAGCAGCGGCACCATGAACCGCAACCAGCGCTCGTAGGGCACGCCGGCGAGACCGAGCGAGGCCATGAGAATCCCCGAGGTCGGAATGACCATGTTGGAGAACCCGTCGCCGCAGGTGAAGGCGAAGACCGCGGTCTGGCGAGTGAGACCGAGGACATCGGCGAGGGGCGCCATGAGCGGCATGGTCACCGCGGCCTGGCCCGACCCCGACGGAATGAAGAAGTTGAGGGTCGCCTGGAAGACGAGCATGCCCTCGGCGGCGACGAGCCGGGGTACGTGGAGCAGGACAACCGACGCCGACTGGATGAGGGTGTCGAGGATGAGTCCGTCCTCCATGACCACCGTGACCGCGCGGGCGAAGCCGACGACGAGGGCGGCCACCGTCATCTCCTCCATCCCCCGGACCACCGAGCGGGTGGCATCGGCGATGGGCATTCGTGCGACCACGATGGCGACGAGACCCATGAGAATGAACCCGCCGGTCATTTCCGGGAGCCACCATCCTCTGGCCTGAACCGCCCAGAGTATGAAGAGAAAGATCGCGGTGCAGGCGACCACGATGGCGATGTGCGCCCTGGTGAGCGCCGGCGGTTCAACGGTCTCGTCGATCTCGTACTCGACATCGGCGATGAAGGAAACGCTCGGGTCCCGCCTGATCCTGGCGCCGTAGCGCAGCATGTAGACGAGGGTAATGATCATGCAGGCGGCAAAGAAGGCCAACCGGAAGCCGATGGCGCTGTTGAGCGGCAGACCGGCGATGCTCTGGGCGATGTTGACGGTGAACGGGTTGGTCGTCGCGGCCGCGAAACCCACCGCGCCGGCGACATAGACGAGCGCCGTGCCGTAGATCCGGTCGCAGCGGATCTCCCGCGCGACGATGAGGAAGATCGGCACCAGGGGAATGAACTCTTCACCCATCCCCAGGGTCGAGCCGCCGATGCCCATGAGCAGCATCAGCACCACGGTCAGGAGCTGCCAGCGGTTCCGCAGCTTGTCGAGCACCGCGTGGAGGACTGCGGGGATGGTCCCGGTCTTCTGGAGGATGCCGAAGACCCCGCCGATGATGAAGATGAAGAAGATGATGTCGGAAGCGGCGATCATTCCGCGCGGAATCGCGCTCAGGAACTCGTCGAGGCCCACCGGGCTCGCCTCGCCCTCCGCCGACTCGGTAAAGACGAGGCCGCTGATCGTGCGGTGTTTGGGGATCTTCTCGTAGGTGCCGGCCACCACCATCGTCCGTTCGCTGCCGCTCACAAGGCGCCGTTCGCGTTCGAACTCACCCGACGGCACGACCCAGGTCAGGACGCTGCAGGCGAAGACCACACCCGTGAGCAGCGCGAAGACGTGAGGAATTCGAATTCTCAATTCTTAATTCTCAATTCTTAATTGCATTGCAGGGGGAGCGCCCGTCGGCGAGCTGGTTCGATCATTCAGAATTAAGAATTCAAAATTCAAAATTACTCCGATCCCGACATCACATCGGGGTCATTGGTCAGGACGCGGCTGATCTTGGCAAAGGCATCGATGGCCTGGTCCGGGTGACGGGTGGCGACGGCGGTCGCCAGGGCGTTGATGACCACCGTCATGGCGGCAACGGCGTTGGAGAACGTCAGGTTGTCGCTCCTGACCGCGAGCGAGAGCCCGGCCCGGAGGGCGGGGGGGGCGCTGAGCCGATCGCTGAGGACAACGGTGGCGGCGCCGGCGTCGGCGGCGGCGGTCACCAGCTCCAGGCTCTGCCGCGAGTAGGGGGGCAGCGAGATCACGAGCACGAGGTCGGTGCTCTTGAGCGAGACGAGCTGCTCCCGCGGCGAAGAAAAACCGGTGGACATGGGGTGGGCGGCGACGCCGATCTGGACGAGGGTGTAGGCGGCGAGCTCGGCGAGATAGGCCGAAATCCCCATCCCGAAGGTGTAGACGTGGTCGGCGGAAAACACGAGCTCGGCGATGGCGGTGAAGACCTCGCGGTCGATGTTCTCCACGGTGAGGCGGATGTTGCGCCCTTCGTGGGCGGCCACCGATTCGAGGAGATCCTCGCCGAGATCGCTGGTTTCGCGATCCTCGTCGACCCCGAGTCGACTCTGGAGCAGCTCGACGAGGGCCATCTTGAGCTCGGCGAACCCCGAAAAGCCGATGCGTTGACCGAAACGGACGATGGTGGCCTCCGAGACCCCGCACCGGCGGGCGAGCTCGGGTACCGACAGGAAGGGCACCGTGTCGAGGTGCTCGAGCAGGTAGTCGGCGATGGTGCGTTGCTGCGGCGGCAGGTCGTCGACGTGTCCGAGGATACGGTCGCGGACGTCGTTGGCGGTCTTGGCGGTCGGCATGATTCTGGTTCTCTCCGTCTCAGGGCTCGAGAACACTTTAGCGCACTGTGGCAAGGGCGCCGAAATGCGGCTTGACAGGATTTCGAGCCGGACCTATCTTAGCAATGTGATGGTAAAAATTTCATGTTTTGCAACAATAGAAACTAACATTTCATTTTCGGAGGAGGAGCCATGAGATCGTCGTTGAGCCTTGCAGCAGTTCTCGCACTGGTCGTCTCGACCATCAGCGCCGTGCCCGTCTCGGCACAGGGCACCACGACCGGCAGCATCCGGGGGACCGTCACCGATCCCAACGGCGACGTCATGCCCGGGGTCACCGTCCGAGCGCTGTCGGATGCGTTGGTGTCGGGCCAGCAGGCGGCCGTGACCAGCGGCGCCGGTGTCTACCGTTTCCCGTCGCTTCCCGTGGGCAGCTACGTTCTCGAGGCGACGATGCCGGGTTTCCAACCGGTGCGGCAAGAGAACATCAAGGTCAGTTTGGGACAGGCGTTGTCAGTCGACCTCCAACTCGGCGACGTCACCGTCAGCGAGGAGATCGTCGTGGTCGCCGATGCGGTTCAGGTCTCGACGGTGGACAACAACGTCGGCTTCAACCTCGGCGAGAACTTCATCGAGCGCCAGCCGCTGGGCCGTGATCCGACGGCGATGATGAACTATGCCCCGGGTATCCAGAACGACCAGGCCTACGGTGCGCCCTCCACTTATCAGAATGCCTACAACGTCGACGGTGTGGATGTCTCCGATCCCGAGCTCGGTTCGCAGTGGGTGCTGCCGAGCATGGACTGGGTCGAGGAGATGCAGGTCGCGGGGCTCGGCGCCGATGCCGAGTACGGTGGATTCACCGGCGCCATGGTCAACCTGGTGACCAAGTCCGGCGGCAACGAGTTCCACGGCGACGCCCGGATCTACTACTCGGGCGGCGGCCTCAACTCGGAGAACACCCCGGAGGGGAGCGAAGGCGCCAACAAGGTCAAGGCCGACATCGACGGCAGCGCGAGCTTCGGCGGTCCGGTCGTCAAGGACAGCCTGTGGTACTTCGTCTCCGGCAACATCCGTCAGCGCGAGGTCGAGCCGTTCTACACCGAGGGTGCACCGTCAAACGACCAGGAGAACAGCGACCGTACCGAGAGCCGCATTCTCGGCAAGCTGACCTGGCAGATCAACGACGGCAATCACCTGCGTGGATTCGTCGACTGGGACGATGTAGTGCACGATTACCGCGGCGTCGGCGACCTCACCCTCGCCAGCGCAGCTCAGCGCCAGGAATCTCCGAACTATGTCTACAGCCTGAGCTGGGAGTCGCTCATCAACAGCCACAATTTCATCGAGGTCAAGACGACGGGCTACAGCGGCAGCGATGATCGTCTGGCCTATAACGGCGACGTGCCCAACCGCTATGATGCGGACACCGGATTCGACTGGCAGAACCTCGAGCAGACCTCGGACAAAGATGTCAGCCGCCTGGCCGTCGATGCCGCCTGGAGCCTCTTCGCGGACGGCGTGATCACCAAGAAGGACTCGCACAGCGCCAAGTTCGGCGTCAACTACGAGCGCTCCAGCAGCGACTACGTGACCCGGCGCAACGGCGGCTTCTCCTACTACGATGATTCGTACTATTGCGATTCCATCGATGACTATTTCGCCGATCCCTTCTGCGGCATCTACTCTTCCACCTTCGGCAGCGAGTGGAACCTCAAGGCGGAGATGGAGGGCTTCCACGCCTTTGCCCAGGATTCGTGGCAGGTGGGCAACCTCGCCATCAACATCGGTGTTCGATACTCCAAGTACGTCGGCAACTTCAAAAACCCGATCTCCGAGCCCACAGCGGGTGGCTCCGATGTCTACGATCAGGACATGTGGGCGCCGCGGGTCGGACTCGTGTGGGACATTCTCGGCAGCGGCAAGCTGGTGTTCAAGACCCATTACGGCATCTACTACGAAGGTCTGACCGTCACCATGTTCGACCGTGAAGCATCGGGTGACGCCCTTACCGATGCCGAGTACTACGACTACAACTTCGACACCGGTGAGTTCGACATCCCCGCGGGCGGAGCGGTCGAGGCTCGCGCCCAGATGGATCCGGGGATCAAGCACCCGGCGGTGGATCAGTTCATCGCCACCGTCGAGTACCAACTCATGTCGGACATGATTCTCGGCATCGACTATATCCAGCGGGACTACAAGAACATCAACACCATGGTCGTCTCCAACGACGCGGACTATGACCCGCAGGCCACCATCGCGAGCCCCGTGGACAGCCCGGCCGCTGGTGGCACCCTGCCGTTTTACGATCTGCTCGCGCCGCAGGAGTACCTCATCACCAACATCGACTTCGCCACCCGCAACTACAAGTCGGTGGCCCTGCGGGCACAGAAACGCTACTCTCGCGGCTGGTCGCTCGATGGCTCGCTGGTCTGGTCGGACTCGAAGGGAACCGCCGATTACAGCCTCGCGGGGTACGGCACCGGCTTTGACGACCTCAACGGATTTGTCAACGCCGACGGCAAGCTGCCCTACAACCCGGAGTGGGTGTTCAAGGTCAACGCCTCCGTCGACCTGCCATGGACCATGGTTCTTTCCGGCTTCTACCAGTGGCGGAGCGGCGACTATTGGACGCCCTACGTCCGGATGCGCGGCCTTTACTACAACGATCGCACCACGGTATTCATGACCCCGCGCGGCTCCGAGCAGTACCCCGATCGCAGCACCCTCGATCTGAGGCTCGAGAAACAGGTCCGCCTCGGCGGCTCCATGGCCCTGTCGTTTTTTGTCGACGCTTTCAACGTGTTGGATTCCGATACGGTAACGAGCGTGTCGGAGCGCTGGGGCGACTACTACTACGACTACACCGCTCCGTCGGATCCGACGGCCAACGAGTGGGTCGAGAGCTCGACGTATCAGACCCCACTCGATATCCAGACGCCGCGCGAAATCCGGCTCGGCGCCAAGTTCTCCTGGTAGGGGGATCACCGGGGCGGCCCTCGGGCCGCCTCGTTTCCTTGTCGGGAGCCTTCATGCGGAAGAACATCACTCTCGTGCTGCTCGCGCTCTGCCTAGCGGCGGCGATTCTCACCGCCGGCGAACCCGCCGCCGGCCACCTGGTCCTCAACGGCGGCGGGTCCAAGCCTCGCGAGGTGATGGAGAAGTTCATCGAGCTCGCAGGCGGACCCGATGGGGCGATCGTGGTTTTCCCCACCGCTTCCGGCGAGCCCGACACCGGTGAGTATTACCGCGATCTCTTCATCACCGAGTACGGCTGCAGCAACGTGGTTGTCGCCGAGGTCAGGACCCGCGCGGACGCCGGCGACGCCACCATCGCCGACCGGGTCCGATCGGCGGGAGGGATCTTCTTCTCCGGCGGCGACCAGCGGCGCATCACGCAGGCGCTTCTCGGAACTCCGGTCGGCGAGGCCGTCGAAACGGCGCACTCCCGTGGGGCCGTGATCGGAGGCACCTCTGCCGGGACCGCTTGCCAGAGCCCGCTCATGATCACCGGTGACGGTGATTTCACGGTCATCACGGCCGACAACGTCGAGCTGTGGGAGGGGCTGGGCCTTTTCCCCGGTGTCATCCTCGACCAGCATTTCGTCGCCCGCGGCCGCCACAACAGGCTCATCTCGGTCGTCCTCGAGCACCCGGAGCTGCTCGGTGTCGGGATCGACGAGGCGACCGCCGTCTGGCTCCGGCCCGACGGGACCCTTGAGGTCCTCGGTGAGGGCTGGGTCGTGGTCTACGACGCTCGCGATGCCTCCGTCGGTGGCGCCGAGGGACCGGACGGCCGGCGCGAGCTCGGTGTTCATGGGATGGAGATGCACATCCTCCTCCCGGGCGATGTCTACGACACCGGGATCAGGGCGCCGCGCGTCCGCGACGGCGGTCACCGGTGAACCAGGCCGTCGGCGACGTGCTCGAGGGGTCGGCGGCGCTGCTCGAGGACCTCTGTGCGATCTCCACGGCCACCGGCGATGCCGACGGGCTGCGGCGCTGTGCTCGGCGGCTCGGGCGCGAGCTCGTCGATCTCGGCTTTCTCGTCGAGATCGAGAGTCGCCCGAATATCGACGGCGTCTCCCAGCCGGTCCTGGTCGCGAGCTCGAAACCGGCGGCCGGCCGGCGGGTGCTGATGATCGGCCACCTCGACACGGTCCTGCCGGCGGCGACGCCGCCGCGCCGTCTCGAGGATCGCATCGTAGGCACGGGCGCTCTCGACATGAAGGGCGGGTTCGCGGCTCTCGTCGGCGCGCTCCGTCTGCGCCGGGCTCGTGGCCATGAGACTCCCGCAGGATTGACCCTGGTCGCCGTACCCGATGAGGAGATCGGAGGGCCGATCTCCGAAGCGGCGGTTCGCCAGTGGGGCGAGGGGGTTGGCGCGGTCCTGGTGCTCGAACCCGGGAAGCGGGTCGAAGACGGTGAGACCATCGTGACCGGCCGGCGCGGGCTGTCGGTCTGGCGGCTCGATGCTCGGGGCCGGGCGGCTCACTCCGGTCTCGCCTTTGCCGACGGTCGGTCCGCGTTGGCGGCGGCCGCCGAGTGGTCGGCACGAGTCCAGGCGCTCTCGGAGAACAGCGGCGGCCCCATCGTCAACGTGGGTCGGATCATCGGCGGCGACAGCGAGTTTGTTCAGGATCTCGGTGAAGAGCACCGATTCGTCGGCACCGCGCAGCGGCTCAACGTGGTCGCCGATCGCTGCCTGGCGGAGGGCGAGGTGCGCTATCTGACGCTCGCCGATCGCGGCCGGGTCCTGAATCGGATGCGCGAGCTGGCCGATCGAGCGGCCGAGTCATGGGGGGTCGGCATCCTCTTCGACGTGGTCGAGGAGATTCCGCCGGTGCCCCCCTCGGAGCGCGGCTGCGAGTTCGCCGGGATGCTCGTCGATGCCGCGAAGAGCGATGGCTGGAGGCTCGAAACCGAATCCGACCGGGGCGGTGTTTCGTTTCCGAACTTCCTGCCCGACCCGTCGGCGGTCCCCGTGATCGACGGGCTCGGCCCGGTGGGAGGTGGGATGCACACGCGGGACGAATTCGTCAGCCTGGTTTCCCTCGAGCGAAGGATCCGCCTCATCGCGCACCTGCTCGAAAAGCTCGATCGATGAGCCCCAACCCGTATTCAATTCTGAGGTCTGATTCTCGAGGTTGTTCCTATCAGGCGGGTCTTTCGAATCAGGAGTGACTCGAGTTCACCAGCCAGGCTGTGAATCAGACCTCAGAATTGAAAGAGTGGATCATCCACGCGGCACTGCCGCTCACAAGCCGACCTTTTCGAGGATCCTGTCAAAGGCCTCGATCTCGCCCTTGGTGGTGTAGAAGTGCGGTGAGAGCCGCACCGAGCCCTGACGCACCGAGCACACGACCTTGCGTTGGGCGAGCCGTTGGGCGGCCTCCTGGGGCGTCACGCCTGCGGGGCGGGCGGCGACGATGCCCGCGATGGGCTGACCCGAACCCGGCGAAAAGACCGCCCAGCCGTGGGCGAGGAGAACCCGCGTCAGGAGCCGGGCGAGCATTTCGACGCGCGCCTGGATCTGCTCGTGACCGACGTTGTTGAGCAGGTCGAGAGCGGCGGCGAGACCGGCGGTGCCGACGGTGTTGGTCGCGCCCGGCTCGAACCGCCGGCCGCTTTCGAGAAACTCGAGATCGTGGAGAAAAAAGCTGCCGGGTTCTCGTTGGATGTTCCGCCAGCCGCTGACGACCGGTCTGAGTTGCTGCCGGAGAGTGGGCGAGGTGGCCATGAGCCCCGCGCCCTCGGGCCCGAGCAGCCACTTGTGGCCATCTGCGACCACGGCGTCGATGCCGAGCGTCCGCATGTTCATGGTCATGACGCCGAGCCCCTGGATGGCATCGACCACCATCAGGACTCCCCGCTCCCGGCAGAGAGCCGCAAGGGCGTCGAGCGGGGCGATCCAGCCGCTGTGGAAGGCCACCCACGAAACGCTGAGCAGCCGGGTGCGGTCGGTGATGGCCGCTTCGACATCGGCGGGATCGATCCGGCCGTCGGGTTGCTGGAAGCGAACCACGCGGACGCCTCTGCGCCGCAGATTCAACCAGGGGGCGACGTTGGCGGCGAACTCCTCCTCGCCGACCAGGACCTCGTCGCCCTTCGTCCATTCCAGACCCTCCGCGATGAGGGAGAGGCCCTCCGAGGTCGAACGGATGATGGAAATGTCATCGGCGCCGCGACCGAGCATCTCGCCGCCGAGGTGGCGGCAGGCGAGCTCCGAGTTGTGCCATTCCTTCGAGTTCGCATAACCGGTCAGCTGTTGGTCGGTCACCTGCCGACGCATGGCCTCGGCCACCGGAAACGGCAGCGGGCACACCGCCGCGTGGTTGAGGTAGAGACAGCTCTCCCGGATCGGAAACTCGGGAAGCCAGTGGCCGAGATCGAAGGGCATGGGGGGATTGTAACCGGGGCGGACGCTGAGGGTTCAGGATTGGATCATCGACTATGAATTATGAACCATGATATGAACGAACTGTGAATTATGAATTATGAATTATGAATTATGAATTGCATCGCACCGTCGCTCCAATGCATCCGACAGCAAGACTATGGCCATCCACTGTGTGGCGTTCGCGGGCGGATCGAAAGCTCCGCCGTTCCGGGGTGCTCGGATGGGTGCCCGGCTCCCTCGAGGGCGATTCGGGAAACCAGGGGATCAGATCCCCGGCAGCAGGTGGATCCTCTGCACCTGCAGAAGCCCGGCCTTGACCAGCGAGTTGGTGTCCTGGAAGGCGAGGGGAACGAGGTCGGTCTCGGGGATGTTGGCGGTGTGCATCTGCGGCCCGCGGAGAACGCCGTAGCCGGATGCCGGTCCCTTGCGGTCGCCCTTGTCGCTCATGACCCTGGCGAGATCGATGAGGGTCTCCCACTGATCGACGGGAAAGTTCGGTTGGGTCGAGAGGGGATAGATGACATAGCCGACCCGGGTTCCGAGACCGGCGGCGCGGAGCAGATCCGAACGTCCGGCGAGGGTGAGAAATCGTTGCGCCACCACGTAGGCGTGCTGAGGGTCGATGTCGCGCAGGACGACGAGGTGTTCGTTGTCGGCGAGCTTGAACGGGATGTCGGAATCCCGCATCGCTTCGCGAAGAAGCTTGGTGACGTGGATGCCGATCTGATTGCCGCCCTCGATCGACGAGGGGAACCAGTCGCCGCTCACCGCTTGCAGCCGGACCAGATAGAGCCCGACGAAGGTGCTCGTCAGGACGTTTCGCGGATCCTTGTTGCCCATCATGGCGCGGCGTTGCGCGAGTCGGAGTTCATACGGCATGAAGACCCGGAGAAAATCCAGATCCGGCAGTGGAAGATCGCAGTTTCCGTTGTCGCCAGCCATCGACCGATGTTCGCAGAACAACGGACAGCCGTCAATTGGCGATACAAGCGCACCGCGAGCCATTTGTTGTCTGTGGTCGGCACGAGGCCATGGAATGACGGCCGAATTATGAATTATGAATTCTCAATTATGAATTGCATCGCAGATGCTCAGAGGCGCGAAAGGGAGCCGCTGGATTCTCGCCAATGCTCCTTCTTCGGTAAATCGCAGATGCTCAGTAGAGCGCTAAGGAGTCACTGTCAATTCATAATTCATAATTCAAAATTCATAATTAAAAAAAAGGCCCCGGGTCTCCCCGGGGCGTTTTCAGTTCGAGATTCGAGCGTCAGTTCTTGGTGCGCAGTACGTTGAGCGCGGAGCCTGCCTTGAACCACTCCACCTGCTCGGCGTTGAGACTGTGGTTGAGGGTGATCTCTTCGCTGCTGCCGTCGTTGTGGTGGAGCACTGCGGTGACCGGTGATCCGGGAGTGAGCTCGGCGAGACCGACGATGGAGATGCGGTCGTCGACGAGGACCTTGTCGTAGTCGGCGGGGTCGGCGAAGGTCAGGGGCAGCACGCCCTGTTTCTTGAGGTTGGTCTCGTGGATCCGCGCGAACGAGCGGACGATGATGGCCTTGCCGCCGAGGTGGCGCGGCTCCATGGCGGCGTGCTCGCGCGAGGAGCCCTCACCCCAGTTCTCGTCGCCGACGGCCACCCAGTCGATGCCGTTGTCCTTGTACCAGCGGGCGAGCGCGGGCAGCGAGGCAACGGTGCCGTTGGTGATGTTGACGCCGTGGCCCGGCTCGTCGGCGAAGGCGTTCACCGCGCCCAGGAAAAGGTTGTCCGAGATGTTGTCCAGGTGACCGCGGAAACGCAGCCACGGCCCGGCCTGGGAGATGTGGTCGGTGGTGCACTTGCCCTTTGCCTTGAGCAGGACCGGCAGCTTTTCGTAGTCCGACCCGTTCCACGCGGCAAAGGGGCTCAGAAGCTGGAGTCGTTTGGAGTCGGGATCGACCTTGACGTCGACTCCGGAACGCTGCTCCGGCGGAGCGAGATAGCCGTCGGCTTTGAAGATGAAACCGTTCGCGGGGATCTCGGGAGCCGGCTTCGGCGCCTCGAGCTTGAACGACGAACCGTTGGATTCGATCTCGTCGGTCAGCGGGTTGAAGCTCAGCTTGCCGGCGAGGGCGTAGGCGATGACGATCTCGGGGCTGGAGATGAACGACGCGGTCTTGGGGTTGCCGTCGTTTCTCTTGGCGAAGTTGCGGTTGAACGAGGAAATGATGGAGTTGGTGGTGCCGTCGGCGATGTCGTCGCGTTTCCACTGGCCGATGCAGGGACCGCAGGCGTTGGCGAGGACGGTGGCGCCGAGCTTCTCCAGCGTTCCCATCTGGCCGTCGCGTTTGATGGTGGCCTCGACCTGTTCGGATCCCGGGGTGACCCACAGCGGACACTTGATGGCGGCGCCGTGGTCGATGGCCTGTTGGGCGACGTCGGCGGCGCGGGTGATGTCTTCGTACGACGAGTTGGTGCACGATCCGATGAGGCCCGAGGTGAGGGTGTCGGGGTAGCCGTTGGCGGCGACATCGGCGGCCATCCGTGAGACCGGTCGTGCGAGGTCGGGGGTGTGCGGGCCGACGATATGGGGCTCGAGGGTGTCGAGATCGATCTCGATGACCAGGTCGTAGTACTTCTCGGGATCGGCCGCACACTGCGGGTCGGCGGTCAGGAGATCGCGGTTGGCCTCGGCCAGGGTCGCGATCCGGGCGCGCTGGGTGGCGTCGAGATAGGTCTTCATGCGTTTGTCGTAGGGAAAGATCGAGGTCGTCGCCCCGAGCTCGGCGCCCATGTTGGTGATGGTGGCCTTGCCGGTGCACGAGATCGACGCCGCGCCGTCTCCGAAGTACTCGATGATGCGGTTGGTGCCGCCCTTGACGGTGAGGATGTCGAGGAGCTTGAGAATGACGTCCTTGGGCGCCGCCCAGCCGTGGAGCGAACCCGTGAGCTTGACGCCGACCACCCGGGGTTGGAGGACCTCCCAGTTGAAACCGGCCATGACGTCGACCGCGTCGGCACCGCCGACACCGCAGGCGATCATCCCGAGACCGCCGGCGTTGGGGGTGTGCGAGTCGGTTCCGAGCATCATCCCGCCGGGGAAGGCGTAGTTTTCGAGAACCACCTGGTGGATGATCCCGGAGCCGGGCTTCCAGAAACCGAGACCGTAGCGGGCCGATGTCGACTGGAGGAAGTCATAGACCTCGCGGTTGAGGTCGATGGCCGCCTTGACATCGACGTCGGCGCCCGAGCGGGCGAGGATGAGGTGGTCGCAGTGGACCGTCGACGGCACCGCGGTGGTGTCGCGGCCGGAAAGCATGAACTGGAGCAGCGCCATCTGGGCGGTGGCGTCCTGCATGGCGACCCGGTCCGGTTGGAGTTGGATGTAGGCCTTGCCGCGCTCGAGTACCTCGTTCGCCGGGTCGGCGAGGTGGCCGAACAGGATCTTCTCGGTGAGGGTGAGCGGTTGCTTGAATCGTCCGCGGATGATCTCGAGCCGCTTGCGGGTGGTGTCGTAGACCTTCTGGACGAGTTCGGGGCTGGTTTCGATGGTCGGCATGTGGATCCTCTTTCTCCCGAGAGTGGTCGGGCGGCCCGGTTGAAGCCGGACCTCGGATTGGGGTGGGTATTCTACTCTTCCTTCGCGGTCTCTGCATCCCCGGCCCGTGCCCGTGCCCGAATCCGCCACGAGTACGCGTGATTCGCGTTCATTGGGACGTGCCGGGTGCGCAATTGTGCTGGATCGACCTTCCGGCACCGTGGCGCGCCCGGCACAATTGCGACACCGGACACTCCACGGGACGCGCGATGAGGTCTGCTCTCCCGGCTCGAGGCAGGCCGCCGCTCGCTCGAACAGCGGGGTCGCAGCCCTCCAGCCCCCCACCCACGCGACCACGCCGGTGGCGCGACGCTGGGCCGCCGGGACGCCAATGCGTCACGGCGGCCCAGAAGGCCGGCGATGAGGGCAGGTACCAGGGCGGCGGCAGGATTCAGGGGCAGCGGCAGGGGCAGGGACAGGGACAGCGGCAGGGGCAGGGACAGGGACAGCGGCAGAATCAGGGACAGGGACAGCGGCAGAAATCAGGGACAGGGACAGCGGCAGAAATCAGCGGCAGCGACCGGAAAAGCAACCGGAAGTCCACAATCCCCAACACCCCGCACTCTCTCGGAAACGCCAGACGTACTTCATCAACCCTGACGGGCAGGCTGGAAGCCCGCCCCCACAATGTCCGCCCAACCTGTTGTGCATCCGAGACCGAAGCCGACCAGGACCCGCGGGAAAGCCCGCCCCATCGGGGTGCCAGGTGCGGCATTGTGCCGGCACCCTGATCCGGCGCGCCTCTCTCTTCGCACAATGCCGCACCTGGCTCCCTCGGAGAGCGCCTCGAGGTCAGTTCTCCCGGCTACGAGGCACGCCGGCGGCCTGCCTCGTAGCCGGAGCAGCAGATTTCATCGCGCCTCTCCGGGGGAGTGCCGATGCGGGTTGGTTCTATCGTCCACGGATACGGCCACTGCCCCGGCCGCTGTCCCTGTCGCTGTCCCGGCCGCTGTTCCTGCCGCTTTCCCGGTAGGGGCAGCATGGCTGCGGTATCCTCACGATGCGATGGCGGAAATCACGACTGCCAAACCACGTTTCCTCTGCGACGCGATGCTCGGGTCGCTGGCCCGGTGGCTCCGTCTCTGCGGCTACGACTGCCTCTACCTCGGTACCGAGCCTGAGGATGCCGAGCTCGCTCGGATCGCCCGGCTGGAGGACCGTTGGCTGTTGACCCGGGACCGGGAACTCGCGGCGGCCGGGCCGAAGACCCAGATGGTGGACGCGGGGATTCTCGAAGCGCAGCTCGCCGAGGTCCTGAGCCGGCACTCGTTGCCGGAGCCGCAGGATCTCGAGGATTCCCGCTGCAGCGATTGCAACGGGTTACTCGAGGAAGTGACCGCCGCCGAGGTCGCGGCCGCCGTGCCGCCCTACGTGCTGGAATCGGCCGAGCGGTTTCGTCGGTGCAGCGGTTGCGCCCGGGTGTACTGGCCGGGGACCCACGGCGAGCAGATCCACATCCGCTTTGCCCGGGTCCGGCAACTCATGACGCGAACGGAGTAGCATGACGGGGTGAAGAACGAAGATCATCCCCTCGCGGAACTCGAAGATCGTCTTGGTTATCGATTCGAAAGACCGGAGATTCTCCAGCGCGCGCTGCGTCACGGATCATCCGTGGCGTCCGATTTCGCAGGCTCGTACCAGCGCCTCGAGTTTCTCGGCGACGCCGTTTTGAGCCACGCCGTGGCTCTCATGCTCTTCAATCGCTTCCCCAACGACGACCAGGGTGATCTGACCCGCAAACGGACCCACCTGGTCCGCTCGGAACGGCTGGCGGAACGCGCCGCCCTGCTCGGTCTCGACGGTTGGGTCGAGGTCGGCCAGAGCCTCGAGCGGGGCGGCGGCCGGGAATCCACCAATCTCCTGGAAGACGTCTTCGAGGCCGTGATCGGCGCCATCGTCATCGACGGCGGCTGGGATGAAGCGAGCGCCTTCGTCTCCCGCCAGCTCGGCGACGAGGTGGACGACCTCGACGAACGCACCCTGATGCTGGCCAACCCGAAGTCGGCCCTCCAGGAGGCGGCCCAGGCCGGTGGCCTGCCCCTGCCCGAGTACCAGCTCATCCGCAAGGGTGGGACGGATCACATGCGGAAATGGGTCTACACCGTCACCTGGAACGGTGAAGAAATTGCGCGGGGCGAGGGCCGCTCCAAACGGGACGCCCAGCAGCGCGCGGCGCCGGAGAGCGCTCGTCCGCCTCGGGCTCGTCCCCGAAGAGTAGAAGCAATTCGTAGGACGAATTGCGGTGGCGCGTCTGACGCGCCAATCCGGACACGGTCCCATCGCCCCGGGGACGCGGGCGCTACAAAAGGCGACGGAAGCTTTGTAGCGCCGACGTCTCGTCGGCGATGGTGGTGAACTGCAGCGGGTTGGTTCGATGCGCTCGTCGGACTCGCGCCAACCGGACACGCGGGCCGGAGTTGCTCCGGCAACCAATCGTGATTGGGTCGAACGGCCCCGGTGCCTGGACAATTCGTCGGACGAATTGTGGTGGCTCTCGCTTCGCTCGCGCCAACCGGACAGGCGGACCGAACGTGCCGACGCGAAGATCCGCTTCGAGGTCACGCGGACCCGGTGCCTGGCTCTCTTTTCGCCGCGAAAAGGTGCCTGGCACCGCTCCCATCGCGTATCGGGAACGAGCGATCTATTCTGAGCCCTCCCCCGCATGGAGGTGCTGCCACAGATGCAGCCCGAGCCGCGGCCCGACCGCTCGCTGCAACTCCTCGACGGTGGCCTGCTGCACGCCCTTGACCGAACCGAAGCGCTGCAACAGCGATCGTGCCCGGCCGGGACCGATTCCGGGGACATTGATGAGCTCGGTGGAGAGGGTGCGTTTGCTGCGCCGCGAGCGGTGGCGGCTGACGGCGAAGCGGTGGGCCTCGTCCCGCGCCTGGCGGAGCACGAGGTGGGCCGGGTCCGACGGGTCGAGTCGAAGGGGCTCCGAGGCGCCCGGCAGCCAGATCTCCTCCTCGCGTTTGGCAAGCCCGGCCATGGTCAGCTCGAGGCCGAGGGAGTCGACCGCCGCCATCGCCGCGTTGAGCTGACCGACGCCGCCGTCGATGAGGACGAGATCCGGCATCTCGGCGCTCTCGTCCCGCAGCCGCCGGTAGCGCCGCGTCACGGCCTCGGACATGGAAGCGAAGTCGTCGACGCCGTCGACACAACGGATGTGGAAGCTGCGGTAGGCGCGTTTGTCCATCCGGCCCTGACGCCAGACGACGCACGAGGCCGTCGTGTCCTTGCCGCCGGTATGGGAGATGTCGAAACACTCGATGTGCTGCACCGGGTGTTCGAGACCGAGGGCCTCGCCGAGCCGTCGAGCCAGGTGCTGAGCCTGGGATCGCGGGGCGCGGAAGCGAAGGTTGAACGCCGCCCGGGCGTTGTCACGGGCGAGCTCGACGCGGCGTGCGCGGGGGCCGCGTTTGGGCGCCGCGACATCCACCGCGCCCTCCCGGCGGTGGCCAAGCCACGACCGGAGCAGCTCGCGATCGTCCTCGTCGAGGTCGACCGAGGTCTCGACGGTGCGCGGAATGGCGGGGTTGGCCTCGTAGTACTGGGCGGCGAAGCTGGTGAGGAGCTCGGCCATCCCGACATCGCCGACACCCTCGAAGTGGAACTCGCGCTTGTCCACCAGCTTGCCTTCACGATACGGGAGGACGCAGACGGTGGCGTGTTCGCCGTCGGTGAACGCCGCGAAGACATCGGCGTCGCCGCGACCCGGCTGTTCCACGTCCTGCGGTTCGCCGAGACGCCGGACGACGGCGATGAGGTCTCGATATCTCGACGCGAGCTCGAAGTTCTCGTCCTCCGAGGCCGCCCACATGCTCGCCTCGAGCCGAGGCAGCAGCTCTCGTTGGCGGCCGCCGAGGAAGAGCTTGAGCTCGTCGACGGCGCCGGCGTAGGCCCCGGCATCGGTCAGTCCGTCGACGCAGGGGCCGAGGCAGGCCTTCATGTGGTAGTAGAGACACGGTCGCGGCAGCTTCCCGTCGATCTCGATGTGGCAGGTTCTGACCTGGAAGTGGGTCCGGGCGAGATCCATGAGCCGGCGGGCCATGCGCTGGCCCATGAACGGGCCGAAGTAGGTGTGGCCGTCGTCGCGGACCGTCCGGGTGAAGAACACCCGGGGCCACTCTTCGCCGGTGGTGAGCTTGATGTAGGGGTAGGTCTTGTCGTCGCGCAGCAGCACGTTGAAGCGCGGGCGGAGCCGTTTGATGAGGGTGTTCTCGAGGATGAACGCCTCGACCTCGCTGGCGGTGACTGTGTAATCGAGCCTGCGGGCGCGCTCGACCATGGCGCGGGTTCGCTCGGGCAGGTCCGACCTCCCGAAGTACGAGAGAACCCTTCGCCGCAGGTCGCGCGCCTTGCCGACATAGAGAACCTTGCCGTTGCCGTCGGCCCACTGGTAGACGCCTGGAGATTCGGGGGCCTCGTGGGCGCGTTCGAGGAGGGGGTGCTTCTCGTTCACGGGGGTATCTTATCCCGCGTTCTGCATCCGGTATCATCCACCCATGTACATCGCCGAGACCTTCTCCTCCCTCCAGGGCGAGGGCATGCTTGTCGGCGTTCCGTCCTTCTTCATCCGGACCTCGGGCTGCAACATGCGCTGCCGCTGGTGCGATACTCCCTACACATCGTGGCTGCCCGAAGGCGACCGGCGTTCGGTGTCGGATCTCGCGGCCGAGGCCCGGGGGTCCGGGGTTTCGCACGCGGTGGTCACCGGCGGCGAGCCGCTGCTCCAGCGCGAGATCGGCGCCCTTACCCGCGAGCTTCGAGCCATTGGCCTTCATGTCACGGTCGAGACCGCGGGAACCGCCGATCCGGATTTCCACTGCGATCTGCTCTCGCTCTCTCCCAAGACCGCCAACTCGGACCCCCAGGGCTCATGGCGGGATCGGCACCGCCGACTAAGGACCGACCACGGTCCGTTGCGCCGCCTCATCGGCCGGTTCCCCGAACACCAGCTCAAGTTCGTCATCGCCGACGCCGACGATCTGCGCGATGTCGTTTCGCTGGTCGACGCCGTCGGCGGCATCGAACCGTGCCGGGTGCTGCTCATGGCCGAAGGACGAACCGCCGCCGAGGTGGCGGCGAAGGCGCCGCTGGTCGCCGCCTTGTGTTCGGAGCATGGCTTTCGCTACACTCCGCGACTGCACCTCGACCTCTTCGGCGCTGGTCGAGGGGTGTGAGAGTCCCAGCACAGGTAAGCAACATGAGTTTTTTCAGAATCGCCAAGACCTTCGAGGTCGAGTACGGGCACCGGTTGAGCAAGCACCCGGAGAAATGCCGGTTTCCCCATGGCCACAGTCTTCGAATCGAAGTCGTGGCCCGCGGTCGGCTCCTCGATGACAACGACATGGTCTGCGATTACAAGGCCTTGAAGCTGCTCGTCGTCGACCTCGTCGAGCGGCTCGACCACGCCATGGCGCTCAACTCCGAAGATCCGCAGCTCGAAAGCCTCAACGCCATCGGTGAGCGGGTGCTCCTCTTCGACGGGCAGGACCCGACGACCGAGGTTCTCGTCCGCTGGCTCTATTCCGAGATCTCGAAGAGGATCGATGCGGACGGCACCGTTCGAACCCCGTCGGGAGCGGCCTACAAGATCCCCGAAGGGCTCGAGCTCGAGCGCGTCCGGGTCTGGGAGACGAGCACATCCTGGGCCGAATACGTGGGACTGGAGTGACGCGATCGGGTGGAGGTGGCAGGGTGCCTGGCATCCAGCATTGTCTGCCGCAGACAATGCTGCGTGCCTGGCTCCCCTCCCATCGCGGGCCGGGTGAGCCGTCATGACCACCGACTACTCCCCGACGAACCCCCTGGTCCAGCCCGACAACGTGTCGGCCTGGCTCGAGGCCATCCCGCAACCCGTCGCGATCACCGGCGGCACCGGTTTCGTCGGCTCCCACCTCGTGGACACCCTGTGCGCCGCTGGTCTGAGACCTCGAGTCCTCGTCCGCGACGTCGAGAATCCGCGTTGGATATCAGGGGTCGACGCGGATTGGGTGAAAGGGTCGCTCGAGGATCCCGGCGCCCTCCGGCGCATGGCCGATGGCGCGGGAACCATCATCCATCTCGCCGGGGTTCTTCGGGCCGGGCGGGAACGCGAATTCGACGAGGGCAACCGCCAAGGAACGGCACACCTCGTGTCGGCAGTCCGAGAGGCCGCGCCGGCTGCGCGTCTGGTGCACGTGTCCTCACTGGCGGCCGCCGGCCCGTCGCCGAAGCCCGAGGGCCGGGCGCCCGGGGACCCACCGGCGCCGATCTCGGCGTACGGTCGGTCAAAGCTCGGCGGCGAGACCGAGGTCGCTGGGCTCGGTGGGTCGACCTTTTGGTGCATCCTCCGACCGCCGGCGGTCTACGGCCCCCGAGACACCGACATCTTCGAATTCTTCAAGATGGCGTCAAGGGGCCTGGCCGCGATTCCGGACGGCGAGCGGTGGCTGACCATGGTTTTTGTCGCGGACGTGGTGCGCGCCGTGTTGGCGGCGGCCGCGGCAGGAGCTCACGGAGAGGTCTACCACCTGGGGGAACGCAAGCCGCAGCGGCTCGACGATATCTTCGACCAACTCGCGGCGGGCGGCGCCGGGCGGGTCAGGATTGTCCGGGTTCCTTCGGCGATCATCCGCGCGGCCGGTGCGGCGGGCGGCGCGTTGCAGCGGTTGGGTTGGCGACGCATGCCCCTGACGCCGGACAAGGCCACGGAAATCCTCGCCAGGCACTGGACGGCGCAGACCGTGACATCCCTCGACGCTCTCGGGTTGGGGAACGGGACGTTGTTCGCCGAAGGAGTCGAGACCACCTGGCGGTGGTATCGATTGGTGGGTTGGTTGCGCTAAGCTGGCGATCGTGAACAGTCGATGAGGAAGGTGGCGGCGGCGCACCGACGGAGTTCAATGGACGTTTTTCAAAAAGCCTACGATTTCAAAGACGCCAAGGAAGTGCGGGGGATGGGGCTTTACCTCTACTTCCGCATGATCGAGTCGGGTCAGGACCCGGTGGTCACCATGGACGGGCGTCGGGTCATCATGTTGGGGTCGAACAACTACCTTGGGCTCACCAACCACCCCGAGATCAAGGCAGCCGCCGCCGCGGCCCTCAACAAGTACGGCACCGGCACCGCCGGATCGCGGTTCCTCAACGGGACCCTCGACATCCATGTCGAGCTCGAGGACAAGCTGGCCGCGTTCATGGAACGCGAAGCCGCGGTTTGTTTTTCCACGGGATTCATGGTCAATACCGGGGTGATCTCGGCGCTCATCGGACGCCGTGATGCGGTCGTTCTCGACAGCCTCGACCACGCCTGTATCCTCGACGGGGCGCGAATGTCGCTGGGACGCGTCCTCAAGTATCCCCACAACGACATGGATGCGCTCGAGGAACGGCTTCGCAGCCTCGGCGACGACACCGCCGCGATGATCGTCATCGACGGAATCTTCTCCATGGAAGGCGATGTCGCCAACCTCCCCAGGATCGTCGAGTTGAAGAAGCGGTTCGGCACGCGGTTGATGGTCGACGACGCCCACGGCATCGGGGTGATGGGCGCCAACGGCCGCGGCACCGGTGAGCACTTCGGTCTCGATCACGAGGTCGACATCGTGATGGGGACGTTTTCGAAGTCCCTGGCCGGGGTCGGCGGATTCGTCGCCGGCGACCACGACGTCATCGACTGGATCAAGCACAAGGCGCGGCCCTTGATGTTCTCCGCCGCCCCTCCGCCGGCCTCGGTGGCGTCGGTGATCAAGGCTCTCGAAGTCATGATTCGGGAGCCCGAGCGGCGGCACCAATTGTGGGAGAGCACCGAGTACATGAAACGCGGGTTCATCAATCTCGGGTTCGACACCGGCAACTCTGCGTCGCCGGTGATCCCACTGGTGGTGGGCGAGGACCTGACCGCGTTCGTGATGACCAAGCGGCTCCAGGAGGAAGGTGTTTTCGTCAATCCCGTGGTCTCGCCGGCGGTGCCTGAGGGCCGCGCCATGATCCGGACCTCGTATATGGCGACCCACACCAGGGATCACCTCGACCGGGCGCTCGATGCGATCGCCAAGGTCGGCCGCGAGGTGGGAGTCATTCCGTGAGGGTCGACCGGGTATCCGGGCGCGGCGACCTCGCGGCGTTCGTCGATCTGCCCTTCACCCTCTACAAGGCCGATCCCAACTGGGTTGCTCCCATCAAGGCGGATGTGCGCAAGCTCCTCGACGAGGGCGGACATCCCTTCTACAACGGCGGTCGCGACGCCGAGCGCGAGCTCTTTCTCGCCCGTGAGGGCCGGACGGTCGTCGGGCGGATCGCCGCGATCCTCAATCACCGCCACAACCGCGCGCACGACGAAAACGTCGCGTTTTTCGGATTTTTTGAAACCGTCAATCGGCCCGAGGTGGCCGACGCGTTGTTGGCGGCGGCCGAGGAATGGGCGCGTCAGCGCGGTGCCGATGCGCTGCGCGGTCCGGCCAACCCGTCAACCAACTACGAGTGCGGCCTGCTGGTGGAGGGTTTCGATCGACCGCCCGTCCTCATGATGACCTACAACCCGTCGTGGTATCCCGATCTCGTCGAGGGCGCCGGTTATGTCAAGGCCAAGGACCTCTACGCCTATATCTCACCGGTCCACGACGCGAGCCTCGAACGGTTGAAGAAGCTCGGCGCACGGGCCGAGAAACGGAACCCCGGCCTCACCACGCGAAGTGTCGATCTCAAGCAGTTCGATCGCGAGGTGGCGCTCATCAAAGAGCTCTACAACGCCGCGTGGGAGAAGAACTGGGGCTTTGTTCCGGTCAGCAACGCCGAGTTCGACGCCCTGGCCAAGGAGCTCAAGGGCCTGGTTCACCCGGATCTGGTGCGGATCGCCTCCATCGACGACCAGCCGGTCGGGTTCATTCTCACGGTACCCGACTGGAATCCGGTGCTCGCCGATATCGGCGGGTCGCTCTGGCGCCATCCCTTCAAGCTCATTCGCCACCTGCTCTTCACCAAGGCCGAGTCGCTGACCGGGATCCGTCTCATTCTGCTCGGGATGAGGGAAGGGTTCCGCAATCGTGGGATCGAGAGCCTGCTCTTCGCCAACGGCATCGAGGTCGCGCTGGCGGCCGGCTATGAGTGGTGCGAGTATTCATGGATCCTCGAGGACAACGAACGGACGAAGGGCGCCGTCCGCCTCATGGGCGGCGAACTCTACAAGATCTATCGGATGTACGAGAAGGGGTTAGGGGTGAGGAGTGAGGAGTCAGACGTAAGACGTTAGAAGCCTGGACTCACGTCTCACGTCTCACGTCTCACGTCTCACATCTTACGTCTCACCTTCGACCCCTCACTGCTGGCCGTTCCCGCAGAGCGGCGAACCCTTGACGTTCGCCCCACCGGTGGCCTTGAGAAAACGCCGGGTGAGGCTCTTGATCAAAGCCCTCACCTCACGCTTCGACCTGCCGTTGGGAATCGGGATCTGCGCGGCCGCGAGCGCCCCGTGTCCACCGCCGAAGCCGCGCCGGCCGCCGAGATTTCGTGCGATCCGTCCGGCGTTGCCGTCCCGTTCGCTGGTTCGCAGGCTGAGATGAATCCAACCGTCGATGACGCCGATACACATGGTCCAGCAGACATTCTCGGCGCGGAGCAGGAGATCCGCCGCCTCCGCCACCATCTCGGGCGAGTCGAGCTCTCCGAGATCTGAGACGATGCGGCTGTCGTAGACCACCGCGCTGTCGAGCGCCTCCCGGAGCTTGGAAAAATAACTGTGCGGCAGCGGTGCCGAAAGGACCCGCCCGAGGACCCGGGCGTTGGCCAGGGGGTAGAGCCCGAGATAGGCATCGACATCGGACTTGGTGCTCTCCCGCCCGAGGTCCTGGGTGTCCGAGCGGATACCGTAGATCATGGCCGTCGCGAGACGGGTGGGAATCTCGATCCACGCCGCGGTGAGGTACTCGTAGAGCATGGAGCAGGTGGCGCCATAACGGCTGCGGATATCGGTGAATCGGGCCGATCGGGTCTCGCGCCTGATGGGGTGGTGGTCGATGACCACGTCGAGCCGGACGGAGGGGTCGAACTTGACGTTGCCCGCCCCGGGTTGGGCGTCGACCATCCCGATGAGGTCGAAACGACTGAGATCGACGGTCGCGAGATCGCGGGTGTTGAGCCTGAGGTAGTCGAGAAGGGCCTTGTTCTCGGCGCGTCCGACGGCTCCTGAGTGGGCCACCGAACAGGCGATTCCGTGCATCTGTTTGGCGATTTCCCGCAGAGCAGCGGCCGCAGCGAGAGCATCGGGGTCCGGGTTGTTCTGAACCACGATGAGCATCGTCTTGGCGCCCTCGAGCACGGAGGAGAGTCGGGCGAGGCGGGTCACCGGCGTGACTCGGCCCGCCATCAGCCATCCTTCCCGGCGACGGGCCGGTGGGTTTGATTGTCCGGGTGCACTGTGTTCATCGGGCGGGAGTATATCCCGGATCGTGTCCGGGGCCGGGTCGGCGGCCGGAGATCGGGGCTGATGTCGCTGAAGGGTGCACGCTGTCGCCGAGAATTCCATCGGGCAAGGGTACCGGCACGGGAAAGGCCGCGGGAACAAGGGAGGGGGGATGGGAAAGAACACGGGACGACGGTTCAGAGATGTAGAATACCCGCACGGAGGCTGTGTGATACGTCGAGGTTGGTTTCTGACCCTGTCAGCGGGAGCGGCCATCGCCCTCGTGGGCGTCCTGGTTCTCGGATCGGTTCGATTCGGAATTGCGAGGAGCCGTCTCCCGGAACGGGGTTTCAGAGTCGAGCGGCTGGCGGCTTGCCCGGCAGAGGTCGACATTCGCCTCGACGGGCACGGCATTCCGCATATTCGGACCGACGACGAGGAAGCTCTCTGGTTTGCGCAAGGTTATGTCCACGCGCGGGACCGTTTCTTTCAGATGGAAATGGCGCGCAGATTGGCGGCCGGTCGGCTCTCCGAAGTGATGGGGGCCCGCTCCCTGAGGAGCGACCGACAGATGAGGACCTGGGGACTGGGCGCCTCGGCGCGCCGCCAGGCCGCATTGCTCAACGCCGAGTCGAGGGCGGTCCTCGAGGCGTACTCCGCCGGTGTGAATGCGGCCCTGGAGAGGTTCGGCCGGTGGATCTCGCCCGAGATCTGGCTCCTGGGGGTCGATTCGGAGCCATGGACACCGGAAGACTCGCTCGCGGTGGCGCTGCTCCTGCAGCTCGATCTGAGCCGGTCCATGGGTGATGAGTTCGAGCGAGCGGACCAATTGACGCGTCTCGGGCGCGATCGCGCCCTCGAATTGTGGGGCTGGTCTCCGACCGAAGCCAGGGAGTGGATGCCTCCCGGCACCCTCAGAATCGAACCCCGCGACGAGGACGAACCCATCCGTCCACCGTTACCGGGGTTGGGTTCCAACAGCTGGGCCCTGGCGCCCGAGAAGACATCGAGCGGTCGCGCCCTTCTTGCCACCGATCCGCATTTCGGCGTCCATCTTCCGGGATCGTTCTCCATGATCCACCTGAGCGGACCGGGGATCCATGCGGCCGGCGCCACCCTTCCGGGCACACCTGGAGTGCTGCTGGGCCACAACGAGCACGTCGCATGGAGCTTCACATCGGCGTTGATGGACGATCAGGATCTCTTTGTCCTGACCCTCGACGAGGAAGGTGAGAACGAGCTCATCGACGGGGTCTGGCGCCGGGTGAGAACGATCACGGAGGAGATCACCATCCGCTGGGAGGAAGATCCGGTCGTCCTCAAGGTCAGGATGTCGGAGCACGGCCCGCTCGTCCGCGATTCGGGCACTCAGGCTCTCGCGCTCTCGTGGACCGGCCGGTCGGGTGAAGGCATCGTCCGCGCGATGCTCGACGTCAATCGGGCGGCGTCGGCCCGGGAGGCCGCCGTCGCCTGGGATGGTGTGATCGGCCCTTCGCTCAGCCTCGTCGCGGCCGACACCGGCGGCCACATTCTCCACCAGGTGGTCGGTCTGGTCCCGGATCGCGGGCGTGGCGCGGGTCGCCTCCCCGCTCCGGGCGCCGACTCCAGGTGGGGGTGGCGTGGATTCCTCCCAAACGGGCGAAATCCCAGGGTCCTCGATCCCGAAAGCGGCGTCCTGGCCACCGCAAACCACGATCTTTTCGCCGAGGGCGACTTTCCCACGGCGGATCGGCTCCCCGGCGACTTCGCGTCGCCGTGGCGGGTACGGAGGATTCGGCGGGTGCTCGAGGCGCGGGACGATTGGGACATCGGTTCGACCGTGGTCCTGCAGCGGGACCTGGTCTCGGAGCGGGCCATCGCGATCCTCAAGTTGATCCGACCTGATCTCGCCGACCATGGCGGGCCGAGCGCGGCGGCGCTTCTCGCCTGGGACGGTCGGATGGGAGAGGGCGAGTCGGCCCCGCATATATTCTCTCGCCTTCTCCTCGAGCTCGGTTCGGGGTTGAGATCCGATCGTTTCGGTAGGCCCGCCGGTCTTGAAACCGAGCCCCTCGTGCGTCTCCTGGCCGGTGGAATGAGCGATGAGTGGTGGGACGACAGCACCACCCAAGCCAACGAAACCCGCGCCGAGGTGATGAGGCGGGTCCTCGAAACCGTCGACAGAATGAACATCGACCGACCGTGGGGTGAGGTGCATCAGATCGTCTTCAAACACCCGCTGACCGAGATTCCGGTCGCCGGTCGCCTCCTCGCGCGATCGTGGGATCGCGGACCGTTTCCCGCCGGGGGTGACAGCGTCACCGTCGAAGCCAACACCTGGGATCACCGGCATCCCTTCGCGGTGGCGGCCATGCCTGCCCTCCGCCTGGTGATCGATGTCGGAAACTGGGACGAGACGGCGGCGGTCATGCCCCTCGGCCAGTCGGGCCGGCCGTGGTCGTCGCACTACGCCGACCAGATTCGACTCTGGCGCGAGGGAGGCGTCTTCAGGCTGCCGTTCGGCGATGCGGCCGTCGAGGCCGCCGCCGAGGCGAGGTTGGTCTTGCGGCCGGAAGAGTAGAACGCTCGGATAATTATGAATTATGAATTATGAATTATGAATTTGAGTTGTGAATTGTGAATTGTGAATCACGAACGGCCGAGTGAGAAGATGAGAGTGACTCTTGCCATCGTCGCCTGCGGGCCGCAGCTCGAGGTGGCCCTTCAGACCTCCTCGGACGGCACCGCATCGCTCGTCAGGCTGGCGGGAATCTCGCCGAGATCGACCCTGGTCCTGGCGGCGGCCGATCTGCTCGTCGAGGACGCCGGCATCGAACCTTCGGCGATCGAGCGCGTGGTCGTCAGCCGGGGCCCGGGTTCTTTCACCGGGATCCGCGCGGGCTTCGCCACCGCCCAGGGGCTGGCGGCAGCCACCGGCGCCGAGATCGTAGCCTTCGACTCGCTCCTCGTTCAGGCGGCTCGGTGCCGGCCGACGGCCGCGGTGTGGTCGGCGCAACCCGGTCGACGGGGCGAGGTCTATGCGCGGTCGTACAGGATCGATTGCGAAGGCCGGCCGGAACCGCTCGCCGAGATCGAGATTCTCCCGATATCGGGGCTCGGCGACCGCGGACCGTGGATCGCCTCGGACTCCCTCGATCTCGGTAAAGCTGAGCGGGCGGCGCCGGCGAGAAGCGCCGCAGAGGCTCTCCTCGTGCTGGCCACCATGGGCGCCGAACCGCAGACGCCGGAACCGCTCTATGTCGAAGGCCCGCCGATCCACCGGGCGATGAAGCGGTGAGCGACGCCCCGCGCGTCAGCCTGCGTGCCATCCAACCGGGCGACATCCGGTCCCTGGCGGCGGCCGAGATCGAGTGTTTCGACGACGCCTGGCCGGAATCCTACATCGCCTCGGAGCTCTTCGCGCCGGCGCGTTTCCACCGGGTGCTGGTCGATCCGGGCGGTCGACTCACAGCCTATCTCTTCACCGCCTGGCAGTACCTCGATCTGCACATCCTCAAGGTCGCGGCCCTCCCGCCTTTTCGCCGGTTCGGTTTCGGAACCAGGCTCATGCTCGTCGCCGAAGAGCACGCGAAGCAGATGGACGGCGAGACCCTGACCCTCGAGGTCCGGGTGACCAACACGCCGGCCATCGGTCTTTACGAATCACTCGGCTACGAGCGCATGGGTGTGCGGCCGGGCTACTACGCCGACGGCAGCGACGCGCTCATCATGACCAAGTCAATTCGTCGGACGAATTGAGGTGGCGCGTCGGACGCGCCAATCCGGACAGGCGGGGTGGAGTTGTCGAAGCGATGTAATGCCTCAAGGTCACGCGGGTTCGGTGCCTGGCTCCAACTTTGTTGGCCGCCAACAAAGTTGCGTGCCTGGCTCCGCTCCCATCGCGCCTCAGGACACGCAAGAACAGCGCCTCACTCCGCTCCCATCGCGCCTCAGGACACGCAAGAACAACGCCTCACTCCGCTTCCATCGCGCTGCGGGACACGCGCGAAATCCCACCGCTCCCATCGCGCTCCCGGAATTGACCGGACGCCTGGCACCGCTCCCGTCGCGCCTCAGGACACGCAAGAACGCCTCACTCGCTCCCATCGCGCTGCGGGACACGCGCGAAAGCCCACCGCTGCCATCGCCTGCCGGTAAACGCGGCGGTATCCCGGTTATCATGGGTCCAGTCATGAGCTTCAGACTCGTCGTTCAGCTTGGTGACCGCACCCTCAGGTTTCCGCTGGAAGCAGGGCGAGTACGACCTCGGTTCCAACTCGGAGTGTGCGATCAGGGTCAGCCACCCGACGGTTTCCCGGCGACATGCATCCGTTGTCGTCGGTGACGAGGGCGTGCAGTCTGACCGATCTCGGGTCGTCCAACGGCACCCGCGTCGGCAGATTCGAAGATCAACGGGCCGGACCGTCGTCGAGCCCGGCCGCCCGATCAAGTTCGGCAGCGTCGAGGCCCTCATCGAGATGGTGGGAGAGGATGATCTCGCGGCGGGTATTGCCATCGAAGGAACGACGACCGCTCCCGGGGCCGCCGTCACTGCCATCGAAGATCCGCCATCGACCATCGGTTCCACCGTCCTCGAGGCCTTCAGCCTCGGGCACCTGCCGGAGCTCATCGAGCGGATCGCCAGAGGCGAGCCCCGCGACGAGGTCGCCCGGGCGGTCGGCGCAGCGCTGCTCCGAACCCTGCCGTGCCGACGGGTCGAGATTCTGCTGCCGACCACGGGTGGCCCCGGCATCGTCTTCGCCGGCGAGCGCGAGTGCACCGACGCCACCACCGAGGTCACGGTCTCGGCGGGCGACGGCATCGAGCTCAAGGTCGCGTTTGCCGGCGCGGCCCTGGCGAACGCGTTTCAGCCGCTTCTCCGCGCCGCCGCGGCGTTGGTCGGCGCCGCGGGGCCACGCCAGGATCCGGAAGGTCGGAGCAAGGGCCAACACCGCGAACCGCCGCGCCCGCCCGACCCGCCGAGCCTGGTCCCGGCCATGCGAGAGATCTACGATCAGGCGGCGAGGATCGCCCGGAGCAGGGTCAGCGTGCTCATCCGCGGCGAGTCGGGCACCGGCAAAGAGCTGCTCGCGCGCTATCTCCACGCCGCCTCCGACCGGGCGGACGAACCTCTGGTGACCCTCAACTGCGCTGCGCTGCCCCGCGACCTGCTCGAGAGCGAGCTCTTCGGGGTCGAACGCGGCGTCGCGACCGGGGTCGACGCCCGCGCCGGCAAGTTCGAGTCCGCCCACGGCGGCACGCTCTTCCTCGACGAGATCGGCGACATGGCGCCCGAGACCCAGGCCCGGATCCTGCGCGTCCTCGCGGAGGGCGAGGTCTACCGCATCGGCGGCCACAAGGCGCGTCCGGCGGATGTCCGGGTGATCTCGGCCACCAACCGCGACCTCGACGGCCATGCTCGACGATGGAGGATTCCGCACCGATCTCTACCACCGGATCGCGGACTGGGTCGTCGAACTGCCGCCGCTGCGCCACCGGCGCGCCGACATCCCCAACCTCGCCGCACACTTCCTCGGTCGCGCCTGCGCCGAGCGTGGAGTCCACGCTGCCGGGATCTCAAGGGCAGCCCTTGCCGCAATCGTCGCTCATGACTGGCCGGGCAATGTCCGGCAGCTCGAGAAGGAGATGAGCCGCGCCGCCCTCTTTCTCGAGGACGGCGAGTTGCTCGACACTTCCCGGCTGCAACCGGCCATCGTTGCGGGCGGAACCGGCGCCGAGACCGATGACCTCAAGGAGGCCGTCGAGCGCGCCGAGAAGACGCACATCGAGCGCATCCTCGCCGAGTGCGCCGGCGACGTCTCCACCACGGCGGAACGGCTGGGGATCGGGGTCTCGACCCTCTACCGGCGGATGAAGGCGTTGTCAATTCGCTAGCAATTCGTCGGACGAATTGCGGTGGCGCGTCGGACGCGCCAATCCGGAGACGCGGGCAATTCGTCGAACGAATCGTGGTGGCGGTCGCTTTGCTCCCACCAACCGGACGGTGGACTCGAGCGATCTCGGGGCTGACACGCGATGCGGACACGCGGGCTGGAGCCGTCGACGCGACGGATCGCCTCTAGGCTACGCGGACCCGGTGCCTGGCACCAACTTTGTTGGCCGCCAACAAAGTTGCGTGCCTGGCTCCGCTCCCATCGCGCTCCGGGGTCGCACGAAAGCCTGGCACCGCTCCCATCGCGCCCAGGAAACGAACGAGAGGTTTTCTCTCATTCGAGAAAACCTCTCTCATTTCCGAGAAGTCATCGAAATCATTCTTTTTGAATGATTTCTTTTGGCTATTGCGTGCATGGAGGCGGTGGACCTTCTCGATAGTGAGAAATTGACTCCGATCCGTCCACGCCTGTCGTTTTCAAAATAAATCATTGATAAATATAGGTTTGTGTGCCTTCCAGCGAGGGCCTTGCAAGCGTTTCTGCGGTTGGCACGACCCTTGCGCATGGAGTGACCAGTCGAAGGAGGCACTCCATGATCAAGAGAGAGCAGATCGCACGGCTCGGCATCCTGGTTGCGATGGTCGCGGCAGTGGCGTTCGCCCAGCCGGCCGCGGCGGCGACGTGCAACGTGCCGTCGGCGCCGCACCCCACCATCCAGGCTGCCGTCGACGACATCGGCTGCGCGCCGATCGTCATCGCCGCCGGGACCTACACGGAGAGCGTGGCCATCGCCCGGTCGGTCAACCTGACCGGAGCGGGAAGCGACCAGACCTTCATCCAGGGTCAGGTCCAGGTCGCCTCCGGGACGGTCCACCTCGCCGGACTCCACATCACCGCCCCGAACGATGCCCTGTGGGCGCACTCGGGCGCCGAGGTCTCGGGCTTCGACCTCGAGGTGGTCAACGGGGATCGTCGAGACGCCGCTCTTCGCCGACGGTTTCGAGAGTGGGACGACCGGCGGGTGGTCGGGGGTTGTGCCATGAAAATTCGTCGGACGAATTTTGGTGGCGCGTCGGACGCGCCAATCGGACCCGCGGATCGGAACCATCCCGGCTTCGCCATGCGTATTGGATACACCGGTACCTGGCTCTCGTCGGACTCGCGCCAATCAGGACACGCGAACCGTCGCGCTCCCGACCACGCCAAGCGTTGCGGGTACGTCGGTGCCTGGCTCTCTTTTCGCCGCGGAAAGGTGCCTGGCACCGCTCCCATCGTGTGTCAGGAAACCAAGGAGAACACCATGAAGAACGCACAATCGTTTCACAGCACTCATCGCGCTCACACTCATCATGATCGCAACCATCCGCACTCGCCACCGAAGGCGTCTCGCCCGGCGCGCTCGACCGCCTCGCGGTGGTCGAGACCCGCTGCCCCACCTTCAGCTGGGGAATGGACGGCGACGCCGTCGCCTACGACCTCGTCGCCTACCTCCTCCCCGAAGACGCCTCGCAAGCAGGTGGAACTGACCGCTGACACCGAGGTGCTCTTCACCCGCGTCGCGGGCAGCGCCACGAGTTGGACGCCGTCGGCGGACCAGTGCTTCGCGCCCGGCGGGCGCTACGTGTGGTTCGTCCGCGCGGTGAACGAGCTCGCCGGCGACGAGGTCGTCGCGGCGAGCGAGTGGTCGGCGGGGCGCTACTTCACGGTGCCGGCGGCGCCGTCGGTTGACGAGGTCGCCCGCGCGCTCGAGGTGCTCCAACGCTATGTCGCCCAGGGCGGCGACGCGCAGGCCCTCGCTTCGACCGTCTGCGCCTTCATCGGGCGGAGAGTCCGATCGGCGCCGCTGAAGGGTGGTGACATGGGTAGCCCGAAATCGGTCACGACCGCACCGGCCGCGATCCGCGGCGCCAACCCCGAGTACGACGTCGAGGCCTACGGCGTGGTCGGCGTCACCAACTCGGTGTACGGCGCAGGCGTCGCGGCCGCCAACACCGAGGGCGGACCGGACCTGCTCCTCGACGGGTCGTTCGACGGCGGGACGAACACCTCGTTCTATGAGTGGGGGCTCGACCGATCCTCGACCAAACGATGAGACGTTCTGGGTTCGCAATATCGGGGGCGGCACGATGACCCTCGACGTGTTCGGAACGCTGCGGGGAACCGCGCTCGACTGCCCCGGCTGCATCGATCCCTCGGATCTCGCGGAAGAGTCGGTGACCAGCGACGCCATCGAGGACCGCGGAGTCACCGAGGTCGACATCGCCGAAGGGGCGGTCTCGGGCTATCACATCTTCGACGGTTCGATCCACGCCGAGGACCTCGCGGCCGACGCCATCGCGGACGGGAGCATCACGACGGCCGATCTCGCAGATGGCGCGGTGACCGGGCCCAAGATCGGCGTCGGCGCGGTTTACGGGGTCAACATCGCCGACGACGCGGTGGGCAGCGACCAGATCGAGTTCGGCGGGGTCAGGACCGACGACATCGACTTCAGCGCGGTCACGAGCTCGAGGATCGCCGACGGGACCATCGTCAGCGCGGACCTGGCGGACGAGTCGGTGACGAGCGCCCAAGATCGAGTTCGGAGGGGTTCTGAGCGACCACCTCGCCGCGGGCTCGGTGACCACCGCGGCGATCCTCGACGGCACGATCCGGTCGGGGGATCTCGGGGACGGCGCAGTCACCAGCGCCAAGATCCTCAACGGCACCATCACCATGGCCGATCTCGCTGCCGAGTCGGTCGGCAGCAACGCCATCGAGGACGGAGGCGTCTCCACGGCCGACATCGACGCGAGCGCCGTCGGCACCGGCCAGCTCGCCGACGGGGCGGTCACCGCCGCCAAGCTCGCCCCCGGCGCCATCGGGGCGGGGAGCCTCGCCGACGGATCGGTGACGAGCGCGACGATCGCGAACGGCGCCGTTGCGGCTGTCGATCTTGCCGACGGTGCGGTAATCGCGAACCAAGCTTCGCGCGACGACGCAGTGGCGGGCGAGGCAGACCTCGCGGCACGGCGCTGTGGGTTCGGTGGCGATCGCGGACGGCGGGCGTCGGCCGCCAACGATCTCGGTGCGTTGTCGGTGAGGAGCAGCCTCCATTGCGGATTCGGCGGTGACCAGCGGAAAGCTCAATCGACGGAGCGGTGACGACCTCGAAAATCGCGGACGGCACCATCACCGCGGAGGACGTGAGTGCGATCGGCTGGTGATCTACTCGATCAAGATCAGTCTGTCTATAAGACCTCTACACGACGTGCACATTGATTCCAGGTTCGGCCGATACCGTTACTGCTTATTGTTACGACTCCAACGATCTTCCGCTGCAGCGGCGGTTGTTTCGACTGGACGCAGTGGTTTGGCGATGACCCTTATGAGTTCCTATCCGAATTATCGGGCTAGCGCTTCCTCAATAGCAGGATATTCGTGCGAGTACAGGAACAACACGGCATACGGTTCTGCTGAATTTGCTCTATATCTAGTTGCATCGAAGTCCCATGAGCCACTGCAATTCGTCGGACGAATTGCGGTGGCGCGTCGAACGCGCCAATCCGGGCACGCGGGCAGGAGCTGTCGAAGCGACGCACCGCCTCGAGGTCACGCGGGCTCGGTGCCAGGGCGATTCGTCGGACGAATCGTGGTGGCGCGTCGGACACGCCAATCCGGACACCCGGGCAGGAGTTGTCGACGCGACGCACCGCCTCAATGTCATGCGGACTCGGTGCCTGGCTCCGCTCCCATCGCGCTGAGGGAACGCAGGTACCGTTGACTCCTTCCCATCGCCTTCCGGGATCGATTTGTAGCGCCGACGTCTCGTCGGCGATGGAACCAACCCGCAACTGGTCACGAACATCGCCGACGAGACGTCGGCGCTACAAGGCGCGCATCAGAAACTGAAGGAGAACGCCATGAAGAACGCAACGATTCTCGGGATCACCGCACTCGGCGCTCATCATCCTTGTCGCGGTCTCGACGACCGCCGCGCTACAGAAGGCGTCTCGCCGGGAGCGCTCGACCGCATGGCGCAGGTCAACAACGCGTGCCCGACTTTCAGCTGGGACGGGGAGGCGAGACGCGGTCATGAACGAGACTCGTCGCCTACGCCTTCCACGAAGACGATGTCCGGCGACAGCGCGGAGCTCACCGCCGACACCGAGGTGCTGTACGCCCGGGTGCCGGGCGGTGCGTCGTCGTGGACGCCGTCCGCCGACCAGTGCTTCGCGCCCGGCGGGCGCTACGTCTGGTTCGTCCGGGCGGTGAGTGAGCTCGCGGGCGATCAGGTCGATCGAGGCGGGCGAGTGGTCGGCGGGACGGTATTTCACCGTTCCGGCGGCGCCATCGGCCGAGGAGATGCAGCGCGGCGTTGGATGTGCTGCGGCGGTGGGACGCGGCGAACGGAGGCGGGTCGCTGACGTTGTTTGCTGCCGCAGCCTCGGCCGCTGTCACGGCCGCTGTTGCTGGCACGGGCGCGGGACGCGGACGCGGGTTCGGCTGCGCCGAAGTCGGTGCCGACGGCGTCGGCGGCGATCCGGGGCGAGCACCCGGACACGTCGGGTGAGAAGTACGGCGTGGTCGGGACGTCGTCGTCGCACGACGGGGCCGGGATCGCAGCGGCGAACCTCGACGGCGGGCCGGACCTCGTGCTCGACGGGTCGGTGGACGGCGAGGTGGACACGATCCTCTACGAGTGGGGATGTACCGGCGATCGTCGGCGGACGAGAGCTTCTCCTTCCGGAACCCGGGCGCGGGGGGTTGGACGTCACGTGGACGGTGACCTGACCTCGGACGTGGTGCGCACCGAAGAGGTCGTCGTCAACGGCATGACCGTCATCGACGACTCCGGCGACTGGCTCGGAACGGTTCGACGGTGCCCTGTCCGGACTGCGTGACCTCTTCGGACATCGCGAACCGGTCGATCAACGGCGCGGATCTCGCCGACGACTCGGTCTCGGGCGCCAAGATCGCCGACGGCGCGGTGCGGCGGGACCCACCTGGCAACCGATGCGGTCACCAGCGTCAAGATCCTCGACGGCACCATTGCGGCCGCCGATCTGGCGGACGGCTCGGTGACCGGGGCGAAGATCGGGGCCGGGGCGGTGTCGAGCACCAATCTCGGCAACAACGCGGTCACTACCGACAAGATCGCCGACGGGACGATCACAGCGGCGGATGTAGATGCCACCAGCAGCATCTACGTGTCGAAGAGCCAGCTCTATGAGCGGGAGGAGGCGGTGACGCTGACAATCGTAGCCACGCTCCCAGCCTCGGTGTACTGTGACGACGCCAACGACTTACCTCTCGCTGGGTCGTGCGTGATCAACGGCACTGGGGCCTGACGGTCCGGGCAACCCAGCGCTTGACTGGGTCGAAACCTCGAACCCTGCCGGATGGGAGTGCCTGTTCTACAACCAAACCGGAGGATCGCATACGGGTAGGTCCCGCATTCTCTGCATCTCGGTCCCCTGACAATTCGTCGGACGAATCGTGGTGGCGCGTCGGACGCGCCAACCCGGGCAGGCGGGCAGGAGTCGTCGACGTGACGCACCGGCTGGAGGTCACGCGGACCCGGTGCCTGGCTCTCTTTTCGTCCGACGAAAAGGTGCCTGGCACCGCTCCCATCGCGATGAAGAAACGAAGGAGAAAACCATGAAGAACCCACGACACCTCAAATCACTGATCGCTCTCGCCCTCATCACCCTCGCCGCCGCCCTCCCGGCGGCCGCGCAAAACCCGCAGGCCGACGGTGAGAAGCTCATCGCGCTGTGCGTCGAGCACTGCTCGAGCTTCGACCTCATCCACGGCAACTCGATGTTCTACGGCGGCTCGGTGGACGAGGCGCGGCAGGCGCTGGCGACGATCCAGGAGGTGGAGGACAACGTGCTGCCCGAGGTGCAGCCGATCCTGGCGGTCTTCGCCGAGAACTACGGCACGACGGCGATGGAGGTGTCGAACTATCTTCCACAAGGCGGGCGTCAAGCTCGACACCAACGTCGGCAACCGCTTCGACGAGCTCTATCGCGGCGCCGAGAACGTCGAGAAGAGCCGGGTCGCGTCGGCCGAGGGCATCGTCATCCGGGTCAAGAACGACACCGGATATCTGGACCGCCTCAGCCCCGAGATCAGGGTCAGGAAGATGAAGCAGGCCAAGGAGTACCTGGTCGTCGCCCAGCAGCTCGACCCGGCCAACGCCGATGTCAACGCGATGCTGGCGACGGTCGACGCCGAGGTCCAGGATCTCGAGCAGGCGGCGACGGCGGCCATCGACGACGGCGACCTGGGCCGGGCAACGTGAGCTCGTTCGCGGGCCCGGGCTCGACCTCCGAGCTCGCCGCGGCGGCGCTCGAGTTCTTCCGCTCGCACCCCAACTGGACCGGCAAGCCGGAGAAGAAGGTCGAGGTGCTCGAAGGTGGCGGTGCGCGGCGACTGGGGGGTGGCCGAGACCGACATCTTCGGCCGGCCGATCTCGTGGCGGCTGCCGATCCACCTCGCGATCACCGACGCCGAGCTCAAGCCGCAGGGGCTGGCCCGGGTCTACGAGCTCTCCGCGGTCACCCGCCAGGGCAACCCGGGCGCGACGCCCAAGGCGCCGCCGTTCGGCGGCTACTGGGTCGGCAGCTCGTGGAAGATGCGGTTGGCGAAGGTGAAGTAGTGAAGTAGGACGGCAATTCGTGGCAATTCGTCGGACGAATTGCGGTGGCGCGTCGGACGCGCCAAGCCGGACACGCGTGTTGGGGTCGTCGAAACGACGGGTCACGTCGAGGTCACGCGGGGCCGGGGCCCGGCTCCGACTTTGTTGGCCGCCAGCCGCCGACAGAGCCGCCGGTTTGACGGTCAGTCGTCGCGGAACGGGTTTCTGACCCGAACGCCTTCGTAGACCTGGTCGTGGCCGAGGTCCTCCGTCCACAGCACCTCGGCCCCGGCGGACGCTGCGGCCTGCACGATCATGGCGTCCCAGATCGAGATCCGATGGCGCTCCGCAATCCGGAGCGCCGAGCTCACGTCCGACGCCTCGGGTCGGTGAACGATCCAGGTCGACAGGTCGTCGACGATCTCGATGACATCCGACGGCGCCATGGGGTGGTCGATCTTCCGGGTGAGAGTGACCGCGAGCTCCATCAACACCTGAACGCTGATGCACCCCGATCCCTTTCGACCGAGGTTGATGACGAGATCGGCCGCTCGCTGTCGCTTGCCTTTCGCGCTGATGTCATGGGCGTATACCAGCACGTTTGTGTCGACGAACTCAACGCTCATGAAGCTCGTCCCGAGTCCAGCCGATGGCGCCCCCGGTTCCGAGGTCGAGACCGGCTGCGAGCCGTTCCTCGATCCGTTGCTGGGCACGGCGACGTTCGCGATCTTCGTGGACCATCTCGCGGAGAAAGTCGGCCAGCATTCCGGAAAGGGAGGTCCCGCGGTCCACCGCGAGATGGCGCGCGCTGATCAGCAGATCTTCGGGCAGCGAAAGGGTGATGTTTCGTCGTTCCAAGGGCACCTCACGTAAATAAGTGTAACACGTATTAAGGTGCCATGGGTACGGAAGCAGATCGAGTGGTTGACGGTGCAATTCGTCGAACGGCAATTCGTCGGACGAATTGCGGTGGCGCGTCGGACGCGCCAATCCGGACACGCGGGCCGAAGCCGTCAAAGCGACGAGTCGCCTCGAGGTCACGCGGGGGGAAGCCGTTCAGGCAGGCGACCACGCTCCGAGCACGCGGAATCGGTGCCTGGCACCGTCCTTGCCTCCGCAAGGGCGTGCCTGGCACCGCTCCCATCGCGCTCCGGGAACGCAAGAACGCCTGGCTCCGCTCCCATCGCGCTCCGGGAACGCAAGAACGCCTGGCTCCGCTCCCATCGCGCTCCGGGAACGCAAGAACGCCTGGCACCGCTCCCATCGCGTTCCGGGACGGCTGAGATGAGGATGTGGTATCGTGATTTCTGGCAATAGAATCGCCGGAAATGAGGCTAAAATGGCGACTGTGCCGCGATTGCTGCGGGATCCCGAAGATCACTTCTTCCTTCTCGGACCGCGCGGGACCGGGAAGTCGACCTGGTTGAGGATGGTCGCCCCGGACGCCGTGGTGGTCGATCTCCTCGATCCGGCGACCGAGCGCCGGTACCTGGCGCGGCCGGAGCGTCTTGCCGACCTGGTGAAGGCTCATCCCGAGGCCGAGATTGTGGTCGTGGACGAGGTCCAGAAGGTCCCGAAACTCCTCGATGTCGTCCACCAACTGGTGGAGACGTCGCCCCGCCCGCGGTTCATCCTCACCGGGTCGAGCTCGCGAAAGCTCAAGCGGGCCGGAGTCGATCTCCTGGCCGGACGCGCCCTGTTGCGGACCATGCCGCCGTTCATGGCCGCCGAACTCGGGAACGCCTTCGACCTCGACGCCGCGCTGGTGCAGGGGATGCTCCCCGTGGTGTGGGATTCGGCGAATCCGGCCGAGACTCTGGCCGCGTACGTCGCCCTCTACGTCCGGGAGGAGGTTCAGACCGAGGGAATGGTGCGGAGCATTCCGGACTTCTCGCGATTCCTCGAAGCGGTGAGCTTCTCTCAGGCATCGGTGCT